>CAWHDZ010000018.1:0-136637 GCA_963828255.1 uncultured delta proteobacterium | reverse complement strand
CGCCGCTCAAAGTCCCTTGACACTCAGGGGTTTTCCCCATAAACGAGCGCATTCAGCCAAGTCCGAGCCGGGTGGGTCGCCGCCCGGCTCCACGTCTTTCAAGAGACCCCATTCGGTCGTATCGCGCGAGGAATGCATGACGGGAGTACGAGTCAAGGAGGGTGAGTCCTTCGAGAACGCCATGAAGCGTTTCAAGAAGGCTTGCGAGAAGGCCGGGATCCTCTCCGAGGTGCGCAAGCGCGAGCACTACGAGAAGCCCAGCGTGAAGCGCAAGAAGAAGGCTCTCGCCGCCAAGAAGCGCGCGATGAAGAAGAGCCGCAAGTCCTACTAGCGCCCGCACCCGGAACGGTGATCATGGCGCTCCGCGAGAAGCTCGACGAGGACCTGAAGTCCGCCATGCGGGCCAAGGACTCCCTGCGCATGAACACCGTGCGCGCGCTCAAGAGCGCCGTGAAGTACCGCGAGATCGAGCTCATGAACCCGCTCGACGACGCCGGGATCCTCGGGGTCATGGCCACCGAGATCAAGCGGCGCCGCGACTCCGTGGAGCAGTACCGGGCCGGCAACCGCCCAGACCTGGCCGACAAGGAAGAGGCCGAGATCAAGATCTTCATGGAGTTCCTGCCCCAGCAGCTCACCCCGGAGGAGGTCGAGGCCAAGGTGGCCGAGGTCATCGCCCGGGTCGGCGCGAAGGGGCCGAAGGACATGGGGACGGTCATGAAGGCGCTCCTTCCGGACGTGCAGGGGCGCGCCGACGGCAAGGTGGTGAGCGAGCTCGTCAAGCGACGCCTGGCGGGGCCTTAGGTCCCCCGGCGGAGCGCGACCTGCGCGGATGATCCCGGATTCCATCATCGAGGAGATCCGGAACCGGACGGACGTGGTGGCGGTGATCGGTCGCCACGTCGAGCTCCAGAGATCGGGACGGACGTGGAAGGGCTGCTGCCCGTTCCACGGGGAGAGGACGCCGAGCTTCCACGTCTACCCGGAGGACAAGCACTTCAAGTGCTACGGCTGCGGCGAGTACGGCGACGTCTTCAAGTTCCTGCAGAAGCTCGAGGGGAAGGAGTTCCCGGACGTGGTGAGGTCCTTGGCTGCCGAGGCCGGCATCGAGATCCCCGAGGAGACCGTCGAGGACACCGTCGAGGCCCGCCGCAAGCGCAAGGAGCGTGCGGAGGCCCTGGCGGCGTGCGACGCGGCCGCCCGCTACTGGCAGGCCCGCCTGTGGAGCCCCCACGGCGAGGCCGGCCGCGCCTATCTCGCCTCGCGCGGCATCTCCGAGGAGGAGTCGCGCCGCTTCCGCCTGGGCATCTCGGCCGACGGGTGGAACGACCTGCCGCCGCGGCTCGAGCCAAAGGAGATCTCGCTCACGTCCATCGACAACGCCGGACTTCGCGTCCAGAGCGACCGCGGCGGCTATGACCGCTTCCGCGGCCGGCTCATGTTCCCCATCGCCGCCATCGACGGGGTGGTCGTCGGCTTCGGCGCCCGCGCCATGGGCGAGGAGAAGGGGGCCAAGTACATCAACACCCCGGAGACCGTCCTCTACAAGAAGAGCCGCGTTCTCTACGGCCTCGACCTGGCCCGCGAGTCGATCCGCAAGACCCGCTCGGCGGTGCTCGTCGAGGGGTACTTCGACGTCATCGGGCTGCACCAGGCCGGCGTGAAGAACGCCGTCGCCGTCTGCGGCACCGCGCTCACGCCCGAGCACCTCGAGCTCCTCGAGCGCTGCGACTGCCGCGAGGTGGTGATCCTCTTCGACGGTGACCAGGCCGGGCAGGCCGCGCCCGCCAAGGCGGCGCAGGTGCTGCTGCCGTCGGCCGTCTCCGGGAAGGTGGCCGTGCTCCCCTCCGGGGCCGGCAAGGTGGACCCCGACGACTTCGCCCGGGCCCACGGCAAGGAGGGGGTGGACGCGCTGCTCGCCGCGGCCATGCCGCTCACCGACTTCCTCATCCTCCGGGCCGTGGAGCGACACTGCCCGGGCGGCGCGCCCGACGCCCCGGTGGAGGCCAAGCTGGCCGCGGTCCGCGAGCTGGCGCCGCTCGTCCGGCTCGCGCCCGAGGGGCTCTCCCGGACCACCTTCGAGGAGCGCATCGCCCGCCGGATCGAGCTCGACCTCCAGGCCCTCCGCGAGGAAATCCAGGGCCGTCCCCGCAGCCAGCCCCATGCTCCCGGCGCCGCGCCGCGCCCCCGCCCCGCCGCGCCCGGCCCGCGCGCCAGCGTGCTCCTGCCCGGTCCGGCCGTGGACGCGCTGGGCATCCTGGCCGGCCACCCCGGGCTCGGGGCCGTCGCCGCCGAGGAGGACCTGGCCCGCCTCTTCCCGGAGGGGCCCCTCGCCGAGCTGGTGCGCGCCCTCTGCCGCGATCCCATTCCCCTCGCCGAGCTGCTCGTCCGGCTCGGGCCGGCCGCCGACGCCCGCGCCGTGGAGCGTGTCCGGGCCCTGGCCGGTCCCGCCACGCCCCGCGCCGACCTGGCCGAGCGGGAGCTCCGCCGCGCCGTGGTCGAGGCCAAGCTGGAGGCCATCCGGCGGGAGCAGTCCCGCCTCCTGGCCCTGGTGGCCAGGGAGGGCTCCCCCCCCTCCGAAGACGTGACCCGCGACCAGCTCGTCCTGCAACGCCGCCGCCAGGACCTCGAGAAGCGGCGCGAGGAGCTGCGCCGGCCATGAAAAGAAACTGCGAGATGGGCGCACCCCACCGCGTTAGAGATCCCCACGCCCGGCCGGGAACCCACCGGAGGAGCCCCCCCAGATGACGAAGAAGCCGATCGCGAAGAAGCAGGCCCGGAAGGCATCCAGCCCGAAGCCCCGGGCCGTGAAGCCCGAGAAGAAGGCACCCGCCCCCCGGAAGGCTGCGCCACCGGCCAAGGCCAAGGCCAAGGCCCCGACCCCGGTGAAGCCGTCGGGGAAGGGCGCGGCCAAGGCGCCCCCTCCGAAGGCCCCGCCGTCGAAGACCGCCGGCAAGGCCCCGGCTCCCGCTCCCGTGAAGGGTCCGGCGCTGGTCAAGGGCAAGCCCGGGAAGAAGGGCGCGGGCCGCAAGCTCTCCCGCGAGGAGAAGGCCGCGCGGCTGCGCGGCATGACCGACGAGGAGCGTGAGGCGCTCGGCGAGGAGGAGGAAGCCGAGGAGGGCGAGGAGGAGGCCGAGACCGCCGAGGCCGACGACGACGACGACGCGGACGACCTCGACGTCACCGAGCGCACCGAGGTGAAGGCGCTCATGGAGCGCGGGCGGGAGAAGGGCTTCCTCACCTACGAGGAGGTGAACGACGCGCTCCCCAGCGACATCGTCTCCTCCGACCAGATCGACGACGTCATGTCGATGTTCGGCGAGCACGACATCGAGGTGGTGGACGACGCCAAGAAGATGAAGCTCCCCGACAAGCCGCCCGAGCCCGAGGCCAAGGCGGCCGCCGAGGAGGAGAAGGAGGAGGAGGAGGACGCCGGCTACGGCAAGTCCAACGACCCGGTGCGGATGTACCTCCGCAAGATGGGGTCGGTCTCGCTCCTCACCCGCGAGGGAGAGGTCGAGATCGCCAAGCGCATCGAGGAGGGGGAGAAGTCGGTCCTCACCTCCGTGCTGGCCTCGCAGCTCGCCATCCGGGAGATCCAGGAGCTGGGCGAGCGGCTCAAGAAGGGCAAGATCCGGGTCCGCGGAATCATCAAGGACGCCGGCGAGGAGCCCGCCCCCGTCGAGGGAGCCGAGGTCGAGGTCGAGGAGGAGGCCGAGGTCGAGGTCGAGGAGACCGAGGAGGCCGCCGCCGAGGGCGTCGAGGGAGAGCCGGTCGTCCCGTCCCTTCCCAGGGAGGAGGAGAAGAAGGTCGAGCAGGTCCTGAAGCACATCGAGCGCATCGCCAGGCTCGAGCGGGACGTGGCGCGCAACAAGGAGCTGCTCGAGAAGAAGCTCTCCGACGCCAAGCGGCGCGAGGTCCGCGAGGAGATCAAGGCCCTCGAGGGGCAGATGGTCGAGAGCCTCGAGGACATCGGGCTCAACAAGAAGACCATCGACCGGATCGTGCAGCGCCTGAAGGGGCTCATCAAGCGGGTCGAGGAGTCGGAGCGGGAGTTCTTCGACATGGAGCGGCACCACCGGATGCCGCTGCGCGACATCAAGCGGCTCATCTCCGAGGCCCGCGCCGACGACGCGGCCCGCCGCAAGGCGGCCCGCAAGCTGGGGCTCACCCCCGAGGGCATCGAGGAGCTCGACCGGGTCATCCGCGCGGCGCGCCGCAAGATCCAGCGCGTCGAGGAGGAGGCCATGCTCCCGGTGGACGACCTGCGCCGCACCTACCGGGCGCTGGCCGAGGGGGAGCACGCCGCCGAGCGGGCCAAGACCGAGCTGGTCGAGGCCAACCTGCGGCTGGTCGTGTCCATCGCCAAGAAGTACACCAACCGTGGACTGCAGTTCCTCGACCTGATCCAGGAGGGGAACATCGGCCTCATGAAGGCCGTGGACAAGTTCGAGTACAAGCGCGGCTACAAGTTCTCGACCTACGCCACCTGGTGGATCCGGCAGGCCATCACCCGCGCCATCGCCGACCAGGCCCGCACCATCCGCATCCCGGTGCACATGATCGAGACCATCAACAAGCTCATCCGGACCTCGCGCTACCTGGTGCAGGAGCTGGGCCGCGAGCCCACTCCGGAGGAGATCGCCGAGAAGATGGAGCTGCCGCTCGACAAGGTCCGCAAGGTCCTCAAGATCGCCAAGGAGCCCATCTCGCTGGAGACCCCCATCGGCGAGGAGGAGGACAGCCACCTCGGCGACTTCATCGAGGACAAGGCCATCGTCTCCCCGTCCGACGCGGTCATCAACATGAACCTGGCCGAGCAGACGCGGAAGGTCCTGGCCACGCTGACGCCGCGCGAGGAGAAGGTCCTGCGCATGCGCTTCGGCATCGGCGAGAAGTCCGACCACACCCTCGAGGAGGTGGGGCAGGACTTCGAGGTGACGCGCGAGCGCATCCGGCAGATCGAGGCCAAGGCGCTGCGCAAGCTGCGCCACCCGAGCCGGTCGAAGCGGCTGAAGAGCTTCGTGGAGAACTAGGTGAACGCCCCCGGGACCGCGGCCGTGCTAAGGAAGGGCCTGACGGTCCGGGGGCCCATAGCTCAATGGCAGAGCGGCCGGCTCATAACCGGTTCGATCCAGGTTCGAGTCCTGGTGGGCCCAACCACCCAAGGAGACGTCCTTGTCGCTGCGTGAGAAGCTGAAGGCGCTGGAAGAGCTGCAGCTGGTCGACATCGCCATGACCGAGGTCCGGGCCGAGGCCGAGGCGGTGCCCCGGCGGCGGGCCGAGATCGACGCCGGCGTGGCCGTGGCCCGCAAGGCCTGGCAGGCCGAGCAGGACCGGCTGGCCAGCATCGAGCGCGAGAAGCGCAGCCAGGAGCAGACCATCGCCGCCGAGCGCGACAAGGTGAAGAAGTGGGAGGGGCGCCTCGCCGAGATCCGCACCCCCCGCGAGTACGCCGCCCTCTCCCGCGAGATCGACATCGCCCGGAAGACCAACGAGTCGGTGGGAGAGCAGACCAAGGTCCTCACCGCCCAGGCCGAGGAGCTGGCCCTCTCCATCGAGGCGCTCCAGGAGAAGCTCGACGAGAAGGAGTCGGGCGCCCAGGAGGAGCTGGAGGGGCTCATGAAGCGCGAGGCCGAGTTCGTGGAGCGCACCGCCTCGCTCGACGCCCGTCGGGCCGAGCTGGCCACCCGCGTCGAGCCGGCGCTGCTGCAGCGCTACGAGAACATCCGCAAGCGCCGCGGCGGCATCGCCGTCACGCAGGTGACCGGGGGGACCTGCCGCGGCTGCAACCGGCAGATCCCGCCCCAGATGGCCATCATCCTGGTCCGGGCCAACACCATCGAGAACTGCCCGAACTGCAACCGCATCATCTACGTCCCGGAGGCGGTGAGCCCGGCCTCGCCGCCGGCCCCCTGAGCCGCGCCGTGGCGAAGCCCGTCCTGGCGGAGCTCCTCCGCTTCATCGCCGCCAACGAGGACCTGCCGCGCTGCCTGGCCCGCTACAAGGGCTACGACCGCGACGTCCTCGGCAAGCTCATCAACGCCGCCGCCGACCGGATCGAGCAGGCCGAGGAGGCCGCCGCCGGGGCCACCGCCGCGGCGGTGAAGGGGGGCCTGAAGGTCCGCAAGGTGACCGAGGTCGAGCGGGCCGCGCGGGAGTCGGCCGAGGAGCTCGACGCGGCCATGAACGAGTCGAAGGTGGTGCGCGACCGCAAGAAGAAGGAGCGCGCCGTGGCCGTCGCCGCCGAGCGCGAGGCCGAGCGCGTCGTAGAGGCCCGTCCGGTGCGCACACGTCTATTCACCGATGGTGCGGCCCGGGGCAATCCCGGACCGGCCGGCGCCGGCGCCGTGATCATCAGCCCCGAGGGGCACGTCGTCGCCAAGATGGGCAAGTACCTGGGCGAGACCACCAACAACGTGGCCGAGTACACCGGGCTCATCCTGGGGCTGAAGCGGGCCAAGGCCATGGGGCTGCGCGAGCTCGACGTGCTGGCCGACAGCGAGCTCATGGTGCGGCAGCTGAACGGCGAGTACCAGGTGAAGGCCGACCACCTCAAGCCGCTTTACGACGAGGCCGCCGCGCTCATCAAGGGCTTCGAGCAGATCGAGATCCGGCACATCCCGCGCGAGGAGAACACCGCCGCGGACGAGATGTCGAACCGGGCCATCGACCTGCGGTTGTAGTCCAATAGCGGGTCCACGGCACGGTCCCCCCGGCTGGATGGTCCGCGGCGCGGACCATGATTCGCCAATCAGCCAGGAATTTCGGGCCGCACGCGAGGGCCTGGCTTGTGCAGTGTTCGTGTCCTGATATGGAAACGGACATGGCCACGATCGTGCTGAAGGGGATTTCCGCGGAGTTGCACAGGCGGCTGGAACAGCGCGCCCGTGCGAGCGGGCGCAGCGTGAGCGGCGAGGTGATCGCCTGTCTCGAGTCGGTCGTCGGGCTGCCGGAACAGAGCACCGCCCAGGAGGAGAAGCTGCTGGCAGGGATCCGGAAGCTTCGCGAGGAGATCGCGGCGACGACCGGCCTTTCGGTCACGAACGAGCAGATCGACGCGGCCAAGCGGAAGGGACGCCCGTGATCGTGGTGGACACCAACGTCCTGGCGCGCCTGGTTCTCCCGGGCGTGGGCACTGCCCTCGCCGAAGCCGTTCATCGCCGCGACCCGGACTGGGTCGCGCCACCACTTCTCTACTCCGAGATCCGGAACGTCCTCGTGACGATGATCCGGCATGGTGAGCTCAGGAAGGAGCAGGCCATCGCAGCGGCAACGGAGGCCGTGATCGTCATGAAGGGGGACCAGGTGCCGGCCGCCACTCCCGACGTCCTGGAGTTGGCGATGCGATCCGGCTGCACCGCCTATGACTGCGAGTTCGTCGCGGTCGCGAAGGACCTCGAGGCAACGCTCGTCACGAGCGACCGCCATGTTCTCGCGGCCTTCCCGGAGGTCGCGGTCTCCCCCGAAGCCTTCGTCGCGCATTGAGCGGGGATGGCCCCGTTTGCCGCCCCCGTCCCTGCGTGTTACATCCCCCTCGCCGGAGCCGTCCGGACGAACGCGTCGGAACTCGTGTCCGCCGAGGAAAGTCCGGGCACCACAGGGCAGGGTGCCGGTCAACGACCGGCCGGGGTGACCCGCGGGAAAGTGCCACAGAGAACAGACCGCCGAACGGCGCCGCGAGGCGTGCGTGGCAAGGGTGAAACGGTGCGGTAAGAGCGCACCGCGCTCCGGGTAACCGGAGCGGCAAGGCAAACCCCACCCGGTGCAAGAGCAAATAGGGAGGCGTCTCCGTCGCAAGACGGGGTGTCGGGCGGCTCGCCCCAGCCTCCGGGTACGGCTCGCTAGAGACGCGCGGCAACGCGCGTCCGAGAGGAATGTTCGTCACCGCCGGTTTTCCGGCGGGACAGGACCCGGCTTACAGGGCGGCTCCGGCATTTGTGCAGTATTATCAATATTTTGACGGCGTCTGTGCCGCCGATCTCGACCGTCGGTAAGTCAGAAAAGCGCCGGCAAACCGCTCACGGGCCCGTCAACATCCAGAGATCACAGGGGACTTGCTCCAGTCGGGCTGTGAACTCTTTCCAGACCTGGCGCCCTCTCCCGGCGACGATCCTTTGCCCGGCGGGCACCGTGCTCTGCGAGCGCAACGACGACGGGGCCGCCGCCCGCGGTCCGCCCTGATGGACGAATAGCTATGACATAGCTATACTTCGGTCCGGTGAAGCTGACCGTCGACCCAGACGTCGCTGCCTGGCTAGGAACGCGTCCCGCGACGGAGTGGGACGCCGGCAACAGCTCGAAGAGCGAGGCGAAGCATGGGTTCAGCATCGCGGACGTTGACTCACTGCTCGACGCGCCCGTGCTGTTCGCCGGGCGCATCGTCGAGCCGGCACACGAGGAGCCACGGTACCTGCTCCTCGGAGTGACGGCGGATGGTCGCGGTGCGGCATTGGTCTTCGCGCGGCGTGGCGAGAAGCTCCGCCCGATCAGTTGCCGAGCGATGCGGAAGAAGGAGAAGGAGGCGTACGATGCAGGGACGTAAGAAGACCGCCGGTGCGCGGAAGATGAAGAACGCGACCACTCGCCGTGACGCGACACTGCGCGAATTCGAACAGCAGGACCTCGGTGGCGACATCGCGTCGGCGGGAGCAGCCGTCGTCGTCCGTCCCCAGAGGCCGACGTCCATCCTGCTCAGCGACGAGTTGAAGGATGCCCTTCGACGGCGTGGCCGCGAGCTGGGAGTCGGGTACCAGACCGCAGCCAAGATGATCCTCGCGAAGTACGTGAATGCGAGGCTCTGATCACCGTCGAGGGGCATGTCATCCAGGACACCCGGCCCTCGGACGCGTCGCCTGCCGTCGAACGAGGGGGGGCCTCTGGAGCCCCGTTCCTGGAGTGGAAGCGGGAGTGGTCGCTACTGCACGACGCCGGACAGGGGTGCGCGGGTTACACTCCCTGCCCGTGGTCACCCTTCGCTGCACCCGTAAACTCCTCGCCCGCCTTCGAGTTGAGCCCTCCAAGAAGGAGCGCCCGCCCACAGCGCGCCTCGGGGACTGGCACGCGAACCTGCTCTACCTGTCCGGAGGGCAGGTCATCCTGGCGGTCAACGACCGCACGCTGCTACCCGTGCTCGTCCCGGCGAAACCGGGGAAGACGTTCGTACCCAGGTTCCGGGAGGCGCTCTCGGAGATGTTGGCCCGGCTGGGGGTTGTTCCCGTCACAATCGAGAGGGAACTCGAGGCGATGGCGGAGGTGCAACTCGCGGCCACCCGGAGCCGCGTCGTCTTGGGCAGCGTGAACGAGTTCGCGTTCCTCCTGGGGGCCCGGAGGGAGTGGACGGGTGACCTGGTCCACGAGTCGCTGCGCCTGGCCGACACCCCCTGCGGTCCGCTCAGGATGGGCTGTCCGGCGACCGTGGCAGTCGAGCTGCTGGGGGCAGGGGAGTAGGGGCGACGGTCGACGCATTGCCACCCGGAGTGCGTCCGGAACGGGTAGTTCACCACACGTGACGTTGTTCTGACTTAATCTGACTTACGGTGTCGCTCCGGTGGCACGCCCCGTCGCCGCCGGTCGCGCTGCCTCGAGTACTTCCGCCCCCTTGTCGCGCCCAGTCGCTCGGGATCGCGACCCATACCGACAGCGTTTCGAACCCGGCTTACAGGGCGGCTCCGGCATTTTTGTCCTGACTTCGACTACTTAGGCCCCAGGGTCCGCTCGGCCCTGCCCAACGACTGCCCAACCCGCACGGGAACGACGTCGCACGTGACGTCGAGGGCCGGACTGCCAGCTTCTCCCCTCCCAGACAGGGTCGCCGAGCTCGTCATCCAGGCCGGTTCCCCCGGGAATCACCCGAGAGCCGGGCTCTTTGCTCCTGCCTCCACGCGAAGTAGCTCCACACCGTGGGGCCGAGCACGGCGACACCAAAGATGACCAGCGCCGCAACGAGGGCGCCCGCGGGAGGAAGGAGGAGCGCGAGCGGCAGCAGTACGAGACCACCGCCGACCATCATCCGGGCGGCCAGCCGGTGCGTCCTCCGCCACACCGTGTCGGACGCAAGCGTCCAAGGCGTCCGGACTCCGACGAACCAGTTGGGCCGGACGCGACCGATGAAGTTCCCGGGCAGGATGAGGAGTAGCGCCAGGCAGAGCGCGGCGATCCGATTGATTCCTTGCAGGAGCCCCGCGGCGACGAGCAGCACAGCGACGTGGAGCACCGCCAGCAGCGCGACCACGGTCTGGATCACGGTCCAGTACGAGCCGTCCTGGTCATCGTGTGAGTGCTCCCCGGCCTCCACCGCCGGCCCCCGCACTCGGCGAGGATCGAGACGGGAAAGCCATACCAGGAGCAGCCAGATGGCAGCGACGAGCAGGGGGCCACCTAGCACGAGTTGAAGGCGGCTCCCGTAGCCGTTCGGCTGGCCCAGGAGGTTCCAGTGCACGGGCACGGTTGCGGGGAGATTCGGATAGAGCACCACCGAGGCGATCACGTCCGCGAGAAGCGCAACTCCTGGAAGCAATCGGCCGTATCGAGTCATCGCTTCGTTCCTCCTCGGAGGTCCAGCAGGGCCCTCACCACGTCCTGCATCACCGTGGTGTCGAGGGCGTAGATCACGCTTTGCCCTTCGCGCCTGGAGGTGACCAACCCCGCGTGCCGGAGCACGGCGAGGTGCCGGGAGATGGCGGGCTGCGAGACCGAGAAACGCTCGACGATGTCGTTCACCGACATCTCGCTCGCTCCAAGCAAACGGAGTATCTCCCGTCGGGTCGGGTCGGCCAGCGCCTTGAAGGCGGGGTCGCTCATCCGCTCACGCCCCGAAGAACGGCGCTGCCACGTGCAGCCAGATGTCGGCGGTGCCGTGGGCCATCATCGCCGACTCCAGGCCCCGCTTCCGGAATAGCCACCCGCAGACCACACCCACGAGGCCATTCGCCACGAGCAGGTAGGAGATGACGAACGGGGTGAGCGTCATCCCAAGCGCCTTCGCGGCTGGCAGGTGGCCGACCCCGAAGATCAGGGCCGCGCCGATGTTCGCGATCCAGAAGGCCAAGCCATTCCGCAGCCCGACGCGGACGAGGAGCATCGCCAGCAGCCCGAGCAGCCCCCATCGCAGGAGCAACTCCTCGATGATGCCGCCGTAGAATGCGCCGGTCGCGGCGATCCACGGGCTCATGGGTGGGAGCTTCCCGCCCGCCGGGATGCGGGAGCCCGCGGCCAGAGAGAGCCCGACGACCGCGAGGGAGGAGATCGTGCCAGCGACGAGCGCGACCGGCATCAGTCCGAGAAGGCGGCGGCCCACCGGCCGACCCGAGAGGCGCGCCCGCACCAGCGGAGCGTCGAGGCCCGTCCAGCGGCTCGCCCACAGACCCGCGACCGCGGCAAGCGCGGAGAGAACCAGGCTTTGGAGGCCCTGAACGGCAACCAACTGCACCGGGGTCAGGGGGATCGCGACAGCGCGCGCACCGATCATCCCGGGGAGGACCTTCGCGAAGAACGGCGAGGAGCCGACCACGCCGACGACGGCGAGAAGCATGAGGCCCAGCCACATCCTCGCCGGGCGCGGGGCCGCGGGATGGGGGGCAAGAGGGGATGAGGCAGCGTCCGGGGCGTCCATGACGTGCGTATATAACTATATCATTATATCTTGCAAGCTCATCGACCGGGAACCATGGCCAAGCCGGCGTCAGCGCAGAACAAGTCCACCGCCGTCAGCTTCGATCCCGCTCGCATCGGAATCCCTTCAACGACAGTGGGGCCTCAGCCCGATGCTCCCACGCCAGCCGCCACGACTGGCCGGGTGGGCGCCAGGCACCCCTCGGAGATGTTGAAGGCGAGCCAGGTGTCGACGTCGATGGCCGACGCGAGCCGGTCGGCCGGGTCGAGCGACGTAGCGGCCAACCAGGCGACCTGAAGCAGGTTGTCGCACTCCCGCGTGAAGTTGCCGTCGTCGTCGAGCAAGCCGTCGATCCGCCGGTGCGCCAAGGTGACGGGCGAGGTCGTCTACAC
The DNA here is from genome assembly GCA_963828255.1 of uncultured delta proteobacterium. Classification (GTDB taxonomy): domain Bacteria; phylum Myxococcota; class Myxococcia; order Myxococcales; family Anaeromyxobacteraceae; genus CAIOAK01. The sequence goes on along the minus strand of CAWHDZ010000018.1, from coordinate 124,631 downwards.
GGTGACGCTCGCGATGAACGAGTACTTCGACGGCAAGTGGTCGCCACCGGTCCGGAAGCCCTCGGCGGAGATCGAGCACTGCGTCCGATGCCACGGGCCGGACGACATGTGGCAGACGAAGGAGGGCATGAACCACCAGCAGGGGCACATGGAGTGCCGCATGTGCCACGCCGACCACACGAAGTGAGGCTCGGCGTCTTCTCCGGCTTCTCGTCCTTTCGAGGAACGGTACGCCCTCGGGATCATGGGCCGATTTCATGAGACGCCGGCTCCCCTTCGAGCGCTTCACGCACGCTCTTCAGCCGCACGTCGATCCTCGAACGATCGTGCAAGGACTCGACGGTGCGCTCGGCCGACTCGGCGATCCATTCCACCTGTTCACGAAGCGACCGCCGCCGACTCGGGCTAGCCGTGAGACTGGCGATGGTTTGAAGCGCGACGAGCATCCGTAGCAGGACGCCGACGTTTCCGACGGCGCTGCCTCGAATTTGATCGAACGATTCCTCCAGCAACGTGGCGAAGGTCGGCCCGATGGTGATCACCCGCAGGTCGCCGTCCTCGTAGCGATGCGACGGAGGTATTCGTCGGGACGCCACGCGGGACAGGATGGCCGTCAGATGGTCCAAGCACATCACGGCGGTCGTGGTGTCGTTGGTGCTCGGAGACAGCGCGCGCAACGCGATGTCCACGATTTGCCTGATCCCGAATGCAACATCCTGTTCCAGCGTGCGACGGCGGTCGATGCTGTAGGCCGATTGCAGTGCGCCGATGATCTCACCGTCCGGCGGACCTTCCCGATCGAGCGAGACGAGGGGGGTTTGGTCGACCACGAATTCACCGATGCCCCGTTCCATGCGCACGGTGGTCCTGTGCTTCCTCGCAAGACGTAGAAGCGCCTCGCCATCCACGTTCTGGATGTAGCCACTCTCCCTGGCGGGGACCGACTGCCAGTTCCGCCCCGGCCGAGCAAGGGTCGCGGATTGCTCATCGTCGTCGGTCGGCCCTTGCCCATGTCCTCCTGGAAGGAGTCGGTCAATGGCCAACATGGTCTCGTCGGCAACAGTGGCGATGATGCTCGAGGCCTGGATCGAGGTCGCGACGTGGTGAATGAAGAAGATGAGCGCGCTCACGCCGGCCAGCGCCAGCACGAAGCCGAAGAACACCGCCAGGGCGGGAACGAAGGCACCCGCTTCGTTCCCGCGAATGCTTCGCAGCACGATCAGACAATACGTGAAGATGCCGGCGAAGGTCCCGAGTACGAACTGCGTGACGCGGCTGCGAATGAAGTTTCTCAGGACCCGCGACGTGTATTGGCTCGACGCCAGCGCCAGCACCACCAGGATCATGGAGAACGTGACGCCCACCACGGTCATCATCGAGGTGGCGATCGTCGACATCATCCCGCGTGCGCCTTCCGCCCCAGCCCCGAAGAGGCGCGGCCACTGGGCGAACCACTCGTGGCTCCGGGCCGTGTCCAGCTCGATCAACCCGGCCGCGAGGACGATGCTGCCGCCGACCATCAGCGAGGGAACGAACCAGAAGCTCGACCTCAGATAGTCCCAGAACCGCCTGAACCTATTCATGGGTTGCACCCCGTTCCAGCTGGCAGTGGACGTTCTCCACCGAGACTAGACGGTTTCCGGCCACCGAATCGTTTGCCGAACCCTTTTCCATCGGCGGCGTGGCAAGCCGTGGGTCCGGCAAGCGCCACGTTTCGCCTGCTCGCGGCGCCGCCTTCGGTCGGCGCGAGGTCATGGCCCAAACCCCGAAGAACTCGACGCCGTCATGTCGGGAACCATCGAGTCGAGGTTGCTTCTCCGGTTGGCGATCGGTGGCATGTTCGTGGCGGCCCCGCGCTTTCGCGGTGCATCACGCGTGGCCTGCCGGCCCCTCGTCCCTCCGCACCCGGGGACGAACCCCTTTGGGGCGCCCCACCGGCCGTGACTCGGATGGCCGATGTGGGCAATGCCGCGGCGGGGAGGGATGAAATGACACGCGAGGCGTGTGACGGCGTCCGCGCGGGCCTTCCGCGTCCCGATCCGCCGTCCGGGGGGCGCCTTTCCTCATGAGCCCCGGCCTGCCAGGGTTCCGGATGCGGCCGCTGGTGTGCTGGCTGGCCTTGCTGCTCTGGATGCCGTGCGACGCCTTCGCCGGCGGCCCCGGAGATCTCAAGTTCGAGCTCGCGTTCAACGTCGGCGGAACGCCCTGGCACAACGCCATCCAGGACCGGCAGGGGTTCCTGTGGTTCACGACCGCGTTCAACGGCCTGGCGCGCTTCGACGGCAGCGGCGTGAAGTACTTCCGGGCCGGACCTCGAGCGCTGGCCACCGACAACGTCACCCAGGTCTTCGAGGACAGCCAGGGCATGATCTGGGTGGGCACGAACCGTGGCCTCACCCGCTACGACAAGCGTGACGACAGCTTCGTGTCCTTCTTCAAGAATCCAGCGGAACCGGCCACGAGCCTGGCCGGGAACGGATTCAGCCACTACTCCACCACCATCGCCGAGGACGAGGACGGCCTGTTCTGGTTTGGCACCTCGGAGGGGCTCTCCAGCTACGACCGGAAGACCGGACGGTTTGCCAGCCACTTCCACCGGCCGGACGACGCCGGGAGCCTGCCCAGCAACGACATCCGGGCGGTCCTCGCCTATCGCCGGGGCAGCATCTGGGTGGGAACCATGCAGCACGGCCTGCCGAGGTTCGACATCCGCCAGATGGTCCGGCTCCGGGACGGCCGGCTGTGGGTCTGGTACACGAGCGGCCGCGTCGACAAGCACGACCCCGAGGGCCACCGCTTCGAGGTGTTCCGGCACAACCCGCTCGACCCGAAGAGCGTCATCCGCGACGGTGTGGTGCAGGTGCTGGAGGATCGAAGGGGCAACGTCTGGATGGGGACCTCGGGCGAGGGGCTGGAGCGCTACCATCCCGACACCGGCGAGTTCGAGCACTTCCGCGCCCGGCCTGGCGACCCGACCACGCTCCCGCAGAACTACCCCAACGCCCTGCTCGAGGACCGAATGCCTCACCGGGGCGCAAGCCGCCAAACGCTCCCAGGGCAAACCCGACTGCCAGTCCCTCCGACTGATCCCGGATCGCGAGGTAGACCCTTCGAACCTCGAAGCAGGACGGCGGGCGTGGACGTGGAAGCCCCTGACACCGGCCGCTCGACGGGGCCATGGCGCCGTGGCATCGTGCTTCCTCACAGATTCAAAGGGTGCGGCGGGACCTCCGCTGCAGGAACTTGGATGGGCGGGCCGCCATCCCGGTCGGCGATGACGCCGGCGGGGATGGACTTTGCACTCCACGGAGCAAGAGCGTCCGAATGCGCGCCCAGCGATCCCCCCGGGGCCTGGGGCCCGCTCGTGCGGATGGCGCGATTCGCTGGGCGTCCGCTCGAGCAGTTCCTGCGGATCGAGGCGGCGAGCGGAATCGTCTTGCTTGCCGCCGCTGCCGTGGCGCTCGGGTGGGCGAACTCGCCCTGGGCCGGCGCATACGCCTCCTTCTGGCATACCCCTGTCGGACTCCGCATCGGCTCATTCGCCTTCGAGCGGCCCGTGGAGTGGTTCGTCAACGACGTCCTGATGGTGGTGTTCTTCTTCGTCGTCGGTCTGGAGATCCGGCGGGAGATTCACCACGGAGAACTCTCCGATGCCAGGCGGGCGGCCCTCCCCATCCTCGCGGCCCTCGCCGGGATGGTCGTTCCCGCCTGAACCTACCTCCTGCTCGCGCTCGCCGTCTTCTACTCGGCGGGGGTCGTTCCTGCCGCGCTGCTCGTCGCGGTCGCAGGCCTGGCCTGCATCTTTGCGCTCCAGTGGCTCGGCGTCCGCTCCAGGTTCGTCTACGCCGTCCCTGCCGCCGTGGTCTGGGGCGGGATTTACGCAGCGGGAGTTCATCCGACCATCGCGGGAGTCATTGTCGGGTTCGTGACCCCCGCCCGTTCCTGGCTCGGCCCGGAGGGCTTCGTCGCCGACGTGGGACAGGAGATCAGACGTCTCGAGAATGGTGACCCGTTGACGATCCCCCCACGAACTCGCGGGGTCGCTGCATCGGGTGCGAGCCGCCCGACGGGAAGCCATTTCGCCCGGGGAGGGCCTGATCGCAGACCTCCATCCATGGGTCGTATTCCCGAGACGGAAGCGTGACGATGCGGGAGGCCATCCGCCAGGTTTCTGGGCAGACCCTGGTGGACGGCGCCGGCGCGCGGAAGGGGATGCACGGCCATGATCAACGGCATGGGATGGTTCGAGCCTTCGATGCTCCGGACGAGACGGGCGAGCCACATCCTGCTCGCGGCTCTGGCCCTGGACATATTCGTCGTTCCACCGCTCACGACGATGGGGGTGCTTCCCCCGTGGCTCGGCGCCCTCGGGGGCACCGTCACGCTGCTCGTGGCCGCCGTAGCCCTTGGGGGAACACGGTAGTTGCCTGACAGGCTCTTCGCCGTCCTTCTCGCGTACATCCTGATCGGCGGTGCCTGGGCGCATACCTACCAGGCCATCGACCTCATCCGGCCCGGCGCTCTCGAGCTACCGGGAGCGCTTCATCCGATCTCGGAATACATCTACTTCAGCTTCGCGACGCTCACCTCGGTAGGCTACGGTGATGTCCTGCCAGTGAACCCCCTCGTGCGCAGTCTCGCCGTGGTGGAGGCGCTGACTGGGCAACTGCACCTGATGCTCGTCATTTCTCGGTTCGCAGGGGCGGCCGCCATCGGGCGCGGCCCGCCAGACGGCTCGGGAAGCGCGGGGTAGGTGCATCAGGAGGGGCCGGTCAACGGGTCGATTTGACATGGAAATGTTTCCGCATCCGCGGCATTGGATGTCGAACCACAATGACCGACACCGCTGCCAGCAGACAGAAACGGAACGGCGATCGCCTCCTTCGCGGTATGACGGTCGCGGAGATCTGGAGATATCCGGTCAAGACCATGGCGGGCGAGATGCTGCAGCGTGTCGACATCGGCTCGCTTGGCGTCGGAGGGGACCGTGTCGTTCACGTGGAAGACGCCCACGGGAGGGTGATCACGTCCCGTAGTCACCCGCGCTTCCTGGCCCACAAGGGCACCCTGGGCCTCGACGGGGAGCCCCTGGTGGACGGCCGGCCGTGGCGAGGCCTGGAGGTTGCGGCGGACGTCGTCGACATCGCCGGGGATGGGTCACGCCTGGTTCGCTTCGACGGAGCCGAGCGTTTCGATGTGCTGCCGCTACTCGTGGCGACGGATGGCGCCATCGCCGCATTTGGCTACGACCACCGCCGCCTGCGCCCCAACATCGTGATCGGGGGCGTCGATGGCCTGGCCGAACGCGAATGGCCAGGCGGAACCCTTCGCATCGGCAAGGTGCTCATCGGCGTCCAGGACCTGCGCCAGCGCTGCATCATGACCTCGTTCGATCCAGACACGCAGGTCCAGGACAAGGGTGTCACCCGCAGCATCTTCCGCCGCTTCGGAGGCACCCTCGCGCTCGACTGCTTCGTGATCGAGGGCGGCGAGATCGCGGTGGGTGACTCCGTGCGATGGGAACCCTGACGCAATTGCTTGCCTGCAGATCCATTTGGCTTCCCGTGGGTATCTCCTACCCAGTCGGCCTTCGGCCATGATTGCGCCTCCAGCGGGCGTTGGCTGTCAGCGCCCAAGTCCAGGAATCCCGCTCGGAGATTGCGGGAACGATGACCTACTTTCTCGGGCTCACGGATGTACTTCAGACCCTGTACGCACTGGAGCGTGCCGTTCAGTCATCGTAGGGGTCATCCTGCCCGGGGCTGCCCGACCCCACTCCAGGGAAGGCGGGTCTGCGCGAACTCTACAGCGCGCAGGTTGTCTGCCAGGCAAGCTTTGCCAGGAAGGCGACCAGTGCCGCAATGTCGAGCAGGCCGAGGGCGATGAAGGAGAGCAGTGGCGTGTGCCTATCGGCCTCACTTCCCCCTGCGTCGAGGTATCGTCGGGCTCTTCATCTGGCGGACCTCCTGGAAGGGCCAAGCGGCGCGCCGCCCGCGCCGTGGCCGTCACTTGTGGATGTTCAGGTCGACCCTGCGATTCTCTTGCCGGCAGTCCTCGGTGGGTTCCGTGCAGACGCGGCGCGTGTCGCCGTAGCTGATGGTGGAGAGGAGCGCACGGTGAACGCCCAGGCTGAGGAGGTACTTCTTCACTGCCGCTGCCCTTCGGAGGCCCAGATTCACGCCCTCCTCAGGGGTCTTCCCGTCGTCGGAGTTGCCTTCGATGACCGCTCGCTTTGGCCCAGACGCCAAACAGGACGCGTCCTCGGCCAGCGTAGCGCGCGACTTCTCCGTGAGTGACGTCGAACCAGGGGAGAAGAAGACGCTGCCGAGATCGCGGCAGGGGTCCGGCGGAGGCGGCGCGACCCGACATGTGCCCGCGTCGCAAACCTGGCCTGGATCGCACACGCGATCACCGGACCCAGGACCGCATTGTGGCGCCGGGGCAGTTGCCACGCACTTCCCGAGCTCGCAGGTCCTGCCCTTCCCGCAATCGAAGGGGACCTCGCACTCCGGGCGCGGCACGCACTGGAAGCCCCTGCACCAGAACCCGGTCTTGCAGTCCTTGTCCAGGCCGCACTCCCGGCACTCGCCTTAGAAGCAGACCTTGCCGAAACCGGGCTGCTTCGCACAACGGCATCTCCCTGGAAGGAGCAGCAGATCGTGGAGCGGAGCTTTTTAGTTGCAGATGCAATAAATGAAGCCTGGGCCGAGGCATCTCGTCGCGCAAGGAGCACGCGAAAGCGCTACCGTTCAGCGCCCGGGACGGTCAGTGACGCCGTGAGCCGGCGGATGAACTTCCGGGCCAGCGGGACCTCGCTCGGTGTCGCCCCGGCGAGAGCCTCCCGAACGGCTCCTTCGACGGTCCCGCGATGGTGCCCGTTGAGCAGCCTGCCGCGAGCGGTCAGCACCAGTCGCTGCTTGCGCCTGTCCACCTGGTCCAGTTCCCGTCGAACCAGCTTTCGCCGCTCCAGGCCGGCGGCGAGCCTGCTCACCGTCCCGGGGTTGAGGCTCAACCTGCGAGCCGCCTCTCCCGGCCCGCACCCGGGCGACTGGCCAACGACGCGGAGGAGGAGTCTCTGGGGCCCCGTGATTCCAAGGTCGCGGTGCATCCGCTTGGATCGGGCCTCGAGCGCGTGGGCCAATGCCCAGAGAACCTGCATGACGTCCAGGACGTCGGGTGCCGTATCCATCCGCCTCATTCCTCTTCCTCCGTGACGCCTGTCTTCGAGTCCAGCAAGATCTGGAGAAGCCGGTCGATCGCATCCTGCCCTTCGAGACGGAATCTCGCACGACTGGGACCGGCTCCGCCCACCCGGATCGTCGTCGAGGGAACGCCCAGGTCCATCTCGAACGCATCCTCGTCGGTATCGTCGTCTCCGGCAAAGAGGACGCGCTCGGGGTCCAGCAGGCCGACGAGGTGTGCGAGCGCAGTCCCCTTGTTCGGGGCGGATTCCAGCACGAGGTTCACAACGCACTTGCCACGGACGATCCGGACCCCAGGCAGGCTCCGGGCGCAGCGGAGGATGGCTCGCCGCGCTTCCTTGCGGCTGGCCGCGTTCCGGTAGTCGACCGACAGGGAGAAGCCCTTGTCCTCTATCTGGGCACCCCCCCAACGGCCGACCTCCGCCTGGAGCGAGTCGCGCCAGCCGATCACGGTTCGCCGGAGGTTCCCCGCCCCTGGGAAGGGGACTACCCCCTCGGCTCCGTGGTTGCCTATGAACCAGCGGATCGGAATCCCGTCGACCCGTGCACGGAGGTCGGATAGCCGACGACCCGAGATGATGGCGCAGGGAAAGCGGAGGGAAATCTGGGCGAGGAGCTTCCTCGTCCGGGGTCTCATCGCCGCATCTTCGGAGTTCCGTACGATGGGGGCGAGCGTTCCATCGAAGTCGAATGCCAGCAGAGCGTGGGAGCCGGCGACCTCGCGCAGCTCGGCCAGCCCCGGGGCGCCCAGCAGGTCGGTCACGGAAGGGTCGCGCTCCCGGCACGGCGAGCGTCCGCCAGGCGTAGCGACAGGCGGTCATGCTCTCGAACCCGGGTTGCGTCGAGCAGCATTCGCCCCGCCCATCTGTAAACGTTGAACTCCGAAACCATGCTGCGGAGGGCGCGCATCCGGTGCTCCTGCTCGTCCCCCGGCATGCTCAAGGCCGCCGCCATCGCGTTCGATGCCTCGTTCAGGTCATAGGGATTCACCACGAGCGCCTCGGTCAGTTCCCGTCCAGCGCCGGTGAATCGACTCAGGACGAGCACGCCGCGGAGGTCGTCTCTGGCGCTCACGAATTCCTTCGCGACGAGGTTCATGCCGTCGTGGAGACTGGAGACGTAGCAGAGGTCTGCGGCACGGTACGCTTCCATGATCGCCCCGGGCTCCGTGTGCTGGTGGTGCAGGACGATCGGCCCCGGCCCCCCGAATCCGAACCGCTCGTTGATCCGCGTCGCCAGGAGGTCCACGTCCTCGCCGAGCCTGCGGTAGGTCTCGATCACGGTACGGCTGGGCGCGGCGGCCTGGAGGAAGAAGAATCGTCCCCGATACTGGGGGAATCGCTCGAGCAGCCGCTCCACTGCCAGGAAGCGTTCCAGGATGCCTTTCGTGTAGTCGAGACGATCGACACCGACACCGAGCAGGCAGTCTGGGGGCAAGCCGAGATCCTCGCGGACCTTTCGCCGGCACTCGCCGACGGAGGGAGCCCCGGCGGCCCAGTGATTCGGCCACTCGATGGAGATCGGGTAGGGGCGAACGAGTGTCTCCCGGCCGCCCATTACCACTGCCTGGCTTTCCCGATCGATGCGAGCCTCGAGGTAACGGTCCGCGCTTTCCATGAAGTTGTTGCAGTGGGCCTGGGTGTGGAAGCCGAGGATGCTCGACCCGAGCAAGTCCCTCCATGAGCTCGCGCGCCCAGGGGCAGATGCCGTACCGCTCCGCGTTCGGCCACGGAATGTGCCAGAACGTGATGATCGTCGCCCGGGGGAGCAACTCCCGGAGCATCCTGGGGAGCAGGGCGAAGTGGTAGTCCTGCACGAGGACGATCGGGTCCGGGACCGTCGCCTCCTCGACCACGGCCCTGGCGAACCGGAGATTGACGCGCTGGTACTGCTCGAAGTCCTCGGAGCGGAACTCCGGGCGCGCGTGCGCGATGTGGCAGAGGGGCCAGAGTCCCTCGTTCGCGAAGCCGTAGTAGTAGCCTCGCTCCTCGGCCTCGGTGAGCCACAGTCGGCGCAGGTTGTAGGCCTCGTCCCCGGGAGGAACACGGACGCGGTCGTGGGCATCCACGGTGTCGTGGTCGGCCGAGCCACTGCCGTGGGCGATCCAAGTGCCCGAGCACGCCCGCATGACCGGTTCCATCGCCGTGACGAGGCCGCTGGCGGGGTAGACCACGCGGACCGACCGGTCCGGCATCCGCTCGTGAATGTAGGGTTCTCGGTTCGCCACGACCACGACGCCCTCACCGTGGAGGCGGGAGCGAAGAACCCCGCGAAGCCGCTCGGGGGTCCACCGTCCGCCGGCAGCGCTTGACTCCTCCGACGTCAATCGTTGCACCAGTTCCCGGACGTCGGAGAGGACGGGAAGGAAGGCTCGCTGTGGCGCGGAGGAGGGGCCCTGGCCCGACCGAAACGGGGCGGCCAGGTGCCGGCGGAGTTCGTTGCTCCAGGATACCCAGGAAAACCGAGAGGCGAGAATCGTCGCGCCAGCGGCCAGGAGGCCGACCACCGCGAACACGAGGAAGGTCGCCGTCCGCGTTTCCGAGGCGCGTCGATCCACGTAACTCATGTCGTGGACCAGGGCCAGCCTGCCGATGGTCGCGCCGGCGTCGTCGACGATGGGCAGCACGCTCATGTGAACGGTGCCGCCGACCAGGCGGAACACACCCGAGCTGCCGGACGTGCTGCTGCCCGGAACCACGGAGTCGCACTTCAAGTCCTTCGGGAAGGCCGTGGTCGACCTGGTCGGGTGCTCTCCGGTGGCGCAGATCGCGGCTCCCAGGAGACGCTCGTCGCGCACGAGTTCCTCGAGGAGAGCCACTGCCCGGGAGCGTTCGTTGCGGCCAAGGCGATCGGTCAGTCCTTCCCTTGCGCCGGCCAGGATGACCTGGGCCCGCATGGTGAGATCCCGCTCCGCCCAGCGATGCGCCTGCGCGCTCATGAACGCCGATGCCCCCAGCGCGACGACCGCGAGGAGGACGAGCAGGGGGATGACGAATCGGAGCGCGAATCGCATGAGTTGCACTTGCAACGATAAACATGGCAGATTCACCACGCTCGGCCAAGTGCGGAACACCCCGGATGCGACTCGAAGAGATCGGACTCATCGGCAACGGTCAGTTCGCCGCCCACGTTGCCCGCAGCGGGTCGGTGGTCTGGTGCTGCCTGCCGCGGTTCGACTCGGAGCCGGTGTTCGGCCAGTTGCTCGACCCAGCAGGGGGACATTTCTCGATCCGGCCGGTGAGCGGGGTCGTGGGAGCCCAGGAGTACGTGGAGAACACGAACGTCCTCGAGACGTTCTTCGACGACGAGGACGGCGCCTTCCGGGTGCTCGACTTCGCGCCACGGTTCGATCAGGACGGTCGTTCGTTCCGGCCCACCCAGTTCCACCGCATCGTCGAGCCCATCTCCGGCTTGCCACGCATCCGGGTGGAATGCCAGCCGCGGCTCGGCTGGTCGAAGGCCGAGCCGGTCCACATCCAGGGCTCCAACCACGTCCGCTTCGAGGGCTTCGCCTCGCAACTCCGGCTGACGACCGACGTGCCGCTCTCCTACCTGCAAGGGCAGCCCTTCGCGCTCACCGGAAGACGCCACTTCGTCCTTGACACGGGGGCCATCGTCGCGGCGACGACCACGTCGATCCCGGAGGCACCCGGGAGCGGCAGGACCTGGGATTACCGGTACTGCTGGCTTCGCGACGCCTTCTATGTCCTCACGGCGTTTCGCCTCCTCGGTCAGTTCGAGGAGCGCGAGCGCTTCACGCAGTGGTTGCTCGACGTGGCCAGCGGGAGGCCCGACCTGCACCTCGCGCCGCTCTACCGCGTAGACGGGCGGGAAGACCTGGAGGAACGGATCATTCCGGGCTGGGCTGGATTCGCCGGAAGCGGTCCCGTCCGGATCGGGAACGGGGCGGCGCTCCACCACCAGTTCGACATCTACGGGGAGACCGCGCTCGCCCTGGCCCCGGTGTTCGCGGACGATCGGTTCCGGGACGAGCAGACGCCGCAGACGCTCGACCTGCTCGTCCGCCTGACCCGCAAGGCGATCGCCGTCGCCGGGATGCCCGACGCGGGCATCTGCGAGTACCGGAAGACCTGGGAGCCCCAGACCTTCTCCATGCTGATGTCCTGGGCCGCCGACCGTTCCGCTCACGTCCTCGGAACCCGGGACCCGGAGAAGTCCCAGGAGTTCCGAGGAGCTGCCGAACGAATACGGGAATCCATCCTGGACACGTGCTGGAACAAGGACGTGGCATCGTTCACGGCGACGCCCCTGGGCAAGACGCTCGATGCGTCGTTGCTCCAGATGGTTCCGCTTCGGTTCCTGCCCCGGTCGGACCCGCGACTGGGGGCTACGGTCGACGCCATCATGTCGGGGCTGGGCCGTTCCGGCTGGATCGACCGCTATCGAATGGATGACGGGTTGGGCACGCCGCAGGTTGCGTTCGTGCTCTGCACGTTCTGGCTCATCGAGGCGCTCGCAGGGATCGGGCGCGGCGCTGTGGCCCGCAACACCATGGACGAGGCGCTTCGCGCCCGCTCGCCGCTCGGGCTCCTCTCCGAGGACTACGCCCCTGGGGTGGCGCTCTGGGGGAACTACCCGCAGGCGTATTCGCACGTGGGCTTGATTCACGCTGCATTCGAGGCGTCGCCCGCCTGGAAGGACGTCCTCTGAAACTGGGATGGTTCGACAGCATTCGGAGCAGTCGCACCACCGGCCGGCTTGCAGTGCTGATCCGGTCCGGGGCGGGTCCGCTCGAACTCGGCATGTTCAGCCGAACCCTCCTCCTCGCTGCAGGCGTTGGCATCGTGGCGGGGCTCGTCGGCGCGGCCTTCGTGGCGAGCGTGGATGCCGGAACACACCTGATCCTGGAGCATCTCGCCGGAGCGGACCTCCTGAGCGCCTCGGGCGAGACGGCATCGCAAGCCCTGCGGAAGGGGCGGGTACCGTGGTTCCTCCTCGTCGTGCCGGCCGCTGGTGCGCTCCTCGGCGGGCTCCTGTCCCGGTGGGCACCCGAGGCCTTCGGCGGCGGCGGCGACCAGACCATCGCCACCTACCACGGGGCGCAGGCCAAGGTCCGTCCGCGGCTTCTGCCCATCAAGTTCCTCGCGTCGGTCGCGACGCTCGCCACCGGAGGCGCCGGCGGGCGCGAGGGTCCTGCCATGCAACTCGGGAGCGCCGCGGGCGCCATCCTGGCCGAGTGGTTGCCCACGACAGCCCGGGAGCGGCGCCTCCTCTTCGTGGCGGGGATCGGCGCCGGAATCTCTGCCGTGTTCCGCACGCCTCTCGGAGCCGCACTGCTTGCCGTCGAGGTCCTGTATCGGGATGACTTCGATGCCGAGGCGCTGGTTCCGTCCGTTCTCGCAAGCGTGGTCTCGTTCTCGGTGTCGAACGCGATCCTGGGCACGCGGCCGCTCTTCGGAGCGATGCCGTCCCACCCCTTCATGGCGGCACACCTCCCGTTCTATGCAGCGCTCGCAATCATCGCCGCCGCCGCGGGGGCAGCCTTCGTCTGGGCGCTGCACGGTATCCGAAACCTTGCCCGGGATAGCGGTCTGCCCCGGTGGCTCACCCCCGCTCTCGGAGGGTTGGGGCTGGGGGCCGGGATCATCACGGTCTACGCGGTCGGATTGAACCGGATCGGGCCCGTCGTCCCGATCGAGACGGCATTCCTCGGAGGTGGATACGGGCTCGCCCAGCTCGCGGTGGCGGAGGTGACGGGGCCCTCGCTGGCGATCGCGGGCTGGTTTCTCGCCCTCGCAGTGCTGCGGATCGTCTCGACGGCCTTCACGGTGGGGAGCGGCGGGAGCGCGGGTGACTTCGCCCCGGCCCTCGTCGTGGGTGCTCTCGTCGGCGCAGCGTTCGGTCACGCCGCGGGGACGCTCTTCCCGGAGAGCCACATCCATCCAGCCTCCTTCGCGCTCGTGGGCATGGCGACGCTGTACGGCGGCGTCGCCCATGTGCCGCTCAGCGCGGTCGTGCTCGTGTCGGAACTGGCGGCGTCGTACGACCTCCTCGTGCCGCTGATGCTGGGAACGGTCGGAGCCCACGTCCTCCTCCGAAACGTTCAACTCTACGAATCCCAGCCGCCAAACCGAAGGCGGGCAAACCTTGGGGGAAGAACCGCCAGGCCGGCGGAAGGCGAGCCCAGGGTCGACGTGCCTGGAGAGCGCGCATCCCTGGCGACAGTCCAACCCTCGGCGACCCTGCTGGAGGTCATGGCGGCTGCGGCGAACGGGCAGCCGGTCATTCCAGTCGTGGACGCGGCGGGGCTCTATGCCGGCCTCATCGACTCGACGACGCTTCTCGCGCTGTCCGCCGATCAGGACCTTCGCGGCATCATCGCGGTCGATCTCGCGGGCCCGGCAGTCGGCGTCGAACGGGGTGAACCCGTGCGAGACGCGGTCGCCCGGATTCTCGATGCTGGGCTGAGCCATGCGCCAATCGTGGAGCGGGGGAGGGTGGTCGGGATGCTGTCCCTGTCGGACGTCGTGAAGACGGCACTTGGAGGTGAACTCGGATGACATCGGAAACCACCAGGCCGGGGACGGTGGAGCCCGCCACAGCCGGAGAACGCAAGGGGAAGTCCATCGGCTGGCAACTTCTCCAGATCGGGGCGTTGGCCGCCCTGCTTCTGGCGGGGATGTACGAGGTCAACCTCGACGCGAAGGCGCTGGCGGAGAAGCGGGCGCGTCCAGTGCTCCTGATCGCTGTCGAGGAGGCCGCCAGGCAGGGGCCGTCAACCGGGGTCGAGCCCGAGCTGGAGCGGGCAGTCGAAGCGTACGCGAAGGTATGCGGGGAGTGCGCGACGGCCGCCCGGTGCGAGTCGGTGATTCGTTCGATACGTGTCGAGAAGAAGATTCCCGCGGGAAGAGGCCCCTGCAAGGAGGCGATATTCGAGCGGTGGAGCTCGGACGAGACCGAGAGGGGTTCTCGTGCACCTTGGTCGAGATGACGGTCGTGCACAGGTGGCCGGGGAGGAGCGCCGGATCTTCTGGAGCAGCGGCGTCAACGGCAAGTGGGACTGTTTCAGCCAGGGATGGTGCGACTTCACTGGCCGCACGCTCGGCCAGGAACTGGACGATGGATGGCTGGAGGGAGTGCACCCCGAGGACATCGTCCGATTCCTCCCCGTCTACCTGGACGCCTTCCGCAGGCGGGTGCCATTCGAGATGGGAGTGCGACTGCTCCATCGCGATGGAACGTGGCACCGGATCCAGGTTCATGGTTCACCGTCGTTCGCCGCCGCCGGAACCTTCCTGGGATTCGCCGGGTCCTGCGCCGTGAACGATGGCTGCAGGGTGCCCGTCCCGACATCGTCCGGTGAGCGTGACGAATCCATCACCCGGCGAGGTGAGGCGAGGCCCGTTGACGGCTTCATTGACGGTGTCGCAATCGGCGGAGGCGAAGGCCGAGGACATTCTCAAGGTCGTCCTCCGGAACGTGAGCAACCAGCGCCAGTCATTCTTCCTCGAGCGCCCGGGAGCGGAGTTCTTCGTCAAGGACGGCAGGGGCGCTGTCGTCCATGCCTCCGTCCTCTGCCTCCACATCGGCCCGTGCAATGTGGGCCTTCCGGAACTCACCACGCTCGAAGCCGGGGCGCAGCTGGAGTTTGTGGAGCGTTGGCGCCCTCGAGGAAGCTGCCTGGCGCCTGGCCCCTACTCGGTCAAGGCCAAGCTGCGCGCATATCAGGGGCGACGATCGGATGGGACAGGGGACGTCGGGAGCGCCGTGCCGTTCACGCTGCGGACGGACATCCTGGTGAGGCGGGATGGGGAGACCTGAAGGCGCAGGGTGGCTCAGAAGACCAGCGTGAGCCCGACTGGAGGCATCCGCATTCCTGCCCCCGGCGTCGTCGGGTTTCCCGGAACCGGTGAGTGGAAGATTCGGGGGATCGCCCACCCGATGAGGCTCCCCACGGCTGACCCGATGAGGATGTCGGTCAGATAGTGCTGGTCCGCCGCGATGCGGAGGTAGCCGACGGCGGCCGACAAAGTGAACCCGACGCCTGCGACGATCCCGACGCCTGCGTATCCACGCATCGCCGCCACCGTGACCGTGGCGGCGGCGACCGAGAACGCGAACGAGGTATGGCCACCGTAGAAGGAGAGGTTGTCCTCGCTCGCCGCATAGCCGAGCTCGTTCTTGAAGTACACGTGGGGCCGCTTGCGGCCGACGAGCAGCTTCACGACCTGGTTCAGCAGCAGGGCCGCAGCGGCAGCCTCCGTCACGAGCAAGCAGTCGACGAGGCCGGCATTGACGTCGCCTGCGCCATTCGCCGAGAGAAGCAAATAGGTCGCGGCGGAGGCTGGAATCACCGCGTCGATGACCGTGGATAGTACGTCCGCCGTGCGCTCCGCGCCCCTCCAGACCAGTGCGTGTCGTGCTGCCACGTCGATGCCCGGAGGGGTGCACCAGCGGCAGGTCTCGGGCAGGAGTTCGGGCTGGTAGATCGTGAGCAGGATGATCGAGGCCCCCATCGCGCCCGTGATCGAGAGGTCGAGCGCGAGGTTGTACTGGAGGGGGATCGGCGCCTCTGCCCCTCGGGCGGAGGATGCGTTGGCGACAAGGAGTACCAAGGCGATGGCGCGCAGTCCCTGCACATGCACACACTAGCACCGCGCTCGTGGTAGCGTTTGCAAATGCGCCCCGTGCTCGGTGCCGCCCTCCTTGCTTCTTGCCTGGCAGCGACCAGCGTCCAGGCCTCGGATGCCTCCCCTGAGGCCCCCACGCCGGCGTCCTCGCAGGAGCTCACCAAGCTCTCCTACGACTGGACCGTCGACGGCATCGTCACCGGCGGCCTAGCCGTGAGCACGCTCACGCTGCTCCTGCTGAACAACCAGTTGGCCCCGCTCGACTGCAAGTGGTGCGAGCCCGGTCCCATCGACGGCGACATCTCCCGGTCCGTTCTCTGGTCGAATCCCACGGCTGCGAACACGGTCTCGAACGTCATGCAGTTCGCCATTCCGGTGGGAGTCATGGGCTTCGGGCTCCTCCAGGGTTACCTGCATGACGATCCGGCTGCGGCCTGGTCCAGCGTGCTGCTCATCACCGAGGCCACGAGCCTGGCGATGCTCGTGAACGTGATCGTGAAGTACTCGGTGGGCCGGGCCCGTCCCTACGTCTGGCAGGGAACCCTGGACCTCTATCCAGCGACCACCTCCGACGCGAACGTCTCGTTCTTCGGCGGTCACACCACGTTCGTCTTCGCCGTGGTGGTGTCTGGAAGCACGCTCTTCTTCATGCAGGACATGCCGGGCGCACCCTGGGTGCTCGGCGTCGGTCTTGCGGCGGCATCGTTCACCGCCTACCTGCGGATGGCCGCGGGCAAGCACTACCTGTCCGACACCCTGGTCGGTGCGGGAGTGGGCAGCCTCATCGGCTGGGCGGTGCCCTACCTCTTTCACCGCCCGGGCAGGAAGGGTCCGCCCCAGGCCGGTGATCTCCTCCCCGCGCCGGGTGGCATCGCCATCGCGTGGTGACGTAGCGGAGCGAGCAAACGAGGCGCCCGGAGATCACCAGGCGTAATCCCGGACATCTCCGCGACTGTTTCTGCCATTCCGTGGATGTAGGAACGTCATGGCATTGCACATGCATCGATCTCTCTCGCGCCCGGAGTCAAGGGGACGCCGTTTGGTCCCCGCGCCGGGCAAGCAGAGGTCGACCGATGTCGAAGAAGTTCATCGTTGCAGCAGCATTCTCCCTCCTCGCCACCGCAGGATTGGCGAGCGAGGCCGCGAAGAAGAATCCGGTCTCCCACGACACGACGATGCCGACGACATGCACGTGCGCGCTCGACGAGACGCCCGCACCCGTGGTGGTGCGAAGGACCGAGAAGGTCACGGCTGTCGTGGTCAAGCAACCGAAGGTTCAGAGCAATATCGATCTTCACCCCGAGGATTATCGCTAGTCCGGTCGCCGGGTGACCGGGCTCCACCGGCGGCGCCGCGACGGCGGGCCAGAACGTTCGCGAACGTCACGACCCGGTAAGCGAGCGAATGCGCGGAGCCAAGGACGCACATTTCGTGGAGGCCCCGGAGAGAAGGATCGCATGACGAGCGGCGCGGAGGGGGGAATGTGGATCTGGGCAAACGGATCGAGCACTCACGCCTTCCCGACAATTTCAGAGGAGTCTCAAATGAATCGATTTGCGCTGATCGCAGTTGCCGCCTTCACGATGCTCTCCGGTTCCGCGTATGCACAGTCGCCCCCCACCTCTTCGAAGATGGACGGCCACTCCGGCAACTCCATGGCGGCGTGTCCCATGAACGTTCCGGGCGCACAGGTGTCGACCGCCAGTACGACGACTGGTGAGGCCCTGACCTTCGTCACGAACACGCCCGCCGAGGGCGACGAGATGATGGGCGGGATGATGGGGAGCGGTCACATGAAGGGAACCGCGATGGGAGGCGAGCACATGAAGGGCGGGACGACGATGCCGCAGTCGCATGCAACCGTCGCCGACGTCGACAAGGGCGCCTGCATGACGCTGACGCCGAGCGCCGCGACCGACCTCAAGGAGCTCCGGTCGGCGATCAACGTCCGCGCTGAGCGCATGCAGCGGCACGGTTGCGGGCCCATGGCGCAGAAGTAGCGGCGCTGGTCGACGCGACACCAAAGGTGAACACCATGATGAACGACATCGGCTCGGGGATGAACGGCTGGTCAGGCGGAGGGAATTGGATCTGGGTGGTGGCCGGCACGCTGGTGGTGGTCCTTCTCGGTGCCGTGATCTTCAAGGTTTCCAGGAAGTAATGGAGAAACAGAAGAGAGAGCCATGAATGCACTTCGCACGCTATCCATCGCCGCTGGCGTCGCCGCCAGCCTGGCGGCGGGAACGATGCATGATCAGGGAACCGCCCCCGGCCAAGGTACGATGCACGACCGCGGAGCGGGTTCCGGTCAGGGGATGATGAACGGCCAGGGAGCGACGGGGCCCAGTGGGGCGCAGATGCCTGACGGGGCGCCGCCATCACCCGATGCCAAGTGAGTTCAATCACGGTTGGCTGCTCTTCGTCTCCGCGAGTCTCTCGGCGGCCGAGAGCGTCTGATCACCGGATCTGCGAGGCCATTGGCGACCACGCCTGGCGTGAAGGAGCGCGCCCGGGCACCGAGGAAGTGGCCCTGCTGGCTGGCCGGGCCTTCGAGCAGTCTCCTCTGCACCGGCCGAATCCGCAGGCCGAGCACGAGCTAGAGACCGCCGAGGCCAGCATCGGGCCGCGCCTTCGCGCCATCCATTCGATCACCCACGTGCATGCGGCTGAAATGCGGAACGATGCGTTCATCCAGTCCTTCGAGATCACCTACACGGGTGCTTCCCTCCCACCGTGGACTGTCCTGTCGGCTATCACGGTCCCCTCGGCCGGCTCTGCGGGAGCCCTGCTTCCCCTGATTCCCTTCCAGTCCTTCGCGTCCATCTCCCCCCCGAGTGGCAGCACCAGGACGAGGATAGTGGCAAGCGTGAGGGCTCATGGAGTTCTGGCCTCCCAGATCAGTTTCACGACTCCATGGTTCCAGGTTCCCGTGGAGGTCTGCGCGGGCTGCCTCGCGGGATCGTTCTGCCCGCCCGGGTCCGTCGCGGCCACCTGCCCGTCGATGGCCCCCGGCCAGAGCGCAAGCTTCACCTGCATCGGCGCCGCCGCCCGAGAGTAGCCCGGCGCAGCACTCCCACTCAGGGTGTCGGGGGAGAGGCGGACGGCTTACCCGTCGATGACGCCCGCGCCCGCTCGTCGGTCTGGGCTCCCCGGCGGCAAGTCGGGGATTCCCGACACCCGTTCCGCCAACCCCCCGGAACTCCAGGTACCCGATCTTGGCAAGCCGCCTGCACTATCTCCTCCCGTCTACCAACTTCGACGGACCAAGGAGAACACCATGAACCGCAAGACCCCCAGCATCGTTGGAGCCGCAGTCGGACTCGCCCTCTTCCTCGCCATCGCCCTGCTCCCCGCGCTCCTCTACGGTGGCTACGCGGGCGTCATGCTGGCCGGTGGGATCTTCGGGACGCCGGTGGTGCCGACCTTCGCGGTGCGGGCCCTGATCGTCTTCGGGATGGTGATGGGCGTCACCGGCGTCGGCGCGCTCTTCGCGGTCGGTGGCGCGGTGGCCGGCGCCGCGGTGGGCGTCCTTGCCGAGACCCCCGCCAAGAAGGCCGCTGCCGCCGCGACGAAGGCGTAGGCGACAAGTTCACTACGGGCCAGAGGCCCAGCAGGACGAGAGGCCGGTCCGCAAGGGCTGGCCTCTTCGCGCTTGTGAGGGCGGCGACCGGAGGCCGCGCCGGCCTCGACGGTGACCGCCTCGCAGGGCCGGCGTAGAGTGCTCGGTGAAGCCTCGGGCTGAGAATCACCATCCGGCCTGCCGGGTCCGTCGAGGAGGGGGGCGAGTCCATCGTGCAGCCCATCTCCGTTCGCGGTCGTCTGGTTGCCGGCCTGCTCACCCTCACGGCTTGCGCGACGCCCGTCACGAACCCGCCGCCAACCGTTGCTGCCGTCCAGAAGGAAAGCCCGGTCGCGAAGGCGACACCTCCGCCTGCGAAGCCTGTAGCGAAGGATCAGGTTGCCTTCGGCTTCTCGAAGGGCATGACGCTGGCGCAGGCAAACGCCCTCGTCGCGCTCCGGTTGGTGCCCAGGAACTCGGCCACCTTCGCGGCGAGGAAGATGCCGGTCCCGCACCCCCCATTCTCCGAGGTGCTGGTCCAGATCTCGCTGAACGTCGGCCTGTGTCGGGTCATGGCGTCGACCCCGGCCACGGAGGCGGAGCGGGCGGGCCCCCTGCTTGAGGCGGTTTTGCAAGAGCTTGTCGTTCGGCACGGAACCCCGGAGACGGATGTCGGGAAGGACCCCACCGCGCGGGCCGTATGGGAGGAACCGTTCGGCCCGGGAAGCGCGATCTGGGTATACGAGTCGAAGAATTCAAGGGGCAGTTCCACGGTCGTCGTCGACTACCTCTTCACCAACTACGAGATTTGCCGCGACGAGTAGCGTCGGGCACATTTCGCCGCCGGGTCCCCGCAGTGCAGCATGCTTCGGCGCACGAAGCCCATCGGGAGCAGTTCCATTCCCTCTTGCAGGTGCTGGGTCTGACGAGGCTGAAGCCGTCGTCGCTCCCGTGAACCCTGGGACCCACATGCTCCCCGCGCCCGCTTCCGTCGCGAGGTGGCCGCGCCCGGCGTGGAGTGCTTGTCGATGCCCCGCGCCGAGAACCGCCGTCAGGCCGTTCGGGTTCGATCCCGATGGGTTCGGCGCGTGAAGTTCTGGGCCCTCAAGGAGCACCGTCGGCTCGACGACAGCGACCTTCGGATCGTCATCAGGTTCGTCGAGTCCCACGGCTGCTGCCAGTGCGTCTCGCATTGGCACAAGTACCGCCGGCCTGAACCCGGGGCGATGATCTGGACTGACGCGCCCGGGAAGTTGGGTGGCATATGGGTGGCATAACTCTGTCCACCCGGGACACTCGGGGTCCGACAGGGTCTCCCTAAACCCGTGGATTGTCGTGTCCTGGCCACGCAGGGAGCACCCTGACGGACCGTGAACTACCGACCCGGCTTGCAGGGCGGCTCCGGCATTCATACTTGTCACCCGAAGGAGTGGTTCAACTGGTTGAACCACGACACGGATGTCGCGTTTCACGTGGGTTGAATACCGATCCGTCCGCGAAATAGGTCGGGGGATGTGCCTTCCCGCGATCACGCCCCAGAGGTCGGGTCGGAGGTGGGCGCATCGATCGGTCATGACCACCGAGTCGTGCCCAAGGATTTCCTTCAGCTTCTCGATCAAGCCCCCGTGCATGACCCGTTGAGACGCGAAGGTGTTCCGACGTCGGTGTCTTCGTCGAGCACACGCTCCTCCAGTTGGCAGAGGTGAAGCAGCGGCCGGCGACGGAGACGGAGATCCTTCTGCTCGCGCAGCGGCTCCAGAAGAACGGAGTCGGGCGTGCGCTCGCCTTGGCGTTCGCTCAGGGCAAGGCGCTTCTCGATCCGGAGGCGCTGCGCGAGAAGGCCGCCGGGCTCTACGGTATCGAGCGTGGTGTGTTCCTGAAGCCCAGTCAGCTACTGCGCGAGGCCGTCCGGTGGGCCCAAGACGAGGTTCCGGTGCTCTGGATGCGCTCCCGAGGCTAGGACTTGCCAGGCTTTCCGAGATCGAGGCATCGCAGGCTCGCAGGGAGGCATGGGCGAGGCTTTTCGCGCGATGGATGTCCCCGCGGCACGTCACTGACGCTCGCGCCCGTGCAGGTCACCATTGACCTCGCGCCTCTCGGGCGAGCCCGTGGACTATGATGTGAACCGGGACGACATGTACGAGCGCCAAGCCAAGGTGAACTACGAAGAGCGGCTCGAGTTCGAGTCGCTCATCGCCGATACGTCCGCCGCGCTCATGAAGGCGTCTCCTGAGCAGGCCGAGCGCGAGATCGAGCAAGCCCTGGATCGCGTCCGCAGGTTCTTCGATGCCGACCGATGCGCCCTCCTCTTGGTCAGTTCTCCGCGGCAGGCAGCGAGCGTTCGCCTGGCGTCCTATTCGGACGGAGTCGCCCCGGTGCCCCCCGAAGTCAACCTGGTCGAGGTGTTCCCGTGGGCGAGCCACCGGCTGCTCGTCAAGCGCCTGCCGGTCCGCATCTCACGCCTCGACGACCTGCCGCCTGAGGCGAGGGCCGAACGGCCCCACTGGGAGGCGATGGGGATCCGATCCAGCCTGGTGCTCCCCATCGAGACGGGTGGCGAGGTTCGCCACCTGATCGCCATACAAACCGTCCATCTCGAGCACGATTGGCCCGACGAGCTCGTCACCCGAATCCGTGTGCTGGGGGAGCTGTTCGTCGGATGCCTGGAACGGAATGCCGTGCTCGTCGATCTCCGCGACGCCGAGGCACGCCTGAAGTCTGGGGCCGAGCTGGCCGGCCTCGCCCACTACGAGCTGGACTACGCCAGGAAGGTTGCCGTTGCCGACGACCGATTCTACGACATCTGCGGCACTCCACGGGATGCCCGGGGCGGCCTCGAGGCGCTCGCCTTCTGGATGGACCATCTCCATCCGGATGACCGCCCCCGGGTCCTGGATATTCGCGAACAGATGAACGACGGGCGCCTGGAACGATTCTCGACCGAGTACCGCTACCTTCATCCAGGCGGGGAGCAGAGGTGGATCCACCACCTTGCGGGAGTCACGAGGAGGGATGCCAGTGGTCGCCTGACCGTTTCCTACGGCGTCTTCCGCGACATCACGGAGCGCGTGCGGGCGGAGGAGAATCTGGCCGACCTCAGCCGTCGCCTGATCCGTGCCCAGGAGGAGGAGCGCGCGATGATCGCTCGCGAGCTCCACGACGACGTGACCCAACGCCTCGCGGTGCTGGCCATCGACGCCGGACGTGCCGAGCATGCGGCGACGGACGGCAAGCAGGCCGACACCCTGAGGGCTCTCCGGGAGGGACTCGCGCGCATCAGTGAAGACGTCCACTCGCTCGCCTATCAGCTTCACTCGTCCGTCCTCGAGGAGCTGGGCCTGGGTGAAGCCCTCCGGACCGCCTGCGAGCGCTTGAGGCGCCGGAGCAGCGTTGAAGTCTCGCTGGATCTCGACCCGACGGGCGTCGATCCCGGCAAGGACGCAGGACTCTGCCTGTTTCGGGTGGCGCAGGAGGCCCTGAACAATGTGGCTCGCCATTCCCATGCGAAAACGGCGAACGTGACGCTTCGGCAGATCGATGGCGGCGTCCTCCTTGCGATACGGGATGACGGTGTCGGCTTCGACACGGCTGGTCCTCGGCCGCCAATGAGCCTCGGTCTGGCAAGTATGCGGGAGCGTCTACGTCTCGTGAACGGCACCCTCGACATCGAGAGTGAGCCCGGCCACGGCGCCGCGATCGTTGCATGGACGCCTGCACGGGAGGCTTCCTCGTGAGCATCGTTCGGAAGCCCCGTCTGCTCCTCGCCGACGATCACCTCATGATGGCCGAGGCGCTGAAGAGCCTTCTGGCCGGGGAGTTCGAGCTGGTGGGAGTGGTGGAGGACGGGGTTGCGATGATCGAAGCCGCCCGGACGTTGCAGCCGGACGTGATCGTCGCCGACGTCACCATGCCCCGCCTGAATGGCATCGGCGCACTGGTGCGGCTGCGACAGGAGGGGATCCGCGTGCCTGTCGTCTTCCTGACCATGCACCGGGACGTGAGCTTCGCCCGGCGCGCACTCGAGGCAGGGGCGTCCGGGTTCGTCCTGAAGCACTCGGCCTCGGTCGAGCTCGTGCTCGCCATACGCGCCGCGCTCGATGGCAAGACCTACCTCGCGCCGCAGCTCGCAGGGGAGGTCCTCGAGGCCATGAACGATGTCCGTAAGCGAGGCGATGATCCCGTCGCCTCGCTCACGCCGAGACAGCTGGAGGTCCTCCAGCTCCTGGCGGAGGGGCGCTCGGCGAAGGAGGTCGCTGCCAGTCTCGCTATCTCCTCCCGGACAGTGGAGTTCCACAAGTATCAGATGATGGAGACCCTCGGCCTTCACACTGGGGCCGAGCTGATCCATTTCGCCATCAAGAATGGACTCGTCGGCTCCTGATGAACGACCCCTTCTGGGTCCTCGCAGATCCACAGCACCAGACCTCGTAGTTTTCCCAGGTCACAGCCCACGGGGCTTCATCTAGCCTCCGCGCGTGTCCAGGGGGCCCACCAGCTGCGTCCTGCTCGCCGACCGCCACCACGGCCTTGTGGAAGGCGTGCGCGGGCTGCTCGAGACGGCCTTCGGGACCGTTGTCATGGTCGCCGACAAGGCATCGCTCCAGGATGTCGCCTACCGGCTCCGGCCGGATGTGGCGGTCGTGGACGTGTCGCTCGCCCGGGACGGCGGCCTCGACTGGCTGAGGGCCGTACGGGACCGGTGCCCCGGCCTCAAGGTGATCGCCCTCAGTGTCCACGACGAGGAGTCCGTGCGGCGAGCAGCGTTGCAGGCGGGCGCCGACGAGTTCGTGATCAAGCGGGCGATCGCGACCGAACTGCTTCCAGCGGTCGAGCGCGTGCGCGCCGAGAAGCAGGGCGTTCCTTCTACCCAGGCAGGAGACGAATCATGAAGGTCGTGATCGTGGGAGGTGTGGCGGGCGGAGCATCGTGTGCGTCGCGATTGCGTCGGCTGGATGAGAAGGCGCAGATCCTGATGGTGGAGCGGGGCCCCTACGTTTCGTACGCGAACTGCGGACTGCCGTACCACGTCTCCGGCGTGATCCCGAAGGAGGCGAGCCTGCTCGTCGCGAACGAGGCCGTCTTCCGCGGGAACTTCGGGATCGCCGTCCGGACGAGCACCGAGGCCATCTCCGTCTCGCCGAGGGAGAAGACCGTCCAGCTCAAGGACTTGAAGACCTGGGAGGTCACGACCGAGGCCTACGACAAGCTCCCCACGCCGGCGGTTCGGATCGGCCAGGCTGGTGGTCATCTTCATGCGGTTCCACCTGTAGGTTCACCCGAAGTCATAACGAAGGAGCAACGATGCGTACCTGGATCCGGATGGCAGTCCTCGCAGTGGCCCTGGCTTCCGCGGCGCCCGCGGCGGCGCAGTACACCTTCACCCAGCCCGGCCAGCAGCCGCAGCCGGTCCAGCAGCTCCAGCTCTGGAACAACGTGGCGCGCGTGAACCTCGGTGTGGGGTTCTACAACTCGGGCTACTACGACTGCTACTACTACTGGGGCTACTACTGCTCCACGGGCTCCTACACGAGCTACATCCCCTTCATCGTGGGGCCGCAGATCGACTTCAACCTGGGCGGGATGAACAACATCAGTGTCGGATTCACCGTCCTCATGGGATCGGTCACCTCCACCTACTACAACAACGTCGCCTACGTGGACGCGTCCCAGAGCGTCACCGTCTGGGAACCGACCATCGACTACGTCGCCAAGTTCGGGCCCCCGTCCCAGGACACGGTGGGACGCTTCCGTGTCGGAGGCGGCATGCTCATCGGTCCCAATTCCAGCATCGGCGGGGTCTTTCGCATCGGTGGGGGCGCCTCGTTCCTGAACGCGAACCGGCTCGGCATCGGCCTCGACATCGTCCTGGAGGGCGGCGGCATCAACGGCAACTGGGTCGGCGGTCTCCAGTTGCTGGCCTCCCCCGAGTTCCACTTCTAGTCGAACCACTCTCGCGCAGGTTGGAGATCCACATGAGAAAGTTGCTCGCGTCCTTCGTCGCAGTCCTCGTCGCCACGTTCGCCAGCGCCCAGGCCCCCGCCAGGGCGCCGGCCCCGGCCGCAGCCACCCCGGCTCCTGTCGAGGTGGACAACACCGGCACGCCCGGCAAGGCCACCGCCAAGCGGACGGCCCAGGCCACCGCCACGATCTCGGCCATCGACGCCGCGGCACGCACCGTCACCCTGAAGGCCAAGTCCGGCGAGACCCAGACCTTCAAGGTGGGACCGGACGTGAAGCGATTCGCCGAGTTCGCCGTGGGCGACGTCATCAGGATCGAGTACGAGCAGGGGCTCGCGCTCGAGTTCCAGCCCGCGGGGTCGGAGAACGTCCCGGTGACTGCGATCGCCACCGGCGGTCGAGCGGAGAAGGACCAGGCGCCCGGCGCCGTGGCCGCGGCAGGAGTCCGGGGCACGGTGACCGTCACCAAGATCGACTCCGCGAAGCGGCTGGTGTCGTTCGAGGGGCCTGGCGGGAACGTCTACCAGGTGAAGGCCGGCCCCAAGGTCCAGCTCGAGAAGCTGAAGGTCGGCGACAGGCTCCTCGCCACGTACGTCGAGGCCGTGGCCATCAAGCTGGAGAAGGCGAAGAAGAAGTAGGCCATCACACATCCGTCCCTGAATCGCTGGAAGCTAGAATGAAGGGCGGCGCCGTGAAGGGTGCGGCGAAGGGCGCTGCGATCGGCGCCACGGTGGGCGCCGTCAAGGGGCGAAGGGATCAGATGAAGGACGCCGCCGCTGCCCAGCAGCAGGCGCAGGCGGCCGGGCAGGCCCAGCTGGACCAGTTCAAGAAAGGGTTCTCGGCCTGCATGGAGGGGAAGGGCTACACTGCGAAATGACCGGGCCGGTCCAACGCAGCAGGAGGTTTCAGATGAGCGCCAAGGCTTCGCCGTCGGGTTCGGAACCGGTAGGTGTCGTGGAGCAGAAGCGTCTCGACGACGCTCGCGAGAAGGGGATCGCCTGGAGGAAGTGGGGCCCTTACCTGAGCGAGCGCCAGTGGGGGACCGTCCGGGAGGACTACAGCGAGGGCGGCGACGCCTGGAACTACTTCACGCACGACCAGGCCCGCTCGCGGGCCTACCGCTGGGGAGAGGACGGCCTCGCGGGCATCTCCGACGACAGGCAGCGGCTCTGCTTCGCGCTCGCCCTGTGGAACGGGAAGGACCCCATCCTGAAGGAGCGTGCCTTCGGCCTGTCGAACAGCGAGGGCAACCACGGCGAGGACGTGAAGGACTACTACTTCTACCTCGACAGCACGCCGACCCATTCGTACATGAAGTACCTCTACAAGTACCCGCAGGACGCCTTTCCCTACGACGACCTGGTGAGGACCAACGGCAGGCGGACGCGCGAGGAGATGGAGTACGAGCTCCTCGACACCGGCGTCTTCGACGATGACCGCTACTTCGACGTCTTCGTGGAGTACGCCAAGGGTGGCACCGACGACATCCTGGTGAGGATCACGGCGGTGAACCGGGGCCCGGAGGCAGCCGAGCTGCATCTCCTGCCGACGCTGTGGTTCCGGAACGACTGGTCGTCATGGATCGCGAGGCCCGCCGCGAAGCCGACGCTCGTGCAGGTCAAGGCGGCCGGCGGCGCGAGCACGGCCGAAGCGACGCATCCCCTGCTGGGGGAGTACACGCTGCACTGCGAAGGCGAAGTGCCGCTTCTCTTCACCGAGAACGAGACGAACAACGAGCGGCTTTTTCCCGGAAGCAAGAGCGAGAGCGCCTACGTCAAGGATGGCATCAACGACTTCGTGGTCCACGGCAAGCAGGACAAGGTGAACCCGGCCAGGCAGGGCACCAAGGTGGCGGCTCATTACCGCACCTCGATCGCTCCCGGTGGGTCCGCGACCATGCGGCTGCGGCTCTCGGGCTCTGGAGCGGGCGGGCAGGGAGCGAAGCCCAGGACAGGTTCGAGCCCCTTCGGGGACTTCGACCGCATCTTCGCAGCGCGTGTCGAGGAGGCGGACGAGTTCTACCGCTCGGTGACCCCGCCCTCGGTCACCCCGGATCAGGCGAACGTGATGCGCCAGGCGCTCGCCGGGATGCTCTGGAGCAAGCAGTTCTACTTCTTCGACGGGGACCAGTGGCTGAAGGAGCACCACGCGAGCCCGCTGCAGCGCGGAAGCAAGCAGTTCCGGAACCGGGACTGGTACCACATGCTGAACGAGGACATCATCTCGATGCCCGACAAGTGGGAGTACCCCTGGTACGCGGCGTGGGACCTGGCCTTCCACACGCTCCCGCTCGCCATGGTGGACCCCGACTTCGCCAAGCAGCAGATGGAGCTGATGCTCCGCGGAAGCTACCTGCACCCCAACGGACAGATGCCCGCCTACGAGTGGAACTTCAGCGACGTGAACCCCCCGGTCCACGCCTTCGCCACCCTCTTCCTCCACCGCACCGGGAAGTCGCTGCAGGGCGGGGCGGACGTCCAGTTCCTCAAGGAGGCCTTCAACAAGCTGCTGCTCAACTTCACCTGGTGGGTGAACCGGAAGGACCGCTTCGGCAAGAACGTCTTCGAGGGTGGCTTCCTCGGTCTCGACAACATCGGCATCTTCGATCGCAGCGCGCCGCTCCCCACCGGTGGCCACCTGGAGCAGGCGGATGGTACCGCCTGGATGGCCCTCTTCAGCCAGAACATGCTGGAGCTCGCGGCCGACCTCGCCGTCCACGATCCCTCCTACGAGGACATGGTCTTCAAGTTCGCGGAGCACTTCCACTTCATCGCCGCGGCCATGAACCATCCGGGCGACGACGGCATGTGGGACGAGGAGGACGGGTTCTACTACGACCTCTTGCGGCTCCCGGACGGCAGCGCCACGCGGCTCAAGGTGCGCTCGATGGTCGGGCTCCTCCCCCTGTGCGCCACGACGGTCATCGAGAAGTCACAGCGGGAACGACTCCCCAGGGTCATGGCGGCCATCGCGGAGCGGCGGCGCCGGATGCCCGAACTGCTGGCGTCCATGCACCCCACCGGCCCCGGCCACTTCGGGGTGGCCGAGCGGGGAATCGTGGCGCTCGTGAACCCGGAGCGGCTCCGCCGGATCCTCACCAGGATGCTCGACGAGAACGAGTTCCTGGGCCCCTACGGGATCCGTTCGATGTCGAGGTTCCACGAGAAGCACCCGTACGTCTTCCACGCGGGAGGGAAGGAGTACCGGGTCGACTACCTCCCGGCCGAGTCGAACACCGGGATGTTCGGCGGAAACTCCAACTGGCGTGGACCGGTCTGGATGCCGGTGAACACGCTCATCATCCGGTCCCTCCAGCAGTTCTACCTGTACTACGGCGACAGCTTCCGGATCGAGTGCCCCACCGGGTCCGGCAAGCTGATGAACCTCTTCGAGGTGAGCAAGGAGATCGCCGACCGTCTCGGCCGGACCTTCCTGCGCGACGAGAAGGGGCGGCGCCCCGTGAACGGCCACACCGAGAAGTTCCAGACCGACCCGCACTGGCGCGACAACATCCTCTTCTACGAGTACTTCCACGGCGACAACGGCGCCGGGCTCGGCGCCAACCACCAGACCGGCTGGACCGGGGTCGTGGCCAGGCTCATGCAGATGTACGCCCTGATGGACCCGAAGCGGCTCCTCGAGGTGGGCAAGGAGGCGGGCTTCTTCAAGGGTGCCCGCGCCGCCAAGGGAGCCGGAGCGTAAGCATGCGTGCGATCACCGTGGAGCCGAAAGTCCCCGGGTCTGCTCGACTGGCGCAGGTCCCGGAACCAGACCCGGCCAGCGGATCGGTGCTGGTCGAAGCCATCGCCGTCGGGGTCTGTGGCACCGACATCGAGATCGTGGAGGGGAAGTACGGCTGGGCTCCCTCCGGAAAGAAGGATCTCGTGCTGGGTCACGAATCCCTCGGCCGGGTCATCGACCCCGGCCCGTCCGGCGGCCTCCAGAAGGGCGATCTCGTGGTGGGGATCGTCCGCCGTCCCGATCCCGTTCCTTGCCCCAACTGCGCGGTGGGGGAGTGGGACATGTGCCGGAACGGGCAGTATACCGAGCGCGGCATCAAGCAGATCGACGGCTTCATGTCGGAGCGATGGCGGATCGAGCCCGAGTACGCCATGAAGATCGACCGATCCCTCGGCATCCTGGGCGTCCTCCTCGAGCCCACGACGGTGGTGGCGAAGGCCTGGGAGCAGGTCGCCCGGGTCGGCCAGCGTTCGTTCTGGGAGCCACGAACGGCGCTGGTGACGGGCGCGGGGCCCATCGGGCTCCTGGCCGCGATGGTCGGCATGCAGCGCGGGCTCGACGTCCACGTCCTGAGTCGGGAGACGTCGGGCCCGAAGCCCGACCTCGTGCAGGCCCTCGGCGCGACCTACCACTCCGGCTCGGTGAAGGACGTCGGATTCGAACCGGACGTCATTGTCGAATGTACGGGAGCCGGACAGGTGATCGCCGACTCGATCAGGGGAATCGGGGCCGGTGGCGTGGTTTGTCTCACCGGGGTGGGGCACGGTGGTCGGACCTCCGGGCTCACCACCGCCGACGTCGCCGCCGAGGTGGTGCTCCAGAACAACGTGGTGGTCGGCAGCGTCAACGCCAACAAGCGCCACTGGTACAAGGCCGGCGAGGCGCTGGCCCGCGCCGATCGCTCATGGCTCGGGCGACTCCTGACGCGAAGAGAGCGGCCCGAGGAATTCGCGGAGGCCCTGCAACGCGGGGAGGGTGACATCAAGGTCGTCGTCCAGTTTGCCGAGGCGTGAGCGCGAGATTCATTGCTGGTCCACCTGTACCAACGAGGCACTCCCTGAATCCCTCCCCGCCGGCATACGACCTCCCCCGCATCACGCTGGGCGTCCTCGCCATGGGCGCGATGGTCGGCGCAAGCATCTGGGTGATGCGTCCGTTCGCCCTCTCGGTGGTGTGGGCCGCGACCATCGTCATCGCGACCTGGCCCATCCTCACCGGTTTCCAGGCCCGCCTCGGGGGACGCCGGGGCCCAGCGGTGGCGATCATGGTCATCGCGCTTCTCGCGCTGGTCGTGACGCCCATCTGGATCGGGGTTGAAGCGGTCGTGAGCAACGCGGACCGGATCGGCGAGTCCTTGCGATCGCTCGCGACCCAGGGCTTCCCGCCTCCACCGGACTGGCTGCACCGGGTGCCGCTCCTGGGTGAGCGGCTGGCCGGGAGGTGGCAAGGGTTCACCGGCAATCCAGAGGCGGTCGTCACGCGGCTCCAGCCGTACGCACGGCAGACGGTGCAGTGGATCGTCTCCGAAGCGGGGGATCTTGGCGGCGTGATCGTCCAGCTCCTGCTCATGGTGATCGTCGCCGGCATCCTCTACGCTTCGGGAGAGTCTGCGGCGAAGGGTGTCCTGCGCTTCCTGCGCCGCCTCGGCGGGGAGCGGACGGAGAATTCTGGACGGCTGGCTGCCAAGGCGGTGCGGGCGGTGGCGCTGGGTGTCATCGTCACCGCGGTGGCGCAGACGGTGCTCGCAGGGGTCGGGCTTTTCGTCGCAGGCATCCCGGGCGCCGGTCTCCTCACGGCCATCGTGTTCGTCCTCTGCATCGCCCAGATCGGACCGATCCTCGTGGTGGCGCCTGCGACCATCTGGCTCTACTCGTCCGGGGCGGTGGGGCGAGGAACCCTGCTCCTCGTGATCTCGATCGTGGCCCTGACGCTCGACAACGTCCTTCGCCCCATGCTCATCAAGAAGGGGGCCGACCTTCCCCTCATCCTCATCCTCTCCGGCGTGATCGGTGGGGTGATCGGTTTCGGGGTCATCGGCCTCTTCATCGGGCCCGTGTTGCTGGCAGTCACCTGGACGCTCCTCGTCGCCTGGGTCGGCGACGTCGATGGAGGTCCGAAGCGTCTCGAACTGAAGGAGCAACCGTGAAACCGCGCACTGCTGGAGCTGGATTCGCCGCCACCGTCCTGTTCCTCCTTGCGGCGACGCTGCTCCCGACGTCGGCGGCCGCCTGGATCTGGCCGGAGCACCGGGACATCGCCGCCGAGGCACTCCGCGATCTCCCGGCTGCGCAGAAGAAGACCATCGACCAGATGTGGGTGGGGGTTCGCGCGATCGGGGGCAAGCAGGTCTGCGAGAAGGTCGTCGACCCCGGGTCCGAGCCGACCAACGTCCCGAGAGGCGAGTGGGACAAGGTCTGCGTCGACTTCGCCGCCTTCCCGGCGCTCGCGGGCGACCACTCCTGCACCGCCGCGGAACTGTGGTCCGACGCCGCCAAGGAGCCGTGGGCGGCGAAGGTGGTGTGGGTGGCGGCGAAGACGAAGGAGCGCCTCGCGAGCTCGAAGGACGAGGCCCAGCGCACCGATTTCCTGAGCCTGTCCCACCTGGCCATGCAGTACGTGGACCCGCGATACCTCACGCGAGCCGAGGGCAACAACGCCCACTTCCTCTTCCCCCGGGCGCCCGTGGCGGCCAAGGAGGACCTCGGCAAGTACCTCGACCGGGTGCTCTCGCCGGGCACCGAGATCAACGCCACCGGGCTCTACGCCCTGTACCACATGCTGGCCCTGCGCTACGCCGCCCTGTACCACGCGGCGCCGGAGGCCGAGCGGGCGGAACTCGGCGCTCGGGCGCTCCTCGCCGAGGGGGTGGCCCTCCACTTCCTCGAGGACTCCTTCTCCGCGGGCCACTATGCCGCCACCTGGGGTGGGGCCGCCTGGCAGAAGGGCACCCATGATCTCTACTCCACCATCGGCCTCACGACGATGACATGGAAGGGCGACCTCTTCGCCAGCCACGGCGACGGCCACATGAGCGAGCAGGACATGAAGGTGGCCGCGGCGACCGTGCGCCAGAGCCTGGCCCAGATCGCGACCGCCGCCGAGGGGCGCTTCCCGCTCCCGGCCGAACCGCTCTCCCCCGCCGAGAAGACGATCGTAGCCTTCAACTTCTGCAAGGAGGAGTACCTGCCGCCTACGCCGGACCAGCCGGTGGCCCGGAGCGCAACCCAGATGGTCCTCCAGGGCACCCCGATCCCGGCGGGCGGCAAGGACGAGATCCACCCTCCGCGCTCCCGCGCCGAGATCGGGCCCTTCGTGGGCGCGATCTCCGGCTACACCCTCGGGCTCGCCATGGGCGGCTACGACAGCTGGAACAACACCCGCATCCGGTCGGAGTTCGAGATCGGCGCCCGGGTCGGCATCGGGCTCGAGGGGGTCATCACGAGCAACATGGACGGGCAGATCTGGCTCCAGGGCGAGCTGGTGGCGGGCCCTGTCCAGCTCGACCTCGGGTGCACGACCTGCACCGGGATCGGGAGGCGGACCGACCCGGCAATCCCGCGCGTGGGCTCGCGGTCGGCCCTGAAGCTCTCGATGCGGATGCCGTTCTACGTGCTGCCCTTCGACCTCATCGTTCTCGGTCCGGTGCTCATGTTCACCTCCCCGCAGACGCTCACCGAGGTGGTCTTCGCGGCCGCCGGAGGCGGGATCCTCCCGGTCCAGCGCAAGTGGGAGACCGCCATCGGAAGCTTCCAGTTCATGGCGGGGCGTGAGGTCGGTTTCACGCTGTGGGGCTTCACCGGCCACACGAACCAGTTCATCTACACGCCCACCGCGAGCGCGGCCGACGCGAAGGTGATCAACCACAACTCGCTGGAGCTCGACTTTCCGGTCCTCGAATTCGTTCCGCCACGGGTCTTCGCGACCACGCTCGCGCTCGCGGCCGAGTTCCAGCTTGGTTTCAACGTCGAGTTCCCGATGGACGTGACCTACAGAGCCACCGGCGAGCCCTTCAGCCTGGGGCCGAGCTGGAACATCTACCTCCGCTTCCGCCTCGACGCGCGCAAGTACTTCGGCGGGTCGTCCGACTAGTCAACACCATCCACACCAGGAGAAACCGTGAACGCTTTCCACCCGAAGATCTCGATGTCCCTGGTAGCCGTCGCCCTCGTGTTCTCCGCTCCGACGGCCCAGGCGCAGGAAACCGTCCCCACCCGAGCCGCTCCCTCTGCCACCACGGCAACCGCACCTGCGCCCGCCGAAAAGCTGGGTCGCGAGCTGAACGGGCACCTCTTCATGCCCTCGCACATCATCGAGGACCCGTTCTCCTACACGGCCTTCGCCATGTTCTTCGGCCTGGGGTCGGGGAATGCCCTCGGCCCGGAGGTCCAGCTCCTGCCACCCGCCATCATCGGGGAGAAGTGGTACGGCTACACCGGGCTCGGGCTCGGAATGCTCATGAACGTCCGGATCCTCGAGTACCTCTCGGCGCGGGCCCTGCTCAACACGACCGCCTATCTCGGCACCGGCAGCGGCGCGGCGCTCACGATCGGCACCTCGGCGCGGATCACCGGCGCGGTGGGCGTGAAGGGCAGCCTCCCCGTGGGGGACAACTGGCGGTTCGCGGCGACCCTCGACGTGAGCTACGGGCCGGTCTACTCCCTCCTCCTCGTGAACGGGCTCGTCGACGCCCTGAACAACTGCAGGGCCAACCCGTCCCAGTGCACCATCGACCTCGGCTCGGGATTCCAGACCATCAACACGGTGACCTGGCTCGGAGGGCTCTCGGGGTCCTGGGCGCCCACCCCGTACCTGGGATTCACCGGGAACGTGCAGTTCATCGCGCCGACCAAGACCGGGGACGCCTCCATCGCGCAGAACGGCATGACCTTCGCGGGGGCCGGGGAGTTCGACTTCCTGCCGCTCGTGCGGTGGCTGCCGCTTGGCGTGAACGTGGCCTACCAGCTCACCAGCGGGGTCGGCGGCAACAAGGTTCCGACCGCCAACGAGGCGGGCTTCGGGTTCTACTACACCGGCCGTCCGAACCTGGCCCTGGGCGTCGAGATCGACTGGAAGTGGAGCACGCTCGAGACCCAGCAGACCTCGACGGCCACGCTCGCCTGGGTGAACTTCCGGTACTACTGGAACTAGCGATGGCGCGAGGACGCGCGCCTGGCGAGGCACAGGCGAGGCAGGGACCCGGGGGCGAGGGGCTCGTCGCAGGCTGGCGCGCGGTCTTCCCTCCGGCCCGGTGGCTTGCTTCGTACCAGCCGCGGTGGCTGACCAATGACGCCATCGCCGGCGTGACGCTGGCCGCCTACGGCATCCCCGTGTCGCTCGCCTACGCCTCGCTGGCCGGGTTGCCGCCGCAGTACGGCATCTACGGCTACCTGGCGGGGGGCCTCGCCTACGCGCTCCTCGGTTCGTCCCGCCAGCTCGCCATCGGTCCCACCTCCGCGATCTCGATGCTCGTCGGCGCCACGGTCGCAGGCATGGCGGGGGGCGATCCGGCCCGGTGGGCCGACATCGCGGCGCTGACCGCCCTGGTGATCGCCGCCATGTGCCTGCTGGCGTGGCTCCTGCGCCTGAGCTCGCTCGTGAACTTCATCAGCGAGACCATCCTCCTCGGATTCAAGGCCGGGGCGGCGCTCACGATCGCGATGACGCAGCTCCCCAAGCTCTTCGGCGTGAAGGGCGGCGGGGAGAGCTTCTTCGAGCGCACCGGGATCCTCTGGGCCCAGCTCCCCGACACCAGCCTCCCGGTGCTGGGATTCGGCCTTGCCGCGCTCGCCGTCCTCCTGCTGGGGGAGAAGTTCCTGCCGGGGCGACCGATCGCCCTGCTCGTGGTCGCGGTCTCCATCGTCCTGCTGTCGGTGACCTCGCTGGGAGACCTCGGCTTCAAGATCGTCGGCGCGCTGCCACAGGGCCTGCCCGGCTTTCACCTGCCGGCATTGAGGCTTCGGGACGTGGAGGGGGTGGTCCCGCTGGCGTTCGCCTGCATGCTGCTCGCCTACGTGGAGAGCGTCTCCGCGGCCCGGGCGCTGGCGCAGGCGCATCGCGAGGAGGTCGATCCGCGCCAGGAACTGCTCGGGCTGGGCGCCGCGAACCTGGCGGCGGCGCTGTTCCTCTCCTATCCGGTGGCCGGCGGCCTGTCGCAGTCCTCGGTGAACGACAAGGCGGGCGCCCGGACGCCGCTGGCCCTGGTCTTCGCCTCGGTGACCATCGGGCTGTGTCTGATGTTCCTGACGGGGATGCTCGCCAACCTGCCCACCGTCGTGCTCGCGGCCATCGTGCTGGTCGCCGTGAAGGGGCTCGTCGACGTCCGCGAGCTGCGCCACGTCTGGCGGGTGAGCCGCTACGAGTTCGTGGTGTCGATGGTCGCATTCGCCGCGGTGTTGCTGCTCGGCATCCTCCAGGGCGTGATGGTGGCGGTCCTGGTCTCCCTCCTGCTGCTCATCCGGCGCGCAGCCCGCCCCAACGTCGCGTTCCTCGGGCGTATCCCAGGAACCAGGGTCTTCTCCGACCTGGAGCGCAACCCCGACAACGAGGAGGTTCCGGGCGCGCTGGTGGTCCGCGTCGAGGCCTCCATCCTGTACTTCAACGCCGAGCACGTCCAGGACACCGTCTGGGGGAAGATCCGCTCCTGCACCGAGCCGCCGGGGGTGGTCGTGCTCGACCTCTCGTCCTCCCCCATGGTCGACCTCGCCGGGGTGCGCATGCTCGACGCCATGCAGTCCGCCCTGACGGAGACGGGGGCGAAGCTTCGGCTCGTCGAGGCGCGCGCCGCGGTCCGGGACATCCTGCGCGCGGAGAAGCTGGAGGAGCACGTCGGACCCATCGACCGCAGGGTCTCGGTGGCCGACGTCGTCGACGAATTCCAGCGCAGCACACGAAGTGCCTGAATCCGGCGAAGGGAGTTCTCCCGATGGCGCAGACGAAGAAGAACGGCGACGCGAAGCCCCGACGAAGCAGGACGTCCCGGTGTCGAAGGTCCGCCGCGACCGCACCTGGACCTGTCGCAAGAGGAGCGGTATGCCGAGGGCAAGGCCCTGCGGAAGGTCTGCCCCGGGAGTCGCACGGCGTCTGGAAGCCGCCCGCCGGCCGCGGGACCCCATCGAGATGGTGCTGGCGGCGGAGAAGGGCCGGATGCCGGAACTGCTCCCCCTCCGTCACGGCCGCATGGTCCGCTCGGCGTTCACGTTCTATCGCGGTTCGGCCCTCCCGATGGCGGCCGACCTGGCCTCCACGCCGGCGTCCGGGATCCACGTCCAGTGCTGCGGGGATGCGCACCTCTCCAACTTCGGCGGGTTCGCCACCCCGGAGCGGAGGGTCATCTTCTCCATCAACGACCTCGACGAGACGCTGCCGGCGCCGTGGGAATGGGACGTGAAGCGCCTGGCGGCGAGCTTCGTCGTGGCGTGCCGGGACAACGGCCTGAAGGACGCGGCGGCCAAGGGCGTCGTCACCACCTGCGTGCGGACCTACCGCGAGGTCATGGCCGGGTACAGCAAGCTCGGGACCCTCGAGCTCTGGTACGAGTCGGTGGAGGCGCGTGACCTGCTGCGCACCATCAAGGACCCGGTGGTGCACAGGCGGGTCGTCGACCGGCTGGAGAAGGAGCGGGGTAAGAGCAGGGCCGAGGAGATCTTCCCGAAGCTCGTCGAGCAGAAGGGCGAGATGCCTCTCATCCGGGACCAGCTCCCGACCATCTTCCACCATAAGGATCACCCCCCCGGCGACATCCAGCAGGCCGTGCGGGACGCCATCGCTGGCTACCGCGCCACGCTCCCTTCCGCGTATCAATCCCTGTTCGACCGCTACGAGCTCCGGGACGCCGCCATCAAGGTCGTCGGGATCGGCAGCGTGGGGACCGCCTGCTGGGTGCTGCTCTTCATGGCCGGAGAGGGCGATCCACTCTTCCTCCAGGTCAAGGAGGCACGGCCTTCCGTCCTGGAGCGCTATGCGGGAAAGACCATCTTTCCGAACCACGGCCAGCGCGTGGTGGACGGTTATCGGCGCATGCAGCCGGCGAGCGACATGTTCCTCGGTTGGACGCGGGGCCGGAACGCGACTTCTTCGTGCGTCAGCTCCGGGACATCAAGGTCAGCGTCCGGGTGGAGACCTTCGACGAGACCCTGATGGACCTCTACGCGAGCTGGTGCGGCAAGGCCCTGGCGCTTTCCCATGCCCGGTCCGGGCTTTCCGCGGTGCTGAGCGGCTACATGGGGAAGAGCGAGGTCTTCGACGAGGCCATCGCGGCCTTCTCCATGGCCTACGCCGACCAGAACGAGAAGGACCACGCCGCCCTCGAGCGCGCGGTTCGCAAGGGCACCGTGAAGGCGGTGTTCGAGGAGGACCGGTGAAGGAGACTCGATTCCCCGGGCGCGCCGGAGTTCGCGCCGCCGCAGCCGCCGTCCTCCTGCTCGCCGCCTTCGCCTCCCCGGCCATGGCCGCGGATCCTTGCATGGACGACATCGTTCGCCTCTGCCCCGGCTTCGGTCTCGGCAAGGGGGCCGTGCGGAAGTGTCTCAAGGCGAACCAGGACGCTCTCGGGGAGGCCTGCCGGGCCAAGCTCGAGGCCGACGATGTGTCTGCGAGGAGGTTCGTCCGGGACTTCCTCCAGGCGTGCAAGACCGACCTGGACCAGTACTGCGCGGCCGTGGAGCCGGGCGGGGGCAGGGTGCTGGCCTGCCTGAGCCGGCACCAGCTGGAGGTCTCCCGCGCCTGCCAGGGGGAGGTGGAACGCATCGGGGTGGCGCGCGAACGGCTGGAGGCCTTCCGCAGTGCATGCACGAAGGACCTCGCGAGGCTCTGCAGCGACGTCCCGCAGCAGGCAGGCCCGCTACTCGAGTGCGTCGAGGCCAACGAGGCGCGCATCTCTCCGGAGTGCAGGGCCACCGACTTCCAGGTCGTCGCCGAGGCAGCGGCGGTCGCCGAGACCGTCGAGGAGATGGGGAGCCGGGACCGGGTCCGGGAGGCGCTCGAGATCCTCCAGGGGCTCGACTCGGTGGCCTTCTCCCGGAGCCAGGTGCTCCTCCAGGTGGACAGCTTCCAGTCGCTGGGCGGGAAGGGCAACGCCGGCCGGATGCTCTTCAATCCGCAGTTCGTCTTCGGCAGTTCGAGCGAGTTCGCCCTCCAGTTCAAGGTCCCCGTCACCGCGCTCTTTCCCTACGCGGCCGACGCACCGACCCAGTTCGGCCTGGGAGCCGTCTCCACGGCCTTCGCCTGGAACTTCATGAGCGGCAAGGGCGTCCGGCAGTTCCTGGCGCTCGGGCTGCAGATCGAGACGGCCTCCACGCCCGTCATCGGGGGCCCGTGGGCGCTCGTGCCCTCCTACGCGATCGGGATCGCGCTGACCCGGTGGTTCTCGATCACGACGCAGGTCCAGTGGTTTCGCTCCCTGGGCGGAAGCGAGACCTACCCGGAGCTGAACCTGCTCGTGCTGGAGCCCATCCTGGTGGCCAACCTCCCCGGCAGGTCGTTCGTCGCGCTCGACACGCGGCTGGGATGGAACTTCGCCACCGGGACCTTCATCCCCCTCATGAAGGGCATGGCGGGCTTCTTCGTCGACCGTCAGAAATCCCTGTCGATCTCCGCGTGGTACCAGGCCACGCTCACGCAGGCGGCGGCGGCCCAGTTCTACAAGTACGAGGTCGGGATGGGGCTCGCCTACTTCTTCGACTGGTGACCGGGTGGCCCGTCCCAGCCAGAAGCCCGCGAGGAAGAGGCTGGCCACGGCCACCCCGTTGGAGATCCGGAGCGCACGCTGGGCATCGGCGACGAGCATGAACGGAATGGTCGGGGGGAGGGTGGCGAGCACCACCAGCACGCCACTGGATCGGCGGCGCGGATCCCCAGCAAGACGGCCACCCGGCGCGCCCGTTCGGCGACCGAGGTGAGGACGTACATGACGCCATCGACGAGGCCCCAGGCCAGGTTGCAGGTCAGGGCGGCGACGAGCATCGTGTGAACGTCCTGCTCGCCGTCGTGACAGCATGACGGGTCTTGCGAACTCGGCGGACGCGCCTGCTTGGGAATGGGGTCCCTCCGTCCTGTGGTACGTCCTCCGCGACGAGAGGGACTACCTGCAACCGACCCTGACGGTGGACCGTGGATCCCTTCACCTGGGAGCGCGATACGACTACGAGGCGCGCAATGCCGGATCGGCCTGGATCGGCTGGAACCTTTCCTTCACGCTCGAGTGGGGCCCGCTCGCGCTCTGGTCCCAGAGCGCGTACGTGTTCGACCTGGCCGATTCGTCCCAGGGCTTCTTCTACGACTGGACCGAGTTCAGCGTCACGGGGCCCGAATGGCTCCGTGTCGGAGTGGTGTTGCAGCGGCCCCGGGCCTTCCAGGCCTCGACCGAGGTGCAGGGCGGCCCTCTGATCGGGGTCTCCTTCTGGCAACTCTCGGCGACGGCGTACCTCTTCGCGCCCGGACAGCAGGATCAGTTCCTCGTGCTGGCGGGCGCTGGCAGCTTCTCGTCTGGGGAGGGATGAATGCCGGCACGCTTCCCGTCCACGGTGCCTGACCTCCTGGGCCGGAAGGTGGACCTCGTCACGCAGGACTGGCGCCTCTTCGCCGAGGACATCATCGAGGTGTGCGGCGAGGTCCGTCGAACCGTCTCCGGAATCACGTTCGCGTCCTTCGAGTCCCTTCCTCCGTCAGGCCGGGGAGAACCATCTGCGCCCACGCCGCCTGGCCATTGCGTGGCCAATTTGCATCCGACCCCGCTCTTTCGAGCCGATCACCCGCGCCCTCGCGCCGAGCAGATTCCGACCGGGGCGGCTGCTTGCCCTTCGGGAGCGTCGGTTCACGAATGGTCAACTCGTACCGCCCCGACGCCAGGGAGGAACGGGCCGAGGATGAGCCGGAAACCCTCCCCGTCGGGCCATTGGGAGTAAGCTGGACCGGTCCGACGGGAGGAACCCATCATGGCCAACGTGAACACCGGCAAGAAGCGGATCGCCATCCTGACCGGGGGCGGCGACGTGCCCGGCCTGAATCCGGCCATCCGCGCCGTGACGATCCGGGCGTTGCGGGAGGGCTGGGAGGTCATCGGGCTGAGACGCGGCTGGGCGGGCGCGATCGACATCGTGCGCGAGCACGATCACGACAACAGCGACAACTTCCAGAACCTGACCGAGGAGATCGTCAACCGGGCCGGGCGCACGGGCGGCACGTTCCTGCACACGTCGCGAACCCGCCCCAGCGCGGTGAAGGCCGATGGGGTGCCCGAGCACCTGAAGGATCGGTACAGGGGGAAGACGAACGACCTGACGCCGGAGGTCCTCAAGAACCTCGACTGGCTCGGTGTCGACTACCTCATCCCGATCGGCGGCGACGACACGCTCAGCTACGGCGTGCGCCTGTACAAGGAGGGCGTCAAGGTCATCGCGATCCCGAAGACGATGGACAACGACGTTCCCGGGACCGACTACTGCATCGGGTTCAGCACCTGCGTCACGCGCACCATCGAGATGGCCAACCGGCTGCGCACGTCGGCGGGATCCCACGAGCGGTTGCTCGTGCTGGAGGTGTTCGGCCGCTACGCGGGCTTCACGGCGATGCTGCCCACGATGGCGGGCGCCGCGAACCGCTGCGTGATCCCCGAGTACAAGTTCGACATGGACCGGCTCGCCGAGCTGCTGATGTACGACCGCGCCCGAAATCCCAGCAAGTACGCCATCTGCCTGGTCTCGGAGGGCTCGATGTACGAGGGCGGCGAGATGGTGTTCCAGAGCAGCACCACCGACGCCTTCGGCCACGCCAAGCTCGGCGGCATCGGGGACCTGGTCTCGGCCGAGATCCAGAAGCGCACCGCGCAGCACAACAAGGGCAAGGAAGTTCACATCATCAACCAGAAGCTGGGCTACCTGGTGCGCGGCGGCGATCCGGACGCGGTCGACTCCATCGTGCCGATGGCCTACGGCAACCTCGCGCTCGACCTGCTGCTCGCCGGAATCCACGGCCGCCTGGTGGTGCTGAAGAACGGCCGGTACGACAACATCCCGCTCGACATCGTGACGAGCACCAAGAAGGTCGTGAACGTCGACCGGTTCTACAACGCCGACCGGTACCGGCCGCACTACAAGAGCTTCGAGATGACGCCCTTGTTCATCATGACCAGCGAGGGGTGAGCGGGCAGCCGGATCACGGATCGGTCGACCGCAGCTGCTCCAGGGCGCGCCGGAAGTCGAGCTCGTGTTCACCCCAATCGTAGACGACCACCGTCCCGGCCACGATGTCGTGCAGCGCCCGCCGCCGCGCCGTCACGGGGATGAGGAAGGAACCGAAGCCGAGCGTGGCGTAGAAGGTCAGGACGCGCTTCACGGCCTGCCGGATGCCCACCTTCCGGCCGTCCGACCGCCGCAGCCGCAGGCCCATCACCGCCATGCCCGGAGTCTGCCCGGCGAGGGCGTAGAAGAGGATGCGGTACGTGGGCGGGATGACCACCCCGGCCACCGGGATGGCGTAGGGCATGAAGCCGCACAGGTGCGCCCGCAGGTGCCACCACGCGGTCGCAGGGGGACAGTGTTCCGGGTCGATCCCGAGGAACTGCTGCGCGAGCCATCCCGTACCGGCGACGAGGACGGCGAGCGAGACCATGTCGAGGGCCCGGCCGCCCCCGCGACTCACCGGGCCGGCGTAGCGCAGCGTCACGGTCGCCCCAGCACGCGGTGGACCCAGGCGTCGACCGCGTCGTCGGCGAGGTACGCGCGGGCGCGCAGGGTGGCCTGGACCTCGCGGACCATCCCGCGGCTCTGGTCCTGGATGAGCTGCCGGACGGCCTCCGGATTCTCGGTGAGGTGCCTCAGGTAGAGGTCGACCTGCTCGCGCACCAGCTCGCGGAGTGCCTCGCTGTCCCGCAGCGACTCGATCACCCGCCCGAGCTGCCGGTCCACCAGCGCATCGACGGCGCCGCTCACGTCTGGCTGCTCGAGCAGGTGGACGACCAGCTTCTCGACGTCGCGGCTCTCGGTGAGCGCCTGGAGGATCTGCTCCATGAGCGCCTCGGAGAACCGCGACTCGACGAGGCGTGTCACCAGGGCATCGGCGATCCGGGCCTCGAGGCCCGTG
This sequence comes from uncultured delta proteobacterium, assembly GCA_963828255.1. GTDB lineage: Bacteria > Myxococcota > Myxococcia > Myxococcales > Anaeromyxobacteraceae > CAIOAK01. Next base: position 82,503 of record CAWHDZ010000018.1, on the reverse strand, counting down.
CGCTTCGGCGAGGACCCCGCGTCGTCGCGTCCGCCTGTGCCCCGGGAGTGCACGAAGGGAAACGTTAGCACGGGCCTGGGGCCGCACCGCTGTTGCTCCCTAGGAGTTCGGCAGGGCGCCAGGGCCCTCTTCGGGGTTCCATTCCTGCGCTGCCGGAAGGGCATCCATGCCTTTCCGCGCGAGCCGCCATGCCTGACGGATCAGCCAGGACACGCTTCGCTGCTGCCGGCGGGCTTCTGCCCGGATGTCCGCGAGGACCTCGCCAGGGATGTACAGGCTCATCTTCTCGCCCCGCGACCGTCCCGTCCGGATGCCGCTCATGTCTCCACCCTTCGTGTCACGGCCAGGCGGCCGGCGGTCGACTTGCTGAAGGCCTTCCTGGTGAGTGGGCGCTGTCTCGTCGTTCTCATGTTTGCTCCTTGCCACCTTGTTGATCCCTCCCGACCATCCAGAATCAGGCACGCTTCTGTACCATGAACGAGGTACGCAGTAGACCCATTGGAGGGTCGCCTGTCGGGGTGATGGTCGAACGAGGTGTAGTCATCTGTAAGGAACGTGGGGACCAAAATGGCGGGATCCCCACGTCTTGACGCATGGAGCCACAAATCCTGCAGCGCCCCTCATGGGGGTGGGTCGATGTAGGCAATAAAATGCACGCTCGCGTCGCCGCCAGGCTGACGACCGCGCTGTCCGGGAGCGTGACTCGCCCCGACGGCAGGCCAGCGACGCGACCTGGTTGGTCGCGGCCGTGCGAGTCGAGGCCGAGGATGGTCATCACCGATACCGCCGTGGTCTCCTTCACGCGCGACGGGTAGACCGATGATGGAATCGGCCGTTGTCTCTGGGACAATGAGTGACCCATACCGAAAGTGATTCAACCTCGGCTTCGAAGGTGGCTCGGGGACCTTGGTCGCCCACCCGAAGGAGTGGTTCAACCGGCTGAACCACGACATCGGTGTCGCGACGGTACGCGTGGTGGATTGCGAACGCGTCGGGAGGCTACCTTCGCGCCCCGGCCGGGCATCCCGCCCTCCGCCGCGCTAGGATTGCCCCATGTGGCAGAAGTGCAGCGTCTGCAAGAAGCCCATCGCCTTCGGCGGCGCCTACCTCAGGTGCGGCGTCTCAACCTGCAACCGGAAGCGCTTCCAGCTCTACTTCTGCTCCGACTCCTGCTGGGACGCCCACAACCCGGACCAGAACCACCGGAACCCGAGCTACACCGAGCACCGGGCCCCGGCCGGGCCCGCCCCGAGCTGAATCGCCCTCCGGGGACCGCGACGACGCGAAAGCCGCGAACAGGCTTCACCCTTGACCCCGCGTCGTCTCCGCTCTACACCCGATCCAGATGCACGATCCCCTCGCCCCGCTCCTCACCGACGGCGTCATCGACGAGGTCGTCTCGCGGCTGAAGGGTGGCAAGGAGGCCGACGTCTGGCTGGTCCGGGCCGGCGGCCACGTCGTCGCGGCCAAGGTCTACAAGGCCCGGCAGACCCGGAGCTTCAAGAACGACGCCGCCTACAAGGAAGGGCGGAAGGTCCGGAACACCCGCACCCAGCGTGCCATGGACCGCGGCAGCCGCTTCGGCCAGGCCGCCTCCGAGGAAGCCTGGAAGGCCAGGGAGTCCGACGCGATGTTCCGGCTGCACGCCGCCGGAGTCCGGGTGCCGCGGCCCGTGCTGTTCCACGAGGGGGTGCTCCTCATGGAGCTCGTGCTCGACGCCCACGGCCACCCGGCGCCGCGCCTCGTGGACGCGCGGATCGCCCGGGAGCAGGCGGCGGGGATCTACGCCGACCTCCGGAGGCAGGCGGTCGGGATGCTCGCCTGCGGCCTCATCCACGGCGACCTCTCGCCGTACAACGTCCTCCTGGGCGGGCACGGGCCGGTGGTGATCGATCTTCCCCAGGTCGTCGACGCCGCGCACAACAGCCAGTCCGAGGCCTTCTTCCTGCGCGACCTCGAGAACGTCCGCCGCTTCTGCGCAGCGCTCGACCCCGCGGTGGGCGGTGAGGGCGACGGGCGCGAGATCTGGCGGGCCTACGTCCGGCGCGAGCTGACCGCAGGCTTCGTGCCCACCGGCCGTGCACCGGAGCCGCGGAGGCAGGAACGTCCCGCCGGCGCCAGCCACCCGCAGCAAGCCCAGCGTGGCGGACCCGCACGGCCGCACGGGGGAGGGCACGCGCAGAAGCCGCAGAAGGCGCAGCAGCCTCCTCAGCCTCAGCCGCAGCAGCAGCCGCAGCGGAGGCAGGAGCGAAGGCCGGAGCGCCCCGCCGGGCCCAGGCGCCCTGAACCACGCGGTCCCAGGAACGCACCCCTTCCCGAGGTGATCCGCGTCGAGCGGCTCCCGCACGGTTCGGTCGCCGTCGCCAGGCCGCAGAAGGGCAGGCCCCAGCAGGCCAGGCCGCCGCAGCAGCCCAGGCCGCCGCAGCAGCCCAGGCAAGGGGTGCAACCCCCGCCCGCGGGCGCCCCGGCCCCGGCCGGTGGCACGCCGGGACGAAGGCGGCGGCGGCGCAGGAGGCGGGGCGGCAGGCCAGGCGGTGGACCGGGCGGGGAGTAGGCGGCGTTGCCCTGGAACCGACGCGGTCATAGGACCCCGTCATGAAGGTCAGGACCCGCGTCACCCGCTCCCGATTCCTCGCCTTCCTCCTGGCGTGCGCGATGCTCTCGGCGTGCGGCGGCTGCGGTGGAGGCGACCCGGCGACCCCGTCCGGCCCCGCCACGACCCCGCGAACCGTCACCCTCAACTCCTCGCTCTCCTCCCCCTGGGGGCTCGCCTTCCTGCCCGACGGCCGGATGCTCGTGACCCAGAAGGGCGGCACCATGGTCGTGCTCTCCTCCGACGGCGCGTCGGTGCAGGCCACGGTGAGCGGGCTGCCCGCGGTGGTGAGCGACGGGCAGGGTGGTCTGATGGACGTGGCGCTCGACCCGGACTTCGCGTCCGACCCCTTCGTGTACTGGACCTACTCCGAGCCCGGAACGGGAGCCGAGGCAGGCCTTTCCGGGACCGCGGTGGCGCGAGGCCGGCTCGTCGGAAACGCCCTCCAGGACGTCGCCGTCATCTTCCGCCAGGCGCCCAAGGTGTCGGGATCGGGCCATTTCGGATCGCGCATCGCCTTCCGCGGCGACCGGACGCTCTTCGTGACGCTGGGCGAGCGGCAGAAGGGCAGCCCGGCCCAGGACCTCGCGACGACGCTCGGAAAGGTCATCCGCATCGGGCGCGACGGAACGATTCCCTCCGACAATCCAGGCATCCCCGGGGCGCGGCCGGAGATCTGGAGCTACGGCCACCGCAACCCGCAGGGGGCCGCGATCCGGCCGGGCACCGGCGAGCTCTGGGTGAACGAGCACGGGCCCCAGGGCGGCGACGAGCTCAACCGCATCGTCCCCGGCGGCAACCACGGCTGGCCCCTCGTGAGCTACGGCTGCAACTACGGGGACCCGGTGGGCGACTCCTGCCGCATCGGCGGCGGAACCCACGCGCCGCGCTTCGTCGAGCCGGTCGGCTTCTGGGGCCCGACCTCCATTGCGCCGGCCGGGCTCGTCTTCTACACCGGGGCGCGCTTCCCGGCCTGGCAGGGAAATGCCTTCATGGGGGCTCTGGCGGGGAAGGCCCTCTGGCGGGTCGAGCTCCGGGGAGACGTGGAGGTGGCGCGGGAGCGTCTCCTCGGCGACCTGGGAGAGCGCATCCGCGACGTCGAGCAGGGACCGGACGGCTTCCTCTACCTCCTCACCGACGGTGGGAAGCTCCTCCAGTTCCGGGATTGACCGCCTCACGCCCCGTCACGGTCCTTGGGTGCGGGCCCGAAGGGATCTAGGCTCGGTCACCATGAGCAAGATACCCAGCGGGCGCGGCACCCCCACGGCGGCGGAGAACCAGGCCTGGCTCGAGACGGCCATGCCGCCCTACTTCTTCGACGCCATGACCGACGAGCCCGAGGCCATGGCCATCCTGGCCCGCGAGCTCGGGACCCTGGCCGTGAACGAGCACCTCGTCCTGGCCGACCGCCCCACCCGGTTCGTGCTGGCCACGCGCAACGCGCCCGGCTCGCTCTACCGCTCGCTGGTCCTCGGCCGCATGGCCCAGCCCGCCATCTCCTACGCCATGTTCGCCCACTCCAGCGGATTCATGCCGGGGATGGAGGACTCCCTGGAGATCCAGCGCTTCGACTTCGAGTGCAAGACGGACGCCGAGATCGCGCGCGGCCTCGAGGCCGGGGTGCGCGTCCCGGCCGACGTCCGCCGCTCGGTCGCCGCGGCGGTGGAGCACGACTACCCCGACGTGGACACCGGCGAGCTCGACCGGCTCCTCTCCATCCTCTGGCTCAACAACCCGAGCTACGTCCGGATCTCGCCGCCCCGGCGGGTGGCCCAGACGCTGCGCCTGCTCCAGTTCGGCGCCCGGACCGGCGGCCTCTTCCTGGACGTCGAGCCCATGACCGACGGCTCCGGCCTGACCCGCGTCTCCTTCGCCGTGGCCAGCGCCCCGCACCGGGGCTTCCTCGCCCAGGTGATGGAGGTGCTGAACCGGCTCAACCTGGGAGTGAACCGGGCCTACGTGCTCGACGTCTCGAACGGGGTCCAGCCCGTCGCCCTCTTCATGTTCTACGTCCGGCCCCGGAAGGGCGCGCCGCTCCGGAGCGGCTCGGCGCTGCACCGCACGCTGGAGCACGAGCTCTTCAACACCCAGATCCTCGACACCTCCTCGTCGCTCTATACCGACCTGGTGCGCAGCGGCGTGATGAGCGGGGAGGACGCCTCGCTGGTGGACGCCTTCGCCGCCTTCTGCCACACCAACCTGGCGCACGCCGAGCCCGGACGCTTCGGGTGGGACGACGTCCACGACTGCTTCCTCTCCGACCCGGACCTGGCGGCCCGGCTGGTCCGGCTCTTCCGCACCCGCTTCGACCCGTCGGTGCGGGGCCGCAGGAAGGCCTGGGCCCGGGACCTGGCCGAGGCCGAGCGGGTGGTGCGCGACTACGACACCGGCCACCGGCACCTCGACGACCTGCGGCGCGACGTCTTCCGCTGCACCCTGGCCTTCATCCGCCACACCCTGAAGACCAACTTCTTCGTGAGGGAGAAGCAGGCCTTCGCCTTCCGGCTCGATCCGGCCTACCTGGCCGACCTGGGCCCGGGCTTCATCGCCGACCTCCCGGCCGAGCGCCCGTTCCGGGTGACCTTCTTCTTCACCCGGGCGGGCTTCGGCTTCCACATCGGCTTCTCCGACATCGCCCGCGGCGGCTGGCGCACGGTGATCTGCCGGAGCGCCGACGACTTCCGCACCAACGCCTCCACCCTGTTCCGCGAGAACTACGTGCTGGCCCACACCCAGCACCTCAAGAACAAGGACATCTACGAGGGCGGCTCCAAGCTCGTCATGATCATGGACGCCTCGGCCCTGCAGAAGGAGGAGCAGGACCAGGAGACCCGGCGCCTCCACAAGCTCCAGCGCGGGGTCATCGACGCCTTCCTCGACGTCTTCGTCACCAAGGACGGCGTGGCCCGCCACCCCAGGGTGGTGGACTACTACCGCGAGGACGAGCCCATCGAGCTCGGCCCCGACGAGAACATGCACGACGACATGATCGAGGAGATCGCCGAGGTCTCGAAGCGGCGCGGCTACATCCTCGGCATCGGGGTCATGTCGAGCAAGCGGGTGGGCATCAACCACAAGGAGTACGGCGTCACCTCCACCGGCGTGGTGAAGTTCGCCGAGATCACCATGAAGGATCTCGGCGTGGACATGCGCCGGGACGCCTTCTCCGTGAAGCTGACCGGCGGGCCGAACGGCGACGTGGCCGGCAACGCCATGCAGATCCTGTTCGCCCGCTGTCCCAGGATGAAGCTCGTGCTCGTCCTCGACGGCACGGCGGCGCTGGTGGACCCGGAGGGCGCCTCCCGCACCGAGATGAAGCGGATCCTGCTGCGCCGCGACCTCGACGCCTTCGACCCGAAGGCGCTGCACGTCGGTGGCTCGCTCCTCTTCCGCACCGGACGGCGCAAGGAGGGGCTCCGCGAGCTCTTCCGGAAGGTGACGAGGACGCCCCGCGGCCTGGAGGAGCGCTGGCTCTCCCTGGACGAGTTCTCCCGGGAGTTCGGGTCGCTGGCCTTCACCGTTCCCGCCGACCTCTTCATCCCCGGAGGCGGCCGGCCCGAGACCATCGACAGGCAGAACTGGGAGCGCTACCTCCTGCCCGACGGGACCCCCTCGGCGCGGGCCATCGTGGAGGGCGCCAACTCCTTCATCACCCCCGAGGCCCGCGTGCAGCTGCAGCGCAAGGGCGTGATCATCATGCGCGACGCCTCGGCCAACAAGTGCGGGGTCATCTCGTCGTCGTACGAGATCATCGCCAACCTCACGCTCGACGAGAAGGAGTTCCTGGCCAGCAAGAGCCGCTACGTGAAGGGCGTGCTCGAGATCCTGGAGCGGCGTGCCGCCGACGAGGCCAACCTCATCCTGAGGCGTCGCCGCGAGACCGGGCAGCTCTGCACCGAGATCTCCGACGCCATCAGCCGGGAGATCAACGGCCACTACGCCCGGCTCTTCAAGTTCTTCCAGGCGCGCCCGGCGCTCACCATGGAGCCGGACTTCCAGCGGGTGATCCTGGCCCACCTCCCGGCCATGATGCGGCAGTCGGCCCGGTTCCGGCGCCGCATCGGGCGCCTGCCCCCCAAGTACCGCTCCGCCATCCTGGCGGCCGAGATCGGCTCCTCGATGGTCTACCGGGGCGACCGGGAGGCCGAGCTGGAGGACGCGGTCCGCCTGCACGTGGGGCGGAGCTTCGGGAGGTGAAAGGCGGCCACGGCGCTACGGGTTCATCTCGTAGGCGTCCTTGAGCGCGTGCACGGTCTTCCAGACCCTGCCCGCACGCCCGGCGTCGAACGCCGGCCGGCGGATCATCGCCAGCGCCAGTTCCGCCTGGACCGGGGTCGCCGCCGGCTTCGCGTGCAGGTCGAGCGCGTGGCGCGAGAAGTCGCGCACCAGGACGTCGAAGATCTGGTCCACCGTGTCCCCGTCGATCCCCTCCGCCGCGGAGAGGGCCGCCGACTCGAGCACCAGCTGGGCGTAGACCACCAGCGTGAAGAGCTCGCCGACCACGAGCAGGAAGTCCACGTCCTTGGCCTGCTCCTCGGTGGGCGTGGCCCGCATCAGGAAATCCTTCAGGGCGGCGATCTGCTCCCGGAAGAGCGCCACGTTGGATTGCGGCCATGCCGCGAAGACCGGCGCCGGGTCGTGGAACCGGATCTTCGAGAGGCCGCTCGCCGGCCCCTGGTCCCAGAGGAAGGTGTCGTCGGCCGGGTCGTTGCGCCGGGGAACCGGAGGGAAGGGCGCGGGCGCGAAGAGGTAGTTCTTCATGAACTTCACGATGAGCGCGATGTTGACGTGGACCGTTCCCTCCAGCTTGGGGAGCGCCCGGATGTCGCGGGCCGCCATCTCGAAGTAGGTGTCCTTCTCGAAGCCCTTGGCGGCGATCACGTCCCACAGGTGGTCGACGACCTTCTCGCCCTCGGTGGTGACCTTCATCTTCATGACCGGGTTGAAGAGCAGGTAGCGGCGGTCCTCGCGCGAGGCGGAGCGGAAGTAGTCGGAGGCCCGCAACGCGAAGAGCTTCATGGCCACCAGCCGCGCGTATCCATCTGTGAAGAGCCGCCGCACGTGGGGGAAGTCGGTGACCGCCATCCCGTAGAGGCGGCGGTTGGCGGCGTGGCGCACCGCCTCGTACATGGCGTGGGTGCAGATGCCGATGGAGCCCCAGCCCAGGTTGTACTTGCCCACGTTGACGGTGTTGAGCGCCGCGTCCCAGGCGGCCTGCCCGCGGGAGAGGATGTCGGCCTCGGTCACCGGGTAGTCGTGGAGGACGAACTCGGCCACGTAGGACTGGCTCGCCACCACGTTCTTGACCAGCTCGTACCCGGGGCGCTTCGGGTCCACCAGGAAGAAGACGTAGTCCTTCGTTCCGGCGATCTTCCCGAAGACCGACAGGAGCGCGGCCTCGTTTCCGTTGCCGATGTAGTACTTGTCGCCGCGGGCCAGGTACGTGCCGTCACCGGCGGGGACGAGTTCCATGTCGGTGGAGTAGATGTCGGCCCCGTGCTCCTTCTCGGAGAGGCCGAAGCCGAAGATGCCGCCCGACTGGAGGAACTTCGCGGTGCGGGCCCGGGCCGCCTCGTTCCCGCTCATCCAGATGGGGCCGAGGCCGAGGATGGTGACCTGCCAGGTGTACCAGTAGGGAAGCCCGTAGAATCCCAGCACCTCGTTGAGCGCGCAGTTCCGCCAGGTGTCCCAGCGCGCGCCCTCGCCTCCCAGCGGCGCGGGCGAGAGGAAGGTGGCGAAGAGCTTCTCGCGCGCGGAGAAGGCGAGGAAGTCGGCGTACCAGGCCCGGGCGAGGTCGTCCTCCCGGAGCCGCGCCTTCCCCTTGGCCTCGAAGAAGGCGACGGTCTTCTCGACGAGCTCGCGGGAGCGGGCGTCGGGGCAGTGGCGGGAGGGGGTCCTGGGATTGAGGAGGAACATGTGTGCTCCGGGCAGGGGGCAAGGGTGGCCGGCTCGCGGCGCATCTTCGCAGATAGGCCGGGGGCTGTCCGGGTAGACTGCCGCCCCATGAATTTCCGGACGTTCCTCGTTCTCCTTCTCGTCGCCTCCCCCGGGCCAGTCACCGCCACCGCTGCGGGGCCTGCCGCCGCCGACCCCGCCAGCGCCTGGGACCGCACCGAGCACATGGTGCCGATGCGCGACGGGGTCCGCCTCCAGACCGTCGTCTACGCGCCCCGCGCCGCGCAGGTTTCCGGCGAGAGGCTCCCCATCCTCCTCATGCGGACCCCCTACGGATTCGGTGAGGGGGAGGGGAGGGGCGAGAGGACGCCCTCGATGTGGCTCACCGCACCCTGGCTCCGGCCCCTGCTCGACGACGGCTACCTGCTCGTCATGCAGAACGTCCGCGGACGGTTCGGCTCGGAGGGCGCCTACGTCATGGAAAGCGTGCCCCGGGACCGGGCTGACCCACGCTCGGTGGACGAGGGTACCGACGCCTTCGACACGGTCGAGTGGCTCATTGCGAACGTCCCGTCGAGCGGCAAGGTGGGCATCCTCGGCGTCTCCATCCCGGGGCGCCTCACCGCCATGGCCATGCTGGAGCACCACCCGGCGGTGAAGGCCTACTCGCCCCAGGCCACGCCGGCCGACAACTTCCTCGGCGACGACCTCTTCCACCAGGGCGCCTTCCGGCTCTCGCAGATGTTCGAGTTCATCCCCGCCATGGAGAGCGGGCCGGGGTTCACCGACTTCGTCTTCGACCGGCTGGACCTCTACGACTGGTTCCTTGGGCTGGGCTCGCTCGCCAACGTGGACGCCCGCCACTTCCACGGCCGCTTCCCCATGTGGAACGCCATCGTCGCCCACCCCACCTACGACGACTACTGGAAGCGCCGCTCCCTCCCGTCCGTGCTCACCCACGCCCCGGCCCCCACGCTGCACGTGGGCGGCGCCTTCGACCAGGAGGACCGGCGCGGCCCGGTCGCCCTCTACCAGGCCATGGAGCGGAACGACGCGGAGGGCTGGAACTTCCTCGTGCAGGGGCCCTGGGCCCACCGGACCTGGCGCCTGGCCGACGGCGACGGGCTGGGGAGGATCGCGTTCGGAAGCGCGACGGCCAGGTTCTTCCGGGAGGAGGTGCAGGCCCCGTTCTTCGCCTGCCACCTGAAGGGGCGCTGCGGCGCGCCGCTCCCCGAGGCGCTGGTCTTCCAGACCGGCTCGAACGTCTGGCAGCGCCTCCCGGCCTGGCCGCCCCGGGGAGGCCAGTCACGGAGCGTGTACCTGGGCGACGGCGGGCGTCTCGGGTTCGACCCTCCGGCGAAGGGCGCACGCGAGGTGGTCCGCTCCTGGATCTCCGACCCTGCGAGCCCGGTGCCGTACCAGCCGCGGCCGGTGCCCTCGCCGACCCTCGATCCGCCGGGTTCCGGCAACGCCTGGCCGGCCTGGATGGTGGCGGACCAGCGCTTCGCCGACGGCCGGCCCGACGTCCTCTCCTGGCAGACAGCGCCGCTCGCGGAGGACGTGGTCCTCTCCGGCGCGATCACCGCCCACCTCTTCGTCTCCACCACCGGCACCGACGCCGACTTCGTGGCCAAGCTCGTGGACGTGATGCCGGAGAAGGTGGAGGGCGACGCCGCCCTGGGCGGAGCCCAGATCATGGTGGCCGCCGAGATCCTGCGCGGCCGCTTCCGGAAGGGGTTCGAGCGCCCCGTGCCCTTCACTCCCGGGAAGGTGGAGGAGGTGACCATCGACCTCCTCACCCGGAACCACGTCTTCAGGAAAGGGCACCGCATCATGGTCCAGGTGCAGAGCACCTGGTTCCCGCTCCACGACCGCAATCCACAGACCTTCGTCCCGAACCTCTTCGCGGCCGGTGAATCGGACTTCCGGGCGCGGACCCACCGGGTGCACGCGTCGGCCCGTCACCCCTCGCGGGTCACGTTCCAGGCGCCCGACTGAAAGCGCCGCCTCCGTCACTTCGCCCTGTACGCGACCTCCCCGCCGACGATGGTCTGCTCCACCTTGATTGGGAAGGTCATCGCCACAGGTTGAACCTTCCCAACGGCCCGTCGAGGGCCCAGATGAACCAGCCTGGATGACGCAGCGCATCACGGGCCGCCTGGGGTAGAACTCCTGGTGTGAAAGCCGCCACCGTCGTCCCGGCCCTCGTCCTTCTCGCCTGCGCCACCCCCCGTCCGCCGGCTTCCGCCCCGCCGGCCGGGATCGCCACGGCGGCGGCTCCTTCCACGCGGAGCGGACTCGACCTCCCGGGGATGGACCGCGCAGTCGCTCCGGGCGACGACTTCTACGCATTTGCGAACGGGGGCTGGCAGGCACTGGCCGTCATCCCTCCGGAACGCTCCCACGTGGGGCCGGTCCTGGCGGTGCAGGAACTGGTCGCCGCCCGTGTCCGCGCCATCGACGAGGAGGCGGCCCGGGCAGGGGCGCCGCCCGGGTCCGAGCTCCAGCAGATCGGCGACTTCTACGCGAGCTTCATGGACGAGGAGGGCATCGAGGCCAGGGGGCTCACACCGCTCCGGCCGACGCTGGACCGCATCGCCGCCATCGCGGACCGGCGCGCGCTCGCGGCGGAGCTCGGCGGGACGATCCGGGCCGACGTCGACGCCCTCAACGCCACCGACCTGGCGACGGGAAACGTCCTCGGCCTCTGGGTGGAGCAGGACCTGAACGTCCCGGCCCGCAACGCCGCCTACCTGCTCCAGGGAGGGCTCGGCCTGCCCGACCGGAGCTACTACCTGGACGAGGGCGGAAGCTTCCCCGGGCTGCGGGTGCGGTACCGGGCCCACCTCGCCGCCATGTTCCGGCTGTCCGGCGTCCCCGCCGCCGAGGCCGAGGCGCGGGCCGGAAGGGTGCTCGAGCTCGAGACCCGCATCGCGCGGAGCCACGCCACCCGCGCCGAGACCTTCGACGTGGCGAGGGCCAACAACCCCTGGGGCCGTTCCGATTTCGACGCCCGGGCGCCCGGGATGGACTGGGGCGCCTTCCTGGGCGCGGCCGGGCTCGACCGGCAGCCGGTGTTCATCGTCTGGCACCCGGCGGCGCTGGCGGGGCTCGCGGAGCTCGCGCGGAGCGAGCCGCTCGACACCTGGAAGGAGTACCTGGCGGCCCGTGCGCTGGAGCACGCGGCCCCCTTCCTGCCGAGGGCCTTCGTCGAGGAGGACTTCCGCTTTCACGGGACGGAGCTGAAGGGGACCACCCGGATGCTGCCGCGCTGGCAACGCGCCGTGGCCGAGACCGACCTGGCGCTCGGCGAGGCGGTGGGGAAGATCTACGTGGCGCGCCACTTCCCGCCGGAGGCGCGGCGGGAGATCCAGGGCATGGTGGACCGGATCGTCGTCGCCTTCGACCGCCGCATCCAGGCGCTCGGGTGGATGGCGCCGGCCACGCGGGCCCAGGCCCGGGCCAAGCTCGCGGCCATGAAGGTGGGCATCGCCCACCCGGATGCCTGGAGCAGCAAGACCGGGCTCCGTATCGAGCGTGGGGACGCGCTCGGGAACCGGGAGCGCGCCCTGCTCTTCGCCTACGGGCAGGCGCTGGCCAGGCTCTCCCTGCCCCCGGACCGGGGTGGCTGGGCCATGCTCCCCCAGACCGTGAACGCGGTGAACCTGCCGGTCCGCAACGCGCTCAACTTCCCGGCGGGTTATCTGGAATCGCCCTTCTACGACCGTGACGCCAGCCTGGCGGTGAAGTACGCGACCATCGGTGCCACCATCGGGCACGAGGTCAGCCACGGCTTCGACGACCAGGGAGCGCTCTTCGACGCGGCGGGCCGCCTGGCGAACTGGTGGACGCCGGACGACATGCGCCACTTCGGGGCCGCCGGCGACAGGCTCGTGGTCCAGTACGACGCATACCGGCCGTTCCCCGACCTGGCCGTGAACGGCAAGCTCACCCTGTCCGAGAACATCGCCGACCTGGCCGGCGTGGCCGCCGCCTACGACGCCTGGAGGGACGCGCTGGGCGGGGCAGCCGCCCCGGTTCTGGACGGTCTCTCCGGCGACCAGCAGTTCTTCCTGGCCTACGCCCAGAGCTTCCGCGAGAAGGAGCGCGAAAAGGCGCTGCGGGAGGGGATCCTCACCGACGGTCACGCTCCGGCCCGGTACCGGGCGCTCACGGTGCGAAACCTCGACGCCTGGTACCCGGCCTTCGACGTGCGCGCCGGCCAGGCCCTTCACCTCTCGCCGGCGGACCGGGTGCGCGTATGGTGATGCGAACATTTCCCGTCGCGGCCCTCCTCCTCGCCGCCTGCGCCACCATCCCGACGCAGACCGGGTTCATGAGGGAACAGGGAGTGCAGGTCTCCTCCGAGGCCCTCCGGGTGCGGCTGCGCGCCGAGGCCATCCCGTTCACGGGCCTCATGGAGCAGGCCGCCGACGCGGCCAGGGCGGCCTCACCAGACCCGGCCGTCCGCCGGGGGGCGCTGGTCTGGAAGATCAACGTCGTGCCGGCCATGTACCGGACGCTCTTCAACCAGCGGCCGCTCGTGGCCCTCGTCGACACCTGGGCGCTCCTCCTGCAGGCGGAGCAGTACCTGGAATCGGAGGAGGGGAGGAAGGCCTTCGGCCCCGGCGCGGCCACCGTGCTGGCGACGACCCGGGAGCTGGAGGGGCGGGTCCAGGAGATCGCCCGCTGGGCCGTCCCCGACCGGGACCTGGCGGCGGTCCGGGTGAAGGTCCTCGACTGGGCCTGGAACCACCCGGTGCGGCTCACCTTCGCCACCCGGGAGAGCATCGAGCAGTTCCTGGTGACGTTGGCGCCCACCGAGGCGCTCTCGGCCTTCGCGGTGGTGGGCCAGCTCAACGAGGACATGAGCGGGATGATCAGCCGGATCGACTTCCTTCCCGTGATGATCCCCAACCTGGCGGTGTGGAGGGCGGAGCTGTCCTACGTCGACCTCGTGGACCCGCGCATGGGGGACGCCATGAAGCAGGCCGGGGAGGCGATGGCCAGGGTGGACGCCATGATCGCCTGGCTGGGCACCGATGGGCTCGACGGCTTCGCCGACGAGCAGCGGATCCAGATCATGCGCGCCATCGCCGCCGAGCGCGCGGAGATCGAGCGGATCGTGCGGACGCAGCGCGAGGAGATCCAGGCCTTCGTGGACAGGGAGCGGGTCGAGATCGCGGCCCTCGTCCAGAGGGAGAGACTGGCCGTGATGGCCGACGCGCAGCGGCTCGGCGACCACGCCACCGCGGAGGCCGCCCGGCGCGCCACGGAGGTCGTGGACCACGCCATCGCGCGGCTGGCCATCGTCCTCGGCGCGCTGCTGGTCCTCGCCGCGGTGCTCTACCTGGTCGTCCGGCGCAGGCCGGGGCGGTCCCCGCCTCCCCCCGGGTAGGCCCGCCCGGCCGCTCCGGGCCGGCAAAATCCGATTCTCCCCCTGTGTCGCGCCGCTTACGCCCCGTCATGGCCGGCGCGGGCGCGGCGCCAGCGGCTATCAGGAGCCCGGGAGGAAGGAAAGGAGTCGCGTGATGGCGCTCGACCTGAGGCAGATGTCCCGCCGGTTGCTGGAGGAGGCGTACGGGAAGGGGAATCTCGGCATCTTCGACGAGATCTGCTCGGAGGAGTTCCGCGCTCACGACCCGCTCACCGGGGACACCGACCGGGGCGGCGTGCAGCAGATCTGCGCGATGTACCGGACGGCCTTCCCGGACCTGAAGCCGACCATCCTCAGCTCTTATACGGATGGTGAAATCTGCACCACCCACTGGCGCATGACGGGCACCCACCAGAAGGAGTTCATGGGGCTCGAGCCCACGGGCGTCCGCTGCACCGTCGAGGGCATCAGCATCGACCGGTTCCGGGGCGGCAAGATCGTGGAGAGCTGGACCCACTGGGATGCGCTGGGGCTCATGCGCCAGATCGGCGTCGGGCCTACGGTGGGCGCGGACGCCGCGAAGGCCGCCGCGGAGCGCCGGCACCAGGCCTGACCGGGGGGCGCCGCCCGCCGAAGACGGCGAAGTGGAGCCACTTGTAGGTGCAGTCCACCTCGTCGAACCCGGCGCGGCGGAGCCAGCCGAGCTGGTCGGGGAGGGGAGCGAGCACGTCGAGCCGGGTGCGGCGCAGCGCGGCCGCGAGCTCGGTCTGCCCGATCCCGCTCTCCCGCACCCGGGCGATCCAGAGGGCGCGCTGGCGGGCGGCGAGGGCGGCGGTCGGGGCCAGTACGTTGTCGGCGTCCACGAACCACCCTCCCGGGCGCAGCGCCGCGAAGGCGCGCCGGAAGACGGCGCGCTTCCCCGGATCCGGGAGGTGGTGGATGGACAGCGCCGAAACCACCGCGTCGTAGGGGCCGCCCAGCGGGTCGGCCAGGTAGTCGGCCGGGCGGATCTCCACCCGTGCGCCCTGCCCCGCGAACCGCTCGCGGGCCCGGTCGAGCATGTCGGCGGAGAGGTCGAGGAGGACGAGCCGCGCCCGGGGCCAGCGGGCCAGCAGCCGCCCGGCCAGGAGCCCGGTGCCGGCGCCCAGGTCGAGGATGCGCGGCGCCGCTCCGGCCGGGAACCGGAGAAGGTCCTCGACGGCGCGGTAGAAGTCGTCGAAGCAGGGGATGAGCCGGCGCCGCAGCCGGTCGTAACCGGGAGCGGCGGCGTCGAAGGCCCGCTTGACGCCGCTGTCCCGGAGCGTGGTCAGGCGGCCTCGGCGGTGGCCCGCAGGAACCAGGCGTTCTTCTCGAACTCGGTCACGACCTGGGTGAGCAGGTCCACCGTGTCTCCGTCGCCCAGGCGGTCGGCCAGGTCGCGCGCCTCGCGGAGGCCAACCAGGTAGGCGTCGATCCGGTCGGCCAGCAGCGAGACCAGGTCGAGGCCGCGGACCACGCCGGTGGGCAGGTCGGGCAGCGTGGAGGCGGCCGCCACCTGCCTGGCCGTCCCCGCCGCCGTTCCACCCAGGGTGACGGCCCGCTCGGCCACGGCGTCGTTGAAGCCGGCCAGGGCCACCGCGAACTGCTCGAAGAGGGGGTGCAGCGCGGGAAAGAGCGGCCCCTTCACGTTCCAGTGGGCCACCTTGGTCTGGAGGTGGAGGTCGAGCCCGTCGGACAGGCGGGCGTTCAGGGCTGCGGCGATGCCGCCGCGGGCTTCCGGGGTCAGGTTGCTGGGCGACTTGTACATGCGGTGTTCCTCCTTTTCTGGAGGGAAGATGCCGCGCCCCCGGCCTGTGGTCCAAGACATCGATACGAATCAATTGATAGGCAGGACCTATCGATCGGCCTGTCCCCCGATCCGGGCTCCCGCGCCCCACCGGAAGGTGGCCTATGATCGCGCCCTCTTCAAGGGGGAATCCATGAACGCTGCCGTCCGCCTGTCGGCCCTGCTCCTCGTCCCTGCGTTCGCCGCCGCCGCCCCTCCCGCATCGACCGAGCGGGAGCCGGGCGTCCAGTGGGAGCAGACGGTGGAGATGGAGATGTCCGGGTTCTCCATGCCGGCCCAGACGACCAAGGTCTGCGTGCCGAAGAAGGGGATGACCGAACCGCCCGGATCCGGACGCAAGGACGACAAGTGCAAGGTCAGCAACGTCCGGAACGTCGGAAGCAAGATGTCCTGGACGATGGTCTGCGAGGGCGAGGAGAAGATGTCGGGCGAGGGGGAGATCGTCCAGAAGCCCGACGGCTACGACGGCAAGATGACCATGCGCAGCGCCCAGGGCGAGATGCTCATGAAGCTGCGCGGCAAGAAGCTCACCGGCGACTGCGACGCCGGCGAGTTGAGGCGCCAGGTGGCCGCGGTCCAGGCGGAGGGCGTCGCGCGCACGGCCGAGAGCTGCCGGGAGATGGCATCCCGGATCGTGGTCGGGGCCTTCACCGGCGCCCAGGCCATGTGCAAGGATCCCGCCGACCGGGCCACGCTGTGCAAGCGGGCCGCCACGCCCGACGGGATCACCCTGCTCTCCGCGCAACCGGCCACGGCGAGCGGGGGGCTCTCCTCCCTGTGCGGCAAGGACCTCGAGGCCATGAAGGCGGAGGCCTGCTCCGACGCCGGGCGGCACGAGGCCGAGCGCCGGTGCACCGACGGCTCGGACAAGCTCCTCTCCTTCATCGGCCAGACGTGTCCCACGCAGACCCAGGTCGTCGCCCAGCGCGAGTGCGCTGGCCGGACCTACACCGACCTCACGACCTGCTACCGCTCCTTCTGCACCTCCTACGCCGCGAACCTCCTCGACAAGGGCAAGAAGCCGGCGACCCAGCCCCCGAAGGCCGACGACGCCGCCATCGAGGCCGCCAAGAAGGCGGCGAAGGGCTTCCTGCCGTTCTAGACGGACCGGCCGCCCGGGCGCCGCGTGACCATCCTCGCCGTCGCCGCCGCCGCGGCGCTGCTCGCCGCCCAGGCGCCCCGACCGGCGGCCCTGCCTTCCCCCGTGGATCGCTTCCCGGAGGCGGCGCCGTCCTACCTGGTCGCCGTGGACGGACAGGTGATCTGGGCGAAGGCGCCCGATGCTCCCCGGGCGCCCGCGTCCCTCGTGAAGATCCTGACGGCCCTCCTGGTCCTCGAGACGGCGACGCCTGGCGACTGGATCACCGTGAGCGAAAGGGCGGCCGCGGAGACCGGAACCCGCCTGGGCTTGCGGGCCGGGGAGAAGGTGCTGGTCCGGGACGCCGTGGCGGCCATGCTGGTGGCCTCGGCCAACGACGCCTGCCGGGCGGTGGCCGAGCACTCCGCCGGCAGCGCGGCCGCCTTCGTGGCCCGGATGAACGGGCGGGCCGCGGCGATGGGGCTCTCGGGAAGCCGGTTCGCCGATCCGTGCGGCCACGACGCCAAGGGGCAGCACGTCACGGCGAGCGACCTCTGGCGGCTCACCCGGGAGGCGCTCGCGAACGCCGAGTTCCGGCGCACGGTGGCGCTCCCCTCGGTCCGGGTCGCCACCCGGGGAGGACGGGTGCTCGCGGCCACGACCAGCAACGCGCTCCTCGGGCGCTTGCCCGGCGCGGACGGCGTGAAGACCGGCTTCACCAGCCTGGCGGGCAAGTGCGTCGTGGCCCGGGCCGAGCGCGACGGGCGGGAGGTGATCGTGATCCTCCTCGGCGCGCCCGACCGCTGGTGGACGGCGGCGGCCATCGTGGAGAAGGCCTTCGCGGAGGCGCCCCCGCGTGGTTGACCGGCGACGGGACGTCCTCGTCCTGCTCGCGGCGGTCGTCGCCGCCTGGGCCACCTCGTTCGCCGGGACCTTCCAGTTCGACGACTGGAACGTGATCGTGAACGAGCCGCGGGTGGCGTCGCTCGCGGCCTGGTGGGGCTCCATGCCGGGGATCCGGCCGCTCCTCAAGCTCTCCTTCGCAGCGAACCAGGGCTCGGGGCTCGGCCTCGCCGGTTTCCACGCGGTGAACCTCGCCATCCACGCAGGGAGCGCGCTCCTCGTCCTCTCGCTGCTCCGAAGGGTCGCGTCCCGCACCGGAGCCGCCGACGCCCGCCACCGGGCCGCCCCGCTCCTCGGCGCGCTCCTCTTCGCGCTCCACCCGGTCCAGGCCGAATCGGTGACCTACCTCTCCGGTCGGTCGGCGTCGCTCGCAGGCATGCTGGCCCTCGGGAGCGCGGTCGCCTGGCTGGCCGGCAGGGGCGGGGAGCGGCGGCTCTCCCTGGTGCTCTCGCCGCTCCTCCTCGCGGCGGCGCTCGCGGCCAAGGAGACGGCGGTCGTGCTCCCCGCGGCACTGATCCTCCTCGACGGGGTGGACGTCCGCCGCCCCTTCCGCTGGAGCCGATCGCTCACGGCCACGGCTCCACACTGGGCGGTCCTGGCCGGGGCCGCCGCGGCCTTCGCCGCCTCGCCCACCTACCGGCGCATGCTGGCGACGAGCGCGGCGCTCCGTCCACCCTGGGAGAACCTGCTCACGCACGTGGACGCCGTGGCGTGGCTCACCGGGCAGGTGGTCCGGCTCGACCGGCTCGTCGCCGACCCGGCGCTTCCCGCCGTGGAGGGATGGAACGCCGCCGTCGCCGTCGAGGGTGCGCTCCTCCTCGCCGTCCTCATCTGGGCGCTCTTCTCCCTCCGCCGCCGCCCCGCCCTGGCCTTCGGGGTCCTCTGGTTCCTCCTCTGGCTCCCGCCCACCGGCTGGTGGCTGCCCCGCCCCGACCCGGCCAGCGAGCGGCAACTCTACCTGTCGCTCGCCGGGCCAGCCTGGATCGCCGGGCTCTGGCTCTCCCCCTGGGTCGCGGCGGGCGGGGTGCGCCGGGCCGCCGTGGCGGCGCTGGCCATCGCCCTCGGCGTCGCGACGGCCGCTCGCAGCCTGGTCTACGCCGACGAGGTCCGGTTCTGGGAGGACGTGATCCGGAAGGCGCCGCACGGCGCGCGCGCCCACGGCAACCTGGGCTTCGCGCTGGCCGCGCGCTGCCGGATCCCCGAGGCGGAAACGGCGCTGCTGCGCGCCCTCGCGCTCGATCCCGGCTACGTGCGCGCCGCGGTCAACCTCCGGCTGCTGCGCGAGGGGGCTCCGCTCTCGCCGGGGGAGCCGCGCTGTCCGCCGAGGGAGCGGCCGCCTCCACCGTGACCGCCACGTCGAGCCGCCCGGCGCCGAGGTAACCCTTCGACGCCACCTCCCCCTCCTTCCAGATGGCCCAGCTCGGCACCCCGCGCTGCCAGCCCTTGAGCATGCGCCAGGCCTGGACCTTGGAGTTGGCGACGTAGAGGAAGGCGGTCCGTTTCGGGTTCCAGGGATTCGGGAAGGCCACCGCGATCCCTTCATCGGGGCGCGCGTGGATCTTCCCCTGCCAGCGGAAGAACCCCTTGCCGGTCTCGAGCGGCAGCTTCCAGCCCGCCGCCAGCCGGGCCGCCACCGCGTTGTCCTCCGGGCCGCCCACCACCACGAGGTCGTGGGAGGCCAGGTCGGCGTCGGAGACCTCCGCGTCGGAGACGAGCCGGGGCAGCACCTCCACCGAGGCGTCGGCCACCACGTCCCGCCAGAGCAGGGCGAGCGTCCGGTTGGCCTCGACCTCGCGCGACGTCCCGCGCACCCAGAGCAGCGCAGAGAAGTCGTCGAGCATCGAGGTGAGGACCACGCCGCCGTCGCGCGCCACCGCCACGTCGGCCGCGGCGTTCCAGGTCACCCGAAGGGGCTGCTCCCTCGAGTTGAAGGTGAAGGTCTCCTCGCCCTTCGACACCGCGCCCCGCTCGTAGCGCAGCGTCTTCTCGCCGGCGACCGAGAGCGCCGCGACGTAATGCCAGGGTCGCTGGTGGGTCACCTTCACGGTGAGGGTCCACGTCCCGTCGGGCCCCTTCGCCGCCCGCGCCGAGACCACCGGGTCGGGAAGGTCGGCCCGCTCGATCCAGGGGGCGATGACGGGTCCCACGTCCTTCTTCGCGATCTCCGAGGCCAGCGACACGAAGGCAGACGTGGTGAGCGGCTTCGCGGCGGAGCGCTCCACCGCCGCCTTCATGATCCGGGAGAAGGCGGCGTTGCCCACCGCCAGGCGAAGCTGGTGCAGCGCGAAGGTGCCGCGGACGCGTGGAACGCCGTAGGGGGCGTAGCCGTCGTAGGCCGGCCGGGTGGCGGCGGGTGCGGCCAGGGGTTCCCTTCCGGACAGCCAGGCGAGGCGCAGGTCGGCGTCGGAGAGGGAGCCCCGCAGCGAGTCGAGCGCCTTCACCGGGTCGTCGGGGAGCTTCTTCAAGATCGGCCAGTAGGCGGCCGATCCGCTGGTCAGCCAGTTGTCGGCGTCGCCGGCCGGGAAGACGGTCCCTTCCCAGAGGAGCTTCCCGTCGAAGAGGAGGTCTCCCTTGATGGCCGCCACGTCGGGCTTCGGCTCCGCCGGCTGCGGCGCCGGCTTGCCGGACCGGGCGCGCGCGGCCTTCAGCCCCTCGGCCATCACGATGGGACTGAAGGTCGTGTAACCCAGCGTGAAGTGCGGGACGGCGTTGGGGAGGTCGGCGATGAACCGGCTGCCCACCCACTTCTCGCGCAGCGTGGTCTTGCCGTAGTGGGCGATGAAGACCAGTCCGTCGGCCATCTCGCCGGTGGTGATCTTCCCGTCGCAGGCGTGCGGGCGGTTCACCGGCGACGAGGCGAAGAGGCGCACCGCGGCCTCGAGGTCGATCTTCCCCTTGCCGTGCTGCTCGTAGAACTTCCAGAAGGCGATGTCCCGGTTCCAGGCGTTGAAGGCCATGTCGGCCGGCGCCCCGTCCGTGGAGCGGGCGTACTCGCGCCGCACCGCCGGGTCGCGGGTGTTGTTGTTGGCCCAGACGAAGTCGCGCAGCCCGCCCGGCGTGTCGGAGGGGTGGCCCGGGGAGCCGGTGCGCCAGAGCTTCCAGGCGTTCGTGCCGAGCAGCAGGTCGGCCCCCTCGTCGGTCTTGGCGTCGGCGATGGTCCAGTCGTTGGTGTAGAGGCCGTTGTTCCTCTCCCGCAGGATGCGGGCCACCTCGTCGATCGAGGTGCCGTACTGGGCCGCCTTGCGGGCCCGGTTGGACTGGGGCGTCCCCTCCGGGGCGAAGGGGGTCTGGCCCACCGTGGTCTCGCCGATGACGATCCCGGCGTCGTTCATGTACCAGTCGGACCCGGAGTGGATGCCGCCGGGGAAGGTCTGCAGCACCGTGCGCCGCCCCTTCGTGGGCACGACGTCCAGGATCACGTCCCAGTGGACGCCGCTGTAGCCGTTCCACATGAAGAGCTGCCCCATGACGAAGCGGCCGTCGGGGGTTGCGCTCTTCGTGGCCACGAAGGAGGAGCAGCGATCCTTGGCGGTGACGGCGGGGTCGGTCTCGTCGTCGGCCGAGAGGAAGCTCTTGCCGGTGACCGAGGTGGGCGAGACGTGCAGGGCCTCGTCGAGCTGCGAGAGGTCCACCGCGCTGTTCAGGGTCACCACGTCGAGCAGGTCCACCGCGCGCCCCTTGAACTTCGCGCCTCCCTTGGCCGCGCCGTCGGCGATCCCCTTCATCTCCTCCAGGTACTCGGGGTCGAAGCGGCGCATCATGAGCGCGTCGGCGAGGCGCCGCAGGCCGTTCCAGCCCTTCTCCGGATCCCCCTGTCCTGCAGCGTGGCCAGCTTCTCGAGGTAGCGCGCCAGCTCCGGCGCCACCAGCTCGCCGTACTGCCGGCCGCGCGGGTAGGGCGCCCCCTCCACGTGCACGAAGATCCAGCCGCCGTCGTCGTAGCGGAAGCCCGGACCGGACCACTTCACCTGGTCCATCGGGACGTAGGCGGTCACGTCGGGGACCTCCTCCAGGCGAACCTCCGAGAAGGTGGCCGACCCGGTGGCCTTGCCGTTCCGTCCCAGGTGGAGGGCCACCCGATCGCTCGCCGTGGTCGCGAAGAAGAGCTGCGCGACGCGGCGCCGCGCGTCCCCGGCCAGCGAGGGCGAGCAATTCGTGAACGGGAAGCTCTTCATGGCGATGCAGGCGCCGACCGGGGTGGGGTAGCGTCCCACCGGGTCCACCACGACGCCGCGGGTCTCGACCTCGGCGGAGAGCCGGTAGAGCCTCCCGACCTGGAGCTTCACGGGCTCGGAGAGCACCGTGGTCTCTCCGCCCCCGGGGGGCGAGGCGACCGGGACGGGGGCGGACCACGGAAGGACGGCGGAGGGGGCGGTGGACAGGGCGAGCGTGAGGAGGAGGGCGTTCATGGCGCCCGCAACAAAGCACGAAGTCAGCGCCAGGTGAACCGGAAGACCAGCTTGCCGGCCTGGCCGCTCCAGCGGAACTGGAGCAGGATGTCCGGGCTCAGGTGCAGGGCCCGCTGCAGGAGGTATGGCGCCACCGCCAGGCCGTCGGGCGTGAACTGGGCGAGCTCGGAGCGCTGGTTGTAGGCCTCGAGCGTCCGCCGGACGTCCTCGGGGTCGATGCCCGAGATGCGGAGCTGGGTCCGGAGGAGACGGACCGGCGGGTCGCGGGGGAAGATCAAGGTCTGCAGCTCCACCCGGGCAGGCGTATCGGCGCGGAGGTCGAGGCAGGGCGGCTCGTCGTCGGGGAGGGGCGCTCCCGGGACCAGCAGGAGCGCGGCGGCCAGCACGGCTGCCCATCGCCTTCCCATGGCCAGAGAATGGGCCCATCCAGAGGCCCGGCAAGGCCCCTTCCGGACGGCGTGCAACCCCTGGAAAGGAGAAGGGCCACCGGTTTCCCGATGGCCCTCCGGTCCTGCGAGCCCGCGACGGAGTCGCGGTGGGGACTACATCCCCATGTCGCCCATACCGCCCATGCCGCCCATGCCGCCGCCGCCACCACCGCCGCCGCCGCCCTTGTCCTCCTTGGGCTTGTCGGCGATGACCGCCATGGTGGTGAGCATCAGGGACGCCACCGAGGCGGCGTTCTGGAGCGCGCTGCGCGAGACCTTGGTCGGGTCGATGACGCCGGCCTTCACCAGGTCCTCGTACTCGTTGGTCGCGGCGTTGAAGCCGTAGTTCTGCTCCTTCGACTCCTTCACCTTGTTGACCACGATGGAGCCCTCCAGGCCGCCGTTCTCGGCGATCTGGCGAAGCGGCTCCTCGAGGGCGCGCTTGACGAGCACCACGCCCGAGCGCTCCTCGCCGTTCACGTCGAGCTTGTCGAGCTGCTTCTGGCTGCGCAGGTAGGCCACCCCGCCGCCCGGGACGATGCCCTCCTCGACGGCCGCGCGGGTCGCGTGCAGGGCGTCCTCGACGCGGGCCTTCTTCTCCTTCATCTCGGTCTCGGTGGCGGCGCCGACGTTGATGACGGCCACTCCGCCCACCAGCTTGGCGAGCCGCTCCTGCAGCTTCTCGCGGTCGTAGTCGCTGGTGGTCTCCTCGACCTGGGCCCGCAGGGTCTTCACCCGGGCCTGGATGTCGTCCTTCTTGCCGGCGCCGTCGACGAGCGTGGTGTTGTCCTTGTCGATGACGATGCGCTTGGCGCGACCCAGGTCCTTCAGCGTGACCTGCTCGAGCTTGAGGCCCAGCTCCTCGGCGATCATCTTGCCGCCGGTGAGGATGGCGATGTCCTCCAGCATGGCCTTGCGGCGGTCGCCGAAGCCCGGGGCCTTGACGGCGGCCACGTGCAGGGTGCCGCGCAGCTTGTTCACCACCAGGGTGGCGAGGGCCTCGCCCTCGACGTCCTCGGCGATGATGAGCAGCGGCTTGCCGCCACGGGCGACCTGCTCGAGCAGCGGGAGCAGGTCCTTCATGTTGGAGATCTTCTTCTCGTTGATGAGGACGTAGCAGTCCTCCAGCTCGACCTCCATCGCCTCCGGATCGGTGACGAAGTACGGGGAGAGATAGCCGCGGTCGAACTGCATGCCCTCGACCACCTCGAGGGTGGTCTCCAGGCCCTTGGCCTCCTCGACCGTGATGACGCCCTCCTTGCCGACCTTCTCCATGGCCTCGGCGATGATGTTGCCGATGGTCTCGTCGCCGTTGGCGGAGATGATGCCGACCTGGGCGATCTCCTTCTGCGACGCGGTGGCCTTGGAGAGCTTCTTCAGCTCGGCGACCACGGAGATGACGGCCTTGTCGATGCCGCGCTTGATCTCCATGGGGTTGTGGCCGGCCGCGACGAGCTTGGCGCCCTCGCGGTAGATGGCCTGGGCGAGCACGGTGGCGGTGGTGGTGCCGTCGCCGGCGATGTCGGAGGTCTTGCTGGCGACCTCCTTCACCATCTGGGCGCCCATGTTCTCGAAGCGGTTCTCCAGCTCGATCTCCTTGGCGACGGTGACGCCGTCCTTGGTGATCGTGGGGGAACCGAAGCTCTTCTCGATGACGACGTTGCGGCCCTTGGGGCCGAGGGTGACCTTGACGGCATCGGCGAGGACGTTCACGCCCCGCAGGATGGCGTCGCGCGCGACCTGATCAAAAAGGATTTGCTTGGCTGCCATGTTCAATGCTCCGTTCTGTGGGGGAAAGTCACTTCTCGATCACGCCGAGGATGTCGTCCTCGCGCATGATCAGGGTTTCCTCGCCGTCCACCTTGACCTCGGTGCCGGCGTACTTGCTGAAGAGGATTCGGTCGCCGGGCTTCACGTCGAGCGGCTGGAGCTTCCCGTCCTCGCCGATCTTGCCCTTGCCCACGGCGATCACCTTGCCCTCGGCCGGCTTCTCCTTGGCCGAATCGGGGATGATGATGCCGCCCTTGGTCTTCTCCTCTTCCTCGACGCGCTTCACGATGACGCGGTCCTGAAGGGGACGGATCTTCATGTTGTTCTCTCCTCTTTCGAATCCGCGCCAGTGGCCCGAGGGGGCCGCGCGGAAACTGGTTGGAACGAATTGGGCCCTGGCAGTCGGGATGTCCGTCTGCCAAAGGGCAAGGAGAGTCTAATCACGAGCCCCCGGCTGTCAACCCGGGAACGCGAATTAGAAACCTTCCTGAATATAGATACTTATGCGTCTAAATTGGCAGTCCACCCGGATGAGTGCTCACGGAAGGGGACTGCCAGCCGGCGCCACACCCGACTCGAGGGGCGGCGGCCGGGCCGACTACGGGCCTACTTGGAGCGGGAGGGCGTGGACGACGTGACCGGTTTCTCGCGGTCGAACTTCCCGGCGAGGGCGTCGCGGACCGAACGGTCGAAGCGGACCTTGCCGGTGGCGATCTCGCGGAGCGACTGCACGGTGGACTTGTTCCGGCCCGCCGCGAGGAGCGGCCGGGCGCCCGCCATGAGCTGGCGGGTGCGCTTCGTGGCGAGGAGAACCAGGGCGAACCGGTTCTCGACCATGGGGAGGCAGTCTTCGACTGTGACGCGTGCCATCGCTACACACCTCTCGGCTACGGATGTTCGGGAGCGGGGAAGATAAGGGCAAGCCCCCGGAAGATCAAGCTCATCCGCGAGTCGAGCGGGGTCAGCCGCCCCCTGGTGGGGCCAGCAACCTCTCCGGGGAGGGATCGAGCGCCGCCTCGGGGACCCCCTCGATGGCCAGGATCTCCCCGTCCCGGCGGCCGAATCGGGTCCGGTCGAAGGGATTCTCGTCCCCCAGGTCGAGCGAGAGCTCGGTTCCGTCCCGGAGCACGAGGGTCAGGCGTGCCACCGGAGGGTCGAGCCCGCGGGAGGCGAGCCCGTCCTGCCTGGTGGGGGTGGCGCTGCGCACCCGCATCCCGGAGAGCCGCTCGAGGAGCCCCTCCACGGCGATGGTGCTCACCCTGCCTCCGGGAGGAGGCAGGAACCATCCGGGGCCCTCCCGGACGAGCCGGACCCCCGTCGCCCCGCGCGGCGCGATGGAGAGCGCCGCCACCTCGCCCGGCTGGAAGGGCAGGGCCCGGGTCTCCCGGTCGTGGCGGGCCTGGGCGGCCTGGTCGGGCCGCTCCACTCCCAGAAGAGCCCCCGCCACCACCGCGGCGAGGACGGCGGCCAGGGCCGCGGCGAGCGCCAGCGTCCGGGTGCGGGCCTTCACCCTCAGCGCTCCCGGCGGGAGAGCCAGACCGCCACGCCGGCCAGCAGGAGCGCCACCGGCACCACGTCGATGGCCAGGAACTTGAGCGTCCGGACCTGCCCCTCGGTGAGGACGATGCGCGACGCCTCCCGGGCGCGCGGCCGGATGGTGAGCCGGTCGTCCCGCTCGGCGAGCCAGCTCACCATGGAGAGGAAGAGGTCGCGGTTGCCGAGCAGGTGCACGTACCCGTTGGAGAAGAAGTCGGAGTCGCCGGCCACCACCGCGCGGAGCTCCCGGGGAGGGTCCCCGGGGACGGACCACTGCACCGCCAGCGCGAGCGGGATGGGGCCGACCTTCTCCCCCTCGTCGAGGCGCGCCGCCCCCGCGAAGATGGAGCGGACGTCGCTCTCCGCCCAGGCGCTCTCCGAGGTGAGGGCGAGCGGCGCGGGCCGGGACGGGCTCTTCCCCCTGAGGGCCACGAGCGAGCGGGCGGTGGGAAAGACCACGCCCACCTCGGCGAGCGGCTGGCTGATCGGGTGCGCGGTGGTCGCCTTCAGCACCGGCATCACCGGCGTGGCCCCGGCCAGGCGGGAGAGCGGGTTGGGGTCCACGATCATGTCGTTGCCGGCCTCGACCCCCAGCGCGGCGAGGAGCGGGTCGAGCCCGGCGTCCGACTCCGGCTCGACGAAGATCCCCAGGTGGCCTCCGCGACCGGCGTAGGCCCGCAGCGCCGCCACCTCCGGGTCGAGGAAGGGCCTGCGGGGACCGGCCACCAGCACCGCCGCCGCGTCGCCGGGGACCTCGCCGGCGGAGAGGAGCGCGAGCGGGGCCAGCTCCACGTTCTCCCGCTCCAGCGCCTGGGCCGAAAGCGACCAGCCCGTGCGCGCCGTCTCGGCCGGCGAGGACTCTCCGTGACCCTGGGTGAAGTAGACGCGCCGGCGCGACGGATGGGCCGCCCGCACCAGGGCGTTGGTGAGCGACTCCTCCGAGAGCTCGCGCAGCCGGGCCTCGGCCGGACCGGGCGCCACCACCACCCGCGTGCCCGAGTCGGAGATCTGGTGGCGGCGCACCAGCTCCGGGCTGCGGTACGGGTCCAGGAGCTCGAAGCGGAAGCGCCGGTTCCGCTCGGCGTAGCGGCGCAGCAGCTCCTGGGCGGGGGCGAAGCCGGCGTCGTCGGGGCGGTAGAAGGCCAGCACCTCCACGTCGCCCGGCAGGGAGTCGAGGGTCCGCAGCGTGTCGGGCGAGAGGGTGTGGATGCGCTGCCGGGTCACGTCGAGGGTGAGCGGCCGGCGGCTCGCCACCCAGCCGGCGGCGGCGAGCGCCGCGGCGAGGAGGAGACCGGAGAGGACCGTCACCGCGGCGAAGTGGGTCCCGCGCCCCGAGAGCGCCCTCCCGATCCCCTCCCGACCGGAGAGGGCCGCGCCTGCGGCGAGCGCCACGAGCCCCAGGCCGATCTTCCCGACGAGCAGCCGTGCGTCCCCGAGGAGCAGGGTCACCACGGCGCTCGCCAGGAGGACGAGCCCGGTGGCGACGAGGATGCGGGCGGCGAGGGAGCGCTTCATGGTTCAGGCCCAGCGGCGACCCTCGACGGCCCGCTCGGCGACGAACAGGCCGAGGGCGCAGAGGGAGAGGTAGTAGAGGACGTCGGGAAGGGCGATGCGTCCTTGCAGGAAGGGGGCGAGGTGCTCCGAGGCCGACAGGCCGGCGGCCAGGTTGCGGGCCGCCCCGCCCGCACCTACCGTGAAGAGCCCGGCCAGCCATAGCCCGAGCAGGACGAGCAGCGAGAGCAGGGCCGCCACCACCGGCGTCGCGGCCAGCGCCGAGAAGGCCAGCCCCACCGCGAGCGCCGCGGCGCCCAGCAGGAAGAGCCCGAGGAGCCCGGCGGCCACGGTGGGCCACTCGATGGCTCCGCCCCCCTGCGCCCCCCGCCCGGCCACCGAGAGGAAGGCCGGGAAGAGGGCCACGAGCAGGAGGGCCGCGGCCAGCACGACGAGCGAGGCCAGGTACTTGCCGGCCACGATCTCGAGGGGCCGGATGGGCGCGGTCATGAGCAGCTCGAAGGTGCCGGTGCGCCGCTCCTCGGCCACGAGCCGCATGGAGAGGAAGGGGGTGGTCACCACCAGGAAGAGCCCCACCGACCCGAAGAGGCGGGCCACCACGGCGTCGGTCAGGTTCACCCGGTCGAGCAGGGCGGCGCCGCCGGGGATCTCCCCGGCCCGGGTGGTGAGGAGGCGGAAGCCGTCCAGGGAGCCGGCGAAGACCTGCGCCGAGAAGAAGGCCA
The DNA here is from genome assembly GCA_963828255.1 of uncultured delta proteobacterium. GTDB lineage: Bacteria > Myxococcota > Myxococcia > Myxococcales > Anaeromyxobacteraceae > CAIOAK01. The sequence continues at coordinate 54,456 of CAWHDZ010000018.1, read as the reverse complement.
CCACCACCAGCACCACCCAGGCCACCGGGGTGGTGAAGTAGACCGACAGCTCCTTGCGGAGGATGGCGAGGGTGGCGCGCACGTGGCTTCAGGCCGGGGTGACCAGCTTCCCGAAGATCTCCTCGAGGAAGGCGATGTCGTCGAGCGTGACCTTGCGTCCGGGGAGGTGGCGGGCGATGAGCCCGTCGAGGGTGTCGAAGTCCACCAGCCGCCCGGCGTTCAGCACCAGGACCTTGGAGCAGGTCATGGCCACCTCGGGCAGCAGGTGGGAGGAGAGGATCACCGTGTGCCGTCCACCCAGCGTGCGGACGAGGTCGCGGACCTCCCGGATCTGGATGGGGTCGAGCCCCACGGTGGGCTCGTCGAGGACGAGGACGTCCGGGTCGCCCACCAGTGCCTGGGCGATGCCCACCCGCTGCCTGAAGCCCTTGGAGAGGTTCGAGGTCAGCCGGTCGAGGACCTCCGCCACGCCGGTCAGGCCGGCCACCCGGTCCACCTCGGCGGGGAGGAGCGCGCGCCCGATCCCCTTCAGCTCGGCGGCGAAGCGCAGCTGCCCCCGCACCGTCATGGCGTCGTAGAGCGGCGGGACCTCGGGGAGGTAGCCGACGTGGCGGCGGGCCTGCCGCGGCTCCTCGAAGACGTCGAACCCGGCCACCCGCACGGTGCCCGAGGTGGCCGGCAGGTAGCCGGTGAGCAGCCGCAGCGTGGTGGTCTTGCCGGCGCCGTTGGGGCCGAGCAGCCCCACCACCTCGCCGCGCCCGATGGAGAAGGAGAGGTCCTGGACGGCGGTGCGATCGCGGAAGCGCTTGGTGAGACCGCTGACCTCGATCATCCCGCGCCCTCCGTGCGCCGCCCGGCCGACAATCGCGTCCGCGGCCGGGCCTGTCAAGCAGCGGGGAGGCGGCGAGGCGGTGGTAGGATCGGCGCGACCGCAGCACGGCGGAGGGGCGCGATGAACGTGGTGGTCCAGAAGTACGGCGGCTCGTCGGTCGCCGACGTGGAAAAGGTGCGCAAGGTGGCGGAGCGGGTGGCCGCGGCCCGGCGCGACGGCCGGCGGGTCTGCGTGGTGGTCTCGGCCATGGGCAAGACCACCGACGAGCTGCTGGCGCTGGCCCGGCGGGTCTCGGAGAGCCCGGCCCGCCGGGAGCTCGACATGCTCCTCACCGCCGGGGAGCGCATCTCCATGGCGCTGCTCGCCATGGCCCTCGAGGACCTGGGCGTCCCCGCGGTGAGTTTCACGGGGAGTCAAGCAGGCATCCTCACCGACGATCGCCACGCCTCGGCGCGCATCGTCGAGGTGCGCCCGGTGCGGGTCTGGGAGGAGCTGGACCGCGGGCGGGTGGTCATCGTGGCCGGGTTCCAGGGGGTCTCGCCGCGCAAGGAGGTGACCACGCTGGGGCGCGGGGGCTCCGACACCACCGCGGTGGCGCTGGCCGCCTCGCTGGGCGCCGACTGCGAGATCTACTCCGACGTGGACGGCGTCTACACCGCCGACCCGCGGGTGGTCACCACGCCGCGGAGGCTCGACGAGATCTCCTACGAGGAGATGCAGGAGCTGGCCCGGGCCGGGGCCAAGGTGCTGAACGCCGAGGCGGTGGAGTTCGCGCGGGAGAAGGGCATCGCCATCCACGCCCGGGCCACCTCCGGCTCGACGGCCGAGACCGTGGTGCGGGGGCGCGCGGCGCCGGGCGGTCGGGTGGCCGGCGTGACGTCGCAGAAGGGGCTGGCGCTGGTGGAGGTCCCCTGGGGCGGGCTCGGGGCGGCGCTCCAGGCGCTGGCGCGGCGGGGCGCCGCGCCCTCCGACCTGCTGGCCCACGGCGGCCGTGCACTGGCGGTGATTCCCCTCGACAACGTCCACGAGTGGACGGCGGCCCGGGGCGAGCTCGTGGCCGCCGTGCCCGACGCGGCGGTGGACGACCGGGACGCGGGGTCGGTGTCGGTGGTGGGGGGCCGCGCCGGCGCCGGGGCCGGCACGGTGCAGGAGGTGCTGGACGCGCTGCGGGAGGTGGGGGAGGAGCCGCGGGCGCTCCTGGCCACGTCACTGCGGGTGACTGCGTTCTGCTCGGCGGCGCGGGCGCCCGAGGCGGTGCGGGTGCTGCACCGGCGGCTGGTGGAGGAGGCCTAGCTACCTCCAGAACGAGCCGCGCCCCGGCTCCGCGTCCTTGCGGTAGTCGGGACCGTCCACGATGACGAAGTCGCACATCTCGTTCAAGCGCGAGTAGATGCGCTGGCCGACCCGCTCCTCCAGGCTCATCAGCTCGGCGTCGCGCTGGAAGTCCTTCGAGGCGGTGTGGAACTTGCCGCCGGTGGGGACCGGCACGGGCGCCGGATCGCGCGGGTAGTTGGTGGCGAAGACGGTGGTGAGGCCGGCGTTGTAGCGGCGGCTGATGAGCTCGTCGAGCATCGACCGCTCCCACTCGGTGCCGCGCTCCTTGCCCAGCTCGTCGATGGCCAGCACCGGCACGCTGGCGAGCGGCCCGAGGATCTCCATGTGGCCGCGGTTGGAGCCGAAGCCGGCGCGGATGTCGGAGAGGAGCAGCATGAACTCGACGTAGCGGCAGGAGATGCCCTTCTCGAGCGCCAGCCAGCGGAGCGCGGCGGCGAGGAGGTGGGTCTTGCCGCAGCCGGGCTTGCCGTGGAGGAGCACGCCGCGGCTGGCCCGGTCGCTGCGGACCTGGTGGGCGAAGTTCTCGCAGGCGGTCTTGGCCTTCGACTGGCTCTGCGACCAGGGGCGGAAGGAATCGAAGGAGGCCTTGGCCACCGCGGCGGGGATGCCGGCGGCGTTGAAGGTGGCGATGCGCTGGTCGAGGTGGCGGCAGCTGCAGCCCTGGGCCATCAGACCCGGGCCGGTGGCGACCATGACGTACCCGCTCCCGCCGCAGCGCGCGCAGGTGGACTGGCAGGTGCAGCGGTGGGCCCGGGCCGACGAGCCGACCAGCTGATCGACCACGTAGCCCGACCCGCCGCATTCGGTGCAGGCGGCGCCGCTCTCTCGGGATTCGGCCATCGGGCGGCGGAGTCTACACGGTCCCGCGGAGGTGGAGTATCCCCGCCCGGCGGGCAGCCTCGAAGAGGTATGTCCGCAGGGTTTCCCGGTAGGCGGAGCGTCGGGCCCGGCGGGTCCGCTCGCCGGCCAGGAGGCGGCAGCGGGGGCCGAGCGCGGCGCGCTCCGGGCGGGGGAGGGAGAGGATCCAGCGGTGGAGGATCTGGTCGTCGGCGGCGGCCAGGGCGCGTTCGAGGTCGTGCAGGGACGAGACGTCGTCGGGGAGGAGCGAGGATGCCGCGCCCGCCTCGGCGAGGAGTGCGCGCGCAGCGGAGAGACGGCGTCGCGCGGCGTCGGCCTCCGGCTCCGGCGCGCCCCCGTCTCCGACCCGTCCGTCGCGGTAGGCCCGCCACTCCTCCTCGACGAAGCCGCGGAGCGCCCGGAGCGATCGCGGGGGGGCGGCGCCCGGGGCGCGCCCCTCTGCGAGGTCGTCCCAGCCGCGGCGCATGCCGCGGCAGACCACCGACGCGGGGACCCCGCGCCGCTCCCACTCGGCGACAAGCTCCTGGTCGAGCGGGGAGAGCAGGAGCCCCGTCCCGCGGAGCTGGAGGAAGAACTCCGAGACGAGGGAGGCGTAGGAGAGCTCGCCGGAGGGGATGAGGGACACGGGGGGGATTGTAGCCAGGTGGTCTGTCAATGCACCGCCGTCGACGCCCTCCTCACCGTCGCCGAGTTCGACTCCTGGCGCCGGTTGAACCGGAGCCTGAGGGCGTCCTACCGGTAGGACGGGATCGGACCCACCCCGAAGGCGTGAGGCCCGTCCCCGAGGTGCGGAGGACCGTGGTGGACCCGCTCACGCGGGAGGAGAGCCGGATGCACGGGACGGTGTCGCCGGCATTCCTGGCGCTCCTGAAGCGGGGGAGGGGCGGGGAGTCCACGGTGGAGAACTGCACGGTCCTTTGCCAGCAACCCCGTCGTGCGCGAGACCTGCGCCGTCCACGGCGTAGACGCCGCTACAGCTTCGCCGCCGCGCGCACCTCTGCCGCGCTCTGGAAGCGCTTCGCCGGGTCCTTGCGCAGCAGCCGCTCCGACGCGGCCGCGAGCAACGGGTCGGCGCCGGGGTTCATCTCCCGGATGGAGGGCGGCTCGACGGTGGTGATCTCCCGCCACAGCTCGGCGGGCACCGACGACGGGAAGGGGGGCCTCCCGACCAGGAGCTCGTACAGGATCACCCCCATGCTCCAGAGATCGGCGCGGTGGTCCACGTCGCGGCCGGCCGCCTGCTCCGGCGCCATGTACCGGTAGGTGCCCACGACCCGGTTCGACAGGGTGAGGGCGCTCGCGTCGGTGAGCTGCTTCACCAGGCCGAAGTCCATGATCCGCGCCCGCCGCGCGTCGTCCACCATGATGTTCGACGGCTTGAGGTCGCGGTGGACGAAGCCGCGCCCGTGCACGAAGTCGAGCGCGCCGAGCACCTCGCCGATGACGGACCGCATCCGGGCCAGCCGCTCCGGCCGGTTGAGCTGCAGCGCCAGCGCCGCCGAGGGGGGCTCCGGCTCCGGCTCCTCCCCCGCGGCCAGGTCCACGGCGTGAGGCGGGTCGGCGGCCCGCTCCCACGAGCCGGATCGGTCGGCGGTCTCCGGCTCCTCCATGAGGTCGGCGAAGGCCCGGATGTCGTCCACGCCGGCGCCGGGCGGGCGGGCCACGATCGCCTCCACGTCGGCGTGGGTCTCCGGCTCGCGCAGCCAGGCCTCCATGTCGAAGACCAGCCCCCCGACCCCCTCGTGGGCGGGAGAGGTGCCGTGGGTGGAGGAGAGCTCGAGGATGGGGCTGCCGGCCAGGGGCGCCAGGTAGGTGCGGAGGTCGAGCCCCTCGACGAGCTCCATGGCGAGCCAGGAGTACCCCTCGGCCTGGCCGGCGTCGAAGACCCGCACCACGTTGGGGTGCTCGAGCGCGCGCAGCACCTCGAACTCGCGGGCCAGCCGTCGGGCCGAGGTGGGGTCCACGGCGGGAGCGGGACCCAGGAGCTTCACCGCCGCTGGCATGCCGTCGAGGAGGTGGCGGGCCCGGTAGACGGTTCCCACTCCACCGCGGCCGATGACCGTCAGGATCTCCCATGGACCGACGCACCGCGGGGGCACGGAGAAAAGGATAGAGGTCGCCGGGGCAAGGGGTCAAACCTTCCGGTCGCCCCTCCGCTGGCCAGCCGGTCCGGGTGGCGTGCTATAAGCCCGCCCGTGGCCGAGAAAAATCTCGTTCCCTGGATGGAGGATCTGGTCCGCGCGCGCCCCCTGCCGCGCCACGTCGCCGTCATCATGGACGGAAACGGGCGCTGGGCGGAAACCCGCGGGATGTCGCGGGTCGAGGGGCACCGGGAAGGTTCGAGGTCGGTCCGGTCGGTGACCCGCGAGGCCCGCAAGATCGGCCTCGAGGCCCTCACCCTCTACGCCTTCAGCTCCCAGAACTGGGGGCGCCCCGAGGACGAGGTCGGCGCACTCATGCAGCTGCTCGCCGAGTACCTCGACTCCGAGCGGGCCGAGATCCTCGACAACCGGATCCGGCTCCACACCATCGGCGACACCGACCGCCTTCCCGGCTTCGTGCGGGAGCGGCTCGAGTCGGTCCGCGCCGCCTCGGCGGGCAACGACGGCATGGTGCTCACGCTCGCCCTGTCGTACGGCGGCCAGGAGGAGATCGTCCAGGCCGCCCAGGCCGCCGCCCGGGCCGGTCCCGTGGACGCCGCGGCCATCGAGCGGAACCTCTGGACCGCGTCCCTGCCCCCGCTGGATCTCCTGGTGCGAACCAGCGGGGAGCGGCGCATCTCCAACTTCCTCCTCTGGCAGGCGGCCTACGCCGAGATGGTCTTCGTGGACACCCTCTGGCCCGACTTCCGCGAGCTCGACCTGCTCGGCGCCATCGCCGACTTCCAGGATCGGGAACGCCGGTTCGGGCTGACCGCCGGCCAGGTGGGGGGGGCCTGATGGCCGCCGCGGCGAGCGAGCAGAACCGCAACCTGGCGGTCCGCGTCGTCACCGCGCTCGTCCTCTTCCCCTTCGCCGTCTGGTTCACCTGGCTCGGCCACGGCTACTTCGCGGTGCTCATCGCCATCGCGGCCGCGCTCTCGGCCGGCGAGCTCCTCTGGATGTTCGAGAAGCGGTTGCTGCCCACCGGCTGGGTCGGCGTCGTCGGCGCCGCGGCCATGCCCATCTTCGCCTGGCTCTGGAACGACGGGGGCAAGCCCCTGCAGGACTGGGCCGGCGTGATCGGCGCCGGGGCGGTGGTCGCGCTGCTCGTCGCCGCCCTGCTGCAGCGCGGCGAGCTCGCCCAGGCTCCGCGGTCGGCGGCGCTGGCGGCGCTGGCCTGGGGCTACGCCGGGCTCCTGCCCGCGGCGGTGGTGGCGCTGCGCGAGGGGGCGGGCTGGGAGTGGGTGGTGCTCCTCTTCGTGGTGACCTGGGCCAACGACACGCTGGCCTACTTCGCCGGGCGCTTCCTGGGCAAGCGGCCGCTGGCGCCGCGCATCTCCCCCAAGAAGACCTGGGAGGGGTTCTGGGGCGGGGCCGCCGGCAGCGTCCTCGGTGCACTGGCGGTGAAGGCGCTCTTCATTCCCGAACTGTCGGTCCCGGCCGCGGTGCTGGTGGGAGCCGGCGGGGCCGTGCTCGGGCCGCTCGGCGACCTCTCCGAGTCCATGCTCAAGCGGGCCGCCGGCGTGAAGGACTCCGGAAGGGTCATCCCGGGGCACGGCGGGCTGCTCGACCGCATCGACGCGGTGCTCTTCGTGGCGCCCTGGGTGGTCGCGTGCTCCCTGTGGTTCCACCGATGAAGCGCCTCTCCATCCTGGGCTCCACCGGCTCCATCGGCGTCCAGGCCCTCGACGTGGTGTCGCGGTCGCCGGGACGGTTCCAGGTGGTCGCCCTCTCCGCCGGGCGCAACGTCGAGCGGCTGGCCGAGCAGGTCCGGACATTCCGCCCGCTCCTGGTCTCGGTCTCCGACGCGGCCGCGGCCGAAGGGCTGCGCGAGCGGCTCGGCAAGGACGCCCCGGAGATCCGGCACGGCGAGGCCGGGGCGGTGGCGGTGGCCTCGCTCCACGAGGCCGACTTCGTGCTGGCCGCCATCTCCGGCGGGGCCGGGCTGCGATCCACGGCCGCGGCGGTCGAGGCCGGGAAGCCCGTCGGGCTCGCCAACAAGGAGTCGCTGGTCCTGGCGGGCGAGCTCGTCATGCGACGGGCGGCCGAGAAGAACGTCTCCATCCTCCCGGTGGACAGCGAGCACAGCGCCATCTTCCAGTCGCTGGCCGGCCACAACCACGCCGAGGTGCGGCGGCTCATCCTCACCGCCTCGGGCGGCCCGCTGCGGGGATTCCCGGCCGAGCGGTTGCCCCAGGTCACCCCCGCCGAGGCCCTGCGCCACCCCAACTGGACCATGGGCGCCAAGATCACCATCGACTCGGCCACCCTGATGAACAAGGGGCTCGAGGTCATCGAGGCCCGCTGGCTCTTCGACGTCCCGCCCGACCGCATCGACATCCTCGTTCACCCCGAGTCAATCGTGCACTCCATGGTGGAATACGTGGACGGCCAGGTGGTGGCCCAGCTGGGCGTGTCCGACATGCGCGGCCCCATCAGCTACGCCCTCTGCCACCCCGACCGCATGCCCCTCGACCTGCCCCCGCTCGACCTGGCGCGGGTGGGCCGCCTCTCCTTCGAGGCCCCCGACCCGGCCCGCTTCCCGGCCTTCACGCTGGCCTACCGGGCGCTGGAGATGGGGGGCACCGCCCCGGCGGTCCTCTCCGGCGCCGACGAGGGCGTGGTGGAAGCCTTCCTGGCGGGGCGGTGCACCTTCGACGCCATCGCCCAGGTCTGCGCCGAGGTGCTCGACGCCCATCGCCCGGAGCGGCTCGACTCGGTGGACCAGGCCATCGAAGCCTCCGACCGGGGAAGGGCCGAGGCGGTGCGGCGGGTGGGAAAGGACCCGGCCTGACCGGGAATCCCCCTGCACGCCGGCGGTTGTCCGGGTAAGACCCGGGCTGTCCCCGGACACCGAAGACCCAATGGCAAGCGACATCCTCCTCAAGGTCGGATCGATCGTCCTCCTCCTCGGAGGGCTCATCTTCGTCCACGAGCTCGGCCACTTCATCGCGGCCAAGCTGCTCGGGGTGAAGGTGGTGAAGTTCTCCATCGGCTTCGGCCCCAGGCTGCTCGGCTTCCGGCGCGGCGAGACCGAGTACGTGATCGCGCTGCTGCCGCTGGGCGGCTACGTGAAGATGGCGGGCGACGAGCCGGGCGCCGAGGTGGCGCCCGAGGACCGCGGGCGCGGCTTCCTCGAGGCCCCGCCCTGGAAGCGGTTCATCATCGCCTTCGCCGGCCCGGCCGCCAACCTCGCCTTCCCGGTGGTCATCTACTTCGCGCTGGCGCTGGCCCAGAATGGCTCGGCGGTGCCCGGTCCCACCCTGGGCACCGTCATGCCCGGGTCGGCGGCGCAGCGGGCCGGGCTCCAGGCCGGCGACCGGGTGGTCTTCGTGACCGTCCCCGGGAAGCAGCCGGTCCCCATCCATTACTTCTCCGACCTCCGCGAGATGGTCGCCCCCCGCGCCGGCGAGCGGATCGACTTCACGGTGGAAAGAGGCGGCCAGCAGCTCGTCGTGCCGGTGATCCCGGCCGCCGAGAAGGAGTCCAACCCGGTCGAGACGGTCACGCGCGGCGTCATCGGGGTGTCCCCGGCCTGGCCGGCGGCGGTGGTCGCTCCGGTGCTTCCGGGGAGCGCCGGTCCGCTCGCCCCGTTCGACCTCGTGGTCCGGGCGGGCGGGACGCCGGTGAAGAACATGGGGGAGCTCGACCGGGTCCTCCGCGCCTCGCCCTGCGCGCCGGTCGATCTCGAGGTGCTCCGCGAGACGCCGGTCGGGGCCCCGGGCGTCGCCGTCTCCAGCTACACGCCGGTGAAGCTCGACGCGGTGCCCAGCTGCGTGGACGGCCGTCCCGCCTTCGTCGCCGCAGACCCCCTCGTCTCCGCCTTCGTCGCCGAGGTGGTCCCGGGAAGCCCCGCCGACCTGGCCGGGCTGCGCCGCGGCGACGCCATCACCGCCGTGAACGGCAGGCCGGTCCTCTCCTTCCGGGAGCTGAACCAGCAGTCGGCCGAGTTCCTCTCCGGGAAGCCGGTGAAGCTCGGCCTGGCCGATGGCCGGGTCGCCGAGCTCGTCCCCTCCGACCAGGAGTACGTGGACGAGATGACCCGCGAGCCGCGCCGCCGCGTGGTCCTGGGGTTCTTCCCCGACCAGCGCGGGCTCGTCGCCTCGAAGGCGCTCATGGCCGAGGAGGTGGCGCTCTCCATCGGCGTCGGCGAGGCGCTGGGCAACGCCGTGGGGCACCTCGGCGAGGTGGTGCGCCTCACCGCCCTCGGCATCGCCCGGATCGTGCAGGGGGAGATCAGCTTCAAGACCGTGGGCGGCCCGATCATGCTCTTCCAGATCGCCGCCCAGGCCGCGCAGGAGGGCTGGTCCTCCTTCCTCTTCAAGATGGCGCTCATCAGCGTGAACCTCGGCCTCATGAACCTGCTCCCCATCCCGGTCCTCGACGGCGGCCACATCGTGGCCACGGCGGTCGAGGCGGCCACCCGCAAGCCGCTCTCCCTGCGGACCCGCGAGGTCGCCAACCTGGTCGGCATCCTGCTGCTCGTCTTCCTGATGATCTTCGTCTTCAAGAACGACATCGTCCGGCTGATGGGGTAGGGGATCCCTCCCCGGCCATGCTCGTCGCCGCCATCGATACCGCCACCCCCACGCTCTCCTGCGCGCTCCTCGAGCTGCGGGGCGGCGCGGTCGAGGTCCTGACCACCCGGACCGACCGGCAGGCCGGGCCCGGCGTGGGGCACGGCATCCGGCTCCCCGGCGCCCTCACCGACCTGCTCGCCGTGCTGGGGCGGAAGGTGGCCGACCTGGAGGGCTTCGCCGTCGGCCTCGGCCCCGGCTCCTTCACCGGGCTGCGCATCGGCCTCGCCACCTGGAAGGGGCTCGCCTACGCCAACCGGCGCCCCATCGCCGGCGTCTCGAGCCTGGCCGCCATGGCGCTCGAGGCGGCCGCCGCGCTGCCGCCCGGGAGCGACGCGCTGCTCGTCCCCATGCTCGACGCGCGCAAGGGGGAGGTCTACGCGGGCTTCTACCGGGCCGCCGGGGGAGGCGTCGCGGCGGTCCGTCCCGAGGAGGCGGTCGCCCCGGACGCGGTGGCCTCGCGGATCGAGGGGCTGGGGAAGGCCTTCGGCTTCGGCGAGGGGTTCGCCGCCCACGCCGCCGTGCTGGGGCCGCTGCTCCCCCGGCTCGACGGCGCGCCCGAAACCCCCTCCGGCGACGCGGTGGGGCGGCTCGCCGCTCCGCGCCTCGAGGCGGTCCCCTTCGACGACCGTGCACTCTTCGCACTCGAGCCCCACTACGTCCGCAAGAGCGAGGCCGAGGTGAAGTTCCCCAACGGGATCCCATGACCATGCGCGTCTTCGTCACAGGGGCCACCGGGCTCATCGGCCGCGCGCTCTCCGCGTCGCTCACCGCAGACGGCCACGAGGTGGTGGCCCTCTCGCGCGGCGACGCTCCCGCCGGGATGCCGGATGGTACACGGATGGTGAAGGGAGATCCGGCCGTCGCCGGGCCCTGGCAGGAGGAGCTGTCCCGCTGCGACGCCTGCGTGAACCTGGCCGGCGAGCCGGTGGCCGGGGGGCGCTGGACCGACGAGCGGCGCAAGCGCATCCGCGACAGCCGGGTGCTCGCCACCCGGAACGTCGCCGCTGTCCTCGCGGCCGGGGGGCCGGCGGTGCTGGTGAACGGCAGCGCCATCGGCTTCTACGGCCCGCGCGGCGACGAGGTGGTGGACGAGACCTTCCCGGCCGGGAACGACTTTCTCGGGCACGTCGCCCAGGAGTGGGAGGAGGCCACCCGTGTGGCCGCGAAGCGGGCCCGGGTGGTGCTCGTCCGCACCGGCATCGTGCTCGCCGCCGAGGGTGGGGCGCTCCCCAAGCTCGTCCTGCCCTTCAAGATGCTGGCCGGCGGCCCCATCGGGGACGGTGGCTTCTGGCAGTCCTGGATCCACGTCGCCGACCAGGTCGGCATCCTCCGGCTGGCCCTCGAGAACCCGCTCGCCCAGGGGCCGGTGAACGCCACCGCGCCCGACCCGGTGCGCAACCGCGACCTGGCCCGTGCGCTGGGTCGCGTGCTGCGGCGCCCCAGCCTGCTCGTCGCTCCGGCCTTCGCCGTCCGCGCCGTGCTGGGCGAGATGGCCGAGGTCGTGCTCGCCAGCCAGCGCGTGGTGCCGCGGGCGGCGCTGGCGCTCGGATACCGGTTCCGCTGGCCGTCGCTCGAGCCCGCGCTCCGCGACCTGCTCCTCGAGGAGTCCCGCCGATGACCGTGAGACCGCTGAAGCTCGCCGTGGTGGGTGCGACCGGGTCGGTGGGCCGGGCCGTCCTGGAGGACCTGGAATCACGCGAGATCCCCGTCGAGCTCCGGCTCTTCGCGACTTCGCGCTCGGAGGTCGACCTCCTCGAGTTCCGGGGCGACGAGCTGGAGGTCGAGACCCTCACAGACCGCTCCTTCCGTGGATGCGACGCGGCCATCCTGGCGGTCCCGGCCGCGGTGGCCCGCGAGCTCGCCCCGAAGGCGTGGGCGGAGGGCTGCCTGGCCATCGACCTCTCGGGCGCCTTCCGCTCGGTCGAGGGCGTCCCGCTCGTGGTGGCCGGGGTGAACGACGCCGACGTCGCCGCCGGGGAGGCCCGTGGCGTCGTGGCGAGCCCGTCCGGCCCGGTGGTCCCGCTCGCGCTGGCGCTCGCCCCCATCCACCGGGAGGCCGGAATCCAGCGGGTCGTCGTCACCATCCTCCAGGCGGCCTCCGGCTCGGGCCGGGGCGGCCTGCGGCAGCTCGAGAAGGAGCTGGTCGCGCTGCTCAACGGTGAGGAGCCAGACCCCTCCGACCTCTCCCACCGGGTGGGGATGAACCTGGTCCCGCAGGTGGGGGCTTTCCTGCCCGGCGGGAGCACCGACGTGGAGGGCGCCGTGGGCGCGGAGCTCCGCCGCCTTCTCGCCGCGCCGGCCCTGGCCGCGACCGCCACCGCCATCCGCGTCCCGGTCTTCTACGCACACGGACTGGTGGTGAATCTCAGGACCGCCCGGCCGCTCTCCGCCGACGGGGCCAGGGCGGTGCTCCGCGCCTCGTCCGAGCTCAAGGTCATCGACTCCCCGGAGGAGCGGATCTACCCCATGCCCATGCTCGCCGTGAACGACGACGCGGTCCTGGTCGGGCGGGTGCGGGAGGACGGCTCGCAGGAGAACGGGCTCGACCTCTTCGTGGTGGCCGACAACCTCCGGCGCGGCGCCGCCGGGAACGCCGTGCGCATCGCCGAGGCCTGGGTCCGGGGCCGGCGAACCTAGGCCTCGCCGGGGTTGCCAAAATGGCACCCTGGAGCCGGGCCGTTCCCCCCGATTGCCAAAAAGTCCCCGGGCGGTCCTCTCGCGGGGGGTCCCCGAATCGCAACGGGAGCTTGCATGGGTGGCCCCGCCCTTGCACAATCGGCTCCCATGCTTCGCAGAGCCACGCTTCTCCTCCTCCTCCTCCCCGGATTCGCCCTCGGCCAGACAGTCGGCGGAACGGTGACGGCGACGGTGTCCACCCGGGGTGTCGCCGGCCAGGCCAACCGGGCCGAGTGCGAGTCCACGACGAGCACCGCGAACTGGAACATCGCCGCCACCGGCGTGACCGTCACCACGGGGGACAGGTGGAGGCTCGCCACCGCGTCGGCCACCGGGTGCGGGACCACGGTCCCCACGACATTCATCCTGGAGCAGGTCGCCACCGGCGCGACCCAGAGCATCTCCGGCGTCTTCGTGAAGCCCATGGCGACCGGGGCCGGCGTGGCGGACTGCACCCAGGCGAACGACGTCCAGGTCGCCCTCTGCGCCTACTACCTGCCGGGTGGCCAGGTGCCCAGCGTGATCCAGGTGGTCCAGGGCACCTTCAACTTCCAGCTGGCCATCCCGCCTGCGCCGAACATCACCGGCGTGAGCCCCGGCGACTCGCAGCTCTCCGTGAGCGTCACCCCGGGCACCACCACCGCCAACGAGACGGCCACCACGGGCGTCACCTACACCGTCACCTGCACGCCCGCGGCCGGCGGCGCCGCCATCACGAGGGACGGAGCTGCCGGGAACATCATCTGCGGCGGGCTCACCAACGGAGTCGCCTACACCGTCACCGCCACCGGCAATAGCTCCGCCGGCAACGGCGGAGCGACCACCGCCGCCACCGGCTCCTTCACGCCGCTCCCGTTCCTCAGCTTCTGGGAGGTCTACAAGGCCGATGGCGGGGTCGAGGCCGGCGGTTGCGGGACCGGCGGCGCCGGTGCCCTCGCTCCCGCGCTGGCGCTCCTGGGTCTCCTCGCCGCCCGACGGAGGCGCTCGTGAAGACGGCCATCGTCGCGCTGGCGCTCCTGCTCGCGCTGCCCGCCACGGCCCAGAGCCCGACCCTCACCGTCAAGGAATCCGCTCGCTGGGGATCGTTCCAGGTCTCGCTCTCCCCCTTCAGCCCCAACATCGACGGCGAGTTCACCAACGCCCTCTATCCGTCCTACACCACCATCTTCGGGACAGGGCGGCCGCTCATGGTCCAGGCCCAGTTCAACAACTCGGTCTGGATCACCGAGTTCGGCACGCTCGACGTCGGGGTCGGCGCCGGCTTCTGGGAGGCCTGGGGGCAGGGCTGGTACCAGGGAGCCGACGGCACGTTGCTCCGCGGCGGGAGCACGAGCCTCATGATCATCCCGGTCCAGGCCCAGGTGGGCTACCGCTGGGAGTGGTTCTACGAGCGGTTCAGCGTCCCGCTCGAGCCCTACGCGCGCTTCGCCATCGTGGACTACATCTGGAGCACCAGCGGCCAGTCCGGGGTCTCCTCCTGGACCTCTCCAGAGGGCGTCACCTACCGAGGCTCGGGCGCCACCTTCGGCTGGGCGGCCACGCTCGGAATCGGAATCGTGCTCGACTTCTTCGACACCGGCCTGTCGCGCCAGATGGACTACGACGTGGGCATCAACCGGACCCTGCTCTTCTTCGACTTCACCCGGTCGAGCGTCAACGACTTCGGGTCGTCGAAGAGCTGGCAGCTCGGCCCCAGCTACTGGGCATGGAGCGCCGGGCTCCTGTTCGTCTTCTAGATCACGCCACGCCTGCGTCCCGCCTTCACGAAGGCCTCCACCGCCCGGTCCACCATCTCCGGCGTGTGGGCCGCGGAGAGCTGCACGCGGATGCGGGCCTCACCCTTCGGCACCACCGGGAAGCTGAACCCGACGACGTAGATCCCCTCCTCGAGCAGGTCGCGCGCCAGGTCCACCGCGAGCCGCGCGTCGCCCAGCATGATGGGCGCGATGGGGTGGAAGCCGGGCTTGAGCCGGAAGCCGGCCGCGGTCATCCCCTCCCGGAAGCGCCGCGCGTTCTCCATGAGCCGGTCGCGGAGCGCCGTCGAGCCCTCGAGCAGGTCGAGCGCCGCCAGGCTCGCCCCCACGATGGGCGGCGCCAGCGTGTTGGAGAAGAGGTAGGGGCGGGCCCGCTGGCGCAGCAGGTCCACCACCGCCCGGGGCCCGGCCACGAATCCCCCGGCGGCGCCGCCCAGCGCCTTGCCCAGGGTGGAGGTGAGGATGTCCACCCGTCCCCGGACGCCGAAGTGCTCGGCCGTGCCCCGCCCGGTGGCCCCCACGAACCCGGAGGCGTGGCTGTCGTCCACGAGCACCATGGCGCGGTGCCGCTCGGCGATGGCGCAGATCTCGTCGAGCCGGGCCAGGTCGCCGTCCATCGAGAAGACGCCGTCCGTGACCACGAGCCGGATGCGGGCGTCGGCGGCCTCGCCGAGCTTCGATTCCAGATCGGCCAGGTCGGCGTGGGCGTAGCGGTAGCGGCGGGCCCTGGCGAGCCGGATGCCGTCGATGATCGAGGCGTGGTTGAGGGAGTCGGAGACGATGGCGTCCTGCTCGCCGAGCAGCGCCTCGAAGACCCCGCCGTTGGCGTCGAAGCAGGAGGAGAAGAGGATGGCGTCCTCGAAGCCGAAGAAGGCCGAGAGGCGCCGCTCCAGCTCCCGGTGAAGGTCCTGGGTGCCGCAGATGAAGCGTACCGACGAGAGGCCGTAGCCGCGGGAGTCGAGGGCGGCGCGGGCGGCGGCCAGGAGCCGCGGGTCGCCGGAGAGCCCCAGGTAGTTGTTGGCGCAGAAGTTCAGCACCCGGCGGCCGCCCACCTCGATCTCGGCCCCCTGGGGGGACTGGATGACCCGCTCCTCCTTCCAGGTCCCGGCGGAGCGGATCTCGTCGAGGGTGGCGGCGAAGACGTCGCGGGCGTGCTCGTACACGGGGCCTCCTGCCGATCAGGGAAACTGGATGAGCACCTTGGGGTGGGCCTTGATCTTCTCCTCGAAGGAGACCGGTTCCCAGGTCGAGAAGGGGACGACGGTGTCCTTGCCCGATTGCAGGATGACCTTCCAGACCTGCTCCTGGATGTTGGGCGCGGTGGACTCGAGGAGGTTCCGGGTGATGTGCCAGGTCTCGAAGATCCGGCGCCCCACCACCGCGTGGAGGCTGATGCCGTCCACGATGACCCGCTCCAGGCTCTCGATGACCGCCTCGCCGCTCTTCAGGCCGAAGAGGATGACGTGGCCACCGCGCCGGACCGCCGAGATGGCGGTGTTGAGCGCCGCGTTGGAGCCGGACATCTCCAGCGCCACGTCCACGCCCACGCCGCCGGTGAGGTCGTGGATGGCCCGGGTGATCCCCTCGTCGTGGACGTAGGAGGTCTCGGTGGTCTTCGTGGGCTCGACCACCGCGTCGGCGCCCAGCTTCCGGGCCATCTCGATGTGTGTCCGCATGGGCTCGACGCCGATCACCTGCCGGGCGCCCAGCGCCCGGGCCACGGCGATGGCGAAGAGGCCGATGGTGCCGCAGCCGATGATGGCCACCGACTTGCCGCGCAGGTTCACCTTGGTGCAGGCGTGCACGGCGTTGCCGAAGGGCTCCTGGAGGGCCGCCACCTCCGGCCGGATCTTGGACACGTCGGTGGGCCAGAGCGCCTGGGCCGGCAGCTTCACGTACTCGGCGAAGCAGCCGTCCACGCTGATGCCGATGATGCGGTCGGTGGCGCAGACGTGGTTGTCGCCGATGCGGCACTGGTAGCAGGTGTTGCAGATGATGTGACTCTCGGTGGACACGACGTCCCCGGGGCGCAGCCCGAAGTCGCGGGTCGCCTCCGGGCCGGCCTCGGCCACCTCGCCGAGGAGCTCGTGGCCGATGACCCGCGCGTCCTTCCCCTCGGCCGCGAGCGTGGACTGGATCATCTCGCCGAAGGCGCGGCGGAACCAGATGCCGCGGTCGGAGCCGCAGAACCCGGCGAAGCGCGGCTTCACGATGACCATGCCGGCGTCCCGGTAGTCCCTGCCGACGTCCAGGCTGGGCCGGACCACCTGCTCCTTGCGGAGACCCCGGGTCGTGCTCCAGGGGTCCTTCTTCCGATCGTAGACCAGCGCCCACATCGTCGAATCCATGCGCACCTCGGGTTGGAAGTATACTCCCGCGTAAATGGCGTCTCCCACGGCTCGTCGCTGGCGCTTTCGCATCCTCGGCGGGGCGGTGGCCATCCTTCTCGCGGCGCTCCTGCTGCGCGCATGGCTCGGCCCGAAGGTCCCCGTATGGGTGGTCGAGCAGCGCGAGCTGGTCCAGCGCGTGGTGGCGAGCGGGAGGGTGCTTGCCCCGGCCCGGATCCAGGTGGGGAGCGTCGTGGTGGGGCGGGTGACCGCGGTCCCCGTGGACAAGGGGGGCCGGGTGAAGCCCGGCGACCTCCTCGTCCAGCTCGACGACGTCGAGGCCAGGGCGGCGCTCGCCCAGGCCCGCTCGGCCGTCGCGCAGGCCGTCGCCAGGCTCGAGCAGGTGGACGTGGTGTCGGTCCAGGTCACCTCCGAGGCGGTCCGGCAGGCCGAGCTCCGTCTCGCCCAGGCGGAGGTGAAGCTCACCCGCAACCGGACGCTCGCCGAGGCGGGGTCGGTGAGCCGGTCCGATCTCGACGACGCCCAGCAAGTCCGCGACCTGGCCGCCAGCCAGCTCGCCTCGGCGCGCATCCAGGCCGGAGCGGCGGCCACCGGCGCCGACCGTCACCTGGCGCAGGCGGCGCTCCAGCAGGCCCGCGGTTCCGAGCAGGCGGCCGCGGCCAGGCTCGACAACCTGGCGATCCGCTCACCGGCCGCGGGCGTGGTCACCGAGCGCGACGTCGAGCCGGGGGACGTCGTGCAGCCGGGTCGCGGACTCCTGGTCGTGGCCCGCGACGGCGCGACCCAGCTCTCCGTGCTGCCCGACGAGAAGAACCTGGCGCTGCTCCGGCTCGGCCAGGGCGCGACCGCCTCGGCCGACGCCTTCCCCGACCGGACATTCCCCGCGCGGGTGGGCTACATCGCCCCGGCGGTGGACCTGGCGCGGGGGACGGTGGAGGTGAAGCTCGACGTGGAGGATCCACCCCCGTTCCTCCGCCCCGACATGACGGTCTCGGTGAACGTGGAGACCGGGCGCGATCCCCAGGCCCTGCTCCTCCCGGCCGGGGCGATCCGGGACCCGGGCGCCGACCCCTGGGTGCTCGTGGTCCGGGACGGACGGACGGTCCGCCAGCCGGTGAAGCTCGGCATGCGCGGCGACGGCACCGTCCAGGTGCTCTCCGGCCTCTCGGCGGGTGATGCGGTGGTGGCGGCCGCGGCGCAGGTGGGGCCGGGGCGCCGGGTGCGCACCGAGCCGGCTCGCTAGGCGCCCACCATGCGCTTCGAGTGGTTCATCGCCATCCGGTACCTCCGCGAGGGGAAGGCCCAGACGGCGCTGGTGCTGGGCGGGACCACCGTGGGCGTGGCCGTGCTCATCTTCCTCACCGCGCTCATCAGCGGGCTGCAGCGCACGCTGGTGGCCCAGACCCTCTCGGCGCAGGCCCACGTCTTCGTGAAGGCCCCCGAGCGCGTGGCCCGTCCCCTCCCGTCCCCAGACCGTGTCGCCGACCGCGTCGAGAAGGTGCCCGACCGGGTCCGCTCCATCGAGCAGTGGCAGCAGGTGCTGGCGTCGATCGGGACCATGCCCGGCGTGGTCGCCGCCACCCCCACCGCGGCCGGTGCGGCCTTCGCGAGCCGGGGCCCGGCCACCAAGTCGGTGACCCTGCGTGGAATCGACCCGGAGAGCTTCGCCCGGGTCATCGAGGTCGTCCCCAAGATGAGATCCGGGCGCTTCGCGCTCGAGGGGGCCGAGGTGATCATCGGGACGGTGCTCGCCTCGGACCTGGGCGTCGGCGTCGGGGACAAGGTACGCCTCGCCACGCCCGAGGGGCGCGGCGACGTCTTCACGGTCTCGGGCGTGTTCGACCTGGGCAACAAGGAGGTGAACGCGCGCTGGGTCTTCGTCCCGCTGCGCTCCGCCCAGACCATGCTCGACATCCCCGGAGGCGCCACCACCATCGAGGTGAAGGTGGACGAGATCTTCGAGGCCGAGCGGATGGCCCGCGAGATCGCGCGGCGCTACGGCCTCTCCGCCGACAGCTGGATGGAGCTGAATCGACAGCTGCTCGTCGGCCTGCGCTCCCAGTCGGCCTCCAGCTGGATGATCCAGGTTCTGGTGGTGCTGGCGGTGGCGCTGGGGATCGCCAGCGTCCTGGGCGTGTCGGTCATCCAGAAGTCGCGCGAGATCGGCATCCTCAAGGCGACCGGGACTTCCACCGGGACGATCCAGCGCATCTTCCTGCTCGAGGGGGCGCTCGTGGGGGGAGCCGGATCGGTGCTGGGCGGCCTGATCGGCTCCGGGATGGCGGTGGCCTTCGCCGGGCTGGCGCGCGCGCCCACCGGCGACCCGCTCTTCCCTGTGGACCTGACGCCCGGGCTCTACCTCGGCGCCGCGGCGGTCGCCATCCTCACCGGGACGCTGGCCGCCTGGTTCCCGGCCCGGCGCGCGGCCCGGCTCGAGCCGGCCGAGGTGATCCGCTATGGGTGAAGCGGGCGCCGACGTCCTCCGGCTCGAGGGGATCACCCGCGATTTCGGGGAGGGCGAGGCCCTCACCCGCGTCCTGCGGGGGGTGGACCTCTCCCTGCGCCGCGGCGAGTTCGCCGCGCTCATGGGCCCGTCCGGATCCGGGAAGAGCACGCTCCTCCACATCATGGGGCTGCTCGACAAGCCGACCGGCGGGCGCATCCTCCTCGACGGCCAGGACACCGGAACGCTCGACGACGACGCGCTCACCCGGTACCGGGGGCGCACCCTCGGCTTCGTCTTCCAGTTCCACCACCTCCTGCCCGAGTTCACGGCCCTCGAGAACGTGATGATCCCCATGGCGGCGGACAGGGGCCGCCTGGAGCCCTCGATGCGGGAGTGCGGGATGGCGCTGCTCGAGCGGGTGGGGCTCTCGCCCCGCGCCGACGCACGCGCCACCACCTTGTCCGGCGGACAGGCGCAGCGGGTGGCCATCGCACGCTCGCTGGCCATGAATCCGAAGATCGTGCTCGCCGACGAGCCCACCGGGAACCTCGACACCCAGACGGCCGACGAGGTCTTCTCGCTGCTGCGCGAGGTGAACCGGGTCCAGAAGGTGACCTTCCTCGTGGTCACCCACGACCACAGGCTCGCCGCGCGCACCGACCGGATCATCGAGCTGGTGGACGGACGCATCGTCTCCGACCACCCCAACCAGCCAGGCTGACCCCGTGGAGATCTCCCCCGCCCTCCGCGCCGCCGCGCGGCGCTCCCTCTCGCTCCCGGCCGAGGCCCTCTCGGCCGAGTGCGACGAGGAGTTCTTCATCGCCTCGGGCCCCGGGGGGCAGCACCGCAACAAGACCGAGAGCGGCGTGCGCCTGGTTCACCGGCCCACCGGCGTCACCGTCACGGCCACCGAGCGGCGCAGCCAGGCCCAGAACCGCTCGGCCGCGCTCACCCGCCTGCGGGAGCGGCTGCAGGCGCTTTCCCACGTGCCGAAGCGGCGGGTGGCCACGAAGCCCACGCGGGGGTCGCGGGAGCGCAGGCTCTCCGAGAAGCGCCACACCTCGGAGCGGAAGGCCGGGAGGCGTCACGCGGAGTGAACCATGGCGCCCGGAGCTCTCGAACGAGATCCTCCGCGGCGACGGACTTGCCTGCAGCGATCTCATCCTCGGCTTGCCGGGGTGACGCATGAAGTCTGGCCCGTTCGTCGTCGGCAAGGTCCAGGAGGGGCGCGACCTTGTCACTGCGACACGGATGTCGTGTTTCGTCCGGGTGAAACAGAACTACCTTGCCATTGTCTCGAGGCGGCGGGCCGCGGCCCAGCCCTACGCGGCCGGCGGCGTCACGGCGCCGGGCAACGGCAGGGGCTCGACGAGCCCCTTCTCCACCAGGCGGTCCACCGATTCCCGGATCTGCGCCGCCGGCGTCCCGCAGGCCTCGAGGGACCGGGCCAGGTCGGCCAGAGATCGGCGACCCGGCCGGATCTCGGCCATCACGATGCCGTCCGCCGGCGAGAGCCCGAGCGACTCGGCCCAGCGCCTCTCGGCCTGGGCGAGCGCGTCGCGCCCCAGCGAGCGGACGTCCATGACCGCCGCCCGGTAGGCCGCCTCGGCCTCGACGCCGGGCGCCGAGAGGGTGAATCGCTGGCCACGAGGCCAGCGCTTACCCTGTGTGGGCTGCTGTGCGGAGAACATGGGTTACCAATGGACCCCGTCAGGGTGGGTGTCAAGAACCCCCTTCGGCGAATGCAGTGCAAATCGAGGAATCGCGGGGGTTATAACCGGATCCTGGCCCCGTTCTCCCTCCTCGCCATCCCGCTGGCTGCCATGCTCCTCGAGGAGGCCCCCACCGGTGCGTTCCGCCCGTGACACGAGGCCGCGGCCGGCGGCCTGCCTGAACTGCGGGTCGAGGATGGTGGAGGCCTTCTGCGCGGACTGCGGCCAGCGCAACATGGACATGCGCATCCCGGCCCGCGACCTGGCGCTCGACGCCGTCGAGGACGGCCTCTCGCTCGACTCGCGGGTGGGACGCACGGTCATTCCGTTCCTCTTCCGTCCGGGTTTTCTCACGGTGGAGTGGACCAGCGGCCGTCGCGCCCGCTTCAGCTCCCCGCTCCGGCTCTACCTGCTCGCAAGCTTCGCCTTCTTCCTCGTCAGCGGGCTCGCCGGGGACGGCAACCCCATCCGCTTCGACGTCACGCCGGACGAGCCCACGTTCGCGCAGCCCCAGGACGGCAAGGACGCGCCCCACGTCCCGGCCGGCACCGAGGAGCAGCACCAGGAGCTCCGGACCCAGGGCTGGCTGGGCCGCACCATCGACGACCGCTGGCAGGCCTTCGAGAGGATGCCCCGGAAGGAGTTCTTCTCCCGCGTCAACGCGGCCTTCCAGGACTGGGTGCCGCGGGTGATGTTCTTCCTCGTCCCGGCGGCGGTGCTCATCCTGGCGCTGCTCTGGCGGCGGCGCTGGCTCTCCGAGCACGTGGTGCTCTCCCTGCACCTGCACGCCTTCGCCTTCACGCTCTTCACCATCCTGCTCCTGCTGCGGCTCCTCCCCTGGCAGGGGCCGCGCACCGTGGCCGGTCCGGTCCTCGCGCTCTGGCTGCCCGTGTACTTCCTGCTGGCCCTGCGGCGCGTTTACGGGCAGCGCTGGAGGTGGACCACACCCAAGGCCATGGCGGCGGCGCTGCTCTACCTGCTCGCGCTCGCCGTCGGGCTCGTGGGCATCGCCGGGCTGGCGCTCTACTTCGCGTAGCCGGCCGTCCGCCCCCGATCAGATCGAGATCCGGACCAGCTCGACGAGCGGCTCGTCCGGGTCGGGGTGCGTCTCCAGATCGACCGCGCACGCGACCATCCAGTCCACCTCGCCCGCCTCGTCCACGATGCGCTGCACCGCGCTCCAGTGACGCGGGGCGGCCTCGGTGAGGAAGGTGTTGTCGGGGCGCCGGGCCCGGGGCGTCACGTCCACGTGGGAGTGCTCGGTCCAGTAGGGCGCCATGGCCTCCTCGAGACGCCGCGGCGTCCACTCGTCGCCAGCGCGCTGCCGGACGAGCGTGGCCGCCTCCTCGTAGGACCGGCGCGACAGGGCGCCGAGCAGCCGGTGCAACTCGGCCCGGACGCGGGCGGTGAAGCCGCGGGGATTGGTGGCCGGGTCGAGGGCGAAGGAGGGCGCCGCCGGGGCGGTCCCCGGACCCACCGAAGCGGAGGGAAGGCCCGGGGCCTGGCCCGCGCGCATCCGCTCCCACTCGTCCACCAGGCTCGAGTCCACGCCGCGCACCGTGGTCCGCAGGAAGGCCACCACGTCCTCCATGGCCTCGTCGCGGTAGGTCTCGGGCACGCTCTGCACCAGCGTCTTGTAGGCCTCGGAGAGGTAGCGGAGCAGCACCCCCTCGCTGCGCTGCAACTCGTACTCCCGGACGTAGTCGTTGAAGGACATGGCCCGCTCGACCATCTCCCGGGCCACCGACTTGGGACGGATGTTCTCGTGCCCGACCCAGGGGTGCAGGGCCGCGAAGGCGTTGAAGGTGGCGTAGACGAACTCGGCGTTGGGCTTGGGGTACTCGACGTGCTCGAGCTCGGCCATGCGCTCGTCGTACTCCTTGCCCTCGGCCTTCATGCGGGCCACCGCCTCGCCGCGGGCCCGGTCGAGCTGCTTCCAGAGGACCACGTCCGGGTTCTCCAGGATCGACTCGACCTGGGTGAGGACGTCGAGCGCGTAGGTCTCCCGCTCCGGGTCGATGCGGGGCAGGCTGTCGAGCAGGTAGAGCGAGAGGGTGTGGAAGAGGGAGAAGTCGTGCTGCAGCCCGCGGGCCGGGCGCACGTGGCGTCCAGCGTACCCGTCCACGGCGTGCAGCTCGAGCAGCCCGGCCGAGCGCAGCGTCCGGAAGCGCTGGGCGGCGGTGCGCCGGTGGCGCGCCCGCGTGTAGTCGTTCCCGTGGGAGCGGCCGATGAGCTCGACGAGCCGCCCGTAGCCGCCGCCGCGGCGGCCGGTCTCCCCCTGGAGCAGGTTGAGGAGCAGCCCGAACGTCACCTCGAAGCGGCTCTCCAGCGGCTCGGGGGCCTTGGCCTGCAGCCGCTCGAAGGTGAGCCGGTCCCAGGGGACGTAGCCCTTCTGCGGCGGCTTCTTCTTCTCGACCTTCTTCCCGGCGGCCTGCTTCTCGGCGATGCGCTTGTTCTCGACCACGTGCTCGGGGGCCTGGGCCACCACGTAGCCGCGGTCGTCGAACCCCTTGCGCCCGGCCCGGCCGGAGATCTGCCGGAAGTCGCGGGCGGCCAGGATGGCGGTCTTCTCGCCGTCGAACTTGCAGAGCTGGGAGAAGAGCACCGTGCGGATGGGGATGTTCACCCCCATGCCCAGGGTGTCGGTGCCGGAGACCACCTTGAGCATGCCCTGCTGGGCGAGCTTCTCGACGAGCAGCCGGTACTTGGGGAGGAGCCCGGCGTGGTGGAGCCCGACGCCGTGGCGCAGGTAGCGGCCCAGGTCCTTCCCGAAAGGGGTGTCGAAGCGGAAGCCGGTGAGCGCCACCTTGAGCCGGTCCTTCTCCTCCCGGGAGGAGAACTTCGCGCTCATCAGATTCTGGGCCTGCTCGGCCGCTGCACGCTGCGTGAAGTTGACCAGGTAGACCGGGGCCCGCCCCGCCGAGACCAGCTCCTCGATGGTCTCGTGCAGCGGCGTCTCCTGCCAGATGAAGTCGAGAGGGACCGGCCGGTCGTCGCTGCGCACCTCGGCCATCTTCCGCCCGGTCAGGGCGACGAGCCCCTCGGCGATGACGTCCACGTCGCCCAGCGTGGCCGACATGAGGAGGAAGCGGGCCTTCTCGAGCAGGAGCAGGGGCACCTGCCAGGCCACGCCCCGCTCCCGGTCGCCGTAGTAGTGGAACTCGTCCATGACCACGGCATCGACGCGGGGATTGGCCTCCCGCAGCGCCACGTTCATGAGGATCTCGGCGGTGCAGCAGACGATGGGGGCGTCGCGGTTGACCGCGCCGTCGCCGGTCATCATCCCCACGTTCTCCGGGCCGAAGAGGCGGCACAGGTCGAAGAACTTCTCGTTCACCAGCGCCTTGATGGGGCAGGTGTAGAAGGAGCGCTCTCCCCGCGCCATGCACTGGAAGTGGAGGAAGTTGGCGACCATCGACTTGCCCGAGCCGGTGGGCGTGGCCAGCACCACGTGGCGCCCCTCCAGCAGCTCGAGGATGGCCTCCTCCTGCGCCGGGTAGAGCGTGAGCCCCGACGCGCCCACCCAGGAGACGAAGGCGTCGAGGACCTGGGAGTCGTCGAGGGGAGGGGCCCCGGAGGCGGGCAGGAGCGCGGCGAGGGGGGCTTCGATGGACATCAGGGGGCCAGTATGGGGCATCCCAGGGCAGACGCGCGCCGGGCGGCGTCGAGGGGGAGGGGGCGGGAGCCGGACCGGGCCCCGGCGCGGCGGAAGGCGGCGCAGGCCTCGTCGCGGCGCCCCAGGGAGGAGAGGGCGACCCCGGCGGCGACCGGGTAGAGGGGGTTGCCCGGGTCGAGTCCCTCGGCGGCCTGGAACTCCGCCAGCGCGCCCGGCCAGTCGCCATTCACGGAGAGTGCCTGGCCGAGGAGGTTGCGCATGAGGGGGTCGCCGGGCGCGGCCCGGGCCGCCCAGCGGGCTTCCTCGAGGGCCTCGACGGAGCGCCCCATGTTCCCCAGAGCGGCGGCCCGGTTGGCGTGGAGCGAGTAGTCGCCGGGGGCGAACGCCATGCCCCGGTCGAGCACGACGAGCGCCTCGGCCGGGCGTCCCGCCTGGATGAGGAGCGCGGCGTGGTTGCGGGCCAGGCTGGCGGCCCGTCCCGGGCTCTCCACCACCGACCAGCCGCGGACGTACGCCGCCTCGGCGCCGGCCCGGTCGCCCCGCCTGCTCCGGGCCAGCCCCAGGTTGGTCCAGGCCCGGGCGTTCCCCGGCGAGGCGGCGGCAGCCGACGCCCAGAGCGCCTCCTCCGAGCCCCAGACCCGCGCCCGGGCGTCGAGCGCGAGCCCCAGCGAGACCAGCGCCACGAAGGCGAGCGCCGCGCCGGCCGCCGCGGCTCGCGGGCGGGGTAGCAGCCGGCTCAGCAGGGCGTCCACTCCCACCACCGCGGCCAGGAAAGGGCCCAGGCAGGCCAGGTAGACCCGGTGCTCCACGGCCAGGTCGGCCACCGGGATGAAGGACGAGGTGGGGGCGAGCGCCACGAACCAGAAGAGGATCCCGAAGGCGGCGAGCCGCTCGGCGGGACGGGGGGTCCGGGCCCGCTCGGCGCGCAGCCAGAGCCAGCCGGCGATCGCCAGGAGCGCCGCCACCCCGGCCGCAGCGGCCAGGACGGCGCCGTCCAGGCCGTTGCTGGGAGTGAAAGAGCGGTCGAAGGTGAGCGCGTCCGGCCAGGCCAGCAGCCGGAGGTAGAGCCACTGCACCCGCAGCTGGGTCAGGAAGTAGTCTCCGCCGCCGACGGCCGTCGCGCCGAAGCCGGCTCCCCCGCCGGGGTTGGCCTCGAAGGACCGCAGGTGGAGGAATGCGCTCCAGGCCGAGAGGGTGAGGAGAGGGGCGGCGAGGAGGAGGGCCCGGACGATCCGGCGCCGCAGCGGTCCGGCGCCGCGCTCAGCCGCAGGGGCCACCACCGCCTGCTCGAGGAGGAAGGCGCCCGGTGCGGAGATGGCGATGGTCTTCGCGCCCATGCCCACGAACCACGCGATCCCTGCACCCGCCCAGGAGAGGGCTCCCCGCCAGCCGGGCCAGCCCGCCGCGGCCCGGTCGAGCAGCAGGAGCGCTATCAGGTAGAGGAGGGAGGCGAGCACCTCGGACCGCTGCGCCGCGTAGGCGACCGACTCGGCCTGGATCGGGTGGAGCGCGAAGAGGCCGGCCACGACCAGCGCCACGCCCCGGGCGCGCGGATGGCCGGCCCGCCGCAGGAGGGAGGAGAGGAATCCGAACGCGGCGACGAC
This sequence comes from uncultured delta proteobacterium, assembly GCA_963828255.1. Taxonomy (GTDB): domain Bacteria; phylum Myxococcota; class Myxococcia; order Myxococcales; family Anaeromyxobacteraceae; genus CAIOAK01. The sequence continues at coordinate 28,554 of CAWHDZ010000018.1, read as the reverse complement.
CGCCGCGAGGTGGAGGGCGAGCCCGACCAGGTGGTAGCGGAGCGGTTCGAGCCTCGCCGCGCGCCAGTCGAGGGCGAACGTGATCTCGGTGACCGGGCGGCCCGTTCCCAGCATCTCCGCCGGCGAGGGGACGCGGAGCGCACCCGGCTCGCGCAGCCGCATGTTGGCCTCGATGCTGCCCCAGTCGTCGAGGACGAACGGGCCCGCCAGCGCGGGCCGGTAGGCGACGGCCGCGCAGGCGAGGACGGCGGCCAGGAGCAGCCACGGCGCGGCGCGAACCATGCGGGCCGGAGCGTCGGCCGGATCGGCTGGAGGGTCAAGCGGGAAGCGCGATCCCGTTCCTCTCGAAGAGCTGCTTCAGCTCCCCCTTGGCCACCGCCTTGGACAGCGCCTCGGCGGGCTGGACGAGCCCCTTCTTCACGAGGTCGAGCAGGGAGTCGTTCAGGGTGGCCATCCCGATTCCCTTGGCGGTCTGCATCACGGAGGGGATCTGGAAGGTCTTCCCCTCCCGGATGAGGTTGGCGACACTGCTCGTGACGAGCAGGACCTCCATCGCCGCCACCCGCCCGCCGCCGATCTTCTTGCAGAGCACCTGGGTGACCACCCCCCGGAGCGACTCGGAGAGCATGGTGCGGATCTGGGCCTGCCGGTCGGCGGGGAACTGGTCGATGATCCGGTCCACCGTGGAAGGCGCGCTGCTGGTGTGGAGGGTGCCGAACACCAGGTGGCCGGTCTCGGCGGTCTCGATGGCGATGGCGATGGTCTCGAGGTCGCGGAGCTCGCCTACCAGGACCACGTTCGGGTCCTCGCGGAGCGCGGCACGCAGCGCCGTCTTGAAGGACTGCGTGTGGGTACCCACCTCGCGCTGGTTCACCAGGCAGCGCTTGCTCTCGTGCACGAACTCAACCGGGTCCTCGATGGTGACGATGTGGTCGTCCCGGTTTCGGTTCACGTGGTCGACCATGGCGGCGAGCGTCGTCGACTTGCCCGACCCGGTGGGCCCGGTGACGAGCACGAGACCCTTGGAGAGGAAGCACAGGTCGAGGACGGGCTGCGGGAGCCCCATGTCCTCGGCGGTGCGGACCTGCGAGGGGATCAGCCGCATCACGGCGCCGATGCCGTGCCGGTCGGCGAAGACGTTCACGCGGAAGCGAGCTTCGTCGGTGGCGTGGGCGAAGTCGGTGTCGGAGCGTTCCAGGAACTCCCCCCGGTTCTTGGCCGGCGCGATGGCCCAGAGCATGTCGGTGAGGCGCCCCTCGTCGAGGGAGCCGAGCTCCGGCAGGGGGACGATGTCCCCATCGACGCGGAGCGCCGGCGGGTGCCCCGAGGTGAGGTGGAGGTCGGAGGCCTTCCGGGCTGCCATCTCCGAGAGCAGCTGGTGGATGGCCTCGCCGGGGTCCACCGGGAGGGAGATCTGCGCGGTGGGCCGCGCCGGCGGTGCCGCAGGAGCCTTCGCGGGGGGAGCCGGGGGCTCCGCCGGGGCTGCTGCGGTGCCCGGGAAGGCCGCGCCGTCGTCTGACTGCGACCGCACCACGCCCCGGACCTCGGCGCCGGAGGCTTCGAACTCGATCTCCACGGTTCCCGTCGGGGACGGGTAGGGGAAGACGGTCCGGCCCGGGCGCGGGAAGCCAGCCTGCATCTCGGCGGGGACGATCTCGGCGAAGGCGCCGACGATCTGCGGCGTGGAGAGCGCCTGGCGAACCAGGACCCGCTGCTCGCCGTCGACCGAGAGGACCACGCCGCGGGCGGTCTGGAACAGCAGTTCCCCGCCGCCCCTGGCGGCGAGTCGCTCGATGAAGGCGTCCAGGCGGGCCATCTCGATCACCTCTGGAAGAGGGCCACCCGGGCCACGTGGGCCCGCCCGACCAGGGCGACGCCGTTGCGCTCCAGCAGGCGGAGGAACGGCTCGGGCCGGTTGAGGAAGTCGACGAGCCGGTCGTACGACCGGGGAGCGACGTAGGCCACGATGCCGGAGAGCCGCGCGCCGTCGGCCAGGGTGATCTCCACCTCGTGCTCGGTGGGGATGGTGAAGGAGTCGTCGGCGGGCTCCTCCTCGGCGGCCACGCGCGCCACCGCGATCGACCCCCGGTGAAGGAAGGTCATGGCCCCCGAGCCGGACTCGAGGGCCGGGACGAAGGCCGCCGAGCCGTTCAGGAGGTCGGAGAGCCGCTCGGGCCCGGGATGAGAGGCGGCACCCTCCGCCAGGTAGACCGAGACCCGCCGCAACTCCCCTCCGGGGAGCACGACCTCGACCGGGACGGCCCTCTTGGGGACGCGGAGATCCTCCATGGTTTCCAGCCTAGCACAGGGGGTGCCCTTCCCCGGGGAGGCCGGCTGCGCTAGAAAGCCACCATGAACTGTTCCCATCACATCCAGTGGGTGATCGAGGCCCCGAACGGTCTCCACCAGTGCGCCCAGTGCTTCGAGGCCGTGGCCAAGAAGGACGTCACGCCCAAGTTCGAGGATCTCGGGGCGGAATTGCAGAAGCGCTGGGACGCCCACGAGGCCCGCGCAGCCAAGCCCGCCGCCCCGGCGCCAGCGTAGGGGCGACGGAGGAGCCTGCCCACCCGGCATTCCGGTGTCCCGCGGGTATCCGTCCACCCCGGGGGGCTCCCCGGACCCGGCAGGATCTTCAATGACCATGCGCCCGACAATCGTCGCCACGACGGGGTTCGTCCTGGGGCTGGCATTCCCGGCGGCGGGAGCGGCGCTCGGCGCGGCTGGTCCGGTCCTCTGGCTCCTCGGCGCGGTTCCCGTGCTCCTCGGGCTGCTCGGGTACGGCACAGGACTGCGGGCCGCTGCGCTCGCCGAGGAAGGGCATACCGAGGGGCTGCGCACGGCGCGCGTCCGGCGCGACGAGGCGGAGCAGGCCGCAGCCGAGCTGGTGCAGCACTCCCTGGGGCTCGGCGCCGCCGCGTCCATCCTCGACGCCAGCACCGAGGAGACCGCCGCGCGCGTCCGCGGTGCCAGCGACACGCTGGCGAGCCTCTCGGGCACCGCGACCGCGTCGGCCCTCACCGCCGAGACGGTGGTGGGGCTGGCGCGCGAATCGGAGCGGGCCGCGGCCCGTGGCCTCTCGGTCTCCGAGCAGTCGCGCGAGGCGCTCACCCGGCTCGCCGAGGAGGTCCACGGCCTCTCCGGGCTCATCTCCGGTCTCGACGGGCGCATGCGCGACCTCCTCGAGGTGGCCGACGCCCTCACCCACATCGCCGATCGGTCCCGGTCGCTCTCCCGGATCGCGCGGGAGCAGTCCGACGGGGGGATGCTGGCGGCGGAGGCGCTGCCGGCGCTGGTGGCCCGCATGGAAGGTCACGTCGAGGAGACCGCCGCCGCAGCCGCCCGGGCCCGCACCATCCTCTCCGGCGTCCAGGGCGCCATTTCCCGGGCCGTCGAGGCCGCGGAGGCCGGGAGCGTCCGGGCCGGGGAGGGGGCCATGGTCATCGAGGGGGCGGCCGGCACCATCCGGGAGCTTTCCCGAGCGCTCGCCGCCTCGGCCCGCTCCGGCATGGCCATCGCCGAGGTGGCCCAGCAGCAGGAGTCCTGCCTGGAGCAGCTGCGGGACGCCATGAACGGGATCTTCCTGGCGCACGAGCGGAGCGCCGCGTCCACCCGCGAGGTGGCGGGCGAGGCGCGCGCCCTCTCCGAGCTGGCCGCACGGATGCGCAGGAGCACCCGTCCCAATACATAGGCCAGGGCTATCGAGTCGATAGCCACGATGTGTTGCGGCCGCATGACCGCCCGGACAGGTATGGACCCGGAAGGGCCGGCACGGCCCCCGAATTGCCCGAGACAGCGTTCTGGCCCCGGGATAACAGGGACGCCATCCGCGTCCCATCGCGCAGCAGAAAAGGAGAGGTCCACATGGCACAGCTCAAGGGCACCAAGACGCACGGAAACTTGAAGGCCGCCTTCGCCGGCGAGTCGCAGGCGAATCGCCGCTACATGTACTTCGCCAAGGTCGCCGACGTGGAGGGCTACCCCGAGGTCGCCGGCAACTTCCGCGAGACCGCCGAGGGGGAGACCGGCCACGCCTTCGGCCACCTCGACTACATCAAGGAGGTCGGCGACCCGGCCACCGATCTGCCCATCGGCGACTCGGTGGCGAACCTCAGGTCGGCGGTGGCCGGCGAGACCCACGAGTACACCGACATGTACCCGGGCTTCGCCAAGACCGCCCGCGAGGAGGGCTTCGTCCAGGTCGCCGACTGGTTCGAGACGCTCGCCAAGGCCGAGAAGTCCCACGCCGGCAAGTTCACGAAGATGCTCGACAGCATCAAGTAGAGAGCCCTGGAACATCGCGGTCCGGCTCCAGCCGGGGCCGGGCCGCGCTTCGTGGAGGGAGCCCCATGTCCGAGGCCGGCAAGAAGATCACCTACGACCCGACGCCCGGGCTCTCCTACGATCCTTCACAGCCCGTGTACTGGGACCCGGCCGCGCTCCAGGGGGAGGTGCTGCGGGCCTTCGACATCTGCAACGGCTGCCGCATGTGCTTCAAGTTCTGCGACAGCTTCCCCCGCCTCTTCAAGCTGCTCGACCAGCGGGACCACGACGTCCACGCGCTGGGCCCGTCCGAGATCCAGGGGATCATGGACGACTGCTTCCAGTGCAAGCTCTGCGAGGTGCAGTGCCCCTACACCCCTCGTGACAACCACCCCTACCAGCTCGACTTCCCGGCGCTGGTGCACCGCTTCGACGCCCAGGAGTTCCGGGCGCGGGGCGGCAAGCCCACCCTGCGCGAGAAGTTCCTCGGCGACCCCGACCTGTCCGGAAGGATGGCCCGCATGTCGATGGGGCTCGCCAACGCCATGAACAAGGTGGCCCCGGCGCGCTTCGTGATGGAGAAGGTCCTGGGCGTGGACCGGCGCGCGGCGCTCCCCGACTTCGCCACCACCGCCTTCGACACCTGGGCCGAGGGGGCCGGGTGGGTGAAGACCGAGCCCGGCGGCGACGCCGTCCTCTTCCAGACCTGCTACGTGCAGAACAACGACACCTCCCTGGGGCGGGACACGCTCGAGGTGCTCCGCAAGAACGGCGTGGACGTCCGGGTGGTGAAGGGGCTGCGCTGCTGCGGGATGCCGGTCTGGGAGCACGGGGACATCGACCAGCTTCGCCGGCAGGCGCACGACGACCTCGACCTCCTGCTCCCCTTCGTGGAGAAGGGGGCCAAGGTCCTGGTCGTGAACCCGACCTGCTCCATGATGATGCGGCGCGACTGGCCGCACCTCCTCGAGGGGGAGGACCGGGCCCGGGCCGAGAAGCTCGCGCCCGCCGTGATGGACGTGTCCGAGTACCTCTGGTCCATCCGCAACGAGCCGCGCTTCAGCGCCGACTTCAAGAGCACCCCGCCGGGCGGCAAGGTCGCCTACCACGCCCCCTGCCACCTGCGCGCGCAGGCGGTGGGGTTCAAGGGGCGCGACCTGCTCCGGCGCATCCCGGGCGTCGAGGTGGCGGCCACGGTGATGGAGTGCTGCGGCCACGACGGCACCTACGCCATGACCGTCGAGGGGCACGAGGCCTCGGGGCGCATCGGCGGGAAGGCCTTCGACGGCATGAAGGCGGCCCAGGCCGAGGTCTGGTGCACCGATTGCCCGCTGGCCGCCGTGCAGTTCCAGCAGTTCGCAGGAAACAAGCCGCTCCACCCCATGACCGTGCTGGCCCGGGCCTACCGGGAAGACGGCTTCGGGAAGGGCGGCGGGGAGAAGCCATGATGAAGCCCGTGACCCGAGACGAGGTCCTCGACCTCACCGCCTACGAGAAGGCCAGGCCCGCCGTCCGCGAGAAGCTGCTCGCGGTGAAGATGCCCCGGCGCGTCCACCTGGGAGAGGCGCTCACCTTCCTCTTCGAGAACCGCGACACCGTGCGCTACCAGGTCCAGGAGATGGTGCGGGCCGAGCGCATGGTGGACGAGGCGGCCATCGCCCACGAGCTCCAGACCTACAACGAGTTGCTGGGACGCAAGGGTGAGCTGGGCGCGGTCCTGCTCATCGAGATCGACGACCCGGAGCAGCGGGCGGTGAAGCTCCGTGAGTGGATGGGTCTGCCCGGTTCCCTCTACGTGAAGACCGCCAGCGGACGGAAGGTGAAGGCCACCTTCGACGCCCGCCAGGTCGGGGACGAGCGGCTCTCCTCGGTGCAGTACCTCAAGTTCGACACCGGAGGCGAGGCGCCGGTCGCGGTGGGATCGGACCACCCGCGGCTCACCCTGGAGGCGCCGCTCGGGGCCGAGCAGCGGCAGGCGCTCGCGGCCGACCTGCAGGAGGACTAGCTCCCGGGCGAAATGGGCGGCCCGGCGGCCGTGAGCCGCGCGCTGGCCGAGGCCCGGCCCCGCTCCGCCGCGGTGGTCGCGTCCGAGGCAGCGCCGGGTTCGATTTCCCCTGGCGCCGCCGCCCGCGCCCGGTAATGGACTCCGCATGAAGCGCCAGAACGAGACCACCCGAGCCGTCGCCATCGCCGCACCCCGTCCCGTCGTGCCCGGCCTCTGGCTGCGGTTCCTGGCGGCCGCCGCGCTGGTGGCCCTCTCGTTCGCGCTTGCCGGCGCGCTCCGCTAGCCGGCGCGCCGGGCTGGCCCCACGGCCCGCCTGATCCCGCTCGACTCCCCGTTGATCCCCTGGTTCGAGCCGCCGGCCCTCCACCTCGGGCCCGTCACCCTCCAGGTCTTCGGCATCCTCGCGGCCCTCGGCGTCGCCACCGGGGTGCGCTCCATCGCCTGGGCGGCGCGCCGGCGCGGTCTCGACCCCCGCCCGATCCTCGACTTCGCCATCTGGGGCGTGCTGGCCGGCGTCGCCGTGGGGCACCTGGTTCACGTTGGCCTCTACCACCCGGAGGAGATCCGCAGCGCGCGCCGCGTGCTCGAGTTCTGGGACGGCCTTTCCTCGTTCGGCGGGCTGCTCGGGGGGATCCTCGCGGCGGTCCTCTTCTTCCGGATCCGCGGCATCCCGCTCTCCCGCTACGGGGACGCCTTCGCGGTGGGGATCCCCACCGGATGGGCCATCGCCCGCATCGGCTGCTTCCTCGTCCACGACCACCCGGGGCGCCTGACCGGCTTCCCGCTCGCGGTGGCCTTCCCCGGCGGCGCGCGCCACGACCTCGGCCTCTACGAGGCGATCGTCCTCTTCGCCATCGCAGGCCTGCTCTGGCGCCTCTGGGCCCGGAGGCGGCTCGAGGGGCGCCTGCTCGGCCTGCTCGCCGTCCTCTACGGGGCGGCGCGCTTCCTCCTCGACTTCCTCCGGGCCACGGACGTGGCCTACGCCGACGCCCGCTACGCCGGGCTGACGCCAGCCCAGTACGGGTCGATCGTGCTCCTGGCCTGGGGGGCGTGGCGCCTCCGGCGTCCAGCCGTTATCTACCCCGCATGGCCATCCTCGTCGTAGAGGACGACCCCGGCATCCGCCAGGGGATCGCCGACTTCCTTGGATTCGAGGGCTACGCCGTCGACATCGCGGTGAATGGCGAGGAGGCGCTCTCCTACCTGCGCCGGAGCCGCCCCTCCCTCATGGTCCTCGACCTGGTCATGCCGGTCATGAACGGGCCCCAGCTGCTCGAGCGGCTCCGCAGCGAGCGCATCGCCGAGGGGGTCCCGGTGGCCATCATGACCGCGGCCATGCCCCGCGCGAGCACCCTGCCGGCGGCCGACGCGTACCTCTCCAAGCCCTTCGACCTCGACGAGCTGCTCGAGGTGGTGGGGCGCCATGCCGGCCCCCCCGGCGCGGCCGGAGCCCCGGCGCCCTCGAGGCCGTGACCCCCGGCGGGGAGACACGCCCCGCACGAGCCCCCGGGTATCCTCCTGGGTCGGCGCTTCCGGAGCGGTTTCTCACCGGCCAGTCGTTATGATGGCCGGACATGCCCATTCCGAGCGACGCGCCGCCCGACGCGCCGAGCGCCTCGAACCTGGGGTTCGTCGAGGACCTCTACTTCGCCTGGCTTGAAGACCCCGCCTCCGTGGACGAGGCCTGGCGCGCCTATTTCGAGGCCCTTCCAGCGGTGCCCGACGCCGCGCCGGCCCCCTCCGCATGGCCCGCCCGGACCCCGCGCGAGGGGAACGGCGCCCGCGCCGACGACCGGGAGGCCTTCCGGCTCCGCGTGGACCGGCTCACCCGGGCCTGGCGGACCTTCGGCCACATGCAGTCCGACCTCGACCCCCTCGGACTGGAGCGGCGCCGCGCCGAGCGGCTCGACCTGGCCGAGTTCGAGCTCTCCGAGGCCGACCTCGACCGGCCGGCCGGCACGCACGGAGGCAGGCCCGAGACGCTGCGCGAGCTCCTGGGGCGGCTCCAGGAGACCTACGGACGGACGCTGGGCGTCCAGCTCGGCCACATCCACGACCGGGAGCTGCGGGGCTGGCTCGAGCAGCGGATGGAGCGCACGCACAACCGGCTCACGCTGACGCCGGAGGTCAAGCGGCGGCTGCTCGAGAAGCTCGTCCAGGCGGGGATGTTCGAGCAGTTCCTGGGCACCCGCTTCCTGGGAGCGAAGCGCTTCTCGCTGGAGGGGTCCGAGGTCCTCATCCCGCTCCTCGAGCTGCTCCTCGACCGGGCGGTGGGGTACGGCGTGCGCAACGTGGTGATCGGCATGGCCCACCGCGGGCGGCTCAACGTGCTCGCCAACGTGCTGGGCAAGCCGCTCAAGGAGATCTTCGCCGAGTTCCGCGACCAGACCATCATCAGCGGCGCCTTCGGCGGCGACGTGAAGTACCACCTGGGCTACTCCAGCACCCGCGACACCGCCGACGGAGGGCTGCGCCTCTCCCTGTCCTTCAACCCCAGTCACCTGGAGTGGATCGACCCGGTGGTGCAGGGGAGGGTGCGGGCCAAGCAGGACCGCTTCAGCGACGCCGAGGGGCAGCGCTCCATCCCGGTGCTCATCCACGGCGACGCCGCCTTCGCCGGTCAGGGCATCGTGGCCGAGACCTTCAACATGTCGGGGCTGCCGGCCTACCGCTGCGGCGGGACCATCCACGTGGTGGTGAACAACCAGATCGGCTTCACCACCTCGCCCAAGGATTCCCGCTCCACCGTCTACGCCACCGACGTGGCGCTCATGCTCGACATCCCGGTCATCCACGTGAACGGAGAGGACCTCGAGGCGGTCGCGCAGGCGGTGCTGCTCGCCGCCGACTTCCGCCAGCGCTGGCACAGGGACGTGGTCCTGGACGTCTGGGGATACCGCAAGTACGGCCACAACGAGGGGGACGAGCCCACCTTCACCCAGCCCGTCATGTACCGGGCCATCGCGGCCAAGACCCCTTTCCCGCGCGCCTTCGCCGCCGAGCTGCAGCGGGAGGGCGCCGCCACCGAGGAGCAGGTGTCGGGCATGACCCGCTCCTACCAGGCCCGGCTCGAGGAGGCCTACCTGGCATCGGCCGCCGTGGCCGCGGTCCCCGCGCCGGCGGCGACCGAGGGCGTCTGGAGCGCCTACCGGGGAGGGCCGCTCGGGAGCGCCGACGAGGCGGTGACGGCGGTGGCACCCGACCGGCTCGGCCACGTGGCCCGCCACCTCACCGAGATCCCCACGGGGTTCGACCCGAACCCAAAGGTCGCCAAGCTCTTCGAGGCGCGCGCCGAGATGGCCCGCGGCAAGCGCCCGCTCGACTGGGGCTTCGCGGAGCTCCTGGCCTACGGGACCGTGGCCTGGGACGGGCACGCGGTCCGCCTGGTGGGGCAGGACGTCCAGCGCGGCACCTTCAGCCACCGGCACGCCGTGATCCACGACCACAGGAACGGCGCCCCGTACATGGCGCTCGGCCACCTGCGCGAGGGGCAGGGGAAGGTCTCCATCTTCGACAGCCTGCTCTCCGAGGCCGCCGCGCTCGGGTTCGAGTACGGCTACAGCCTGGAGCAGCCCGAGTCGCTGGTGATCTGGGAGGCGCAGTTCGGGGATTTCGTGAACGGCGCACAGGTGCTCATCGACCAGTTCCTCTCCTCCTCCGAGGTGAAGTGGAACCGGCTCTCGGGACTGGTGATGCTCCTCCCCCACGGGATGGAGGGGCAGGGGCCCGAGCACTCCAGCGCCCGGCTGGAGCGCTTCCTCGAGCTCTCGGTGGAGGACAACTGGAGGGTGGTGAACCTCACCACGCCGGCCCAGATCTTCCACGCCCTCCGCCGCCAGGTGCTCTCCCCCTTCCGCAAGCCGCTCATCGTCATGTCGCCGAAGAGCCTGCTGCGGAACCCGGCCGCCGTCTCGTCCGTCGAGGAGCTCGTCTCCGGCCAGTTCCACGCCGTCCTGCCCGACGCGGCCGTGGCCGATCCCGCGGCGGTCCGGCGGGTGCTCCTCTGCTCGGGAAAGGTCTACTACGACCTCGTCGAGGGGCGCGCCGCTCGCAGGAAGGCGGACGTGGCCATCGTGCGCGTGGAGCAGCTCTACCCGCTTCGGGTGGCCGAGCTCCAGGCCGCGCTGGCGCCGTACCCGGCCACGGCCGAGGTGCTCTGGGTGCAGGAGGAGCCGCGGAACATGGGGGCGTGGCCCTACATCCGCGACGCGCTGGGAGATGCGGTGGCAGGCTTCGACGCCCGCACGTCGGTGGTGGCCCGCTTCCCCAGCCCGAGCCCGGCGTCGGGCTCGGCGACGCGCCACAAGCTCGTCCAGCAGGCCCTCGTGGAGGAGGCGCTGGGATGATCCGTCTACCGGGAGGGATGTGAATCCATGGCCGTCGAGCTGAAGGTCCCGTCGCTGGGCGAGAGCGTCACGCAGGCGCAGGTCGGGCAGTGGATGAAGAAGGAAGGGGACGCCGTCGTCCGCGACGAGCCGGTGGTCGAGGTGGAGAGCGAGAAGGCCACCGTGGCCGTTCCCTCCCCCGCCACGGGCGTGCTGCGACGGGTGCTCCGCCAGACCGGGGAGACCGTGGCCGTGGGGCAGCCCCTCGGCGAGATCGAGGAGGGCGCGGTCGCGGTCGTCTCCGCGGCGACGCCCGCGACTCCGACGTCACCGGCGAAGGAGGCGCCGAAGGGGGCTTCCAGGGCGGCCGCGCCGCCCCCGCCTGCTGCGCCGCCCCCGCCACCCAGGGCCGCGGCGCCGCTCGCCCCCGCCGCGCCCCGCCCGCCGGCCGGCGACGTGCGCCTCACCCCGGCCGCCCGCAAGCTGCTCGCCGAGAAGGGGCTCGGGAAGGGGGACCTCCTGCGCCTGCTCGAGGGCGCGGCCTCGGGGAAGGCGGCGCTCGCGCCGGTCGATTTCCCGCCGCCCCGGGACCGCGAACGGCTCGTCCCCATGTCGCCGCTCCGGCGCACCGTGGCCCGGCGGCTGCTCGAGGCCCAGGAGAGCGCCGCCATCCTCACCACCTTCAACGAGGTGGACATGTCGCGGGTGATGGAGCTCCGCGAACGCTACGGCGCCGCCTTCCAGGAGAAGCACGGCATCAAGCTGGGCTTCATGGGATTCTTCGTGAAGGCCGCGGTCGAGGCGCTGACCACCTTCCCGTCGGTGAACGCCGAGGTCCGCGGCGACGCGGTCCTCTTCAAGGACCACTACGACGTGGGCGTGGCGGTGGGGGGCGGCAAGGGGCTCGTGGTCCCGGTCATCCGCGACGCCGACCAGCTCTCGCTGGCCCAGATCGAGCTCTCCATCGTCGAGCTCGCCAGGCGGGCACGGGAGAACCGCATCACCATGGAGGACCTGTCGGGGGGGACCTTCACCATCTCCAACGGCGGCATCTATGGATCCATGCTCTCCACGCCCATCCTCAACACCCCGCAGAGCGGCATCCTCGGCCTCCACAAGATCCAGAAGAAGCCGGTGGTGGGGCCCGACGACACGGTGGTGGTCCGCCCCATGATGTACCTGGCCCTCTCCTACGACCACCGCATCATCGACGGCCGCGAGGCGGTGGGCTTCCTGGTCAAGGTGAAGGATCTCATCGAGGAGCCCAGCCGGCTCATGCTCGACGTTTGAGGGCTCCATGGACTCCGAGACCTTCCGCAAGCTGGGGCACGAGCTGGTCGACTGGGTTGCCGACCACCGCGGCAGGCTGGAGAGCCTCCCGGTGATGAGCCGGGTACGCCCAGGGGAGGTCCGCTCCCGCCTTCCCGCCTCGCCTCCCGCCGAGGGAGGGCGCATCCGCGACGCCATCGACGCGCTCGACGCGGTGGTGATGCCCGGGATCACCCACTGGAACCACCCCTCGTTCTTCGCCTACTTCCCCTCCAACACCAGCCACGCCTCCATCCTGGCCGACCTGGTCTGCGCCGGCCTGGGAGCCCAGGGCATGAGCTGGCAGACCTCGCCTGCGGCCACCGAGGTGGAGGAGGTGGTGATGGACTGGCTCCGCCAGATGGTGGGGCTGCCCGTCACCTTCACCGGCGTCATTCACGACACCGCCTCCACCTCCACGCTCACCGCGCTCCTCTGCGCCCGGGAGCGCACCAGCAACTTCTCCCAGAACCGGGAGGGGCTGCAGGCCGGCGAGCCGCCCATGGTGGTCTACGCCTCCGACCAGGCCCACAGCTCCATCGAGAAGGACGTGCTGCTGGCCGGCTTCGGCAAGAGGCACCTGCGGCTCGTGGCCACCGACCGGGCCCACGCCATGCGCATCGACGCGCTGGCCGAGGCCATCGAGGCCGACCGTGCCGCGGGCCTTCGCCCCTGCGCGGTGGTCGCCACCACCGGGACCACAGGGACCACGGCGCTCGACCCGGTGGCCGGCATCGCCGGGGTGGCAAGGCGCCACGGCCTCTGGCTGCACGTGGACGCCGCGCTGGCCGGCACGGCCATGGTCGAGCCGGAGTACCGCTGGATGTGGCGCGGGGTGGAGGAGGCCGACTCGGTGGTGATGAACCCGCACAAGTGGATGGGGCCGGGCTTCGACCTCTCGGCCTACTTCGTGCGCGACCCGCAGCACCTGGTGCGGGTCATGTCCACCAATCCCAGCTACCTGCGCACGGCGCAGGACGGGGAGGTGCGGAACCTGCGCGACTGGGGAATCCCGCTGGGGCGCCGGTTCCGGGCCCTCAAGCTCTGGTTCCACGTCCTCGACGTGGGCGTCGACGGGATCCGGGCCCGCGTCCGCCGCGACGTGGAGAACGCCCACTGGCTGGCCGATCGGGTGGACGAGACCCCGGGCTGGGAGCGGCTGGCGCCGGTTCCGCTGCAGACCGTCACGCTCCGTCACGTCCCGTCGGCGGCCGCCGACGAGGTGCGGCTGGCCGCCCACAACCTGGCCATTGCACGGAGGGTGAATGAAGGGGGGCGCGCCTACCTGACCCCGAGCGTGCTGAAGGGGCAGCAGACCCTGCGGGTGTCGATCGGCGCCGAGGCCACCGAGCGGCGCCACGTCGAGGCCCTCTGGCGGGAACTCCGGGATTGCGCCCGCGCCGAGGGGGGCTAGGTGTCCCTGATCGTCGTCGACGTCGAGGCCGACGGCCCCATCCCGGGCAAGTACTCCATGGTCTGCCTGGGGGCGGTGGTGGTCGAGCCCACGCTCTCCCGGACCTTCTACGGACGGACCCGACCATCGCGAAGGAGTGGCTCCCCGAGGCGCTGGCGGTGAGCGGCTTCGGGCGCCCCGAGCACGAGGCCTTCGACGATCCCCGCGAGGTCATGGCCCGCTTCGAGACCTGGGTGGTGGAGAACTCGAAGGGCAAGCCGGTCTTCGCCTCCGACAACCTGGCCTTCGACTGGCAGTACGTGAACTGGTACTTCCACACCTTCCTGGGGCGCAACCCCTTCGGCTGGTCGGGGCGGCGCATCGGCGACCTCTACTGCGGGATGGTGAAGGACGGCTACGCCACCTGGAAGCACCTCCGGAAGACCGTCTCCGACCACCATCCGGTGAACGACGCCAAGGCCAACGCCGAGGCGCTGCTCGCCATGATCGGCATGGGGCTGAAGCTCCCCGCGAAGTGACCGGCCCGCCGTGACACGCGGGTGACGCGCGCTGGTTAGGTTCCGAGGATGCCGACCGCCGCCGCACCCGGCACGCCCGCTCCGCGTGTGAAGCCGCTCCTGCGCGGGGTCTCCCACGAGATCGCCGCCGGCGTCTCGCTGGCCGGGCTCGTGGCGCTGGTCCTGCTCGCCCCCGGGCCGCGGGCCCGGGTGGGCGCGCTCGTGTACGGCATCAGCCTGGTGGGGCTCTTCTCGGTGAGCGCCCTCTACCACCGCCCCACGTGGAGTCCCCGGGCGCACCTCTGGATGCGACGGCTGGACCACTCGGCCATCTTCCTGCTCATCGCCGGCACCTTCACGCCCATCTGCCTGCTCATCGGCGACGCCCGGGCGCACACCATGCTCGCCGTGGTGTGGGCCGGCGCCGGGCTCGGCATCCTGCGGGCGCTCATCTGGCCCACGGCCCCCCGCGCCCTGGCGACCGGGCTCTACCTCCTGGTCGGGTGGGCGGCGGTCCCGCTCGTCCCGGCCATGTACCGGGCGCTCGGGGCCGGGCCGCTCCTCCTGCTCGCGGCGGGCGGGATGCTCTACAGCGTGGGGGCGGTCATCTACGCCACCCGCCGCCCCGACCCGTTCCCGCGGGTCTTCGGCTACCACGAGATCTTCCACGCGCTGGTCGTGGCGGCGGCCGGCCTGCACTTCGCGGTGGCGGCCGGGGCGGTCCGGGCGCTGGTGGGGTAGCAGCCGTCACCGCCGCCCGCGCGGCTCCGGCGGAAGGGCCGTCCGCGGGTCCTCCGGCCAGGCGTGGCGCGGATAGCGCCGCATCAGCTCGCGCCGCAAGGCCGGGTAGTGGCGCTCCCAGAAGCCGGCCAGGTCGGTGGTCACCTGCACCGCGCGCATGTTGGGGGCGAGAAGGTGCAGCACGAGCGGCACGCGCCCCGCGCCGACCGCCGGTCCCCGCACCGATCCGAAGAAGTCCTGCAGCCGGCTCTCCACCCAGGGGGGCTTGTCGCCGGCCTCGTAGTTCACCTTCACTCCCCGTCCGTTCCCGAGCGTGACCCGCTCCGGGGCGAGCCGCTCCAGCCAGGAGCGGCCGTCGGCGGGGAGCCTTCCCAGGAGCGCCTGGACGAGGCCAGCCTCCCGGAGCTCGGCGAAGCTGCGGCGCCCCGCGCAGGCCTCCCGGAGGGCGGCCGCCACGTCCTCCTCGCCGAGCGGGACGATCCCGCTCTCCGGAGCGGCCCGGGCGGCGAAGGCGACGCGTGCGAGCAGCAGGTCCACCTCGCCGTCCCCGGCGAAGCTGCGCGCCCCGCGGGAGAGGGCGGCCTCGGCGAGCAGCGCCGCCACCCGCTCCGGGTCGGGCGCCGGCTTGCGCGACTCCTCGAGGACCAGGTCCCGGTAGCGCATCCGCTCGAAGGCATCCACCCGGCTGGCCTCGGTGTTCCAGGTGAGCTCCTCCTCCCAGCGCAGCGCGTCCGGGAAGAGCTCCAGGATCATCTCGGGCGTGGCCGCGGAGGCGACGCGCACGAGCACCTGTCCTCCGCGCCCGGCGGCCGGGGCCGGCCCCGGACCGCGCCGGTCGCGCCGCTCGTCGGCGTCCACCGCCACGAGCAGCGGCGCGTCGCGCACCACGCTTCCCTCGTCGAGCCGGGCCGAACCTCCCCCGGATAGGACCACCTCGGGGCTCCCCGGAGCCCGACGCCGCGCCACCCGGTCCGGGTAGGCTGCCAGCGTGGCGAGGAGCAGCGCCTCCTCCGAGTCCTCGGCGGTGGCCGGCCGGCGCGCGGGGCCGCGCCCGAGGAGTTGCGTGACCTGCCGGCGGCTCCGCTCCACCGCCTGGACCGCGCCGGGGGAGAGCCCGAGCGACCGCAGCCGGTCCGGGTCGAATCGGGAGCGGGCTGCCTGCTCGAAGAGGTGGGCCGTCTCGAGCAGGTCGGAGGAGCCGGTGGGCGGCGTGCCGCGCCCCCTGTCCGGGGCGCGCTCGCGCACGTCCCGCTCGGCCAGCAGCGCCGCCAGCAGCGCGCCGGCCGGCCCGGCCCCCCGGTCGTCGGCCTCCACCACCAGCCGGGCCAGCCGGGGGTGGAGCGGGAAGCGCAGGAGGCGACGTCCACCCGGGGTGATGGCCCCGGCGGCATCGAGCGCGCCGAGGTCGAGGAGGAGCTGCCGGGCGGCGGCAGCGGCGGCGGCGGGTGGCGCGTCGAGCCAGCGGAGTTCCGGGCCGCCCATCGAGGCCACGGACAGCAACGTCTCGGAGAGGTCCTCCCGCAGGATCTCCGGGACGTCGAACTCGGGCCGGGTGTCGAAGTCGTGGCGGGTGTAGAGGCGGAGGCAGCGCCCCGGCGCGGTGCGCCCGGCGCGTCCGGCCCGCTGGGTCGCCGAGGCCCGCGACACGC
This sequence comes from uncultured delta proteobacterium, assembly GCA_963828255.1. GTDB lineage: Bacteria > Myxococcota > Myxococcia > Myxococcales > Anaeromyxobacteraceae > CAIOAK01. The sequence goes on along the minus strand of CAWHDZ010000018.1, from coordinate 12,355 downwards.
GGCGGACCTCCAGGCGCGGCAGCCCCGACCAGGGTGAGTGGGAGGCCACCCGGGCCAGCCCCGAGTCCACGACCACCGTCACCCCGTCGATGGTGACCGAGCTCTCCGCCACGTTGGTGGAGAGGACCACCTTGCGGCGGGTACCCGGGCGCACGGCCCGGTCCTGCTCCTCGGGCGACAGGTCGCCGTGGAGCGGAAGCACGTCGAGCCCCAGGCGCGCCGCGAAGGAGGCGCAGGCCTGCGCGGCCCGGCGGATCTCGGCCATCCCGGGGAGGAAGACCAGCAGGTCTCCCGCCGGGGTCTCGGTGACGACGCGCCGGACGGTGGACGCCACCCGGTCCTCGAGACGATCGTCGCGGGCGGCGTCGGCGGGGGAGAGGTGCTCGATGGCCACCTCGAAGAGCCGGCCCTCGGAGCGAACCGACGGGGCGTCCAGGAAGCGGGCCACCGGCGCGGCGTCCAGCGTGGCCGACATCGCGACCAGCTTCAGATCGGGGCGCGTCGTCTCCTGGAGGCGGCGGAGCAGCGCGAGCGCCAGGTCGCCCTGGAGGTGGCGCTCGTGGAACTCGTCGAGGACGACCACGCCCACTCCCGGCAGCCCGGGATCGGAGACCAGCCGCCGGGTGAGCAGCCCCTCGGTGACGAAGCGCAGCCGGGTCCGTGGACCGGCCACCTCCTCGAAGCGGACCTGCCAGCCCACCGTCTCGCCCGGCCGTTCCCCCAGCTCCTCGGCCACGCGCCGGGCCGCCATGCGGGCCGCCAGCCGCCTCGGCTCGAGGACGACGACCTCCCCGTCCCCGGCCAGGCCGGCCCGGAGCAGGGCGGGGGGATCCGGGTGGTCTTGCCGGCGCCGGGTGGGGCCTCGACCACGACCGACCGGCCCCGGCGCAGGGCGGCCACGACGTCGGGGACGATGGCGTCGACGGGCAGTACGAGCACGGCGCCGTCTTATCACGTGGCCCGCGGGGTGCATCCGGCCGCGCGACGCCTTCGTTCCAGTAGGACGCCCAGGCGTCGGCGGCAGACGCTCTCCCGGAACGAAGGCGATCCGCCCGGCGGCAGCTACACGACCGGCATCGCGGGCACCGTGGGCTTCACCTCGAGGCGAAGCTGGTCGCCCTCTGCGTCGATGGTGACGTGTCCGCCCTCCTTGAGCTCCCCGAAGAGGATCTTCTCGGCGAGCGGCTCCTTCACCTTCTTCTGGATGATGCGCCCCATGGGGCGGGCGCCCATGAGCCTGTCGAAGCCGTGCTCGGCGAGCCAGGCCCGGCCGGCGGGGGTGAGCTCCACCGAGACCTTCTTGGGCGCGAGCTGGGTGGCCAGCTCGGCAACCATCTTGTCCACCACCTTGGCGATGACCACGGGCGGCAGCGACTCGAAGGAGACCCAGGCGTCGAGCCGGTTGCGGAACTCGGGGCTGAATGTGCGCTCGATGGCGTTGCGCGCGTTGCCCGTGGAGCCGGCTCCGGCCGAGAAGCCCAGCGACCGGCTGGAGAGCTCCTGGGCGCCGGCGTTGGTGGTCATGACGAGCACGATGTGGCGGAAGTCGGCCTTGCGCCCGGCGTTGTCGGTGAGGGTGGCGTGGTCCATCACCTGGAGCAGGATGTTGTAGATGTCCGGATGGGCCTTCTCGATCTCGTCGAGGAGCAGGACCGCGTAGGGGGTGCGCCGGATGGCGTCGGTGAGCAGGCCGCCCTGGTCGAAGCCCACGTAGCCCGGGGGAGCGCCGATGAGCCGGGAGACGGTGTGCTTCTCCTGGTACTCGGTCATGTCGAAGCGGAGGAACTCGACCCCCATGATGCGGGCCAGCTGCTTGGCGAGCTCGGTCTTGCCCACCCCGGTGGGGCCGGAGAAGAGGAAGGCGCCGATGGGCTTCTCGGGGGCTCCCAGGCCGGAGCGGGAGAGCTTGATGGCCGAGGCGATGGCGTCGATGGCCTTGTCCTGGCCGTAGATGACCTTCTTCAGCTCGGGCTCGAGCGCGGCCAGGGCGGCCTGGTCGTCGGCCGACACGGTCCGCTCGGGGATCTTGGCCATGCGCGCCACCACCCGCTCGACGTCGCGGGCCAGCACGCGGTGGCGCCGCTTCTCCTCCGGGCGCATGCGGTCGGCCGCGCCGGCCTCGTCGACCACGTCGATGGCCTTGTCGGGGAGGCGCCGGTCGTTGATGTGCTTGGCCGAGAGCTCGGCGGCGGCCCGCAGCGCCTTGTTGGAGTAGACGACCCCGTGGTGGGTCTCGTAGGCCTGCTTCAGGCCCCGGAGGATCTTGACCGTCTCCTCGAGGGAGGGCTCGTGGACCTCGATCTTCTGGAAGCGGCGCGCCAGCGCATGGTCCTTCTCGAAGGTCTGCTTGTAGTCCTCGAAGGTGGTCGAGCCGATGCACCGGAGGTCGCCCGAGGCCAGGGCGGGCTTGAGCAGGTTGGATGCGTCCATCGAGCTTCCGGTGGTGGCCCCGGCCCCGACGATGGTGTGGATCTCGTCGATGAAGAGGATGGCGTGCGGGATCTTCTTCACCCCGGCGATGACCCCCTTGAGCCGCTGCTCGAACTCGCCGCGGAACTTGGTGCCGGCGAGCAGGGCACCCATGTCGAGCGACCAGACGGTGGCCTTGGCGAGCACCTCGGGGACGTTCTTCTCGTGGATGGCGAGCGCCAGCCCCTCGGCGATGGCGGTCTTGCCGACGCCGGGATCGCCGACGTAGACCGGGTTGTTCTTGCGGCGCCGGCAGAGGACCTGCACGGTGCGCTCCAGCTCGGGGCGGCGGCCGATGAGCGGGTCGATCTCGCCCCGGGCGGCCTTCTCGACCAGGTTGGTGCAGAAGGCGTGGAAGGGGTCCTTCACGGTGCGTGGAGCGGCCTCCTCCTGCTGCTCGGGCTGGGACTCCTCCTCCTCGGGCCCCTCCTTGCCCTTGCTCACCCCGTGGGAGATGTAGGACAGGATGTCGAGCCGTCGAACGCCCTGCTTGTCCAGGAGGAAGACGGCGTGGGAGCCGCGCTCCCGGGTGATGGCCACCAGCACGTCCCCGGCGTTCAGCTCGGTGCGCCCGGCCCCCTGCACGTGCCAGGCGGCGCGCTGCAGCACGCGCTGGAAGGCGGCGGTCTGCTCCGGCTCCCCGCTCCCGGTCCGGGCCTCGAGCGTCCGGTCGAGGTAATCCTCGAGCTCCTTCTCCAGCTCGGCGATGTCGGCGCCGCAGGCGGCCAGGATCTCGGAGGCGATCTTGTCGCGGGCCATGGCGTGGAGCAGGTGCTCCAGGGTGACGTACTCGTGCCGCCTCCGACGGGCGTCGGACACGGCGCTCTGGAGGGTTGCCTGCAGTTCCTTGGTTACCGTGACCATCGACGCTCCTGCTACTCGGGTTCGACCGTACAGAGAAGGGGATACTCGGCCTCGCGCGCCAGTTCCATCACCTTTGTCGCCTTGGTCTCGGCGATCTCGTAGGGGAAGACCCCGGCCACGCCCACGCCGCGATGGTGGATGGCGAGCATGATCGTCATGGCCACCGGGGAGGGGTGACCAAAGACTTCCTCGAGCACGTGCACGACGAATTCCATGGTCGTGTAGTCGTCGTTGTGCAACAGCACCTTGTACAGGGGGGGCGGACGCGTCTTCGGCTCCGACCGGGTCCGGGTGACGGTGTCTGTGTCGCCTCCCGGGCGGCCCCGCTCTGGCATCCGGTTATCTTAACGCCCAGGACGGACGGTGCCGTGCCCAGGCGGGCCGGTGGAGGTGGAATGGAGTGGTCGATGGACGGCCGGGTGGCGCTCGTCACCGGCGCGACGAACGGGATCGGGCGGGTGACCGCCAGGGAATTCACCCGGATGGGGGCGCGAACCCTGATCGTCGCCCGCGACCCGGGCAGGGGCGCGGCCGCCGCCCGGGAGATCAGGGACGCCACGGGCGCCTCCGCCGAGGTCCTGGTCGCCGACCTCTCCTCCAGCGAGGAGGTCCGCCGCCTGGCCAGAGACGTCCACGACCGGACCGGGCGGCTCGACCTGCTCGTCAACAACGCCGGCGCCATCTTTTCCGAGCGGAGGCTCTCGGCCGACGGGGTGGAGATGACGCTGGCGCTGAACCACCTGGCCTACTTCCAGCTCACCCTCGAGCTCCTGCCGCTCCTCCGGGAGGCGCCCGGGGCGCGGGTCGTGAACGTCTCCTCGATGGCGCACGAGAGCGGGTCGATCGACTTCGACGACCTGCAGGGGGAGCGACGCTACGGGATGTGGAAGGCCTACTCCCAGTCGAAGCTGGCCAACGTCCTCTTCACGCGGGAGCTGGCCCGCCGCCTCGGCAAGAGCCAGATCACCACGAACGCCCTCCACCCCGGCGCCGTCGCCAGCGGGTTCGGGCGGGACCACCCCGGCTTCTTCGGCAAGCTCGTCGCCGTGGGCGCGCCGTTCCTGGCCTCGCCGGAGAGGGGCGCGAGGACCACCATCCACGTCGCCACGTCGCCGTCGACCCAGGGCGTCAGCGGCCGGTACTTCTCATCCTGCAGGGAGAAAGCTCCCTCCCGGGCGGCGCGAGACGGAGACACCGCGCTCCGCCTGTGGCAGATCTCCGAAGCCATGACCCAGCCAGCCACGAGGCTCCCCACGCCATGAAGATCCTCTCCCTCGCCATCGCACTCCTCGCCGCGCAGTCGCCGGCTCCCACCCCGACCGCGCCGCCCACCGGGATCCCCGGCATGGCCGCCGTCCCGGGCCGCCCCAACCTCCTGCAGACCGGCGTCGCCCCGGTCCCGGAGCGGCTCTGGCAGCGGGCCGAGCAGCTGCTCGAAGCCCGCTCGGCCCGGCTGCTCGACGTCTCGTCGAGCGGCGGCTCCATCTTGATCACCACCCGCTTCGGCCAGACCATGCAGCTGCACGTGGTGGATGGGGCCATGGGGGCGCGGACCCAGATCACGTTCGGCAAGGAGCCGGTGACCTCCGGCGCCTTCCAGCCCGGCGACCCGATGGTGGTCTACTTCCGGCGGGACGTGGGCGGCTCGGAGAACTGGCAGGTCTACCGGCTCGACCGCAGGACCGGCCGGACCGACCTGCTCACCGACGGCAAGAGCCGGCACGACGCGCTCGTCCTCTCCCCCGACGGTCGCCGCCTGGCCTACGACGGCACCGGCAGGAACGGAAAGGACACCGACGTCTACGTCGCCGACACGGCACGCCCCGGCGAGGCCCGGCGCGTCTTCGAGGCCGAGGGGACGTGGCAGCCGCTCGACTTCTCCCGCGACGGCGCGCAGCTCCTGGTCCGCCGGTACCGCTCCATCTCCGACTCCGACCTGTTCCTCGTGGACGTGGCCAGCGGGAGCCGGCGCGCGCTGACGCCCACCACGGGAAAGGGCTCGGTGGGAGCGGCCCGCTTCTCCGCCGACGGAAGGTCGGTCTACCTGGTCACCGATCGGGAGGGCGACTTCAGCGAGCTCTGCCGGATCGACCTCTCCGACCCGGCTGGCACGCTCCGGCCGCTCACCCGGACGCTGCGCTGGAACGTCGAGGGGATCGCGGTGGCGCGGGACGGGTCCCGGATTGCACTTACGGTGAATGCGGACGGGGCCAGCCGGCTCTACTTCCTCGAGCCGCGCAGCGGGAAGCTCACCTCCGGCGAGCTGCCCGCCGGAGTGGCCGGCGGCCTCAAGTTCCCGGCCTCGAAGCCCGGGACGCTCTTCCTCGGGCTCACCACGCCGCGCTCCCCCGGCGACGTCTGGCAGGCCACCCCGGGCAAGAAGGGGCTCTTGCGCTGGACGTGGTCGGAGATGGGCGGGATCGACCCGTCCACGCTCGCCGAGCCCACGCTGGTGCGCTTCCCGGCGAAGGACGGGACCTCCATCCCCGCGTGGCTCTACGTCCCGCCGGGGAAGGGGAAGCATCCCGTCGTCGTCTCCTGGCACGGCGGGCCGGAGGCGCAGGAGCGCCCCACGTTCCAGCCCATCGCGCAGCTGCTCGTGCAGGGGGGCGTGGCCGTCCTCATCCCCAACGTCCGGGGTTCCGACGGGTACGGAAAGGCCTTCCTGGCCATGGACGACGGGGTGAAGCGGGAGGAGGCGCTCGGCGACATCGGGGCCACGCTCGACTGGATCGCCACCCGCTCCGACCTGGACGCCTCCCGCGTCGGGGTGTTCGGCGGGTCGTACGGAGGGTACATGGTGCTCGCCACCGCCGCCTTCTTCCCGTCCCGTATCCGCTCGGCCGTGGACGTGGTGGGCATCTCCAGCATCCCCACCTTCCTCGAGTCCACCGCGCCGTACCGAAGGGACCTGCGCCGGGCCGAGTACGGCGACGAGCGCGACCCCGCCGTCCGCGCGGTGCAGGAGCGGATCTCCCCGCTCAACAAGGTCGGGGACATCACCGCCGCGCTCTACGTCATCCAGGGGAAGAACGACCCGCGGGTGCCGCAGAGCGAGGCCGAGCAGATCGTGGCCGCCGTTCAGGGGAAGGGCAAGGAGGCCTGGTACCTGCTGGCGCTCGACGAGGGGCACGGATTCCAGAAGAAGGAGAACCGCGACTACCTCATCGTGACCACCGTGGCGTTCCTGGAGAGGACGCTCGGCCAGTAGGATCGCCTTCGTTCCGTCATCACGTCTGCCGCCGGGCGCCGGGACGCCCCTCTCCGCGGCGCTTGTCCTCCCGGCGGTGGTGTTCGCGGCTCTCGTGGCGCCGGGTCACGCCGGGCCAGAGCATCGCCAGTTCCCGGCGCCCGGTGCGGAGGCGCCGCTAGGAGGGACGCCCGCGCCGGCTGGGACATCCCGGGCCGAAGGCGACCCGGGCGAGCTTGCTTCGAGGCAACCTGCGGGTGGCCACGCGCGGGCGGCGCGTCGCGGGTCTCCTTCTCGTGGGGACCACGCCGGGGACGAAGGCGGGGGCCGGGGAGAGCGGACCGCATCGCGCCCGCTGCGCCCGAGGCGACGCCACCCGCAGTCCACCACGAGGCGCGCTGTTCGCGTCGCCTTCGGCCTGGGCCGTCTCAGACGGCGCGGGCGTCGATCAAAGCGAAGCCTCCGCAGCGGGCGCCGGGGTCAGGCGACGCTCTGGCCCGGTGTGACCCGGCGCCATGTACTCAAAGTGAACACTCCCCGCGAGGACAGCGGAGCGGAGAGCGACGTCCCAGCGTCCGTCGGCAGCCGGCCTGACGGAACGAAGGCGATCCGCCGGACAGCATCACCCGTCCTCGATGCGCCACGGCCCCCTCGTCCCCGCCGTCGCCAGCGCGTTCCGCACCCTCGCCAGGAACTCGGCCCTCGGGATCTCCCGCGCCCCGAATCGCCTCAGGTGCTCCGTGTCCACCTGGCAGTCGACGATCTCGAACCCGCGCGCGTGCATCCAGGCGACGGCGGTGGCGAAGGCCGCCTTCGACGCGTCGGGGCGGTCGGCGTACATGGACTCGCCGAAGAAGGCGGCGCCGAGCGACACGCCGTAGAAGCCTCCGGCGAGCCCCTCGTCGTCCCAGGCCTCGAACGAGTGGGCGTGCCCGAGCGCGTGGAGCCGCTCGTAGGCCTCCACCATCTCCCCGGTGATCCAGGTGCCGGCCTGGCCCGGCCGGTCCTTCTCCGCGCAGCGCCGGATCACCTCGCCGAAGGCGGTGTCGGAGCGGATCCGGTAGCGCCCGGATCGCAGCGTCCGCGAGAGCGACCGCGGGACGTGCAGCTCCTCCGGCAGAAGGATCATCCTGGGTTCGGGGGACCACCAGAGGACGGGGGTATCGTCCGCGTACCAGGGGAAGATCCCCTCGGCGTAGGCGCGAAGCAGCCGCTCCGGCGAAAGGTCGCCGCCCACGGCGAGCAGCCCGTCCGGCTCGGCCAGCTCCGGGTCGGGGAAGATCGGCTCGCGGGGGAGGCGGAAGATGGCCACGTCCGGAGTGTACGGTGCCCCGCCGCCCGGGGGCGAGCGCCGCTCAGGTGGCCCGCTGCAGGAACTGCCGCAGCGCGCGCCGCACCTCGCCCTGCACCGGCGCGGGGACCTCGGGCAGCGGCGTCCGCGCGCAGGAGGCGAGCGTCTGCTGCAGCGTCGCACAGCGCTCCGTGCAGCGCGCGCAGCCGGCCAGGTGGCGCTCCATCTCCTCGCAGACCGGGGCCGAGATCTCCCCCTCCAGGTGGCGCGAGAAGAGGGTGACCACCTCCGGGCAGGCCTCCGAGATCGGGGACGCCGGCTCGGTGGAGAGGAACGGCGCCACCTGCTCCCGCACCACGAGGCGCGCCCGGTGCAGGCGGCTCTTCACCGCCTCCACGCTGGCCCCCACCGCCTCGGCCACCTCCGCCGCCGAGAGCCCCTCCACGTCGCGGAGGAGCAGGACCTCCCGGTACATCGGCTCGAGCGACGCGATGGCCCGCTCCAGCGCCCCCTCCACCTGCTTGCCCGAGAGGGCCTCGTCGGGAGCGCGCCCCGGGTCGGCGATCTCGCGCACCTCGCGTCCCGTCCCGTCGGCGTCGAGCGACTCCTCGTGCTCGGGAGCGAACTTGGAGCGGCGCCGCTGCTTGATGCAGAAGCTCCGGGCGATGGCGTAGAGCCAGGTGGACGGGGAGGAGGCGCCCCGGAAGTCCTTCACCGTCCGTGCGGCGGCGATGAGGGTCTCCTGGAGGACGTCCTTGGCAGCCTCGGGGTCGCGGCACATCTTCAGGCCGAAGCGGTAGACCCGTCGCTCGTGCCGCTCGAGCAGGCGCTCCAGCGAGGCCCGATCGCCGCCGCGGGCCCCGTCCACGAGCTGCTCGTCGGTCTGGGTGTCGCGCTCCGTCACGAGGGTGGAATCATTAGAGCAGGGTGGCCGACCCGACAAGCGAAGACCTCCTTTCCCCATGATTCCCAAGGATCTATAGGGGTTTATTCCGACCCAGACCCATCTGGGACGCTCGCCACACCCAAAAGGGTGTTTCAAAGTGTTTTGACCCATATCAAAAAGGGTGCCGTTCGATAGTAGACCGGACCACTCGACATACTGTCCCACCCCCGCCGAACCGACGACGAGATGACCGCTCACGCTCCAGGGAGGCCCGTGCAGGAATGAGCGCACTCTTCAAGCCTTCCGCGAACTTCATCGCCCGTTTCTCGCTCGTCGCAGTGGCCACCGTCCTCGGCGGAGGCCTCCTCGGACTGTGGGGCTACTTCCGGACGCCCTACGCCCAGGGGCTGCAGGAGGAGATCGCCCAGCCGGTGCTCTTCGACCACCGGCACCACGTCGTGGACGACCTCATCGACTGCCGGTACTGCCACTTCAACGTGGAGCGGGGCGCCTCGGCCGGCGTGCCCTCCACCGAGATGTGCCTCAACTGCCACTCCCAGATCTGGAACAAGAGCCCCAAGCTCGAGCCGGTGCGCCGCAGCTACTTCACCGGCGCCCCCATCGAGTGGAACCGGGTCCACCAGCTGCCCGACTTCACCTACTTCAACCACTCGATCCACGTGAGCAAGGGGATCGGCTGCGCCACCTGCCACGGGCGCGTGGACCAGATGGCGGCCATCACCAAGGTGGCCTCGCTGCAGATGAGCTGGTGCCTGGAGTGCCACCGCAACCCGGCGCCCAACCTCCGCCCGCAGGACCAGATCACCAGCATGACCTGGCAGCCTCCCGCCGACCCGGCCGCGGCCCGGCTCCTCGCCATCGATCTCATGAAGTCCTACGACGTCAACTCCCGCGTGAGCTGCACGACATGCCACCGATGAAATCACTGCCGGTCATCCAGGACCACGCCGGGCCCCGCCCCCCCGGGCACCGCTCGCTCTGGCAGAGCGTCGAGGAGCTCGAGGCCCGGGCCGCCGCCGGGCGCGGGGAGTTCGCCGCCGGCGCGGCCGAGGTCCCGCCGGAGCTGTCGCGCCGCTCCTTCATGCAGATCCTGGGGGCGTCCGCCGCGCTGTCCGGCCTGGCCGCCTGCCAGCCGCCGCGCGAGAAGATCGTCCCCTACGTCCTCGAGCCGGTCGAGAACCGCCCCGGCAAGCGGTTCCACTACGCCACCGCGCTCTCCCTCGACGGGTACGCCACCGGGGTCCTCGTGGGCAGCGCCGACGGACGGCCGGTGAAGGTGGAGGGGAACCCGGCCCACCCCACCAGCCAGGGCGCCGCGTCCACCTGGGACCAGGGAACGCTCCTCGACCTCTACGACCCGGAGCGCGCCAAGGGGTACTGGCGGGCCGGGAACGCGCTCTCCTGGCGGGGGCTCCTCGCCGAGATCCAGAAGCTGGCCAGGGAGCACGAGGCCGACGGCGGCGCGCACCTCGCCTTCCTGCTCGCTCCCGACGCCTCGCCCACCCAGGCCGAGCTGCGCCGCAGGCTCGCGGCCCGATTCCCCAGGGCCCGCATCCACGTCTGGGCGCCGGTCACCGAGGAGAACGCCACCGAGGGGGCCCGCATCGCCTTCGGGCGCCCCCTCGAGGTGCGCGTGAGCCTCGATCCGGCCCGCGCCATCCTCTCCCTCGACGCCGACTTCCTCTCCGGGCAGGGTGAGTCGCTGCGCCTGACCCGCGAGTTCGCTCGCCACCGGGAGCCCGGGGCGGAGATGAGCCGCCTCTACGTCGCCGAGCCCGCCATGTCGCTCACCGGCGCGAACGCCGACCATCGCTTCCGGATGAAGGGCGGCGAGGTGGCGTCCTTCGCCCGCGCCGTGGCCGTCCAGCTCGGCGTGGTTCCGGGCGCGCCGGTGCTCTCCCCCGAGCTCACCCGCGCCGCCCGGGCCGTGGCGGCCGACCTCGCCGCCCACCGCGGCCGCTCGGTCGTGCTGGCCGGCCTGCGCCAGCCACCGGCCGTCCACGCGCTGGTCCACGCCATGAACGCCGCGCTGGGCAACGTGGGCGTGACAGTCCGTCACGGGCGCCCGGTCCTCGGGGACGCGGCCCCCTCGTCGGCCGCGCTTCCGGCGCTGGCCCGCGAGATCGATGGGGGCAAGCTCGACACCCTGGTGATCACCGCCTGGAACCCGGTCCACGCCGCCCCGGCCGGTCTCGACCTGGGCGCACTGCTCGCCAGGGTCCCCAACGCCCTCTACCTCTCCCTTCGCGAGGACGAGACCTCGCGCCGCTGCAGCTGGAGGCTCGCCTCGAGCCACCCCTTCGAGAGCTGGGGCGACGCCCGCTCCCGCGACGGCGTGGCCTCGCTGGTGCAGCCGCTCATCGCGCCGCTCTACGAGAGCACGACCGCCATCGACCTGCTGGCCGCCTTCCTCGACGCCGGCGACCGCGGCGCCCTGCGCCACGTGAAGGCCCACTGGGCCGCCCGCAACGCCCTCGACCCGGCGGCGTTCGAGGCGCGCTGGGAAGGCTGGCTCCGCGAGGGTGTCATCCCCGGGACCGCCGAGCCTGCCGAGTCCGCGCCCGTGGATCTCGCCGCCGTGGCCTCGGCCCTGGGGCGCATGCCCGGCGCGAAGGGGGAGGGGATCGAGCTCGCGCTGGCGCCCTCCTACGGCCTCTTCGACGGCCGGTTCGCCGGGAACGCCTGGCTCCAGGAGCTCCCCGACCCCATCACCAAGGTGAGCTGGGACAACGCCGCCTACCTCTCCGACGCCACCGCGAAGCGGCTCGGCGTCGAGGGCGGGCAGGTGGTCACGCTGGCGCTGGGCAGCCGCAGCGTCCAGGCGCCGGTCATGGTCATGCCGGGACACGCCGACGACGCGGTGACGCTCTCCATCGGCTACGGCCGCACCGACGGGTCGGCGGTCTCGAAGGGCGTGGGCGTGGACGCCTACCGGCTCCGCGAGGCCGGCGCCTGGTTCGCGCCCGGACTGACCGTCACCGCCGGCAAGGGCAAGCACAAGTTCGCCGTCGCCCAGGGGCACTTCTCCATGGAGGGGCGCCCGCTGGCGCTCGACTTCAGCACGAAGGAGTGGGCCACCCCCGCGGGGCGCGCCGAGCTCGACCACCTGCACGGCCTGCCCGCCACCGCCCAGGTCCCGGTGGACTACTCGAAGCAGGAGTACTCCTGGGGCATGTCGGTGGACCTGTCGCGCTGCACCGGCTGCAACGCCTGCGTCATCGCCTGCCAGGAGGAGAACAACATCGCCACCGTCGGCAAGGAGCAGGTGGCCAAGGGGCGGATCATGCACTGGATCCGCACCGACCGTTACTTCTCCGGCCCGGTCGCGAACCCCGAGACCATCACCCAGCCGGTGATGTGCCAGCACTGCGAGACCGCGCCCTGCGAGTACGTCTGCCCGGTGAACGCCACCGTCCACTCCGAGGAGGGGTTGAACGAGATGGCCTACAACCGGTGCGTCGGGACCCGGTACTGCTCCAACAACTGCCCGTACAAGGTGCGACGCTTCAACTTCCTCAACTGGCGCCCGGAGGTCCCCGACGTCCAGACGCTGCTCTTCAACCCCGACGTCACCGTGCGTTCCCGCGGCGTCATGGAGAAGTGCACCTACTGCGTCCAGCGCATCGAGGGGGCC
>CAWHDZ010000017.1:0-209149 GCA_963828255.1 uncultured delta proteobacterium | reverse complement strand
GAATGAAGCGGCTGGATGCGTCACCCGACGTCCTGGACGTCATGCAGGTTCTCTGGGCATTGGCCCACGCGCTCGAGACCCGGTCCAAGCGGATGCACCGCGATCTCGGAATCACGGGTCCCCAGAGGCTCCTCCTCCGCGTCGTGGGTCAGTCGCCCGGGTGCGGACCGGGTGAGGCTGCTCGCAGGCTGAGCCTCAACCCTGGGACGGTGAGCAGGCTCGCCGCCGGGCTGGAGCGGCGGAAGCTGGTTCGACGGGAACTGGACCAGGTGGACGGGCGCAAGCAGCGCCTGGTGCTGACCGCTCGCGGCAAGCTGCTCAACGGACAGCATCGTGGAACCGTCGAGGGCGCCGTGCGGGAGGCTCTCGCCGGGGCGACGCCGAGCGAGGTCCGGCTGGCGCGGAAGTTCATCCGGCGACTCACGGCATCCCTGACCGTTCCGGGCGCTGAACCGTAGCGCACTCGCGTGCGCCTTGCGCGACGACGCTCTTCCGCTTAGACTCTTGTTGTTGCACCTGCAACGACATGGCCTCCGATTCAACCATCGCCGTTTCGTCCAGGGAGAAGCCGTGCGTCGCTCCATCCGGATGATCGTCCCCGCCCTGGTCATCCTGGCGCTGAGTGGCTGCCACCCCAAGTGGTACAACGGCAAGTGCGACACGAACGACGACTGTGCGAAGCAGCCCGGTTTCGGCAAGGTCTGCTTCTACGGCGAGTGCCGGGAGTGCGGCCTGGACAAGGATTGCACGACCGGGTTCTGGTGCAGGGGCTTCCAGTGCGTGCCGCGCCCGGAGTGCGAGGTTCCCTTCGACTGCGGGAAGGGCCGAACCTGCGAGCTCGGGAAGTGCGTGTGGGCTGCCCCGGCGCCCCAGTGCGGCCCAGGCTCCGGGGATCGCGTGTGCGACTCCGGGCAGGTATGCGACGCGGGCACCTGTCAGGTCGCGGCGCCGCCGCCGGACCCCTGCCGCGAACTTGGCAGCGTCTTCTTCCCCCCCGGTTCGGCGACCCTCACGGAGAAGTCGCGCGCGACGCTGGCAGAGAACGCATCCTGCCTGGCGGCTGGACCGAAGAGAGCGGTCGTCGAGGGCAACTCCGACGACGGGAAGACCCCCGAATACAACGTGAAGCTGGGCCTACGGCGCGCGGAGGCGGTGAAGAAGTACCTCCTGAGCCTGGGCGTTCACCGTGCCCTCCTCTCCACCATCAGCTACGGCGACACCCGCCGCGCTTGCGCGGAATCCACCGAGGACTGCCGGCAAACCAATCGCAGGGTGGATTTGAAGATTCCATAGCAACGGCCGTGGCGCGGGCGGCGCGCCGATTGACCCTTCCAGGAGGTCCGCCAGATGAAGGCTCTTTCGATCCTGCTCCTCGTCGCAACGCTCATCCCCCAGTCCGTGCTCGCCCAGGCCGAGTCGCCCGCTTCGAAGAAGCCGGCCAAGGTGAAGTTCGACCCGGCGAAGGTGGTCACCGTCAACGGGACCGTCCTCGGCGAGCAGCGAGTCGAACACGGCAAGGGCACGAAGGGCGTTCGTCTCATCGTGAAGGCCGGTGAGGACCAGGTATCGGTCCACCTCGGACCGGATACCTGGGTGGATCGCCAGAAGGTCAAGTTCGCCAAGGGCGACGAGGTGACTGTCCGGGGTTCCAGGTTCACTTACGACGGTGGGTCGGGGCTCATCGCGCAGTCCGTGGCACGCGGTGGAGACACCCTCGTCATCCGGGATGCCGCCGGGAAGCCCGCCTGGGCCGGCCAGGTTGCAAGGCAGTGAAGCGTATCCACCAGCCTACCGAGGAGAGAGCATGCGCCGACTGATTGGAGTGGTGGTTTCGATCCTGACCGTCGCATTTCTGGCTGGCTGCCCGGCCAAGCCCAAGAACGGCGAATGCAAGACCAGCGAGGACTGCTCCGCACAGCCCGGCTACGGCAAGACCTGCGTCGAGGGCAAGTGCCAGGAGTGCGGCCAGGACACCGACTGCAAGAGCGGGTTCGTCTGCCGCTCCACCAAGTGCGTTCCTCGCCCGGAGTGTGAGCGGAACAGCGACTGCGCGGCCGGCAAGGCCTGCCAGGCCGGGACGTGCGTGACCCTCCCACCTCCACCGCCGGAGTGCACGAGCGACGCGACCTGCGGGGCAGGCAAGGCCTGCCAGGCTGGCAAGTGCGTGACCGTGGCCCCGGCCGCCTGCCCGGCCGGTGGCGGCAAGCTCCTGCCCATCCACTTCGCGCTTGACCGAGCGACCCTCACGCAGGAGTCCCAGGAGATCCTCGCCCGGAACGCCGACTGCATCCGACGCATGAATTTCTCCTCCATCCAGGTCGAGGGGAACTGTGACGAGCGCGGCACCGACGAGTACAACCTTCACCTCGGACAGCGCCGGGCGGAAGCCGCCAAGAAGTACCTTCGGCACCTGGGGATTCCGGCCAGGTCCATCAAGACGGTCAGCTACGGGAGGCAACGTCCGTCCTGCTTCGAGCAGACGGAAGCGTGCTGGCAGAAGAACCGTCGCGACGACGTTCAGGCCTTCTGAGAGCCGGGACCTTCGACCCCACGGGTCTTCGCGATGCTCGACCGCAGCCGCTCCGCCAAGCGAGCCCCACGCTACCGGATGCGGCTGCGGGTCGTGATGAATGGTGGGAGCGCCTTTGCCGTCAACTGCGGCCGCGGCGGCTTCTGCACCGAGATGATGCGCGTCCTTCCGGTCGGCACCCAGGTCGAAGGGAGTGATCTTCTTCGAAGGGCGTGACCGGAAGTTCACCGGGCGGGTCGCCTGGATGAAGCCGGGCGACTTCCGGATGAGCCTGATGGGCCGGATGGGGATCACCTTCTTGGAGATCGATCCAGCGCTCGAAAGCGGGCTTGCTGGACACATGGCGAGGGCCGGAACTCCCTCCGACCCTGGGGATCGGACCAAATGATGCCGAGAATTCTGCTGGTCGTCGCAGTTCTTCTGCCGGTCATGGGCATGGCAGCCTCGCCGAGCGTCACCATCAGGCCTACGGACAGGGCCTGGGAGCAGTTCGGCCTGGCCGATCGAGTCCCGGTACTTGGTGATGTGGTCGATCCCGACTGTCCCTCGGTCACACTGGTTCGCCTTCACAAGGACGTTCGCCTTCCGCTCCACTCGGCTCCTGCCGACCGGACCTACCTGCTCCTTTCCGGCACGATTCACCTCGGGATTGGGAAGAGGTGGGACGAGGGCGGGATGCGGTCCCTGCCCGCCGGCAGCTTCTGGGTCGTACCGGCGAACACCATCACCTTCGAGTGGGCCGAGGACGAGGTCGTGGTCCAGGTCTCTGCCATTCGATCACCGAGGGATTGCCCTCCCGTCGAGGACCCAGTGGTCTTCACGCCGGACCACATCGCCTGGAAGCCGTCCGGAAGCGCTGAGCGAGCGGTGCTCTCGGGAGACCCCGGCATGCCGGGGTGCCCCTACGTGGAGAGGTTCCGGCTACCGGCCGATGCGCTCACAGCGCTGCCCCCTGCTCCACCCCCCGGGGAAGTTGTCTGGACCGTGCTGTCGGGATCGCTTCACGAAGGGACGGGCAGCGCGGAGAAGCCGGGGCTTTCGAAAGAGTTACCGGCAGGAACCGTCATCGTCGTCCCGGCGCGCACGGACGTAGCTGGGTCCGGGGCGACCGGCACCGTCGCCCAGAGGCAATTCGCCGGCACGGGACCACGGGTCTGCAAGTGGCGCGAGCCCCACCACTAACAGTCGGCGTGTCCCGGGCCCTGGCCGGGGATGTCCGCCTACTTCATCCCGGAGACGTACTTGGCGACGGCAGGGGCGTCGTCGATCTTGATCGGCTTCATCTTGCCCTTGCCTTCGTTGATGATCTTCAGGACTTCGGCTTCCTTGTGCCCCTTGATCGAGCCCTTGAACATCGCGCCTCCAGCACCGTCGGCGCCGTGACACACCTTGCACTTGGCGGCGAAGGTAGCGGCCCCGTCGGCCTGGGCGACGGCGGCAAAGGCAAGGATGAGGGCAACTGCGAGGATGCGCTTCATGGGTGAGTCCTTTCGGTCGATTGGGGCACTGCTGCTCCTCTGACGAGACATCGGCGATCGTTGTTCACCTCCGAGCGAGGCCCATTTGGGCCTGCCGGCGGCTCCTCCAGATCAGGCGACGCGCCTGGTGCTCCCCCGCATCGCGCTCCGTGGAGCATCACACCGAGGTGGACCGACCGCCATCGCTTGCACCTGCACTCATATCTGGAACACGGCCCGGCTTCAACGGGCGACGCACAGTCGCGCCCCCCCCCTCGAAGGGTATGCGGCACTCCGTCCCGATACTTTAGTTGCATGTGCACTTACCTATGTTCCGTGCTAGTGACTGAAGTGGGCGTACCCCAGCTGCGAACCCGTAGATTCCTCGAAGGAGAACCCGCGATGAATTCCTGGAAGACGATGGCCCTGGTGGTCCCCCTTGCAATCGTGGCGGCCTGTACCGACGCGGCCAAGGCTCCCGCCGAGGCGGCGATGGCAGCCGCGAGCGCGGCCATGGACTCCCTGAAGGGCGACGCCGCGAAGTACGTCCCGGACGAGGTCAAGAAGCTGGAATCGAGCTACGCCGTCGCGCAAGCCTCCATGGCGAACAAGGACTACCAGGGCGCGCTCACCTTCACGAAGGACATCCCGACGAAGGCCAAGGAGGCGCTCGCGAAGGCGGAAGCGGCGAAGGCCGAGCTGACGAAGGCCTGGAAGGGGGCCGGCGACAGCATCAGCAAGACGATTGAGGCCGCGAAGCACCAGCTCTCAGGGGCGAAGAAGCCTCCGGCTGGCCTGGACAAGGCGGCGCTCGCCAAGGCGCACGCCGACCTCACGTCGCTCGAGGCCGGGTGGACCGCCGCCACCGAGCAGTTCAAGTCCGGTGACTGGAGCGGAGCCGTTGCGAAGGCGAAGGAGCTGAACGCCAAGGGCCTGGAGCTGCTCAAGACCCTCGGCACGAAGTAGCCCGTCCCCGAGCCAGGACCGAACGGCCGCTACGTCACGGCGTCCATCGCACGGGATCTCCCACCGCGATCTCGCCGCCCTCGATCACGAAGCAGTCGAGCGCGAGAGTGCCTCCGAAGCGGCGGTAGATGCTGCGGGTGACCCCCTTGTCCTGGACCTGCGTGTCTGGATCGAACGAGGTCATGATGCACCGCTGGCGCAGGTTCTGGACGCCGATGCGGACGCCGCGAATGCCAAGGGTTCCACCTGGCCATCCGCGCTCGGTCAGGCCATCGACGCCCCCGATCACGATGTTCGGGCGCAGGCGTCGGCGGTCATGGCCGAATGCGGCGATGGCGCCATCCGTCGCCACGAGCAACGGCAGTACATCGAAGCGCTCGGCTCCATCGAAGCGAACGAGGCGGGCCCCGCCCCCGGCGATGTCGATGACGTCCGTCGCGACCTCGGGACCTCGCCACGGCCGGCCATCCACCAGGGGCTCGCCGTCGATGCCCAGCGTGCCCTTGTGCGCCAGGAAGCGCGGGTGGCTGCGGGACGTGATCACCCTCCCCTGTGCGTCCTCCACGTGAACGACACGATCCCCTTCTACGCCGAGCGTGCCGATGGTGACCCGCTCCAGCATCTCGCCCGCCATGGTCTTGACTGGATACCTCCAGATCTCCGCGACCCTCATGCCGCGCGGGGGACGATCGCGATTCCGGTCCAGTCTGCTGTCGGCGGTTTCGGTCATGGCGCTCCGCCTTCTTTGTCGCGAAGGGACCCTCAGTTCCACCCCATGGCGCTGATCATCGCCGGTGCAACCCCTTCCACGCGCCGGCGAGAACCAATGGCACCGCTCCGACGTGGAAGATGAGCAGGTGACCCAGCGAGTGGCTCGAGGACTACAGCGAACGGAGACCGCACAGGTCGCTCGGCGGCCTCACTCCAATGGAATTCGAGCGAGCGCAAGATCGGACATCGTCACTGGCCTAAGGATGGGGGCAGGTCCCGCCAAGGGCGAGAAGCCGGAGAAGGTCTGGTACTGGTGCACCCGGCACACCTTCGCGAGCCACTGGGGGCTCCAGGGCAACACCATCGAGGTCCTGTCGAAGATCCTCGGGCACTATTCCATCGTACAAACCGAGGTTTACGCCCATCTTCGGCCGGACCTTTTCGGCGAGAAGGCGCGCGGCGCGCTGCCCGTCGACCTCAGCCCGGGAGGGGCCACGGTCACCGAGATACGTCAGAAGTTCAGTCAGATGCGAAAACGACGACGCGTAAAATCTTGATTTTGCTAAACAAATGCCGGAGCCGCCCTGTAAGCCGGGTCCTGTCCCGCCGGAAAACCGGCGGTGACGAACATTCCTCTCGGACGTGCGTTGCCGCGCGTCTCTAGCGAGCCGTACCCGGAGGCTGGGGCGAGCCGCCCGACACCCCGTCTTGCGACGGAGACGCCTCCCTATTTGCTCTTGCACCGGGTGGGGTTTGCCTTGCCGCCCTGGTTACCCAGGACGCGGTGCGCTCTTACCGCACCGTTTCACCCTTGCCACGCACGCCTCGCGGCGCCGTTCGGCGGTCTGTTCTCTGTGGCACTTTCCCGCGGGTCACCCCGGCCGGTCGTTGACCGGCACCCTGCCCTGTGGTGCCCGGACTTTCCTCGGCGGACACGAGTTCCGACGCGTTCGTCCGGACGGCTCCGGCGAGGGGGATGTAACACGCAGGGACGGGGGCGGCAAACGGGGCCATCCCCGTTCAATGCGCGACGAAGGCCTCGGGGGAGACCGCGACCTCCGGGAAGGCCGCGAGAACCTGCCGGTCGCTCGTGACGAGGCGTTGCCTCGAGGTCCTTCGCGACCGCGACGAACTCGCAGTCGTAGGCGGTGCAGCCGGATCGCATCGCCAGCTCCAGGACGTCGGGCGTGGCGGCCGGCACCTGGTCCCCCTTCATGACGATCACGGCCTCCGTTGCCGCTGCGAGGGCCTGCTCCTTCCTGAGCTCACCATGCCGGATCATCGTCACGAGGACGTTTCGGATCTCGGAGTAGAGAAGTGGTGGCGCGACCCAGTCCGGGTCGCGGCGATGAACGGCTTCGGCGAGGGCAGTGCCCACGCCCGGGAGAACCAGGCGCGCCAGGACGTTCGTGTCCACCACGATCACGGGCGTCCCTTCCGCTTGGCCGCGTCGATCTGCTCGTTCGTGACCGAAAGGCCGGTCGTCGCCGCGATCTCCTCGCGAAGCTTCCGGATCCCTGCCAGCAGCTTCTCCTCCTGGGCGGTGCTCTGTTCCGGCAGCCCGACGACCGACTCGAGACAGGCGATCACCTCGCCGCTCACGCTGCGCCCGCTCGCACGGGCGCGCTGTTCCAGCCGCCTGTGCAACTCCGCGGAAATCCCCTTCAGCACGATCGTGGCCATGTCCGTTTCCATATCAGGACACGAACACTGCACAAGCCAGGCCCGCGCGTGCGGCCCGAAATTCCTGGCTGATTGGCGAATCATGGTCCGCGCCGCGGACCATCCGGCCGGGGGGACCGTGCCGTGGACCCGCTATTGGACTACAACCGCAGATCGATGGCCCGGTTCGACATCTCGTCCGCGGCGGTGTTCTCCTCGCGCGGGATGTGCCGGATCTCGATCTGCTCGAAGCCCTTGATGAGCGCGGCGGCCTCGTCGTGCAGCGGCTTGAGGTGGTCGGCCTTCACCTGGTACTCGCCGTTCAGCTGCCGCACCATGAGCTCGCTGTCGGCCAGCACGTCGAGCTCGCGCAGCCCCATGGCCTTGGCCCGCTTCAGCCCCAGGATGAGCCCGGTGTACTCGGCCACGTTGTTGGTGGTCTCGCCCAGGTACTTGCCCATCTTGGCGACGACGTGCCCCTCGGGGCTGATGATCACGGCGCCGGCGCCGGCCGGTCCGGGATTGCCCCGGGCCGCACCATCGGTGAATAGACGGGTGCGCACCGGACGGGCCTCGACGACGCGCTCGGCCTCGCGCTCGGCGGCGACGGCCACGGCGCGCTCCTTCTTCTTGCGGTCGCGCACCACCTTCGACTCGTTCATGGCCGCGTCGAGCTCCTCGGCCGACTCCCGCGCGGCCCGCTCGACCTCGGTCACCTTGCGGACCTTCAGGCCCCCCTTCACCGCCGCGGCGGTGGCCCCGGCGGCGGCCTCCTCGGCCTGCTCGATCCGGTCGGCGGCGGCGTTGATGAGCTTGCCGAGGACGTCGCGGTCGTAGCCCTTGTAGCGGGCCAGGCAGCGCGGCAGGTCCTCGTTGGCGGCGATGAAGCGGAGGAGCTCCGCCAGGACGGGCTTCGCCACGGCGCGGCTCAGGGGGCCGGCGGCGAGGCCGGGCTCACCGCCTCCGGGACGTAGATGATGCGGTTGCAGTTCGGGCAGTTCTCGATGGTGTTGGCCCGGACCAGGATGATGGCCATCTGGGGCGGGATCTGCCGGTTGCAGCCGCGGCAGGTCCCCCCGGTCACCTGCGTGACGGCGATGCCGCCGCGGCGCTTGCGGATGTTCTCGTAGCGCTGCAGCAGCGCCGGCTCGACGCGGGTGGCCAGCTCGGCCCGACGGGCGTCGAGCGAGGCGGTGCGCTCCACGAACTCGGCCTCGCGCTTCATGAGCCCCTCCAGCTCCTCCTGGGCGCCCGACTCCTTCTCGTCGAGCTTCTCCTGGAGCGCCTCGATGGAGAGGGCCAGCTCCTCGGCCTGGGCGGTGAGGACCTTGGTCTGCTCTCCCACCGACTCGTTGGTCTTCCGGGCGATGTCGATCTCGCGGGAGAGGGCGGCGTACTCGCGGGGGGTGCGGATCTCGGCGAGGCGCCCCTCCCACTTCTTCACCTTGTCGCGCTCGGCGGCGATGGTCTGCTCCTGGCTGCGCTTCTCGCGCTCGATGCTGGCCAGCCGGTCCTGCTCGGCCTGCCAGGCCTTGCGGGCCACGGCCACGCCGGCGTCGATCTCGGCCCGCCGCCGGGGCACCGCCTCGGCCTCGGCCCGGACCTCGGTCATGGCGATGTCGACCAGCTGCAGCTCTTCCAGCGCCTTCAGCTTCTCACGCAGCGACAAGGACGTCTCCTTGGGTGGTTGGGCCCACCAGGACTCGAACCTGGATCGAACCGGTTATGAGCCGGCCGCTCTGCCATTGAGCTATGGGCCCCCGGACCGTCAGGCCCTTCCTTAGCACGGCCGCGGTCCCGGGGGCGTTCACCTAGTTCTCCACGAAGCTCTTCAGCCGCTTCGACCGGCTCGGGTGGCGCAGCTTGCGCAGCGCCTTGGCCTCGATCTGCCGGATGCGCTCGCGCGTCACCTCGAAGTCCTGCCCCACCTCCTCGAGGGTGTGGTCGGACTTCTCGCCGATGCCGAAGCGCATGCGCAGGACCTTCTCCTCGCGCGGCGTCAGCGTGGCCAGGACCTTCCGCGTCTGCTCGGCCAGGTTCATGTTGATGACCGCGTCGGACGGGGAGACGATGGCCTTGTCCTCGATGAAGTCGCCGAGGTGGCTGTCCTCCTCCTCGCCGATGGGGGTCTCCAGCGAGATGGGCTCCTTGGCGATCTTGAGGACCTTGCGGACCTTGTCGAGCGGCAGCTCCATCTTCTCGGCGATCTCCTCCGGAGTGGGCTCGCGGCCCAGCTCCTGCACCAGGTAGCGCGAGGTCCGGATGAGCTTGTTGATGGTCTCGATCATGTGCACCGGGATGCGGATGGTGCGGGCCTGGTCGGCGATGGCGCGGGTGATGGCCTGCCGGATCCACCAGGTGGCGTAGGTCGAGAACTTGTAGCCGCGCTTGTACTCGAACTTGTCCACGGCCTTCATGAGGCCGATGTTCCCCTCCTGGATCAGGTCGAGGAACTGCAGTCCACGGTTGGTGTACTTCTTGGCGATGGACACGACCAGCCGCAGGTTGGCCTCGACCAGCTCGGTCTTGGCCCGCTCGGCGGCGTGCTCCCCCTCGGCCAGCGCCCGGTAGGTGCGGCGCAGGTCGTCCACCGGGAGCATGGCCTCCTCCTCGACGCGCTGGATCTTGCGGCGCGCCGCGCGGATGACCCGGTCGAGCTCCTCGATGCCCTCGGGGGTGAGCCCCAGCTTGCGGGCCGCCTTGCGGCGGGCCGCGTCGTCGGCGCGGGCCTCGGAGATGAGCCGCTTGATGTCGCGCAGCGGCATCCGGTGGTGCCGCTCCATGTCGAAGAACTCCCGCTCCGACTCCTCGACCCGCTTGATGAGCCCCTTCAGGCGCTGCACGATCCGGTCGATGGTCTTCTTGTTGAGCCCGATGTCCTCGAGGCTCTCGACCATCTGCCCCTCGAGGGCCTTGATCTCCTCGCGGACCTCGCGCCGCTTGGCGTCGGAGAGCTTCTTCTCGAGCAGCTCCTTGTTGCGCGCCACGTCCCGCTCGAGCCTGGCGATGCGCTCGATGTGCTTCAGGACCTGCTCGACCTTCTTCTCCTCCTCCCTGGGAAGGGACGGGACGACCGGCTCTCCCTCGACGCCCTCGGCGGCGGCCTCCTCGGTCTCCTCGACCTCGACCTCGGCCTCCTCCTCGACCTCGACCTCGGCTCCCTCGACGGGGGCGGGCTCCTCGCCGGCGTCCTTGATGATCTCGCGGACCCGGATCTTGCCCTTCTTGAGCCGCTCGCCCAGCTCCTGGATCTCCCGGATGGCGAGCTGCGAGGCCAGCACGGAGGTGAGGACCGACTTCTCCCCCTCCTCGATGCGCTTGGCGATCTCGACCTCTCCCTCGCGGGTGAGGAGCGAGACCGACCCCATCTTGCGGAGGTACATCCGCACCGGGTCGTTGGACTTGCCGTAGCCGGCGTCCTCCTCCTCCTCCTTCTCCTCCTCGGCGGCCGCCTTGGCCTCGGGCTCGGGCGGCTTGTCGGGGAGCTTCATCTTCTTGGCGTCGTCCACCACCTCGATGTCGTGCTCGCCGAACATCGACATGACGTCGTCGATCTGGTCGGAGGAGACGATGTCGCTGGGGAGCGCGTCGTTCACCTCCTCGTAGGTGAGGAAGCCCTTCTCCCGCCCGCGCTCCATGAGCGCCTTCACCTCGGTGCGCTCGGTGACGTCGAGGTCGTCCGCGTCGTCGTCGTCGTCGGCCTCGGCGGTCTCGGCCTCCTCCTCGCCCTCCTCGGCTTCCTCCTCCTCGCCGAGCGCCTCACGCTCCTCGTCGGTCATGCCGCGCAGCCGCGCGGCCTTCTCCTCGCGGGAGAGCTTGCGGCCCGCGCCCTTCTTCCCGGGCTTGCCCTTGACCAGCGCCGGACCCTTCACGGGAGCGGGAGCCGGGGCCTTGCCGGCGGTCTTCGACGGCGGGGCCTTCGGAGGGGGCGCCTTGGCCGCGCCCTTCCCCGACGGCTTCACCGGGGTCGGGGCCTTGGCCTTGGCCTTGGCCGGTGGCGCAGCCTTCCGGGGGGCGGGTGCCTTCTTCTCGGGCTTCACGGCCCGGGGCTTCGGGCTGGATGCCTTCCGGGCCTGCTTCTTCGCGATCGGCTTCTTCGTCATCTGGGGGGGCTCCTCCGGTGGGTTCCCGGCCGGGCGTGGGGATCTCTAACGCGGTGGGGTGCGCCCATCTCGCAGTTTCTTTTCATGGCCGGCGCAGCTCCTCGCGCCGCTTCTCGAGGTCCTGGCGGCGGCGTTGCAGGACGAGCTGGTCGCGGGTCACGTCTTCGGAGGGGGGGGAGCCCTCCCTGGCCACCAGGGCCAGGAGGCGGGACTGCTCCCGCCGGATGGCCTCCAGCTTGGCCTCGACCACGGCGCGGCGGAGCTCCCGCTCGGCCAGGTCGGCGCGGGGCGTGGCGGGACCGGCCAGGGCCCGGACACGCTCCACGGCGCGGGCGTCGGCGGCCGGCCCGAGCCGGACGAGCAGCTCGGCGAGGGGAATGGGATCGCGGCAGAGGGCGCGCACCAGCTCGGCGAGGGGCCCCTCCGGGAAGAGGCGGGCCAGGTCCTCCTCGGCGGCGACGGCCCCGAGCCCGGGGTGGCCGGCCAGGATGCCCAGCGCGTCCACGGCCGGACCGGGCAGGAGCACGCTGGCGCGCGGGCCGGGCGCGGCGGGGCGGGGGCGCGGCGCGGCGCCGGGAGCATGGGGCTGGCTGCGGGGACGGCCCTGGATCTCCTCGCGGAGGGCCTGGAGGTCGAGCTCGATCCGGCGGGCGATGCGCTCCTCGAAGGTGGTCCGGGAGAGCCCCTCGGGCGCGAGCCGGACGAGCGGCGCCAGCTCGCGGACCGCGGCCAGCTTGGCCTCCACCGGGGCGTCGGGCGCGCCGCCCGGGCAGTGTCGCTCCACGGCCCGGAGGATGAGGAAGTCGGTGAGCGGCATGGCCGCGGCGAGCAGCGCGTCCACCCCCTCCTTGCCGTGGGCCCGGGCGAAGTCGTCGGGGTCCACCTTGCCGGCCCCGGAGGGGAGCACGGCCACCTTCCCGGAGACGGCCGACGGCAGCAGCACCTGCGCCGCCTTGGCGGGCGCGGCCTGCCCGGCCTGGTCACCGTCGAAGAGGATCACCACCTCGCGGCAGTCGCAGCGCTCGAGGAGCTCGAGGTGCTCGGGCGTGAGCGCGGTGCCGCAGACGGCGACGGCGTTCTTCACGCCGGCCTGGTGCAGCCCGATGACGTCGAA
The DNA here is from genome assembly GCA_963828255.1 of uncultured delta proteobacterium. GTDB lineage: Bacteria > Myxococcota > Myxococcia > Myxococcales > Anaeromyxobacteraceae > CAIOAK01. Next base: position 196,606 of record CAWHDZ010000017.1, on the reverse strand, counting down.
GTACCCCTCGACGAGCACCGCCGAGCGGGTCTTGCGGATCGACTCGCGGGCCAGGTCGAGGCCGTAGAGAACGCGGCTCTTCTTGTAGAGGACGGTCTCCGGGGTGTTGATGTACTTGGCCCCCTTCTCCTCGCCCATGGCGCGGGCGCCGAAGCCGACGACCACCCCGTCGATGGCGGCGATGGGGAACATGAGCCGGCCGCGGAAGCGGTCATAGCCGCCGCGGTCGCTCTGGACGCGAAGTCCGGCGTTGTCGATGGACGTGAGCGAGATCTCCTTTGGCTCGAGCCGCGGCGGCAGGTCGTTCCACCCGTCGGCCGAGATGCCCAGGCGGAAGCGGCGCGACTCCTCCTCGGAGATGCCGCGCGAGGCGAGATAGGCGCGGCCGGCCTCGCCGTGGGGGCTCCACAGGCGGGCCTGCCAGTAGCGGGCGGCCGCGTCGCACGCCGCCAGGGCCTCCGCACGCTCCTTGCGCTTGCGGCGGGCCTCGACGGTGTCCTCGACGGTCTCCTCGGGGATCTCGATGCCGGCCTCGGCAGCCAAGGACCTCACCACGTCCGGGAACTCCTTCCCCTCGAGCTTCTGCAGGAACTTGAAGACGTCGCCGTACTCGCCGCAGCCGTAGCACTTGAAGTGCTTGTCCTCCGGGTAGACGTGGAAGCTCGGCGTCCTCTCCCCGTGGAACGGGCAGCAGCCCTTCCACGTCCGTCCCGATCTCTGGAGCTCGACGTGGCGACCGATCACCGCCACCACGTCCGTCCGGTTCCGGATCTCCTCGATGATGGAATCCGGGATCATCCGCGCAGGTCGCGCTCCGCCGGGGGACCTAAGGCCCCGCCAGGCGTCGCTTGACGAGCTCGCTCACCACCTTGCCGTCGGCGCGCCCCTGCACGTCCGGAAGGAGCGCCTTCATGACCGTCCCCATGTCCTTCGGCCCCTTCGCGCCGACCCGGGCGATGACCTCGGCCACCTTGGCCTCGACCTCCTCCGGGGTGAGCTGCTGGGGCAGGAACTCCATGAAGATCTTGATCTCGGCCTCTTCCTTGTCGGCCAGGTCTGGGCGGTTGCCGGCCCGGTACTGCTCCACGGAGTCGCGGCGCCGCTTGATCTCGGTGGCCATGACCCCGAGGATCCCGGCGTCGTCGAGCGGGTTCATGAGCTCGATCTCGCGGTACTTCACGGCGCTCTTGAGCGCGCGCACGGTGTTCATGCGCAGGGAGTCCTTGGCCCGCATGGCGGACTTCAGGTCCTCGTCGAGCTTCTCGCGGAGCGCCATGATCACCGTTCCGGGTGCGGGCGCTAGTAGGACTTGCGGCTCTTCTTCATCGCGCGCTTCTTGGCGGCGAGAGCCTTCTTCTTGCGCTTCACGCTGGGCTTCTCGTAGTGCTCGCGCTTGCGCACCTCGGAGAGGATCCCGGCCTTCTCGCAAGCCTTCTTGAAACGCTTCATGGCGTTCTCGAAGGACTCACCCTCCTTGACTCGTACTCCCGTCATGCATTCCTCGCGCGATACGACCGAATGGGGTCTCTTGAAAGACGTGGAGCCGGGCGGCGACCCACCCGGCTCGGACTTGGCTGAATGCGCTCGTTTATGGGGAAAACCCCTGAGTGTCAAGGGACTTTGAGCGGCGGTCACCGGGCCAGCAGGATCACGGTCGCGGCTTCTGCAGGTGCCGCTTCTCCAGCACCGCGTAGACCTCGCTCGGCGTCACGTCGGCCGAGGCCAGCACCACGAACAGGTGGTAGATGAGGTCGGCCGCCTCGTGGGCCAGGTGGTCCTTGGAGTCCCTTCCGGCCAGCAGGGCCTGGTGGGCCTCGTTCACCTCGTAGGCCTCCTCGGCCAACTTCTTGCGGGCCTTGGAGGGATTCGCGAGCAGCTCACGGGTGTAGCTCTTCTCGGGGCCGGCCTCGGCCTTGCGGGACTCGATGGTGGCCCAGAGCTGGGCCAGGAACTTCTCGTTCGCCATGGTTCCTCCGGGCGCCCCTACGGCGCGGGATCGTCGAAACAGCTGCGCTTCCCCTCGTGGCAGGCGGGCCCGGTCTGGCGGACCCGGTAGAGCACGGCGTCGCCGTCGCAGTCGGTGCGGACCTCCACCACCTCCTGCACGTGGCCGCTCGTGTCCCCCTTGCGCCAGAGCTCCTTCCGGCTGCGCGACCAGTAGTGGGCGCGGCCGGTGCGGGCGGTGGCCTCGAGGGCCTCGCGGTTCGCCCAGGCCAGCATGAGCACCGTGCCGTCGAGTTCCTGCGCGATGACCGGCACGAGCCCGCGCTCGTCGAGCCGGATCTCCTGGAGCGGGACCTTCACGGGCACGGGCGCACCTCGATTCCGCGCGCGGCCAGGAAGGCCTTGGCCTCCCCCACCGTGTGCTGGCCGTCGTGGAAGATGGAGGCGGCCAGGGCCGCATCGGCGAAGCGGAGCCCCTCGGCGAGGTGCGCGAGGCTTCCCACCCCCCCGGAGGCGATGACCGGGACCTCCACCGCGGAGCAGACCCGCTCGAGCAGCTCCAGGTCGTAGCCGGCGCGCGTTCCGTCGCGGTCCATGCTGGTGAGCAGGATCTCGCCGGCGCCCCGTCGCGCCACCTCGCGCACCCAGGCGATGCCCTCGCGGCCGGTGGGCCTGGAACCGCCGGCCACGTGGACCTCCCACTCCGTGGGTCGCTTGCCGGCGCGCCGCTTCACGTCCACCGCAACCACCAGCGCCTGGGCTCCCGCGATGGCGGAGAGCCGGTCCACCAGCTCCGGATCGGCCACCGCCGACGAGTTGACGCTCACCTTGTCGGCCCCGGCGCGGAGCAGCGCCACGAAGTCCTCCTCGCTGCGCACGCCGCCGCCCACGGTGAGCGGGGCGAAGACGCGGGCCGCGGTGCGGGTGACGAGATCGAGGAGCGTGCCCCGGTTCTCCAGCGTGGCCGCGATGTCGAGGTAGGTGACCTCGTCGGCCCCCTGGGCGTCGTAGCGGGAGGCGGCCTCGACCGGATCGCCGGCGTCGCGCAGGTTGAGGAAGTTGACCCCCTTCACCACGCGTCCGCCCTTCACGTCGAGGCAGGGGATGATGCGCTTGGCCGGCACGGGCCGCCCCTACCCTTCCGCCACGGCCAGCGCCGCCGCGAGGTCCATGCGCTTCTCGTAGAGCGCCTTGCCCACGATGACCCCGAAGAGCCCGGCCGCCTTGCAGGCCGCCACGTCGGCGATGGAGGCCACCCCGCCGCTCGCCACCACCGGCACGCCGGCCTCGGCCTGGAGCCGCGCCGACCCCGCAGCGTCCACGCCGGTGAACATGCCGTCGCGGGCCACGTCGGTGAACTCCACCAGCGTCACGCCGGCGCCGGCCACGCGGCGGGCCACGTCCACGGCGGGCAGCCCGGTCCCCTGCGCCCAGCCGGCAACCTTCACCTCGCCGTCGCGGGCGTCGATCCCGGCCACCACCCGCCCGGGAAAGCGGCGGCAGGCCTCGGCGACCAGGTCGAGCCGCTCCACCGCGGCGGTGCCCAGCACCACGTACTTCACGCCCATGGCGATGGCCTGCTCGACCGCCTCGACGGAGCGCAGTCCTCCGCCCAGCTCCACCTCGACCCCGGTGGCCACGATGGCCTTCACCACCTCGGTGTTGACCGGGTGGCCGGCCCGGGCGCCGTCGAGGTCCACCACGTGGACGCGGCGGGCCCCGGCCCGGAGGAAGGCCTCGGCGAACTCGGCGGGCCGGTCGGAGTAGATGGTCCGGGTGGCGAAGTCGCCGCGGGAGAGGCGGACCACCTTGCCGTCCATGAGGTCGATGGCGGGGATGACGAGCATGGGTCAGTGGCTCACGAACCGGTCGAGGAACGCCAGCCCGACCTTCTGGCTCTTCTCCGGGTGGAACTGCACGGCGAAGAGCTCGCCGCGCGCCAGCCCGGCGCAGTAGGGGCGCCCGTGCTCGGCGAGGAGCTCCACCCCCGGGGCGTCGGCCGGGGCCGCGAAGGAGTGGGCGAAGTAGACGTACTGGCCGTCGAGGGGGGCGAAGAGCGGGTGGCGCGAGCCCACGGCCCGGACGGGGGACCAGCCGATGTTCGGGAGCTTCACTCCTGGTGGAAGGCGGGACACCGTCCCGGGCAGGATTCCCAGGCCGCGCGCGCCGCCGGCCTCCTCCCCCTTCTCGAAGAGGACCTGGAGCCCCACGCAGATGCCCAGCATCCGCGCGCCCCGCGAGAGCGCATCCACGAGCGCGTCGGCCACGCCGGAGGCCCGCATGGCCTCGGCGCAGGCCGGCATCGACCCCTGCCCGGGAACCACGATGCTCCCGGCCCGGCGCACCGCGTCCGGATCGCGGGTGACGAGGACGTCCGCCCCCACCTCGCGGAGCGCGTTCTCCACCGACCGGAGGTTGCCCGCGCCGTAGTCGACGAGCGCGATGGCCTCTCTTCTCACAGCACGCCCTTCGTGGACGGGACCCCGACCCCCTCGCGGCGCAGGGCGGCGCGCAGGGCGCGGGCGGCGGACTTGAAGATGGCCTCCACCACGTGGTGCAGGTTGCGCCCCTGGCGCACGTTCACGTGGAGCGTGATGCGGGCGTGGTTCACCAGCGCCTGGAAGAAGTCCTGGGTGAGGTCCACGTCGTAGGCGCCGATGAAGCGCTTGCCCGAGGGCAGCCGGGCGTTCCAGGTCAGGTGCGGGCGGCCGGAGAGGTCCACCACCGTCTCGACCAGCGCCTCGTCGAGCGGGACCACGGCGTGGCCGTAGCGGGCCAGCCCGGCCTTGTCGGCGGTGGCCTGCCGGAGCGCCTCGCCGATGGCGATGCCCACGTCCTCCACGGTGTGGTGGGCATCCACGTGCAGGTCGCCCGCCGCCTTCACCGAGAGAGAAATGCCCCCGTGGCGCCCGAGCTGGTCGAGCATGTGGTCGAAGAAGGGGATGCCGGTCTCGGCCCGGACCTGGCCGCCCTCGAGGGAGAGCGACACGTCCACGTCGGTCTCCCGGGTCTTGCGGGCCACCGCGCCCCGCCGGGAGGGAGCCTTCGCGCCGCGGGCCTTGCGAGCCGCCATGTTCATCCTCTCCGCGCCCTGCGGCGCGCCTTCGGTTCCGGAAGGCGGACCCGCACCGCCCGGGCGTGTGCCTCGAGCCCCTCGGCGGCGGCCAGCGCCTCGACCACCGGCGCCAGCGCCGCCAGCGACCGCTCGCTCATCTCCACCACGCTCATGCGGCGGCGGAAGGTGGCCACCGAGAGCGGCGAGGCGAAGCGGGCCGTCCCGGCGGTGGGCAGCACGTGGCTGGGGCCGGCCACGTAGTCGCCGATGGCCTCGGGGGTGCGGCTGCCCACGAAGACCGCCCCGGCCCGGGAGAGGCGGGGCACGAGGCGGGCCGCGTCCTTCACCAGCAGCACCAGGTGCTCGGGGGCGAACTGGTCGGCCAGTTTCACTGCTTGTGATATCCCGCGGCAGAGGACGATGGCGCCCCGCTCCACGATGGAGCGGCGGGCGATCTCCTCGCGGGGGAGCCCGGCCAGCTGGCGCATCACCTCGACCTGGGTCTCCCGCGCCACCCGCTCGCTGGTCGATACCAGCACCGCCACGGCGCGCGCGTCGTGCTCGGCCTGCGCGAGCAGGTCGGCGGCGGCCTCGGCGGGCCTCGCGCCGGCGTCGACCATCACCAGCACCTCGGACGGCCCGGCGATCATGTCGATGTCCACCGTGCCGAAGACGAGCCGCTTGGCGGCGGCCACGTAGGCGTTCCCGGGGCCGCAGATCTTGTCGACCGCGGGGACGGTGGCGGTCCCGTGGGCCAGCGCCGCCACCGCCTGGGCCCCGCCCACCCGGAAGAGGCGCGACACGCCTGCGACGTGGCAGGCGGCCAGCGTCCAGGCATCCACGTCGCCGGTCTTCCGGTCGGCGGGGGAGACGGCCAGCACCTCGGCGACGCCGGCCACCCGGGCCGGGATGGCGGTCATGAGGACGCTGGACGGGTAGCGGGCGGTGCCGCCGGGAACGTAGAGCCCGACCCGGGAGAGCGGACGCGACACCTGGCCCAGCCGCGCACCGAGCCGGTCGCGGTAGACGGGGACCACCGCGTCGGTCTCCCGCCGGTGGAAGGACTCGATGCGGGACGCGGCGGTCTTCAGTGCGGCGCGCCCGGCCACGGGGAGGGACCGCCAGGCCGCAGAGAGGTCGCGGGGACCGGCCACCAGGTCAGCCGCGGTCTCCGGCCCCCAGCCGTCGAAGCGGCGGGTGTACTCGAGGAGCGCCTCGTCGCCCCGGGCGCGCACGTCGGCGACGATGGCCGCGGCGGACTCCCGGACGCCGGACTCGTCCTCGTCCGAGCCACGGGAACAGAGCCGCTTCCAGCGGGCTTCGAAATCGGGGGCGTCGGAGCGGAGGATCTGCACGGAAAGGCTCGAAAGACCTATGTTTCTACACGAAACCCGCCGGGGCGCGCTACATTCCCCCGCCATGGCACCCCGAACCGACGTCTGGCTCCAGAATCTACAGGACGAGCGGGACGGCGCGGCCCTCTACGAGGGGCTCGCCGCCGTGGAGAAGAACGTCGACCGGGCGGCCAGCTTCGCCGAGCTGGGCCACGGGGAGCGGCGCCACGCCGAGATCTGGCGCCACAAGCTCGAGAAGGCCGGCGTCGTCGTCCCCCCCGACCGCCCGTCGTCCCGGGTCCGCACCCTCCTCTGGCTCGCGAAGCGGCTGGGGAGCGACGCCGTCATCCCCTACATCGTCGCCAACGAGGCCGGGGACGCCGACAAGTACGCGAAGCAGGGGGGCGCCGACGCCACGCCCATGGCCGAGGAGGAGCGCGCCCACCAGCAAGTCCTGACCGGCCTCGGTGGCGCCCGTCCCATGGAGGCGCGCGCTGCCATCGCCACGCGCGAGCAGTGGCACCGCGGGGGACGGGGCGGGTCGCTGCGGGCCGCCATCTTCGGCGTGAACGACGGGCTCCTCTCCAACCTCTCGCTCGTGCTCGGCGTGGCCGGCGCCGGCGCCGACTCCCACGGCCTCATGGTCACCGGCTTCGCCGGGCTGCTCGCCGGGGCCTTCTCCATGGCCGTGGGGGAGTTCACCTCGGTGGCCTCGCAGCGCGACATCCTGGCCCGCCAGGTGGACCTGGAGCGGCGCGAGCTCCTGGAGGCGCCGCAGGAGGAGGCGGCGGAGCTGGCGCTCATCTTCCAGCAGAAGGGGCTCTCGCCCGACCATGCGGCCCGGACCGCCGCCGAGCTGCTCAAGAACCCCGAGCACGCCCTCGACACGCTGGTGCGCGAGGAGCTGGGGCTCGACCCGGAGGACCTGGGGTCGCCCTGGGGAGCAGCGGGATCGAGCTTCGCCACCTTCGCGGTGGGCGCCTTCATCCCGGTCGTCCCGTTCTTCTTCCTCCACGGAACCCTGGCGATGGTGGTGGCGTCGGTCGCCGCCGGCGTCGTCCTGGCCGGCGTGGGAGGGCTGGTCGGGTTCCTGGCGGGAACGCCGGCCTGGAAGTCGGGGGCGCGGATGGTCGGGCTCGCCGCTCTCGCCGGAGCGGCCACCTGGGGTGTCGGGCGGCTCTTCGGCGCGGCCATCTCCTGAAAGCGCCGCCCGGTTGGCCCGAGCCCGTCGCGAGGCACACGATGCCGTCGGCGAGCCGGGCACCCGACGACGGAGCAGCGGAGGCGTGCCAGTCAGGCACGTCGAGCAGCGGACGGAGGAGGCTGCCCGGCGCAGCAAGGCAGCGTGCGCCGCAGCAGGGATCTGGCCGACCGGTCGGCGCTATGCGGGCGCCCCGGCCCTACTCGTTGCCGTCCCCCTCGTCGCTGCCGGTTGGGTCGCGGACCGGGAACTCCTCGTCCACCGGGGAGTCCACGCTCGACCGCCGGGAGCCCCGGGCCGTCCGGGCGTTCCGCGCGGCCTCGCCGGCGCGCCGCCGCTCGTAGTAGCGGCTCACCTTGGGGAGGCTGAAGCGGTTCATGGTCACCGAGTGGGTGGCGATGGCGTTCAGCCGGTCCACGTCGATGAACCACTCGGGCAGGTAGACCGGCCCGGTCACGAGCCCCTCCTCGGTGAGCCCGCGCACCACCGCGGCGTGGTCCACGCTCATCTTTCCGGAGAGGAACGCCCGCACCAGATCGAGGTCGCGCTGCTCGAGCGCGGCCCGCAGGAAGTTGAAGGTCCGGCAGTAGCCGCGCTGGTAGGCGGCGTCCTTGGTGAAGGGGGCGCCCCCCTCCACCACGCCGCCCCGGAAGACCCGCTCCGCCATCTGGGCCGATCGGGGCGGGGTGAAGCGGGCCAGCAGGTAGCGGTAGACCTCCAGGAAGTCGGCGCCGCGCGCGGCCATGTCGATGGCGATGGTGCGCTCGCCCAGCTCGATGTAGCGCTCGTCGGTGATGTTTCCGGTGAGGTACTCGGCGACGATGCCGCCCCCCTCCTGCGACTCGGTGTGGCGGGCCAGCCCGACTCCGAGGACGGTCAACACCGGCTGGCGGAAGCCGTTCAGCGAGGTGAGCACGTGCCAGAGCCCCTCGTGGTGGGCCAGCGCGCGGACCTGGCGCGGCGAGAAGCGCGCCCCCTTCTTGAGCGTGATGCGGGTCGCGCCAGCGGCGGCGTTGGCGGTGAGGCGGGAGTGGACCGCCACCTTCACCTGGCCGCCCAGCAGCGGGTCGCAGATCGCGTGGACGAGCCGCGCCGCCTTCAGGGCCGAGAGCGACTGCTCCTCGTCGCGGGCGCGGGGGCGCGAGGCCCAGAGCCGCGCGATGGCCAGGTTGTCGGCGCTCACGTCGGGGAAGCGGTCGCGCGGGTCGCCGAAGATCTGGCGGGAGAGCTCGTAGAACCGGCGCGTGCCGCGGGCGTCGAGCATCCCGGCGACGAGCGAGAACTCGTCGCACTTCTCGCGCAGGAGCTCCTCCACCGGGTTCCTTCCGCGGATCTGGCGGCGGAGGTCGCGGAGCTCCCGGAGCTTCTCCTTCACGTCGAAGCCGAGCGGGGCGTACTCGGGGCGGGGAAGCTCCCGGCAGCCGGTCCTGAAGAACTGCGCGTGGACGCGCGGACCCCAGTTGATGGCCTTCAGGATGCGGATGGGGCGCTGCACCGCGATGAGCTCATCGGACAGCTTGCGGAGGTGTTCCCGGCTCACGCGGGAAGGCTAGCACGGTGCGCGGGGCGGACCGCGGTCCGCGGGACGGGCGGACGACGGCCGTCGAGCCCCAGCCGGACCGGGTGTCCGGGGCGGCACGTCGCGTGCTCTCCGGACCGGACCGGAGGTCGTCCACATGGAACCCATCACCTCGGTCATCGTCGCACCCACCGCGGATCGCAAGACCGCCCCTTCCTCCTTCGGAGCCACGCTGCGCGCGGCCGCCGCCGGCGCCGCGGAGGGGCTGGCCGCCGCGGCGGGAATCCTCGCCCCCCTCGCCCCCGCCGGGATGGTGCTCGCCGGCGCGGTCCGCGGCGTGGCACAGGCCGCCGCCGGGGCGGCGCGCCCGGCCTCGTCCGGAACGTCCGGAACGTCCGGGCTGTCCGGGGCGACCACGCTCGCCTCGGCGTCGGCGGGCGGAGCCGACGGGTTCGAGGCCGCGCGGGCGCTCCAGGCGGAGGGGCAGAGCTTCAACCTCCGCTACCTCGAGCTTCAGGAAAGGATGCAGCGGGAGACCCGGGAGTTCACTGCGGTGTCCAACATCATGAAGGTCCGTCACGACGCCGCACGCGCCGCCATCCAGAACGTCCAGTGAACTCCCCCGCCCCCATCCGCGTCGTGGACCTCACCGCGCCGCCGGCCGCGGTCCGGCCTCCCGTGGCCGTGCTCCGGCGCATGTTCGAGCCCGGCCCGTCGATCCCCGCGGCAGGCGCTCCCGCGCCCGGCCCGTCCCGCGCCGCCCAGGAGGCGTCCCCCGCGCCGGCGCTGCCGGGGGCGCTGCGCGACATCGAGGGGGTCCGGGCCCGGCTCGACGGGATGCTTTCGGAGGCCCGCCGCGGGCGCACCTTCAGCCCCCAGGAACTGCTCTGCCTCCAGGCCGACGCGCACCGCTTCGCACAGACGGTCGAGTTCGCCGCCCGGGCCGTCGAGCACGGAGTCCAGGGGATGCGCCAGGCGCTGAACGCCCAGGTGTGACCGTGCCCCGCCCCTTCCTGCCGCTCGCGCTGCTCCCCGTCCTGGCCGCCTGCGGCGACGAGGTGCTCCTGCACCGGCTCGACGAGCCACAGGCGAACCAGGTCCTCGTCGCACTCGGCGAGGCCGGGCTCCCGGCACGGAAGGAGCGGGACGGGGGAGAGGAAGGGACCTTCACCGTCGCGGTGCGCCCGTCCGAGGCGGCGGCGGCGCGCAGCGTCCTCTCGGCGCGAGACCTTCCGCGCCCGCGGTCGCCGGGCTTCACGGAGCTCTTCGGGAGCGTCGGTCTCGTCCCCACCCCCTTCGAGGAGCAGGCCCGGTACCTGCACGCGCTCTCCGGCGAGCTGGCCCGGACGCTCGAGTCGCTCGACGGCGTCCTGGGGGCGCGCGTCCACCTGGCCCTGCCGCCTCCCGACCCGCTCCGCCCGGACGCGCGCCGGACGCCGCGCGCATCGATCCTGGTGAAGTGCCGCCCCGACGCGCGCGGAAGGCTGGAATCCCAGTCCGACGGGCTTCGCCGCATGGTGGCCGGCGCGGCGGAGGGGCTCGACCCTGCGTCGGTGTCGGTGCTGGTGAGCGAGGCGGCGCCTTCCCCCGCTCCCCGGACTGCGGAGCCGAGGGTCTCGCGAGGCTGGCTGGCCGGCTCCATGCTCGCGTTCGCGGCGGTGCTGGGCGCCTTCGCCCTGGTGCTGGGGCGGCGCAGGACGGACGGACCGTGAACCCCGATGCCCGGGGGCTCGTCGTGCTCGCCGCCGCGCTCGCACCTGCGCGGGCCGCGGCGCTCCTGGGACGCCATCCCGGGGTCGATCCGGAGAGGATCCGCGCGCTCCTCGCCGCACCACGCGCCGACCGGCTGGCGGCGCTCGCGTCCGCGCTTCGGCCGCCGGAGCGCGAAGCGGACGGGCCCGGGACGTGCGGAGCGAGGGACGGGGCCGAGGGGGCCCCGGCATGGCACGTGCTCGAGCCGGGAGACGTGCTCCCCTTCGACCTCCCCCCCGTCGCGCCGGCGCTCGCCCTGCTGGACGCCTCGCTCCTCGACCTGGGCGAGCGCGCCGCCCGCGCCGCCGCCCGCGGGCTCTCCTCCGTGCTGGGCGGCGAGGCCAGCTTGCACGGGCGCATCCTCCCCGGGCTCCCCGAGCCGGCAGGGGCCGCGCTCGTCCCCATCGAGCTGACGGCCCTGGCCGGGGTCGCCTCCCTCGCCGTGGACCGCGGCTTCGCGGCCCGGCTGGCCGGGCGCGTGGCGGGCGGGACCGGGCGCTCCGGGACTTCCGGGTCGCTCGGGGCGGCGGAGCGCGCGGTGGTGGAGCTCGCCGTCCTGGGCGCGCTCGACGCACTCGCCGCCGAGACGGAGATCGAGGGGCCGCTGGCGCCGCGCCTGGCGCTGCGCGCGGGGGCGCCGCTGCGCCCCGTCTGCATCGAGCTCACCGTTTCCGCGGCGGGAGCGAAGGGGCGCGCCTTCCTGTTCCTCCCCGAGGCCGCGCTGCGCACCCTTCCCCGGGACGGCGGGGTTCCCCTGCCCCTGCGGGACGTCCTGGTCCGGGGCTCGGTCCGGAGCGGCCGGACGGAGCTCGACCCCGGGGAGGTCGAGGCCCTGCGCGAGGGGGACGTGCTCCTCCTCGAGGGCCCCCCCGGGGAGTCCACTGCGATCCGGTTCCCGGGCGGCCTGGCCGCGCGTGGGCGGGTGGCCGGGGATTCACTGGAGGTGAATGAGGTGCACGTGCCGGGTCCCGGCGGGGCCGGCGGCGCGCCGGTGCTGCTCGAGGTGGAGCTGGCCTCGGTGGCGGTGCCGCTCCGGGACCTGGCCCGGATCGCTCCCGGGGCGGTCCTGCCCCTCGGGCTCGACCGGAGCGGCCAGGTCACGCTGCGCATCGGCGATCGCGGCGTGGCCCGCGGCGAGCTGGTCGAGGTGGACGGCGCGGTGGGCGTGCGGATCACCTCGCTCCTGGTGGGGCCGTGACCGCCTCCGCGGTGGCCGCAGCGGCCGTCGTGGCGCTCCTCGCCGCCGGCGCGGTGCTGGCGCGACGCCGCCTCGGCCGGCGCCCGTCGCCGCGCGACCTCGAGATCGAGGACCGGGCGCTGCTCGCCCGGGACGCGGGCGTGGCGCTGGTGCGCGCCCGGGGGGAGGTCCTCCTCGTCGGGTGGGGGCGGGACGGGGTCCGCCTGGTCGCCCGCGTCCGGATGGAGCGCACCCCGTGATCGCCCCGGCCCTGGCCCAGGTGCTCCCCGGCGAGCGGCCGCTCGAGCTCCTGGTCCTCCTCGGCGCCATGGCGCTGGCCCCGCTGGCGCTCGTCACGCTCACCTGCTTCCTCAAGGTGGTGGTGGTCCTCTCGGTCCTGCGCTCGGCGCTGGGGGTGCCGCAAGTGCCGCCCAACGCCGCCGTCACCGGGCTGGCACTGCTCGTCACCCTGCTCGTCATGCAGCCGGTCGCCGCGGCCTCCTGGGCGCGCTGGCAGGAGCCCCCCGCACCGCGCGGACCGGAGGAGACGCTCGCCGCCGGGGCGCGCGCCGCCGAGCCCCTGCGCGCCTTCCTGGCCCGCTTCGCCGCTCCGGGCGACCGTCGCGCCTTCGCCCTGCTCGCGGCCAGGGCCCGCGGGGCCCCCCCGCCCCGGGCCGACGGGGACGACGACGGCTTCGGCGTGCTCGCCCCGGCCTTCGTGGTCTCGGAGCTGCGGCGCGCCTTCACCGTCGGCTTCCTGATCTTCCTCCCCTTCCTCGTCGTGGACCTCGCCGTGGCGAGCGTGCTCCTCTCGCTCGGCCTCACCCAGGTCTCGCCGTCGGCGGTGGCCGTACCCTTCAAGCTCCTGCTCGTCGTGGCCGTGGACGGCTTCGGGATCGTCACCCGGGGCCTGGCCTCCGGCTACCTCCCCTGAGGACCGCGTGGACCCGACCATCCTCGTCGCGGGCAGGGAGGCGTTGCTGGTCGCGCTGGCCGTGTCGGCTCCGGCGCTGGCCGCCGCGCTCGTGGCAGGCCTCCTCACCGGGGCGCTGCAGGCCGTCACCCAGATCCAGGACCACGCGCTCGGCGCCGTCCCGCGGCTCGTGGCCGTCCTCACTGTGGTCGGGCTCGCCGCGCCCTGGACCGCCGCGCGGGTGGTCAGGTTCGGCCAGGCCTGCATCGAGGCCTCGCTCCGGGCGGCGCCGTGATCGACGACGCCGGACCGGCCGCGCTCGCGCTCCTGCCGGCCGTGGCCGGTGTCGCGCTCGACGTGGGAGCGTGCTCCTTGCGCCTCCTGCCCGTGGTGGCGCTCTCCCCGTTCCTGGGAGGGCCGCTCCTGCCGCCCGTGGCCCGGGCCGGGCTGGCCCTCGCGCTCGGGGCGGCGGTGCGGTCTGCGACGGGCGCCGGGAGCCCTCCCGGGGCGCCGTTCCTCGCGGTGGCGGCATCGGAGCTCGCGCTCGGCGCGGCGCTGGCCTTCGCGGCGAGCCTCCCGGTCGAGGCGGCCCGGGGCGCCGGCCGGCTCGTCGACACGCTCCGCGGCGCGACCCTGGGTGAACTCCACGTGCCCCTGATCCGGCAGCGGGAGACCGCGGTGGGCGACCTTCTCGCGCAGTGGACGGTCGCGCTCGGGGCCTGGGCCGGGGCCGATCGCCTGCTGGTGGCGGCGCTGCTCGACACCTTCCGCACCGTGCCGGTGGGAGGTGCGCTGCCCGGCCTCCTGCGCCTCGAGGCCGCGGCCTCGGCCGCCGCCGACCTGCTCTCGGCCGCCCTCTGCCTGGGGGCGCCCGCGGCGGCGGCGCTGCTCTGCGCCGACCTGGCGCTCTCCGCCTCCTCCCGCCTCGCGCCCCGCTCGTCGCTGCTCGACGCGGCGCCGCCGGTCCGCGCCGCGCTCGGCCTCGCCGCCGTGGCCCTTCCCGCGGCCGCCATCGGGGGGCGTCTGGTGGAGCTGGCCGCGCTCGCCGGGGGCATGGTGGAGCGGATGGCGAGGGGAGCGCCTTGAGCGGCCGATCCCTTCCTCCCTCTCCCCGCCGGCTCCGGGAGGCCCGCCGGCGAGGCGAGGTCCCGGTGAGCCGGGCGCTGGTGGGGCTCGGCGCGACCACGCTGGGCCTCGTCGCCCTCGCGGTGCTCTCTCCTTCCCTGGTCCCGGACGAGGCGGCGGCGCTCCGGGCGGCGCTCTCGGCGGCCGTCTCGGGGACGGAGGCCGTCCCGCCGGAGCTCGCGCTGGCCGCACTCCTGCGGGTGGCGCGCCTCTGCGCGCCACCGGCCCTGGCGGCCTGCGCGGGGGCCATGATCGCCGGCGTGGTCCAGACCGGCGGCCTCCTCGCGCCGGACGCGCTTCGCCCGCGCTGGGACCGCGTCGATCCGGGCGCGGGGATGCGGCGCCTCCTCTCCTCCGCTGGCCCGGGACAGGCGGCCTTCGCCTTCCTCGTCGCCGGGTCTGCCGTCGCGCTTGGGGTGCGGCTCCTCGCCGACCGGGTCCCGCTCCTGTCGCAGGTGCCGCGGATGCGTCCCGGGGCGGCATGGGCCGAGGCCGCCTGGGCCGTCGGCTCCACGCTCCCCCCGATCCTGGCGCTCCTCGCCGCTGCCGGCCTCGCCGACCTCCTCCTGCGGCGGCGCCGCCACCTCCGGGGCCTGCGCATGACCCGGCCGGAGCTGGAGCGCGACCAGCGCGAGGACGAGGGGGACCCACGCCACCGCTCCGAGCGCCGGCGCCTCCACGCCTCCCTGGCCGGCGCGCCGGGACGGCCCACTTGCCTGGTGGTGAACCCCACGCGGCTCGCCGTCGCGCTGGCGCACCGCCGCGGTGGGGACGACCCACCGGTGGTCCTCGGAAAGGGCTCGGGCGCCCGGGCGGTGGCGCTGCGCCGCGAGGCCCGGCGGATGGGCATCCCGGTGGTCCAGGACCGGGCCCTTGCGCGGGCCCTCTTCCGGCTGGCCGACGTCGGGGAGGCCATCCCGGAGGAGCTCTACGAGGCCACGGCGGCGGTCCTGGCCCACGTCCACGGGCTCCAGTCCGGAGATCGGACGTGAGCGCCGGCGACGCCGGGCGGGGGTGGGCCCGGCTCACCTCGGCGGCCGAACTCGCGCCGGGGCTCGCCGTGGTGGCGCTGGTGGGGCTGCTCTTCGTGCCGGTGGGCCCGTCGGTGGTCGACGCCCTCGTCGCGGCGAGCCTGGGGATCTCGGCCGTCGTGCTCCTCGCCACGCTGCTCGCCCCCGACGCCATGCGCCTCTCCGCCTTCCCGGCGATCCTCCTGCTCACCACGCTCCTGCGGCTCTCGGTGGCGGTGGCCTCCACGCGGCTCGTCCTGTCCCGGGGCGAGGCCGGCCGGGTCATCGAGGCCCTGGGCCGCGTGGTGATGCAGGGCAGCTGGGTGGCCGGGGCGGTGGTCTACGCCATCCTGGCGCTGGTCCAGCTCCTCGTGGTCTCCAGGGGGGCGGAACGGGTGGCCGAGGTGGCGGCGCGCTTCACCCTCGACGCCCTGCCCGGCAAGCAGATGGCCATCGACGCCGAGCTGCGCGCCGGGGCCATCGACGGCGCCGAGGCCGGCCGGCGACGCCGGGAGCTGGAGCGGGAGAGCCAGCTTCACGGCGCGATGGACGGCGCGCTCAAGTTCGTGAAGGGGGACGCGGTGGCGGGCATCGCCATTGCGCTCGTGAACGCGGTGGGGGGGCTCGTGGCCGGCCTCGTGAAGGGCATGACGGCCGGCGCCGCGGCGCGCCGCTACCTGCTTCTCGCCGTCGGGGACGGCCTGGCCTCGCAGGTCCCCTCCCTCCTCCTCGCCATCGCCGCTGGGATCGCGGTCACCCGGGTGGCCGGCGACGAGCGGAGCGTCTCCTCCCGCGTCGCGAGCGAGCTCCTGGCGGAACCGCGCGCGCTCGTCGCCGCCGGCGCACTCCTCACCGCCCTGGGGCTCGCGCCGGGGTTTCCGGCGGCCCCGTTCCTGGTCCTCGGCGCGGCGCTCTCGTGGACCGGGATCCGGGCCATGCGCCGCGGCCCCGAGGCCGGGGCCGCACCGGCGGTCGAGGGGAGCCGCACGCGCGACCTGGCGCCGGCCGACGCGGTCGCGGTCGAGATCGCCCCCGACCTCCTGGCCGGCCGGGAGGTCACCTCGGCCTGGCTCGGGGAGGCCGCGGCGGCGCTGCGGCGCGACCTCTGGACCTCCATGGGCGTTCCGGCGGGCCGGATCACCGTCCGGGCGGGCCGCTCCGGCCCGGGAGCCTGGCGCCTCCTCGTGGACGGAGCCCCGGCCGCCAAGGGGCAGGTGGCGGCCGGCTGGTCGCTCTGCCTGGCGCCGGCGGACGAGCTTCGACTGGCCGGGATCCCGGCGGCGCAGGCGCGCCACCCGCTCACCGGGGCCGAGGCGTCGGTCGTCGCGTCGGAGAGCGCGGTTCGCGCCGGGGCGCTCGGCCCGGTGCTCGACCCGGGCGACCGGGCGCTCGCCGAGGCCCACGCGGCGCTCCGCAGGGCGGCCCACCTGCTCCTCGGCGTCCAGGAGGTGCAGGCCCTGCTCGACGGGCTCGAGCCCTCCTCCCCGGCGCTGGTCCGCGAGGTGGCGCGGCATGTTTCACCCGTGGTGATAGCCGAGGTGCTGCGACGGCTCCTCGAGGAGGAGGTCTCGATCCGCCCCTTGCGCCCCATCCTGGAGGCCCTGCTCGCGGCGCCTTCCGGGGCGGCGGCGCCGGCCCTCTGCGACGCCTGTCGGAGGTCGCTCTGCCGCCACATCGCACAGCCGCTGCTGCGGGGGCGCGCGCTCGAGGCGCTGCTCCTCGACCCTGCCGCAGAGCTCACCTTCCGCGACGCGATCCACGGCGGCGCGCGGTCGCCCGGACCGGACGGCGTCCGGGCGCTGCTCGCATCCGTGGAATCTGCGCTCGCGGCGGCGCCGCGTGCGCGGGCCCTGCTCGCTCCGGGAGACGTCCGCAGGCCGCTTCGCGAACTCGTCGCGCAGCGATTTCCAGGGCTTGCGGTGCTGGCCTACGATGAGTTGCCGCCCGACCTCGAGGTGCGACCGGTGGGACGAGCGGCCTTCTGCGAGTGAATCCGAGCTATTGCGCTCCGCCACTCCCGGGGGAGGACTCCGTCGCCGCCGCGGCCGATGGAACGGCGCCCGGCTCGTCGTCCGGGTGGTTCACCCGATCGCGCAACTCCTTGCCGGTCCTGAAGAGAATCCCGCGCTTGGGACGGACCGGGATCACCTCGCCGGTCTTGGGATTGCGCCCCTGGTAACCCTCGTAGTGCTTGACGTGGAACGCGCCAAGTCCCCGGATTTCGATGTTCTCGCCCTTGCACAGGGCGTCCTTCATCGACTCGAAGATCGTCTCGATGGTGAGCTCGGCCTGCTTCTGGGTCACGCCGCGCTTCACGACGAGGATGTTGATGAGGTCCGACTTCAGCATGGAGTTGCTCCGCATTACGGGGGGTTACCCGGGCGAAACCGCTGCGAAGCCTAGCCGAGGCCTGGAAATTCGGCAAGCTTTATACAGGGATGCGTGGGGACGCCCCGCCCGATTCGGCGACGCCCCCCGACGGGGGCGAGGCTGGGGCGTTCCGGACCGCGCTGCACAGGTCCTCGATGGAGGTTCGCGACAGCCTCTCGACGGCCGCCCCCTCCCCCTCCTCGAGGAGCGCCGACAGCATCTCGTTGCTCCCACCCTCGGGCGCGCGCGGTGGCGGCCCGGCGATGACGCGACGGACGTCGGCGAGCGTCACCCGGTCGAGCGGACGCGCCGGCACGAGGCGTCCCTCGTCCGACTCGGAGAGGAAGCCCGCCTCCTCGAGCAGCGAGAGCACGTCGCGCACCGGTTCCGCGGCCGCGTCGATCCGGTCGGCCACCTCGCCGGCGTCGGGCGGCGGCGCGCCGTCCCGCCAGGAGAGCGCCACCTCGAGGAGCGCGCGTACCGCGAGCAGTTCCCGCCCCATGGCATTGCCCTGCTCCTCCTGCTCGACCAGGGCGCGGTGGTGCTGAAGCACGAAGGCGAACCGCGCGCCGAGGAGGAAGATCGTCCAGGACAGGTACACCCAGAGCAGGAAGACGAGGACCGCCGCGATGGAGCCGTAGACGGCCTGGAAGCGGAAGAGGTGGGTCACGGCCCAGGTGTAGCCCCCCTTGGCGAGCTCGAACGCCGTACCGGCGAGGACGCCACCACCCAGCGCGGGCCAGAAGCGGACGCGCGTGGCGGGCAGGATCAGGTACGAGACCACGAAGAAGACGTAGGTCAGCGCCACCCCGGCCACCTGCCCGACGACCCTCGGAGCGCCCAGCTGGTCGTTGGCGTCGAGCGCGATGGCGATCGACCCGGCGATGACGAGCGGCCCCACGGTCAGCGCCGCCCAGTAGGTGAGCCATCGCTGCAGGCGCGGCCGCGCGTGGCGGACCGACCAGATCACGTTGACCGCGTGCTCGACCTGGGCCAGGAGCACGACCGCGGAGGCGAGGAGGAGCGCGAAGCCGAGCAGCCCCGGCGTCATGGCCGAGGCCCCGAAGACGTACTCGTCGAGGTAGGCCTGGACCTTGTCCCGGGCGCCCACCGCGAGGTTCGTGGTCACGAAGTCCTGGATCTGCAGGCGGACGCGGTCGAGGTCCGGGAACGACCGGACCATCGACACCACGACCATCACCGCCGGCACGAGCGAGAAGATCGAGACGTAGGTGAGGGCCATGGCCCGGAGCTGAAGGTCCTCACCCCGGAACGCGGCCAGACCGGCCCGCAACGCCGTTGGCCACGGCGCCCGGGTGTCGGCCTCGCGCCGCGCTCCGTCGGTCGCCATGGAGACCTAGGCCGGGTCCCCGGACTTGGCCGGGGCTGCCTCTTCACGCGGGGCGCTTCCGCCACCGCCGCGACCCTCGCCTCCACCTCCGCCGCCACCCCTGCCGCCGCGATCGCGCCGTCCGCGGCCACCCTCGCCCCGACCGCCGCCGCGTCCCTCGCCGCCGCCGCGACCTTCACCGCCTCCGCGACCCTCACCCCCGCCGCGACCCTCTCCGCCTCCGCGTCCCTCGCCGCCGACGGGCTCGCCACCCTCCCCGCGCTCCTGGCGGCCGTAGATGTCGAACTGCTCCTGGTGGTAGCCGGTCTGCGGCTTCACCTGGATGGTCTTGTTGAAGCGGTCCATGAGGTAGCGCAGCTCGTCCCGCTCGGCGCCCTGGATGATGCGGGCCACCTCGGGGTGGCAGTTCACCACCAGCACCGGCTCCGGGAAGCTCGGCGAGTCGCGCCGGATCTCCCGGAAGATCTCGTAGGCCACGGTGACGCGGGAGCGGATGTGCCCCTTCCCGTCGCAGTAGCCGCAGGGCTCGGTGGTCATGCGGGTGATCGACTCGCGCACACGCTTGCGCGTCATCTCCACGAGCCCCAGCTCGGAGATCTTGAGGACGTTGGTCTTGGCCTTGTCGCGCCCCAGCGCCTCCTGCAGGGACTTGAAGACCTTGTCCCGGTTCTGGGGTTTGTCCATGTCGATGAAGTCGATGATGATGATGCCGCCGATGTTGCGCAGCCGGAGCTGGTAGACGATCTCCTTGGCCGCCTCGACGTTGATCTTGGTGATGGTCTCCTCGAGGCTCTTCTTGCCGACGTAGCGCCCCGAGTTGACGTCGATGGCGGTGAGCGCCTCGGCCTGATCGATGATGATGTAGCCGCCGCTCTTCAGCCAGACCTTGCGCTGCGAGGCCCGCTTCAGCTCCTGCTCGATTCCGTACGCGTCGAAGACCGGCTCCTGCCCGGCGTAGAGCTCGATCTGCGACTCGAGGTGCGGGGCCTGCTCGCGCGCGAAGCGCAGGATGCGCTCGTGCTCGTCGCGGTCGTCGATGACCAGCTTGTTCACGTCCGACGTGAACAGGTCGCGGGTGGCCCGGAGGATGAGGTCGAGGTCGGGGTGGAGCAGCGCGGGCGCTCCCACCTTGTCCTTGGTCCGGATGATCTCGTTCCACACCTGGATGAGGAAGCGGATGTCGGCCTCGAGCTTCTGCCCTTCCACGCCGTCGGCGACGGTGCGGACGATGAAGCCGGTGCCCTCCGGGCGCATGCGGTCCACGATCTCGCGCAGGCGGCGTCGCTCGCCGTCGCGCTCGATGCGGCGGGAGATCCCCACGTGGTCCACCGTGGGCATGAAGACCAGGTGGCGCCCGGGGATGGAGATGTGGCTCGTGATGCGGGCCCCCTTGGTGCCGATGGGGTCCTTGGCCACCTGGACGATGACCTCCTGCCCTTCCTTGAGCAGGTCCTGGATGTTCTTCTGCTCGCGGGGACGGCGCTCCTCGTCCCGGCGGTGGCCGTTGTGGCCGTTCCTGCCGCCGCCGCGGCGCCCTTCGCGGGCGCTCTCCCGGTTTCCCTCGCGGTTTCCCTCGCGCTCCTTGCCTCCCTCGCGATCCCGGCGGCCGCGCTCGCCACGCTCACCGCGGGCCTCGCGGGGCGCCGACTCCGACCGGACGGCGAACTTCCCGGCGGTGGGCGCGGCGCCCTCCGCGGCCTGTGATTCACTCTTAGTCAAATCGGCGGCGGGGACGTCGGGCGCCCCGAGGACGTCCACGGACGCCTCGGGAGCCGCCTCGACGCCGGACGTGGCGATGAGCTCGCCGGCCTCGACGACCTGGGTGAGTGGAATGGGCGCGGCGACCGCCTCCGCAGGCGGTGGCTCCACCTCGGCGGCGGTGGCCTCGTTGACCACCACCTCGGGGACGCCGTCCCCCGCGGACGGCTCGGCGGCGGGAACGTCGGAGGCCCCGGGGACGTCCACGTTCTGCGCCGGGGCCTCGGAGTCCGGGGCCGCCGCGGCGGGAGGGGCGGCCTCGGAGGCGCCGCCCTCCACGGGCGGGGCCTCGACCACGGGCGGGGCCTCGATACCGGGAACGGCCTCGGCGGCGGGAGCGTCTGCGCCGGGAACCTCGCCCGCCAGCGCCTTCACCTCCTGCTCCTCGGCCTCCTGCTCGGAGGGCACGTCGGGCACCTGCTCGGAGTGCTCGCCCTCGGTGAGCTCGAACTCCTCCGAGAAGTCGGGGTCGCCGTAGACGTCCCCCACGTAGAGGAAGGCGGCCTTCTCCAGGCCGATGTCCACGAAGGCGGCCTGCATGCCGGGCAGCACCCGGACCACGCGTCCCTTGTAGATGTTGCCGACGATCCCCTTCTCGCGCTTTCGCTCGAGGTAGTACTCGTGGATGGTGCCGCTCTCGATCAGGGCCACGCGCGTCTCCGCGCCGGCCGCGTTGATCACCAGGATGCTGTTGCCCGCCATGTCGGACCTCGCCTGCCCGGTCCAGACGTAGGGATGGCGAGGCCCGTGTGGGGCCGCGAGCGCGGACGCCCCGGTGGTGCCGGAGGCCGCGGATCGCCTGTCGAGCTCATGCTCACGTTCGCATTCCCTGCGCCCGGGGGGGTCGCGGAGTTCGCGACCCTCTGCCGAGCTCTAGAATTCGTTTCCACTCAGGCGTCGGCGTAGCGCGGTGATCGCGGCTGGAAGCCACGGGGCTCATCCGCCGCCCGCGCGAAGCTGACGCCTTCCTTCAAGACCTTGACTCCTCTGGGCGGCGCTCCATCACCGAACACGGCCGCCAGCACCTCGGCTGGCTTGGCGCTTCCCGATGGATCCGCCTTCAAGCTGAACGCGACCCACCCTGGTCCATCGACCGACAGGTGGGTCACCAACTCCTTCAAATCGATCTCCTTCGACTTCGGTGCCGCCGATCTCTGGCTTCGCTTCTTCTCGCGGGCCTTGGGTGGGGCGGCTCTGCGCACCACCGACCGGTCCGCCGCATGAAAATCTTCGATTCTCCGGGAGAGCGACTCCGCGCTCCAACCCTGCGGGAATTCTACCCGATAATGGACCGCGCGCACGGACTCAGACAAGGACGGAGCCCGGGCGTCGATCTCCCGGGCGTCCATGAAGGCCAGCCCCTCGGGGAGGGCGGCGGCCAGCGCCCGGCCTGCGGCGCCCGGTTCGTGGTTCCCCACGAGCTCCAAGTCGAGGAATTCCGCGGTACTGGACACTCCCACCGGCAGGGCCGGACCGAAGGAGATGCGCGGTTTCGGGTGATACCCCTGGGAGAAGGCCACCGGCAGCCCCGCCCGGCGGACCGACCGGAGGACGGCGTGCATCACCTCGAGGTGGGAGAGGGCGACCAGCCTCCCCTCCTTCGCGTAGCGGACCCGGACGTGGGTCCGGACCGGCGTCTCCCGGTGTGGCGGGGGTGGAGGCGGCGCCTTCACGTAGTCCTCGGGCAGGTGGATCCGGTTCTTCACGAGGTCGTAGTCGCAGGCGCCGCAGACGCTGCAGGGCGCGAGCACGCAGTCGGGAACCTCGGCCAGGTTCCGCGCCGCCGCCAGCTGCTTCATCAGATAGGCCTTCTCCACGCCGCAGTCGATCCGGTCCCAGGGGAGGACCTCGTCCATGCGGCGGCGGCGGTAGACGAACCAGGGGAGCCCCACGCCGTGGACCCGCTCCATCTCGGCGAAGGCGGCGGTCCACTTCCCCTCGTCGAACCACTCCGACCACCCGTCGAGCCGCTGCCCGAGCCGGAAGGCGTGGAGCACCGCCGTGCCCACCCGCCGGTCGCCCAGAGCCAGCACCCCCTCGACCGCCGCCGCGCGGGAGTCGTGGGGCTTGAAGGAGATGGCTCCGCTCTTGCCGCCCAGCTCGGCGGTGACCAGCGCCTGCCGCCGCCGGGTCTCCTCGGGCGTGATCATCGGCTCCCACTGGAAGGGAGTGAAGGGCTTGGGGACGAAGGTGCTCGCGCCCAGGTTGATGGCCACCGAGCCCTTTCCGGGCGGCAGCGCCCGGCGCGCCGCGCCCAGGCAGCGGCGGGCCAGCTTCGCGATGGCCACCACGTCCTCGTCCCGCTCCTCGGGCAGCCCGATCATGAAGTAGAGCTTGAGGAGCGACCAGCCGTTCTTGAAGATCGACTCGACGGCGGCGAGCAGGTCCTCCTCGCGGTTGCCCTTGTTGATGACGGCGCGCAT
This sequence comes from uncultured delta proteobacterium, assembly GCA_963828255.1. Lineage (GTDB taxonomy): Bacteria > Myxococcota > Myxococcia > Myxococcales > Anaeromyxobacteraceae > CAIOAK01. Next base: position 173,674 of record CAWHDZ010000017.1, on the reverse strand, counting down.
GCGCTCGGTGGCCGCCTCGGGGGCCAGGGTGAAGCCGGTCTTGCGGACGCGGGCGATCTTCTCCGCCAGCGCGTCGTTCATGGTCTCGGTGCGCAGCGAGGGAAGCGAGAGGGAGATCCGCTCCGACTCGTACCGGGAGAGGAAGTCGTCGAGGAGCGGGTTCAGGGAGGCGTAGTCGCCCGAGGAGAGCGAGAGCAGCCCGACCTCCTCGTAGCCGGACGCCTTGAGCCCCTGCTCGGCGACCCGCAGCACCGTCTCCGGGCTGCGCTGCCGGGTGGGGCGGGTGATCATGCCGACCTGGCAGAACCGGCAGCCCCGGGTGCAGCCGCGCTGCAGCTCGATGGGCAGCCGGTCGTGCACCGTCTGCATGAAGGGGACGACGGGGCGCTCGTAGGCCGAGGTGGAGAGGGTGTCGATGTCGGGGACGACGCGCCGGACCACCCGCTCATAGCCGGGCTCGAGCGCGTCCATCGCGAGGAGCGCGCCGCTCGCCGGGTCGAAGCGCGGGGCGAAGAGCGACGGGACGTAGACGCCGGGCACGCGGGCGAGGCGCCGGTGGAGCCCGGCCCGGTCCTCGCCGCTGCCCTTCCACGCCAGCACGGCGTCGGCGATCTCGTGGACCACGTCCTCGCCGTCACCGACGGCGAAGGCGTCGAAGAAGTCGGCCACCGGCTCGGGGTTGAAGGCGCACGGCCCTCCCCCCACCACCACCGGGTGGTCGGGGGTGCGGTCGCGGGTGAGGAGCGGGACGCCGGAGAGGTCGAGCAGGCAGAGGGCGCTGGTGTAGGCGAGCTCGGTCTGGAGGGTCACCCCGAGCACGTCGAATGAGCGGACGGGCGCGCGCGACTCCAGGGTGAAGAGCGCGTGGCCGTTCTGGCGGAGCATCGCCTCCATGTCCGGCCAGGGCAGGAAGACGCGCTCGCAGGCCACGTCCGCCCGGTCGTTCAGCGCGTGGTAGAGGAGCCGGAACCCCAGGTTCGACATCCCGACCTCGTAGGTGTCGGGAAAGGCCAGCGCGAAGCGCAGCCTCACCGTGGCCGGGTCCTTGCGGATGCTTCCGAACTCGCAGCCCACGTAGCGGGAGGGCTTCTGGGCGGCGAGGATGATCTCGTCGAGGGAGAGGAGGGTCGTCATGTCGTCGGGCGGCGGGTTCGAACCGCCGGTTGCCCGTGGCCGCGGCCGCGCCTGCGGCCGCCGGGGTACCGGGACCTAGCACGCACCGGAGCGGCGGGGCAAGGTCCCCCCGTGAAAACGGGTGCTTGCTCAGCGGCGGACGGCGAAGGGGCCCGGCTCGCCGGTGGGGGCCTGCCACTCCACCTCCACCGACGCGACGTGGGCCGAGGGCGGCCCCCGGCGGCACCAGGCGACGAGCCCCTCCACGGCGGCGCGGGCTCCCTCGGCGACGACCTCCACCGACCCGTCGGACAGGTTCCGCACCGAGCCCACGAGCCCGAGGCGCCCCGCCTCGCTGGCCGTGGACTGCCGGTAGAAGACCCCCTGCACGAGGCCGGTGACACGCAGGCGGGCCCGGACCCGCGACCCGTCGCCGCAGCTCACGGCCCACCCTCCCCGAGCATGCGCAGGAACTCCTCCTCGCCGACGATCTTCACCCCGAGTTCACGGGCCTTCCCGGCCTTCGAGCCGGCGTCCTCCCCCTCCACGACCAGGTCGGTCTTGCGCGAGACGCTGCCCGACACCTTGCCGCCGCGCCGCTCGACCTCGGCCTTGGCCTCGTCGCGGGAGAGCTTCAGGAGGCCGCCGGTGAGGACCACCGTCTTGCCTGCGAAGGCCCCGCCGCGCGGCGCCTGCTCGGCCGCCGGACGGAGGCCGGCCTCGACGAGCCTGTCCACCACGCGCCGGTTCTGCGGCTCGTCGATCCAGGCGCGGATCTCGCGGGCCGTCTCCGGCCCCACGTCGCGGACGCCGAGGAGGTCGTCCTCGGAGGCGGAGAGGAAGCGCTCCAGGGAGCCGAAGTGGCGCGCCAGCGTGGCCGCCGTGGCCTCGCCGACCTGGGGGATTCCCAGGCCGAAGAGGAGACGCCGCAGGGTTGCGCCCTTCGAGCGCGAGAGCGCCTCCCGGATCCGGCGGGTCCGCGGCCCGCCCAGCTTCACCGCCGAGCCGGTCTTCGTCTCGGCGATCTCCATCTCCTCCCAGGTCGCGGCCGGGAGGGCGTAGAGGTCGGCGAAGTCGCGCACGTGGCCGTTCGCCACCAGCGCCGCCGCCACCGCCTCCCCGAGCCCGTCCACGTCGAGCGCCCTCCGCTGGGCGAAGTGGGTGAGCCGCCCCACCAGCTGGGCCGGGCAGGCCGCGCCGGTGCAGCGGTGGACCTTCTCGCCCTCCTCCCGCACCACCCGGGCGCCGCAGACCGGGCACCGGGACGGGAAGACGAACTCCCGCTCCGCGCCGGTGCGCCGCTCCGGGATCGGCTTCACCACCTCGGGGATGACCTCGCCGGCCCGGCGGATGAGCACCACGTCGCCGATGCGCACGTCCTTGCGCCGCAGCTCGTCCTCGTTGTGGAGCGTGGCGCGCGACACGGTGGCCCCGCCCAGCCGGACCGGCGTCACCTCGGCCACCGGGGTGAGCACCCCGGTGCGCCCCACCGAGGCCCAGATGCGCTCCACGCGCGTGGTCTCCTCCTGCGGCGGGTACTTGAAAGCCACCGCCCAGCGCGGGAACTTGCTTGCAGCGCCCAGCCGGCGCTGGGCGTCGAGGCCGTTCACCTTCACCACCAGTCCGTCGGTGTCCCAGGGCAGGGCGAAGCGCCGCTCGGCCATCTCGTCCTTCCAGCGCTTCACCTCGGCCATCCCCCTGCAGAGCCGGTTCTCCGGGTTCACCGCGAACCCCCACGCGGCCAGGGCCTCGAGCTTGGCCCAGTGGGTGGCCCAGCCGGGCTCCCCGGGCAGGAGCGCCTCGTAGGCCACGAAGGAGAGCGGGCGGGTCGCGGTGACGCGCCAGTCGAGCTGGCGGAGCGAGCCGGCCGCGGCGTTGCGGGGGTTCGCGAAGAGGGGCCTCTCCTGGCGGGCCAGCACCCGGTTCATGGCCTCGAAGTGCTCCTTCTGCAGCAGCACCTCGCCGCGGACCTCCAGCCGGGCCGGGGAGCGCCCCCGCAGCCGCGCCAGCACCCCGGCGTTGGCGCCGAGCCCGCCCACGGTGCGCAGGTTGGCGGTGACCTCCTCGCCCACGGCGCCGTCTCCCCGGGTGGAGCCCTCGGCGAGCGCCCCCTCCAGGTAGACGAGCTCCACCGCCAGCCCGTCGAGCTTCGGCTCGCAGACGTACTCGACCGGAGCGTCGGGCGGCAGGTCGAGCAACCGGTGGACCCGCGCGTCGAACTCGTCGAGCTCCTCGTCGCCCACCACGTTGGCGAGCGAGAGCATGGGCTCCCGGTGCGCCACCTTGGAGAAGCCCTCGGCCACCTCCCCGGAGACCCGCCGCGCGGGCGAGTCCTTCGTCGCGAGCGCCGGGTGGGCCTCCTCCAGCGCGAGGAGCTCCCGCATCAGCCGGTCGTACTCTGCGTCGGAGAGGACCGGGCTGTCGAGGAGGTAGTAGGCGCGGTCCGCCTCGCGGATCCGCGCCCGGAGTTCGTCGATGCGCTCCGCCGCGCCGTCGGCCATGCGCGGAGTGTTACGCGGGGCGCGGGGCGGGGGCAACCGGGGAGGCTAGAAGATGCTGTTCGCCGCCGGTGTCTCCGAGGTCAGCACGAAGGAGTTTCCGTACCCGTTGTAGGTCTGGATCTTCGTGTTGTGGAGCCCGTCGCCGTCGATGTCGCAGTCTCCGGTGACGATGAGCTGGATCGGCGAGACCGTCTCGTTGAGCGTGAACTGGTAGGCGCAGTAGGTGGCCCCCTCGACGATGAGCGGCAGGTCCCTCCATCCCTCCCGGGACTGGACCCAGGGGTTCTTGGTGGTCCCTGGGTCGTTCACCGGGTTGAAGAGGCCGTGGAAACCCGCGGGCACGGACGCGGCGCCGAGGGCGTAGTCCTCCACCCCCTTCGCGATGGCGCGCATGATGGTCTCCCGCTCCGCGATGCGGGTTCGCAGCGTCATGTTCTGGAATTCCGGGATGGCGATCGACGCCAGTATCCCGATGATCGCGACCACGATCATGAGCTCGATGAGGGTGAACCCGCTCGCCTTCCGGCCGGACCTCTTCTTCATGGCTTCGCTCCCTGTGTGGCTGCGCCGCCCGCCGCGGGCTTCTCGCCCGGACGAGCACTCTCCGGGGACACGACGAAGGTGCCCGGAACGATTTCCCGGACGGTGTTCCCCTTCGCCTTCTCCAGATTCTTGAAGCTCTCGATCTCTTTCGGGTCGGCCCTGGTTCCGGCCGGCAGCACGATCACCTTGCCCTGCGGAGTCACCGCTCCCACCGTCCCCGACGGCGCACCGGTGATCGGGGACACCGAGGGCCTGGCCCGGTTCACGTAGCGGTAACCGTGGTAGGCGGCCGCCGCGACCAGCGCGACGACCAGCACGACCACGAGCCCCCAGGGGACGTTGCTCGGCCCGGCATCGGCCTGGCTGGTGTTCTGGATCATCCGCGTCACCGGCGCGGCCCCGGCGCGACGGACCTTCCGGCTGGTGGTGATCTCCTCCACCATCTCGGGGGGCGCGACCTGCTGGAGCGCCTCGGTCAGGTCGATGGCCTCCTTGACCAGCGTGTGACGGACCGTCTCGATGGCGCGCAGGGCCTCGGGGCCGGCGTCGTCGCTCTGCTCCTTGAGGGCGGAGAGCACGTCGTCGATGCCGCCCAGGATGGCCTGGACCGCGCCCTGATCGATCGGGGCGCCGGGCACGGGGAGGTCGTCGATGGCCGCCGCAACCTGCCAGCGGAGCCCGACGGCGCGGCGAACCGGCGCGGGCTCGAAGGGGAGCTTGTGCCCCTGTGCAGCCGCCTTCTCGGCCGTGGAGAGCGCGGCCACGACCTTCTCGGTGACCCGGCGCAGCCGCTGCTCCGGCCAGAGCCCGGACAGCGCCGCCCGGACCACGGCGAGCCCGTCGTCGGCGGAGAGCACGGTGCCCGGCCAGACCGTGGACGTCGCCGAGGGTGGAGGCGGGGGAGGCTCGGCGACCGGGAGCGGCGCCACCACGCCACCGGCTCCGTCGTCGCCTGACTCGTCGTCGAAGATGGTGTCGAATGCCGATTCCTCGGCGAGGTCGGCCGTGGGGCGCTGCGGCGCCGGCGTCGGCGCAGCCTTCACCGCGGCCGCCACGGGGCGGACCGCCTGGCCCGGCTGGACCGCCATCACCGGGCGCGGACGGGGCGTCGCGGCGGGCGGGGGAGGTGTGGGGGACGGACGGAGCACGGCCGGCGTGGGCTGGGGCGTGAGGACCGGCCCGGGGCGCCGGACCGGCGCCGACGACCTCGGCGCGTCGCGCGCGGCCACGACCCGGCTGACCGCCTCGAGGACGGGCCGGGCGTCTCCGCGCCAGGCCACCACCGCGCTGGCGGCCGCCGAGATCTCGGCCACGTCGGCGGCGTGCTCGGGAGGGAGCGCCGCCACCACGATGAGCTCGGGGCCGGCCGCCGAACGCAGCTGGGCGCAGAGCGCGAGCCACTCGCGGCCGCAGTGCTCGTAGACGAGCAGCCGCGCCCCTTCCTGGCAGAGCGCCGAGGCGAGGAGCGGCGAGTCGGCGACGCGCGGGGCGCCGCCGAGACGCTCGGTGATGAGTGGGAGCAGCGCATCGACGAACCCGGGTGAGCCGGCGACGACCGCTTCGTGGGGATGCAAGAGACCTCCTTTGCGATCATCATAAGGCACCCGCGCCGATTCACCTCGTCACCGCGCGACCCGCGTCCATGGCACAAGCGGGTGCGCGCGCATCCGCACGTACATCCACCTCCTCTCCGGGTGAAAACCCTCTCAGGTTGACAGTTCGGCCCGTGCCCCTTAGCTTTCCCTCTCCCCGCAGCCGCGCCAGCCTCCCCCCGGGCCTCCGCCCGCCGGCGCCTCGCATCGGACACCCCCACACATGCCCGCATCCCCCTCCGCACCCTCCGCAACGACTTCCAGCCTGACCGAGCTCAAGCACCGCAAGGTCGCCGAGCTGGCCGCGCTGGCCCGCGACCTCGGCATCGAGGCCGCCGGCGCCATGAAGAAGCAGGACCTGATCTTCGCCATCCTCCAGGCCGAGTCGCGGAAGGCCGAGGAGAAGGAGGAGGAGATGGAGGTCGCCAGCGAGGGAACCATCGAGGTCCTCCCCGACGGCTTCGGGTTCCTCCGCAGCGCGGACTTCAGCTACCTGCCGGGTCCCGACGACATCTACGTCTCCCCGTCCCAGATCCGGCGCTTCAACCTGCGGACCGGCGACTCTCTGCGGGGAACGGTGCGGCAGCCCAAGGAGGGCGAACGGTACTTCGCGCTCCTCCAGGTCGACTCGATCAACGGGGAGCCGCCCGAGGAGGGGCAGGCCAAGGCCCTCTTCGACAACCTCACCCCGCTCTACCCCACCGAGCGGCTCCGCCTGGAGCACGATCCCGAGGAGATGACCACCCGGGTGGTGGACCTCTTCGCCCCGATCGGCAAGGGGCAGCGCTGCCTCATCGTCTCCCCCCCGCGCGCCGGGAAGACCGTGCTCCTGCAGCACATCGCCCACGCCATCACCGCCAACCACCCCGAGGTCACCCTCATCGTCCTGCTCATCGACGAGCGGCCCGAGGAGGTCACCGACATGGAACGGACGGTGAAGGGCGAGGTGGTGGCCTCCACCTTCGACGAGCCGGCCACCCGCCACGTCCAGGTGGCGGAGATGGTCATCGAGAAGGCCCGCCGGCTGGTGGAGCACAAGAGGGACGTGGTCATCCTCCTCGACTCGATCACCCGGCTGGCGCGCGCCTACAACTCGACCGTGCCGCCCTCGGGCAAGATCCTCTCGGGCGGCGTGGACGCCAACGCGCTCCACAAGCCCAAGCGCTTCTTCGGCGCGGCCCGCAACATCGAGGAGGGCGGCTCGCTCACCATCATCGGCACCGCGCTCGTGGACACCGGGAGCCGGATGGACGAGGTGATCTTCGAGGAGTTCAAGGGCACCGGGAACTCCGAGATCGTCCTCGACCGCAGGCTCATGGAGAAGCGCATCTTCCCCTGCATGGACCTGGCGAAGAGCGGGACCCGCAAGGAGGAACTGCTCCTCCCGGCCGACTGGCTCTCCAAGATCTACATCCTGCGGCAGACCATCCTGAACGGGCTCGACAACGTGGAGGCCATGAAGTTCATGCTCGACAAGTTCCGCCAGGCGGGGAACCACGCCGAGTTCTTCCAGATGATGGTCGGGGGTGGCAAGTGACCGCCGTCCTTGACGGAACCGCCTGCACGTACTAGATCCCCCGCTCCCGCCCGGACCACCGCGCGCTGGAGCGCGATGCATGAGGCGACAGGAAGGACGTCATGAGGGAAGGCATCCACCCCGACTACAAGTCCACCAAGGTGACCTGCGCCTGCGGCGCGGTCATCGAGACCCGCTCCACCCGCGGCGACTTCCACATCGAGATCTGCTCGTCGTGCCACCCGTTCTTCACGGGCAAGCAGAAGATCATGGACACCGCCGGCCGCATCGAGCGCTTCAAGAACCGCTACGCGAACTCCCCCAAGGGAGACGAGAAGAAGGCCGCCCCGCCCCCCGCGCCCGCGCCGGTCAAGGCGGCCGCCAAGGACGAGAATCGCGCCACCAAGCGCGCCAAGGCCAACGCCGGGAAGCCGAAGCCGGCGCCCAAGGCGGAGGCCCCGGCTGGCGAGACCCCCGAGGCCTAGGGATCCCTCCCCCGGCCACGGCCGTACGAGAGGCGAGCCCCGCGGGGCTCGCCTTCTTCGTTTCCGGGGGGGCCCCGCGGCTGGCTACTTCTTCTTCTTCGCGGGCGGCTTCGCCTTGGCCTTCGACTTGGAGGCGGTCTCGGTGACGGTGACCCCGACGGTCGCCGACTTCCCGGAAGACGAGGCGGTGATCCTGGCGCTGCCCTTCTTCGCCGCGGTGACGACGCCGTCGGAGGAGACCGTGGCGACGCGCGGGTCGGAGGACTTCCAGGCGACCGGGACCCCGCCCACCTTCTGCCCCTTCTTGTCGAGGGCGGCGACCTTGAAGGTCAGCCTGTCGCCCTTCTTCACGGTCTGGGTCTTGGCCGGCGCGAGCGAGAGCCTGGCGAACTCGGGGATGCGCACCGTCACGGTGGCGACGCCCTTGAGCGCGCCCGTTGCGGCTGTGATGGTCGCCGACCCCGGCCCGACCGCCTCGACCTTGCCGTCGGCCACGCGGGCCACGCCGGCGTCGCTGCTGGTCCAGGTGATGGTGCGCGGCACGGTGACCGGCTTGCCGGTGTCGTCCACCACGGTCACCTTGAGCAGGACCGTGTCGCCGGGGCGGGCATCGCTGGACACGGCCGACACGCTGATGCTGACCGGTATGGAGACCACGACCGGGGCGGTTCCCTTCACCTCCCCGACCGAGGCCGTCACGGTGGTCTCTCCGGAGCGCTGGGCCACCAGCACCCCGACGGCGTCGACGCTGGCGGTCTGGGGCGCCGCGCTCGACCAGGCGACCTTGACCTTGCTGGGGTCGATGGCCTGCCCCTTGTCGTCGCGGGCCACGGCCTTGAGCTCGACGCTCGCCCCCTTGGAGTCCAGGGTCACCCGGGCGGGCTCGACCGAGACGGACTTCACCGACGGTCCGCAGGCGGCGACCGCGAGGGCGATCAGGACGGCGCTTCTCTTCATGGCGTTCCTCCACGCCGGCCTGGTTCGGGGCCGGCCCCGCCGGTCTCATACACCAAGCTTCTGACATGGCAAACGGGTGATTGCGGGGGAGGCGTTGTAGGATCCGGCGGCGTGACGCCCCTGATCCTCATCGTGGACGACGAGCGATCCAACCTGGAATCGCTGGAGCGGACCTTCTCCCGCGAGGGATGGCGGGTCGCGCTCGCCCACTCGGGCCAGGCTGCCCTCGAGGTGGTGCGGCAGGATCGACCCGACGTGGTGGTGACCGACCTCATGATGCCCGGGATGGGCGGCGGGGAGCTGCTCCGCGCCTTGAAGGCCATCGCCCCCGAGATCGAGGTGGTCCTCATGACCGCCTTCGGCACGGTCGAGGGCGCGGTGGCCGCCATGAAGGACGGGGCCTACGACTTCATCACCAAGCCGGTGAAGCGACACGCCATCGTGAAGTCCGTGCGCCTGGCGCTGGAGAGGGCCTCGCTGGTGGCCGAGAACCGGTCCCTGCGCGCCCGGCTGGCCCGCCTCTCCGGCGAGCCCGCCGACGGGGGAATGGTGGGGAGCGCGCCCTCCTTCCGGGCCGCTCTCGACACACTCCGCCAGGTCGCGCCGGCCTCGGCCACCGTCCTGCTCCTCGGCGAGAGCGGCACCGGGAAGGAGCTCGCGGCGCGGCTCCTCCACGACCTGTCGCCCCGGTCGGCCGCGCCCTTCGTGCCGGTGAACTGCGCCGCCATCCCGGAGACCATCCTGGAGTCGGAGCTGTTCGGTTACGAGCGCGGCGCCTTCACCGGCGCCATCCAGCGAAAGGAAGGGCGCTTCCAGCGCGCCCACGGCGGCACGCTCTTCCTCGACGAGGTCGGGGACATGTCGCCCGGGGTGCAGGCCAAGCTCCTCCGGGTGCTCCAGGACGGCGTGGTCGAGCGGCTCGGAGGCACCCAGCCGGTGCAGGTGGACGTCCGGATCGTCGCGGCCACCAACCGCGACCTCTCCGCCGAGGTCCGGGCCGGCCGGTTCCGCGAGGACCTCTTCTACCGGCTCGACGTGGTGACGGTCAGGCTCCCCCCGCTGCGCGAGAGACGCGAGGACGTCCCGCTGCTGGCCGCCACCTTCCTGCGCGGGTTCGCCGAGCGGAACCGCCGCCCGGTGGCCGGCTTCTCCGACGCGGCGCTCCAGGCGCTCGTCGGCCACGACTGGCCCGGCAACGTCCGGGAGCTCCAGCACGCCATGGAGCGGGCGGTGGTCCTCTGCCGGGGCGACGTGGTGCAGCTGGAGGACCTGCCCGACGCCGTGCGCCGCGCCGCGCCGGGGCGCCCCGCTCCCCCCTCGGGCACCCTGACCATCGCCATCGGCACTCCGCTCGAGGAGATCGAGCGGGTCGTGATCCGCGAGACCCTCCGCCAGACACGGGGGGACAAGAACCTCGCCGCCCAGCTTCTCCGGGTGGCGCCGCGCACCATCTACCGCAAGCTCGACCGGGACGGAGAAGGTCGGCTCGTGGAGCCGGAGCCCGACGACGCGGGCGCACCCGATCGCGCCTGACAAAATGGCGTCCCCGGAGGGGGGTGGGAGAGTGAATTGCCAGAATGGCAGGCGGGGCCGCCTCGCCACGATGCCAGATTCGATTAGCCTTGTTGTTTCCGGTATTTGCCCGGGGTGTCTCCTGCGGTATGGTGGCACGCCCGTTGCTCACGTCACGCTGGGAGGGGCGACCGTCCGACGATGCTCGAAGTCTTTCTGAAGAAGTACGGCTGGGTGGCCAACCTGGTGCTGCTCGCGGCGGCCGCCTGGCTGCTCGCGAAGACGGTCAACACGGCCGTGGGGGCCGCGATCCGCCCGACACCGCGGGTGGAGACCAGCGGCGGGCAGGCATCGGCGCCCGCCACCCCGTTCGCCAACCTCGACGTGGACAAGCTGTTCCCGCTCATCGGCCAGAAGCCCCCGCCGGTGGTCGTGGCCGGTACCGCTGCCGCCGCTCCCCCGCCTCCGAAGACCTGCTCCGACCTCCTCGCGGCGCCGGTCGCCACGTCCCTGCGCGCCCAGCTCGTGGCCGGGATCGTCTCCGACAGGCCCCTCCGGTCGGTTGCCGTGATCATGGACAAGTCGAGCGGTCAGACCCGGACCTACGGGGTCGGCGACGAGGTGCAGGGGTCGCGGGTCCTGTCCGTGGAGCGGATCCGCGACGAGCAGGACACCAGCGGGCGCGCCTTCCGGGTGGTCGCCATCGTCTGCCACGACGGGCGCAAGGAGTTCATCGGCTTCGACACCGGCGGCGGCGGGGCGGCCGTCGCCGTCTCGGCGCCGAACGTGGGCGTCGTCCCCGTCCCGCCTCCCAACGCCGGCGCATCGGCCATGACGCCCGACGGCATCCGCAAGGTCGCCGACAACAAGTACGACGTGAAGAAGTCGGTCCTCGACGGGACGCTCTCCAACCTGAACTCCGTGGCCACCCAGGCGCGCATCGTCCCGAGCTTCAAGAACGGCGTGGCCAACGGGTTCAAGGTCTTCTCGATCCAGCCCAACTCCTTCTACTCCGCGATCGGGGTGGAGAACGGCGACGTGGTCCAGAAGGTCAACGGCTACGAGATCAACTCGCCGGACAAGGCGCTCGAGATCTACCAGAAGCTGCGCGAGGCGCGGCACGTCACGATCGACCTCGAGCGCAACGGCCAGACCATCCGCAAGGAGTACAACGTCACCGGCCCGTAGCCGGTGCGAGGGGAACACATGCGCTCGCTTCTCGCCGCCCTACTCGTGTCCGCGCTGGCTGGGGCGCAGGATTTACCTGAAGAGTCGCCCAGCGTGCCGCCCCGGGCACCGCCGGCCGTCCCCCCGTACGCCACGGGGACCAGCAACGCGCCGGCTCCCCGACCAGGGGCAATCCGCCGCACGCCTGCTGGAATGAAGGCCGGCGTCCCGATGACAAGGCCGGGGCGCACCGCCGCTCCGGCTCGCGCTCCCGCTCCCACTCCCGGCGCCGAGACCGCCACCGAAGCTGATCCCGGGTCGGCAGGTACGTCTCCCGCCTCCGACGGCCAGGGGGGCGCAGCTTCCTCGGCGGGCAGTGCCTTCGCGTCTCCTCCCTCCGGGGTCGCGCCCCCCCCGGGTGAGAGCGTCGCCCCGGGTGAGAGCGTCGCCCCGGGCGTGCAGCAGGCGGCCCCCTCGCGCCCGGACAGCAGCCCCGCCCGCGCCGACGTCGTCCCCGCCGGCCAGGCGGGCGGATCGGCCCGCTCCTCCGGCGCCTGCGAGCCGATGGAGGGCAAGTTCCTCCTCGCCTTCAACAAGGCGGAGATCCTCGACCTCCTCGAGCAGGCCAGCCGCTGGACTTGCCGCAACTTCGCCTACACCGATGAGGTCGTCCGCGGGAAGATCACCCTGCTCTCCAAGACGCCGGTCACGGCCGAGGAGGCCTACGCGGCCTTCCTGGCCGCGCTCAACACCAACGGCATCGCCATGTACCAGACGGGCAAGTACTGGAAGCTCGTCCGCATCGCCGACGCCAAGAAGGTGCCCATTCCCACCCTGCTCAGCGAGGACGGTGAGATCCCCGCCCTGGAGCAGTCGGTGACCAAGCTCTTCCGGCTCCGCTACGTGGACCCCGACCAGTTGCGGGCCGTCCTCGGAAACTTCACCTCGCCCCAGGGCGCCGACATCCAGACCATTCCCCCCGACATCCTCCTCGTCACCGACATCGGGCTGAACGTCCGGCGCATCGAGAAGCTGCTCGAGGCCCTCGACCGACCCGGCTCCCACGACCTGGTGCGGGTCATCCAGGTCCAGTACGCCCCGGCGCGCGACGTGGCCGACAAGGTGAACCAGATCTTCGTCCAGGCGCCCGGGCAGCCGGGCAAGGGCACCCGCCGGGCGGTCATCGGCGGCGTGGCCGCACCGGGGGCGGCTCCGGGTGCAGCGCCGGCCGGCGCGGGGGCCGAGGCGGGGGAGATCTCCATCAGCAAGGTGGTGGCCGACGAGCGCACCAACAAGCTCATCGTCATCTCCGACGAGAAGAGCTTCCAGCGCATCGTCGAGCTGGTCCGGCAGCTCGACACGCCCACCGCCGGCGAGGGGTCGATCCACGTCATCTTCCTGAAGAACGCCAACGCCGAGGACCTGTCCAACACGCTGCAGAACCTGGCCAGCGGCTCGCGCCGCTCCGGCTCGACGGCCGGCGCCCCGCCCGGCGCCGGGATGGTCTCGCCACCGGGCGTCACCGCGCCGCGGGCGGCCGGCGGCGGCGGCACCGCCGAGCTCTTCAGCGGGGACGTGAAGGTCACGGCCGACAAGCCTTCCAACTCGCTCGTGATCATCGCCAGCGCCTCCGACTTCGCGGTGGTGCAGCGGCTCATCGACAAGCTCGACCGCCCGCGCCGCCAGGTCTTCGTGGAGGCGGTGATCATGGAGGTGGACATCGACAACACGAGCGACATCGGCGTCGGCATGCACCTCGCCGTCCCGGTCAACACCGCCAACGGGAAGGGCTTCATCCCCATCGGCCTCGAGCCCGGGAAGATCAACTCCCTCAACCCGACCTCGGCCCTCCAGCTGGGCGGGTTCCTCACCGGCCTCGTGGGCCCGGTCTCGGCCGAGCTGAAGGACATCTTCCCGTTCCCGAGCGTGGGCGTGGTCATCCAGGCGCTGCAGTCCAACTCCGACGTGAACGTGCTCTCCACGCCGCACCTCATCGCCCAGGACAACGAGGAGTCGGAGATCATCGTCGGCAACAACGTGCCCTTCCAGGCCGGCTACAACCCCGGGTTCAGCACCGCCGGGGCCACGGGGGCGGCCGGCGCCACCAACAGCCTGCTCAACAACTACAACGTGGCCAGCCTCATCGCCCCCATCCAGCGCCAGAACGTCGACCTCAAGCTCAAGATCAAGCCGCAGATCCACGAGGGCGACATGGTGCGCATGGACATCGAGGAGTCGCAGGAGGAGATCGTCGCCAACAACCCGACGCTCGGCCCCACGACGGCGAAGCGCAGCGTGAAGACCAAGGTGGTGGTGAAGGACCAGAGCACCATCGTGATCGGCGGCCTGGTCCAGGACCGGAACGTCACCTCGGTGTCGAAGATCCCGTTGCTCGGCGACATCCCCATCCTGGGCTGGGCGTTCCGCAGCACCAACATCGTGAAGAAGAAGACGAACCTTCTCCTCCTGCTCACCCCCTACATCATCCGGGACCAGTCCGACTTCCGGCGGATCCTGGAGCGCAAGCAGCGGGAGCACCGCGAGCTCTACGAGCTCTACTACGGCAAGAAGCCCGACTACACGCTCGCGGAGGCCTCCAGCCGCCCCGGTCCGCTCACCCGCGTCCGGCAGCAGGTGGTCACGGAGAGCGCGAAGATCGAGAACGGAGGTCCGGGCGGCTTCGGCGAGAAGACGGTCAAGCCGCCACCGAGCTACGGTCCGGCGATCCCTCCCATTCCGTTGCCTTCGCCGGGCGCCTCCGCGACGCCGGGGCGCACCATCGCTCCGTCCGCGGTCCCGACCGGGCCTCTGCCGGCGAGCCCGCCGGCCGCGCCTGCCGCAGCACCGGCGCCAGCCCCGGCACCGACCCCCGCCGAAGCGCAGCCGCGCACCTTCCCACCCACCCAGGGCACGATGCTGCCCATTCCGGGCGCCGAGCCGGCCACGCCCGCGCCGGCACCCACCGCCCCGCCGCCGGGCGGCGGCTAGGCGACCCCGCCACCGACCGACATGGCCACGCAGCAGACCGAGACCGCGGCGCCGCCCGCCCCCTCCCCGCAGCAGCCGTTCGACCCGGCCGCACTCCGCGGGCGACCGCTCGGAGAGATCCTCGCCGCCATCGCCGGCGTGCCGCCCGAGAAGGTGGCCGAGACGCTGGCCGAGCAGCAGGCCGACCCGGCCGGCGCGCGCTTCGGCGAGGCGCTCGTGAAGGCCAAGCTCGCCACCGAGGAGCAGGTGCTGCGGGCGCTGGCCATCCAGCTCGCCCTGCCCTTCCAGGGGAGCATCGTCGCCGCCGAGGTCCCGGAGGACCTGGCCCGGCTGGTGCCCATCAACTTCGCCAAGACGGCGCGCGTCCTGCCGCTCTCGCGCGACGGCGACGAGATCCTCGTGGCCGTGGCCGACCCCCTCGACACCGCGGCCCAGGACAACCTCTCGGTGCTGCTCGGCGCACCGCTCTCCCCGGTGGTGGTCCCCGGGGCGGTCATCGTCGACGCCATCAACCAGGTCTACGACCGCACCGCCGACCGCCACGACCGGCTCATGGAGGACCTCGAGACCACCGAGGACCTCGAGAGCGTGGCCCACGAACTGGAGGAGCCCACCGACCTCCTGGAGTCGGACGACGAGGCCCCCATCATCCGGCTCGTCAACTCGCTCCTCTTCCGCGCGGTGAAGGAGCGGGCCAGCGACATCCACATCAACCCCGAGGAGAAGGACATCTCGGTGCGCTTCCGCATCGACGGGGTGCTCCGCGAGGTGATCCGCCCTCCCAGGCGGTTCCAGGCCTCCATCGTCAGCCGCATCAAGATCATGGGCGGCCTCAACATCGCCGAGAAGCGCCTCCCCCAGGACGGGCGCATCCGCATCAAGATCGCCGGGCGCGACGTGGACGTGCGCCTCTCCACCATCCCGACCGCCAACGGCGAGCGCATCGTCATGCGCCTCCTCGACAAGTCGGCGGTGCTCCTCGACCTGTCCATGATCGGCTTCGAGAACTGGCAGCTCGAAATCATGGACGGCCTCGTCACCCGCTCCCACGGCATCGTGCTGGTCACCGGCCCCACCGGCTCGGGCAAGACCACCACGCTCTACGGCGCGCTCGCCAAGATCAACTCGCCCGACCTCAACATCCTCACCATCGAGGACCCGGTCGAGATCCAGCTGAAGGGCGTGGCCCAGGTGCAGGTCAACGCCAAGATCGACCTGACGTTCGCGAACGGCCTTCGCGCCTTCCTGCGCCAGGACCCCGACGTCATCATGGTCGGCGAGATCCGCGACCTGGAAACCGCCGAGATCGCCATCCAGGCCTCCCTCACCGGCCACCTGGTGCTCTCCACCATCCACACCAACGACGCCGCGGGCGCCATCACCCGCCTCGCCGACATGGGCGTGCAGCCCTTCCTGGTGGCCAGCTCGCTCGTGGGCGTGCTGGCCCAGCGCCTGGTGCGCATGCTCTGCCCGGCCTGCAAGGAGGCCTACGAGCCCTCCCCCGACGAGCTGGCCCAGGCCAGCATCACCCCGGCCGTCCTGGCCCGGGCCGGAAACCCGAAGCACATCTACCGGGCGGTGGGCTGCCCCCTCTGCCAGCGCACCGGGTACTCCGGGCGCACCGGCATCTACGAGCTGATGCTCATCGACGACGAGCTCCGGCAGCTCATCCTGAAGAACGTCGACTCGGGGAGCATCAAGGCCCGCGCGGTGGCGGGCGGCATGATGACCTTGCTCGAGCACGGCGCCTACAAGGTGGCCATGGGGCTCACGACCGGCGCCGAGGTGCTCTCGGTCACCGCCGAGGACATCTGACGGCCGGCCATGCCCGTCTTCGCATACAAGGCGCTCGACCAGCGCGGAAAGAACGTCGAGGGGCTCAAGGAGGCCGACTCTCCCAGGTCCCTGCGCGGGGCGCTCCGCCGCGACGGGCTCTACCTCACCGAGGTGACCGGCGAGAAGGCGGCCAAGGCCGCCTCCCCCGAGGTGAACGTCCGGCGCTGGGTGGGCGGACGGGTCAAGGCCGACGACGTGGCGGTGGCCACCCGGCAGCTGGCGGTCCTGGTGAACGCCGGCATCCCGCTCGTCGACGCGCTCACCGCGCTGGTGGAGCAGGTGGACCACGAGCGGCTGAAGCGGGTGCTCTCCGCGGTGAAGCAGCGGGTCAACGAGGGGTCCTCGCTGGCCGACGCGCTGGGGCAGCACCCCAAGGCCTTCAGCAACCTCTACGTGAACATGATCCGGGCCGGCGAGTCCTCCGGCGCCCTCGACGTGGTGCTCTTCCGGCTCGCCGACTTCACGGAGAGCCAGGCCCGTCTGCGCTCCAAGGTCCTCGGCACCCTCACCTACCCGGCCGCCATGGTGATCATCGGCGCGGCGGTGATGGGCATCCTCTTCACGGTGGTCATCCCCAAGATCACCAAGATCTTCGAGGACACCAAGGTGGTGCTGCCCTGGACCACCCGCATCCTCCTCGGCGTCGCCAGCTTCATGCACGACTGGTGGTGGGCGGTGATCCTGCTGCTGGCCGCCGGGATCTACGGATTCGTGCGCTGGCGCAGGACCGAGGCGGGCCGGGCGCGCTGGGACATCTGGGTCCTCGACGCCCCCATCTTCGGATCCCTGATACGCCAGGTGGCGGTGGCGCGCTTCTCCCGCACGCTGGCCACGCTGCTGAAGAGCGGGGTGCCCCTGCTCACCGCGCTCGACATCGTGCGGAACATCGTGGGGAACACCCGCCTGGCCGCGGTCATCGAGGAGGCCCGCGAGTCGATCAAGGAGGGCGAGAGCATCGCCGCGCCGCTCAAGCGCTCCGGCGAGTTTCCACCATTGGTGTACCACATGATCGCCATCGGCGAGAAGTCGGGCGAGCTCGAGGACATGCTCGGGAACGTCGCCAACGCCTACGACAGCCAGGTGGAGACCAAGATCGCCGCGCTCACCTCGCTGCTCGAGCCCATCATGATCGTGGTCATGGGCGTGGCCGTGGCCTTCATCGTCTTCTCCATCCTGATGCCCATTCTCCAGATCAACACCATCGCAGGAGGCTGAACGTGAGAGCTCCCCGAAGCGCCCGCGCCGCGTCGCGCGGCATGACCCTCATCGAGATCCTGGTGGTCATCACCATCCTCGGGATCATCGCGGCCGCGGTGGCGGTGAACGTGGTGGGCCAGCTCGACGAGGCCAAGGTCAAGCAGGCCAAGACCGACCTGCACACGCTGGAGAACTGCCTCGATCTCTACAAGATCGACAAGGGGCGCTACCCCAACACCGAGGAGGGGCTCCAGGCGGTGGTGACGGCCGGGAAGTGCAAGCCCCAGCTCAAGGATCCCTGGGGCAATCCTTACGTGTACCTCTTCCCCGGGCAGGTCCACCCCGAGTCCTTCGACATCAAGTCCTACGGCGGCGACGCGCAGGCCGGCGGCGACGGCACCAACGCCGACATCGTCAACCCCTGAGGCGTGGATCCCGGAGACGATGAGCGGCGAGGCGCGCCAGCCGAGGGGGTTCACCCTCATCGAGGTCCTCATCGTGGTGGCCGTGATCGGCGTCATGGCGCTGGCCGCCGGGCCCGCCGTGAGCTCGCTCACCGGGGCCAACGCCCGCGCCGCAGCCAGCGAGATCGCCGGCGCCTTCCGCTACCTCTTCGACACGGCGGCGCTGCGCCACCAGACCTGCCGGATGGTCCTCGACATGGACGCCCGGGAGTGGTGGGCCGAGTGCACCACGGCCTCGCCCGGGCGGCGGGGCCAGCCGGTCATGGGCAAGGACGGCGTCGCCGAGGACGACGAGAAGGAGCTGGCCCGCGGCTTCTCCGACGAGGTCGACCCCGAGAAGCGGAAGTTCCTGGCCCGCGCCCGGTTCGCCGAGTTCAAGGACCGGCAGGTCCAGAAGCGGAAGCTCAAGGGGAGCACCGCGTTCGAGAAGGTCTGGACGCCCCGCAACCGCGACCCCCAGACCAAGGGAAAGGCCTACGTCTACTTCTACCCGCAGGGCCAGGCCGACCGCGCCCAGATCCCGGTGTCCGACGGCGGCAACGTCTACACCGTGGTGACCCAGCCGCTCACCGGCCGCGCCCGGGTGGTGCCGGGCATCCCCGAGGTGCCGCGGTGAGGCGCGTCGTGCAGGGGCGTGGCTTCACGCTGCTCGAGGTCATGGTGGCGCTCGTCGTGCTGGCCGGCTCGCTCATGGCGGTGGCCGACCTCTCGGGCAACGCGCTGCGGAACTTCGGCTACGCGCGCGACCTCTCCGTGGCCACCCTGCTCGCCCGCGGCAAGATGGCCGAGATGGAGGAGAAGTACGAGGACGCCGGCTTCACCGACTTCGACCAGTCCGAGGAGGGCAGCTTCTCGGACCAGGGTGAGCCCGGCATGCGCTGGAAGCTCGAATTGAAGAAGCCCGCCTCCGACCTCACCCCCGAGAAGATCCTGGGCGCGTTCCTGGGCGGGGGCGACGGAGACGTGGGCACCCAGGAGATGCTCGGCAAGCTCCTGGGCGGCGAGGGCGGTGGCGGTGGCGGTTCCAAGGGAGGGCCGTCGGCGGGCACGCCGGGCGGCCTGCTGGGCGGGGTCCTGCAGGGGCAGATCAAGGCCTTCACCGAGGAGATCAAGAACGGGGTCCGCAGGGTGTCGCTGCGGGTGAGCTGGAAGGACGGGAAGACCGAGAACGGCTTCGAACTCTCCACCTTCTGGGTGGTCCTGCACCCCAAGGCCGCCGGCGGGGCCCGAGGCCCGGACCCGGACATTCCGCCCAACCTGGCCAGCCCGGCGCAGAACACCCGGCTGCCCGGCGTCGCCAACCCGGGCGTGCGCCAGCCCGTCGCGCCGGGGCCGCGGACCATCGGCGGGGTGTCGCGGTGAGCGCCCGCCGCCAGCGGGGCTTCACCCTGATCGAGGTGCTCATCGCCATGGGCATCACGGCCGTGATCGGCGCCATGGCGCTGGGCGCCTTCTCCCGCTCCGCGGCCGCCCGGCAGTCGGTGGAGGAGCAGGACGAGCGCATCGGCGGCGCCCGTGCCGCGCTCGGGCGCATGGCGCGCGACATCTCCTCCGCCTTCCTCTCCGAGCACTTCGACCGGCAGCGTTTCCGCGACCGGCCCACGGTGTTCAAGGGGCGCGACGGCGGCGACCGCGACACCCTCCTCTTCGCGACCATGGCGCACACCCGCGCCATCCGGGACGCACGGGAGTCGGACCAGTCGGTGGTGGAGTACTCCATGGACTCCGACCCGGACGTGCCTGGCGGGCAGGCGCTCTTCCGGCGCGAGAAGCTGCGCATCGACGACGAGCCCGACCGGGGGGGCGTGAAGTCGCTCCTGCTCCACCACGTCGTGGGCTTCGACGTGGAGTACTGGGACTGGCCGAAGCAGGAGTGGGTCCGGGACTGGTCCACCGCACCGGGGGACCGGCCGCTCCTGCCTCCCCGTGTCAAGATGAAGCTCACCCTGAAGATGCCGGACGGGAAGAACCGGACCTTCGAGACCCAGGCCCGCATCGCCATCATCCGCCCCATGGACTTCTAGGATGACCGCCCCCGCCCACAGAGCGCGCCGCGAGCGCGGAGCCGCCCTCCTCCTGGTCCTCATGGTGGTGGCCGTCGTCACCGTGATGGCGACGGAGCTGGCCTACGACACCCGCGTGTCGCTCCAGATCGCCGCCAACGCCCGCGACGAGCTGCGCGCCTCGCACCAGGCCCGGGCGGCGGTGGCCCTCTCCCGGCTGGTGCTCCACTTCCAGCAGCGGCTCGACCAGGCCGGTGGCGCGGCGGGGCAGGTCATGGCCGGGGTGCAGGCCGCCCAGGGCGGCGCCGGGGCGCTCCCGGCGGCGGCCAGCCAGGGCTCCTTCTCCTTCCGGCTCTGGGACGCCATCCCCGTGGACGACACGACCATGGCCCTCCTGCTCGGGACCGGCCCGACGTCCACCGCCCGGGGCAAGGCCGACGAGGGCTTCCAGGCCACCATCGAGGACGAGGAGCGAAAGGTGAACGTGGCGCAGCTGGCCGGCCTCTCCACGGTGGCCGGACCCCAGCTGCAGCGCCTGCTGCTGGCCCTGCGCGACCCGGGCTACGACGTGCTCTTCGACAAGGAGGACGACCTGGGCAACCGGCTCTCCCGGAGGGACGTGGCCGTGGCGCTCCGGGACTGGGCCGACGAGGACGCCACCACCAGCACCGTGGGGCTCAACCCGCTGGCCCCCTTCGAGAAGGGCTTCGGCGACGAGAACCAGTACTACGACCGCGGGGAGGATCGCTACCGGGCCAAGAACGCACGCTTCGACTCGCTCGACGAGCTCCACATGGTGGCCGGTATCGGCGACGCCTTCATGGGCGCGTTCGGGGATCAGCTGACGGTGTACCCGGACGTCAACGCCACCATCAACGTCAACACCACCGACCCGGAGCAGATCCTGGTGAACGCGCTGCTCATGTCGTCGCCCCCGGGCGTGCCCCAGCCCCCGCTCCTCGACCCCGCCTTCGCCCAGAAGCTCTCCCTGGCGCTGCGCCTGGTCCGGCCGCTCCCCTTCATGACCATCACCGTCCAGCAGTTCGCCACCGTCCTCCAGGCCCTGGGCCTGAAGCTCCAGCCCGTCTACGTCCAGGCGCAGAACACCGACACCCGCAGCCCCTTCGGCAACACCTCGAACACATTCCTCATCCGCGCCACCGGCCGCGCCGGCGGAGTGGAGAGGACCATCGACGCGGTGGTCACGATGGACGACCGCGCCGGGCAGCTCCAGTCGGACCTGGGGCGGCTCATCCACTGGCGCGAGGACTGACCATGTCCCATCCCATTCTCGGACTCGACCTCGGATCGCGGCGCGTCAAGGCGGTGCTGCTCGAGACCACGCTGCGCGGCTTCACCGTGAACGGGAGGGCGGAGACGCCCATCCCACCCGCGGAGGAGGGCGGCCCGCCGGGAGGGGAGCGCATGTCCGGCGCCGTGGCCGCCTTGCTGGCGGAGCGCGGCTGGCCTCCGGACGTCGCCGCGGTGGCCTCCCTGCCGGGCGCGGCCGCCTCCCACCTCGTCACCCTCCCCTTCACCGACTCCCGCCGCATCGAGCAGACCGTGCTCTACGAGGTGGAGGCCGCCATCCCCTTCGACCTCGACCAGGTCGCCTGGGACTGGCAGGTGCTGGAGTCCCAGCCCGACCACTCCGACCTCTTCGTCGGCGTGGTCCGCCGGGGGGAGCTCACGGCCTGCATCGCCGACCTGGCCCGCGTGGGCATGGACCCGGCGGTGGTGACCCCCGGAGGACCCGTCCTGGCGGCCCTCTGGGCGGCAGGCGCCGTGGCCGACCCGGCCGCGGCCGGCGAGGCCGAGCTCGCGGTGGACGTGGGAGCCGACCGGACCCACGCCTGCGTCGTGTCGGAGGGGCGCTGCCTCTTCGCGCGAACCTTCGCGTCGGGCGGCTCGACGCTGCTGCGCGCCGCCGCCCGCTCCTCCGGCCGGAACCCCGACGAGGTGGTGCTCGACGACGGGCTCCCGGCCTGGCTGGCCGGGCCGGAAGGGGAAGCGGTGCTGCGGGGCGCGCTCGGTCCGCTGGTCCGCGAGCTCAGGGCCACCCTGCACGCCTTCGAGGCCCGCCCGTCGCGCCGGCCGGTGGTCCGCGTGCGCCTCGCCGGCGGCGCCGCCACCTGGCCTGGACTCGCCTCCGTGGTGGGCGAGGAGCTGGGGATCCCCACCGAGCCGCTGCGCCTCGCCGGGACGGCCGCCGACGCCATCCCGGCCGAGGACGCGCCCCGCTTCGCGCTCCCGCTCGCGCTGGCGCTGCGTGGCTGGCTGGGGCCGCGGTTCCAGAGGCTCAACCTGCGCCGGGGCGACCTGGCCAGCACCCGCTCCACCCAGGACGTCCGCGACCGGCTGCAGCGGGTGGCGGTCTACACGTCGCTGGTCCTCCTCCTCGCCGTGGTCTCCTCGGTGGTCAAGGTGGTGGCGCTCAACCGGCAGGAGAAGCTCCTCGACAGGTCGATGTGCGAGGTGACCCAGAAGGTGGTGGGCAAGTGCTTCGACGACTTCGCCATGGCGGAGTCGGTCCTGCGCGGCCGGGGAACGGTGGGCGCGTCCATCCCCCGGATCTCGGCGGCCGGCGTGCTGGCCGAGCTGGCGGCCCGCTCGCCCGAGGTCCAGCTCCGCTTCGACCGGATCGAGATCACCCGGGAGAAGCTGCACCTCCAGGGGACCACCGACGTCGCCGAGAACGTGGACAAGATCGTGGCCGCCCTGCGCGGGTCCCGCTGCTTCGGCGACGCCCGATCGGGCGGGGCGCGCAAGCGGGGCACCGAGCAGAAGTTCGAGTTCACGGTGGACGCCGACATCACCTGCGAGGGCGCCCCGGCGCCCGGTGGGAAGGGCTGATCATGGAAACCCTGAACCGGCTCCGGGCCAGCCTGGAAGCCTTCCTGGCCCGCCTCTCCCCGCGCGAGCGGGTGCTGGTGTCGGCGGCGGCGGCCGCCGTGGCCCTCTTCGTCCTCTTCCTGGTCACCACCGGCGTCTCCCGATCCATCACCGCACGCGAGAAGCGCATCGAGTCGAAGACCGAGATGCTGGCCCAGATCGGAAAGCTCACCCGCGGCTACCGGCAGGCCCAGGCCGAGCGGCAGTCGCTGGAGGCCCGGCTCAAGGGACCGCCGGTCCAGCTCATGAGCTTCGTGTCGCAGACCGGGGCCCAGAGCGGCGTGGAGGTGAACGACCTCCGCCCCGGGACGCCCAGCACCACCGACGGCCTGACCGAGGAGAACGTGGAGGTGAACCTGGCGCGCATCGACCTCCCCCGCCTGGCCAGGCTCATCGACACGCTGGAGCGCGGCCCCGGCGTGGTCAGGGTCCGGAAGATCCGGGTCGCCACCCGGAACGACGACCCCAAGCTCGTGGACGTCACCCTTCAAGTCTCGACCTGGCAGCTGAAGACCTAGGAGGACGACGTGAATCTCGACCCGCGTACCTGGAACGTCGATCCCCGGAAGTGGAAGCTCACCGGGTGGCGGCGGACGGCGGCCTACTCGGCCTTCTTCGCGTTCGCCTTCGTGCTGGCGCTGCGCTTCACCTTCCCCGTCGAGGCGGTGCGGGAGCGGTTCATCCTGGACGCGGCCGCCAGGGGCTACCAGGTGAAGGTGAACGACCTCTCGCCATCCGGCCTGGTGGGAGTCCGGGCGCGCGAGGTCACCGTGACCACCGCCGACGGGACCCGCATCCCGTTCGACCAGCTGAGCGTGGGGCTGCGCCTCTGGCCGACGATGCTGGGGCGCCGCTCCTTCTCCTTCGACGCCTCCATCTTCGACGGGCGCGTGGTCGGCTTCACCGAGGTGAGCAAGACGGCCGAGCGCTACCAGGCCCGGGTCACCGGCATCGACCTCTCGCGGGCCGGCGTGATCCGGGCCGCCACCGGTCTCGACCTGGCCGGGATCCTCTCCGGCAGCCTCGACGTGACCCTCGACCCGAAGGACCCCTCGAAGAGCACCGGCGACATCGACTTCCAGGTGAAGGACGGGGCCATCCGGGGAGGAAAGATCCCGGTGCCGGGCATGGACGGGGGGCTCACCGCACCGCCGGTGAAGCTCGGCTCCATGGCGGCGCGGGGCACGGTGAAGGGCGGGCGGGCCGAGTTCGGGACGCTCGAGTCGAAGGGGGACGACGTCGACTTCTCCGCCGAGCAGGTGTTCGTCCAGCTCCAGCCGCGCTTCGAGCACTCGGCGATCTCCGGCCGGGCCCGGCTTCGCCCCACCGAGAGCTTCTGGCGGAACGAGCAGGCCGCCCCGCTGAAGCCTCTCGTCGAGGCCGGGCTGGCGTCCGCCAAGGGGAAGGACGGCGGCTATGGATTCCAGATCTACGGGACGATCGGGAAGCCCATGGCGCGCCCCGCCGCCTACTGACCCTGCATGTAGTGTCACGTATTGAAAGGTCCCTGGGGGCGTGCTATCCCGGCCAGATGCGGATCCGTCGTCTGGAGATGGTGGGCTTCAAGTCGTTCATGGACCGGACGGTCGTCGTCTTCGACGAAGGCGTGACCGGCGTCGTCGGGCCGAACGGCTGCGGCAAGTCCAACGTCGCCGACGCCATCCGCTGGGTCCTCGGCGAGCAGTCGGCGCTGCGCCTCCGCGGCCGCTCCATGGAGGACGTGATCTTCAACGGGTCGGAGTCGAAGCCCCCGCTCTCCTTCGCCGAGGTCACCCTCACCTTCGAGAACGACCGCCCGGCCGAGCTCCCTCCGGCCTTCCGCGCCCTCTCCGAGATCACCGTGGGCCGCAGGCTGTACCGCACCGGCGAGTCCGACTACCTCGTCAACCGGGCCCCGGCGCGCCTGCTCGACGTGAACGACATCTTCTTCGGCTCCGGCGTCGGCCGCACCGCCTACTCGATCATCGAGCAGGGGCGCATCGGCCAGATCGTCTCGGCCCGCGCCCAGGACCGGCGCGGCGTGATCGAGGAGGCGGCCGGGATCACCAAGTACCAGCGGCGGCGCGAGGCCGCCGAGCGGAAGATGGAGGCCACCCGCCACAACCTGGAGCGGGTCACCGACATCGTCTCCGAGCTGGGCAAGCAGCTCGACTCGCTCAACCGGCAGGCCCGCAAGGCCGAGAAGTACCGGGCGCTGAAGGCGGAGATCCGCGAGCTCGAGCTGCACGTGGGCGCCACCCGCTGGCTGGAGCTGACGGTGGGGCGCCGGGAGGCCGAGGAGCGCCACGCGGCGGCCCGCGGCGACGAGGCGGAGATCTCGGCGCGTCTGGCCCAGATCGACCTGGCCCTGGAGGCCGACCGGACGCTGCTGGCCGAGCGCGAGCTCACCCTGCAGCAGCTCTCCGACCGGGAGCACGAGCTGGAGAGCCAGGAGCGGGTCTCGGCCGTCTCCACCGAGGCCGCCGGGCGCGAGCTCGACCAGATCGCCGAGCGCTCCCGTGGGCAGGCCTCCGAGGTCGAGGGGCTCAAGGTCCAGGCGGACGCGCTCGCGGCCGAGCGGGACGCGCTCCTGCGGCAGCGCGACGAGCTGGCCAGCCTCTCGGGGACCGACGAGGCCCGCCTGGCGGAGCTGGAGTCGGCCCTGCGCGAGGTGGCGACGGAGCAGGCCGGGCTGGCCGGCCAGGCCGAGACGGCCCGGTCCCAGGCCGGGGAGGCCCACGGCCGTGCCGCGGCCCGGCGCAGCGCGCTCGCGCAGGTGGAGCGGCAGCGCGCCGACCTCCAGGCCCGGCTGGCCCGCCTCCGCGCCGAGATCGACGAGCTGGCCGCGCGCGGCACGTCGCTCGACGGCTCCCGCTCGGCCCACGTGGAGAATCTGGGCAAGACCCGGCAGCTGAAGCTCCACCTCGAGGAGCAGCGCGGCGCGCAGGAAGGGCTGCTCGACCGCACCCGCTCCGAGTTCATCCAGAACGAGGCGCGGCTCATCACCCTGCGCGAGGAGCTCTCCGACCGGCGCGCCCGCCTGCAGTCGCTGCAGGAGGTGATGCGCAACTACGAGGGATACGGCCGCGGGGTGCGCAGCCTGATGACCCGGGCCAGGGCAGCCGAGGGGGCCGAGAACGGCGTCATGGGGCTCGTCGCCGACGTCATGACCGTCCCCGCCGAGTACGAGAACGCCGTGGAGGCGGTGCTCGGCGAGCGGCTCCAGTTCGTCATCGTGGAGAGCCACAGCCAGGGGGTCGAGGCCATCGACTGGCTGAAGAGCGCCGCCGAGGGGCGCGCCTCGCTCATCCCGCTCCTGCGCCTCCGGGACGGCGAGGCTGCAGCAGCCACCCCCGACCGCTCCCACCCCGGCTTCGTCGCCGGCTGCCTCGACGTGGTCCGGTTCGACCCGGCCTACGAGCGGCTGGCCCGCTTCCTCCTCGGCGACGCCGCCATCGTCCGCGACCTCTCGAGCGCGCTCGAGATCTGGCAGTCGGGCGGCGGCGCGGGGACGCTCGTCACCCTGGACGGGGAGGTCCTCGACCCGCACGGCGTGGTGACGGGAGGCCCGCTCGAGGGCGAGGGGCACGGCGCCCTGCAGCGAAGGCGCGAGGTGCAGGAGCTCATCGACACGGTGAGGTCCTTCGAGGCCGACTTCTCGATGGCCCAGGAGCGCCACCGCGCGCTGCAGTCGCGCCTCCTCCAGCTCGAGTCGGCGCTCAAGACCATCGACCGGGACAACCGGGAGAAGGACCTGGCGCTCCTCACCCAGGAGAAGGACCTGGCCCGGCTCGGCGAGGAGCTCGAGCGGGTCTCCGGTCGCGTCGCCCAGCTCGAGGTCGAGCGTGGCTCCATGGAGGACGCGCTGTCCGGGCTCTCCCGCGAGGAGGAGTCGCACCAGGTCGGGGCCGCCACGGCCGAGGCCGACCGGTCACGCCACGAGGAGCGGGCCCGCGAGGCTTCCGGGCGGCTCGACGACCTGAGCCGGCGCGCCGAGTCGTTGCAGGCCGAGGTCCTGGCCGTGAAGGTCAAGGTGGCCTCCGAGCGGGAGCGGCGCGACGGGATCGGCGAGTCGCTCCGCCGCGTCGAGGAGGCGCAGGTCGCGGCCGAGGAGCGGCGCGAGCGGCTCTACGGGGCCCTTTCCGAGGGCAATGCCCGCGCCTCCGACCTCCGGGACCGCATGGAGGGAGCCCGAGGAGACGGCGCCCGGCTGGCGGAGGAGCTGCTCCGGGTCCAGGAGGTGCTGCTCGCCGAGCGCTCCGCCCACCAGGACGCCGTCGCCAAGGCCCGCGCCGCCGACGCGGAGGCCCGCGAGCTGCGCAAGCGGGCCGAGGCCATCACCCAGGCTGCCGGCGACGCCGCGCTCACGGCGCGCGAGCAGGCGCTCGAGCTCAGCCACCTCGAGGAGCAGATCCGCGAGCGCTGCCAGGCCGAGCTGCGGGACGAGCTGCTCCGCTTCCACGCCGAGCGCCCACCCGGCGAGGCCGAGCGGCGGCGGCTGGATGATCTCAAGTCGCAGGCCGACCGGATGGGAGCCATCAACCTCACCGCCATCGAGGAGTACGACGACCTGGCCCGGCGGCACGCCTTCCTGTCCGAGCAGAAGGGCGACCTCGAGTCGTCCCTCTCCGACCTGCACAAGGCCATCGGGAAGATCAACCGGGCCTCGCGCGAGCGGTTCCGCGAGACCTTCGACCGGGTGAACGAGAAGTTCCAGCAGGTCTTCCCGCGGCTGTTCAACGGCGGGCGGGCCGGGCTCGTGCTCACCGAGGACGGGGACGACCAGCAGGGGGGAGTGGAGATCTTCGCCCAGCCACCGGGGAAGAAGCTGCAGAACATCAATCTGCTGTCGGGCGGGGAGAAGGCGCTCACGGCCGTGAGCCTCATCTTCGCGATCTACCTCATCAAGCCGTCGCCGTTCTGCCTGCTCGACGAGGTGGACGCGCCGCTCGACGATGCGAACGTCGGCCGGTACAACGAGCTGGTGAAGGAGATGGCGAAGGCCTCGCAGTTCATCCTCATCACCCACAACAAGCGGACCATGGAGACGGTGGACACGCTGTACGGGGTGACGATGGAGGAGCCGGGGGTGTCGAAGCTGGTGTCGGTGAGGCTTTCCGGGAGCAGCAGGTCGGCGGCGGCGTAGGGCGGGCCGTGACCGTGGTCCGTGGGCGATGCGAGCGCATCTCCTGCGTCGTCAATGCGTCAGGCGCCAGATGATCGCCAGCAGGCGGTCGGTGAGCGCGAGGGACTTCGCGATGGCGGTGGCCTGCAGGTAGCCGAAGGCCTCCGCGACGCGCAGGCCAGCGGCGACCTCGTCCGCGCTTCCGGCAGCCACCCGCCACAGGTGGATGCGGTCCTTGCCGTTGCGCCGATTGCCTTCGCTGAGGTTCAGGGAGACCGAGGCCGCTGCGCGCCTCAGCTGCCTGGCGAGGTCCGTGTCGCGCCGGTCGAGGATGGCGAGAGGCTGGTCCAGCGACCGGATGAGCTCGAGCGAGGTTTCGAATGCGATGAAGGCCATCTGCGGCTCCTTTGCGGGTGGGGTTTGCCCCATCCGGCGCAGGCGCCGTGACAGCCCGACGCGGGATCCACACGCGAAGGACCGCGGGCTGGCGCGGGGCGTGCGCCTCCAGGCAGGCCCCACCCGAAAGGGAGCCGGAACACGAACTCCGACTCCGACTCCGACTCCGACTCCGACTCCGACTCCGACTCCGACTCCGACTCCGACTCCGACTCCGACTCCGACTCCGACTCCGACTCCGACTCCGACTCCGACTCCGACTCCGACTCCGACTCCGACTCCGACTCCGACTCCGACTCCGACTCCGACTCCGACTCCGACTCCGACTCCGACTCCGACTCCGACTCCGACTCCGACTCCGACTCCGACTCCGACTCCGACTCCGACTCCGACTCCGACTCGCGTTGACACCGCGCCGGACCGGGACCTATATGGTCTCGCTTTCCCGGCATTTTTCCCCTCCTTCGCAGGGTCCTCGTGCTCCCGATTCCGCTCGCCTTCGCCACATCCGACCTGATCGGCGCCGCCGTCATCGCCGCGCTCGTGGCGCTCTTCGTCGTCGCCGGCCTGCGCATGTTCCGCAAGCGGGGCGCCGCGCCCGTCGAACCACCGGTCTCCCAGCAGGAGATCGAGCGCGAACTCGAGCGGGAGGAAGGGGTCGAGCCGGAGCCCCTTCCCGAAGCCGCGCTCCCGCCCGCGCGGCCGGTTCCGCGCCCGGCCCCCCCTCCAGCGCCCCCCGCCCCCGCAAGGGACGCGCACCGGGAAGCCGAGGTCGCCCGCCGGGAGGCCGACGCAGTCGCCGACGCGGCCGCCGAGGAGGCCCGCAAGAAGGAGGACTACCGGCAGAAAAAGGAGGCCGAGCGGCTCGAGAAGGAGCGGCGGCGCCTGGAGCGCGAGGAGGAGGAGCGGCTCGCCCGGGAGGAGCAGGCGCGACTCGCCCGGGAGGCCGAGAAGGCCCGCCTTCGCGAGGAGGAGGAGAAGCGGCGGCGCGCCGAGGCCGAGGCCGGGCGCACGCTGGCGGCCGGTCTCGAGAAGACCCGTGGCGGCTTCATGGCCCGGCTCCAGGGGATCTTCGGCGGCGGGCGCCAGGTGGACGAGTCCACGCTGGCCGAGATGGAGGAGATCCTCTTCACCGCCGACATCGGCGTGAAGACCGCGACCGCACTGCTGGAGTCGGCGCGGGAGCGTGTGAAGAGGCGCGAGCTCGACGATCCGGCCAAGCTGAAGGCGGCGCTGCGGCAGGAGATCTCCCGCATCGTCTCGCTGGGAGGACCGGCCGGCGCCAACCGCGAGTTCACCATCGGCGCGGACCGCCCCCGCGTGATCATGGTGGTGGGCGTGAACGGCTCGGGAAAGACCACCACGGTGGGAAAGCTGGCCTCCAAGCTCGGACAGGCGGGGCACCGGGTGCTGCTCGGCGCCGGTGATACCTTCCGCGCCGCGGCCGGCGAGCAGCTCGAGGTCTGGGCCGAGCGGGTGGGCGCGCCGATCGTCCGTGGCAAGGACGGCGCCGACCCGGCCAGCGTCTGCTTCGAGGCGGTGAAGCGCGGCGTCGAGGAGAAGGTGGACGTCGTGCTCCTCGACACCGCCGGACGGCTCCACACCAAGCTCCCGCTCATGGAGGAGCTGAAGAAGGTGAAGCGGGTGCTGGACAAGGCGATGCCCGGCTCTCCCCACGAGGTCCTCCTCGTGCTCGACGCGACCAACGGGCAGAACGCCATCGCCCAGGCCCGCCAGTTCCACGAGGCGCTCGGGGTCACCGGGATCGCCCTCACCAAGCTCGACGGAACCGCCAAGGGCGGCGTGGTCATCGGGATCTCCGACGAGCTCCGCATCCCGGTCCGTTACGTCGGCGTCGGCGAGAAGGTCGCCGACCTCCGTCCCTTCGACCCGGACGAGTTCGTGGATGCCCTCTTCTCGTAGCCCGGGGCGCGCCAGGCGCCGGGTGATCCTCTTCGACGTGGACGGCACCCTCGTCCACGCCGCAGGCGCGGGGCGCCGGTCGCTCGAGCGGGTCCTCACCGGGGAGTTCGGCCGGGTGGAGCACGCGCTCGCAGGCCTCCGGCTCGACGGGATGACCGACCGGCTCATCGTCCGGGAGTTGCTGGTCGCCCTGGGGCGCCGCTTCGACGACGCGCTCTGCGACCGGATCCTCGAGGCCTACGTGCTCGCGCTGCGCGAGGAGATCCAGGGGCCCGGCTTTCGCGTCCTGCCCGGGGTGGTGGAGGTGCTCACCTCGCTCGCGGCGGCGGACGCGACGCTGGGGCTCTGCACCGGCAACGTCGCCGAGGGGGCCCGCCTGAAGCTGGCCCGGGGCGAGATCGACCGCTTCTTCGAGTGGGGGCCGGAGGCCATCGCCGGCTTCGCACACGACGGGGAGGCCCGCGAGCTGCTCGTCCGGGCCGCCCTCGACCGGGGCGGGAGCCGGCTCGGCTCGGCGCTCCACCCCGCCGACGCGCTGGTGGTGGGCGACACCCCCCGCGACGTCTCGGCGGCCCGGGCCCACGGCGTTCCGGTCGTCGCCGTCGCCACCGGGCGCTACGGGGTCGACGAGCTCCGGCAGGCGGGGGCCGACGGGGTCCTCTCCACCCTGGACGGGGCGGCGCCGGCGCTCCTCGCCTGGGTCGAGGGCGGGGCGCTCCCCGGGGCGGCGGCGTGAACCCCTTCCGCACCCACCGCCTCGTGGCCCGCCCGGCCTCGGAGGACGACCTCCCTGCGCTCCAGGAGCTGCTCGAGGACGCGCCGGCCTACCACGAGCTCGTGGACGGCGCCCCGGCCGGCCCCACCGCCGCCTCGGAGCTCCTCGCCGACGCCCAGGCCGACGCGGACAGGCGGCTCTTGCTCCTCTGGCCGGCCTCGGGGGCGCCTGGGGGCGCAGGCCAGGCCGCCGGCGTCGTGGACCTGCAGCTCCACTGGCCCGAGCCGGGCGCCGCCCACGTCCGGCTCCTGCTCCTGCGCGAGTCGCTCCACGGGAAGGGGCTGGGGCGGGAGGCCGCGGCCGGGCTCGAGGTGGCGCTCCGGCGGGACGGTTTCCTCGCCCTGCGACTGTCGGTCACGGGGGAGAACCACGGTGCGCGGGCCTTCTGGGAGCGGATCGGCTTCGAGCCGGTGCAGCGGCTGCGCGCCGGAGACACCCTGCACGAGAAGCTGCTGTAGAGGCCGGCCCGGGGACGGCCGCCTGCCTCACTCCGCGTCGGCGATCTGCTGCGGCGCCGGGACGAAGCGCGACCAGAAGTCGCGAAGCCCCTCGATGGCGCTCATGATCCCGACGTAGGCGAAGCCGGCCTGGAAGAGCACCAGGAAGGGCAGCGAGTACCAGACGCCCCGATCGATGGTCCAGACCACGGCCAGCGTGAAGTAGGCCGCCAGCGCCAGCTCGAGCAGCGGCTGCAGGCTCACCGCCATGCGGTAGCGCCGCTTCGGGGCGACGCCGGTGCCACCCTGGACGCCGCTCTTGGGGGTGCGGGTGAAGGCGGTCTGGTGCCCCAGCAGCGCCTCGACGACGGCGCGCGCCTGGTTCACCGAAAGTCCGATGCCGAGCGCCATGAGGTAGGGCAGGTACTTGATCCGCTGCCAGGTGGTGGCCTGGATCTCGCGCTGGCTTGCCACGTAGAAGACGCACACGCTCATGGTGGCGGTGGCGAAGAAGGGCAGGTCGAGCAGCAGGACCTCGATCCAGCCGTGGCTCACCCGCACCACCACCGTGATGGGCATGAGGATGGCGAGCGGGATCATGAGGAGGTAGGCCACGTTGGCGGTGAGGTGGAAGAAGGCCTCCTTCTTCACCGCGTAGGGAAGGTCGCTCGAGAGGATGCGCGGCAGGAGCTTCATGGCCGTCTGGATGGAGCCCTTGGCCCAGCGGTGCTGCTGGCTCTTGAAGGCGCTCATCTCCACCGGGATCTCGGCCGGCGCCACCACCTCGGGCAGGAAGACGAACTTCCAGCCCTTCATCTGGGCCCGGTAGGAGAGGTCGAGGTCCTCGGTGAGCGTGTCGTGCTGCCAGCCGCCGGCGGCGGCGATGGTGGTGCGTCGCCAGATGCCGGCCGTGCCGTTGAAGTTGAAGAACCGTCCGGAGCGGTTGCGCGCCGTGTGCTCGATGACGAAGTGGGCGTCGAGCAGGATGGACTGCACCTCGGTGAGCGAGGAGAAACCGCGGTTCAGGTGCTCCCAGCGGACCTGCACCATGCCCACGCCGTCGTCGGTGAAGTGGTTCACGGTCTTGCGGAGGAAGTCGGGGGGCGGGACGAAGTCGGCGTCGAAGACCGCCACGAACTCCCCGGTGGCGGTCTGGAGGCCGTGCTCCAGCGCCCCGGCCTTGAACCCCTGCCGGTCGGTCCGGTGGATGTAGTGGATGTCGATGCCCCGGGCCTTCCAGGCCTCGACCGCCCGCCGGGCAATGCCGGTGGTCTCGTCGGTCGAGTCGTCCAGGACCTGGACCTCGAGCCTCTCCCGGGGGTAGTCGAGCGCGCAGACCGCGGCGATGAGCCGCTCCACCACGTACATCTCGTTGAAGACGGGGAGCTGCACCGTGACCCGGGGCAGCACCTCCCAGCGCCGCAGCGGGACCGGGACGTTGTACTTGTGGCGGTAGTACAGGTACGCCATGAAGTACCGGTGCGACCCGTACACGGAGAGTACGAGCAGGACCAGCCCGTAGGCTGCGACGACGGCGATCTCGATAGAACTCATCTTCTTTCGGGGTAGGAGCGAACCGCTGGGCGCTGGTACACGCCGAGCGACGAGGAACGCGGACTCACCGCTTCCCTGGGCCCAAGACGGCGCGAAGTCTAGCCGGGCGCGTCACGAAGTCAACCCGAACGTTTCCGGGGGACCGTCAGGGGGGTACCGGAGCCGTCCCCCGGAAGACCCGGGCGACCTTCAGGAGGCCGACGGCCCTGTCCAGTTGAGGGTCGGGGGGGGACCGTGCTGCGCCACGCCCCGTTTGGGGGGCCCCGAGGCCGGCCGGCGGGTCGGCCGCCTCGACCAGGACGTCCGGGGCGATCCCCCGCTCCTGGATCGACCGGTGGTTCGGCGTGAAGTACCTGGCCACGGTGAGCTTCAGGGCCGAGCCGTCGTCCAGCTCCACGATGGTCTGCACCGAGCCCTTCCCGAAGGTCCTCACCCCGGCCACGACGGCCCGCCCGTGGTCCTGCAGGGCGCCCGCCACGATCTCGCTCGCGCTCGCGCTCCCCCGGTTGACGAGCAACACGACCGGGTAGTCCGGCTCGGTGTCCTTCTCGTGGGCACGCTCCACCTCCGGCTGCTTCCCGCGCGACTCGGTGGAGACGATCACTCCGCTGGAGAGGAACCGGTCGGCCACCTTCACCGCCTGCTCGAGCAGGCCGCCCGGGTTGTTCCGGAGGTCGAGCACGAGCCCCTGGATCGGCCCCCCGATCTCCTTGCGCGCCCCCTCGAGCGCCTGGCGCAGCTCCCGGTCGGTCCGGTCCTGGAAGGTGCGGATGCGCACGTAGACGGTGCCCGCACCCCGGTCGAGGAGGCGCCAGTCCACGCTGGTCGTCCGGACGTGGTCGCGGACCAGCGTGAACGACCTGGGCTCCCGCAGCCCGGCCCGCTCGATGGAGAGGACCACCTGGCTGCCCGCGGCTCCCTTCATCCGCCGCGTCGCCTCGCCGACGGGCATCTCCTTCGTGGGGACGCCGTCCACGGCGACGATCCGGTCGCCGGCCAGGATGCCCGCGCGCTCGGCCGGCGAGTCGGCCAGGGGGGCCACCACCACGATCGCGTCGGCCTCCTGGCTCACCTCCAGCCCGACGCCGTCGAACTCGCCGGTGGTCTCGTCGCGCATGGCCCGGTAGACCTCGGGGCGCAGGAGCATGGAGTGCGGGTCGAGCCGCTGGAGCATCCCCTCCACCGCGGCGTGCACCAGGTCCGTCTCCTTCGTCTCGTCCACGTAGGCGTTCTGGACGTAGGCGAGCACCTCTGCGAGCACGTCGAGGGAGCGGTAGGGCTGGGTCGTGTCGCGGCGGGGCGCGGCCGCGGCGCGACCGCCGTGGAGCAGGGCCAGCACGAGCAGTGCCGGGGGGACGGGACGAAGGAACCTCGTGAGCATGCCGGGAATCATACCCGCGACGCCGCGCCGCGCCCGGGTGGTCTGGCCAACCGGTCGGCGCTCTCATGGCCTGAGCCAGGCCTTCGGGTCGAGCGGCTTCCCGTTCTCGCGGATCTCGAAGTAGAGGTACGCCCCCTTGAGCGAACCGGTGTCCCCCACGGTCCCGAGCTTGGCCCCGGCCTCCACGTCCTCGCCGGCGGCCGCCGTCATGCTGGCCAGGTGGGCCACCAGCGTGTGGTATCCCTCCCCGTGATCCACGATGACGAGGTTGCCGTACCCCTTGAACCAGCCGGCGTGGACCACGCGCCCGGGGGCAACCGCCTGCACCGCCTCCCCCCGCTGCGCGGCCAGATCCACCCCCTTCTGCACGGTGACGGTGCGGAAGCGGGGGTCCACCACCTTCCCGAACCCCACGTCGATTCGCCCTCCGGCCGGACGCGGGAGGTTGCCCCGCAGCGACCCGAAGCCGCTGTACGTCGTCGCCCCGGAGCGCGAGGGGGCGAGCGCCTCGATGAACTCGGCGAGCTTGCGGCTCTGGGCCTCGGCCTCGGTGGCGGCCCGCTCGTGGAGCTGCTTCTCTCCGCGCACCGCGGCCAGCGTGGCCCGGAACCCGTCCCGCCGGCTGCTCGACTCGGCGCGCCGCGCCCCCGCGTCCGCGGCCAGGGCCGCGAGCCGGGCTGCCTCGCCACGCCGCTCGGCGGTGAGCCGCTCCTGCTCGAGGAGCGCCGCCCGCGCCTCCCCGAGGGTGGCCGAGTCCCTCTCCACGATCTTGCCCAGGAGCGCGCGCCGTTTCACCAGGTCGCCCAGGCTCGGCGAGGAGGCCAGCAGGCGCAGCTCCCCTATCCGGGCCATGACCTGGAGCGCCGCCAGGCGGGGGCGGAGCCGTTCCACCCGGGCGCGGTGGCGGGCCGTGGCAACGCCCTCGTCCCGCTCCGCACCCTCGAGCCGGGAGGCCGAGCGCGCCCGCTCCGCCTCGGCGACCCGGGCCCTGGCCTCGGCGTCGCGCCAGGCGCGCTCCACGTCCTCCAGCGTGTCGAGGACCGACCTCTCCCGGTCGGCCAGCGCGAGGGCCGCCGCGCGCTCGGCGGCCTTCCGGGCCTCGAGCTCGGAGAGGCGCGCCCGCGGATCGGCGGCGAGGACGAGCGCGAGCAGCAGGGCCGCCGTCACCCTCCCGGCCTCCTCAGGAAGCGCTGGAGCGAGATGGCGCTCGCCACCAGCCCGAGCACCGCGCCGCCCAGGAGGAGCGCGCCGAGCAGCCGTCCGGGGAGGATGTCGGCCGGGACGAGCCGGGCGGCCAGCGGCAGCGCCTCCCTCACCCGCGGCAGGAGCAGGAGGTTGGAGACGCCCAGGGTGGCGGCGGCCAGCCCGGCGCCCAGGAGACCCTGGATGCCCCCCTCGAGCAGGATGGGCGCACCCACGTAGAGGTTGGTCGCGCCCACCAGCTTCATGATCTCGATCTCGTCGCGGCGGGCGTAGACCGCGAGCTTCAGGGTGTTGGAGACCAGGATGGCCGTGGCCGCGCCCAGGAGCGCGAGCAGGACGAACCCCACCTGCCGTCCCCGCTCCACCAGCCCCTCGATCCGCGCCAGCCAGACCGCGCCGTCGTCCACCTCGACCGCGCCGGGCACCGCCCGGAGACGGGCCGCGAGCGCCCGGGCCCGCTCGTACGACAGGGCCGGTACGCGGACGTCCACCGAGGCGGGCAGGGCGTCGTCCCCCAGCCCGTCGAGCACCCGCCCCTGCTCCCCGAGCGACGCCCGCAGCCGCCGCATCGCCTCGGCGGGCGGGATGGCCTCGACCTGTGCGTCCGGCGCGATGGCGGCTGCCGCGGCGCGGGCCGCCTCCAGGTCGGCTCCCGGAGCCAGGTAGACGGAGACCGGCACCTCGCCGGCCCAGCCGGCCAGCAGCCGCCCACCCGCGCCCAGCGTGGCCGCGAAGGCGCCGGTGAGCAGGATGGCGACATAGATGGTCCCCACCGCCACGGCGGTCACGTAGGGCGCGCGGACCATCGCGTCCATGGACCGCTGGATGGTGTGCAGGATCCGGTGCATGGCTATCCCGCGGAGGGGCGCTGCGGCGCCCCGTCCCCCACGACCCGTCCCCCCTCCAGGGCGACGACCCGCTTCTTGTGGCGCGACAGGATGGCCCGGTCGTGTGTCGCCACCACCACGGTGGTCCCGCGGGCGTTGGCCGCCTCGAGGAGCAGCAGCACCTCCGCCGTCCGGTCGGGGTCGAGGTTGCCGGTGGGCTCGTCGGCGAGGAGGAGCGCGGGATCGCCCACCAGCGCCCTGGCCACCGCGGCGCGCTGCTGCTCCCCGCCGGAGAGGCTGAGCGGGAACCGGCTGGCGCGGTGCTCGAGCCCCACCCCGCGCAGCGCCTGGGTCACCCGCCGTCCCACGTCGGCCGGGCGTACACCCTTCACTTGAAGTGGAAAAGCCACGTTCTCGGCCAGGGTCCGGTTCGGGAGCAGCTTGAAGTCCTGGAAGACCACGCCGATGCTGCGTCGGACGTACGGAACGGAGGAGGCGCGGATCCGTGCCACGTTGCGCCCGAAGACCAGCACCTGCCCGGCGGTGGGGGGCTCGGCGCAGAAGATGAGCCGCAGCAGCGTGGACTTGCCGGCGCCGGACGGTCCGGTCAGGAAGACGAACTCGCCCTTCTTGATCTCCAGGGTCACGTCGACGAGCGCCGGGGCCTCCTCCCCGTACCGCTTCTCGACGTGGAAGAGCTGGATCATCGGGCCCCCGCGCTCAACGGCCTGCCCGGCCGTCGTCCCCCGCCAGGTAGGCCAGGATCACCTCGTCGAGGGACCGCTCGGAGATGAGGTCCTCGCCGAAGAGGGTGTCGGCCGGGCGGGCCGGCATCTCCTCCACCGGCGGAGGCGGGGCGACCGCCGGGGCGGCGGCCGGGGCCGCCACCGGAGAGGGCGCCGGGGCGAAGTCGCGAACCGGGGCGCGCGGCAGCGCCGTGTGATCGTACACTCCGTGAACGAGGTTCCGCAGGACCTCCTTGTGCTGCTCCTCCATGAGCGCGCGCACCACGTCGGAGAGGTTCTCCGCGGCGGCGATGTCGGCGTAGCCGGTCCGCTTGCTGGCGATGATGTTGCCCCCCAGGAACAGGTGGGTGACCACCTGGGCGCGGTCGGCTCCCGAGTCCTCGGTCTGGGCGTGGTAGGTCTGGCCGCGGTACTTGATGTTGTGGTTGAAGCCGACAACCATCTTCTTCGGCCCCGGCGGCATGGGGGCGAATGTATCAGACGTCGACGTGGCGCGCCGACTCCACCGGTCGTCCCAGGAAGCGGGGAGCGACCCGGAGGAACCGGTCGGGCGTGTCGGTGACCAGGAACTCGTGGGCGGCCGGCCCCCCCGTGGCCGAGGCCGGGAAGCGCGCGCGGACCTCCTCGGCGATGGCGGCGGCGCTGTCCACGAGCACCACCCCGGGGAGCTCCGCGGCGATGGCCTCGGCCAGCAACGGATAGTGCGTGCACCCCAGCACCACCACGTCGACGCCGGCGGCCCGGACCGGGGCCAGGTAGCGCCGGGCCACGAGCCGGACCACCTCGTCTGAGGGGTCGGTCCAGCCCTCCTCGGCGAGCGGGACGAAGAGCGGACAGGCCTGGGCGGTGACCCGGGCGCCGGGGAGGAGCGCCTCGATCGCCCGCTGGTAGGCGCCGCTCGCCACGGTGCTCTGGGTTCCGAGGATCCCCACCCTCCCGGAGCGGGTGGCTTTGGCGGCGGCGCGGGCCCCGGGCTCGACCACGCCGAGGACCGGGACGTCGAAGGCCTCCCGCATGGCCGGCAGCGCGACCGCCGATGCGGTGTTGCAGGCGACCACCAGCATCTCGACGCCGCGGGAGACCAGCACCCGGCCATTGCGGACCGAATACTGGGTCACCACCTCCGGCGACTTGGTCCCGTAGGGAACGCGGGCGGTGTCGCCGAGGTAGACGGTGTCGAGCCCCGGCAGCGCGTCGAGGATGGCGCGCTGGACGGTGAGCCCGCCCACGCCGGAGTCGAAGATGCCGATGCGGGGCATCGGCGGAATCTACCTCGACGCGCGGAGGGCGGGAGTACCCAGAGGGCAGATACCCTGCGGGATCCGGAGCGAGAAGAGGTTGTTCTGAAAGTGGCCGAAGCCGAAGTCGCAGATCGACCAAGGGATGTCGGGCGGCGCGAACGTGTTGTCGAGAGTGTCGATCCAGATGAACAGGTCGTCGCGGTCCACGGGCCCGTACTGGATGCTCGGCATGAAGGAGGGGCCGCAGTTGATGGTGTTGCTCCACACCAACGTGCCGTTCCAGTCCTCGACCCAGCCCTGGAACTGGTCGACGCGGGCGGTACCGCAGGTCGGCCAGCCGAGCGGGGCGTTGGCGTCGGCGAGGATCATGTCGATGGTGAGGTTGCTCTGGATGCCGGCCGCGATGGCGGTCCCCGAGTATGGCGGCGCCGGCGGTGGAGCGCTCCCGTCGATCGTCACCTGGCCCCGGTACAAGGGAACCGAGACACCATTGCGCCAGCCTTCGACCCAGTAGACGCTGGGCGCCTGGAATCCGAGGACCACCGTCCCCTGCACGTCCTGGTTGATGCAGGGGGTGGCCGGGGAAAGTTGGTTCCCGGCGTTGTCGAAGACGATCACGAAGTCGACCCTGGAATCGGGGCACCTGCGGTTGCCCGTGCCGGGTGTCCAGTTGACGAACGTGTCATAGGGGACGAAGTCGGGCACGCCGTCGATCAGCGTATTCCGGTCGAACTCCCACCAGATGGTCACCTCCACGAGCGGCGGGGAGGTCGGACCGCAGGCGGCTACGGAGAGTGCGGCGAGTGCGGCGGCGGCGACGCGCTTCATGGAGTTCCTCCCGGAACGACGGACGTCGGTCTCATGCCATTCTATTCAGGGCGACCCGGAAGGCACGGATCCTCACGCGGCGACGGTCGCTTTTTCCTGCGGGAATTCCCCTGGCTCCGCGGGGTTGTCCTCCGTGACGCCCCCCGGAAGTCGTGCTAGGTACGGTGGTCTTCCTCGACTTTCCCGGAGCCAAAGCCTGGTCACTCCCCTGAACGCATCGATCCTCGAACTGCTCCCCTCCGCCGGCCGCGGAGGCGAGATCGACTACCTCGAGATCGTCATGAACTCGGGGCTGGTGGTGGGGGGCGTGCTGGCGCTCTTGCTCGTCGCCTCGGTGGTCTCCTGGGCCATCATCCTCAAGAAGTGGTTGGCCCTGCGGAAGGCGCAGGCCGAGTCGGCGAAGTTCCTGGAGGTGTTCTGGCAGTCGAAGCGTCTCGACGCCATCTACCAGGCTGCCGAGGGGCTGCCGGCCAGCCCCATCGCCGCGGTCTTCCGGGCCGGCTACGTGGAGCTCTCCAAGGTCACCGCGCAGAAGAAGGGGCCCGAGGGAGCCATGGCCGAGCAGCTGGGGGGCATCGAGAACGTCGAGCGGGCGCTCAAGCGCGCCGCCGTCGCCGAGGTGACCCAGCTCGAGTCGCTGGTGCCGTTCCTGGGAACCACCGCCAGCGCCGCCCCGTTCGTCGGCCTCTTCGGAACGGTGTGGGGAATCATGGCGGCCTTCCACGACATCTACCAGGCTGGAAACGCCAACCTGGCCACCGTGGCGAAGCCCATCTCCGAGGCCCTCATCGCCACCGCCTTCGGGCTCTTCGCGGCCATCCCGGCGGTGGTGTTCTACAACCTCTTCGTCTCGCGCATCCGGGTCCTCGACAGCGAGATGACCAACTTCTCCAACGACTTCCTGAACATCGTGAAGCGCCACTTCTTCAGCTAGAGGGACCGCGTGGCCATCGGGACGAGCGGCTCCGGCCGCCAGACGCTCACGGAGATCAACGTCACGCCGCTCGTCGACGTGATGCTCGTCCTGCTCATCATCTTCATGGTCACGGCGCCCCTCATCCAGCAGGGCGTGGAGGTGGCGCTCCCCCAGGTGAAGGCGCAGCCGGTGAAGGCCGAGGACCAGAAGCTCGTCCTCTCCATCAAGTCCGACAGGAGCCTGTGGCTGGGCACCGACGACAAGCCGGCGCGGCTCACCCTCCCCGAGCTGGAGGAGAAGCTGAAGGCCAACGCCCGGGTGGCGAAGGACCGCGAGCTCTACCTCATGGCCGACAAGGCACTGCCCTACGGCTTCGTGGTGGAGGTCATGGCCGCGGTGCAGCGCGCCGGCGTGACCAACCTGGGCATGATCACCGACCCGGTCCCCGATCGGCCGGAGGGGCGCCGGGAGTGACGGGGGAGCGCGCGCTCCGGCGCGGCCCGGACCGGCTCTGGCCGCTCGTCTTCGTCTCGGTCGGGCTCCACGTGGTCTTCGTCGGCGCGGCCTTCTTCGTCCGGCCGCCCCCCATCGTGAACCTGGAGCAGAAGCCCATCGTCGCAAAGCTGGTGCGGCTGGGGGAGAAGCGTCCCGAGCAGTGGCTCCCGCGGCGCGAGGTCCCGCCTCCCGAGGCGGCGCCCCGCGCGCCCGACGCCGTGCCGGTTCCCGTCCCGGGGCCTCCCGCCCCGGCCCAGAAGACCGTCGCCCTCCCCGCACCCAAGGTGACGCCCAAGCCGACGCCGCCCCGACCGGCCTCGGCCACCGCGTCGGGCAAGGGGTCGGACGCCCTCTCCCGCGCCCTCGACAAGGTGCGCAAGGACGACAAGCTCGCGTCGAAGGAGCGCTGGGGCGATCCCTCCGGCCTGCCCGATGGGGACGCCACCGACGCCTCGGAGGGGGACCGTTACCTCGGCCTCGTCACCCAGGCGCTCCAGTCCTCCTACCGGCTCCCGGCCACCATCTCCGAGCAGGAGCGGCTCCACCTCGCCGCCATCGTCGTCATCACCATCGAGCCCGACGGGCGCGTCTCCAGCTTCCGCTTCGAGAAGCGCAGCGGGAACGCCGCCTTCGACCAGGCGCTGGAGCGCGCCGTGCGCGAGTCCCGCCTCCCCCCACCCCCGCAGGAGTTCCGCAAGCGTTACCGCTCGGTGGGACTCGGCGTGAACTTCAAGGTCTAATGCGCAAACTCCTCCTGGCCGCCGCCCTCCTCGCCTCGTCGCTCCTGTCCCCCTCGCGGGCCCTGGCCCAGCGCCAGTACATCGACGTGGGCTCCCCCGACTTCAGGCCGCTCGCCCTGGCGGTGACCCCGTTCCAGTCGGGCCCGGGGGCCCAGGCCGACGCGGTGGACGTGAACCAGACCTTCCGCGACGACCTGGCGCTGACCGGGATCTTCGACCTGCTCGACCCGCGCTCCTTCCTGGCCGACTCCTCGGAGGGCACCGCCGCCTCCTCCATCAAGTTCACCCGCTGGACCGACGTGGGCGCCGAGGGGCTCGTCAAGGCGACGGTGAAGCGGGAGGGGGCGCTGGTGGCCGGGGAGCTGCACCTCTACGACGTGCGCGCCGGGCGCGAGGCGCTCTACCGTGTCTACCGGGAGCGGACGGCCCGGGCGCTCGCCCACCGGTTCGCCGACGACGTGCTGCAGTTCTACACCCGGGAGCCGGGCGTCTTCCGGACCCGCATCGCCGCCATCCGGAAGGGGCGGGGCACCTGGGAGGTGGTGCTCCTCGACGCCGACGGCAAGGGGGCCGAGACCCTGCGGAGGGAGAACACCATCACCATGCTCCCCTCCTGGCGCCCCGACGGCGGCGAGATCCTGGTCACCAGCTACCGCTCCGGGAAGCCGGAGATCTGGGGCCTCAAGGTGCCGGAGGGGACGCCCCGGCTGGTGGTGTCGCTCGGCGACCTGGCCAGCGGCGGCGTCTACTCGCCGGACGGCAGGAGCATCGCCTTCACCGCCTCGGTGGACGGCAACTCCGACGTCTACGTGGCCAGCGCCGACGGCGGCGGCATCCGGCGCCTCACCAGCGACCCGGCCACCGACACCTCGCCCAGCTGGTCGCCCGACGGCCGGCGCATCGCCTTCGTCTCCAGCCGCTCCGGGAACCCGCACGTCTACTTGATGAACGCCGACGGCTCCGACCAGCGGCGGCTCACCTTCAAGGGCAACTACAACCAGACCCCGCGCTGGAGCCCGCGTGGCGACCAGATCGCCTTCACTGCGCGTGACGAGCGCAAGGTCTTCGACGTGTTCCTCATCTCCCCCGAGACGGGCCGGATCACCCGCGTCACCCAGGACCAGGGGCTCACCAACGAGGAGCCCTCCTGGGCTCCAAACGGGCGCCTGCTCGTGCTCGTCTCCGACCGCGGGGGCAAGCAGCAGCTCGTCGTGGCCAACCCCGCCGGCGACCGGCAGCGGGTGGTCACCGGCGAGGCGACCGGCATCGCGGCCTCGGCCTGGGGGCCGTTCGCGCGATGACCGGCCCGGCCCCGGGGCGCGTCGCCGTCATCGACGTGGGGACCAACACGGTCCTCCTCACGGTGGCCGAGCGGCGCGGCCCCTCCTTCCTTCCGGTCGTGGAGCGGGCCGAGATCACCAGGCTGGGGCGGGGCGTCGACCGCACCGGACAGCTCGACGCCGCCGCCATCGCCGACACCGTGGCGGTGATCGCCCGCTACGTCGCCGAGGCCCGCTCGCTGGGAGCGGAGCGCATCGCGGCGGTCGCCACCAGCGCGGCCCGCGACGCCGGCAACGGCGCCACGTTCTTCGAGGCCTGCCGGGCCGCCGCCGGGATCGCCCCGGAGATCATCGCGGGCGGGGAGGAGGCCCGGCTGGTCCACCTCTCGGCCTGGGGCGACTTCGGCGTCGCGGGCGGACGGCTCGCCGTCCTCGACGTGGGAGGAGGCTCGTCGGAGGTCACCTGGGGGAGCGGCCCGGTCCCGGACGGGCGGCGCAGCTTCCAGATGGGAGCGGTGCGCCTGACCGAGCGCGCGGCGCCCGGCGACCCGCCCTCCCCCGCCGACCTGGCGCGCATGGAGGAACTGGCGCGCGGCGCGCTCTCCGAGGTGGCGGGGATCCGGTCCTCCGGGGCGCTCTCCGGCGCGCGTCTCGTGGCCGTGGCCGGGACGGTCACCACGCTCGCCGCGGTGGCCCAGGCGCTCCCCGCCTACGACGCACTGCGCGTCCACGGCTCCACGCTCACCCGGGTGGAGCTCTCGGCGCTGCTCGGACGGCTCGCCGCCCTGACCACCGCCGCCCGGGCCGGGCTTCCTGGGATGGAGCCGAAGCGGGCCGACGTGATCCTGGCCGGCGCGGTCCTGGTGACCGCCGCCATGGACCTGGGCGGGTTCGACAGGCTCACCGTCTCCGACCGCGGGGTCCGCTGGGGGCTCCTGCGCGACCGCTTTGGCGCGGGAGTCTGACGGTGCGTGACGGCTGGGCGGTGGTCTGCGACTTCGACGGCACGGCCCTCACCGAGGACCTGGGCGACGCGGTCTCCCAGCGCTTCGCGGGCCAGGACACCTGGCGGCGCGCCGAGGACGAGTACGCGGCCGGAGCCTTCACCTTCGGCGAGCTCCTGCGCCGCATCTTCGAGCCCATCACCGCCGACGCCCCGGCCATCGCCGCCTTCGCGCGGGAGCGGGCCGTGCTCCGCCCGGGCTTCGAGCCCTTCGTAGCCGCCTGCGCCTCGGCGGGCCGCCCCTTCGTCGTCTGCTCGGCCGGCCTCGACGTCTACATCGAGCCGGTCCTGGAGCGACTCCCGGCCCACCTGCGCTCCCACCTCGAGCTGCGCTCCAATCGCGCCCGCTGCTCGCCCTCGGGGATGACGCTGGAGTTCCACCGGCCCTCCCGCCAGGACGGGTGCGGCAAGTGCGGCTTCTGCAAGGGGAGCGTGGTCCGCGAGCTGCAGGCCGCCGGGAACCGCGTGGTCGTCTGCGGCGACGGGACCGCCGACCGCTGCGCCGCCGACGCGGCCGACTTCGTCTTCGCCACCCGGCGCCTCGTGGACCACTGCGCGGAGCGCGGGCTGCCGCACCGCGCCTTCCGCGACTTCCACGAGGTGATGGCGTGGTTCCCGCGCTGACGGGGAGCCTTCGACCCCGGCGCGCCTAGAAGAACCCGACCGAGAAGTGGGGCGCGAAGACCGGCTCGTTGATCCGGTACTCGGGGTTCACGTTGAACCCGACGTCGAAGGCGGCCGGCCCGACTGGCGTGATGATGCGCAGCCCGAACCCCAGGTTGGTCCGGATCATCTTGAGGTCGAGGAGCACCGGGTCGTACCAGAGGTTCCCGAAGTCGCCGAAGAAGCCCAGCTCGACGGACCGGGAGAGCGGGACCCGCAGCTCGGCTCGGAAGAGCACCGAGACTTGCGCTCCCTGGCTGGGGAGCATGATCCCCCGGGACACCAGCTCCTGCAGCTGCGGCGAGCACCCCAGGCCGGAGAGCACGCTGGCGCAGCGCGCGGTCTGGGCGGC
Source organism: uncultured delta proteobacterium (assembly GCA_963828255.1). Classification (GTDB taxonomy): domain Bacteria; phylum Myxococcota; class Myxococcia; order Myxococcales; family Anaeromyxobacteraceae; genus CAIOAK01. The sequence continues at coordinate 129,044 of CAWHDZ010000017.1, read as the reverse complement.
CACCGCGCCGCGCTGGTCCTGGGGGATCATCTCGTTCTCGCCGTAGCCGCGCATGCTGGTGCCGCCGCCCAGGTAGAAGCGCTTGGGCGCGATGGTCACCGACTCGGAGTCGAGCGGGAACACCTGCCCCGCCGTGGCGGAGACGGCGAGCACCAGGTCCCAGAGCGGCACGTACCCGGAGAGCGTGCCCTGCAGCTTGATCAGGTTGATGTGGGTGTCGCTGCGGAACACCGTGTCGGCGTTTCCGATGGAGTGGGAGAAGTCGGCGGAGACCTCGGCGTAGAGCCCCTGCGTCGGGCGGGCGGCGTTGTCGCGCAGGTCCAGGGAGACGCGCGGCTGCACCGAGAAGAGCCAGGTGAGCCCCTGGGGAAAGACCTGGCGGGCCTCCTGGGGGTTGGCGGCGTCGATGATCGGGTAGGCCGTCCGGCTGGTGACGTCGTCGACCTCGAGCTGGCCGGTGAGCGTGGCCGAGATCCGCCCCAGGCGGATCAGGTCGACGCCGGTGATGAAGGCGCCGCGCAGAAGCTCGTAGGCGGCCTGGATCTTGTGCTGTCCGACCAGGTCGGCGCGGAGGGCCACCGAGCGCAGGTCGAAGGCGCGGGGCTGGCGGAGCCCGAGCTCCCCCAGCCACTCGAGCCGCTCGGCGGGGGGGATGACGATCAGATCGGGCCGGAAGATCACCAGCGGGTAGTTGGCCCTGACCCGCGCGCCGAACTCGATGGCGTTCCCGAAGAGGTTGGGCAGGGTGTACTCGAGCCCGGCGCGCGGCCCCTCGGCCAGCGAGAGGCCCACCGTCCCCACGATGCTCTGCCACGGACGTTCCTCCACCTGGACCACCAGCGTCTTCGACTCCTGGGGCACGTCGGCGTCGGCCAGGTGAACGGTCACGGCGCGGAAGACGCCGAGCCGCAGCAGGTCGGTCTGGGCGATGGTGGCCGCCTCGGGGTCGAAGACCTGCCCCGCCTTCAGCCCCACCACCCGCTCGATGAGCGCGGTCCGGGTGCGCTTGTTCCCCTCGACGACGACGGCGGCCACCCGCACCTGCGGCCCCTCGTCGATGAGGAAGCGGACCCGGGCGCGGGTCCGTCCGGGCCCGAACTCCTCGCTCGCCTCGGCCCGGGCGTACACGTGGCCGATCCGGAAGTAGGCGTCCTGGATGGCCTGGCGCGCCGCCGCCACCCTCGACAGGGAGAGCGGGTCCCCCGGCTCGATCTTCGTCAGGCGCAGGAGGTTCTCCTGGGCGAGGCCGCCATTGCCCTCGATCTCCACCGCCTCCACGAGGGTGCGCACCCCCTCCTGGATTCGAAGTTCCACGTCCACGGTGCCGGTCGCCGTGTCGAGGGAGACCCTTCGCACCTCGACGGTGGCCTCGAGGAAGCCGTCCTGGCGGAACTGCTCGGCCACGTGCTGCGTCGCAACCTTCCAGGCCTCGGCGTTGTAGACCATCCGGGGATCGGAGGTCCGGTAGGGGACCGGGTCGCGCGGGACCAGCCCGGCGCGGTAGGCGAGCGAGTCCATCCGGGCCCGCCACTGATCGGCCTCGATCAGGGGCGCGACCAGGAAGCCCTCCGCCAGCCGATCGCGCATCCAGCGCTCGTCGCGCTCCCTCGCCCCCGTGAAGCGAACGTCGCGGAGCCAGTACACCCGGCCGGTGTCGATGTGGAACCAGACGGTGACCCCACCGGACACGGTCTCCTCCTGGGTCCAGACCCGTGCCCGGGAGAATCCGAAGGCCGCCAGGAAGTCCTGGAGGCGCTCGGCCGCCGCCTCGAGCGTGCCGGCGTCGAGGGGCACGTCCCCCTCGTAGCCGAGCCAGGCGCGCAGCTGCTCCGTGCCGAAGGGCGTGGCCCCCGCGAACCGCAGGGTGAAGAGGGGCCCGGCCTCCACGGGGAAGTCGATCCGGGCGCGCTCCCCCTCGATCGTCACCTTCGGTGAATCGACGCGGGCACGGTAGAAGCCGCCCCTTCGCAGGGCCTCCCTCACCGCGCGCAGGTCCGCGTCGAGCTGGTCCGCGTCGAGGACCTCGCCCGGGGCCGTCCGGACCGCGGCCCGCAGGGTCTCCACGGGAAGTCCGGGGTCGGGGCCGAGGTCCACGGAAGCGACCCGGGTGGGAGCGCCGGGCTCCACGGCGAAGGTCACGTCCACCTGGGTCTCGCCCTTCGGCACCGGGGTCACCCGGGCCTGCCGGTATCCGTGCCGGGCCAGCAGCGCCTGCATGGCCGAGGCCGACGCCTCGAGGCGTCCCGGGTAGATCTCGGTCCCCTTGGGAAGGGCGGCGGCCTGGAGGAGCGCCTCTCCGCTCACCGGGAGGACCGCCGCCCCCGGATCGACCTTCACCGAGGCCGCCACCCGCCGCGGGGTGCAGCGGACCTCCACCCGGACCCGGGGTTCGGCGGGAGTTCCCCCGTCCGGGAACGCGACCACCTCGACGTTGGCGAACTTCCCGGTCTGGTAGAGGGCCTGGACGGTGCGCCGGGTGGCGTCCGGGGAGAGGGGCTGGCCGGCCCGCACCGCGACCAGGGGCAGGAGCGGCCCGGCGGCCTCGCCGGGCGGGAGGCGGAGCTCGACCTCGGACACCACCGGACGCGCCGGCGCCGCAGAGCCGGCCCGAGCCGGAGCCGGGACGGCCTGGAGCAGGAGCACCGCGAGGACCGCCAGCGGGCTCAATCGCTCCACTCCCAGCGAAGCTTGAAGTCGGCGCCCAGGTCCCCTCCGGCGACGTCGGTGTTGTCGTTGTCCCACTGAGCCTGCACGCTGGCCCGGTCGCCGAGACGATACTCCACCTGGGCCTTCTGGCCCCGGGACTGGTTGGAGAGCGGAGCCTGGTAGCGCACCCGCAGCTTGCCCTCCATGGCCTTGGTCTCGAACTCCCAGCGCGGCTCCACGGTGAGGCTGGTCTTGGAGTAGGCGCTGGTGAGGCGGACGGACACGTCCTCGAGCAGGCCGCCCTGCGGCATGAAGCGGCGCAGCTGCTGGTCGAGCCCCGAGACCGCGAACAGGGCCTGTGCGGCGGCGGTCCCGGCGGCCACGCCCAGGTTGCTCCCCACCGTGGCGTCGCGGCTGGTGTAGCCGAGTGAGAGCAGGGTGATCACGTCCTGCTGCGAGAGGGCCGGCGTGCTGGTGAGCTGGAGCTTGAGGTCGTCGAGGTCGCCGTAGACGTGGAGGAAGACCCGGTAGTCCTTGAGGGCGGCCTCGCCGGTCACGTCGAGCACCATGCGGAGCCGGTTCCTGTCGGTGAAATCGGCCACCGCCCGGGAGAGCACGAACTCGTTGCCGCGGTAGAATCCCCGGGCGCCGGGGAGGAAGGCAATGCTCCCGGTCATGCCGATGGAGGCGAGGGTCCCGGTGAGCTGCAGCTCGCCGCGGGCCTGCCCCCGGACCAGGTCGTTGTCCACGCGGGCGTCGCCGTCCACCAGGAAGCGGATGTCGAAGCGGAGCCACTCCCCCGAGGGATCGTAGGCGCGGGGCGGCGCGGCGGGCCCTGCGCGCACCTGGAGCATCCGCTTGTCGAGGTCGAAGGGCTCGGTGTAGCGGGCCGACACCACCCGCAGCGTCCCGGCCAGCGTCATGGCGTCGAGCAATCCGAAGGCCTCCAGCTTTCCGGTGAGCACCGTGGGAAGCCAGGACGGGATGGCCACCGGGACCCGGTCGAGGTCGGCCTCGATGCGGATCTGGCTGGGGACGAAGCGCTGCAGCCCCACCTCGCCGCGGAGCTGCGTGGGCGCCCCGTTGACGGTGGAGGCGAGCCGCTCGAAGAGCACCAGGTTCTGGGAGAAGGTGAGCTCCCCGGCCATCCCGGCGAACTCGATGGGAAGCTCGCGGAAGCGGAATCCGGCCTCGGCCAGCCTGCCGCCCCCGACGATCATGGGCTCGTCGAGCGTCCCGGAGACCGCGGCATCCAGGGTGAGCCGCCCGTGGGTCCTCACGATGCCGGGGAGGAGGCCGCCCAGCAGCCGGAGGTCGAGCGTCCCGGCGGCGGTGAAGTCGAGCTCCCCGGAGCGGGCCCGAGCCCCGGTCGCCGTGAACTCGGTGTTGGTCCCCTCCAGCGTGAAGGACTCGACCGCCATGCGCTGCCGGACCACGGTGAGCACCATGGGCTCCTTGTTGCCCACCCGGAAGTCGGCGTACCCGACGCGGACCCGGTCGAGCTCGAGCCGGGCCTGCGACTCCAGCACGTCCTCCAGGTTTCCCTTCGCGGAGGCCTTCCCGTGCGCCTGGGCGCGAAGGCCCGCTGGCGGCCCCCCCGGCAGGAAGCGGGTCAGATCCTCGACGTCGATGTCGGCCGAGGCCTCGTAGGGCATGGCGCCCGTGAGCTGGGCGATGGCCCGGAACTTCACACCCGCGGTCCCGGCCTCGAGCTCGAGCCGCCGGCCGCGCAGGACCCCCTCCGCGTCCACCGCGCCGATGGGGACACCGATGGCCCGGACCTCGTCGCCGGTGGCCGAGAAGCGGATCACCGGGTCGTCCACGGTGCCGCCGAACTCCGCGTCCCCGTCCACCGTCCCGCTCCAGCCGTCGCCGGGGAGGTCGAGCCCGTCGAGCGAGAGGCCGGTGAACTCCATCGACAGGTTCCACGGCGACGGGGACTCGAAGTGGACCGTCCCCTTGCCCCTGGCCACGGCCTCGCCACGGTGGAGCTCGGTCTCGTCGATGACCGCCTTCTCCCCCTCGACGACGCGGGCGCCGATGCGCCCCCAGTCGAACTCCCGGCCCCACAGCTTCCCCCTGCCCAGCGTGCCCTGGAAGGCCATGTTCACCTTGGGTACGAAACCCTCGAAGGGCATGGTGAGCTGGACGCTCCCGTCGATGGCGTCCTGGAAGAGCTTCGCGGCGGGCAGCCAGGGCATGACCACGTCGAAGAGGTCGCGCATGCGCCCCCGGGCGGTGGCCTGGGAGGGCAGGATGCGGATGGGGGTGGACCCGAGGTCGATGGTGGTCTCGACCGTGTAGCTGCTCTCGGCCGTGCGCCCCACCCCGTCCCGGATCGCGAGCACCAGGTCGGGGGTGGCGAGCGCGGTGGCGGTGACCTCGCCCAGGTCGAGCTGCAGGAAGTGGAACCCCTGGACGGTGAGCGCACCCTCGACGCGGGGCGGCCCGTAGGGGGTGGCGACCGCGCGCCCCTTGAACGTGCCCTTGCCGGCCATGGGCACGCTGGCGATGTGGCGGAGCGCGGTGAGGTCCACGCCCCCGTCGAGCGCGAGGTCGAAGCCGCGGGCGTCCTCGAAGGAGACCGTGCCGCGGACCCCCAGCGCCGCGTCGCCGGCGATGGCCTTGCCGCCCTCGAGGACCTCGACGCCGTGCTCGTCCACGACGACGGACGCCTCGACGCGACCACGCGGGAGGTCGAGGACCGTCTCCAGCCCCGGCTTCCACATCACCCAGGAGCGATCGATGACGCGGAAGTCCTGCGCGTCCACCGCGACCTGCCCGGTGAGCCGCAGCGGGGAGAGCGGCCCGGAGAGCTTCACCTTGGCGTCGAGCTTCATCATGACCCGGGCGTCGGTGAGCCCGAGCCGGGAGAGCAGCTCGGCGAACTCGACCTGCCGGGACTCGGCCTCGGCGACGATGGTGGGGGAGGCTCCCAGCCGCACCGTGGCCCGGGCGACGATGCCCGCGCCGTTCGGGAACGGCACCTCGACCGACGAGAGCTCGAGGTCGTTTCCCCGGAGCCGGAAGGCAGCCCGCGCGTCGCCGGGCGTGTAGGGACCGATCCGGGCGCCCGAGAGCTGCAGCTGTCCGGCGGCGTCGGGCGAGGCGGCCGGACCGGACACCTGGAGCTTCACGCTGGCGCTCCCGGAGGAGGGGGTCCGGACGCGCGCCAGCGAGAAGATGGCCGGGAGCGGCGCCTGGGCCGTGATCTCCAGCCCGAGCCTGGGCTTGCACAGGTTGCCGACCGTCCCGTGGGCCGAGACCTTGACGCCCTCCCCCTCGAGCCCGAAGTCGCGGATGGAGAGTCGCGACAGGTCGAAGGCCAGATCGGCGTCGAGCGAGCCCTGGTCGAGCAGCGTCTGCCGTCCGCCGGCCTCGATCAGGGTCGGGCCCAGCTGCACCGTCACCCGGCTGCGCCGGGCCCCGGTGACGAGCGACTCGACGTCGGTGGGGATCCACTCCGACTTCGAGCGGACGTCCACCCGCCCCACCAGGATCTCCTCCCCTCCGGGCAGCGTGATGCTGGCGGTCCCGTCCTCGACCTGGAGGCGGTGCAGGTGGAACTGCTGGAGGAGCGGCGGCGGGCACGGGGCTGGCTTCGCGCCCGCTACCGGCGGAGGGAGGACCAGGTTCACCCGCGGTCGCACGACCGAGACCTCGTCGAGGGCGATGGTCTTGGAGAGCGCCTGCAGCGGCGCGATCTTGACCGAGACCGCGTCGGCCGCGAAGATGGGCCGTTCCAGGGGACCGACCCGCACCTCGTCGAGCTCGATGGCGAGCCGGAGCGGCTTGACCCGGCAAGCCCCCACCGCGACCTCCACCCCGGCCGCCTGGCGGGCCTTGGTGGTGGCCAGGTCGCACAGCTTGCGCCCCGCCCAGGGAGTCGAGGCGAGCCAGAGCGCTCCACCGATGGTGGCCGCCAGGAAGGCCAGGAACCCGAGTGCGATGCGCCGCTTCACTGGCGCATTCTCACCTTCCGGGGCTCGTGCGCCAACTCCGCTCTAGCGCTTTCGCGCCTTCTTCCCGGACGGGGCCGGCCGGCCGTCGGCATTCTGCCCGAGACCGGGGGCCACGCCGTGACCGCCGCCGAGGCTCGAGACCCTGTCCGCCACCCCCCGGTAGCCGGGATCGCCCTGCGCGACCTTCTGGAAGTACCAGAGCCCCACGTCGGGGTCCCCCAGCGCCTCGTGGGCAACCCCGAGCTCGAAGTGGAGCGCCTTGGCGGCCTCATCGGTGAGGAACTCGGAGTCGAGGGCCTTCAGATAGGCCTCGATCGCCTCGGCGGGGCGCCCCTTCAGCCCGAGGCAGGTCCCGATCATGTTCAGGATCTCGACCTCGCGGCGGCGGTCGCCTCCGGCCAGGGCGGAGCGGAACTGCTCGAGCGCCTCGTCGAGCATCCCCATCTCCTGGAAGGCGATTCCCAGGTCGTACTTGGTGGCCGAGTCGTCCGGCCGGACGGTCTTCTCGAGACCCCTCTTGAACTGGTCGAAGACGTCGGCCACGGAGTACTGGAACTCGCCGGTGGGCGTGGGCGTGAGCTCCGGCCCGAGCTCGGCCGAGAGCTCCGCCCCCAGGTCGAAGATTCCCGTCGTCCCGGTGGAGCCGTACCGGTCCATGCCCGCCCCGGCCACCGGCGACGCCGGCTGGTCGGCGGCGGGCTCCTCGGCGGCCTCGAGCGCGGCCAGTTGCTCGATCCGGGCCAGGGCCTCCTCCACGGTGGGGTGGCCGGGATGGGCAGCCGAAAGCTCCCGGATGGCCAGGAGCGCCTCGTCGAGGAGCCCCTGCCGCTCGTAGAATCCGACCTCCTCCATCTCGGCGTCGAGGGGCTCCCAGGTTCGCTCCGGGAGCGGCGGGGGGACCAGCACGAGCGGGGGCGGGGTGCGGGGCGCCACCTGCTCGACGGCGACCTGCTCGACGGCGTCCGGCTCCACCTCGTCGATCTCCACGTCGAGTGGAGGGAGATCCGGCGCCGCGACACCGACGCCGATCCCGGTTCCCGTGTCGTCCACGGGAAGCGGCGAATCGTCGCCGAGGACCGCCGGCAGGTTGGCGTAAGCGTCGATGGCGGCCGGGGACTCGTCGTCCGGAACCGGCGCCGGGCCCTCCGGCCCGGTCACGGCCTTGAGGGCGTCCTCGTCGGGCGCCGCGCGCAGGACGGGCGCGTCGGGCCCGGGTTCCGGAACGGCGGGCGGCTGCTCGTCGACCACGGCCTCCGGGTCGGGCGAGGCGTCGTCCGGCACCGCGTCCAGGACTGCGACCGGATGCTCGTCGTCGGGGGGGGGCATCTCGCCGGCCAGCGCGTGGCCCGGGTCGAGCTGGCGCAGCCGCTCGATGGCGTGGGCGATGCGCCCCTCTTCGCCTCGCTCCAGCAGGGACCTCACCGCCCGCTCGGCCGCCTCGGCGGCCCCCTCCCTGTTTCCCAGCGCCTCGCGGATGTCGCGGATCCGCTCCAGGGCGTCCGGGTTCTCCGGGTCGGTCAGGAGGAGCTTCTCGACGTGGTCGAGCGCCTTCTGGTGCAGGCCGTACTTCAGATAGACGTCGGTCTCGGTGAGGATCCGGTCGACCGGGTTCTGTGCCGGGACCGGCGCGGCGACCTGCGGGCGCGTCACCTGCGGAGGAGCCACTCGCGTCTCGGGGGGGCGCGGGGCGACGGGCCGGGACGGGGCGGCTTCCTCCCGGGGCGGCGCGGGTCCGGGGGGCGGGGCGCCGCCGCTGGCTCGCCAGGACGGGTCGGGGCCGGCGGGCGCGCCTGGCCGCTCGCAGCGAGCTCCTCGCTCGCCTCGGGGTCGTCCGGGAGGAGCTCCTGCACCATGCGCCAGGTGAGGGCCGCCTCGTCGCGCCGCCCCCGCTCGGCGTAGACCCGGGCCAGGGCGCGGTAGACGGCGATGGTCTTGGACACCTGTCCGAGGTCGCGGAACGCCTGCGCCATGAGACGCAGCGTGTCCACGTCCTGCTTGTCGGAGCCGTGGCAGATCTGGAGCTTGCCGAGGGCCTTCTTGGTCTCGCCCCGGGCCAGGTACTCCTGGGCCAGCTCCTTGGCGAGCTTCAGGTCGTCGGGCGTGAGCGCGAAGATGCGCTCGGCGAGCTTGACGTACTCGTCTCCCCGCTTGTTCTCCCGGAGGTGGGCGGCGGCGCGGTGGTAGAGCTCGAGGGCCTCGGCGCCCCGGTTGGCCTTGGCGTAGAGGTCGCCGAGACGCTGGCAGGTGAGGACGTTTTCCGGGTCGAGGTCGAGGAGCCTCCGGAGCACGTCGAGGTGGCGCCCCTGGTCGCCGGCCTTCTCGAAGGCCGTGGCCACCGCCTGGAGCTGGTTCGTGGCGTCGTTGAGGAGGCCCAGTTGCTGGTAGAGGCCGGCCAGCTTCTCGTTCACCCGGACGTCGTCGGGGGTGAGCTTGGCGATCTGCTTGTAGACCGCCACCGCCTTGAGGAAGAAGCCCTGCTCGCCGTAGATCTCGGCCACCTTGTTGAAGGTGCTGGCCGCGCCGGGGCTGTCCGCCTTCTTCTGCTGGATCTCGCCGATCTTGAGGAGGATGCGGACCTCCTTCTTGTCCTCGGCGAGGATCTTCTCGTAGGCCTTGATGGCCTTGTCGTACTGCCCCTTCTGGACGAATCGGGTCGCCTCGGCGACGATCTTGTTCTTGTCGACCGCCATCGAAGAGACCGTTTCGCGTCGGGGCTAGCCGACCACTCCCTTGCAGGGGGTGGCGCTGGTCCGGAACGGGAGCGGTGGGAGCGTAGCGAAAGGGTCGAGCGTGGTCAAGGGCGCCAGGTATCCAGGATCGCGTAATCCCAGTTGATTTTCCGACTACGGCCGGGGGACTGCGTCGGCCCCCCCGGAGAGGATCTGGTCCACGATCCGGGTGTCGTAGCGCCCGGTGAGGAAGGCCTGGTGCTCGAGGACCCGCCTGTGGAAGGGGATGTTGGTCTTGATCCCCTCGATGACGTACTCCTCGAGCGCGCGGCGCATGCGGCTGATGGCCACCTCGCGCTTGTCTCCCCAGCAGATGAGCTTGGCGACGAGCGAGTCGTAGTACGGCTGCACCCTGTAGTCCTCGTAGGCCATGGTGTCCACGCGGACGCCGTAACCGCCGGGCTGGTGGTAGCCGGTGATGGTCCCGGGCGAGGGGGCGAAGGTGCGGGGGTCCTCGGCGTTGACCCGGCACTCGATGGCGTGGAAGCGGGGGACCACCGACTCCTGGGTTCGCTCGAGCGGGTCGCCGTTGGCGAGCTTGATCTGGAGCCGCACCAGGTCGAGGCCGTAGACCTGCTCGGTCACCGGGTGCTCCACCTGGATGCGGGTGTTCATCTCCATGAAGTAATAGTTCCCCTTCTCGTCGAGGAGGAACTCGATGGTGCCCACGTTGTTGTAGCCGATGCCGCGCATGGCCTTCAGCGCGACCTCTCCCATCTCGCGGCGCAGCTCCGGGGAGACCGCCGGGCTGGGGGCCTCCTCGATCATCTTCTGGTGGCGCCGCTGCACCGAGCACTCGCGCTCGCCCAGGTGGATGATGTTGCCGTGCTCGTCGGCCACCATCTGGAGCTCGATGTGGCGGGGCTCCTCGACGTAGCGCTCCAGGTACATGGAGCCGTCGCCGAAGGCCGCCAGTGCCTCGGTGCTGGCGGCCTCGAAGGCCTTGCGGACTCCAGAGGCCTCGCGGACGATCTTCATCCCGCGGCCGCCGCCGCCCGCCGCCGCCTTGAGGATGACCGGGAAGCCCACCTTCTTCGCAATCCGCTCGGCCTCCTCCCCGTCCTGGATGACGCCGCGCGCCCCGGGCAGGAGCGGCAGGCCGGCCTTCTCCATGGCCTCGCGCGCCGCCACCTTGTTGCCCATGAGGCGGAGCATCGAGGAGCGGGGGCCGATGAACTTCAGCCCCAGCTTCTCGCAGAGCTCGGCGAAGGCCGGGTTCTCGGAGAGGAACCCGTACCCGGGGTGGATGGCGTCGGCGCCGGTGACCTCGGCCGCGGAGAGCAGCGCCCGGGTGTCGAGGTAGCTGAGCTTCGACTGGGGCGGCCCGATGCACACGGCCTCGTCGGCGAAGCGGACGTGCAGGGAGTCCGCGTCGGCCGTGGAGTGGACGGCCACCGTGCCGATGCCCAGCTCGCGGCAGGCGCGGATCACGCGCAGCGCGATCTCGCCTCGGTTGGCGATGAGCACCTTCTTGAACATGGGGCCCCCTAGGCCGGCTCGATGCGGAAGAGCTTCTCGCCGAACTCGACCGGGGTCGCGTTGAGGACGTAGATCTCGACGATCTTGCCCTCCACCTCGGCCTCGATCTCGTTCATGAGCTTCATCGCCTCGACGATGCAGAGCACCTGCCCCTTCTTGACGACCGACCCCACGTCCACGAAGGCCGGCGAGTCGGGCGAGGGGGCCCGGTAGAAGGTGCCCACGAAGGGCGAGGAGACCATGTGGCCGGGCTTCTCCGGGGCCTTCTCGGCCGCCTTGGGGGCGGGCGCGGCAGCCGGGGCGGGAAGGGAAGCCGCCACCGGCACGACCGGCGCGCCCAGGGCGACCGGCGCCGCGGCCGGGGCCGCCACGCTCACCGGGACGGGGCCGCGGCGGATGATCACCTTCTCGCCGCCGCGGGTCCACACCAGGGTGCGGACGTCGCTGCCCTCCAGCGAGTCCACCAGCCTGGTCACGTCACCGAGCGTGAAGCCTCCGCTGGTCTGCTCCTTGCCGCCGTCCGCCTTCTTGCTCGCCATCGTGCCTCCTGCTCGGGGGTGGTGGTCTGGGGGCCGGCCTAGCCGGCCACGCGGGTGAGGTACTCGCCGGTCCGGGTGTCGATGCGGAGGATCTCGCCCTCGTTGATGAAGAGCGGCACCTTGACCATGTAGCCGGTCTCGAGGATGGCCGGCTTGGTGGCGCCGGAGACCGTGTCGCCGCGGACGCCCGGGTCGCACTTCGCCACCCTGAGGTCCATGGCGTTGGGGATCTCGATGCCGATCGCCTTGCCGTTGAAGAAGAGCACCTGGGTGGTGGTGTTGTCCTTGATGAAGTTCTTCGCGTCGCCCATCTGCTCTTCGGTCAGGAAGGTCTGCTCGTAGTTCCTGTTGTCCATGAAGTTGTAGTGGTCGCCTTCCTTGTAGAGGTACTGCATCTCCTTCTCCTCCAGATCGGGCTTCCCCACCACGTCGCCGGACTTGAACGTCCTGTCGATGGTCCGGCCGGTCAACAGATTCTTGATGCGGGTGCGCACGAAGGCGCTGCCCTTGCCCGGCTTCACGTGCTGGAACTCCACGATCTCCCAGGGCTCCTTGTCGATCTCGATCTTGAGCCCCCGCCGGAAGGCGCTGGTGTCGAGTGTGTCTCCCATGTCCGTGTGCTCCTCTTGTTCAACGTTCGGGTCGGCCGCCCGTGAAACGGGCCGCCGGGGCGACGCCTACAGCTCGGCGAGCACCCGGGGCGCCGTGATCCGGAGGAGATACCGGGCCTTGCCCTGGTTCCCGTCCGGCCTGAGCGCCACCACCATGAAGTAATCGGGGGAGACGAGGCGGCCGACGGTCAGGAGCTTGTCGGTTCCCAGGCTGAACTCGGCGAGCCCCCCGGCCTGGTGGGCCAGTGCGGCGTCGCGGGCCGTGCCGAGGATTCCCGTCATCTCGACCATCATCGACTGCACGTCCACCCCGGCGTCCGCCTGGACGTGGCCGTCCACCTCGATGCCGTCCATGCCCATGAGCGAGCAGGCGATGGCGCCGTCGACGCCCCTGCAGACCTCCTGCAAGTGCTCCCGGAAGCCCATGCCGGTCCGCCCTTCTCCAGGAAAAACGCCCGTGGTTACGGGCGGTGGCTCGACGAGCCGCGGCACTTGTAGCCCCGCCCCGACCTGCCGTCAAGGCGTGGCGCGGCAGGTCACTGGCGGGCGGCGGCGGCGGCGATGCAGGTGAAGCTTGCGCTCTGGCCGGGCGACGACTGGCCGGGGGCGGTGGAGGGGCAGGTGGCGAGCACTGTGGTCGAATCCGGGCAGAGGACGAAGTCGAGGCATCCTGAGCAGACATCCACGGGGATTGCGAACCAGGCCGTCGTGAAGCTGCTCTGCGAGGCCAGGATCCCGAGCGCACGGACGTTGACGAGGAGCTTCGTCCGGGCGGCGCCGCCGGCCGCGGGGATGGAGGCGAAGTACTGGGAGGGGATGAGGCTCACCAGGGCTCCCGACGAGCCGGCCGTGGGGACGGTGACCGCAGCCGGGACGCTCCACGGCTGGAGGGAGGCCCCGTCGTAGGTGATCTCGAAGGACTGGATGAAGGCGTCGTTGGTGTTGATGCGGCCCGGCCCGCTGGAGTTGTCCTCCAGCAGGTTGTTGATCTGGAGCGGCAGGCGGAAGTCGAGAATGGCGGTGGCGACGTCGAGCACCGGCGTCCCGGCGAAGGTGGCGTCACAGGTGGCGGGGTAGACGCAGGCGCCGGACGTCGTGTCGGGATCGGGGGGTGCGCAGATGGCCTGGATGCCCACCGCGCTGTACTCGGCCGCGCAGGCCGAGAGACCGAGGGCGAGGACGGCGGCGGCGAGGTTTCGGGTCTTCATGGCCGTCTCCTAGTTCGCCACCGGCGTGACGCCGCCCACCGCAGCCTGGCGGTTCAGCACACGCGGGGTGATGAAGATGAGCAACTCGGTGTGGTCGTCGGACTCGGTCTTCGACTTGAAGAAGAATCCGAGGATGGGGATGTCCCCCAGGAAGGGCACCGAACTCGTGATGGCGGCGGTGGTCCGGGTGTAGATGCCGCCGATGACGGTGGTGTCGCCGTCCTTCACGAGCACGGTGGTCTCGGCCTGCCGCTTGGTGATGGAGGGCTGGCCGTTGGCGCCGGTGAGGCTCGGATCCGGCTTGTTGTTGGTGGCCTTGATCTTCATGAGGATCGAGCCGTCGGCGGTGACGTGAGGCGTCACCTTGAGCTCGAGCAGCGCCTCGACGAAGGTGGTGTTCACGCCCGAGGCCGAGACCTGGGAGAACGGGATCGACTGACCCTGGGAGATGGTGGCTTCCTTGTTGTCGAGCGTGGCGACCTTGGGAGCGGAGATGGTCTTCAGCATGCCCTTGCGTTCCAGCGCGGTGAGCCGGAGGTTCAGGTTGAATGCGCCGTTGGCGGACCCGAGGACCAGGCCGATGCCGCCGCCCGAGCCCTGGCCGATGGGGGCGGGGAGGTTGACCGCGTAGTTGGGCGTGGTCCCGACGCCCTGGTTGGGCGCCTGGCCCGCGGCGCCCGTGCCCTGCATGGTGTTGGGGAAGGAGACGGGGATCCCGTTGCCGGTGGCCGGGCTCCAGCCGAAGTTGCCGCCCCACTGGACGCCCAGGGCCTGGGTGAAGTTGGAGTTGGCCTCGACGATGCGGCTCTCGATGAGCACGCCCGGGGTCTCGGTGTCGAGGTTCCGCACCAGCCCCTCGGCGCGGGCCAGGGCCTCCTGCGTGTCCTTCACGATGAGGACGTTGGTCCGCTCGTCGATGCTGACCGTGCCGCGGTCGGTGAGGACGTCCTTCACCTGGCGCGAGAGTTCGCTCGCGGTGGAGAAGTTGACCGGGATGATGCGCACCTTGAGCGGGAGCAGGATCTGGCGGTTCTTCTGGGCCTCGAGCTTGGCCGCCTCCTCCTTGGCGATGACGTCGTACTTGGCGATCCGGATGACGTTGCCCATCTCCTGCTTGCCGAGCCCCTTCGACTGGAGAACGATGTCGAGGGCCTGGTCCCAGGGGACGTTGCGCAGCGAGACGGTGATCTTCCCACCCACGTCGTCGGCGACGACCATGTTCTTCTTCGACACGTCGGCGAGGAGGCGGAGCAGGTTCCTGACCTCGATGTCGTGGAACTCGAGGGTGATGCGCTGGCCGGTGTACTGCTTCTGGCCGGGCGCGCCGAGGAGCGCGTAGTCGGGGGCCGCGGCGCCGAAGCCGGCCGCCTGGGCGGTGCCGGCCGCGGTGACCTCGGGGGCCTCCTCGGCGGCGTGCCGCTCACCCTGGCCCGAGACCACGGTCCAGACGAGCCCCTTCGAGGTCTCGACCACCTGGTCGCTGGCCTCGCCGCGGAGCGTGACGACGACCCGCACCTTGCCCGACGGCTGGTTGAAGGAGGAGACCATGAGGAGCGGCCCGGAGACGCCGCTCGTGTCCACGGAGCGCTCGAGGCGGGCGGGAAGCTTCGCGCCCTCCAGCGTGAGGACGATGGTGCGGGGGTCGGGGCGGGAGATGGCGTGCTCCACCCGTCCGGACACCTCGATGCGGGCCGTGGTGCCGGACTGGCTCACCTTGAGGTCCTTGATGGACGCGAGGACGGGAGCGGCCGGTGCAGCCGGGAGGACCGGGGCCTCGACCGGCGCCTGGGCCTGGATGGGCGCAGGGGCCTGCGAGCGGGCCACGGCGGCAGCGGTGCGGACCGACAGCCCCTGGGCCGTGCGCTTGACCTCCACGCCGGTCACGTCGTCTGCGGCGTCGAGCACCACGCGCACCTTGGCATCGTCGCGGCCGAAGCGGACCTGGGTGAAGCCCGCGCCCGCGGAGAGCGCCTTCCGGGGAGCCTTCTGCACGCCGGGAAGGTCGATGGCGACGCGCGGCGGGTTCGTGAGCTCGATGACCTCGAAGGTCCCCACCGCGCCGTTGGTCTGGACGACCAGCCGGTCGCCCTCCACCTTCACGCCGGTCACGGCGCTGGCGGGGGACCTCGGGCTCGCCTCGTCGACCCGCCGGTAGACGACGTTGTCAACGCTCCCGGAGGCCGGGGCGGGAGCTGCCTGGACCGGCTCGGCGGCCACGGCGGCCACGGCGAGCGTGGCGACCGGGGGGGCGGGCTCGGACGCCGGGGCGGCCACCTGGGCAACGGGGGCGGCAGGCTGGGCGTCGCGCGAGGCCACGCCGGTCAGGACCTTCACGCGGACGGTCTCGCCCTGGGGGGCGACCTCGTAGCGCGCCGACGGGTCGAGGGCGATGACCACCCGGCCGACGCTGGTCTTCTCGTCCTGGTACTGGGCGGTGCTCACCGAGGCGACGCCGCCGCGGTCCACGCGGACGGGAGAGGCGACGCCGGAGACGTCCCCTCCCGACACGTCGACCACCAGCCTCGGCGGATCCTGGAGCTTGAAGACCGTGTAGCTGGGGGCGCGGGTGGCCCGGATCTCCACCTCGACGCCGCCGTCACGGTCTACGACGTCCACGGTGCGGATGACGTTGGGGACGGGTGGTCCGGCCGCTCCCGGGGCGGGCAGTACGAGCAGCCCGGCAAGGGCGAGTCCGGCGACGATCTGGCTGTGGTTCCGCATCGCGCTACTCCTCGAGGTTCAGCGACTTGTCCTTCGGAAGCCGGAGGGCGGTCTCGGTCTTCTCCCGCGTCCCGTCGGCGCGCATCGCCCACTCCGTCACCACGACCTCCCCGGTCCGGATGGTCGCCACGACGCCGCCGTTCTTGCCGATGCACGCGCCCTTGCGGACGGAGTACCCGACGCCGGTGGGGGCCTCGACCATGGCCAGCGGGTCGGCGAGGCCCGTGATGACGGCGACCAGGCGCAGCTGGTCGAGCTCGAACCGGCCGAGCGGGGTGCTGCAACGGGTGGTCACGGCGCCGATGCTGGCGCCCAGATCGCCCAGGAAGCTCTTGAATGGATCGCGCTTCCCCACCGAGGAGTAGGCGACCTCGGCCTCGGGGGCGGGGGCCGGGGTGGCCGGGGCGGCCACGGCCTTGGCGGCCGCTGCAGGGGCGGCCCTGGGGGCGGTGGGCTTCTTCTCGCCGCAGGCAGCGGCGAGCAGCGCCACCGCGACGACGACGTTTCGGAGGGGGCGGCTCATTTCTTCCCCCCGGCCGCGCCGGCCTTGGGCGGCTCGACCTTGGGCTGGACGAACATGAAGGTCGTGACCAGGAACTTCCCGTTGAGGATCACCTTGCCGCGGGTGTCCTTGGGGGAGTCGAGCAGGATGTTGTTCACGTTGACGATGCGGCGCAGGCGGGCCAGCGAGTCGAAGAAGGTGACCAGCTCGTGGAAGTTCCCGGTGACGGCCATGTTGATGGGGACCCGGGCGTAGAACTTCTCGTTCACCTCGGGCATGGGCTCGATGGTGGCGATCTCCAGGCCTGCCTTGCGGGCCCGCTCCTGGAAGAGCTGGAGGAGCTCGTCGATCTTCTTCTCCTCGGGGAGCTCGGTCAGCGCCTCCTGCAGGCGCTGCTCGAGGAGCTCCTTCTCGCGCCGGAACTGGTTCAGGTTGTTGGCGATGGCGGTCTTCTCGATCAGGTCGTTGTCGAGCCGCCGCTGCTCGGCCTCGGTCCGCACGATCTTCTGCTCGACCTCGGAGATCGAGCTGCCGAAGGTCGGGATGGCGACGACGAAGTAGTTGAGGGCGGTGAGCAGCACCACGATGGCGGCGATCACGCCGGCCTTCGCGGCCATGGGCGCCTTGGCGATGGCGTCGAGGATCCGGTCCATGGCCGTTACCTCCTCGCCGGAGCGGCCGGCGCGACCGGGCCGGGCGTGTAGTTGGCCTGCGCGGTGACGGTGAAGTCCACGATGCGCAAACCAGCTCGGGTCACCGCGGTGGTCTTCTTCAGCTCGACCTTGGAGAAGTACGGGGTCTGCTTGAGCGCGGTCATGAAGGCCGAGACGTCGTCGATGGTGGCCCCCGACCCGTCGAAGGTGACGGCTCCGCCCTTCTCGTCCATCTTCCGGATCTCCAGGCGGGGCGGCAGGATCTGGGCCAGGGTGTCGAGGAGCTTCACCGGCCCGGCGCGGCCCGCCTTGAGCCTCTCGAGCGTGTCGAGCTTCTCCTTGAGCGCCGCCTGCTGGGCCTTGATGTCCTTCACCTCGCCGATGATCCGGTCGAGCTGGGTGATCTCGTCCCTGGTGCGGCGCAGCTTGGACTCCCGCGAGGCCAGGTCGCCGGCGCGGGAGGAGGCCCACACCCAGTTGGCGACGATGGCCAGGATGACGATGAGGCCCAGGAGGAGGATCTGCTGCCTCCCGGCGACCTTCTTCTTCGATACCCGGACGGGAAGTAGATTGATGCGGATCATGGCTACTTGTCTCCGGGGCGGCGGAGCGCGAGGCCGACCGCCACAGCCGCAGCGGGCGCTGCGTTCATGATCACGGCCGGGTCGAACTTGCGGTTGTCGACCTCGATGTTCTTGAAGGGGTTCAGGACCTCCACGGGCACCCCGGCCCGCTGCTCGATGACCTTGAAGAGCGCCGGGATCCGCGCGGTCCCGCCCGACAGGTAGACACGGGTCGGGTGGACGTCGGGCGCGGTGGCGGCATGGAAGTCGAGGGAGCGCTGGATCTCGCCGCCCATCTGGTCGGCGACCCCCTGGATGACCCGCTCGACCTCCTGCGGGACCACCGCGTCGGTCTCCCCGTGGCCGCCCACCTTGAGGGCCTCGGCCTCCTCGGCCGAGATGTTGAGCTGCTTCTGGATCTCCTCGGTGAAGGCGTTTCCACCCACGGTGATGTCGCGGGTGAAGATGGCCAGCCCACCGCTGACGATGTTGATGTTGGTGACCGCGGCGCCCACGTTGATGAGGACCACCGGCTGCCCGGGAGCCTGCGGGTAGTTGGCCTCGAAGGCGTTCTGGACCGCGAAGGCGTCCACGTCCACGACCGTGGCGGTCAGGCCGGCCTCGGCGCAGACCGCGGTGAAGTCGTTGATCATGTCCTTCTTGGCGGCCACCAGCAGCACGTCCATCTGCCCGGCGGCATCGCCCTTGGGCGTCAGGATCTGCGTGTCGATGTGCACGTCCTTCACGTCGAAGGGGATGTACTGCTCCGCCTCCCACTGGATGGACTCGTCGAGGTCCTCCTGGGACATCACCGGCATGGAGATGCGCTTGATGATGACCGAGTGGCCGCGGACGCCGATGGCCACGTCCTTCACCTTGACCCGCTGCTGGGCCACCAGCTGCCGGATCGCCTCGACGATGGCCGAGGAGTTCATGAGCTGGTTGTCGACGACGGACTCGGGCGGCAGCGGCGCCTCGCCCCAGGCGAGGAGCGTGTGGCCGCGCTTCCCCTCCTTGAGGTGCACGAGCTTCACGCTCGAGGAGCCGATGTCGAGGCCGAGGGCCAGCTTGTTCTTCGCCATCGATTCCCCCTAGGACCTCTTCACGGGACCGCCCGACAAGTTGGATGAGCCACGGAAGGTCATCGTTGGGGCACGGTACGCCGGTCTTCACTTCCAGATCAAGAAACCTGCACGGCGACGATGTCGGTTCGTGAACCACATCCGTGGCGCACGGTGCGGAACGCGGCGTATCACGGCTGGTCGATCCCGTACTCCTTGACCTTGTAGAGAAGGGCCCGGTAGGAGAGGTCGAGGAGCTCGGCCGCACGCGTCCGGTTTCCTCCCGTTCGCTCCAGGGCGGCCCGGATGAGTTGCTCCTCGAGGATCCGGAAGGCCCGTTTCACCGACAGGTCAGCGCCGGGCCGGGGCGCGGGAGTGGCGGGCTTCGGACCTTCGCGGACGTCGTCCGGAAGGTCCGATTCCCCGAGGAGCGGCCCGTCGGCGAGGACCACCGCCCGCTCGACGGCGTGCTCCAGCTCCCGGACGTTGCCGGGCCACCGGTGGGACCGGAGGAGCTCGAGCGCCTCCGGGGATACGCCCCGGAGGGGTGCCTCCGGGCGGAGGCGGCGGTGCTTGGCGAGGAAGTGCTCGACGAGCGCGGGCACGTCGTCGGGGCGCTCCCGGAGGGACGGGAGGCGCAGGTTCACCACGTTGAGCCGGTAGAAGAGGTCCTCCCGGAAGAGACCTTCCCTGGTGGCCCGTGCGAGGTCCCGCGCGGTGGCAGCCACCACCCGCACGTCCACCTTCTCGGAGCGCGTGTCTCCCACCCGGCGCACCTGCTCCTCCTGGAGGAAGCGCAGGAGCTTCACCTGGAGGTGCAGCGGCATCTCGCCGATCTCGTCCAGGAAGAGGGTCCCGCCGTCGGCCTCTGCGGCCAGCCCCTTCTTGTCGCGCGAGGCGTCGGTGAAGGCGCCGCGAACGTGGCCGAACAGCTCCGACTCGATGAGCTCGGCGGGGATGGCGCCGCAGTTCACCGCCACGAAGGGCATGGCGGAGCGGGGCGACAGCTCGTGGATGGCGCGGGCCACGAGCTCCTTGCCGGTCCCGGACTCGCCGGTGACGAGCACGGTGGCCCGGGTGGGCGCCACCTTGCGGAGCTGGCGGAGGACCTCCTGCACGGACGGTGACGACCCCACGAAGTTCTCCAGCCCGAAGCCGCCCTGGAGCTCGGACCGCAACCGCCGGTTCTCGCGGGAGAGCCGCAGCCGCTCCTCCGCCTTGCGGAGCACCAGCAGGACCTCGTCGGGCTTGAAGGGCTTCGACACGTAGTCGTAGGCCCCGGCCTTCATGGCCTCGATGGCGGTGTCGTGGGTGCCGTAGGCGCTCATCACGATGAAGGTGATGCCGGGGTGGAGCTCGAGCGCCCTGCGGACCAGCGAGAGGCCGTCCATGCGCGGCATGCGGACGTCGGAGAGGACCAGGTCGTAGTCGCGGCTCGCCAGCTCGCGCAGGGCGTCCTCGCCGTTCGAGACCGCCCGCACGTCGTACCCGCGATCGGCGAGGATCACGGTGAGCAGGTGGCGCATCGACTCTTCGTCGTCGACCACGAGGACGTTCTGGAAGGCCACGGCGCGACCCTAGCACGCGGCCCGGAGCCGAACGACGAACGAGGCTCCCCCGCCGGCCGGGCTCGCCGCGTCGATGGACCCTCCCATCGACTCGACGATGGAGTGGCAGATGGCGAGCCCGAGGCCGCTCCCCTGCCCCGGCTCCTTGGTGGTGAAGAACGGGTCGAAGATGCGGGGGAGGTCCTCGGCGGAGATCCCCGGACCGGTGTCGGAGACGACCAGCGCCACCTGGTCGCCCCGCCGTCCCGCGGCGACCGTCACCGTTCCCCCGCCCGGCATGGCGTCACCCGCGTTGAGGAGGAGGTTCAGGATCACCTGGGACAGGTGTCGCTCGTCGGCGAACACCGGCGGAAGCTCGGCGGGCAGGGCGATGACCACCTCGACCCCCTTGAACCGGCTCTGCACCGCGGCGAGCCGGAGCGCAGCCTCGACGGCGCTCCGGAGACCCATGGGGCGCACCTCGAGCGGCGTGGGCCTGGCGAAGTCGAGCAGGTCCCGGACGATCCGGTCGATCCGGTCCGAGGCTGCGGCGATCCGCTCGAGGGCGTCGCGAAGCCTCGGGTCCGCGTCGGGCTGCAGGAACCCGCGAGCCAGCTCGGCGTAGCCGGAGACCGCCCCGAGCGGATTCCCGACCTCGTGCGCCACCCCGGCGGCGAGCCGTCCCACGGTGGCCAGCTTCTCCGACCGGACCAGCGAGGCGCGCGCCTCGGCCAGCGCGGCGTTCGCCGCGGTGAGCTCGGCCACCTTGGCGGCCAGCCGGGCCCGCTCCTCCGAGAGCGCCCTGGCGGTCCGCTCGAAGGCGAGCGCCGCCAGATCGAGACCGATCCCGCTGTCGCCGAGCACGGGCAGGTCGGACGGCGCGGCGTCCTGGAGCGCGCGTGCGGCCTCGAGGATCCGCTCCACCGGCCGGGCCACCCGCCGCACCAGCATGGACGCGGCCGCCCAGACGACGAAGGCCGCCAGGACGGCGCCCACCAGGGCCAGCTCGAAGGGCCTGGCGCGGCCGGATACCCCGAGGGCCATGGCGGAGGCGGCGAAGAGCACCGTTCCCGCCCCCACCGCGGAGGCGACCGAGACCACGAGCAGCGTGCGGGTTCCCCGGCTCGCCATGGTTCACCGGAAGATGGACATCGCCGGCACCGCCTGCGCGAGCCAGCCCTGGAGCCAGAGCCATTCCAGCGCGCCGGCCGCGAGGAACGGGCCGAAGGGGACGGCGTTCCGGGGAGGGACCCAGTCGGCGTCGGGGTCCGGGGGGGCCTCGGGCGCCGGAGCGACCACCGGCTCCGTGGCCGACGGGTCGGGAGCGGGCCCGGTCCTGGCTGCCCACGTCCCATCACGATGAGTGCGAGCCCGATCACCGTGCCCTGCACGGAGGCGAGCAGCACCACCGGGAGGAGGCCGCCCAGGCCGACCCAGGCGCCGATCCCCCCCAGCAGCCACACGTCGCCGAATCCGAGCGCCTCCTTCTTGAGGACCTTCTCGCCCACGAGGGACACGGCGGCGAAGGAGAGCCAGCCTGCCGCCGCGCCGCCGAGCGACGAGAGGAACGTGGGCGCCGCCGTGAGCCCCAGGGCCGAGAGCCCGACCCCGGCGAGGAGCAGCGGCACGGTCATGACGTGGGGGAGCAGCCAGGTGTCGAGATCGATGAAGGAGAGCGCGAGGAGCGTGGCCGCGAACCCGAACTCGGCCAGCGCGGCGAGCGAGAGCCCGTGCCGGGAGACCGCCACCAGTGCGGCCGCGCCCCCGAGGAGTTCCACCAGCGGGTAGCGGAAGGAGATGGCGAGCCGGCAGATCCGGCACCGCCCCCGGAGCAGGAGCCAGGAGAGGACCGGGACGTTGTCGTACCAGGCGATGGGGGTGCGGCAGGCGGGGCAGCGCGAGCGGGGGTGGACGATCGACTCGCCGGCCGGGACACGGGCCACGACGACGTTGAGGAAGCTGCCGACGATCGCCCCGAAGAGGAACGCGACGGCGTGGCCTAGCCCCTGCGCCGCGCTCTCGATGCCCGACATGGTGGAACACACTACTCCCCAAGGTCCGCGCCATCCACTAAGCTCCGGCGGAGATGGAACGCACCCGTCGTGACACCCTGCTCCTCGCCGGCGCGGTCGCCCTTCTCGGGCTGCTCGCCTACGCGAACTCGTTGCAGGGCGCCTTCGTCTTCGACGACGTGCGGCAGATCCAGGACAACCCGGCCATCCGCGACCTGGGCGAGTACCTGCTCGGCTCCCCGGGCCACCTGGCCCCGCCCAACCGGTTCGTCGCCTACCTCAGCTTCGCGCTGAACCACCGGTTCGGCGGGCTCGCGGTCACCGGCTTCCACCTGGTGAACCTGGCCGTGCACCTCGTGAACGCCCTGCTCGTCTTCGGGCTCGTGCTCCTCGCCTTCCGGACCCCTCGCCTCGAGGAGTCGCTCCTCTCCGGGCGCGCACCGGTGGTCGCCTTCGCGGCGGCCGCGCTCTTCGTCACCCATCCGATCCAGACGCAGGCGGTCGCCTACGTCGTCCAGCGGATCACCTCGCTCGCCGCGCTCTTCTACCTGTCGGCGGTCCTGCTCTACCTCTCCTCCCGGCTGGCGCCGGCCGGCGGCCGGCGGCGATGGCGGTACGCGCTCTCCCTGCTCTCGGCCCTGCTCGCCATGCGCACGAAGGAGATCGCCTTCACCCTCCCCTTCGCGCTCCTGCTCGTCGAGTGGGCGTTCTTCGGGCGCCCGGCGCCCCGGCAGTGGCTCGGGCTCGCACCGTTCGGCGCGGTCGCCCTGGTCATCCCGCTCACCCTCCTGCGCCTCGACCAGCCGATGGGCCAGGTGCTCTCGGACGCCAGCACGGTCACGCGGGTGCAGGACACCGGCAGCCGCCTCGACTACCTGCGCACCCAGGTCGCGGTGCTCTCCACCTACCTGCGGCTGCTCCTGTGGCCGGCAGGCCAGAACATCGACCACGACTACCCCGTCCTCCGGTCCTTCCTCTCGCCGCGGGTGGCCTGGGGGCTCCTGGTCCACGCCTCGCTCCTGGCGGTCGCCGTCGTCGCCTGGCGCCGCTCCTCCCCCCGGGCGCCCCGGCCGGTGGACCCAGCCTGGCGGCTCGTCTCGGTGGGCATCCTCCTCTTCTTCCTCGCGCACGGCGTCGAGTCGAGCGTCATCCCCATCGTGGACGTCATCTTCGAGCACCGCGTCTACCTCCCCTCGGTGGGGTTCTTCGTCGCGGTGGCCGCCGCCGGAACCCTGCTCCTGCGGCGCTGGAAGCCCGACCGGTTCGCCCCGTGGGTGATCGGCGCGACCGCGGCGGTCGCCCTGCTGCTCGCCGGGGCCACCCTGGCGAGGAACCGGGTCTGGAGGAGCGACCTGGCCCTGTGGACCGATTCCGTCGGGAAGTCGCCGGGGAAGGCCCGCCCCTGGTTCAACCTGGGGACGGCGCTGGCCGAGCTCGGTCGCGACCAGGAGGCGGTGGAGCCGATGCGGCGGGCGGTGAAGCTCGACCCCGCCTGGGCGCACGCACGGACCCAGCTGGGCGGCCTCCTCATCCTCACGGGCAGGCCCGCCGAGGCGGAGCCCGAGCTCCGGGAGGCGCTCCGCTTGAAGCCGGGGGAGACCGCGACGATGTTCAACCTGGCCGAGGCGCTCTGGCGAACGGGTCGCCGCAAGGAGGCGGCCGGCTTCTACCGGGAGTACCTGGACCTGACCGTGGCCGACGGCAACTCCCAGCTCCGAAGGATCGCCGCGGCCCGCGTCCGGACCGTCGAAGCGGCAGGGGACTGACGGCTACTTCCCCGCGGCGCGCCGCACGAAGAGGTCCTCCAGCGTCTCCCGGTGCGGGGTCATCGAGACGAGCCGCCCTCCCCGCGACAGCGTCGCCCGGACCGCAAGCTGGGCGGCCTCCTCGTCCGGGTAGGACAGGGTCAGGCGCCCCCCGTCCCTGGCGATCACGCGGCCGGGCGCGAGGTCGGCCACCGGGCCCTCTCCCCCGTCCACGGTGAGCTCCACCGATTTCACCCGCGGAGAGAGCAGCTCCCCGATGCGACCCACGTCGCGCAGCTGGCCGCCGATGATCACGCCCACCCGGTCGCAGAGGCTCTCCACGTCGGGGAGGATATGGGTGGAGAAGAGGACCGTCTTCCCCCGGCGCTTCAGCTCCAGGATGAGGTCGCGGACGTCCTTGCGGCCGATGGGGTCGAGCCCGCTCATGGGCTCGTCGAGCACCACGAAGGACGGGTCGCCCACCAGCGCCTGGGCGATTCCGAGCCGCTGTTGCATGCCCTTCGAGTACTTCCGGATCTGCCGGTCTGCGGCCGGGGTGAGCCCCACCAGCTCGAGGAGTTCCTCGGTGCGCCCGGAGATCGCCGACGCCGGGACGCCGGAGAGCTCCCCGAAGAAGCGCAGCGCCTCGCGGCCGGTCAGGAACTCGTAGTAGGAGGGGTTCTCCGGGAGGAAGCCGATGCGCCGCTTGGCCTCGGCCGAGGGGATGGCCGTGTCGTAGATGAAGGCCTTCCCGGAGCTGGGGAAGATGAGCCCCATGAGCATCTTGATGGTGGTGGTCTTGCCGGCCCCGTTCGGCCCCACGAAGCCGAAGATCTCCCCCTCCTCCACGGCCAGGTCGAGGTCCTTCACTGCCTGTACGCGCTTGCGGCGCACGCCGACCTCGAAGGTCTTGGAGAGCTTCTCGGTCTTCAGGATTATCTGACCCATTGGCCGGGATGATCTTTCGCAACCCATCGCCTGTCAAAACCTGGACCGCCTCCCCGAGGTGACGGAAAACGTCATCCGAGGGAGGGGACGGTTGCCGTGGGGCGTCAGGAGAGCGCGACCCACATCCGGGACTTCGCGGG
This sequence comes from uncultured delta proteobacterium, assembly GCA_963828255.1. Taxonomy (GTDB): domain Bacteria; phylum Myxococcota; class Myxococcia; order Myxococcales; family Anaeromyxobacteraceae; genus CAIOAK01. The sequence continues at coordinate 103,978 of CAWHDZ010000017.1, read as the reverse complement.
GTTGCGCCAACCCGGGGCTTGGCACTGTCGATGCTAGGTAACCCTTCCGAACAGTGCTGCGGACGCTCGATGGCGTCCGATTCCAGTCGGCGGGGCCCTCCTGGCTCCCTCCGACCCAACGTGGAGGAGAGAGACCATGAAGAAGAAGATGATGAAGGGCTTCACCCTGATCGAGCTCATGATCGTCGTCGCCATCATCGGCATCCTGGCGGCCATCGCGATCCCCAACTTCCTCAAGTACCAGCTGCGCGCCAAGTTCGGCGAGCTGCCCACCAACGTGAGCGCCCTCTTCAAGTCGGAAGAGTCGCTGAAGCAGTCCGAGCGCGCCGTTCCTCTCGGGTCCCCCACCGGAAACGAAGGCGCCACTGGCCAGTACGCCGGCCTCGTGGTCCCGGCCGCCTGCGTCGCCGGCACCACCAAGAACACCTGGGAGACCACCGACATCGCCGCCGCCAATCAGCATCGACTGGGTGGTCGAGGGCAGCACCTACGGCTGCTACTCCGCCGTCGTCGCCGGCACGGCCGGCTCCAACCTGGCGCTCTCCGCTGGCGCCGACATCGACGGCGACGGCCAGACCGCCTGCGTGGCCCTCTTCAAGACCCAGGATAGCGTCGCAACAGCCGCGGGCACCGCAGCCTGCCGCGGCGGCGGGACCATCGTCGGCAACACGGCCGGGCAGCAGCCGCTCGGCACGCCGATCCGCATCTCCGGCGACAACGTCTTCTAGTCGTCGTCCACCGCACGCAGCACCTGCGAGGGCCGTCCGGCAACGGGCGGCCCTCCGCCTTTCTGGATCGCTCGCCAGGGACGGCCTAGACTTCGTCCGCGTGCTCGCCCTCCGCTTCCTCCTCTTCGTCGCCCTGGCAGCGGCCACGACCTTCGCCGCCAGCCGGCTCCACGTCGCGCAGGAACGCCCCTACGACATCGATGCGGTCCCTCGCGCCGGCCCGCTGGCGTTCCTCTTCCTGGGGAACCGGACGCTGGCGGCCGACGTGAACTGGCTGCGGGCCGTCCAGTACATCGGGGAGGTCCGAGGCAACGAGCGGGGGTGGGACAAGCTCTTCCCGCTGGTGGACGCGGTGACCGACCTCGATCCGAAGCACGGCTACGCCTACCAGGTGGCGGGGGCGATCCTCTCCAGCGTCGGTCGCATCGACGAGTCGAACCGGATCCTGGAGAAGGGCACGCGGGCCGTGCCCGACCGCTACATCCTCCCCTACCACCGGGCCTTCAACGCCTTCTACTACCAGGATGACTGGAAGGAGGCCGGGAGGTGGGCCGAGGTGGCGGCGCGCACCCCCGGCGCTCCCCCGCACGTTCGCCAGAACGTCCTCGCCTACTACGTGAAGGGGAAGCGGGCCGACGCCGCCGTCGCCTTCCTCGAGCAGGCGTTGACGGAGGCGAAGGACCCCGACACCCAGAAGGCGCTCGAGTCGCAGCTTCAGCAGGCCCGCCTCGAGCTCGACGCCTCGAAGGTCGAGGACGCCATGTCGGACTGGCGGGCCCGGTACCTCGCCGGACCGCTCGCCCTCGGACAGCTGGTCTCGGAAGGGCTCCTCCCCTCCATCCCACGGGACCCGTTCGGCGGCGAGCTCTACCTGGACGAGGAGGGCCGCGTCCGGTCCACGGCGAACCCGTACCGCTTCGCACGACCCGAGAGGCGCGACCAGATGCCCGAAGCCCCCGCCGTCTACCCAGCCTCCAAGGAAACCCGAAAGCCATGAAGGCCACCCTCTCCATCGCGCTCGTCACGCTGCGGGAGGTCCTGCGGCGCAAGGTCCAGGTGAACCTGCTCCTCTTCGGCTCCCTGATCATCGCGGCGAGCTTCATGATCTCGAAGCTGACCATCGGCGAGCAGCACCGGATCCTCGCCGACCTGGGGCTCTCCGCGGCCACCGCGATCGGCACCCTCATCGCAGTCTTCGTCGGCTCCTCCATGGTGGCCGGAGACATCGAGCGCCGCGTCCTCCTGCCGGTGATCGCCAAGCCCATCACGCGCACCCAGTACCTGGTCGGACGCTACCTGGGACTCTCCGCGTCGCTGCTGGCGAACCTGGCCGTCATGGCGCTCGTCCTCGCCGCCGTGCTCGCCGTCGAGGCCGGGTCGGCACGACCCCTCGACATGAGCCTGCTCGGCGCCATCGCCATGCTGGGCGTGCAGCTCCTCGTGGTCGCCGCGGTGGCCATCCTCTTCTCGGCCCTGACCAGCACCACGCTGGCCGCGATCTTCACGCTGGCCATCGCCATCGCGGGGCACCTCTCCGGCGAGGTGCGGGCCATCTGGCAGGGGGACGCAACCTGGGTCGCGACGCTCGTCTGGTACCTGGTCCCGAACCTGGGCGCTCTCTCGCTCAACGCCGCCGTCGTCTACCGGACGCCGCCGCCGCCGGGCGCCTGGCTCGCCGCCGGCTACGGGGCCCTCTACGCTGCCAGCGCGCTGGCCCTCGCCTCCTTCGCCTTCGAGAAGCGGGACCTGCGCTGACGAAGGCCCGAGGCTGCAACCTTTTCACACCCGCCACTTCTTGCAGTCCCACCGGGGTTGCCCGCGAGGATCCTGGGACGGATGGGCCCGGATTCACGTCTCATTTCCGCTCCATCGCGGCGGTTCCGCTCGCCCACGGCTTGCATGGAAATCGATCGAGGTCACGCCACATGCGACAGCGCCCCACATCCGCACACGCCTTCACCATCATCGAGCTCATGATCGTCATCGCCATCATGGCGGCGCTGGCGGCGATCGCCTGGTCGAACCTCTGGCGCCTGCGCCCCCGCGCCCAGCTGGCCGACGCCACGAGCGAGCTGGTCGCGCTCGTCCATGGCGCGCGGCAGCACGCGCTGGCCACCGGCAACGACGTGGCGGTGATGGTCTTCCCGAACTTCGCCGGATCGGGAAGCACCGGCCGGGTGGTCGTGTACGAGAGACGGGAACGCCGACCTCTTCTCCGACGCGGCGACGATCAACTTCGCCGGCTACGACGCAGCCGCGCTCCCGCGCGCCGGCCGGAGCACGATCGTCGCCGACTACGACCTCCCGCGCAACGTCGTGGTCGGTCCGTCCGCCGGGGCCGGGTCCTCGGCGGCGCTGGTCGCGCCCATGGCGGCGATCCCCATCAACGTCGATTGCTCCTTCTGCAAGGCGGACGGCGACCGGCGTGGCGCCATCCGCTTCGACTCCCGCGGCCGGGCCTCCTTCTACTCCGGCAACACCGGCCTCGGTCAGCCGGCCGCCAACGTCGTCGGCGGCAGCCTGTCCCTGGCGGCGCCCGAGGTCGGCGGCCAGCGCACCATCATCGTCACGTCGGGCACCGGCTCCGTGACCCTTCACAACCAGGGCGGCTAGGAGGAGCGATGCGCTCACGTCGAGGCGAGCGGGGAGTCTCCCTGATCGAGGCCATGGTCGCCATGGTGGTTTTGCTGGTGGGCGCCACCGGAATGCTGAGCCTCCACTCCACCGGGCTCCGCCTGCAGAGCGAGGCCCGCGAGATCACCCGCGCCACCGCCATCGCCCAGGACCTCATGAACCAGGTCCAGAGCTGGGACTACGCGGACGTCCGGGTCGCCAACGTCAACACCGCGAACGACTCCGACCTGGGGGACGACACCCGGCTCTTCGAGGGCTATGGCACGACCCCACCCTTCGATCACGCCGAGGCCGACCTGACCGCCGGAGGCGACTGGAACGGGATCCCCACCGCCGGGCTCGCCACGGGCGGGTTCGAGCGCTACTGGAACGTCTCGACCAACGACGACGCGGGCGCCCTCATCGACTCTGCGGGGAACGGCGTGGCCGACGGGATGCGCGTCGCGGTGATCGTCCGCTGGCCCCAGGGGGGCGCCTGGCGCCGCGTCGTGCTCCACGGATTCAAGGTCAACCCGGAGGACCGCCTGTGAACTCCCGCAGACCCAAGTCCCAGGCTGGCTTCACGCTGGTCGAGCTGCTCATCGGCGTGGTGGTCTCGCTCGTCGCCATCGCCGCCGGCGTCCTGATGCTGCAGGGGCAGAAGCGCAGCTTCCAGGGCTCCTCGACGGACCGCGCCCTCCAAGAGACCGGGCGCATGGCGCTGGGAACCGTCTCCCAGGACCTGCGCATGGCCGGGTTCGGGGTCGAGCCGGCCATGGTCTTCGACTTCGGACAGATGCTGAACGTCCCCATGGACCGGGCCCGCCTGACGCCGGGGAAGACCGTCACCTTCGGTGGAGACTCCGGGGGCACCACCGGCTTCGCGTGCGGGGCTGCGGTCTCCTGCCGCGACTCCATCGCCGGGCCCGACGAGCTCGCCTTCCAGTACCGGGACCCCTACTTCAACCACCAGATCGTCTCCGTCGACTCCGAGACCTCGATCCAGATCGCCGGACCGCTCCGCCAGCCCATCCGCGCCGGCCAGGTCTTCCAGGCGGTGTGCTTCACCGGAACCATGGTCTGGGCCTACGTCCGGGCCGCCAGCGAGGTGGCAGTCACCGAGGACGCCGTGATCACGGTCACGCTCGAGCCCGGGAGTGATCTCGACTACCCGAACCAGAACGAGGCCATCGCCCCCGCCACCGGCGACACCTGCTTCTCCCCAGGCGGCATGGCCCGTCTCTTCAAGGTGGACCGGCTCCGCTACTTCGTCCAGAGCTACGACGCGGCCGGTCAGGTGGTGGACTGGAACTCCGCCCGCTCCCGCCCCTACCTCATGCTCGACCGTGGACTCCGCCAGGACGGGGCGCCCCTCCTCGAGGTGGTGGCGCCGGACGTGGAGGACTTCCAGATCGCCTACGTTTTCCCGCGGGCCGAGGCCGGGACGCAGGTGGCCGGGGCGACCCCGGGTGCGGCCCTCGCCAACGACGACGATGGCATCGCGTTCGCTCCGACCGAGGGGGGCATCCCGACGTACGCCTCGGCCCGCCTCTCGCTCGCGCGCGGGAACCACTACCCGTCCAACATCCGATCGGTCCGGGTCGCCATCGTGGCGCGTTCCCCCAACGTGGACTCCAACCTGGGAGACGCGAACATCCCGGCCGCCGGCAACCGGCCCGCCGTCGCCGCGGGAGACCCGGCCTACCGCCGCACCACCTTCGAGACCAGCGTGGCCATCCCGAACATGGAGGCCCGCGCCCCGTTCTTCCCGGCCATCGAGCCGACCTCGACCGTCCTCAACGTGGGCGGAGGGTAAGGAGCAGACCATGCAAGCACGATCCCAGCGCGGAAGCGCACTCGTCATGTCGGTCCTGGTGGTCCTGCTCATCGCCATCATCGGCGTGTCCGTCATCCGCTTCGCCTCGCGCGAGGTGGCCGGGGCGACGGCCTCGCGCAAGACCCAGGCGCTGGTGGCCTGCGCCGACGCCGGGCGCCAGGTCATCGTCTCCCAGTTCAAGGCCCTGGGCATCTCCCCGCTGTCCCTCACGGCGCTCAACATGCCAATGGACGCGAGCACCAACCTGGTCGGGGGCCACTTCGACCAGACGGGCGTCCAGGTAACGCAGGTCGTGAACCTCCCGGGAGCGTCCTTCGGCCCCGACCCGGGCGCGATCCAGGACATCACGAACCGGGTGCTCGTCACCGGCGGCGGCGGCAAGCCGCTCAAGGTGGTGGTGCACTGTCAGCAGGGCGGGATCGACGGGGACCCCTCGAGCGGCAGGCAGCTCGAGGTCGAGTTCGGCATTCGCTTCGGAATCTAGAGGACACGCCATGAACCCAGCCCAGACGAATCGACGAAACCTCCTGATCGCGCTCTCCCTCGTGGTCGGGGCGGCCGCCCTCTTGCCCCAGCGCGGCGACTGCGGCCAGAACGAGTGCTCCAACACCACCACCTCGCTGGCCTCCACGGTGAACAACCCCGTGGCCGGCGACGAGCAGTTCTTCACGCTCCCGGTGGGCACGACCAACCTCATGATCCTGCTCGACACGTCGGGGTCCATGGGCGAGCCTCCCCAGTGCGGCGACGGCGACTGGAGCAATTCAAACCTCCTGGCCAGTTGCAGGTTTCCCACCATGGCCGTCAACACGGGCACCTGCGACGTTCGCGCCAACGCCAACCTCAGCTGGATGCACGACTACGCGCCCACCGCGACCTACGTCGATCCGGGCAACGGCATCGAGCCGGGCAACGGCCTCATCGACCAGCCCACCTGGGGAACGGGCTGCACCGGCAACAACTGCCTCTTCCAGCCGTCCAAGGTTTACAGGTACGCCAGCTGGAACGAGACCAGCGCGACGTCCCAGACCACCTGCACGACGAGCTTCACGTACTCCACCTACTCCATGTCGGGCAGCAACTGCACCAGGGAGAACACGGTCACGCTGAACGTCACCGCTCCGATCGACGCCTGCAATTCTTGCCTCTTCGGCGGAACGCCCCCGGCGACCTTCCCCACGCCTCCGGCCGTCCCTTCGTTCCCGGGCTTCTACTTCTATCGGGGACCCGACTACCAGGTCGTCGAGAGGAGGAACGGGGCCTGCAGGGCTCCTGTCACCAGGCAGTCGGACGTCGTCTTCTTCAGCGGTGGCTGGCTCAACGCCAATCCCCCCAAGTTCATGTCCGCCCGCAAGGTGATCAAGGACACGATCTGGATCGACACCACGAAGGCCGCGAGCAACTCCGACTCGGCCCGGTTCGGCCTGGCGTTCTTCTCCTCCAGCATCAGCACCGGAACCGGGGCGCAGATCATCGTGCCGCTCGGCCCGGACAAGGCCCACTCCTACCCGGCCGACTCTACCGCCAACAAGGCGGCCATGGCCACGGCGCGCCAGCTCATCCTCGACGCCCTGAATCACAGGAACTGGCCCACCGGGGGCCTCCCCAGCCTGTTGAGCGGCGGGACGCCCATGTCCGCCGGTCTCTTCCGGATGGGGCAATACCTGAGCCAGCCGAACCTCTACCGGAACGGCGCGGGCTCGACGACCTTCTCCGGATTCGGCGCGGCCTACGAGCTCACCAGCCCGGCCTCCCCCTACAACCCGAGGGTGGACTTCACCCAGACCGCCAGGGGCATGATGAACGCCCCCTGGGTGACCACGGACCAGTGCTCCATCTGCTGGTCGTGCCAGACGAGCGCCGTGATCCTCGTGACCGACGGGTCGCCCAACGAGAACGACACGACGCCCACGCCCATCCCCAACCTCTTCGACACGTACATGGATGGCCCGTACTTCGCCAACTGCGGGCCGACCGGGTCGAACTGCATCTCGCCCGCCGACAACCGCCAGTCGGTCATTCCCCGCATCGCCTACTGGCTCAACAACAACGACCTCCGCCCCGGCCTCATCGAGCCGGTCCTCAAGCAGGTGGTGAGCGTCAGCCCCATCAGCATCAACCTCCCGGCGGGCGCCGCCCGGAACATCCTCAACGCGGTCGCCAACATGGGCGGCGGCACCTACATCAACGCCGACGACGGAAAGCAGCTCGCCGACGCCCTCACCAGGACGGTGCAGTCCTACAACAACCGGGCGAACTCCTTCAGCGCCCCTGCAGCGAGCTCGCTCTCCACCATCCACGCCGTCTCCTCCGAAGCCTTCATCACCCGCTTCAAGCCCAACGAGGTGGCGCCGTTCTGGGAGGGGCACCTCTACCAGGTGAACCTCTTCGACGAGTTCATGAACGGCTGCGACCCGACCGAGACCGCAGCGAACCAGCCGCAGGTGACCTGCGGCCCCAGGACGATCTCCGCCAACTTCAACGGCGACGTGAACAGCAACGGCCGCTCCATCTGCACCGGCGTCTTCATGGTGGACAGGGACTGCGACGAGATCACCGAGTACACCGGGGACCCGATCGCCGGCGGCCTCCAGCCCGGCGACTTCATCAAGAAGGGAACCGGGAACCTGGCGGCCAACATGGTGTGGGACGCGGGCAAGGTCCTCTCCACCCCGACCCAGACCGGGTACCGCACGGCCCGGGAGTCGCAGACGAACTCGCGGAGGATCCTCTCGGCGATTCCCGCCGCAACCGGCGGGTTCGAGATGGTCCCCTTCGACACCGTCGCCGCCGACGTCGCCAAGCTCGCGCCGTTCATGAACCTGACCACGGCCTGGTGCACGAACATGCTGAACTCCCGGGCCAAGGTGTGCGGAACCGGCGAGGCTGGCGTCCCGCCCTGCCCCACCGACGCCACCGACTTCCGGAACCTCTGCGCGCGGCAGGTGATCCACTTCGTGCGCGGGTGGGACGTCACCGACAACAACGGCAACAGCTGCTACGGCCCGGACCGGGGGTGGACGGGGACGACCCGGAACCCGACCTCCTGCCCCTCCGGCATCCTGGGGGAGGAGCGGGACCGCCCCAACGACGCACGCACCACCCCGGTCTTCTGGAAGCTCGGGGACATCTTCCACTCCTCCCCGGTCGTGGTGAAGCCCCCCGTCCTGGAGGCGGTCTGCGACACCGGCTACGACAACCAGTGCGTCGCCACCATCCACAGCCCCCCCGCGCTCCGCCAGCAGACCGCCTACGAGAGCTACACGGCCTGCAGGACCTGGAGGTGGACGCCTACGAGGCCTGGCGCTTCGACAACCGCGACCGGAGGCGCGTCCTCCTGGTCGGCTCGAACGACGGGATGCTGCACGCCTTCGACGCCGGCTCTCCGGTCCTCTCCGCGACGCGGGACCTGAACTGCAACGTCCCCTACACCACCGGAACGGGCGAGGAGCGCTGGGCCTTCGTCCCCCCGGACATGCTGCCCCGGCTCAAGGACCTGATGGGCGACAAGCACCAGTACACCGTGGACGGGAACATCATGTCCCGCGACGTCTGGGTGGATGCCAACACCAATCGAACGAAGGAGAGGAGCGAGTTCCACTCGGTGGCCATCTTCTCCGAGCGGGCCGGCGGGACGCAGTTCATCGCCCTCGACGTGACCGACGTGGAGGCGCCGCGGATGCTCTGGACCTTCCCTCCCCCGGGCTCGGAGGACGTCCAGTGGATGGGACAGTCCTGGTCCGACTTCTCCCCCGTCCGGCGCCGGTTGGACCGGTGCGCCTGGCCCTTCCAGAGGGGCAGACGGACACCTTGAACCGTCGCGACTTCGAGGAGCGCTGGATCGCCATGCTGAACGGCGGCTACGACCCCACCCTCGGGGGCGGCAACGCGGTCTGGATGGTGGACGTGTGGACGGGAGGCGTGGTGTGGCGCTTCACCGACGACGACTTCAAGGCCCAGAACGGCTACGGGAACGGCACCAGCATGTATTCCATCCCCGCGGCGGTGGCGCTCATGGACATCGGCGACCCGGCCCAGCCCAGCTTCGACGGTGACGGCTACTTCGACACCGCCACCTGGGGCGACATGGGCGGCAGCCTCTTCGTGGCCCGCTTCCTGGAGCCCGGCCGCATCAACCCGGCCACCGGCCGGGTGACGAACTGGCACGCCGCGCGGACCTTCGAGCAGCAGCGGAGGAGCGACGACCTGCAGTACGCGTCCGGGCGCGCCCCGTTCTTCTTCATGACGGCCAACGCCTTCGAGCCCCAGAACCGGGCCCTGCACGTCTACACGGGAAGCGGCAACCGTGAGCGGATCATGCAGCAGGGAGAGGCCTGCGGGCCGGACAACCTGCTCGGGTGCTGCCGCGGCGGCTGCTCGGTGACCGACGCCACCTCCGTGGACGGATACGGTGCGTGCGGGTTCACCAACCACTTCCGCTGCGAATCCGGGAAGATGATGCGCGACTCCGTCACGAGCACCTGCACGGGAACCGCGGAATGCGCGGCCAGCCCGGGAAATGCGTTCACCTCGACGGTCACGCTCGGCTTCACCTGCCCGAACGTCCCCGCGCGCACCGACACGGGGACCCTCTCCTGCGACGTGGACGGGCTCTGCGGCACGCTCACCAGCGTGGGCGACGCCTCGGTGGTCGCCTCGTTCGCGGGCCAGTGCCCCAAGAACCGCTTCTTCGGCGTGCTCGCCTACGGACGCTACGCGGAGAAGATCTTCGACGACGCAGCGAGCGCCAGGGTGTTCGAGGCCAACCGCTACACCGACACGGCGACCTCGTTCGTCCAGTCCGGCGCCTGCACGTCCACCCCGGGCCGATGCAACCTCGTGGACACCACCTGGGCGGTGACCCGGGTGGGCGAGCCCACCCCCACCTGCTCCACGCGCCCGGACGGGGTCGTCCCGACGTCGTGCTCGGCGACGCCCGACGACCCGGGCTGGTTCTACGAGTACGGGGACACCTGCCCGGTCGGAGCCGCCAACTGTGGAGATCTCTCGGCCTGCAAGAACGAGAAGACCGGCTCCCAGGCCAGCATCGTCTTCGGGTGCACCGTCTGGAACGGCTTCGTCCCCGTGGGCGCGCAGTCGGGAAGTGACCCGTGCAGTGGGAGTGTCGGCACGCCGCTCGTCTACGGATATGCCGCCAACTACGTGTCAGGCGTCCCGAGCGGCTCGTGCGGATACAGCGCCTCCCCCGACCCCCTCCTCTACCGGGCCTCCCAGCGGGACACGGTGGCCCCGCCCTCGGGCGGGATCTTCCGGGTGGCGGTGAGCGCCAAGGGCGAGGTGGGCTACTCGTCGCTGCAGATCGACCCGGGCGCCTCTCCCACGTCGATCCAGCCCGGCACCCGCAGCGACATCGCCGAGCCGGTCTACTGGCTGGAGGTTCCGCGCCAGCTCCACGACTGCCGGCACGACGCCAGCAAGACCGGCACCGCCTGCCAGTAGCCAGGAACCGGGGTCGGCGGCTATCCCTCGCCGCCGATCCCGAACTTGGCCAGGCGGTAGCGCAGCGACCGGAAGGTGAGCGCGAGCAGCTTCGCCGCCTCGGTCTTGTTTCCCCCGGTGCGCTCGAGCGCCTGCTCGAGCGCGCGCCGTTCCAGCGCGTCGAGGTGGGCCTGCAGGTCGATGCCCGAGGTGGGGATCTCCGCCGGGCCGCCGCGCAGCTCGGCGCCGCGCAGCCCCGGTGGCAGGGCCTCGGGCCCGATGATGCTGTCGTCGGAGAGGGTGGCGGCACGCTCCACCACGTTGGCGAGCTCCCGGATGTTCCCCGGCCACTCCCAGGCGATCAGGAGCTCCAGCGCCTCGGGGGAGAAGGCCGCCTCGCCCCTCCCCAGCTCGGCGATGAACCGCTGCAGGAAGAACTCGAGGAAGGCCGGAATGTCGCTGCGCCGCTCCCGCAGGGGTGGCATGCGCAGCTGGATGACGTTGAGCCGGTAGAAGAGGTCCTCGCGGAAGCGCCCGGCCTTCACCTCGGCCTCGAGCGCCCGGTTGGTGGCGGCGATGACCCGGGCCGAGAAGGCGATGTCGGCGCTGCCCCCCACCCTCCGGGCCCGCCTCTCCTGGAGCGCCCGCAGGAGCTTCACCTGCACGTGCAGCGGCAGTTCCCCCACCTCGTCGAGGAAGAGCGTTCCCGAGCCGGCCACCTCGAAGAGGCCGGGCTTGTCCTCCACCGCGCCGGTGAAGCTCCCCTTCTCGTGGCCGAAGAGCTCGCTCTCGATGAGCCCCTCGGGGATGGCGCCGCAGTTGATGGCCACGAAGGGCTGGTCGCGCCGGTCGCTGTGCCCGTGGATGGAGCGCGCCACGACCTCCTTGCCGGTCCCGCTCTCGCCGGTGACGAGCACGGTGGTCCGCGTGGGCGCGAGCTTCTCGACCAGCTGGCGCACCTCGCGGATGGGCGGCGAGTCGCCCAGGATCTCCTCCGGCCCGCCGCGTCGCGCCCCCACCTGGTGCCGGAGCAGCCGGTTCTCGGCGACGAGCGCCCCGTGCTCCAGCGCCTTGTCGAGGACCAGCCGGAGCTCCTCCACCTTGAAGGGCTTCAGCACGTAGTCGTGGGCCCCCAGCTTCATCGCCTGCACGGCGTTCTCGGCGGTGGCGAAGGCGGTCATGATGACCACCTCGGTCCGGGGCGACTCCGCCTTCACCGCGCGCAGCAGGTCGAGCCCCGACTCGCGCCCCAGGCGCAGGTCGCTCACCACCAGGTCGGGCTCGCTCTCCCGGAACTTCTCGAGCGCCCCGGCCACGTCGCCGGCGGTGAGCACCGCGTGCCCCTGCTTGGAGAGCAGGATCTGGAGAAACTCCCGCATGGAGAGCTCGTCGTCGACCACCAGGATGCGCGCCATGCCCTCTTCTAACCTTCCGGCGGCAGCCTGACCACGAAGCGGGCGCCGCCGTCGCCCCCGGCTCCCGCGACGATGGTGCCGTGGTGGGCGTCCACCACCCGCTGGACGGTGGCCAGCCCGAGGCCGCTGCCGCGCTCCTTGGTGGTGAAGAACGGCGTGAACAGGCGAGGAAGGTCCTGGGCCGGGATGCCGGCGCCGTCGTCCTCCACCTCGAGCCGCGTCCAGCCGTCCTCGTCCTTGCCCGTCCGGACCGTCACCCGCCCCCGGTCCCGGCTGGTCGTGTCGTGCCAGCGCGCCGCGTGGGCGGCGTTGGCGAGCAGGTTCCAGAGCACCTGCCGCATGAGGTCGGAGTCGCACCGGCAGCCCGCCGGGGCGAGCTCCCGATCGATCCGGATGGAGGCCGCCGCCGGGTCGTTGGCGAAGACATCCAGGGTGTCGGAGGCGAGCCGGGCCAGGTCGGTGTGGCCGCGTCGGGGAACGGCCGGGCGCGCGTACTCCAGGAAGCGCGTGACCAGCTCGTTCAGGCGCGAGGCCTCGCGGGTGACGATGTCCATGAGCCGCGCCTCGTCGGGGGCCAGCTCGAGGCCCGCGCGCAGGAGCTCGATCGAGCCGGACATGGCGGCGACCGGGTTGCGCAGCTCGTGGGCCAGGCCGGCCGCCACCCGGCCGATGTCGGCGAGCCGCTCGCTGCGCTGCACCCGCTCCTCCATGGCCCGCAGCCCGGAGAGGTCCTGGAAGATGACGGCGCGGCCGATGGGCTTTCCGTCGCGTCCGCGCAGCGCGAAGTGGGTGTAGCCCAGGCGCAGCCGCTCCCCGCGGACGTTCTCGAAGTCGGTCTCGTCGCGGCCGGTCTGCTCGTGCATGCCGGAGAACCACTGTGCGGCGGGCTGGCCGCGCACGTCCTCGGCCCGGAGCCCGGTGATCTGCTCGCCGGCCCGGTTCAGGAAGGTGACGCGGTCGGCGGCGTCGAGGGTGACGAGTCCCGCCGCCACCGACTGGACGATGGCCTCCTGCAGCGCCGTGACTGCCGCCAGGTCGGACTCGCGGGCCTCGAGCTTCTCGCCGGTCCGCCGGAGCTGCTCGGCGAGGTAGGTGGCGAGCGCCCCCGAGGCCACGAAGGCGCCGGCGTGGGCGAAGAGGGACAGGACGGCGGGCCGGCCAGGCGCCACCAGGGCGATGAGCGAGACGTAGGTGACGAGCGAGAGGCCGAGCGCGCCTGCGGCGCCGACGCGGAAGAGCAGGATCGCCCCCTCCACGATGGCCAGCGAGTACATGAAGACGAAGACGCTGTCGCTCCACCCGGTGACGGCCACCACCGCCGTGGCGATGGCCACGTCGGCGGCGATCTGGGCCCAGGCCAGGCCCTGAAGCCATCTCCCCGAGGTCAGCCAGGCCGCGAAGGCCAGCGACGCCACGAAGGTCCCGAGGACGATGCCGTAGAGGGCGGTGGCCAGCGCCGGCGTGGCTCCACCGGCCCCGACCTGCCAGAAGGCGGTCCCGCCCAGCAGGACCGTGTCGAGCACGAGCCGGAACAGGATGACCCAGGCGAGCTTGCGCCGCGCCGGGTCGGTCATCCACTCCGCCATGGTGGCTACTTGATGTTCCCGGCGACGCTGAAGATGGGGAGGTACATGGCCACCATGAACCCGCCCACCATACCGCCCAGGAAAACCATCATGACGGGCTCGATGGCGCTCGTCAGCGCGCCCACGGCGACGTCGACCTCGTCGTCGTAGAAATCGGCGATCTTGTTGAGCATCTGGTCCATGGCGCCGGTGGCCTCGCCCACCCCGATCATCTGCACCACCATGGGCGGGAAGACCTTGGTCTCGGCGAGCGGACCGGCGATGTTCTTCCCCTCGGCGATGCGCAACCGAACCGTGAGGATGGCCCGCTCGATCACCTTGTTCCCCGAGGACTTGGCGACGATCTCGAGGGCGTCGAGGATGGGCACGCCGGAGGAGAGCATGGTGCCGAGCGTCCGGGTGAAGCGGGCCACCGCGATCTTGCGGACCAGCGAGCCCGCGACCGGAACCTTCAGGACGAAGGCGTCCCACTGCATCCTGCCGGCCGCCGTTCCCACCCAGGCGCGCCAGGCGATGAACAGCGCCACCGGGATCCCGACGAGCAGGTACCAGTAGGTCGTCAGGGCGTGCGACAGGTCGATGAGGAACTGGGTCGGCGCCGGCATGGCCCCGCCGAAGTCCTTGAACATCTTCTCGAAGGTGGGGGTGACGAACATGAGCATGACGAGGGTCACGCCCACCGCGACCACGAGGACGATGGATGGGTACATCATGGCGCCCTTCACGCGCCGCTTCAGCTTCTCGTTCTTCTCGATGTAGGCGCCGAGCCGCTGCAGGATGGTGTCGAGCATGCCGCCGATCTCGCCGGCGCGGACCAGCTGCGTGAAGAGCTCGTCGAAGACCTTGGGATGGACCGCCAGCGCGTCGGCGAAGGTGGAGCCCGACTCGACCCGCAGCTTGACGTCGGTGAGCACGCGCCGGAACTCGCGGTTGTCGGCCTGGGCGGCGATGATCTCGAGCCCCTGCACCAGCGGCAGGCCGGCGTCGATCATCACCGAGAACTGCCGGGTGAAGACCAGCAGGTCCTTGGTGGTGACCCCACCGGTCCCGGGGATCTTGAGGTGCAGCTCCCTGGGCTTCTTCTTCACCTTGGTGGGGTCGAGCCCCATCTGCGTGAGGCGCGCCTTCACCGCCGCGTCGTCGGCGGCCTCCATCTCGCCGGCGCGCACCTCTCCCTGCCGGGTCTTGGCCTCCCACTTCCACACCGGGAGCTTGCGCACCGCCGGAGCGTTCTTGGTTCCCATCTTGGTTGCTGCCGCCTGTGCCATGAGCCCCTCGCTCCCGGATCCCGTCCCCCGAGTCTAGGACAGGGACCGTCCCGCGTCGATCCTCACATCCACCTACCGTTGACTACCGCTGCGGCGCGGGCGCGGTGGTTCGCACCCCCGTCCCGCTGGTCAGCATGTTCTTCAGCTCGTCGGCGTCGCTGGAGCGCCCCAGCGCCTCGTCCACCGTGATGAGGCGCTTCTGCACCAGGCCGGCCAGGCTCTGGTTGAAGGTCTGCATCCCGAACTTGGTCTGGCCGATCTGCATCTGGGAGTAGACCTGGTGGACCTTGTCCTCGCGGATGAGGTTCCGGATGGCCGGGTTGGGCACCATGATCTCGAGGGCCAGGACGCGCCCGGGGCCGCCCGCACGGGGCAGCAGGTTCTGGGTGAGCACCCCCTCGAGCACGAAGGAGAGCTGGGCCCGGACCTGCGGCTGCTGGTAGGGCGGGAAGACGTCGAGGATGCGGTTGATGGTCTGCACGCAGCTGTTGGTGTGCAGGGTCGCGAAGGCCAGGTGGCCGGTCTCGGAGACCACCAGCGCAGCCTCGATGGTCTCCAGATCGCGCATCTCGCCGATGAGCACCACGTCCGGGTCCTGGCGCAGGATGTACTTGAGCGCCTTCTTGAAGGACTGGGTGTCGGCCCCCACCTCGCGCTGGTTCACCAGGCAGTTCTTGTGGGGGTGGAGGTACTCGATGGGATCCTCGATGGTGATGATGTGCTCGTGACGGTCGGTGTTGACCTTGTCGATGATCGAGGCCAGCGTCGTCGACTTGCCCGAGCCGGTGGGCCCGGTGACCAGCACCAGCCCGCGCGGCTTCTTGGCCAGCTCCGTCACCACCGGGGGGAGCCCCAGCTCCTGGAAGGAGAGGATCTTGAAGGGGATGGTGCGGAAGGCCCCGGCCACGGCGCCGCGCTGCAGGAAGACGTTGGCGCGGAAGCGGGAGAGCGACTTCACCCCGAAGGAGAGGTCGAGCTCGGTCTCCTCCTCGAAGCGGTGCTTCTGGGCGTCGGTGAGGATCGAGTAGCAGAGCTGCTTGGTCTCGACCGGCGTGAGCGGGTTGGTCTTGAGGGGCACCAGCTTGCCGTCGATGCGAAGCTGGGGCGGCGAGCCGGTGGTGATGTGCAGGTCGCTCGCGCCCTTCTCGACCATCGCCTTGAGCAGTTGATGAAGGTTGGCCACGATCGTCCTCCTAGAAGCGGTCCGGGGCGGTGTTTCCCACCGCCTCCGCCAGGGTGGTGGTTCCTTCCCTCACCTTGTTGAGCGCGGACATCCGCAGGGTCTGGAACCCCAGCCGGATGGCCTCCTGCTTGAGCTCCGCGGTCGAGGCGCCGTTGATGACCAGCTCCTTGAGCCCGTCCCACATGGGCATGACCTCGTAGACGGCCACGCGCCCCTTGAACCCGCGGTCGTTGCAGTTCTTGCAGCCCACCTTGTCGAAGGGCTGGAAGGAGCCGATCTGGTCGGGGGAGATTCCGGCGTCGAGCAGCGCCTGCTCGTCGAGCGGGGCGGGGGCCTTGCAGTCGGGGCAGAGGCGGCGGCAGAGCCGCTGGGCGATGACCGCGTTCAGCGAGGCGGTCACCAGGAAGGGCTCGATGCCCATGTTGAGGAGGCGGGAGATGGTGCCCGGGGCGTCGTTGGTGTGGAGCGTGGAGAGCACCAGGTGGCCGGTGAGGGCCGCCTTGACCGCGATCTCGGCGGTCTCGAAGTCGCGGATCTCGCCCACCATGATGATGTCCGGGTCCTGCCGCAGGAAGCTTCGCAGGGCGGCCGCGAAGTTGAGGCCGATGTCCTCGTGCATCTGCACCTGGTTGATCCCGAAGAAGTTGAACTCGACGGGGTCCTCCGCGGTGCTGATGTTCCAGGCCACCTCGTTCAGGCGCTGGAGCGCCGAGTAGAGCGTGGTGGTCTTGCCCGACCCGGTGGGGCCGGTGACGAGCACCATGCCGTAGGGGCGGTCGATGGCCTCGAGGAAGTCCTTCATCTGCTTCTCCTCGAAGCCCAGCTTGGTCATGTCGAGCTGGAGGTTCGACTTGTCGAGGAGCCGCAGCACCACCTTCTCGCCGTAGAGCGTGGGGCAGACGGAGACGCGGAAGTCCATCTCCTTGCCCTTGCCGAGCCGCAGCTTGATGCGGCCGTCCTGCGGAAGCCTCCGCTCGGAGATGTCGAGGTGGCTCATGATCTTGAGGCGGCTGATCATGGCGGCGCGCAGCCTCATGGGAGGCTTCATGACCTCGTAGAGCACGCCGTCGATGCGGAAGCGGACGCGGAACTCCTTCTCGTAGGGCTCCACGTGGATGTCCGACGCACCCTTCTTGATGGCGTCGAGCAGGATCATGTTCACCAGCGTGACGACCGGGGCCTCGGCGGCGCTCTTCTCGAGGTCCAGGACGTCGAGCCCGTCGCCCTCCTCGATGACCGAGAAGTCGGCGTCCTCGAACCCCTGCATCACCTCGTCGTAGCTGGGCCCCTTCTCGCCGTAGTAGTGGTCGATGGCCTCGCGGATGGCCTGCTCGGAGGCGACCACCACCTCGACGTTGTAGCCGGTGGAGAACTTGATGTCGTCGAGCGCCAGGATGTTCGACGGGTCGCTCATGGCGATGATGAGCGACGATCCGGCCCGGTTCACCGGCACGACCCCGTGCTTCACCGCGGTCTGCTTGGGGACGAGCTTGATGACGTCCTCGGAGATCTCGAAGTCCTTCAGCGAGATCGACGGCACCCCGTACTGCTTGGAGAGGAAGCCGGTGAGGTCGCTCTCGGCGATCGCACCCTGCTTGACCAGGAGCGAGCCGATTCGGCCGCCGTTCCGGCGCTGCTCGTCCTGTGCCTTCTGGAGCTGCTGCAAGGAGACGAGGTTCTCCCGCACCAGCAGTTCGCCGAGACGTCCCGACATGTGGTCACTCTCTCCCGGGATCGAGCGCGCAGGAAGAAATTCGACGGTAGCATCGCGTTTCCGGGGGGGTCAAGGAACGGTGGGGGACAAGCCCCCGGAATCAGGACGGCTTTCGTGCGCGCCGGTCAGCGATCGCGGGAGCGCGCCAGGAGGTCCCGGGCCGCGCCGGCGTCGGCTGCGATCTGGGAGCGGAGCGCCTCGATGGACGGGAAGCGCCTCTCGGGTCGGATGCGCCCGACGAACTCGACCCGGACGCGCTCCCCGTAGAGGTCGCTTCCGTCGTGGCCGAGGAGGTGCGCCTCGAGCCCCACCGGGCCAGACTCCTCGACGGTGGGCTTCACGCCGACGTTGCAGACCGCGTCGAGGGCCCGTGCCCCCGCCGTGTGGGACACCCCGTCGGGGCGCAGCCCCACCCCGACCCGGGCCCGGGCCGCGTAGACGCCCAGGGCGGGGAGGAGCCCCTCCGGGCGCAGGTTGGCGGTGGCGAAGCCGATGGTCCGCCCGCGCCCCGCGCCCCGCTCGACCACCGCCTCGACGTCGTGCGACCTCCCGAGCAGGACCGCCGCACCCTCGACGTTGCCCTCGAGCAGGAACTCCCGGACCTTGGTCGAGCTCACGGTGAGGCCGTCGGCGGTGACCGGCTGGATGACCGAGAGCCCGATGCCGCAGGCGAGGAGGAGCTCCCGCAGCGCGTCCACCCGGGCCCGCTCGTGACCCGCCGTGAAATCGTACCCCACCACCACGTCGGCCGCTCCCAGGCGGGCGCACAGGTCGCGCTTCACGAACGCGGCGGCCGGGGTGGCCGCGTAGGCCATGTCGAAGGGCAGCACCACCACCGCGTCCATGCCCGCCTCCTCGAGGAGCTCGAGCTTCCGGGCGGGCGGGGTGATGGCCGGGGGCGCCATGCGGGGGCGCAGCACCCGCGCCGGGTGCGGCTCGAAGGTGAGCGCGACCGAGGGCGCCCGGTGGGTGGCGGCGCGGGCCCGCGCCGTCTCGAGGAGCCGGAGGTGGCCCAGGTGCACGCCGTCGAAGTTGCCGATGGCCACGGCGCAGCCGCGCAGGTCGGTGGCGCCGTCCAGGCCGTGGAAGACCCTCACGGCCGCACCTTCACGGGCCGGGCGCCGCCGAGCTGCGCCGCGCCGAAGGCCCGGGGCAGGAGCGCTCCCAGCGTGGTCTCCACGCGGGACCCGCGGGCCCCGGCCAGCGTCACCGGGAGTCCGGGTCCGGCGAACTCGGCCAGGGTCTGCAGGCACATCCCGCAGGGGGGCGTGGGCGGGACGGTCCCGCTGGCCACGGCCAGGGACTCGAGGGTGCGCCTCCCGGCCAGGACCGCCGCCAGGACCGCGGCGCGCTCGGCGCAGACGGTCAGCCCGTAACTGGCGTTCTCCACGTTGGCGCCCTCGAAGACCCGGCCCCCGGCGCGCAGCGCGGCTCCGACCCGGAAATCCGAGTAGGGGGCGTAGGCCCGCCGGCGCGCCGCCCGCGCGGCCGGCACCAGGTCGCGTGCCTTCACGCTTCCTCCAGGAACTTCTCCACGGCCGCCCGGCTCGCCCCGTCCATGCCGTCGAGGCGCGCGTGGGCCAGGAAGGCGTCGCCGCTCCGGTCCACCCGGAGCACCTCCCCGCCTGCGCGGGTCTCGACGCCGGCGCCGGGGAGCAGGAAGCGCAGCTCGAGCCGCCGCGCCGGAGGATGACTCATGGTGAAGTGCATGCCTTCCCCGTCGAGCCAGCCCCTCCACTCCTCGAAGGAGCCCCCGGCGGCCGGGTCGCGGACCAGAACGTGGAGGCGGTGCTGGCCGGTCAAGGCGCCGCCTCCGGAGCCCATGCCTGCACGAGCCGATCGAGCCGATCCACCGCGCCGGCCCCGGCCCGGAGCACCTCCTCGTGCGAGAGCGCCTGCGCCGAGAGCCCGGCCGCCAGGTTGGTCACCACCGAGATCGCCGCCACCCGGACGCCGGCGTGGCGGGCCGCGATCACCTCGAGGACGGTGGACATGCCCACCAGGTCGGCGCCCAGGGTCCGGAGCATGCGGATCTCGGCCGGGGTCTCGTAGCTCGGGCCGGCCAGGCCGGCGTAGATCCCCTGCCCCAGCCCGACGCCCAGGCGCGCGGCGCAGGCGTCGAGCAGGGCGCCCAGCCGGGCGTCGTAGAGCTCGCCCATGTCCGGGAAGCGCGTACCCAGCCGCTCGTCGTTGGGCCCGGTGAGCGGGTTCGCCCCGGTGAGGTTCAGGTGGTCGGTGATGCGGACCAGCCCGCCCGGCGCCAGCGCCGGGTTCACGGCGCCGGCCGCGTTGGTGAGGAGCAGCGACCGGACGCCGAACCAGGCCAGGAGCCGGACCCCGAAGGCCACGGTCCCAGCCGAGGCGCCCTCGTAGAGGTGGGACCGCCCCTGGAGGACCGCCACGGGCGTGGCGCCCAGCTTCCCCACCACGAGCCGCCCGGCGTGGCCCGTCACGGTGGGTGCGGGGAACTCGGGGATCTCCTCGTAGGGGATGGTGACCCGTTCCTCGATCCGTTCGGCCAGGGCTCCCAGCCCGGAGCCCAGGACCACCCCCACCACCGGGCGGTGCTCGGTGCGACCGCGGATCCAGGCCCGCGCGTAGTCCAGGCGCGTGTGCAGCTCGACGGTCCGGTTCATGCGTTCCCCTCCTCGATCCTCTGCAGGACGAGCGGCCCCGGCGAGGCCGGCCCGGTCCCGATCCGGAAGGCCCCGCGCAGGCGCGCCGCGACGGCGTCGGGCGGCTCGAGCGGCCTCTCCCCCACGTGCATCGCAGCCAGCGGCTCGCCCGCCTCCACCCGGTCCCCCACCCTCTTCCAGACCTCGATCCCGGCGGCCGGGTCGACCGCGTCCTCGACGCGCGACCGCCCCGCCCCGAGCGCCATGGCGGCCAGGCCGACCGCCTCGGCGTCCACGGACTCGACCACGCCCTCGGCCGGGGCGACGACGTCCACCACCCGCGCCGCGCGCGGCAGCCGGTCGGGCTCGACGAGGGCCCGGGGATCGCCTCCCTGTGCCTCGACGATCTCGCAGAGCTTCCGGAACCCGCGCCCGTCGGCGATGGCCTGCTCGACGAGTCCGCGCGCCTCGGCGTTGGTCGCCGCCACGCGCCCCAGGAGCAGCATCTCCGCCCCGAGCACCACGGTGAGCTCGCGCAGGTCGGGCGGTCCGCCGCCGCGGAGGAGGTGGAGGACCTCCTTCACCTCGAGTGCGTTGCCGACGGCCTGGCCCAGGGGCTGGTCCATGGCGGTGACCAGCGCCACCACCTCCTTGCCCATTCCGCGGCCGATGCCCACCAGCGTGCGGGCCAGCGCCAGCGCGTCGGGCATGCGCTTCATGAAGGCGCCGCCGCCGACCTTGACGTCGAGCACCAGGCCGTCGATCCCCTCGGCCAGCTTCTTCGACATGATCGAGGCGGCGATGAGGGGGATCGACTCGACGGTGGCGGTGAGGTCGCGCAGCGCGTAGAGCTTGCGGTCGGCGGGGGCGATGCGGTCGGACTGGCCGACCAGGCAGGCGCCCACCGAGGCGGTGATCTCGCGGAACCGCTCCACCGGAAGCTGGGTCCGGAAGCCGGGGATCGACTCGAGCTTGTCGAGCGTGCCGCCGGTGTGGCCGAGCCCCCGGCCACTCACCATGGGCACCTTGACCCCGCAGGCCGCGACCAGCGGCGCCAGCGCCAGCGAGGTCTTGTCCCCCACCCCTCCGGTCGAGTGCTTGTCGATCTTGGGGCCGGGGATGTCGGAGAGGTCGAGCACGTCCCCGGAGTGGAGCATGGCCGCGGTCATGGCCTGGAGCTCCGGCTCGCTCATGCCCCGGAAGAAGACCGCCATGCAGAAGGCGGCCATCTGGTAGTCGGGCACGCTCCCCTCGGCATAGCGGGTCACGAGCTCCGCGATCGCCTCCGGCGCCACGGGGCGTCCGTCCCGCTTGCGGTGGATGACCTCGTAAGGGCGCACGCCCCACGGCTAGCACACGCACCGGGGAGCGGCAATTCGACCCTGTCGGGGGTCGATGCGGTATGGTTCCGGGGCGGTGAAGGTCCTGGTCTGCTGCGAGAACGAGATCGTCGGCGACGCCGTCGCGCTGTCGCTGTCGAAGGCGGGGCACCAGTCGGTGGCCTCCTCGGATCCCTTGCAGCTCGCGTCGAATCTGGCCGGGGCCGACGCACTGGTCGTGGACGCCAGGGTCGGACGCCGGGCCATCGCCCTGCTGCGCGACCGGGGCTTCGCCGGGCGGGCGCTGGTCACGGGGGTGGCTTCCCCGGAGGAGCTGGCCCAGCTCGCCACCCGGTGCGGCGCCGACGGGTTCCTCGGCCTCGATCCCCTCGAGGAGATCCCCCAGCGGTTCGCCGCGGCGCTGGTGGCGCGCCGGCGGGTGCTCATCGTGGACGACAACGAGATCGTGGCCCGGTTCCTCAGCCGGGACCTGGCCGGGAAGGGGTTCGAGGTGCTCTACGCCTCCGACGCCGAGGAGGCCACGGCGATCCTGACCCGCCGGGAGACCCGCCCCGACCTCATCCTCCTCGACGTCAAGATGCCCCGAATCGACGGGCCGCAGTTCTGCCGCTTCGTGAAGGGGAACGAGCGCTTCCGGGGCATCAAGGTGATCCTCTGCACCGGCGCGGCGCGGGAGACGGTGGAGCAGCTCGCGGCCGACTGCGGAGCCGACGGGTTCCTCTTCAAGGACGAGTTCCTCGGGAAGTGGGTCGCCGAGCACGCTCAGTAGGGCCTTCGCGGGCAGCTTGCCGGCGGCGTGCTCCCGTTGCAGGCCCCGGGGGTCCCCGGCGCGGCGCCGGCGCAGGCGAAGTTGGTCGTCGCATCATCCCCCTCGGGCAGGATCCGCTCGACCGAGCGGCCGGTGCAGCGCAGGGACGGCGCCGCCCAGCCGAGCCCGGACACCACGGCCCCGGCCGGCGACTCGAGCGCGATGGCCGGGGCCCGATCGTCGGCGAGCCCTCCCGCGAGCGACGTTGCGCCGCACTGGAAGAGGGGAAGGCCCGCCGGAAGGGGGTAGCGCCCGTCCCAGCCTCCGCCCACGACGAGACCGTGGCTCCCGGGAGGGATGGCGCCCCCCTTCGGCTCGATGGTGCACCGGCTGACCGCCCCGCTGCCGCTCCGCTTGGCGAGCTTCCATCCGGTGAGGTCCGCCTCGCCGCTGCCCAGGTTGGCGATCTCCACGTATTCCCCGCCGGCCTGCGGGGTGGCCGCGTCGGCCAGCACCTCGGTGACGACCGGGCGCGCCGCGGCGGAGCCGGTGGCCGCCATCATCCAGGGACCGGGCCCGGCGGCGTTGCCGGCCAGGTCCTCGGCCAGGACGCGGACCTTCACTCGCCGTCCCGGGCAGAGGCCGGTCACCGTGGCCGCGGCCGGGCAGCGGGTGGCGGCGCCGCACGGGTCGTGCCCGGGGCAGGGCGCGAACTCTCCCCAGGCGACCAGGCTCCCCGGAACGTCGGGGAGCGACCCGCAGCCCTCGCCGAGCCGCTCCACCGCAACCTCGACCCCGAGGCGGGTCACCTCCGAGGCGTCGGCGGCCAGGGAGATGGCGGTGTCGGCCGGGAGGACCCGCACCGAGGCCGGCGCCACCTCGGGCGCCCGGTCGTCGCGGCAGGAGGCGGCCACGATGGCCGGCAGCGGGAGCGGGCGGTTCCCGCCCGCGTCCCGGATCCCGTCGAGCGCGGGGGCGAACGGCCCGGAGGGAAGCGGCCCGTCGAGGGTCAGGGCGAGGACGTCGGGGGAGATGGTCCTGGACCGGCCCGCGACGCCATTCACCGTGAGCGACCCGGTGACCGCCTCCGAGAACCCGATGCGGATCTCCCGGAGGTTCGACGGCGCCGGCCCTTGCGGGGGCGATATCCACCGCGCCACCGGCGGCAGCCTGTCCGGCATGGGCCCGGTGCGGAAGGTGGTGGCGAAGGCGCGCTTCCGCCCGGTGGGGTCCATGACGGCGCGGCCGCTCACGCTGCGGATGCCGGTGCCGACCACGACGGCGTAGGCGCCCAGGGGCTGGAGCGGCGCCTCCGGGACGACCTGGGCCGCGGCCCCCCCCTCGCCGAGCACGACGCGGGACGGGACCACCGCCACGCCCGGACCGATGCCGGTGGCCGAGCCGGCCGCGGTGGCCGCCGACTTCGCGTCGGCCGCGGTGGCCAGCGCCAGGAAGCGGCCGTCCTCGATGCCGGACGGCTCGACCGGCTCGCTGAACCGGACCGAGATCCCAGGTGCGTCGGGGGCGATCCCCTCCCCCTCCGGCGCCACCGACGTCACTCGGGGTGCTGGATCGGGCTCGGTGGGGCCACAGGCGGCCAGCGTCATTGCAACGATCGCCATCGTGGCCAGCGTCACGGCGGCGGCAACGGATGCGCGCTTCTTCACGGTCTCCTCCTTCCGGAGAACAGTCCCCCGGTGAGCTCGTCGAGCTCGGCTGTGATCTCGTCGATCTGGTTCTCCCGCTCGGCGCGCCCCATGGCCTCGCGCGGCGGGTCGAGCGCCAGCTGGACGAGCAACCGGCGCCGCTGGAAGTAGAGCTTGGTGGCGCGGCGGACCCGCTCGGCGCGCCGGTCGATGAGCCGGGAGGCCGTCCAGGCGGCCGCCGGCTCGTCGCGGGAGAAGACCAGCTGGTCGAGGTCCCAGCTCAGGCGGACGCCGAACTGGGTGGACGGGTTCACCCGCAGATAGTCGGACTCGACCGTGCCGGTGACGCCCACCACCCGCGTGTCACGCTCGGTGCGGCTGGCGTCGAGCGAGACGCGGGGCAGCCAGTGGGCGCTGCGGGGGCGGGCCACCCAGGCGCGCAGCCGGTCCGGGTCGATGCCGTCGTGGTCGGCTGCGGCCCGCTGCACCTCGGCGACGGGCGGGTCGGCCGCGGCGATCACGGTGAGGACCCGCTGGCCGTCGAGCCGCGCCAGGGCGGCGGGATCGGCGCCGGGCGGCCCGGGGTGCGACGACGGCGGCGCGGGAGCCGCCGGTGGGACGGCGAGGAGGAGGGCGAGGAGGAGGCGCACGGCCGGGGCAGGAGCACGTCACGGGCCAGCGGCGTCGCCTGTCCCCAGGCCGTTCCTCGGCGCCGACCGGGCCGCGCCGCGGACCTGGGGTCACGTCACGAACTCCTGGCCGAACTGGAGCGGGAGCACATGGGCGTGCTGGCGCTGGAGGCCCGCACGGCGGAGGGGCGCGGCCAGGCCGAGAAGGCGGTTCCAGGTCCGCGGCGCGAGCTGCGACAATCCTGTCGCGGTTCAGCCAGTTGAACCCCTCCTTGGGGTGACTGCGGGCGGGGAGGAGGCCATGGAACGGTATGCGGGGAATCCGGTCGTGGGAGAGACCTGCGCCTTCGACTACGTAGAAGTCGCTGAAAAGGGCGACATCTCCCGCAGCTTCGTGGCCTTCTCGACGACCAGCCGCGCCGCGTGATCCACCTCCTCCTCGGTGTTGAAGCGGCCGAGGCCGAAGCGGATGGAGGAGTGGGCGAGCTCGTCGGAGACCCCCATCGCCCGCAGCACGTACGAGGGCTCGAGCGATGCCGAGGTGCACGCCGACCCACTGCTCACCGCCACGTCCCTCATGGCGATCATGAGCGCCTCCCCCTCCACGTGGGCGAAGCTCAGGTTCAGGTTCCCGGGCAGGCGCCGTTCCAGGCTCCCGTTCACGGTCACCCGATCCAGCCCGGCCAGGATGGCCCCCCGCAGCCGCTCCCGCAGCGCCAGGATGCGCGGCGCATCGGCGGGCATCTCCTCGCGCGCCAGCGCAGCCGCCCTCCCGAACCCCACGATGCCGGGCACGTTGAGCGTCCCGGAACGGTAGCCGCGTTCGTGGCCTCCCCCGTCGATCTGCGCGAGGAGCCGCGCCCGGGGGCGACGCCGCACGTAGAGCGCTCCCACGCCCTTCGGCCCGTACATCTTGTGCGCCGAGAGCGAGACCAGGTCCGCGTTCACCGCCTCCACGTCGAAGGGGATCCGTCCCAGCGACTGCACCGCGTCGGTGTGGAAGAGGACCCCCTTCTCGCGGGTGATCCGCCCGATCTCCTCCACGTGCAGCACCGTCCCCACCTCGTTGTTGGCGTGCATCACCGAGACGAGCACGGTGTCGGGGCGGATGGCTTCGCGCACCGCCTCCGGGTCGACGAGGCCGTCCGGACTCACCGGCAGCACCGTCACCTCGAATCCCTCGCGCGAGAGCGCCGCCATCGGGTCGAGCACCGCCTTGTGCTCGATGGCGGTGGTGACCAGGTGGCGCCCCTTCGCGGCGTGGAAGCGGGCCACCCCCTTCACGGCCAGGTTGTCCGCCTCCGTGGCGCCGCTCGTCCAGACGATCTCGCGGGCGGTCGCGCCGATGAGGCGGGCCACCTCCTCGCGCGCCTCCTCGACCGCCTCCTCGGCCTTCCAGCCGAAGGAGTGGCTCTTCGAGGCGGCGTTGCCGAAGCGTTCGGTGAAGTACGGGAGCATGGCCTCGACGACGCGCGGGTCGACCTGCGTGGTCGAGTGGCAGTCCATGTAGATGGGAATCCTCAAGGCCCCGCCTGTCTCCAATGGAATGGAATGGCTCGCGGCTGCGTTCCGGCCTGGGTTCTATAACGAAGGTTTCCCCCGGGCCAACGGGTGGTTATGTTGAAAGGACGCATGCGGATCCTCACGAGAATCCTGGTCGCGGCCATCACCTTCGCAGGCGTGGCCTGGCTGCCCGACCTGGCGGCCAGCGGGTCCACGGGCGCAGCCACCGACCTCGGGCTCGGCGCGCTGCTCGCCGAGGGGTCGTTCCTCGCCTACGTGGTGGCCTTCGGGGGTGGCGTCCTCACCAGCCTCACCCCCTGCGTCTACCCGCTCATCCCCATCACCGTCTCCATCTTCGGGGCCCGCGAGGCCACGTCCCGCCGCCACGCCATGGCGCTCTCCGGCCTCTACGTCCTCGGCATCGCCATCATGTACTCGGCGCTGGGAATGGGCGCGGCCCTCACCGGCAAGGCCTTCGGCAGCGTGATGCAGAACCCGCTCGTGATCGGCGGGGTCGCGCTGGTCTTCGCCACCATGGCCGCGTCCATGTTCGGCGCCTTCGAGCTTCAGCTTCCCCCGTCGATGCAGGCCCGGCTGCAGGGGGTGGGCGGAGCGGGCTACCTGGGCGCGCTCGGAATGGGGCTCGTCTCCGGAGTCATCGCCGCGCCCTGCACGGGACCGGTGCTGGCCGCGGCGCTGGCCTTCGTCGCCACCAAGGGCTCGGTGGCCTTCGGCGTGGGCATCATGTTCGCCTACGCCATGGGGCTCGGCCTCCTCTTCTTCCTCATCGGCGCCTTCTCGGTGTCGCTCCCCAAGAGCGGTCCCTGGATGGACACGGTGAAGAGCGTCTTCGGCGTGGCGCTGCTCGCCGCCGCCGGCGTCTTCCTGAAGGACGCGCTGCCGGCCCTCCAGCCCCTCTTCCTCGCCTCCCGCACCGCAGCCCTGGCCGCGGCCGGCCTGGCGGGCGCCGGCGTGCTGCTGGGCGCCTTCAGCGGCAGCTTCCAGGGTTCGGCCCTCCACAAGCTCGCCAAGGGGGCGGGCGTGGCGCTCGTGGTGGGCGCGATCGTCTACGCGTCCGGCGCCGCGTCGGCGCGCTCCCGCGCACAGGGCGGCGGTCTCGCCTGGCGCTTCCACCAGGACGAGCTGGCGGCCATCGCGCAGGCCCGCGCCCAGGGCAAGCCGGTCATCATCGACTTCTGGGCCGAGTGGTGCACCGCCTGCAAGGAGCTCGACAAGGCCGCCTGGGCCGATCCGCGCGTGCAGGCGGCGGCGGGGCGCTTCGTCACGCTCAAGATGGATGGCACCCATGACACCGACGCCTTCCAGAAGGTCTTCGACAAGTACGCCGTGGTGGGCATGCCCACGGTGGTCTTCATCGACTCGGCGGGGCGAGAGATCCCCCAGCGCATCACCGGGGCCGTCGATGCCGAGGAGATGCTCAAGTACATCGAGTCGGTGGACCGGACCTGCAGCCCGGCCATCGCCTGCGTCACCCGCTGGTAGCGGGCCGGCGTCCGCCCCGCCTAGAAGACCTTCCAGGTCACCAGGGCCACGAGCTCGCCCAGGAGCCTCTCGTCCAGGCCCGGGATCTTCGCGCTCCCCGTGGCCCAGCGGATCCACAGCCCGGCCTTCGCACCCAGGGTGACATCCCGGGCCACCGGCACCTCGTAGGCCAGGCCCAGGCGCGGGACGAACCCGAACCCCATGTCGCGCTGCATGGCCCACTCGAGCCCGAGATCCAGCGTGACGCTCACCAGTCCCTGGCCTGCCGACGCGGTCCAGCCCGCTCCGGGCGCGACCAGCAGCCCCAGGTTCGAGCGGTTCTCCGGGTAGATCCAGGTCGCGCCGAAGTTGAACCACGGCCCGGCCACGAGCCGGAATCCGGCCCGGCTGCCGGCGTCCCCGGCCAGTTCCCGCCGCCACACCAGCCCGAGCACCATCTCCCCGGTGGTCCATCCCATTCCCACGGTCCCGCCCAGGTCGTTCCACTCGTCGAGCCCCTGGGCGTAGGTGAGCGCCAACCCCGGATAGCCGACCTCGGTCAGCCAGGCGGCGCCCCCCGGTCCGAGCGCTCCCGCGCCCACCAGCGTGACCGGGGCCTGGGGAGAGGGGGCGGACGCAAGGGCGAGGGCCAGCAGCGCGGTGGGGAGGGTCATGGGGATGGCATCCTAGCCGCTCCGAATGGCGTTGACACCGGGCCGCTCCCCCCGCTAGAGAGGGGCCCACCTCCGCCCAGGTGGCGAAATTGGTAGACGCACTAGATTCAGGGTCTAGCGGCTGAAAGGCCATGGAGGTTCGAGTCCTCTCCTGGGCACCATGATTCCGGGGCGGCCGTTGACCGGCCGCCCCGAGTTGCATATTCATGCAACTTCATGGATACGCGCACCGTCGCCGTCGTCGGGGCATCCGGATACTCCGGCCTCGAGCTCACCCGCATCGTCGCCCGCCACCCCGGCCTCCGGCTGGCCTCGATCTACTCGGACCGCTGGGCCGACGAGTCGGCCGGCTCGCGGCTCCCCCTCCCCGCCCCGGCGGCTGCGCTGCGCTACCTGCCGCAGGCCCAGGCGCCCGCGCTCTCCGCGGACGTGGCCTTCCTGGCGACGCCGGCCGAGGTCTCGCTGGCGCTCGGCCCGGCGCTGCACGCCCGGGGCGTCGCCGTGGTGGACCTCTCCGGCGCCTTCCGGCTCCACGACCCGGCCGCCTACCCGACCTGGTACGGCTTCGAGCACACGGCGGTCCCGCTCCTCGCCCAGGCCCGCTACGGCCTGCCCGAGCTCGATCGGGCTGCGCTGCGCGGGGCCACCTTCGTCACCAACCCGGGATGCTACGCCACCGCCATCGCGCTGGCGCTCGCACCGCTGGTCCGCTCCGGCCTGGCCGCCCGGGAGGGCATCGCCGTCTCGGCCATGAGCGGTGTCTCCGGCGCGGGGCGGAAGGCCAGCGAGGAATACTCCTTCTGCGAGGTGGACGAGGACCTGCGCGCCTACCGCATCGGCCGCCACCAGCACGTCCCGGAGATCGAGCAGACGGTGGCGCGCTTCGCCGGGGGGGTGGGCCCATCTCCTTCACGCCCCACCTCGTTCCCCTGCGGCGCGGCATCCTGGCCACCTGCGCGCTGCGGGCCGCCCCGGGCGCCACCTCCGCCGCCCTGCGCGACGCCCTCGAGAAGGCCTACGGCTCCGAGCCCTTCGTCCGGGTGGTGAACCCCGACAGGGTGGCGGTGAAGGACGTGGCCCGGACCAACCGCTGCCACCTGGGCGCCACGCTCGACGAGCGCACCGGGCTCGTCATCGCCGTCTCGGCCATCGACAACCTGGTGAAGGGGGCCGCCGGTCAGGCCGTCCAGGCCTACAACGCGACGCAGGGCTGGGACGAGACCCTCGGCCTCGATCTCCCGGGAGGCCAGGCGTGAAGATCCCCAAGGGGTTCCGGTTCTCCGGCGTCGCGGCGGGGCTGAAGCCGCAGCGGCGCGACGTGGCGCTGGTGGTCTCCGACGTGCCGGCCGCCGCCGCCGGCCTCTTCACCGTGAACAAGGCCGCGGCCGCGCCGGTGGCCGATGCGCGCGACCGGGTCCCCGCCGAGGGCATGCGGGCCGTGCTCGTCAACAGCGGCAACGCCAACGCGCTCACCGGCCCGCGCGGCCTGGAGGACGTGGCCAACCTGCGCGGCGCGGTGGCCGACGCGCTCGGCGTGCAGAAGCGCGCCGTGCTCACCGCCTCCACCGGCGTCATCGGCGTGCGGATGCCGGCCCAGAAGATCCTCGACGCCATCCCCGCGCTGGTGGAGCAGCTGGGCGCGCGGGCCGACTTCGCCGCCGAGGCCATCATGACCACCGACACGCGCACCAAGATGGCGTCGCGCGAGGTGGTGGTGGGCGGGAAGGCCGCCACCGTGGCCTGCATCGCCAAGGGCTCGGGGATGCTGGCGCCGCAGCTCGCCACCATGATCTGCGTGGTGGTGACCGACGTCTCGGTGACCCCCAAGATCCTCCAGGAGGTGATGGGACGGGCGGTGAAGGGCACCTTCGAGATGCTCACCGTGGACGGCGACATGTCCACCAACGACTCGCTCGTGGCCCTGGCCAACGGCCTGGCCGGGAACGCGCGCATCTCCGAGCCCGGGCCCGACCAGGAGGTCCTGGAGACCGCCGTCACCGACCTCTTCCGGGAGATGACCCGGGCCATGGCCTCGGACGGCGAGGGGGCCTCCAAGCTCCTCGAGGTGGTGGTGACCGGCGCCCCCACCGACGCCTCCGCCCGCGACGTGGCCCGCTCCATCGCCAATTCACCGCTGGTCAAGGCGGCCCTCTTCGGCGCCGACCCCAACTGGGGGCGGGTGCTCGCCACGGTGGGTGCGCGGGCCGGGACCCGCGGCTGGCTCATCGACCCCTTCAAGGCCAGGGTCCTGCTCCAGGGCGTGGCGGTCTTCTCCGGCGGGGCCCCCACCGAGTTCGACCGGGAGGCCCTGAAGGCGCGCATGCGCGAGCCCTCGATCGACCTGCGGGTCGAGCTGGCCGACGGGGACGTCACCGCGACGGCCTGGGGCTGCGACCTCTCCTACGACTACGTGAAGATCAACGCCGACTACGCCTCGCAGATCGTGCAGAAGCCCGACGGCGGCGTGGCCCGCGAGGACCACGTGGCCAACTACTCGCCGGCCTTCAAGAGGGCGCTCCTGGCCGAGGCGCTCAAGTACATCGCCGCCTTCTCCGGCCAGGTGGCGGTCATCAAGTACGGCGGCGCGGCCATGGTGAAGGAGTCGCTCAAGGAGGCCTTCGCCGAGGACGTGGCGCTGCTCAAGTCGGTGGGGCTGAAGCCGGTGGTGGTGCACGGCGGCGCCCAGGAGGTGACCCGGACCATGGAGCGGCTGGGCGAGCGCTCCGAGTTCGTGGACGGGCTGCGCATCACCGACGCCACCTCGCTGCCGGTGATCGAGATGGTGCTCACCGGCAAGGTCAACCAGGAGCTGGTGGCGCTCCTCAACGCCCGCAACGCCTCGGCGGTGGGGCTCTCCGGCAAGGACGGCCAGCTCCTCAAGGCCCGCAGGATCGTGCACGAGAGCGGCCGCGACCTGGGCCACCACGGCGAGGTGGTCGAGGTGAACAAGGACTTCCTGAAGATGCTCCTCAAGTCCGGATACGTGCCGGTCATCTCCCCCATCGGAAGCGGCGAGGACGGACGCGGACTATCCGTGAACGCGGACGACGTGGCCGCGGCGGTGGCGGCGGCGCTGGGGGCGAAGAAGCTCATCTACCTGACCGACGTGCCCGGAATCCTCGAGTCGGCGCCGGACGGCGGCATGGTCCGCCAGATCTCCGGCCCCGATCTGGAGAAGCGGGTCGAGGCCGGCGCCATCACCGGCGGCATGAAGCACAAGGCCCGCGCCATCCTGCGGGCCCTGGCCGGGGGCGTGGAGCGGGTCCACGTCCTCGACGGCCGCGTCCCCCACACCGTCATCGCCGAGCTCTTCACCGACCGCGGCGTGGGGACCCTGATCTACCGGTGAGCGCCCGGGACGCCAGCCGGCGCCGCGACGCCGTGGCCCGCATCCTGCGGGCCGGACGGGTTTCCACGCAGGAGGAGCTGCTGGAAGGGCTGCGCCGCCAGGGCATCCGGGCCACCCAGGCCACCCTCTCCCGGGACCTGGCCCGCCTCTCGGCCCGCCGGGTCTCGCGCCCGGAGGGCTCCTTCTACGAGATCGGAGACGGGGCGCCGGCCGCCGTCGCCGCCGCCGTCGCCGGGCTGGTGTCGGCGGTGGCCACCAACGGCTCCCTGGTCGTGATCCGGACCCTGCCGGGCAGCGCGCCGGCGGTGGCCCGCGCCATCGACCTGGCCCGCCTCCCCGGGGTCCTCGGCACCATCGCCGGCGACGACACGGTCTTCGTGGCTCCCTCCCACGGCCGCGGCGCGGGCGCTCTCTCCGGAAGGCTTTCGGGGCTCTTCGAGTGGACGCGCGCGGCGAGCGGCTAGGTCGCCGCCGAGACCCGCGCCCACTCCGCGCGGGACCGCTGCACGCAGTCCTCGATGGCGAGCCCGTCGAAGTAGTTCCCGGTGAGCGCCAGGCGCGACCCGGAGAGCATCCGGTCGAGCTCCCCCACGAGGCGGTCGTGCCCGAGGACCGGGGACGGGAGCAAGGTCATCCGGCGGGTGACCTCCTCGAAGTCGCCCTGCTCCACCTGGAGGATCTGGGCGATGCGGGCCCGGCGCTCGTCGTCGGTCTTCCCGGTCTTGAAGTGGAAGGCGAAGGCGCGCCAGTCCGGGTCGGGGACCGGATCGCGCGTCACCGCCGACCAGAAGAGGTCGTCGTCCGGGACCAGGAAGGCCATCTCCGGGAGCTTCACCTTCTGGCGGCGGACCACCACGCCGACCGACTCGGTGGCCGCCATCCCGACGCGGGCCAGCTCGGACGAGAGGTCGGGGAAGTCGGCGCGCAGCATCGCCGAGGCCATCGACGGCGGGACCGCCACCGACACCACCGGCGCCTGGAAGGAGCTCCCGTCGGCGAGCCGGACCTCGTACCCGCCGCCGACCGTCCTGACCTCGCGAACGATCGCGCCGGTCCGGGTCTCGACGCCGGGGCTGCCCGCCGCAGCCGCGATCACCGAGGAGAGGCCGCCGTCGAGCGTGAAGCTCTTCACCACGTCCTTGCGCCGCGGCCGCTTCTTGAAGAGGGAGCCCGGGCCCGCCGCGGGGAAGGAGTCCACGCTCTGCGAGGGCACGGCCGAGAGGAAGGGGGCGAGGATGCGAGAGTAGTTCCTCTTCCCCACCACGCCGGAGTACCAGCCACAGGTGGTGGCCCCCTCCTTCGAGGCGCGCATGCCACGGAAGACGTTGCGCAGCAGTTCCGCCTTGTCGAAGCGCATCAGCACCGAGATGGGGCCGAGCATGTCGATGGCGCCGCCCCGGAGGAAGGCGAAGCGCTTGCGGGCCTCGCCGCGCGGGACGATCCGGTCGCGCAGGCCGGCGCCCTCGATGATCTCGAGCAGACCGGCGTAGGAGTTGTAGCAGGTGTGGGCGCCCAGCTCGTACCAGTAGCCGGCCGCGGTCCGCCGGGAGTCGAGGCAGCCGCCCAGCCGGTCGCTCCCCTCCAGGACCAGCGCCTTCCGGCCCGAACGGGCCGCGTGCCAGGCGAAGGAGAGACCGCTCACCCCTCCCCCGACGACGACGACATCCCTGGATTCCATCTGGGCTTTCCGACCTCCACGCGTCCCTCGACGCGGCCAAGGATCGTCGCATGGCGCGCCGCGCCACGCCAGGGGTTTCCCCTTCTCCGGGGCGTCGGATCGCGCTTTCACAGCCCGCTCCCTTGGGCTACAAGGGTCGAACCATGAAGATTGGCTTCCTTGGAACGGGGACCATGGGTGCGCCCATGGCCAACAACCTTCGCAAGTCCGGCCACACCGTCACCGTCTGGAACCGAACCCCGTCGAGGTCGGAGCCGCTGGTGAAGAAGGGCGCGAAGGGCGCCGCAACTCCCTGCGAGGCGGCCACCGGCCAGGACCTGGTCTTCCTGTGCCTCTCCGACGAGAAGGCCGTGGACGCGGTCCTCGACGGCCCGGGCGGCGCGCTGGCCGGCCTGGGCAAGGGCGCCGTGCTCGTCGACGTCTCCACCGCCGGCGTGCGCAGCGCGAAGTCGGTCGAGGAGCGCGTGCGCTCCCGCGGCGCCTCCTTCATCGCGGCTCCCCTGCTCGGCTCCAGGACCGCCGCCGAGAAGGCCCAGCTCACCATCGTCGCCGGCGGCCCCGCCGAGGCCCGCGAGAAGGCCCGTCCGGCGCTGCGCGCCATCTCGGCGCGGGTGATCGAGCTCGACAACGCCCGGGACGCCGCCCTCATGAAGCTCGTGGTGAACTCGGTGGGGGGCGCCATGATGGCGGCCTACGCCGAGGGGCTGGCGCTGGGCGCCTCCGGTGGCCTCGACGTCGCCAAGGTGGTCGAGACGCTGCAGGCCTCCAGCTTCCACTCCCCGTTCTTCCTGATGAAGGGGGAGCAGATCCTGGCCCGCGACTGGACGCCCCGCTTCGCCATCGCACTCGCCGAGAAGGACCAGCGTCTGGCGCAGGAGGCGGCCTCGGACCAGGGCGCGAAGATGCCGGTGAGCGCCGCGGTGCGCAGCCTCTTCGCCGACGCCATCGAGGCCGGCCACGGAACGAACGACATGTGCGCGGTCGCCGATCTCTACTTCGGCTGGGCGGGGCTTCCGAAGAAGTAGCGCCTCAGTTCGCCAGCGCGTCCTTCACGGTCTTCCACAGGTCTTCCAGGTGGAAGGGCTTGCGCACGAAGCCGGCCGCCACGAGCCCCGTGGGGACGAGCTTCTCCCGGACCTCGTCGAGGGGCGTCGCCGAGACGAAGAGCACCTTGGGGCACCTGTCGCCCAGCTGGTGCTTCATCGCGTCGAAGAAGGCGATCCCGTCCATCCCCGGCATCCGGTAGTCCACGAGCGCGAGATCGGGTGGATGCAGGCGCGCGAGTTCCAGGGCGACCAGCGGGTCCGAGGCGCCCTCGGCCTCGTGACCGAGCTTCTGGACCCCGACCACCAGGGCCCTCCGAACGATCTCCACGTCATCGACGATCAGGACTCGCGCCACGGGCACCTCACCCCTGAGCGAGTGCTTGGCCCGTGCCGATATAAAGCACAGGGATTTCGCCCTGCTTGAGCGGGTCCGCGCGCACCCTGGGGTCACCCGTTTGGCCCGGAAGGCCACCCATCGGGGCGATTACCCCCCGACCGGGACCTTCACGGATACCGGGCCAGGGCGCGCCGGACCGCGTCGCCGAAGTGGCGCCGGGCCGGCGGGGGGCCCAGCACCTCGGCGTCACCTCCGAACGACAGGGCGAAGCGCGTGGCCCACTCGTCGCTCACGCCGGGGACCTCGACCTCGGCCCCGCCCTTCCGGTCGCGCTTCACCACCCGCCACTGCCCGGGCCGGGCCAGCGCCCAGGCCGCGGCGACCGGTCCGAGCCGCAGCCGGACCGGGGGGCCGCTGGCCTCCGAGAAGAGGCGGCCCCGCGCCAGCTCGGCGTCGGTGGGCGGCTCGAAGCGCTTCTCGTCCACGGCGCACTCGCGGATGCGGTCGAGCCGGAAGGGGAGCGCCTTGCCGCGCCCCTCGTCGTGCCCCCACAGGTACCAGTGGCCGAGCCGCTGGGCGAGCGTGTACGGGTGCACCACCCGCTCGCTCTCCTCGCCGCGTGTGGCGGTGAAGTAGCGGATGCGCAGGGCCCGGCGGGCGGCGATGGCCTGCTCGATGCGGCCGAGGAGCGAGTCCCTGGCCGGAGGCGACCCGGCGAAGATGCAGGCGAGCAGCTCCTCGAAGATGGCGCGCCGGTCGCGCGGGACCGCCTCGCGCAGGGCGCGCACCACCCGCTCCGTCCCCTCCCCGCCCAGCGCGCGGGCCGCCGCGGCCAGCGCCGCTGCTTCACTCTCGGTGAATCTCGGCGGGCGGGAGAAGCTCTGGTGGAGGGCCACGTGGACCCGGTCCCCCTCCACGTAGAGGTCGAGGAAGTCGTCGGGCGCGAACGGGGGGCAGCCCACCCCGAGCAGGAAGTCGAGGTCCTCGAGGATCTGCTTCTCAGGGACCCCGCACTT
Source organism: uncultured delta proteobacterium (assembly GCA_963828255.1). Classification (GTDB taxonomy): domain Bacteria; phylum Myxococcota; class Myxococcia; order Myxococcales; family Anaeromyxobacteraceae; genus CAIOAK01. The sequence goes on along the minus strand of CAWHDZ010000017.1, from coordinate 68,132 downwards.
GCGGGCCAGTTCCCGCACCGGAACGCCCGGGTGGCGGACCGCGTAGGGGACGAGGAAGAGCACCCGGCGCAGCCGGTCCCGGGCGTCGGCCTTGACCGGTGCGGCCTTGCGGGTCACGAGACCCTCCGGGCCAGCGACGCCAGCACCTTGCGGGCCCGCTCGCGCAGCGGACGGGGCGCCAGGATCTCGGCCCGGTCGCCCAGGGAGAGCACGTGGCGCAGGAAGGCCTCCTGGTTGGTGGCCATCACCTCGGCCACGGACCGCCCGTCCGACTCCTTCCAGGTGGCCCGCGGCCCGAAGGAGTCGCGCTCCTCGGGGCTGGCCGGGCCGTCGAGCCGCACCCGGCAGCGCACCGGGGCGTGGACGCCGAACTCCCAGGACTCGCGGGTGGCGAGCTCGGCCAGCGAGAAGCCCTCGCGGGGCTCGAAGTCGGGGGTCCGCGGCGCTGCAGGGTTCACCGTGAGCGAAACGATCCGCCCCAGGTGGAAGCTGCGGATGTCCTGGCGCAGCGTGCAGAACCCGGTCACGAACCAGGCGCCGCCCCGCTGGTAGAGGCCGTAGGGCTCCACGTCACGCTCGGTGCGGGCCTGCCGCTCGGCGCCGGCGTAGACCAGGTGCACCCGCTTCTTTCCGGCCACCGCGATGGAGAGGGCCTCGAGCCGCGCCGAGGACTCGGCCCGGGAGGCCTGGTCCGCATCGTCGGCAGAGAGCTGGAGCGAGGCCACCGCCGCGACCTCCGAGGCGCCCGGTGCGCGCGCCGCGAAGGAGAGCTTGTTCATGGCGTGGGCCAGGTCGCGCGCGTAGGGGAAGGCGCGCTGCGCCAGCGCCGCCGAGCCGGCCAGGTAGAGGAGCGCCAGGTCCTCGGGGGGCAGCTTGAGGTCGGGGAGGTAGAAGTCCTCCTTGTCCACCAGGTAGCCGGCCGGGAGGTCCTCGTCGCCGCCCAGCCAGCGGACGGGGATCCCCAGCTCGAGCAACTCGGCCTTGTCCCGCTCGAACTTGCGGATGGCCGCCTCGCCGCTGCCGCCGTAGTCCTCGGGGAACTGCTCCTGGATCTCGCGCCAGGAGACCGGCTCCGAGGCGCGCAGCAGGAGGGCCGCCAGGTCGAGGAGTCGCTCCGCCTTCTGCATGGGGCGAAGGGCTTCCCCTGTCCCTACTCGCCCGCGGGCGGGGACGCCGGGAGCGCCTCCGCCGGCGCGGGGGGCGGCACGACGGGCGGCGCGGCGGGCGGCGTGGCCGCAGCCGGGACGGAGGCCAGAGCGCCCGCGGCCTCCTGGGCCTTCCGCTCCTCGCGGGCGGCCTGGCGGACGGCGTCGATGAGCTCCTCGTGCTCCTTGCGGAGCGCGTCGTGGCGCCGCTTCAGTTCCAGGTAGCGGTCCTTGGCGATGTCGAGCTCGCCCTTCTGCACCATGTAGACGCGCTTGTCGGTCTCGAGCCGTCCCTTGGCGGCCTTGAGGTCGCGCTCCATCTCGGCCGCCTTCTTGCGGACCTCGACGAGCTTCGCCTCGGCCTTGTCGGCCCGGTCCTTGTCGGCCCGCAGCTGCGCCTCGTCGGGGCCGGCCGGAGGCGGGGGCGCCGACAGCGGCTCGGCTGCGGCCTGGGCCGCCTGCAGGGCCTGGGCCCGGGCCTTCTCGACCGCTGCAGCAGCCTCGGCGCGTCCGCGCTCCAGCTCCCGGGCCGCGCTGGCCGCCTGGGCCTCGAGGGCGCGGGCCCGCTCCGCCGCGGCGGAGGCCTCGGCCCGCGCGTCGGCGAGCCTCGTCGAGAGCTTCTCGATCTCCTCGCGCAGCGCCGGCGCGCCGGCGGCCTTCTTCACCGACTCGGCCTGGTCGAAGGCCTTCTTCTTGGCCTCCTTCAGCTGATCGCGGAACTGGGCGGCCTCGTCGCGCCGCTCCCTCGCCTCGATCCGGAGGGCGGCGGCCTCCTTCGTGGCGCTGGCCGCCTGCTCCTCGAGCTTGCGGAGCGCCTCCTCCTTGCTGGCCAGCTGGCCGCTCGAGGTCCGGTGGGAGGCGAAGAAGTAGACGGCCGCGAGGACGGCGGCGAGGGAGATGAAGAGGAGGATGCCGGTCATGGGGGGACGAAGCTATCGCCGGGGCCGACCTCTTGGCAAGGCGGACCGGCGACGGGTTACATTCCCGCCTTGCGCAGCGTCGCCACCAAGATCTTCCTCGCCTTCGGGGTGTCGCTCCTCGCCTTCGCCCTGGTCTCGGCTTTCGGGATCTCCCGGCTCCACGACCTGGGCCGGAAGCTCAGGCTCCTGTCGGAGGGGTACCTGCCCCTCACCCGGATCGCCGCCCAGATCGACGTGAAGGACTGGGTTGCCACGCGTGTCCTGGAGGCCGGCGTGCTCGACCCGGCCTCCCGCCGCGCGCTCGTCCCGCTGGCCCGCGCCCGCTTCCCCTCGCTGGTGCGGGAGAAGATCGCCGAGGGGCGCGCGGTGGCCGGCCGGGCCAGGGGTGTGGCCTCCGGCGACGAGGGCGCCTTCCTCGCCGAGGTGGTGGGGCGGCTCGACTCCCTCGACGCCTCCTGGTCCCGCTATGACGCCGCTGCCCGCGCGCTCCTCGACGCGGCCGAGGCCGGGGAGGCGCCGCCGGAGGCGGCCATCCAGACCGCCCGGACCATGGAGAAGGCGCTCGCCCTCGACGTGAAGCTGCTCCAGGCCGCGCTGGAGAGCCACACGAGCGAGCTCGTCCTCGCAGCCGGCCGGGAGGAGTCGCGAACGGCTCTCTCCATCGTCATCTACGCGCTGCTGGCCCTCTTCGTGGGCATCGGGGCGGCGCTCATCTCGCAGCGGCTCCTCGCCCCCATCCGGACACTCACGGAGGGGGTCAAGGTGGTGGCCTCCGGCGACCTCACCCGGCAGGTCGAGGTCCGGGGGAGCGACGAGCTCGGCGTCCTGGCCCGTGAGTTCAACGCCATGGCAGCCTCGCTGGACCGGCAGCGGCAGGAACTGCTCCGGGCCGAGCGGCTGGCCGCGGTGGGGCGGATCTCGGCCCACATCACCCACGAGATCCGCAACCCGCTGAACTCCCTCGGGCTGAACGCCGAGCTGCTCGCCGAGGAGCTCGAGCCGGGGGCTTCCACCGAGGCCCGGGCGCTCCTCGGCGCCATCACCCGCGAGGTGGACCGCCTGAACGCGGTCGCCGAGGAGTACCTGCGCTTCGCCCGGCTCCCCCGTCCGGTGATGGCGCGCGAGGACCTGAACGAGATCCTCCGGGGGCTCGTGGACTTCGTGGCCCCGGAGATGGCCGCCGCCGGGGTGGTGGTGACGCGCGACTTCTCCTCGGAACTCCCGGCGGTCTGGGCCGACGAGGGGCAGCTGCGGGCGGTGTTCCTGAACCTGCTCCGCAACAGCCGGGAGGCCATGCCCGGCGGGGGGACGGTCGCCGTCCGGACCGCCCGTTCCGCGGACGGTGGCGCCGAGGTGACGGTGTCGGACACCGGATCGGGCATCCCCGCGGAACAACTGGAGAGAATCTTCGAACCGTTCTTTTCCACGAAGTCGGGAGGGACCGGTCTCGGCCTGGCGTTCACCTTGCAGGTCGTCAAGGAACACGGCGGGACGATCCGATGCAAAAGCGAGGTGAGCCGAGGAACCACTTTCTCGGTATGCATCCCGCCTGCGCCAGCGGACGTCGCCGGCAGCGAGGAGACGGTGACAGCGTGAAGCCGACGAAGCCGAGATCGCGGCGGTTCCGGGATCCCCTGAGGGGCCGCTCTCCCATGGCGGAGGGCCCATTTCCAATGGGGCAGCGCGCCCGGTTCGCCAACGGCGCCCGGGTGGTGGTGGCGCGTACGCCCGGCCTCCACTCGGCCATGCTGGCGCTCTACGTCCGGGTGGGGTCTCGCCACGAGGAGCCCGAGGCGAACGGAGTGAGCCACTTCGTGGAGCACCTGCTGTTCCGCGGCAGCCGCGGCTACCCGGACAGCCGCGCCATGAACGCGGCGGTCGAGGCGGCGGGCGGGAGCATGAACGCCATGACCGCCCGCGACCACACCTGCTTCTACACGTCACTCCACCCGGCGGGGCTCGGGACCGGCATCGACGTCATCGCGGACCTGGTCAGCCACCCGCTTCTGCGCGAGATCGATGTCGAGCGTCAGGTGATCCTGGAGGAGATCCTCGACGAGGTGGACTCGCGCGGCCGCGACGTCGATCCCGACAACCTGGTGAAGCGAACCGCCTATCCCGGCCACGGCCTGGGTCAGAAGATCGCCGGCTCCCGGGGCAGCGTCCGCGGGCTGGACGGGGGCGCCATCCGCGCCCACCACGCCCGCCACTACACCGGCGCCAACGTGGTGCTGGTTGCAGCCGGACCGGTCTCCTTCGAGGAGGTGGTCGAGCTCGCAGCGCCACGGCTCGGGGCGCTTCCCCGGGGCGTCGTCCGGCCCGACGACCCGCCGCCGGCCTGGCCGGCCGGTCCCACGCTTCGGGCCGTCGAGCACGACGACGCGCAGGTCGAGTTCTCGCTGGCCTTCCCCGCCGTCCCCGAGTGGCACCGCGACCACGCCGCCGCGCTGGTCGTCCGGCGCCTCCTCGACGACGGGCTCTCCTCCCGCCTCCCCTTCGAGGTGGTGGAGCGCCACGGCCTCGCCTACTCGATCCACGCCAGCCTGGAGACCTTCGAGGACGGAGGGCTCTTCACCTTCGAGGGGGCCTGCACGCCCTCGCGCCTCGAGCGGGTGACCAGCGAGATCTTCCGGGTCGCCGCCGGGCTCTGGGACGGGCTGCTGCCCGCCGACGAGCTGGCCCGGGTGAAGGAGCGGCACCGCATGTCCCTCACCTTCGCCCTCGACAACCCGTCGGAGCTGGTGGGCTGGTTCGGGACCGGGGAGCTCTTCGGGACCGACGAGACGCTGGAGGAGCGCTGCCGGCGGGTCGAGCGGGTGACCGCGGCGGACGTCCAGCGGGTGGCCCGCACCATGTTCCGGCGCCGTCACCTGGTGGCGGTCGCGGTCGGGCCGGATGCCCGGTCGCTCCGGCGGGCGCTGGCCCGTGCGGCCGCTGCCTCGCCGCTCGCCTGATCCCGGCTGTCACCGGGGCGGGCATCTCGGGTAGGATCCGGCGATGGAAGCCTCCTGGCTCGAGTGGACGGCGGCGCTCGTCACCGGGATCGGTGACATCGACGAGCAGCACCAGGAGCTCTTCCGGTGCGCCGCCCGGGTCCGGGCCGCGGCCGCCGGCGACGATGGCGCGGAGGTCGACCGGACGCTCGCCTTCCTGCGGGAGTACGTGGAGTTCCATTTCCAGGCCGAGGAGCGGTTCATGGCCGAGAAGCGCTTCCCGGACCTGGCCAGGCACCGGGAGGAGCACGTCACGATGCTGGAGGCGGTCCTGGAGATCGAGACCGACCACCGGCGCCGGGGGAATGCGGCGAACCCACTGGTCCGCGTCGATCGGTTCCTCGCCGACTGGCTGCGGACGCACATCGGGATCACCGACGTGGCCATGGCGCGGTTCGTCCGGCGGGCCCGCCCCCGCTGATCTCTGGTAGCCTCGGGAACGATGGCAGGCTTCGTCGAGCTCGCAGTGCGCCGGATGCGCGAGGACCGCGGCTTCAGCCGCAACAGGCACTTCCTCGCGCTGTCGTCGCCGGAGGGAAGGCGGGCGGTCAGGATCGCCAGACATCTGAGATCCATCGAGAGGGACCTGGAGGCGGGCTGGCCGGCGCGGGTCGAGGCGAGGGACGGGAGGGTGAGGGTGTCGCTCGCGTACCGGGGAGGAAGCCGGGAGGCGTGGCTCAGCCCGGCGGAGTACCGGATGCTGCTCACGAATCCGATCGTGAGGGCGGCGCTGGGGGAGGAGTAGACGGGGCGGGTTCGGGTTCGGGTTCGGGTTCGGGTTCGGGTTCGGGTTCGGGTTCGGGTTCGGGTTCGGGTTCGGGTTCGGGTTCGGGTTCGGGTTCGGGTTCGGGTTCGGGTTCGGGTTCGGGTTCGGGTTCGGGTTCGGGTTCGGGTTCGGGTTCGGGTTCGGGTTCGGGTTCGGGTTCGGGTTCGGAGATGGATGCCCGTTCAGCGAACGCGTGTCACTATTAGTTGATTTTTTCCGACTCCGACTCCGACTCCGACTCCGACTCCGACTCCGACTCCGACTCCGACTCCGACTCCGACTCCGACTCCGACTCCGACTCCGACTCCGACTCCGACTCCGACTCCGACTCCGACTCCGACTCCGACTCCGACTCCGACTCCGACTCCGACTCCGACTCCGACTCGGTCCTTTCGGGTGGGGTTGCCTCGGTGGCGCACGCCCCGCGCCAGCCCGCGGTCGTTCGAGGGTGGATCCCGCGTCGGGCTGTCACGGGTCCTGCGCCGGATGGGGCAAACCCCACCCGAAAGGAGCCGCAGATGACATTTCACGCGTTCGAGGTCGCTCTCGAGATGGCCCGGTCGCTCGAGGGGCCGCTTGCGAATCTGGACCGGCGAGACCCGGACCTCGCGAGACAGCTCCGCCGCGCCGCAGCGTCCGTTCCGCTGAACGTGAGCGAGGGCAGCCGGCGCAAAGGGAAGGACCGCCTCCACCTGTTTCGCGTCGCCGCGGGCAGCGCGGACGAGGTGGTCGCCTGCCTGCGGGTGGCGGAGGCGTTCGGGTACCTGGGAGCTGACGCCACCGCGAGGACGCTGGGTTTCTGCGACCGCGTACTCGCCATGCTGTGGAGGTTGACGCACTGACTGCGCCGCCTTCGCGGCTGTTGCCTACAACTCCGTCTCCCCCTCGAAAACCTTCTCCGCCGGCCCCTTCATGCGCACGGCGAGATCGGGGCCGACCGTGATCTCGAGCGCGCCCCCGGGGAGGCACACCGTCACCGGGCCGGATCCGTCGAGGCGCCCCTCGTGCAGCGCGGCCACCGCCGCGGCGCAGGCGCCCGTGCCGCAGGCCTCGGTGAGACCGGCGCCCCGCTCCCAGACCACGAGGTCCACGGAAGACCCGGCGGCCTGGCCGAACCCGACGTTCACGCCGCCCGGCACCAGGGCCTCGATGGCGGGACCCAGGACGCCGGCACGGGCCGCGTCGGGTCCGTCCAGGATCACGGCGTGCGGGTTTCCCATGGAGACGCGGAGCGTGCGCACCCGCTCGACGCCGACCACGAACTCCTGGGTCCCCTCGATGCGGGCGCGCCCCATCTCCACGGTGACCGAGTCCACCCCGGCCGGACCGCGGTGGACGGTGCAGGTGCGCGGCCCGGAATCGGTCTCGATGACGATCTCGCCGTCGAGCGCGCGGGTCTCGGCCAGGTGGCGCGCGACGCAGCGGATCCCGTTGCCGCACATGGCGGCCACCGAGCCGTCCGGGTTGAAGATGTGCATGCGGGCGGCGCCGCCGTCACGGGCCGGCAGGACGCCGAGCACGCCGTCGGCGCCGATGCCGCGGTGCCGGTCGCAGATGGCCACGGCTCGCCCGGGCGCCATGGGCGCGCCGCCCTCGACCACGACGAAGTCGTTCCCCAGGCCGTGGTATTTCCAGAAGTGAAGGGCCACGAAGGGAATCCTAGCCGATCGGCTCAGGCGCAGAAACGGGCGATGGCCCGGCCGTAGATCTCTGCGGCCTGGTGCAACTCGGGAAGCGGGACGAACTCGCCGGTGCGGTGGGCCACCCGGATGTCGCCCGGACCGAACACGCAGGCCTCCGCGCCCAGGTGGATGAGCTCGGGAAGCTCGGTCCCGAAGGGGATGGCGGTGCTGCCGTTCCCGCTCTCGCCCTCGAGGAAGCGAACCACCTCGGCGTCGGGGGAGGTCACGCCGGCCGGATCGACCCGCAGCGGCGTGCGGGTGATCTGGAGCTTGCCCCGGCCCGCCTCCTCGAGCGCGCGGGCCGCGGCGTCCACCATCTCGAGCGCCTTCTCGGGCGGCTGGGCCGGCAGGGGCCGCCACTCCAGCGTGAAGAAGCACTCCCCGGCGAGCACGTTGCGGGCCTTGCCGCCTCGGATGATCCCCACGTTGAAGGTGGTGTGCGGGGGTGAGAAGACCGGGTCGGAGTGCTCGGCGGCGAGCCGGGCCTGGATGCGCTCGATCTCGGTGACGAGCCGCACCGCCGCGTGGATGGCCGAGGCCCCCACGTCCGGGAAGGCGCTGTGCCCCTCGACCCCCGTGACGGTCACGTCCACCGCGCAGTAGCCCTTGTGGGCGCGCACCGGGACGAGCCGGGTGGGCTCGCCGATGATGGCCCTGGCCGGGCGGATCCGCCCCTCGTGCGCGAGCGCCTTGGCTCCCTGGCACCCCACCTCCTCGTCGGCCGTGAAGAGGAGCCAGAGCGGGGCGCGGGCCGGGCGGACGCGGGATGCAGCCAGGAGCATGGCCGCGATGGAGCCCTTGGTGTCGGCCAATCCTCGGCCGAAGAGCTTTCCGTCGCGCACCGTGCCGGAGAGGGCCTCGCCCCAGTCGGGGTCGAACGGGACGCAGTCGGTGTGCCCGACGAGCGCCAGCCCCCCCGGCTCGTCGGGGCCGAGCCGGCCGATGAGGTTGCCCTTCTCGACGCCTTCCGCATCGAGCCAGGTCATCCGGCGGGTCTCGAAGCCCAGGTGCCGGACGCGCGGCTCGAGCCAGTCGAGGACCGGGAGGTTCGTCCGCGACGAGGTCGAGTCGATGGCGACGAGCTGCTGCAGCGTTTCCACGATGTCCATCTCATCCTCCCCACAGCTTCTTCATGGTGCGCTGGAAATCCGACACCACCTCGGACGTCGAGGGTCGCCCGGCCGGCGGGGCGCCCTCGAGGATCACCGGCTCCCCCGCCACCACGACGTCCATCACCGCGGTGCGGGCCGCGGAGAAGAGGACGGTCGGCAGGAGGGCCTCCGCGGAGGCGCCGGCGATCGACGGGTCGCCGAGGTCGAGGGCCACGAAGTCGGCCGGCTCGCCCGTCGCCAGCGTCCCGCCCGGAAGGGCGAGCGAGCGCATCCCTCCCGCCGAGGCGAACCCGTACAGCCGGGCGGCGAGCGCGTCGATCCGCCCGTCTCCTCCTGCGGTCGCGAGCAACCCACGCTCCCGGTGAAACAGGCGCAGGTTGCCCTCCAGCGCCCGGGCCTCCTCGAGGAGGTCCACCTGCACGAACGAGTCGGTGCCCAGCGCGATCCCGGCGCCGGCCCGCAGCAACGCGTCGGCGGGGACCACCCCGTCGCCCAGGTCGCGCTCGGTGGTGGGGCAGGCGCAGACCGTGGTCCCGCTGCGCCCCAGCGCCTCCACGTCGGCGGGGGTGAGGTGGATGGCGTGGACCGCAGTGGTTCCCGGGCCGAGGGCGCCAAGGTTCCCGAGCAGCTCCACCGGGGTGAGGCCGTGCTCGGCGCGGCACTGCTCCACCTCGGCCGGCTGCTCGGCGACGTGGACGTGGAGCGGCCAGCCGCGGCGGCGGGCCTCCGAGGCCAGTGTCCCGATCCACTCCGCCGGGCAGGCCCGGACGCTGTGGGGGGCCAGGCCGACGGTGACGGCCGGGTCGCGCCCGGAGAGGGCGGAGAGGCGGATGGCGCTCTCCACCACCTCGTCCGGCGACCCGTCCACGAAGCGGAGTTGCTCCGGCGCGGCGGCGATCCCCGCCCCGCCGCGGGCGTAGCCGGTTCGCAGGAGCACGATGCGCAACCCCACCTCACGGGCCGCGCGGATCACCTGGCGGGCCAGCAGCTCGGAGTCGTCGTAGCGCCGCCCCGCCGGATCTCGTGACAGGTAGTGAAACTCGCCCACCGCCGTGATCCCGGCGCGCGCCGCCTCGTGGAAGGCCATGCGGGCCACCGCGTACACGTCCTCCGGATCGAGCCGGGTGGCGGCGCGGTACATGGCCTTGCGCCACGACCAGAAGTCGCTCCGGCCGGCGTGTCTCACCTGGGTGCGTCCCCGGATGGCCCGCTGGAAGGAGTGGCCGTGGGCCGAGACCAGGCCAGGGAGGAGGGCCTTGCCGGGGAGGCGCACCGGCGCGAAGCCCGGAGCGGGCTCCCCCACCGCGACCACGGCGCCGCCGGACACCGACAGGGCTGCCCCCTCGTGCACCCTTCCTCCGGCGACGAGGAGATCGGGAAGGTAGGCGCGGGGCGGCGTCGGCATGGCGGGCAACCTACCCCGGGAGGACCACCGCGGCGGCGTCGAGCTCGAGGGCCACCTTGCCGAGCGCCTCCTCGACCAGCTCCCGGTGCAGGAGCACCGCGACGAGCGCACGCTCCACGGACTGCCGGGACGCGCCGCCCTGCAGCGCGGCCGAGACCAGCCGCTCCTCCTCGGCCTCGGCATGGGAAGCCAGCTTCTTCACCGCGCGTGCAACGCGGCGGGACAGCTCGGCGCGCGCGGCCTCCTCCGCCGCCTCCGCGGCCGGCCCGAGGACGTCACCGGGCGGGGGCGCGCCCTTGGCGTCGCGGGCCCGGTCGATCGACTCCTCGAGCCGTCCGGCCCCGCCATCGACGATGGCGTGGGCGCCGCCCATGTCCACGAGCACCGACAGCGGCGACTCGTCGAGGTAGCGCGAAGCCTGCCGGGAGGGGACCCGCGCGCCCGGCGCCAGGTCGGCCGGCGACGACCAGCGAAGCTTCCAGCGCAGGTAGAGGCCGCCGCTGCGGGGGGCGGCGCGGGACTGCAGGAATGCCGTGCGGCCCGCCTCGCCGTCGCGGGCCAGCTCGAGCAGCGCCTCGGCGAGCCGGTGGCCGGTGGCGAACCACTCCAGCTCCTCGCGGACCACCGCGGTCTCGCGCCAGAAGCTGCCCAGCAGGGTGCGCTCCTCCTCCGGCATCTCCATGCCGGGCAGGGCCTCGATGCGCATGCTGGACCCGAAGGTGAAGGCCGACTCGAAGGGGTGGACGTTCTCGTCGGTGTCCACGTCCATGCCCACGCGACGCCCGGCCTCGACGACCAGCTCCTCCAGCTCCTCCTCCAGCCAGCGGGAGAGGGTCGAGAGCGAGGCGCCGATCTCCTCCCCGTCCTCGGGAGGATCCTCGCCCATCCGCGCGAAGGCAGCCGAGACCAGCGCGGTCAGCTCCGGGATCGACGCCGAACGCACGTCGAGCAGGGGGTCGTACCCCTCGTGCTGGGCGCGCCGCCCCTCGGCGACGCGCGCCGCGATCCCCTTCCTGAAGGCCTGCCGCGCCTTCTCGGTGCGCCGGGTCCGCAAGGCCGTGAGTTCCTCCGGCACCGAGGCCAGCACGGCGTCGAGGCCGCCCACCGGCTCGTCGAAGATGCCGATCTCCTTCTCGTAGAGGTCGGCCAGGAAGGCCTCCTCCCCGGGCTCGGGCAGGACGTGGATCTCGACCGGGCGCGCCTGGCCCAGCCGGTCGAGCCGGCCGATGCGCTGCTCGAGCGTGAGCGGGGAGTCGGGAAGATCGAGGCAGATGAGGTGCGAGGCGAACTGGAAGTTGCGCCCCTCGCCGCCCGACTCGCCGGAGAGGAGCAGCATGGGCCCCTCCCGATCGCGGAAGCGGGCCACCAGCCGGTCGCGGGCCTCCAGGCTGGGCGCGTCGTCGTAGAGGAGGGCCTCGAGCTTCTCCGCCGAGGCGATGCGTGCCTGGAGCTCCCGCAGCCGGTCCAGGTCGCCGCCGAAGACCAGGACCTTCTCCCCGTCGCGGGCCAGCCGGCCGCACAGCGCCGCGGCCGCCTCGATCTTGCCGCCCTCCGGAACGTCCTGGCGACGCAGCACACGCCGGGTGAACGCTCCCACCTTGACGCGCCGGTTCCGGACGAGGCGCGAGGAGAGGCCGTAACGGCTGGCCAGGTGCTCGAGGAGCGCGGCCCGCGACGGCCCCTTCTTCTTGCCGGCCGGGGCGACGAAGGCCTCATCGTCGGGGGAGAGCTTTCGCAGCCGGGAGAGCCCGTCCTCGACCTTGCCGCCCGCGAGCAGGTCGCGGGCCACCGCGGCGTAGGCCTCGTGCGACTCGAGCCGGGCCAGGAAGTCCTCGAGCGTGGTGGTGGGCACGGTCTCGACGAGGGAGAGCAGGCGGAAGTACTCGCGCGGATCGAGCCGGACCGGCGTGGCGGTGAGCAGCAGCAGGCCGAAGGAGGAACGGGCCAGCGGCGCCACCGCCTCGAAGAGCCGGTCATCGGCCAGGTGGTGGGCCTCGTCCACGATGACGAGGTCGAAGGCCAGCGCGGCGGCCGCGGCGGCGACGGCCGGGTCCGAGGCGAGCTGCTCCTGGGAGAGGATGGCGAGCTTCGACTGCGCGAGCGCGGCCTCCGGGCCGCCCAGCGCGACGACGCGGTCGGGGGAGAGGAGCGTGAAGAGCGCGTTGAACTTGTGGAAGAGCTCGGCCATCCACTGGAAGGCGAGGTGCTCGGGCACGACGACCAGCACCCGGTCGGCGAGGCCGAGCTGGCGCAGGCCGGCGTAGACCAGGCCGGCCTCGATGGTCTTGCCGAGACCGACCTCGTCGGCCAGAACGAAGCGCGGGGTCCGGTCGGCGAGGATGCGGCCGGCGGCGCCGACCTGGTGCGGCAGGACGTGGACGCGGGAGGAGAGGAGCGCGCCCAGGCTGTCGGCGCGGCGCATGGCCTCGAGCCGGACGACGCGGGTTCGCAGCGCGAAGGCGCTGGCGGGGCCGGCGTCGCCCGAGGTGAGCCGGTCGAGGAGGCCGCCGGCCGGCTGATCGAGCGGAGTCTCGTCGGGGACGGCGATGAGGGCCTTGTCCCGCCCGGAGACCACCGTCACCCCCTCGCGGCCGGCGAAGCGCACGGCGAGGCGGCGGGCGTCCTCGCCCACCTCCAGCACGATGCCCACGCCCCACGCGGGCTGGGCCCGGTGGACGAGCTTCTGCCCCTTCTTCCAGCTCATTCCCAGCGGTCCTCTACCCCTTCGTACGGCGCGAAACCATTCATTTAATCCCCGGAAGGACCGGGCGCTTGGGTCGTCCGCCGATCATTGACACCGGCATCCTGCCAAGCTAGAACCCCGACCGCTCCACCGCCTCGGGGGCGGATAGCTCAGGGGTAGAGCGTCGCCCTTACAAGGCGAGGGTCGCAGGTTCGAAACCTGCTCCGCCCAAGCATCGTTGATTTGGGGAGTTAGTTAAGTCGGTTATAACGCCGGCCTGTCACGCCGGAGGCCACGGGTTCGAGTCCCGTACTCCCCGCCACAAACGAGGCCGGAATCTCTCGGGAAACCGAAGGGGTTCCGGCCTCTCCTTTTGGCAAGCAGCAGGTGGCCGTAGCGCCGCTCCGTGATCTTCGGGTCGGAGTGGCCGAGCACCTTCTGCATCGACACGAGGTTCGCCCCGAGCATGAGGAGCACGCTCGCGCAGGTGTGACGGAGGTCGTGGAAGCGGGTCGCCTGCACCTGAGCCTCCGGCCAGAGCAGGAAATCGCATCGAGGGCAGCGCCGAGGGTTGGCGTCGGCGTGGGCTTCCTCGTGGCCGCAGCCCTTCCGCCGGCGCTTGTGCTTGCACCCGGTGACGATCCCGGCGCGCTTGAGCGCCCGTCGCAGCACGTCCTCCGGCTGCCAGGTCACGTTGCGCATCGCGCCGGCCTCGTCGGGAAAGAGCCAGGGACCCGGGAACGACACGAGGGCCTGCTCCAGGAACGGGACGAGCTCCTCGGGCACCCGGACGACTCGCTGCTTCATGTTCTTCGTCGAGGGGCGGCCGTAGGAGCGCCGCACCGCGAGCAGCCGACGGCCGAGGTCGACGTCCGTCTTCTGGAGCCCGCACAGTTCCCCCTTCCGCAACCCGGCCAGGATGGCCGTTGCGAAGACCGGTCGCTGCTCGAGGGCGAGGGCCGCGAAAAACGGGAGCACTTCTTCCGGGACCAGGATGCTCGCGATCAGCTCGGGCACGCGGCGCGTATCGGTCTCCTCGGCCGGATTCGAGCCAAGCCACTTCTGGGCCTTCCTGGCCTTGTTGAAGGCGCGGACGAGGAAGGCCCGGACGTGGTTCACGGTGGCCGGTGCTGCCTCCCGCCCCTTCGCGTTGAGGAGGTCCTCGATGTCTCCCGGACCGACGTGCTCCAGCTTCTTCGACGCGAGCGGCGTGGCGAGGATGTTGGCCTTCACCGAGCCCACGTTCCGGTCGTGCGACTCCGACTGGGAACTGTAGTTCTCGAGCCACCACTTCATGAGGTCCGCGACTGTCCAGCCCTCCGGATTGAGGGTGCGGGGCTCGAGCCCCTTCCGCTGGCGGAACACCCGCTCCTCGAGCTCGCGGAGGAGCGCCTTGGCCTCGGCCTTCGTCCGCGCCGGCGTCGGGTCGTACGCGGGCTCGCCGTTCGCATCCTGGAACTTGATCCACCAGACGCGTCCTCGCTGATATGCGCAGCCCATTCTCGAACCTCCGCGTGCTCCGTCCGTCCTCGATTCTACCGACCGGACCGACGCGCGCCGCCCGACTCGACCCAGGCGCGGAGCTCACCGGGTATAAACCGGATGCCCCAGCCGCCGAGCCGCCGGACCGGAAGCGTCCCGTCCTCGGCCTTGTGGTAGACCCAGCTGACGCTGCGCTTCAGGAAGCGCGCGGCCGCGTGGACGTCCCAGAGCTCGTTGTCGGGTGGCAGCGCGGACTGACTTGGCGGCTCGCTGGCGGCCCTGGAGGCCGGAAGACCCGGGGCGACGCCGGGCGACGCGCGCGCGGGCCTCCGAGGGCCCTTCCCGGGGGCCTGGCCAGCCCATCCGAACGTCGCCTGGTCGCGATTCGTCTCGTCCATGGTTCGCTCCGCCTATCGGCTTGCCCACGGCGCCGATGACGCTGGGGGAGGTTGCGCCGACGCATTTCTCGGCGAGGGCTCGTCCGGTGCCACCTCTGCAGCCTGGACCGTCATCACGAAGCCCCGGAGGCCCTTGATGGCGGCGCCGGTAACGGACGGGAGTTGCAGCTGCGGTCCGCCTCGCTGGTTGTGGTCGGTGATGACCTGACGGCAGGCCCTCAGGGCGTCGGTGAGCGCGTTGTAGCCGTTGCGCGCCTCTTCGAGCACCGCTTCGTCCACCCGGACCACCCGCTCCCGGCGAGGCCTGGCCGGCTCCGCCACACCCTCCCGCACGTAGCGCACGAGCAGGCTCGGGGCCTCGGCGAAGGTCATGACGAGCACGCGAAACTGACTCGGCGGCAGCATGCCGAGCCGCTCCTTCACCGCCCGCTCGACCTTCTTCCGCCGCTCGTCCGAGTGAACGAGGAAGACGAGGCGGGCTTCGTGATCGTCGGGGAAGGCGGACCGGTACCAGGTGCCGTACCCGTCGGATGCCTTGTCGGTGAGGTAAGTCCGGTAACGATCGAGCTTCGAGAGCACGGCGCCCGTTCGGTCGGGGTGCGCCGTCGCGATCGACTGGCTTCCCGTCTCCGCCTCGATGAAGAGCCGCCGCCGCCGGGCCGGGATGGTCATGATGGCGTCGGGCTTGAGCACCGACTGAAGCCATCGACCGGTCCGCGGGTGGAGCACCTGGAAGCCGAGCGAGTCGTCGTCCTCGCTGAGCCAGCGGAACGGGAGGTCGTGCATCGGCGCCGCCGAATTCGCACGCAGCGGCAGGACGATCCCCACGAGCGCGTCGTTGAGGACGAGGGTGTGCTCCAGGAACCTGGCCCCGATGTCCGTCGCGGCCGGTGGCCGAAGCCAGGGCACTTGCCGTGAGGCGATGGACCGCCCGAACGGCGCCAGGGCCCAGACGGGCACTTCCAGCCCGTCCCGGCGCCTGTAGGCGAGCCTGCGAAGGCAGGGCCCCTCCCCCGGTTGTCCGCCCGGCTCGCAGAGCTTCCCGAGCCGGCGATACGTCTGCTTCTTGCTGGCGCCGTCGAAGAAGAGCCGGTGGATCTGCTCGGCAGAGGCGTAGCGCGCGATCCCGAGGTAGGCGAGGAGCCGGTCGTCCCGAACCGTGCGGACGTAGCCTGCCGGGCCCGGCATCACCGAGGCGCGCCGCTACCTGCGGCGCGTCCCTCCGGTGGTCGGCGCCTCGAAGCCCGGTCCCTTCTCGCGGAGTTCCAGGCTGCGCTGGAAGAGCAGGTGGAGCAGGTACTCGTAGCGGCCCATTCTGAGCGCCTGGCGATCGGCCTCGAGGAGCGCCGTGGCCGCTCCCGGTAGGCCGAACCAAGTGCGGAGCCCGTCCAGGTGCCGGATCACGTGCCCGGTGAGGTCGGAGCCGCGGGCGGTCGCCTCCTCCTTCAGGAAGGTGACGAGTTCCCGCGGCATGCGGAAGGTCTGCATGATCTTCTCGGTGCTCGAGAAGGCGTCGACTTCGGGGGTCTTGAGCTTGGCAGGCATCGGGCTGCCGTACGTATTACATCCGCGGTACGACCTGTCAAGAGGAAATGCTCACCGGTTCCAGTCTTGCTCCCCTCCACCCGCGCTCCCGAAGCGCTTCCCGGCAAGACCTCGGTGCTCGCCTCTTCGCACTCCTCCACGCCCCTCTCACTGTCCGTGACCGCAATCCGAACGAGACCGATGGCCTGGAACTCATACCCCCGCCCGCTCCATCTCCCCCTGGCCTCCTCCATCCCAAACTCCAACTTTCGCTCCCTGCTGGACCGACTTGGACTCCGATCCCTCCCCTGCTCCGACTTGCCCTGCCCCGCCGCCCCTCTGTCCTTTGAATCACTCAAGGTGACAGAAGGCCGATCCCACACCCCATGATGGTAGGGAGTGTGGGATTGGCCTTCTGGCGCCCGCCCGACACCTGCCTGTCGACCTCTCGGGCGGCGGGGCGGGGCAGGTCTGATCGCGGGGTTACGCCTTCGAACCCTGATGCCACCTCGGCGGTCGATCCCGATTCACACTCGGCGACCAGGAACGTCGGCGGCCGTCATCGGGCTTCCGGCGCACCCATGCTGCGGTACTTCCGGGACGAGGGGACGCCCCAACGGGGGTGCTCGCCATCCGAGTACCCGGTGGAGCAGGATGTCCCGGCCCGGTCTTCACTCCGGGTCCATCGACGCTCCCCTGCGCGCACACCCCTTGTCCCGGACCACCGGAGCGGTTGCAGCGTACCCGCAGCACGAAGGGGAATCCCGTGAACCGGACCGTCGTCCTGGCAGCGCTCGCGTTCCTCGTCGCCGTCCCGGCCCGATCGACCCACGGCGCCGCGCCCGACCGGCTCGCCGCCGACACCCCGATGGCCACCTCGGCCGGCGCGACCTTCACCGCGCCGGCCGGATGGTCCGTCACCCGTCGCGGGAACGTGGTCGTGGTGGACCCGCCGGAGGGAGATTCGCATCTGGCGTTCGTGGACGTCGTGGCTCCGACCGGCGAGGCCGCAGCGGCCGCCGCGTGGGCCGCCTACCGTCCGGACGCGAAGTGGCCGGTGAAGCTCTCCACGCCCCGCGCCCCCAAGGACGGTTGGGAGGAAGTTCTCGTCGTGAACTACGAGACCTCTCCCAACGAGCGCATGACCGTGTTCGCGCTGGCTCGACGGGCCGGAGGAACTTGGACGGTGGCTATCGTCGAGGCTACCGATCCGACCTGGGAGAAGCGCAACTCGCCCTTCAGCCTCGGCTGGTCGAGCCTGCGGCCCAAGGGATACGTGCGGGAGACCTTCGCCGGAAGGAAGGCCCACAAGCTCGACGCCGCGCGCGTCGCCCAGGTGCGCCGGTTCCTCGAGGACGGGATGCGCCAGCTCGACGTGCCGGGGCTCTCCTTCAGCCTCGTCCAGGACGGGAAGGTGGTCCACGTGGGCGGCCTGGGCGTGAAGGAACTGGGGAAGCCGGGCAAGGTCGACGCCGACACGCTCTTCCCCGCCGCCTCCAACACCAAGGCGCTCGTGACCCTGCTGCTCGCGAAGCTGGCGGACGAGGGGAAGCTGGGGTGGGACCAGCCGGTGACGCAGCTCTACCCCGGCTTCAAGCTCGGGGACGCCGAGACCACACAGCAGGTGCTCGTGAAGCACCTCGTCTGCGCCTGCACCGGGATGCCCCGGCAGGATCTGGAGTGGCTCTTCGAATACGACCGCGAGACGCCCGAGTCCACGATGCGACTGCTCGGCACCATGCAGCCCACGAGCAAGTTCGGCGAGGTCTTCCAGTACAGCAACCTCATGGCAGCGGCGGCTGGGTTCATCGGCGGACACCTCTCCGACCCGAAGGCCGAGCTCGGCGCGGCGTTCGACCGGGCCATGCGGGAGAAGCTTCTGGCTCCGCTGGGCATGAAGACGTCCACCTTCGACTTCGCCCAGGCGCTCCGCGGAAACCACGCGTCTCCCCACGGGGAAGACGTCGACGGCCGAACCCTTCCGGCGCCGGTGGGGCTCAACTACTCGGTGGTTCCGATCAGGCCAGCAGGGGGTGTCTGGACGAGTGCGCGGGAGCTCACCCGCTATGTCCAGATGGAGCTCGCCAACGGGATGCTCCCGGACGGCAAGCGGCTCGTGTCGGAGGAGAATCTGCTCGAGCGCCGCAAGCCGCAGGTCGCGGAAGGCGAGGATGTGAGCTACGGAATGGGACTCACGGTGAACCGCCGCTGGGGGACCCCCGTCGTCCACCACGGGGGCGACATGTTCGGGTACCACAGCGACATGATCTGGCTCCCCGAGAACGGCGTGGGCGCCGTCATCCTGACCAACTCGGACGCTGGCTACCGCCTGCGCGGACCGTTCCTGCGCCGGATCCTGGAGGTGCTCTTCGACGGGAAGCCCGAGGCGGTCGCCGACCTCGCCGCGACCGCGAAGCAGCGGAAGGCCGCCATCGCCGAGGCACGGAAGCGTCTTGTCATACCGCCCGACGCCGCCGAGGTGGCAAGGCTCGCACCCGGGTACCGGAGCCAGGCGCTGGGCTCGGTGAACGTGCTCCGCAGCGGAGCGGAAGTGACGTTCGACATGGGCGAGTGGCGGAGCAAGGTGGCCTCGCGGAAGAACGACGACGGAACCACGTCGTTCCTGACCGTGGAGCCCTGCCGGGAGGGATTCGAGTTCGTGGTGGCCGAGCGCGACGGGAAGCGGGCCCTCCTCGTTCGCGACGCCCAGCACGAATACGTCTTTCTCGAGGTGCCGGCAGGGTAAGACGCGCGGCTCGGAAGGCAGCCCTTCGGACGCCTGAGACGAGGGTCGGATGCCCAATCCGCGAGCTTGCATAAACATACACCACAGGTTTATATTCGTGCATGACCAGCGCGAGCCCCACGACACCGAACTGGGACGACCTGTTCGACCTGGCCGCCGGTCAGGACGGCCTCTTCTCGACCGCGCAGGCGGCCGAGGCGGGCTACTCCCCCCAGCTTCTCCAGAAGCACCTCCGCGCCGGCCGGGTGCGACGCGTGCGCCGGGGCGTCTACCGACTCGTCCACTTCCCGCCAGGTGAGCACGAGGACCTGGCCGCGGTCTGGCTCTGGTCGAACCGCGCCGGGGTCTTCTCCCACGAGACCGCCCTCTCCCTGCATGAACTCTCGGACGTGCTACCCGCGCAAGTCCACCTCACGGTGCCGTCCAGCTGGAGCCAGCGACGGCTCCGGGTACCCCAGGGCGTGGTCCTGGCCTACGCAGACGTCCCCAAGGTCGATCGAACGTGGGTGGGGCCCGTCCAGGTGACGGCCGTTCGGCGGACGCTGGCCGACTGCCTGGCGGCGGGAGTCGCGCCTGACCTCCTGCTTCCGGCCATCCAGCAGGCGGGTCATCGGGGGCTCGTGCCCAAGGCTGAGCTCGCACGCCTGACCCGGTCCGGGCGCGCCACCTCGGCGAGGGCACCGTGAAGGTAAGGACCTAGGCTTTGGCTCCTCGGGGCGGGAGCAGTCGAGGTAGAAGTAGAAATCAGAAGGCCGAAGCTCGCCGCGAACGGCCTGTTCCACCAGCTACCAGACCCGCCCGTGGAAAGCCCTTTGCCGGTCGCGGGAGATCAGCCCCAGCAGACGGTACGGAACCTCCTTCGTTTCGAACATGAGGTGGGAACGGATCCGGTACCGGGAGATCCTGGTTCCGCCACTCGGGCCCGTCCGTCGAGGCTGCGGACGACTCCGGGAAGCGTTAAGATGATCAGCACCATGAGGGCGCTCAAGGCACACGTTCGAGGTGGCCGGCTGCTGCTGGACGAGCCCACCGATCTGCCCAACGGCGAGGTCGTCGAGCTTGTCCCCCTCGACGAGGTGCTCACCAGCGGCGGGGACTACCTCGACGCCGAGGAGCGCGAGCGGCTTCACGCTTCCATCGACCGGGGGCTCGCCGACGTTCACGCGGGACGCACGACCGATGCCCGCCAGGTGATGGCTGAACTGCGCGCGAGAGCATCCGGTCGGTGAAAGTCGAGCTTTCCGGCGAAGCGCGGGCCGAGGTCGAACGCGCCGATGCCTGGTGGCGCGAGAACCGCCCGGCGGCCCCCGACCTCTTCGTGAACGAGCTCGACCAGGCACTGATCGCGCTTGAAGGCGCGCCCGGACTGGGCCTGCGGTACGCGCCGAAGCCGGGCATCCGTCGACTCCTGCTCCAGAGGACGAGCTACCACCTGTACTTTCTGGTGGAGGCCAATCGTGTCTACGTCGTCGCAGTCTGGAGCGCTTACCGAGGACGGGGCCCGGCGCTGTAGGTCCCCCCGGGGCGCGCCCCACCTCCCACCAGGTCCTCAAGGGCCTCGGGTGCCACGCGGATGGCGTTCGAGACGCGAACGTGAGGGAGCCTTCCCTTCTGGCACAGGCCGTAGATGGTCGAGGTGCTGACCCCGAGCCGCGCAGCCACCTGGCGAACCGACAGGAGCCGCTCCGAGGCGACGGATTTCACGATCGGTGACTGTAACCCAGGTGTAACTCGCGGACGGGAAAACGCTCCCAAACCTGGCGAAGCGCTGGAGTCCGAGCGGCTCCCGAACCGAGTAGTTGCAGGGGGTTGCAACGATTGACCCATCCCCGCCAGCCCTGGTTCAGCGGCTGTCACGCCGGAGGCCACGGGTTCGAGTCCCGTACTCCCCGCCACAAACGAGGCTGGAATCTCTCGGGAAACCGAAGGGGTTCCGGCCTCTCCTTTTGGCAAGCAGCAGGTGGCCGTAGCGCCGCTCCGTGATCTTCGGGTCGGAGTGGCCGAGCACCTTCTGCATCGACACGAGGTTCGCCCCGAGCATGAGGAGCACGCTCGCGCAGGTGTGACGGAGGTCGTGGAAGCGGGTCGCCTGCACCTGAGCCTTCGGCCAGAGCAGGAAATCGCATCGAGGGCAGCGCCGAGGGTTGGCGTCGGCGTGGGCTTCCTCGTGGCCGCAGCCCTTCCGCCGGCGCTTGTGCTTGCACCCGGTGACGATCCCGGCGCGCTTGAGCGCCCGTCGCAGCACGTCCTCCGGCTGCCAGGTCACGTTGCGCATCGCGCCGGTCTCGTCGGGTCGGTGGCGCCACTTCCTTTGCCACGACCTGGATGACGACGACTTCACGGGCCCACGCGGCGCGACTGGCATCAGGGCCCACCGAGCGGGAAGAACTCTACGGACGATTCATGGACGAGCTGGCAGTGCTCTGCGCCAACGCCCCGGCCAGCGTGATGGTGGACCATGCGAAGCTGATGAACCCGTTCTCACTGCGCAGTCGAATCACGCTGATCTCCACGAAGCCCGTCGTCGACGGTGCCGACCGGGCGCTGAAGTTCGTCGTCGACCTCGCCATGGGACCCGCGCGCAGCGCGGAGGAGATGCGCCGCATGATGGATGATCGAAACGCGGACGTGATCACGGAATTCGCTCGGGTCAGTCGCGAGGAGCTTCAGGGGCTCCGGGTAGCCTGATCGTGCCCCCTGGCCCCGCGTGCCCGAGATGCGCGCCGAGGCGACGGGCTCGACCAGCGGCCGCCCTACACCCTCTTCTGGAGCTCCTTGCTCAGCAGCGGACGGGACAAGACGGCGCGTAGGCTCATGAGCGAAGCGCAGAAGTTGATGTCCGTGCTTCGAGATTTGATCCCTGTTCGTGAGGTCGAGGCGTCCCGGGAGCAGGTCCAGGAAGGAAGGCCGCCGCTCTCGAGACCGCTCGCGCTGGGAGAGCCCTGGTCCCGGCTGGACGGCAGACAAAGGAACTCAACCAACTGCGTGGCCTCCTGGCCGTACACCCGGAGCCGTTGCCCAGCAGCATTGCCGTTCCCCTGTTCTTCAAAGGCTCTCGCAGGGCGAGGACGGGCAACTCGTCTACCAGATGAAGCGCCCCCGCGGCGGCTCGCTCCTCCTGCGCCTCGCGCCAGACGATTTCCTCGCTCGGCTCGCCACCCTGGTGCCGCCGCCGAGGATCCACTCCGTCCGATACCACGGCATCTTCGCACCCAAGCGAAGGCGCCGACCTGCTGCGGTTACCCGACCCGAAGGAAGCTTTGAGCTTCCCACCGGCCGTCGCCAGACCCGAGATGCAGCTTGCATCTCCTGCCCGCGACCACTGCAGCGTCCAGCACCCGACCGAGCCTGTACGGCGGGCGCGGGCGACTGGGTTCACCACTAGTCTTTGCAGCATGTGACCTCCGGTGAGGCGACCGTCCTCGTCGCCGAGGGGAGCGTGGTCGGAACCCGGCCGCCGCCTTGCGACCAGCTCGATTCACGCCGGGTACGGATTGCGCGCCGCCGCAGCAAGCGATATGTGGTTCGTACCGAATGGGGCCGGTGCCCATCGGACGGTCGGACCGTATCCATGGCGGCAAAGGAATGCGTCGCGGTCCTGCTGCGGGCCGCAGGCATCGAGATCAACGGCGGCAATCCCTGGGACCTGCAGGTTCAGGACGAACGCCTCTACGCGCGCGTGCTGGCGCACGGCACCCTGGGCGCCGGCGAGGCCTACATGGACGGATGGTGGCACGCCGAGAAGCTCGACGAGTTCTTCGTGCGCATCCATGCGGGGCGGATCGACCGCCGGCTCGTGACCACCGGGATGCTGGCCCAGGTCGCGCTGAGCAAGCTCGCCAACCAGCAGGGGCGATGGCTTTCGAAGCGGGTGGCGCGGCAGCACTACGACCTCTCCAACGAGCTGTACGCCGCGATGCTCGGCCGCACCATGCAATACACCTGTGCCTACTACGGTCCCGACGGCGCGGACCAGACGCTCGACGAGGCGCAGGACCGCAAGCTGGACTTGATCGCGAGGAAGCTCCGCCTGCAGCCGGGCATGTCGGTGCTCGAACTCGGCGGCGGCTTCGGGGGCCTCGCCCGGCATCTCGCAATTCACCATGGGTGCCGCATCGTCAGCTACAACATCAGCCGGGAACAGGTCGAGTTCGCCCGCGCCTGGTGCGACGGGCTGCCGGTGGAGTTCCGCCTGCAGGACTACCGGGAGGCCGCGTCGGATCCGCAGACGTACGACCGGGTCGTCAGCATCGGACTGATGGAGCACGTGGGGCCGAAGAACTACCGGCGATTCTTCGAGATGGCGCGGGCGAGGCTCGCGCCCGGCGGACTCGCCCTCGTGCACACGATCGGTGGCAACGTCAGCATGGTGACGACCGATCCGTGGATCTCCAGGTACATCTTCCCGGGCGGCGTCATTCCTTCCGAGCAGCAGCTCGCCGCGGCCAAGGAAGGGCTCTTCGTCCTGGAGGACTGGCACAACTTCGGGCCGGACTACGACCGGACACTGCTCGCGTGGGATGAGAACTTCCGCGCCGCAGTGCCGGAGCTCGGCAAGCACCCGGCGATGGACGAACGCTTCCACCGGCTGTGGCGCTACTACCTCAACTCTTGCGCCGGCGCGTTTCGCGCGCGCACGCTCAATCTCTGGCAGCTCGTGCTGAGCCGGGGGGACGTCCCGCGCTACGTACCGGCAAGATGAGCGATTCCCCCGCCACGATCGAATCGCACCGCGGACGGGTGGAGCGGCTCGCGGCCGCGCTGCGCGGCTCGACCGGCCCCGTTCGCCTGCGCAAGCGCACCAGCAACCTGTTCCGTCCCCGGCTCGCGGCCGATCGGGTCCTCATCGACGGAACGACGCTCGATCACGTGATCTCGATGGACTCCGACGCACGCACCGCGGACGTCGAGGGCATGACGACCTACGCCGCCCTCGTCGACGCGACGCTGCCCCATGGGCTCGCGCCTGCGGTCGTCCCCGAGCTGAAGAGCATCACCGTCGGCGGCGCGACCACCGGCCTCGGCATCGAGTCGAGCTCGTTTCGCCACGGCCTGGTGCACGAGACCGTCGCCGCGTTCGACGTGCTCGTGGCTGACGGCCGCGTGCTGCGCTGCTCGTCGACGGAGCACGCGGACCTGTTCCGTGGCTTCCCGAACTCCTACGGCAGCCTCGGCTATGCGACACGATTGACCATCAGGCTCATCCCCGTCGCTCCCTTCGTGCACCTGAGGCACGAGCGATTCGCGGACGCAGGACGATTCTTCGCCGCCGTCGCCGCGGAGTGCGCGAACCCGAACTGCGACTATCTCGACGGCGTGTTCTTCGGCCCCGGCGACTTCGTGCTCACGCGTGCGACGACGGTCGAGGCACTGCCGCCTGGCCTCAGGGCGAGCGACTACAAATGGATGCAGCAGTTCTGGAGGAGTCTGCGTGCGCGTCCCGACGACCACCTGACCACCCGGGATTACCTGTGGCGCTGGGACACGGATTGGTTCTGGTGCAGCCGGAACGTCGGCGCGCACCTCGCGCCCGTCCGCCTGCTCGCCGGACCCCGACTCCTGTCGAGCGTCACCTACCAGAGGATCATGCGCGCGGCAGAGCGCTATCCTCTGAAGGCGCTCGAGCTCCTGCGTCGGCACGCAGAATCGGTGATCCAGGACGTGGACATCCCGCTCGCCAACGCCGCGGCCTTCCTGGCGCAGCTGCACGCCGAGGTCGGCATCACGCCGGTCTGGGTCTGCCCGTTCAGGGTCACGACCGACCGGTATCCGCTGTACCGGCTGCGGACGGACACGCCGTACGTCAACTTCGGGTTCTGGGACACCGTGCGCAGCCGGCAGCCGGACGGTCATTACAACGCGATCGTCGAACGGCTGGTGGCGCGGTACGACGGCAAGAAGAGCCTGTATTCGCGCAGCACCTTCGACGAGCAGGCGTTCTGGGACACCTGCGACCGCCGGGCGTACGATGCGCTGAAGCGCGACTACGATCCGACGGGCCGGTTCCCCGGTCTCTACGAGAAGGCTGTCCGCCGTCTCTGAAATCTGCGTCCGTATCGACACGCAGTCCTGGATCGCCTCGGACTCGAGGAGGCAGCGCCCGGCGCCCTTGGGCTTCACGACCGTCGTCAAGATCTGCGCTCTCCGGACCACCTCCGCGGTCCTGCTCCCCGGCAGCGCCGCGGAACGCACCGCCGACCAGTCGTGAGCGCCCTGCAGATCCAGATTCACGAGGAGGTGTCTGAAGCGATTCATCGAGTGCCCCGTTCCACGCAGGCCAGAGAACGACTCGGTCACGGCTTCCGGCGGGTCGTTCGAAGATCAGCCCGGACGGGAAGGTCGCCGCTGGAAGACATCCTATCCCGTCCTGCGCGAGGTCTGTCGGCGGGTGGCGTGCCGGACGACCTGATAGCATCCAGGTGGAGACGCTCCCCGAGAAGTCCCACTTCTACTGCCTCCCCGGCGGATCCGGGGGATATCCCGAGGCTCCTGGAGCCTTGGGACTTTCAGCCCCCCGACGCCAGCGTCACGCCGGAAGTGCCCGTGAAGCGCACCTTCGAGGCCCAGGCCGCGGGCGTCGGCCAGGAGCTGGAAGCGGTGGAGCGCCTGATCGGGAAGCAGGACAGGCAGGTCAGGGAGCTATCTCGACCAGGATCTCGTTGGTTCGCAGGAACCACGGCATGAACGGCGGATCGTAGCGCGCCCAGACCGGCTCCCCTTCCGGCCGCAGCCCGGCCTTCGCCATGGCCGTTCGCAGCTCGGCGAGCTTCTCGAGGTAGCGCCCCTCGGACCAGCTCCCCGAGTAGGCGAGCACGGCGACCTTGCGCCCCGGGACCTCGCGGAACCGGACGGCCGGGTCGAGCGGCTCGGGCAGCGTGGCCAGGGTGAGGTCCGAGGGCATCATGAACTGGATCACCCACGCGGACTTCCCGCGATCGGGCCTCTCCTGCTGGGAGACCGGAGCCGTCATGGCGATCTTGGTTCCCTCCTGCTGCGCGACCGGGGCCGTCATGGCGATCTTCCGCTCCCCCCGGTTCTTGCCGAAGATGTAGCCGCCGAGCCGGCGGAACCCCTCGTTCCCCGCCTCCTCCCGGGAACCCGTCACCTCGGTCTCCGCGACCAGGTAGGGCGCGTACTGGCGCACCTCCAGCCCCTCGACCTGCTGGACGACCGTGTACTTCGGCTTCTCCGTGGCCATGGCCGGCTCCGCGAGCGCCCAGAGGGCAAGGGCCGCGGCGAGCGGCAGGAGGCGCGTCATGGGACTTCTTCTGTCGCCGCAGGGGCGTCCGCGCAACGCCACGAAGGGCCCGTCGCCCCCTTTGCGGCGCGAACGGCACGGGGCTCCTGGCCCGCCGGGCCAGGCCGTGGTTTCATGCCCACGAACATGGGATCCTGCAGGAGCCCCGCCACCATGCGTCTCGTCAGCGCCGCCGTCGTCGCCCTTGCCCTCCTCACCCTCACCGCCTGCGGCGGCGAGAGCGAGGACGAGGGAGGGCCCACCATGCAGCCGGGCTCGAACTGCATGTCCTGTCACCAAGGCGGCGAGGCCGGCCGCTTCACCGCGGCGGGCACCGTCTTCGCGGGGGGCGGCAGCAGCGCGCCCGGCCTGGCCGGCGCGGTGGTGACCATCGTCCCGAAGACCGGCACGGCCGTCCGGCTGACCACCAACTCGGTGGGCAACTTCTACACGTCGGCGCCCCTCAGCCCGCCGCTCACCGTCTCGGTCTCCTCCGGCGGGCAGACCAGCACGATGTCGGGCCCCGCCTCCAGCGGCGCCTGCGGCTCCTGCCACAAGCCGGCCGGGGCCGCCGCGGCCCGCGTCCACGTCGGCAACTGCAGCGCCTGTCACGCCTGACCCGAAGAGTTCAGGACGGCCCCGTGCCGCTGGTCGTCGCCACGTTCTCCGGCAACGGCGCCGCGAATGGCCATGAGGACCTGTGCCAGCGCCAGGGACCCAGCCGGTCGGCGCCGGGACCGGGGCCACCTTCTCCGCCCTCGCCTACGGCCCGGACGGGGACCTCTGGGCCATGCACAGCGTCACGGGCCCCTGTCGGATCTGGCTTGGCGCGACGGGGCGGACCGATCACCGCGCGCCGCGCGAGGTCAGCACCGCGGGAATGGTCTGGAAGCAGATCTGCACGTCCCGCCAGAGCGACCAGGAGTCGATGTAGGCGAGGTCGAGCTCCATCCACCGGTCGAAGGTGATGTCCGACCTGCCGCTCACCTGCCAGGTGCAGGTGATCCCGGGCTTCACGCTCAGGCGACGGCGCTGCCAGCGCTCGTACTGACGGACCTCGGCCGGAACCGGCGGCCGCGGACCGACGACGCTCATCTCCCCGGAGAGGACGTTCAGGAACTGGGGCAGCTCGTCGATGGAGTACCGGCGGATGAAGGCGCCGACGCGGGTGACACGTGGGTCGTTCCGCATCTTGAAGACCGGACCGGAGGCCTCGTTCCGGGCCCGCAGCGACTCGAGCCGCTCCTCGGCGTCGGCGCGCATGCTGCGGAACTTGAACATCCGGAAGGGCCGGCCATTCTTCCCGACCCGCACCTGCCGGAAGAAGACCGGCCCGGGGGACTCGAGCTTGACCGCGAGTGCGGTGGCCAGGAGCACCGGCGAGAAGAGCAGCAGGGCCGCGGCGCTCGAGAGCACGTCGAAGGCACGCTTGAAGAGCAGCGCGACCTCGTCGGTCGGCGCGCTCGAGAACGAGAGCGTGGGAAGGCCGTCGAGGTCCCCGAGCTCGGCCCGGGCGCCGTCCACCTCGTAGAGGTCCAGGCAGACGCGGGCGGCGACGAACCACATGAGGAGGGTGAAGGCGAGGAAGGGTGCGTACTCGATCCGGGCCAGCACGGGGTCGCTCCCGGGGAGAAGCGCCCGGGCCCACCAGGCCACCGGCATCGCCAGGAAGAGACAGGCCATGTCGAGGATGCGGACCGTTCCGTCGTCGAGCCGGTTCTTCACGATCGCGCTCCCCGTCCCGACCGCTCCTGCGGGACCGGGGCGATCGGCCGGGACCAGAACCTCGACACCAGCTCGCAGCGGCTCTGGCAGCCCGACTTCCTGAGCAAGTCGGTGACGTGGATCTCGACTGTCCCGCCCGCACACCCCAGGACGCTTGCGATGGTCTTGTTCGCCTGCCCGAGAGCCAGCAGGCCGAGCACCTCGGCTTGACGCGGAGTGACACCCCAGTTCGCCACCGCCGCCGCGACACGCGGCTCGGGATCCTCGGCCTTTCCCTGCTGCACGGCGACGTAGTGGCTGGGCGCCCCCGGGTAGTCGATCCGCCGGACACGGAACGTGTCGTCGCGTCCGCCCAGGCTCGCCAGGAGGCTCGTGGCGACGCGCTCCGGGGCCAGTTCGATCGCCGCGCGGCCGGCGGCGTTGGCGAGCGCGACACTTCCGTCCGCCCAGATCACGAACGCCGAGGACGGGACCTCGTCGAGGGCAGCGGTGAGGGCAGCCACCTCGGCCGGATCCAGTCCCTTCTGGGGAACGTGGGCGGGGAGCGCGCTGCGGGCTTCCATGGTGTGTCCTGGCGACATGGCTGTTCTCATGGCGTCATGAGAGAGCAGCATCCGGGCCGCCGGCGAAATCCCCTACTTGCGAGCGCTTAGCCCTTTCGCGCTCGTCTGGAACTGGCTCATCCCATCAGAATGAGGGCACGCCTCCTTCACTTCGAGGGCCTCGTGGCGCTGACGAGGTTCGAGGGGGCCGGGCCGTGCACGCGGGGTCGGAGCGCGGCGACGCGCATACAGGAGCGCCCGTAGACCCGAAAGTCTCGTTGCCCCGGACCCAGGGCGGCACGATGGAGTGAAGCACACCCTCAACTGGTCCAGAACGGGCTGGAGAATCGACCATGAAGAAGATCCTGAGCGCGCTGTGCGCCGTTGCCTTCCTGGCCCTTGCCGGCCCCGCTTCTGCCGACGACGTCAAGAAGGCGGTCGACGACACGAAGGACTGGTCGAAGAAGGCTGCCGACGACACGAAGGACTGGTCGAAGAAGGCCGCCGACGACACGTCGGACTGGTCGAAGAAGGCCGCCGACGACACGTCGAAGGCAACCAAGAAGGCGGCCGACGACACGTCGGACTGGTCGAAGAAGGCCGCCGACGACACCGCCGACGCCGCCAAGAAGGCCGTGAAGTAGCCTACTGCGTATTCCCGGGTACCGGCCGACCGCGGAACTGGGCCGGTTCCAGGCCTGCCGACCAGAGCATCCGGTACATCCGTGACGGAAGAGCTCGCTGGCCAGCAGGCCGTCGGTGAACCCGCCGCAGTTGACCGCGAGGAACGGGCCGGCCCTGCCGCTGCCCCGGTGGAGCATGCGCGCCACGAGGACGACGAGAAGGCGCTTCATCGCGAACCTCCCGTCCACTCCGGCTCGGGGAGCGCGCGAATGCAGCGGGTTCGCAGTCGCCCAGGTCTTCCGCGGGAAGCTCCTGCGACACTTGGCCGCACCTCCACGGGGGTCCCTCCCGGGTATGGTGGGACCGGTGCACCGTATCCGTCCGGCGATTCCCCTCCCCGCGCTGCTGCTCCTCGTGCCGCTGTTCGCCCTCGCGGACGACGAGCCGAAGGACGAGGTGCGCCTCGACGAGGTCGTGATCGACAACCCGAAGGTCGAGTCCACGGATGCGAGCCTCGGCTCCTCCGGTCCCGGGAAGGCGGACGTGGCGGCCCGGAGGTCCACCACGGGCGACGCCGCCGACCTGCTGCGCGGCGTCCCCGGCGTGACCCTCAGCGGCGCGGGCGGCGTCTCGAGCCTCCCGGCGATCCACGGCCTCTCCGACGACCGGCTCCGCATCCAGGTGGACGGCGCCGACCTGATGGCTGCCTGCCCCAACCACATGAACTCGCCGCTCTCCTACGCGGACCCCAGCCGCATCGAGAGCGTGACCGTCTTCTCCGGGATCACCCCGGTCAGCGTGGGTGGGGACAGCATCGGAGGCTCGATCCAGGTCAAGTCCGCGCCGCCCCGGTTCGCGACTCCCACCGACCCGTTCCTCGCCAGTGGAACGGTGGGCTCGTACTACCGCAGCAACGGAAACGGCTTCGGGTACAACCTCCGGGCGACCATCGCCGGGGAGTGGGTGAACCTGACCTTCGGGCAGTCCGACTCGCGGTCGGAGAACTTCAAGGCGGGGGGCAGCTTCAAGCCCGCCACGCCTGGCACGGAGGGAGGCCAACCCATCCCGGGCGACGTGGTCGGCTCCTCGGCCTATCACGGCACCGTCCGGCGGTCGCTGGGGCTTTCGCTTCGAACCCAGGGGCACCTCCTCCAGCTGGAGGCCGGCCAGCAGAAGGTGGGGTTCGAGGGGTTCCCGAACCAGCGCATGGACATGACCGGCAACGACAACTGGCAGGGCGCGCTGCGCTACACGGGGTCGTTCGCCTGGGGCGACCTCGAGGGGCGCCTCAGCTACCAGGACACCCAGCACGAGATGGACATGGGACCTGACCGCTACTCCTACGGGACCGGCATGCCGATGATCACCGAGGCGCGGACCCGGGGGGCGGTCCTCAAGGCCAACGTGATCCTGACCGACCGGCACCTGCTCCGGGTGGGCGCGGAGTACCAGTCCCACACGCTGTACGACTTCTGGCCGCCGGTGGGCGGCAACATGGGGCCGAACACCTTCTGGAACGTGGACTACGGGCAGCGGCAGCGGTACGACGCGTACGCCGAGTGGGAGGCTCGCTGGACCGATGCCTGGCTCGGCCAGGTGGGCATCCGCAGCGAGACGGTCATCACCGACGCCGGACCGGTCCAGGGCTACGACGACTCCCTTCCCGCCTGGGGGATCGACGCAGCCGCGTTCAACGCCACGCCGCGCCGGCGCACCGACCTCCTCCTCGATCTCTCGGCGCTGGCGCGCTACACGCCGGACCCCACGCAGACCTACGAGGGGGGCTACGCGCGCAAGTCCCGCTCCCCGAACCTCTACCAGCGCTATCCCTGGTCCACCAACGCCATGGCGGCGCTCATGAACAATTTGCTGGGGGACGGCAACGGCTACGTCGGGCTCATCGGTCTCGACCCCGAGGTCGCCCACACCGTGAGCGCAACCGGAGACTGGCACGACGAGGCCAGGGCGCGCTGGGGCGTCAAGGCCACCGCCTACTACACCCACGTCCACGACTACGTGGACGCGCGCCGCTGCGACTTCGGCCAGTGCAGCCCGGAGAACGTGACCGCCACGGACGGCTTCGTGATCCTCCAGTACGTGAACCAGGCTGCCCGCCTCTACGGGCTCGACCTGTCGGCCCGGCTGCTGCTCGCCGAGGGGAGCTCCTGGGGCAGCCTCACCGGCAACCTCTCGCTGGGCTGGGTCCGGGGCGACAACCTCACCACGGGTGACGGCCTGTTCAACGTCATGCCGCTGAACGGGTTGCTCTCGCTGGTCCACCAGCTGGGCACCTGGACCACCACCGCGGAATTCCTGGCGGTCGCGGCCAAGGCCCACCTGTCCCAGGTCCGGAACGAGATCCCGACCGGCGCCTACTTCGTGCTCAACCTGCGCAGCAGCTACGAGTGGCGGTTCATCCGGGTGGACGTCGGCATCGAGAACCTGCTCGACCGGCTCTACGCGAACCCGCTGGGAGGGGCCTACGTCGGCCAGGGCCCCTCGATGAGCACAACCGGCATCCCCTGGGGCGTCGCCGTCCCCGGCGCGGCGCGGTCGTTCAACGTGGCCTTGAACCTCTCCTTCTGAGCCGCCCGATCCCGAGAACAGGCATGCACACCTCCACGAAGCCCGCCCGCGACCCGATCCTGGCCTCCCTGGCCGTGCTGGCGGCCTCGGCGCTCCTCGGGTGCGACGAGGGTCCCCGGATCGAGGCGCGCCCGCAGACCATCACCTTCGCCCCCGCGCCCTCGCCCGCGCCCAACCAGCCCTCCGTGACCGTGTCGGCCACGGCCAGCTCTGGCCTCCCGGTCCGCTACGGCAGCCGGACCCCCTCCCTCTGCTCCGCCGACGCGGTCACCGGAGTCGTGACCGCCACCGCGTCCGGCACCTGCACCGTCGCCGCGAGCCAGTCCGGGGACGCGCAGTACGCCGCGGCCCCTTCGGCCACCCAGGACGTCACCTTCACCTTCCGGGGCGTGATCACCTTCGGGCCCGCTCCATCACCGAGCGTGTACGACCTGGCGACCGTCACCGCCGTCGAGAGCACCGGCCTCGCCGTCGCCTACGTCAGCGCCACCCCGGCGGTCTGCTTCGTCGACGCCGCCACCGGGCTCCTCACCGCCCTCTCCCCGGGCGACTGCACGATCGTCGCCAGCGCCGGAGAGGTCACGGCGTCCCAGGCCATCGCCGTCGCCGTTCCTTCAGGGGTGACGCCCCCCGGCGCGCCGTCCGGCGCCGCCGCCACGGCGACCGGTCCGGCCTCCGTGACGGTCCGCATCGGAGCGGTCCAGGCCGGCGGCAGCCCCATCACCGGCTACGTCGTCTCCTCCACCCCTGCGGGCCTGTCGGCGACCGGCGCGACCACGCCGGTCACCGTCACCTGCCCCTCCTCCTGCGCCGGGTACCGGCTCTCCGTGGCCGCGACCAACGCCGCCGGGACGAGCCCACCCTCCGCACCGGGGGAGATCGTCACCCTCTACGACGTGGTCGCCACCTTCCGGGAGCCGGACACCCAGCCCAACGATTCCATCTTCATCGGGACGTTCACGTACGACGCCAGCTCGGGCGTCGTCTCCGCGCTGCGGGGCGAGCTGAGCGAGTCCATGACCGGCGGCCCGATCGGCTTCCCGGACGACACCATGACCTGGGTGACCCTCGGCAACCAGCTGTCCGCGCGCCCCGTCGTGCTGGACGGCGCGGAGGGATGGCTGGTCACCACCTTCCGGCTCGACGGGACCGACACGCTGGCCACCGACCCGAAGTTCGGCGGCACCGACGGCTGGGCGCCTGGCTCCGGCTCGGGGCTCCACTTCAACTATCCGGGCGCGAACCCCGGAAACGCCTACGCGATGATCTTCGTCAACGCGGCCGATCCGGCGGCGGTCCCCACCCAGGGGCAGATCGACAAGATGGCCTACGCGGACTGCGCCCCCGGCGGCATGATGGGGGCGACCTGCATGACCGGGACGTCGGAGGCGGGATACGGGACCATCGGGACCATGGGCGGTCGCCCGGTCTCCCAGGTCACCACGCGGCGGTAGGGCGGGCCGGACCGCTACCGGTTCGCGAAGGGATCCGAGAAGCGGGGATCCCGGAGGAACGCCTCGTCGGTCAGCGCCTCCAGGAAGGCCAGGAGGTCGGCCTTCTCACCGGGGGTGATGGCGAATCCCCCGACCAGCGGGCTCTGGAGCGGGCTCGGCGCCCCGTTCTCCATCCGCGCCCGTCCGCCGGCGGCGAAGAGGTCGATCACCTCGGACAGGGTGGCGACGCTGCCGTCGTGCATGAACGGGGCGGTCACCGCCACGTTGCGCAGGGGTGGGGTGCGGAACTTGCCCATGTCCTCGGGCCGGGCGGTGAGCGCCTCGAGGCCGGTCCCGCCGGCCGGGTACGCAGCCGCGCCCGTCCACGTCGTAGAGGCCGATGTTGTGGAACGGGAAGGGATTCCCGGACGTCACCCGGCGCCGCTGCGGCGTCGGTGAAGGCGAAGCCGGAGTGGCACTCTGCGCAGGCCAGCCGGGACGAGAAGAAGAGGTCCGCGCCCCGGCGCGCCGAAGCGGAGAGCGCCGTGGCGTCGCCGCGCTGGTGCCGGTCGTAGGGCGAGTTCCCCGAGATGAGCGTCCGCTCGAAGGCGGCGATGGCCTTGGCGATGTTCGGGAAGGTGAAGAGCTCCACCTCCTCCGGGAAGGAGGCGCGGAAGAGCGCGGGGTACGCCGGGTCGGCCCGAGGCGCGCGGCCACCGTCCACGTCCATGCCGCGATGCCGAGTTCCACCGGGTCGCTCCCCGTCATGGGGACGAGCGCCTGGACCTCCAGGTCGGGAACGACCGAGTTGGCCCAGGTGAAGGCGCGGAAGCAGGCGAGGTTGGCGAGCGGCTGCGGCCCGCGGGGGTGCAGCATCCCGGTCGAGCCCAGCCCCCTGCCCGGCCGTCGGTGAAGGCGAGCTCCTGCAGGTGGCAGCTGGCGCAGGAGAAGGTCTGGTTGCCCGAGAGCCGCGTGTCGTAGAAGAGGCGGCGCCCCAGCTCCACCTTCACGGCGCTCATCGGGTTGTTGGCCGGGATCTGCCGGCGTGGGAAATCCCGCGGGAGGATCCCAGGTGTATCCGGCCACGTGGTCCGGACTGGCCCCCCACCGCCGCAGGCCGCGACGAGCGCGACGACGACGGTGGAGAGTCCGAGTCGGATACGCATGGCGTCCCGGGCATCCTGCTACTTCGCGACCACGCGGAAGGCGGTCTGCGTGCCGGCCGGAGTGGCGCCGAAGGGGAGCCCGAGCGTCGGGAAGATCGGAGCGCACTCGGGATCGGTCGGGCCCGACATGCAGCCGGGGGCTCCGCCGCCGTCGGCGGTGTCGAAGTTGGTGGCCGCGAAGAGCAGCGCGAGGTCGAGCGCCACCGCCTGGGTGCTGGCGTTGAAGGGGGTGAAGGTCGCCGAGGGAACGTTGAGCGTCGTGCAGAAGGCGGTCGAGAAGTCGCCAGGGGTCGCGAGCGTGCAGCCGGTCGAGCCCAGGTGGAAGTTGAAGGTGAAGGGAGTCGCGCGGTTGATGAGCCCGTCAACCTTGATGAACTTGTAGCCGCTGGTCCAGCTCCAGTACATCGCCGAGTTGGAGAGCGGCGGGTTGGCCGCCTGGTAGTTCAGGTGGTTCGACGCCGTGGGGACGCCCACGTCGAACTTGAGGCCCACGTAGGTCCCGGGATTGGCGGTGCCGATGACGGAGGTGTTCATCTCGAGCGTGCCCCCCGTGCAGTTCCCGGTCCCGTTCTCGAAGTCGAGCAGCGCGATGCCGTAGCCCTGCCAGAAGCTGGAATCGAGGGTGACCGGCGCCTCGGCGCCGCTCGCGTCCACCAGCCGGACGTTGGAGACGTAGAAACGGAAGTCCTTCGGGATCCAGGGGAGCGTCCCGGTCCCGATGGCGTAGCCCGCGGTGTCGGCGCAGCTGAACGCCTGGTTGCCCACCAGCGCCTTGAAGTCGATGGTGACCGGCTGGGGATCCGTGTCGGTGCTGCTTCCACAGGCGGTGGACAGCGTGGCGATGGTCGCGAGTGCTGCGATCGAGATCCGGTTCATCTTTGGGTTGCCTCCCTGGGCAAAGTGGACAGAACGAATCCTCTTTTACGGCGAGGAGGGCTGCTGCGAAAGCGATCGCGCTGCGGCTTATCGTCGCACCTCGCCGAGTGCCGCCCTCTTGCACTCCTGGCCCCCCTTCACCGACTATCCGAAGCCCGAAGTGGGAGGGGACAACCCACCAAGGTAGTCGAGGAGGCCGTCATGATCCGCAAGCTGGTCGTCCGTTGTCTCGCCGTTCTCTCGCTGGCCCTCGCAACCTCCGCCCTCGCCGCCGACTTCGGCACCTCCGCCGAGGCCAAGGCGATGCTGGAGAAGGCCATGGTCGCCCTGAAGGCCAACCAGGCCACCGCGCTCTCCATGTTCACCAAGGGCGAAGGAGGCTTCAAGGACCGTGACCTCTATCCGTTCTGCGGCGGCCCGGACGGCATGTTCACCGCCCACCCCTCCCTCGTCGGCAAGAGCCTGAAGGACCTGAAGGACAAGTCCGGCAAGGCCCTCGGCGAGGAGATCTACAAGACCGCGCAGCAGGGGAAGATCGGCGAGGTCTCCTACATGTGGCCTCGCCCCGGAACGACCGAGCCCGTCCAGAAGGTGAGCTTCGTCACCAAGGTCGGCGATCAGGTCTGCGCGGTCGGCTACTACAAGTAGCCGCGGGCGCCGCCCCGATCGGCTGGGTGAGGATCCCCCGTGGCCCGGCCCGGGGGATCGTCCCGGTCAAGGTCTCCTACTGCGTGACCTGCCCGGCGCCCTTGAGGACCTTGTTCCAGCGCGCCACCTCGCTCTCCACCAGTTTCTGCAGCCCCTGGGGGGTGCGCGATGCGGTGTCGGAGAGGTCGGCGCCCAGGTCGAGGAGCCGCTTCTTGGTGGCCGGATCCTCGAGCGCCTTGATGAGCGCCCCGTTCAGCGTGGCCACGACCTCGGGCGGCGTGCCCTTGGGCGCGAAGATGGCGTTCCAGGCGGTGACCTGGAACTCGGGAAGCCCGGCCTCCTTCGTGGTCGGAACCTCCGGGATGGCCGGGGAGCGCGCCGGCAGGGCCACGGCGTAGGCCTTGATGGTCCCGGCCTGGATCTGCGGCACCAGGTTCACGATCTGATCGCACATGTAGTCCACCTGGCCGGAGACCAGGTCGTTCAGCGCCGGCCCGGTGCCCCGGTAGGCGACGCGGGTGGGGGTGACCCCGAGGATGGAGTTGAGGAGCGAGCAGGTGGTGAAGGAGACCGAGCCCACGCCGGCGTGGGCCTCGTTGAGCTTCGACGCGTTGGCCTTGGCGTAGGTCATGAACTCCTTCAGGTCCTTGGCCGGGAAGCTCTTGCGGGCCACGATCACGATGGGCGTGCCGGCCGCCAGCCCCACCGGCGCGAAGTCCTTGGTGGGGTCGTATTTCAGGCCGGGGTAGACCGCCGGCGCGGCGCCGTGGGTCCCCATGTGCCCCATCATGATGGCGTAGCCGTCGGGAGCCGCCTGCGCGGCGCGGGCGATGCCGGTGGTCCCGCCGGCGCCGGCCACGTTCTCGATGATCACCTGCTGCCCGAGCGTCCGCGACATGTGCTCGGCCACGATGCGCGCCACCACGTCGGTGGGGCCGCCGGCGGCGAAGGGGACCAGCATGGTGATGTTGCGCTCCGGGTAGGCGGCGTGGGCCGGGGCGGCGGGGAGCGCGAGGGCCAGGCAGGCTGCGAGTGCGGTGAGGAGTCTCATCGGGCGTTCCTTTCGTGTAGGGCGGGGGTCACTCGGTGAAGACCTCCCGCCGGCCGCGGCGAACCGCGGGCAGGATGGCGGCGGAGAGAACCAGGAGCGCGGCGATCACCAGCCCTGCGGTGATGGGGCGCTGGAGGATGGCCCAGGGATCGCCGCGCGCGATGGCCAGCGCGCGGCGCAGGTTCTCCTCGAAGAGCCGGCCCAGCACCAGGCCGAGCAGGAGCGGGGCTCCCTCGAGTCCGACCTTTCCCGCGCCGTAGCCGAGCAGCGCGCACCCGGCGGTGAGCATCACGTCGGAGGGCGAGTTGTTCACCGAGTAGATGCCGATGCAGCAGAAGAGGAGGATGGCCGGGAACATCAACCGGTAGGGGACGCGCAGCAGGCGCACCCACAGGCCGACGAGCGGCAGGTTGATGACGAGCAGCATGAGGTTGCCGATCCACATGCTGGCGATGAGCCCCCAGAAGAGCGCCGGGTTCCGGGACATCACCAGCGGGCCGGGCACGATCCCGTGGATGGTCATGGCCCCGACCATGAGCGCCATCACCGCGTTGGGCGGGATCCCCAGGGTGAGCAGCGGGATGAAGGAGGTCTGGGCCCCGGCGTTGTTGGCCGCCTCCGGCCCCGCCACCCCCTCGATGGCGCCGCGGCCGAACCGGGAAGGGTCCTTCGCCAGCCGCTTCTCCAGCGCGTAGGAGGCGAAGGGGCCGAGCACCGCGCCGTTGCCGGGGAGGATGCCGAGCACCGCGCCCAGCAGGCTGCCTCGGGCCACCGGGCCGGCCGACTGGCGAAGCTCCTGGCGGGTGGGCCAGATCCTTCCGATGGGTGCGCGCACCAGGTCGCGCGCCTCCGTGGACTCCAGATTCCGGAGCACCTCGGCGAAGCCGAAGAGCCCCATGGCCAGCACCGCGAACTCCAGGCCGTCGGCCAGGGCCGGCAGGCCGAAGGTCATCCGCTCGACGCCGGTGTCGAGGTCCGTTCCCACCGTGGCGAGGAGCAGCCCCAGGAAGATCATGGCGATCGACTTCAGCACCGACCCGCGCGCCAGCACCACCGCGAAGGCCAGGCCGGCGGTCATCAAGGCCGCGTACTCGGCCGGACCGAAGACCATCGCCAGCCGGGTGAGCGGAACCGCGAGCCCCGCCACCACCAGCGTGGCCAGGCACCCGGCGAAGAAGGAACCCAGCGCCGCCACCCCCAGCGCGGCCCCGGCCCGTCCCTGCTTCGCCATCTGGTGGCCGTCGAGCGTGGTGACCACCGAGGTCACCTCGCCCGGGATGTTCACCAGGATGGCGGTGGTGGAGCCGCCGTACTGCGCTCCGTAGTAGATGCCGGCCAGCAGGATGAGCGCCCCCACCGGCGGCAGGCCGAAGGTGATGGGGAGCAGCATGGTGATGGTGGCGATGGGTCCCACGCCCGGCAGCACGCCGATGAGCGTCCCCACCAGGCAGCCCACCAGGGCGAGCCCGGCGTTCTGGAGCGACAGCGCCACCCCGAAGCCCAGCGTCAGGTTGGCGAGCAGGTCGGTCACGGCGGGGCGAATCTCACAGCGTCACCACGCCCGGGATCACCAGCACGGGGATGGGGAGGTGGAGCGCGTAGCGGAAGAGGCCTGCGCAGGCCAGCGTGATGACCACCGCGAAGATCAGGAGTTCCCGCGGGCGTGACTCGGGCGAGGCGGCCCCGCCCACCAGCACCACGAGCGGCCCGGCCACGAGCAGCCCCGGTGTGCGGATCGTGAGGGCGAATCCGGCCACCGCCAGCAGCACGAGGATCGGCCCGCGCCAGGGCCAGCGCCCCAGCGGCTCGCCGGCCTTCAGGAAGGAGAGGACCGCCAGGGCGGCGCCGGTGAGGCCGAGGCCGGTCGCCATGGCGCGCGGCAGGAGGCCGGGACCGGGTGCTCCGAGCCGCCCGCCCGGGAGCGCGCGCGCCGCCCAGAGCGCGAGGAGCGCCACCCCCACGAGCGCGAGGCCCGCCACGAGATCCTGCGGGGCTCGCACGCGAAGCCCCTTGCCTCCGGCCCGGGTCACCTGGAAACGGTTATCACGGATTGAGCGGCCCGCGCCCGATGGCGGGGATCCTGCCCGTCCTCGCCTTCCTGGTGTGGCGCTGGGTGAATCCGGCCTAGTCGTCGTCCTCGTCGGGGTCGCAGCCCCCCCACCGGGAGGCCTCCATGGCCGCCTGGACGAGCTGCCACGTGTCGGACATGCGCGGGTCCCCTTCGCCGAAGCCCCAGACGTGCCCCAGCTCGTGGAAGATCGCCGAGCGCTCGAAGCAGTCGCGGGCGAACGGCGTCGCCACCACGAGGCGCTCCCCGGGCCAGCAGTAGCCGTCGAAGAGCGCGCCGTCCACGACGACCCGGTCGCGCCGGAACTCGATCCGCCAGCCGTTGAGGGAGGCGGGCGGATAGCCCCAGTAGGCCTCGGCCCGGGCGACGACGCGGGCGATGCGCTCCACCGACAGGGTCATCCCTTCCTCCGCCACCCAGCAGGCACCGCGCAGGACGAGTCCCTCGCAGGCGGCGGGCGCAGGTCCGGGCGCGGTCCCCCCGCAACCCGAGATCGCGACGACTCCTGCCAGGATCGCGGGCAAGATCCGGGTGGCGTCGATGCCCTTCATTTGATCCAGAGTGAGCGCGTTTCAACGCATCGCGTCCAGTCGCACGGTCGGGGGAACTCCGAACGGGTTTCCCGGGCAGGCGGAGGGAGTCGCGTTAGGATGTATCGTTGAACCCCTCGATACGGTTGGAGTTTTCTCATGCGCATCGCCATCATCGGTTCCGGCCCGGCAGGCTTCTACGCAGCTGAGGCGCTCCTGAAGCGCACCGACACCCCCGTCGAGGTGGACGTGTTCGATCGCCTCCCCACGCCCTACGGGCTGGTCCGCGGAGGCGTGGCTCCCGACCACCAGAAGATCAAGTCGGTGGCCCGGGTCTTCGCGGGTACGGCGGGCCGGCCCACGTTCCGGTTCCTCGGAAACGTCCAGCTCGGGCGCGACCTGACGGTGGAGGAGCTTCACCGCCACTACCACCAGGTCGTCTTCGCCACCGGGAACGAGGGGGACCGCCGGCTCGGCATCCCCGGCGAGGGCATCACCCGCTGCACGCCGGCCAGCGTCTTCGTCGGCTGGTACAACGGGCACCCCGACTACCGGAACGCGAAGATCGACCTGTCGGCGCCCCGGGTCGCCGTGGTGGGCAACGGCAACGTCGCGCTCGACGTGGCGCGCATCCTGCTCCGCTCCCGCGCCGAGCTGGAGAAGACCGACATCGCCGGGCACGCGCTCGAGGCGCTGGTCCACAGCAAGGTGCGCGAGGTCTTCGTCCTGGGGCGGCGCGGCCCGGCCCAGGCAGCATTCACCTCTGGTGAACTGGAGGAGCTGGGGGAGATGGAGGACGCCGACGTCGTGGTGGACCCGGCCGATCTCGCCGAGGGGGCCCTGGTCGGCGAGGAGGCCCACAAGGGAAACCTCGGGCTGCTCCGCGCCTACGCCGCCCGCGCCCCCCACCCGGACCGCAAGAAGATCCACCTGCGCTTCCTGGTCTCGCCGGTGGAGGTGGTGGCCGACGGCGCGGGCGGGGTGGCCGGGCTGAAGCTCGAGCGGAACCGTCTGGAGTCGCGCCCCGACGGCGCCTTCGCCGCGGTCGGAACCGGCCAGGTCGAGCAGCTCGACGTGGGGATGGTGCTCCCGGCGGTGGGATTCGCTGCCCAGCGCATCGAAGGCGTCCCATACGACGAGAAGGCGAAGATCGTCGCCAATGTGGACGGGCGCGTGGTGGATGCCGCCACGCGCGCCGTGATCCCGGCCGAGTACGTGGTGGGCTGGGCGCGCAGCGGCCCGCAGGGGCTCATCGGTGAGCACAAGCGTGCCTCCGCGCAGGTGGTCGCCCACATGGTCGCCGACGGCGCCGGGCTCGAGGCCCGCGCGCTGCCGCCGCGCGAGGCCGTCGACGCGCTCCTGCGCGAGCGGGGCGTGAAGCTGGTCTCCTTCCAGGACTGGAAGCAGCTCGACGACGTGGAAGTGGCGCGCGGAGCCAGGCGCGG
Source organism: uncultured delta proteobacterium (assembly GCA_963828255.1). GTDB lineage: Bacteria > Myxococcota > Myxococcia > Myxococcales > Anaeromyxobacteraceae > CAIOAK01. The sequence goes on along the minus strand of CAWHDZ010000017.1, from coordinate 27,345 downwards.
GGCCCCACGCGACAAGATCGTGGACGTGGACGCCATGCTGGCGATCCTGGCCCCGGCGCAGTAGCGCCGGGCCGGGGTGCGCCCCGGTCCCACATCGACGGTCCCCCGAGCCCCGTGCTAGGCCTTCAGGGGTCATGGACCGCTCCAGGTGGTTTTGGATCCCCGCGCCGGCCCTCCTCCTCGCGGCGGCTTGCGGGGGCTCGGCCCCGGAGCCTGCCCCCTCGACCACCTGCCCGATCGCGGTCGCCCCGGCCCACCCCACCTTCGCCACCGACATCCTCCCGGCCATCCAGCCCAGCTGCGGAGCTGCGACCACGACCTGCCACGGAGGCCCGACGGCGACCGGCCACGTGGACTACTCCACCTCGCTCTCCCGGACCGCTCGGGACGTCCACGCCGACCTGGTGGGCGCCACTCCGGCAAACGCCCCGCCGGGCTTCCAGCGCATCGCGCCCGGCGATGCCGCCCACTCCTGGCTCCTCGCCAAGGTCACCCAGGACCAGCCGGGCGGCGCCGGCTACGGCGCGAGGATGCCGCTCGGGCGCCCCAACCTCTGCCAGCCGACCCTCGACGTCCTGCTCGCCTGGATCGCCGACGGCGCGCCCTTCTAGGAAGCTCCATGGCCGACCTCACCCCCGCCACCTCCTGGACCGCCGACGACGCCGCGCACCTCGGACGGCGCGCCGGCTTCGGCATCTCGCCGGAGGAGGCCGCCACGCTCGCAGCCCACCCGCCCGCCGCGGCGGTGGCCGACTGGGTGGATGGAGCCGGCCTCGACCGCACCCTCTTCCTGGACGTGCTGGCGACCCGGGCCGACGTCGTGGACGAGCCGAAGCGCAGCGCGAACGCCAGCGTCGCGGGGGCGGTGGACGTGCCCCTCGTCCCCGCGCCGCACCCGTTCCTCGTGGAGGGGCAGCACGCCTGGCGCAACAGCCTGGGTCGCGCCCAGGCCAGCCTCGCCTTCCGGATGCAGTACGAGCCCCACGCCTTCGGGGAGCGGATGGCCCTCTTCTGGTCGAACCTCTTCGCGACCGGTTTCCACAAGGTGAACGGCGTCGCCCTGATGCTGAAGCAGTACGACCTGTTCCGGAGCCTGGGGCTTTCGCGCTTCGACGACCTGCTCGTGGCGGTCTCGAAGGACCCCGCCATGGCGGTGTGGCTCGACTCCGTTCACAACAACGCGTCGGGAACCAGCGTCGCGAACGAGAACTACGCGCGCGAGGTGATGGAGCTCTACAGCCTGGGCGCGGACAACGGGTACACCCAGGCCGACATCACCCAGCTGGCCCGGGCGCTCTCGGGCTGGAGCTTCGTCGTCCCCGATGCCTCCGTGGTCCTCGACCCGACCAACCCCACGCGCAAGGTGGCCGCCGACGCCACCTTCCGGCTCTACGACGGCTCGGCCATCGTGGGCGCTTCCACATGGTGGATGGGGCGGCCGGCCAACCTGCCGAGGATGCACGCCACCGGGACCGTGACCTTCCTCGACCGGACCTTCGACGTGGCCACCCCGCCCGGTGGAATGGTTCCGGGCGAGGACGTCCTCCGCTCCATCCTGCAGTCCCGCGCGCCCCAGTGCGCCCGCTTCCTGGCCTCCCGTCTGCTGCTCCACTTCGTCACGCCGCGCTTCGGGTCGGGCGACCTCGCCGACGTGGCGGCCATGATCCAGGCCTCCTCCTTCGACCTGCGCGTGGTGATGAAGACGCTTCTCGGGTCGCGGTACTTCCTCGACCCGGCCCACCGCTTCGCGCTCGTCGAGGGGCCGGTCTCCTGGATCGTCCGGGCCGCGCGGGCCCTCACGCCGCCGCTGGCCGCGGCCGACGGAGCGAAGCCCTCGTTTCCGGCCTGGACGAATGTGGTCTCGAGCTTCGACCAGGCCGGCATGAAGCTGCTCGACCCGCCGGGACCGAACGGCTGGAAGGAGGACGTGGCCTGGCTGAACACCAACTCCATCCGGTACCGGACCCGTCAGGCGGCCGCCGTGGCACTGGGCTCCGGCCAGGCGGCCGGTGGAAGCGACTCCCTGCTCTTCCCCACCGACGTGGCGCGCTGGTTCCCGGTGGCGCCGGCCTCTCCGGTCGACGTCCTGGCCCGGCTGGTGGCGCTGCTGCAGCCTGCCCCGATCCCGACCCAGGTCTCCGACGCCTGGCTCCTGGCGCTCTGGCCGGCCGCCTTCACCTGGGACGCGGCCAGCCAGCTCCGGGCGCGCGAGCTGGCCTACCTCGTCCTCTGCTCCCCGTCCGGGCAGCTTCACTAGGAGAGAACCATGGCGGCGATCACGCGGCGCAGGTTCCTCCAGGGGCTCGGGGCGGGCGGCGCCCTGCTGGCCTCCGGCTGCGGGAGCGCGGGCACGAGCGCCGGCGACGGCGGCACGCCCCCGACCCCGCCCTCGAAGAAGCCGATCCTGGTCCTCCTCTTCCTCGACGGCGGCAACGACTGGCTGAGCATGCTGCCGCCCCTCTCCGGACCAAACCGCGCTGCCTACGAGGCCGCACGGCCGACGCTGGCCATCCCGACCTCGTCCCTCGTGGACCTGGGGGGAGGCGTGGGTCTCCACCCGGACTTCACCGGCATGGCCGACCTGCACGCGCGCGGACGCGTGGCCTGGATCCCGGGGATCGGGATGAACAACCCGAACCTCTCCCATTTCGTCTCCGCCGACCTCTGGGGCCAGGGTTCGGCGATGCCGGACGGCACCGGCTGGCTCGGCCGCCACGCCGACCTGGCCTTCGATCCGGCTGGCGACGTGCTGCGGGGGATCACGGTCACGGGCGACCTCCCCGTCATGCTGCGCGGAGGGTCGCGGAGCTTCGTCTCCATCACCGGGCCGAGCGGCTACGTCTACCCGGCGTGGCTGCGTTCCAACCGGATCGGTGCGCCCTTCGACACCGCGCTCCTCGAGAAGGCGTACGGCGTCGCCGCTGGATCGACCTCGACCGACCCGGCCTCCGGCCCCGGGTACTCGGCCGCCGCGAAGGTGGCGAAGCTCTTCTTCGACGCACAGAACGGCTTCGGGACCGACGGCGCGCTCACCGCCCGCACACCGACCGTGCCCTACCCGGGCGACGCGGAGTACCCCGTGAAGCGGCTCGACGGATCGAGCCTCTCCTCCGGGCTCGGCAACCAGCTCAAGCTCGTGGCGCAGATGATCGCGAACGGGCTGCCGGGGCAGGTCTACTTCACCCGCCTGGGCGGCTGGGACACCCACAGCAACCAGGCCGTGGACCACCCCAACCTCCTCCGGACGCTCGGCGGCGCCGTCCAGGCCTTCTGGAACGACCTCTCCTCGATCACCACCTCGGAGGGCAACGCCCAGGACCGCACCATCGTCGTGGGCTGGAGCGAGTTCGGCCGGCGCGTGCCGGAGAACGACGGCGGGACCGACCACGGCACTGCCGGGCTCTCCTTCGCGGTCGGAAACGGCGTCCGGGGCGGATTCCACGGGAACTACCCTGATCTCGTGACCCTCGACCGGAACAAGAACATGGTGTTCACCGTGGACTACCGGAGCCTCTACGCCACGCTCCTGCAGGGTTGGCTCGGCCAGTCGGCGGGCGCCACCGACGCGCTGCTCGACGGGAGCTACCCGCGGCTCGGGTTCCTCTAGGGGGAGGCCCCCCGGCACCCTCCGGATGGGGCGGGACTCGACACGGGACACCATCCGGGTTAGATCCCACGCTCCCTCCTCGAACTGGAGGGGCCAGGCGGCGTCTTGCCGCCAGCAAATCGAAAAGAGCAAAACGAAATGGCTACCGGTACCGTGAAGTGGTTCAACGACGCGAAGGGCTTCGGATTCATCACCCAGGACGGCGGGGGCGAGGACGTTTTCTGCCACCACACCGCCATCCAGGCCAACGGGTTCCGCACCCTGGCCGAGGGCCAGAAGGTGGAGTTCGAAGTGACCAAGGGCCCCAAGGGCCTGCAGGCGGCGAACGTCCGCCCCGTCTGAGCCACTTCAACATCGGCTCCGGAGCCCGGTCCGAAAGGGCCGGGCTTCTTTTGTTCGTAGCTCCACCGGCGGTACGATTGCCCGGTGTCCTCCCCCGAGCCTCGAACGCGCCGCGAGCGCGTCGATGGCGCCCGTCTGCGCCTCCTTGATCTCGAGGCCGCCGGCTCGACGCTGAAGGACCTCCTCACCGCCACGCTGGACCTGGCGGAGGAGCTCACCGGAAGCCATATCGGCTTCTTCCACTTCGTCGAGGACGACCAGAAGACCCTGTGGCTGCAGGCCTGGTCCACCAACACGGTGGCTCGGATGTGCAGCGCCGAGGGGGCTGGTTCCCACTACCCGATCGACCGGGCCGGGGTGTGGGCCGACTGCGTCCGGACCGGCAAGGCGGTCGTCCACGACGACTACCCCTCCGTGCCCGGGCGGAAGGGGTTGCCGGAGGGGCACGCGCCGGTCGCCCGCGAGCTCACCGTGCCGGTTCTCCGCGCCGGCCGGGCCCGGGCCGTCCTCGGCGTGGGGAACAAGCCTTCGGCCTACGACGAGGAGGACGTCGCCGACGTCGCCGCGCTCGCCGACCTGGCCTGGGACATCGTGGCGCGAAAGCGCTCCGAGGAGGCGCTGGCGTTCTCCGAGGCCAAATACCGCGGCCTCTTCGACAGCATGATGGACGGGCTCGTGGTGGTGGACATGGCTGGCCTCGTCCTCGAGTCGAACGAGACCTCCCGGAAGATGCTCGGCTACACGGCCGAAGAGCTGGGGACGAAGACCTACCCCGAGCTCACGCCGCAGCGCTGGCACGCGGAGGAGGCGCGGATCGTGGCCGAGCAGGTCCTCCCGCGCGGCTACTCGGAGGTCTACGAGAAGGAGTACGTTCGCAAGGACGGGTCGATCTTCCCGGTCGAGCTCCGGACCTTCCTCGTCCGCGAGGGCGGCCGCCCTTCGGCCATGTGGGCCATCGTCCGGGACATCACCGAGCGCAAGCAGGCCGAGGCCACCACCCGGTCCGTGCATGAGCAGGTGCAGGGGGAGAAGGAGCTGCTCTCGGCGCTCCTCGCGAGCATCCACGACGAGGTCTGGTTCGCGGACACCAAGGGGCGCTTCGCGCTGGCGAACCCGGCGGGTCTCACCGAGTTCGGGATGGTCTCGGCGAGCGGCGTCTCCGTCGAGGAGCTGGCCCGGTCGCTGGAGGTGTTCCGGGCGGACGGGTCCCCGCGCCCGGTCGAGGAGGCCCCGCCCCTCCGTGCCCTGCGCGGGGAGGTGGTGATCGACCAGGAGGAGATCGTCCGCACCCCGGCCACCGGCGAGCTGCGCACCCGGATGGTCTCCTCGGCGCCGGTGAAGGACCGGGACGGCAGGAGCATCGGCGCCGTGTCGGTGGTGCGGGACGTGACCGAGCAGATGCGGCGCGAGGCCGCCCTCAAGGCCAGCGAGGAGCACTTCCGGACGCTGGTCCGCTTTCTCCCCATCCCGCTGGCCCTCAACGGCCCGGACGGACGGATCGTCAACATCAACGACCGCTTCACCCAGGTTCTGGGCTACACGCTGGAGGACATCCCCACCCTGGGTCACTGGTTCCCGCGCGCATATCCCGACGAGGCCTACCGCCGCGAAGTGACCGAGCGCTGGGCCGCTGCGACCCGCAACGCGGGGGCCACGAGGGGGGAGGTCACCCCGGCGGAGTACCGGGTCACCACGAAGGCCGGGGCCGTCCGCACCATGCTCATCTCCGGGGTCCCGGTCGGGGAGAACCTGCTCGTCACCTTCGTGGACGTGACCGAGGCCCGGGCCCTCCAGGCCCAGGTGGCCATGGCCTCCCGCCTCGCCGCCATGGGGACGCTGGTCGCCGGGGTGGCCCACGAGGTCAACAACCCGCTGGCGGCGGAGATGGCCGACCAGGGGCTGGCGCTCGAGATCGTCCGCGAGCTGAGGGAGCGGCTCGAGGGGAGCGAGGCCATCGACCGGCTGGCCGAGGCCCGCATCCTCGGCGACGCCGTCGAGGCCCTCGAGGAAGCCCAGGAGGGCGGGCTGCGCATCGCACGGGTCGTGAAGAACCTGAGCACCTTCGGCCGGCCCGACCCGCGCCGCACGCGGATCCGGCTCGGCGAGGTGGTGGCCGAGGCGCTGCGCTGGGTACCCGCATCGGTGGCGCGGAGCGCGGTGGTCCAGGTGGAGGACGGTGGTGCTCCCGATGTGGTCGCCTCGATCGGCCAGCTCGAGCAGGTGGTGGTCAACCTGGTCACCAACGCGGCCAAGGCCATCCCCCCGGGCAGGCGCGGGCTCGTCGTCGTCCGCACGGGGGCGGGGGAGCCGGGCATGTCGCGGCTCGAGGTGATCGACGACGGCAAGGGCATCCCGCCCGACCTGCTGGAGCGGATCTTCGAGCCCTTCTTCACCACCCGTCCGACCGGCGAAGGGCGGGGGATGGGGCTCGGCCTGGCCATCTGCCACGCCATCGTGACCGCCCACGGCGGCACGCTCTCGGTCACGAGCACGCCGGGAAGGGGCTCCACCTTCCGCATGGAGCTGCCGGCCGCGCCGGCCGAGGGGTGAGCGGTGCCCGTTCCCGTCGCCATCCAGGACCTGCTCCCGCACAACCACTGCTTCGGCTGCGGGACGCTGAACCCGCGCGGGCTCCGGATCAAGAGCTTCGTGGAGGGGGACGAGGTGGTCTGCACCTTCGAGCCCTCGCCCGACCACATGGCCGGGCCGACCACCGTCCTCTACGGCGGCATCATCGCCGCGGTCATCGACTGCCACTCGGTCTGCACGGCCATCGCCGACGCATACCGCGCGGCCGGGCAGGCCATCGGCAGTGAGCCGCACCGCTGGTGCGTGACCGCGTCGCTCCGCATCGACTACCTGGCCCCCACCCCCATCGACCGCCCCGTGGAGCTGCGGGCCCGCGTGCGCGAGGCCAGCGGCAGGAAGCGCATCGTGGAGTGCACCATGCGCTCCGACGGACGCGCGGTGGCCCGCGCCGAGGTGGTGGCGGTGGAGGTCCCGGCCGGCTGGGGCGACCCGGCCGCCCCTCAGAGATCCAGCGAGAGCTGACTCCGCCCCGGCGCCGCGGCGGCGGGACGAGGCGACCCGAAGCCCGCTTCCGCCACGCGCGGCTCGTCCGACGCTCCCAGGAGCCCCTGCGCGCGCAGCGCGGCGACCACGGCGCCCGCCGCCGGCCCGGGCTGCCTGCGCGCGGCCGACGAGGCCAGCGCGTCGCAGATCTCGTTCACCGGGTGCCCGACGTGGCCGCGCACCCAGGAGTATCGGACGCGGAGCTCCGCCTGCCTGGCGTCGATGGCCTCGATGAGGTCCCGGTTCAGGACCGGGCCGCCGGTGGAGGTTCGCCAGCCCTTGCGGCGCCACCCCGCGATCCACCTCGTCAGCGCGTCGATGACGTACCGCGAATCGGAGGTCAGCTCGACCGCCTCGCCGCCGGGGATCCCCTCGAGGGCGTCCAGCACGGACCGCAGCTCCATGCGGTTGTTGGTCACGCCGGCCGGGCCGTCATTCACCCAGCGTGTACCGCCGAATCGGATGGCCATGGTCCCGCGGTCGAGGACCACGAAGCCGGTCCCGCCCGGCCCTCCCGGGTTCACGAGGGACGAGCCGTCGGTGAAGGCGGAGAAGCGGGGCAGGGCGGGCATGGCCGGGGAGACTACACCGGCCGGGGCGCGCCGAGTGCGCGGGACCGGCAGAGTGGCGCGCAGCGGCTGCACCCCGTGCAGGCGGCCGGGTCCACCACCGTCGCCTCCTCCCCGTCGGAGAGGGCCGGGCAGGCCAGCGTGAGGCAGGAGCCGCAGCGGTTGCAGAGCGATGCCTCCACGGCGAGCGGGGGGGCATGGGGGACGCCGCGCACGCAGCGGGCCAGGGCCACGATCACCCGCCCCGGCCCGTCCAGCACCTCGCGGACCAGCGCCTCCGCCGCGACGGCGTCGTCGAGGTCCATCCAGGCGTGGCTTGCCCCGGCCCGGGCCAGTTCCTCCTCGATGCGCAGCGAGCGCACCGGCGCGACCCGGTCGGCGATCACGAGGAGCCCCGCCCCGGCCCGGGACGCCTCGGCGAGCAGCGCGGGCGCGCCCTCCCGGAGCAGGCGGACCACGCCGGTCACCGCGCCCCAGCGACCGTACGACGGGACGAAGGCCCTCGCCTCCCCCTCCTCGCAGCCGAGCCCTCCCTGCACCTCGACCCCGGCGCGCCGCAGCGCACGCAGCGTGACCAGGTGGGCGCACCCTGCGCACCCCGGGTCGGTGGCCGGGCGCCCCAGGGCGGCGGCGCGGGCGGCGGGGCGAGGCAGCGCCATCCCGCCTACCGGACCATCGCGTCGAGCAGGGCGATGGCGATCTGGGGCATGTCGGGCGGCCCGGAGATCTGCAGCATGCCCTGGTAGCTGTTGAACATCCCGGTGCCCATGTCGGTCATGTCGATCGGGCCGCCGGGGAGGGCCCCGCTGACCCGGTCCTTGGCGAGCACGAGCCGGACCCGCTTCCCGCCCCAGGCCCCCTCGACGACGATCTCCCCCTTTTCACCCATGGTCACGGCGAGGTCGGTGTCGCCGCCGGAGATCTTCCCGGCGACGGCGGTGAACGCGACGTCCTTCCCGCGCGCCCTGCCGACCCATCGGCCGTCGGAGGAGCGGGTGAGCGAGACGCTCGGCCCCTGGACGCGCCAGTCGTCGAAGGAGACCCGCCGCGGCGGGCTGACGCCGGTGAGGTCCTTCCAGATCACCTCACCCTTCGGGCTGAACTCGCCGGGTCCGCCAGAGGGCGGTTCCGTCATGGGGACGGGGGGTGCGGGCGGCTTCGGAGTCGTGGCGCACCCGAGAAGGGCCACCGCGAGCGCGGAGACGGTGAGGGGCCTGATCATCGGGGGATTCTAGGCGAAGCGCGCGGTCCGGACATGGGAAGAGGCCCCTCGGGGCCTCTTCGTTCCTGCGCTACCTGTTTGGCTCCCTTGGGCGGGAGCCCGTCCGGCTTCACGCCGGTGGAGAATGCGAATCTGTCGTCTGGTTCGACGGTTCCGCTATCTCAGCCTCCTCATGGTGAGTGCTTCAGGAGTGCTACGGGCTGATCATGTGCCTCCGCCGGGCGGGCCGCAAGTGGGTACCCAGATGGGATTCTTGCAACCTTTGCGCGCACCTTTTTCGGATAAATGACCCGGCGCAAGGAAATCTGGGGGGTGCATCGTCCACCCTTGGGCACCCTTCTGGAGGTGTCCACATGGACCGCGATGCCCTTCAAGTCTCCAACCTCACCAGCGCCGCCGCCGCGATCGCCTCGGGGGTAGGCCGGCGCGACTTCCTGAAGATCTGCTCGCTGGCCGCAGCGGCCGTCGGCCTCCCCGCGTCCGCCGCCGAGAAGATGGCGGCCCGGGTTGCCCTGCCGAAGAAGCCCTCGGTCATCTGGCTCCATTTCCAGGAGTGCACCGGCTGCACCGAGACGCTGCTGCGCACCAGCCACCCCGGCGTGGCCGAGCTGATCCTCGATCTCATCTCGCTCGACTACAACGAGACCCTCATGGCGGCGGCCGGGCACCAGGCGGAGAAGGTGCTCGCCGAGGCCATCAGGGAAAACGACGGCAAGTTCGTGCTGGTGGTGGAGGGCGCCATCCCGGTGAAGGACAACGGCAACTTCTGCCGGATCGGCGACCGCACCGCCCTCGACATCGTGAAGGACGTGGCCAGCCACGCCGGCGCGATCATCGCCATCGGCTCCTGTGCTTCCTGGGGCGGCATCCCGTCCGCCGAACCGAACCCCACCGGCGCCTCGGGCGTGGGCGACATCCTGAAGGGCAAGACGGTCGTCACCATCCCGGGCTGCCCGGCCAACCCCTACAACCTGCTCGGCCTGGTGCTGCAGTACGCGACCTTCGGGACCCTGCCCGAACTCGACGCCAAGGCCCGCCCCAAGTTCGCCTACAGCCGGGTCATCCACGACGACTGCCCGCGCCGCGCCCACTTCGACGCTGGCCGCTTCGCGCAGCGCTACGGCGACGAGGGCTCGCGGCAGGGCTGGTGCCTCTACAAGATGGGCTGCAAGGGGCCGCGCACCCACGCCAACTGCTCGCTGCTCCACTTCGGCGAGGTGGTCGGCGCATGGCCCATCGGCATCGGCGCGCAGTGCTTCGGCTGCACCGAGAAGGAGCTGGCCTTCCGGGTGCCCATGTTCCAGACCGTCGAGCCGGAGCAGCTCGGGCCCCCGGGCATGTATCCGTCGGTGAACGCCAAGCACGGCGAGGTGAGCCCGGTCGCCACGGGCATCGCCGGCGTGGCCATCGGAGCGGCCGTGGGCGCGGGCATCGTCATGACCCGCAAGCTGGGGCAGCAGCCCTCCGAGAAGGACGGCGGAGAGGAGAAGTGACCATGACCACCCTCACTCGCCGCCAGCTCCTCCAGGGCGCGGCCGTGGCGGGCGCGGCGGTGGCCGGAGCCGCCGCCGTGGCCGTCCCCACGACCGCCGAGGCCGCCGAGAGGCGCGCCCGGAAGCCCGATGACGTGGGGCTCCTCTACGACTCGACCCTCTGCATCGGGTGCCGCGCCTGCGTGACCAGGTGCAAGCAGGCCAACGAGCTGCCCGTGGACGCCCTGCGCATCAACGGCGCACCCTACGACGCGCCCGACGACCTGAACGCCACCACCAAGACGGTGATCCAGGTGGCCACGCAGGGCGACCGCTTCGCCTTCGTGAAGCGGCAGTGCATGCAGTGCCTCGACCCGGCCTGCGTGAGCGCCTGCATGATCAAGGCCTACCAGAAGGGTCCGGGCGGCGTGATCACCTACGACCAGAGCCGCTGCCTGGGCGACCGCTACTGCCAGATCGCCTGCCCCTTCAACGTCCCCAAGTTCCAGTGGTCGAAGGCCATCCCGATCATGGTGAAGTGCGAGATGTGCCGCCACCGCAAGGAGGGGCCTGCCTGCTCCGAGGTCTGTCCCCGCGAGGCGGTGATCTCCGGCAAGGTCCCCGACCTCATGGCCGAGGCCAGGAGGCGCCAGGCCGCCTCCCCGGGCAAGTACCTGGCCCGGATCTACGGCGAGCACGAGGTGGGCGGGACCCAGTGTCTCTACCTCACCGCGGCCGACGTTCCCTTCGAGTCGCTCGGGCTGCCCAGGGTGGACGCCACGCCCCAGCCCCAGCTCTCCACCTCCATCCAGCACGGCATCTACAAGGGGATGATCGCCCCGGTGGCCCTCTACGCCGCCATCGGGTTCGCCGTCTGGAAGAACACCCGGGGCGGCGGTGACGAGGAGAAGAAGCCATGAGCCACGTCAAGGCGACCCCGGTGGGCGGCAAGCTCACCACCCCGTTCTTCAACCTCATGGCGCTCGTCGCGCTCGTCGGCGTGGCGGCCCTGGTGATCCGCTTCGGCCAGGGGCTGGGCGCGGCCAGCGGCATGTCCGACGGCTACGCCTGGGGCATCTGGATCGCCCTCGACGTGGTGGTGGGCACCGCGCTCGGCTGCGGCGGCTACGCCATGGCCCTCATGGTCTACGTGGCCAACCGGGGGAAGTACCACCCGCTGGTGCGCCCGGCCATGCTCACCGGCGCGCTGGGCTACACCTTCGCGGCGACCTCCATCATCGTGGACGTGGGGCGCTACTGGGGCATGTGGAAGATCCCCACCTACGTCTCCTGGTGGAACTTCGACTCGGCGCTTCTCGAGGTCGCGCTCTGCGTGATGACCTACGTGCTGGTGCTCTGGATCGAGTTCTCGCCCTCGATCCTGGAGCGCTGGCGCGCCTCCGGGACCCCTGGCCAGCGTTCCTTCGCCGAGTCGGCCGGTCCCCGGCTCGACCGGGCCCTGCCCTGGATCATCGCCCTCGGCCTGCTGCTCCCCACCATGCACCAGTCGTCGCTGGGCACGGTGATGATGCTGCCCTTCTCGAAGATGCACCCGCTCTGGTTCTCCCCGCTCCTGCCCCTGCTCTTCCTGGTGAACGCCCTCTTCCTGGGCTACGCCGCAGTGACCGCCGAGTCCACGGCATCCTCCCAGGCCTTCAAGCGCCGCTCCGAGACCCGGCTGCTCGGCTCCCTGGCTCCCGTCATGGGCGCCGTGGTCCTGCTCTTCCTGGTGGTCCGCTTCGGCGACCTGGCCGTGCGCGGGAGCCTGGGCGCCGCCTTCGGGTTGAGCAAGTACGCCGGCTGGTTCTGGCTGGAGACCCTGCTCCTCCTCGTGCCCGGGCTGGTGCTTCTGGGGAAGAACGCCCGGGAGCGTGCCTCGACCCAGTTCGGAGCCGCCTTCGCCATCCTGGCAGGCGGCGTGCTCTACCGCTTCAACACCTACATCGTCGCCTACGATCCGGGCCCGGGGTGGAGCTACTTCCCGTCCACGCTGGAGATCCTCATCACCGCCGGCTTCGTGGCCGCGCAGGTGATGATCTACCTGTGGATCGTCCGGCGGTTCCCCGTCCTCTCCAGCGCCACCCCGGCCGAAAGCCGCTAGAGGTCTCCCATGAGCAAGCGAATCACCATCGACCCCGTCACCCGCATCGAGGGGCACCTCCGCGTCGACTTCGATGTCGACGGCGGCAAGATCGGCAAGGCCTGGTCGAGCGGCACCATGTGGCGCGGCATCGAGACCATCCTCCAGGGGCGCGATCCCCGCGAGGCCTGGATCTTCACCCAGCGCATCTGCGGCGTCTGCACCACGGTCCACTCGGTGGCGTCGGTGCGCGCGGTGGAGAACGCGCTGAACCTGGAAATTCCGCTCAACGCCCAGCTCATCCGCAACCTGATCATCTCGGCCCACGCGCTGCACGATCACATCGTCCACTTCTACCAGCTGTGCGCGCTCGACTGGGTGGACGTGGTCTCGGCCCTCAAGGCCGACCCGGCCAGGTCGGCGGCCATCGCCCAGTCGCTCTCCGAGTGGCCCGGCAACAGCGTGCAGGAGTTCAGGGCCGTCCAGGAGCGGCTCAAGCAGTTCGTGGCCCGCGGCCAGCTGGGCATCTTCTCCAACGGCTACTGGGGCCATCCGGCCATGAAGCTTTCGCCGGAGGTGAACCTGCTCGCCGTGGCCCACTACCTCCAGGCCCTCGACTTCCAGCGCTCCGCCCTGAAGGCGGTGGCCATCCTGGGATCGAAGACGCCCAACATCCAGAACCTGGCGGTGGGCGGCGTGGCCAACGCCATCAACCTGGATGCCGCCTCGCCGCTCAACATGAACAAGCTGTTCGAGATCCGGTCGCAGCTCGAGTCGGTGGTGCGCTTCGTCCAGCAGGTCTACTTCCCCGACGTGGCGGCCATCGGCGGCATGTACCCCGAGTGGCTGGGCTACGGCGCCGGGGTGACGAACTACCTGGCCGTCCCCGACCTGCCCACCGACGCCGCGGCCACCCAGTTCGACCTGCCCGGCGGCACCATCATGAACGGCGACCTCTCCACGGTGAAGGCCATCAAGTCGTGGAAGGACGAGTACTTCGAGAAGAACGTCACCGAGAGCATCGCCCGGGCCTACTACGACGGCGACTGGCAGAAGCACCCCTACGACGGGACCACCGACCCCAAGTTCAACCCCTGGGACCCGGACAAGAAGTACTCCTGGGTGAAGGCGCCGCGCTTCGACGGCAAGCCCATGCAGGTGGGGCCGCTCTCCCAGGTGCTGGTGGGCTACGCGCTGGGCGACGAGCGCATCCAGCGCTGGTCGAACCAGTGCCTGGCCATCGCCGGCAAGGTGGCCGGCGTCAAGCTCACCCCGGCGGTGCTCCACTCCACGCTGGGGCGCATCGCCGCCCGGGCCATCCGGGCCGCGGCTCTCTCCGAGATCGTGCTCAAGCACTGGGGGCTGCTGGCCGCCAACATCGGCAAGGGCGACACGGCGGTCTACGTCGAACCCAAGTTCCCGTCTGGGACGGTGCGCGGCTACGGCGTCCACGAGGCGCCGCGCGGCGTCCTCTCCCACTGGGTGGTCATCGAGAACGGGAAGATCAAGAACTACCAGGCGGTGGTCCCCTCCACCTGGAACGCCGGCCCCCGCGACGCCAGGGATCAGGCCGGCCCGTACGAGGCCTCGCTGGTGGGCAACCCCATCGCCCAGGCCGACAAGCCCCTCGAGGCCCTGCGGACCATCCACTCCTTCGACCCGTGCCTCGCCTGCGCCGTCCACGTCCACGACGCCAGCGGGAACGAGATCGCCAAGGTGAAGGCGCTCTGAGGCCTGCCAGCCCCGTGGTCCCACCGCTCCTGCGGCTCGTGGTGATCCTCGTCGCCGCCCACAGCGCGGCGGTGGGGATCGCCCTCACCTTCTTCCCGGAGTGGGCCACGGCCTTCGCCGGGTTCGGCCCGGTGCACCCGCTCTTCCTGGCCCGCCAGGCCGGGGTGTTCCACCTGGTGCTGGCGACGGGCTACCTCCTCGACCTGCGGCGCGGCAGCGTGGCCCTGCTCGTCACCGCCAAGTCGGTCGCGGCGGTCTTCCTGGCCGCCTCCTGGCTCGGGGGCGCGCCGGGGTGGGCCATCCCCTTCTCGGCGGCGGGCGACGCCCTCATGGGGCTCACGGCTGGTTGGCTGGCCAGATCGACTGCCCGTCGCTGAAGCCCGCGGGGTGGAAGCCGTCCAGCTCCTCGAAGACGTCCTGGATCTCGTCGATCCCGGCGGCGAAGGTGGAGACCACCCGCTCGTTCACGTCGCCGATGAGCTTCGTGGTCCGGGGGTCGGCCCGCAGCGTCGAGAGCACCACCTGGCGCTCCAGCTCCATGGCCGCGCAGACCTCGCCCACGGTGAAGCCCTGCTGGTGCCGGCGGTCGGCCAGCTCGCGGCAGTAGGAGCGGAAGACGGTCCGGTCGTCGGTGCGGATGGCGTTGCGGAACTGGAGGAAGAGCTGCCGCTTGGCCCAGTGCAGCTCCTCCGGGTCCATCTCCTGGTAGTGGTGGAGCAGCACCCCGTCCTTGGGGTCGAGGAAGCGCGCGGTGGAGACGCGGCGCATCTCCTCGTCGTGCTCGTGCAGCAGGTGGTAGAGCGCCAGGTTGGGCGCGACGCGCATCGACTCGATGGCGGCCAGGTTGCGGGCGTGCCACTCGAGCGGGTTCCCGCGGAGGTTCTCGAGGAGGAAGGGGATGCGCCGGAGGAGGAAGAGGCGCGGGTTCGGTGACCAGCCGATCTTCTCCCGGGTCCGGTGGCCGTCGGTCTCGAGCCTGAGGTCGATGTAGCGCCCCATCCAGGAGCGCTCGAAGGGAGGCTCGGCGCGGAACCGCCCCGTCTGCTCCATGACCCACAGGCCCAGCCGGGCGATGACCCTGGCAGTCCCGAACGCGTGCAGGGCGCGCCCGAACCAGGAGGCGGTGGCGGCCTCGAAGGTGTCCCGGTGGGAGATCGACCCGTCCGGCGAGCAGATCACCACCTCCGAGGGGCCCAGCCGTGGCGCCACCTCGAGGATCCGCTCGTAGAAGCGCACCGCGCAGCGGACGTGGAGGTAGGGGATGGCCGAGTCGCCGTGGCCGCCCAGGACGTTGCGGTTCCAGGCGTTGGACAGCCAGGTGCGCAGGAAGAAGTAGAGCGGCGGGTACTCGCACCAGTCGGAGAAGAGCGCCGCCATGCGCACGATGACGGTGGGGAAGTGCTGCTGGTACCCGCGCACCATCCCCTCGCCGACCCGCTTGGTGGCGGCGTAGATGTGGTCGCCGTCGGGCGGGCTCTCCTCCGTGAGGGCCTTCCCCGGGGGCGGGAAGGCGCAGGCGGCGAGCGAGCTCGCGAAGACGAAGGAGTCGGGGCGGAGCTCCTTGCAGAGCTCGAGCACGTTGCGCAGCCCGTCCACGTTGGTGCGCTGGTACTCCGGGTGATTCTTGCCGGTGAAGTCGTAGTGGGCGGCCAGGTGGACGACATGCAGGGGGCGGGGCAGGTCGCGCAGCTTCTCGAAGGCGTGGCCGATCCAGGGCCGGTCGCCGATGTCCACCTGGGTCCAGTGGACGTCGCGGTGGGGCGTGAAGCCGACGGCGCGCTCGGTGCGCCGGGCCAGCACGTGGATCTCGTAGCGATCGCGGAGCGTCGCGCTCATCTGCCGCCCCAGGAAGCCGGAGCCGCCGATCAGCACGAGCGTGGGCTTTGGCAGGGCTTGCTTGGCGGGCGCGGCTTCGGTCGGTGCGGTCAGGGATCCCCCGTCGCGTGCGGATGATCCGGTCTACCACGTCCGTGTAAAGTCGGGCCATGCCAGCACCCAGGAAGATGCTCGTGGCCATCGTGGTGGGAACCGTGGCCGGGCTCGCCGCCAACGCGCTCGGCGGGGGCGCTCCCTGGCTGGAGTGGATCCTCGTCCACCTTGCGCAGCCGGTGGGGCAGATCTTCCTGCGGCTGCTCTTCATGCTGGTGGTGCCGGTGCTCTTCTCGGCGCTGGTGGTGGGGGTGGCGAGCCTGGAGCTCGAGGATCTCGGGCGCATGGGCTTGCGCATGCTCGGCTACACGGTGGTGGTCTCGTCCATCGCCGTGGTCATCGGGCTCGTGCTCGTGGACGTCATCGGTCCGGGCCGCGGCGCCTCCCCTGCCCTCCTCGAGCTGGCCCGCCAGGGAACCGCCATCAAGCCCGGCGCCGGGTCCTTCAGCCTGGTGGGAATCGTCCCGGCAAATCCGATCAAGGCCGCCGCCGACGGCGACATGATCGGGCTCATCTTCTTCTCGCTCTTCTTCGGCATCGGGATCGCGCTGGTGCGAACGGAGGCCACGGCGAGGCTGCGGGAGGCCATCGAGGGGCTCTACGAGGTGTCGATGAAGCTCATCGGCCTCGTGCTCCGGGTGGCGCCCATCGGCGTGGCCGCCCTGCTCTTCTCGATGACGGCCCGCCTCGGCGCCGGAGTGCTGGCGCAGCTCGCGGCCTACGTGGGGGTGGTGCTGCTGGGACTGGCGCTGCAGATGGGGGTCGTCTACTCGGCGTCGGTCTGGTTCCTGGGCGGGATGAGCCCGCGGGCGTTCTTCTCCGGGTCACGGGTGGCCATCGTGACGGCGTTCTCCACGGCCTCCTCGTCGGCGACGCTGCCCACCGCGCTGCGGGTGGCGGAGGAGGACCTGCACCTGCCGCCCGCGGTGTCGCGCTTCGTGCTCACCGCGGGGTCGGCCATGAACCAGAACGGCACGGCGCTCTTCGAGGGGGTGACGGTCCTCTTCCTGGCCCAGCTCTTCGGGGTGCCGCTGGGGGTGTGGGATCAGCTGGGAGTGATGGGCATCTGCATCCTGGCCGGCATCGGGACGGCGGGCGTGCCGGCGGGGTCGATCCCCGTCGTGGCGATGATCCTGCAGATGTACGGCATCCCGCTGGAGGGGCTGGGGCTGATCCTGGGGGTCGATCGCTTCCTCGACATGGCGAGGACGACCGTGAACGTGACCGGGGACCTGGCGGCCGCGGTGTACGTGGCCAAGGGGGCGCGGGGGTGAGGCGAAGGAGGGCGACCCTGAGCGGGCCGCCCTCCGGGTTCTGCTGGCGACTGACGGTCAGGGCACGGGGAAGTAGATCTCTCCCGTGAGCGTCTGGGCGCCACCCTGGGTCATGCCCCCGAAGAAGTAGATTGCGCCATTCCAGGGGAGCGCCACTGCCGCGCCACCGCGGCGAGGTACCTGGATGGAGGCGCCGGCCGTCCAGGCCGCTCCCACCACGCTGGTGTCAAGTACCTCCATCGGGGCCGGGAAATTCACCAGGACAGCGGGCGCGAAGTCCGGGGTCGAACTCATCCCGCCCACAGCGTAGACGATGCCGTTTGACACGGCGAGACCCAGTTCCCTCCGTCGACTGCCGAGCGGCGGGCCCGCCGACCAGGTGCTCGTCTCCAAGTCGAAAATCTCGACGGTGGGCAACCCGCGCGTCACCCCATCGTCCCCGCCCACGACGTATATCTTCCCGTTCCAGTACACAGCGCTCGCCAGCGCGCGGGGAGTCGGCATCGACAACCCCGGGCTCTGGGCTTCCCATGTTTCGGTCGCCGTGTGGAAGACCTCGAGCGCATCGGAGTACGCACCGGTTCCGACCACCTGACCGCCGATGACGAAGATCCTGCCGTCGGGCACCGCGACGGCCACCGCATAGTCACGCGGCAAGCCCATCGAGGCGCCGATCACGCTCGTGGTGTCCAGGACGGGGTCGTACACCTGTGTCGAGTTGGCGCCCGATCCACTGAACACGTAGATCTTTCCGTTCGGCGCCGCTGCGACGGCCGGTCCCACGGGCGCCGAGGGAAGCGGCGTCTTTGCGGTCCAGCCGTTCATGGACGGGTCGAACTCCCTGACGGTGGCTTGCCATGCCGCAGCAACGATGCCTCCCATGGAGTAGAGCTTCCCGCCCACCGCGACGAGCCCCATGTGGCTTTCCGGAAGGGTTTGCACCGTGGACCAGACGCCGGGACGGTCCACGCCGAGGAAGGCTCCGGAGGTGTCGGTGCTGGGCACCAGGATCGAGTTGCCTCCGTAGCTCGCGCTGATCATCCAGGCGTCATGATTGAGTGCGCCCCGGATGCCGAGCAGTCCGCCGGCTCCGGTGACGACGTCGAGGTCCGCGCAGGTCGTTCCCAGCCCGCAGGCGTAGGACAGCGTCGCGGTGCCCAGGAGAGTCGCGGTCGTCGTCTCGGTGAAGGTCACCGTTCCGGTGGGATCGAAAACCGATCCCCCACTCCGGATGACCCTCCCCGTCAACCTCACCGTGTAGCCCAGCCCGGCCTTGTTCGGCGTGACCGACGTGAGGGTGTAGCTGAGCACGTTGGGCGCCGTGACCGTGACGATGGCGGTACCAATCTTCGTCGGATCGGCGACCGAGGTCGCGACGACGTGGTAGGTCCCCGGCGTCGAGGGGGCTGTGTAGATGCCGGTCGTGGCGCCGATCGTGCCGCCATTCGTCTCCTGAACCGACCAGGTCACGGCCTGGTTGACCGCTCCAGCGACCACAGCCGTGAAGGCCTGTGTCCCTCCGCCGGTGACGCTTGCGGTACCCGGCGTGACGGTCACCGTGACGGTGCCGATCTGGACCGGCACGGGGGAGTTCGAGCCAGCTGTCCCCGACGGTGCCCCCGTTCCGAGCTGGCTCGATTGGTTCAGGCCCCAGGCCCAGATGGTACCGTCGGACCGGCGCGCCACCGAGTGCCACTCGCCGCCGGCGATGTCGGTGATGCTGGCGAGGCCGGCCACTGCGCCTGGCATCTGGCGATTCGCGGTGGACCCATCTCCCAGTTGGCCCTGCCCGTTGTAGCCCCAGGCACGCAAGGTTCCGTCTGCCAGGAGCGCGAGCGTGTGGTTGTTGCCGGTAGAGATCGCCTGGACGTTCGTCAGGAACCCGGTTCCTCCCACCCCCACCACCTGCACCGGGCTTCCGAGGTCGGCGCTGCCGCCGTTGCCGAGCTGTCCCTCGGTCCCGTGGCCCCAGGTCCAGACAGTGCCATCGGTTCGCAACGCCACCGAGTGGAAGCTCCCTGCCGCGATGGCGACGACCTGGGTCAGCCCCGACACGCGCCGAGGCGTGGTGCGAGAGAAGGTGGAACCGACGCCGGCGATGGTGCCATCGCCGAGCTGTCCGTACTCGTTCCTGCCCATGGTCCAGACGGTGCCGTCGGATGCGAGCAGCATGGAGTGGTGTTCACCAGCGGCGATGGCGACGATCCCGCCGGGGTCATTGATGAGCCGCTTGGTGCCCAGGAAGGGGGCCGGTCCGAACTGCCCCCACTGGTCGTCGCCGAAGCCCCATACGTGCCCGTTCGACATCAGCACGAGGCCGTGGCCGTATCCGGCCGAGATGGCGGTGGCAGTCACCGACATCGAGTAGTCGCCGGTACTGAGGTGGACCGGCGTCGCGGCCGAAATGGGCAGCCCGATGGCAGGACCCCAGCCCCATGCCCAGAGACCCCCGGTGACGTCGATGGCCATGCCATGCCAGCTGGCGGCGTCGATGCTGCGCACGGCCACGCCACCCGGAATGGTGATCGGCGTCGGGTTCGGCAGCACCGCATCGGTGATCGAGATGATTCCGAGCTGTCCACCGAGGTTCTGCCCAAGCGCCATGGCCGTTCCGCCGGGCGCGAGGAAGAAGGTCGAGTTGCCACCGCCGGCTACGGTGCTTGCGGCCTGCGGGGCGGGCACCACGAAGGGCGCGGGGATGGCGACCAGGTTGGATTCAAGCGTGACGCTTCGCACGAGGTCCATGACCCGGACCTTGACGCTGGCGGGCGGCGCGATCAGGTTCCCCACGAAGAAGGAGAAGTCCTGGAGGTCGACCTCCGAGGCCATCGCGCAGTATCCGTAGATGAAGGCCCCGGTCGTCCCGTCGACGATGTCGACCCAGGTCCGCGCCGGGCTCAGGTTCGCGCCGCACGCCACGAGCGTCTGCGGATCGAAGGTCTCTACCGGGTACTGGGCCCAGTTGGTGATCCGGAGATGGTGGTCCGTGCCGCCCGTGGGACGATTGGCCGCGCCCAGGTAGGCGAGCACCGGCACCGGGATCTCGACGACGGTGTCGATCTCGGCCAATTGGGCGTCGAAGTAGGAGTCCCCGGTGTACTCGGCGGCCACCCAGTGGAGCCCCGCGATCGCCCAGGCCGGCGCGGCCTCGACGCTGACGCTGCACTCCCAGGGGGGGGTGGTGGTGGTGAAGGTCCGCGTACATGCGACGGGGCGGGTGACGGAGGCGAAACCGACGGCACCGGTCGAGTTCGTCGCGGGGAAGTCGGAGATGACCACCGTCCCAGCGGGCTGCCGACCGAACGGCGCCGTGAACGTCACGTTGACGGAGACGGGGGCGCTGAAGGCCGAGGGGCTCGGCGTCACGGAGACCGCGAACGTCGAGAACTGTGCGCCCCACACCGTGACTACCGTGCTGGCGCTCTTGGTCGGGTCGGCCTGCGAGGTCGCGGTCACGGTGTAGAGCCCGGTCTGCGAGGCGACGAAGCTGCCCGCCTGCGAGATGGTCGCCGTCGTCGACGGCGACACCGACCAGTTGACGGCGGTGTTGGCGGACCCCGTGACGGTCGCCGCGAAGGACAGCGGCGTGGCGACGGTGGCGCCGGGATCCAGCGGCGAGACGGTCACGGCGACCGGGACCGGGGCGACCGGGGTGAACGCGATGGAGGGCGAGGAAGCCGGGCCCGTGCCGGCCCCGTTGATCGCCGCGACGGTGAACGTGTAAGCGGTTCCGTTGGTGAGTCCGGTGACCGCTGCGCTCGTCCCGGTGACCACGATGCTTCCCGCGGCCGGCGAGATCGCCACCGTGTACCCGCTGATGGCGCTGCCGTTCGAAGCCGGGGCCGTCCAGCCAAGGGTCGCCGACCCGTTGCCAGCCGTGGCCGTCAGACCGGTGGGAACGCCGGGGACAGTGGCAGGCGTGAACGCGCTGGAGGCAACCGATGGAGATCCGGTGCCGGCCACGTTGATCGCCGCGACGGTGAACGTGTACGCGGTTCCGTTCGCGAGCCCGGTGACCGATGCGGTCGTCCCGGTGACCACGACCGCGCCTGCGGCGGGCGAGATGGTGACGTCGTAGCCCGTGATGGCGCTGCCGCCGTCCGAGGCCGGAGCCGTCCATCCGAGGGTCGCGGACCCGTTGCCCGCCGTGACCGTCAGGCCGGTGGGGGCGCCGGGAGCGGTGACGGGCGCCACCGGCGTGGCCGTGACGGAGTTCGACACCGGGCCCGATCCGGCGCCGACCCCGTTGTACGCCGCGACGGTGAAGGTGTAGGCGACTCCGTTCGTGAGGAGCCCGACGGTCGTCGTCGTCGTCAACCCGACGTCCCTGGTGATGCTGGCAGCCACCGACGTGGCGGTGACGATGTAGCCAGCGATGGCGGAGCCGCCATCCGAGGCGGGAGGCGACCAGGCGAGGGACACCTGCCCGTTGCCAGGCGCGCCCGTGACCATGAGGCCGGTAGGTGCGCCGGGGGCGGTGGCGCTGACCGTGAAGGTCGTGGAAGCCGATGCCGCCGGGACCTCGACCGACGTCGCCGTGACCGTGTAACTGCCGGGCACCGTCGTCACGAAGCTCACGGTGGTGGTCGAGAGCACGGTGAAGGTCACGCCCGTCGAGGGAGCGACGGTCCAGTTCACCGCGAGGTTGGTCGTGCCGGCGACCGTGGCCGTGAAGGTCTGCACCTGGCCGACCAGGAGAGCCGGCGCGGACGGCGACAGCGTCACGGTGACGTTCGGGGGAGGAGGCGCGGTCGTCGACACGGTGACCGTCGCGATTCCGCTCTTGGTCGGGTCGGCGGAAGAGGTGGCACGAACGGTGTAGGTCCCGGGCACCGCGTGGGCGATGTAGAGGCCGGCGTCGTTGATCGTCCCGGCACCGGTTCCGTCAACCGACCAGACCACGTCCTGGTTTGGCGTGCCGGACACGGTGGCCGCGAAGATCTGCTCGGCACCCGGCGCCAGCGTCACGGTCGCCGGAGAAACGGTCACGCCAAAGGCCGTCGTCGTGAGCGACGCCTGGCTGGGCAGGAAGGTGTTGGAGCCGCTGTAGTACGCGGCCACCGTCGACCCCGACGGCAGGCCGACTGGCGTGAACGTCGCCGTACCCGCCGCGCCCAGCTGGACGGTTCCGAGGAAGACGTTGCCGGCGGCGACGAAGTTGACCGAGCCGGAGACCACGGCCGCGAGGGCGGCGTCCTTCACGGTGGCGGTGAAGACGGCCGAGCCGTCGTACGAGAGCGCGGTTGTGGTCGCTCCCCGCGGCGCGTACTGGGCATAGGTGGTGGTGCCAGTCGTCCCGCCGATGGGCGTGCGCTGGGCGACGGGGCGCGGCGCCAGCGTGGCCCCGA
This sequence comes from uncultured delta proteobacterium, assembly GCA_963828255.1. GTDB lineage: Bacteria > Myxococcota > Myxococcia > Myxococcales > Anaeromyxobacteraceae > CAIOAK01. Next base: position 4,699 of record CAWHDZ010000017.1, on the reverse strand, counting down.
TCTCGGCCATGCGCGCCAGGGTCACGTTGCCGCGAAGGGTGATCTGGACCTTCTCGCCGGGGGCCAGCACCACGGTGGCGTTGGCGGCGTTGGCGTCTCCCACGCCCGGATCCACCTTTGACGTGGGGGAAACGACCGCGCCGCTCACGTCGTCGATGGAGGCCAGGATGTGGTTGTGCGCCTCCTCCTTGAGCTCGCAGCCGACGGCGGTGGGCGTGGTGTAGGTCCGGGCGACGATGAGCTGGAGCACCTCACCGGGGTTGGGCTTCGTCCCCACGATCTTGATGGAGTAGGCGGTGCTGGTGTTCCCGGTGTTCTGGTACTCGTAGTTGAGGTCGGAGATGCTGGCGTTGCTGAGGTTCGCGTTGCTCAGATTCGCGTTGGAGAGGTTCGCGTTGCTCAGGTTGGCGTTGCTGAGGTTCGCGTTCGACAGGTTGGCGTTGCTGAGGTTCGCGTTCGACAGGTTGGCGTTGGAGAGGTTGGCCAGCGCCGCGTTGGAGAGGTTGGCGTTGCTCAGGTTCGCGTTGGAGAGGTTGGCGTTGCTCAGGTTCGCGTTCGAGAGGTTCGCGTTCGACAGGTTCGCGTTGGAGAGGTTGGCGTTGCTCAGGTTCGCGTTGCTCAGGTTGGCGTTGGACAGGTTCGCGGCCACCTGGATGGGGGTGTAGGTCTCGCCGCCGGTGATCGCCGACGCTCCGTCGGGCGCGATGAGCCCGGGAGTGGCGCCGGGCGGGTTCAGGAGGACGAAGCCGGAGGCGAACGCGCCGCCCTGCTCGGTCACCGTGGCCGTGATGGTGGCCGATGCGCTGGTGGACTTCACGAAGAGCGAACGTGACACGGTCGAGTGGGGCGGGATGTCGGCCGTCACGATGGGGAGGACGGCCAGCTGGTTGCCGGAGAGCGCGCGGAAGGATGCCGTCACCCCGGTGGGAATGACGTAGGTGAACTTGACGGTCTTCTTCACGCTGGTGGCGTTGTGCGCCGCGATCACGAAGGAGCGGACCTGCGTGGAGCTGAGCGGCTTGGTGTTCTGCGGCGAGGAGACGAGCAGCCCCTCGGTGATCCGGGAGGTGTAGATGTTCTGGTTGCGGGACGAGGCGTAGAGCGCCGTGGCCGGGGTGCAGGCCACGGTCTGCTGGGTGGGATCGACGCGGCTCGGCCCCTGCACGTTGATGGGCGCGTAGAGGTCCCACCTCCCGTCGGGGGGCGCCTTCACGTCCTCGTTGCTGGTCCACACCGCGTGGAAGACCGGCGACGGGTTGAGATCGTTGTTGAAGACCCACTTCCCGGCCTTCTTCACGAAGGCCGGTCCCTGGACGTCGATGTAGTCACCGAAGAAGGGCTTGGTGCCGCCCTTGAACATGGGCAGGTTGGGCGGGTTCACCTTGAGCTGCTGGAGGAGCTTGACCTCCCGGTTGGCGACGATCTGGAGATCCGCTCCGAAGCCCGGAACGGCCAGGTTGCCGCTGGCGTCGGCCAGGTAGGCCTCGTCCCCTCGCGTGCCGAAGGGGAACTTGGACAGCTGCGCCGCGCTGAAGGAGGGGGCGTCGGAGGGGAGCGCCGAGGCCACCCGCACGTCCACGGTGTGGCGGACCTTGGTGAGGTTTCCGTCGTCCACGAAGGCGTTGAAGACGGCGTCGTCGGCGTCGAGCTGGTTGTCCGGGCCGACGGGGATGTTCTCGTTGCTCACCGGGGGGGCGCCGAGCGGGCCGCGGATCACCTCGTAGAAGCTGCCCTGGGCATCGGCGTCGAACGGCTTGTTGGGGTTGAAGTAGGCGCGCGTGTGGTCGAGGCGCGTGTCGTAGTAGACCAGCATCAGCTTGCCCTGCGAGAAGGTGATCGAGGGCATGAACTGGTGCCCCTTGCTGAACTCCCCCACGCCACGTCCGGGGATGGGGGTGGCGTCCACCGTGATGGGAGCGCCGTCGACGGCGCGTGCCCGATCGAGCTTCTGGCAGGTGTTGTCGTCCTCGTCCTCCTCGTGTTCGGTGACGGGCGGAGGGGAGAGCAGCTTGGTGGCGACCACCACGCGTGCGTAATTGGTCGCGTCCACCCGCTCGGCCCAGGCCACGTGCAGGCGGCGCACGCCGGCCTTGTCCACCGAGATGGCGGAGCTGGGGAAGAGGGTGACCCGGAAGCCGGTGTCGGTGGTCTGCTGGTCGAAGGGCGAGACGGTGGCCACCTCGCGCGGCTTGGTGAACTTGGTCGCCCGGCTGAAGGAGCGGGAGATCATGATGGCGTTGGGCTGGGTGGGGGAGCCCACCCGCCGCCAGGTCACGTAGACGTGCCCCTTCACCGGGTCGATGGCCAGGGCCGGACCCTCGTTGGCCGGGCTGGTGGCATCGTTCACCTTGACGGGCGCGGCCCAGGTGGCGCCGCAGTCGTCGGAGTGACGGACCATCACGTCGCTCTGGGTCTGGTTGTTCGTGAGGCGCAGATACGCCACGTAGATGGTGTGCCCGGGGAAGGTCCGCTTGGTGGTGGTCTTGTCCGGGTTGACGACCGTCACCGTGCAGGACGGGTTGGTGGAGCGCGGCACGTCCACGGCGATCCAGGGCTTGTCCACGAAGTCGGTCGCGCTGCCGAGGGCGACCACCTTCTGGTCCACGAAGCGGATGGGGTCGGTCCCCATCGTGGCGTCGCCGTTCTCCTTGTTGTTCAGGTCGATGAAGCGGGCCAGGTAGACCTTGCCGTAGTTGGTGAAGCGCTGGAACGTGATCCCGCCGTAGTAGAACATCCCGTCCGCGCCGGCGCGGACCACCGGGTCGGCGGCCGACGTGCACGTGCCGTCGGTGGCCGGGACGGCGGAGGTCACCGTTCCGTCGGGGTTCGTGACCTCGGGGACCGCGGCCGTGGGGACGCCGCACCACATGAGCGGGGGCGCTGCGGCTCCGGTCAGCGGAGCGAAGGGCGCGGTCTTCGCGTACCGAGCCGGGTCCTGCGGGTACCCCGGCATCAGGTAGCTCTTCCAGGTCTTGCCGCCGTCGAGCGACTTGAAGATCCCCGCCCAGGCGTCGCCGGGCATCTTGTCGGCAGGCGCCTTGGCGATGTCCACGGTGCGGTAGTCGTTCGCGCCGGCGAGAAGGTGCTCGGGGTTCGCGGACGACACTGCGATCGACGGCTCGTTCTGGCGCTGGAGGTAGGGGTCACCGCCGGGCCAGCCGGTGCCCGTGACCATGTTCACGCTCTCGCCCGCGATCTGGGCGTGCACGCTCTCGGGTATGACCAGGAGTCCCAGTGCGACGGCGACGGCGGCCAGGCTTCGTGTCGGAACGTGTCGGCTCACGTGTGTCTCCTTCACCAGAAAGCGGCAACAAAATCTGCGCGAACTCATCAGAGGACAGTCAGGAAATGCCCATCTGACCGACAAAAGATGAACGACGCAGGGATGTGCATCGGTTGCGTCGGGGCACGTCATTGACCCCGGTCAACCGTTGCTCGAATCCATCAAGAGGATCAGGGGTCCGACGCGATGCGTTGCCCGGATTTCGCTCGCCGTGAAAATCGGGGTCCCCGCCCCACCTCGACCGTCCCCCCGGTCCGATCCTCCCGTACCGCCTGTCGTTTGACCTGGGGGCGCAAGTTCTGCTCAAACCTTCAGGTGGGAGACGCGGGCAGCGCCGCGACAAGAGGAGCGAGACCGAGTTGGCCAAGAGCAACCATTCCGGTCCCGGCGACCCGGGGGAGCCCGCTCCCCTGACTCCGTCGGGCGACGGACGTCGCCCTTCCGGAGCGGACGACTCGGCCGACGGCCGCTCAGCCCTGCTCGAGCACTTCGCCGCCGCCTCGCCAGGAACCCCGGACGCTGAGAAGTCGCGCCGGCTGGTCGAGGCGCTCGCCTCGATGGTGGGCGGCGCCGACGGCCGCTCGCTGCTGGTCGAGCAGTTCGCCCGCGCACCCGCCGGGGGCGGCGACGCCGGCGCGGAGATCACCCGGCTCGCCGCCAATCTCCTCACCGTGAACGCCCCGGGCGCCGACGGCCGCTCGCTCCTCCTCGAGCAGCTCGCCAAGGCTCCCGCCTCCGCCGACGACGCCGCGGGCGGCGCGCAGCCCACCGTGGCGAATCTGCTGGCGAGCATCCTGGCCGCCCCGGAGGGGCGCTCGCTCCTGCTGCAGCAGCTCGCCAAGGCCGGCGGCGCGGAGAACCGGACGCGGGCCCAGCCCGACGGGGCGCGCCCCTCGCCGGCCACGAAGGAGCTCTCCCCGGGGATGGTGGTGGGGCGCTTCGAGATGGTGAAGGAGATCGGCAGCGGCGGCTTCGGCGTGGTCTTCGAGGCCCGCGACAAGGACCTGGGGCGCTCGGTGGCCTTCAAGGCGGTTCGCCCCGGCGTGAGGACCCGCCAGCTCGACGCCATGCTGCTCAAGGAGGCCGAGTCGGCGGCCAGCCTCCAGCACGAGAACATCGTCTCCATCTTCGATTACGGCCAGAGCGCGGCAGGACCGTACCTGGTCCTCGAGCTGCTCAAGGGGGAGACGCTGGCCGCGCGGCTGGGCCGCGGTCCACTCCCGGTTCACGAGGCCGTGCACGTGGGCGGCCAGGTGGCCCGCGCGCTGGCCCACGCCCACGGCGCCGGTCTCCTGCACCGGGACCTCAAGCCCGGCAACGTCTTCCTCACCCAGTCGGGCGGCGTGAAGGTCATGGACCTGGGTCTGGCCCACTTCTTCGGCCAGCCCGTCGGCCTCTCGGGCACACCGGCCTACA
>CAWHDZ010000016.1:0-158848 GCA_963828255.1 uncultured delta proteobacterium | reverse complement strand
TGGTACCCATTCCCGCCATGGGTCACCTGGGCAAGCTGAAGGAGCAGTACCGGGATCTCGTCGGCCGGCTCGACGTGGGCACGGTGGCGCTCCCCGAGCCCACCGACCCGGCCGCCTGGCAGGGATGGAAGGAGATCCTGGAGATCCTCTACACCCCCGACGAGGCCGCCCTGGCGGCGCGCCTGCCCTGGCGTCCCACCTCGCTCGAGAAGATCTCCCGCCTCCTGGGCATCCCGGCCGGGGAGCTGGCCCCGCGGCTCGACGCCATGTGCGACAAGGGCGTGGTGATGGACCTCGTCCATCCCCGCACCGGGAAGGTCTCGTACCTGCTCTCGCCGCCGGTGGTGGGCTTCTTCGAGTACTCGCTCATGCGGGCCAAGGACTCCATCCCCAAGAAGCGCATGGCCGAGGCGCTCCGGGCCTACACCCACGGTGACGAAGCCTTCGCCCGGGAGGCGCTGGGGCGCGACACGGTGATCGGGCGCGCCCTGGTCCACGAGACCTCCCTCTCCGACGATCCGCTGCCCGACGTCCTCGACTGGGAGCGGGCCACCCACGTGGTGGGCGAGGCCCGGGCCTGGGCGGTCTCCCTCTGCTACTGCCGCCACAAGCAGGAGCACCTGGGGCAGGCCTGCGACGCTCCCATGGACGTCTGCCTGACCCTGAACGGCGGCGCCGAGTTCGTCACCCGGCGCGGCTTCGGGCGCGCGGTGGAGCGGTCGGAGGCCCTGGACATCCTCACGGCCTCCCGCGAGAAGGGGCTCGTCCAGATCGCCGACAACGTCCAGGACCGCCCCACCTTCGTCTGCAACTGCTGCGGCTGCTGCTGCGAGCAGCTCCAGGCCGCCAACCGCTGGGGGCTTCGCGCGGTGAACGGCAGCGGCTTCGCCCCGCGCTCCGACGCGGAGCGCTGCAGCGGCTGCTCCCGCTGCGCCCGGGCCTGCCCGGTGGCCGCGGTGGAGATGGTCCCGGCGCGCCGGGTGGCCGACCGGAAGAACGCGCTCGCCCCCCGCTTCGACCTCGACACCTGCATCGGCTGCGGCGTCTGCGCCACCGCCTGCCACAAGGGGGCGCTGGGCATGGAGCGGGGCGGGGAGCGCCGCCCGGTGCCGGTGAACTCCGTCGAGAAGGCGGTGCGTCAGGCGCTCGAGCGCAACCGGCTCGCCGAGCTTCTCTTCGACGGCGGCGAGGGGCTGGGCAACCGCTTCCTCCGGCAGGCCACCCGCACCCTCACGTCCCTTCCCCCGGCGAAGCAGCTGCTCGCCACCGAGCAGGTCCGCTCCCGGTTCGTCCGGGCCGCCATGGCCCGGTTCCGGGAGGGCTGACTCAGGATCCCGGAGCGCTCCCGCATGCCCTCCCGCCCGACCGCGCTCCTCGCCGCCCTGCTCGTCGCGATCGTGCCGGCCGCTCCCCGGGCCGGGCCCCCCGTGCCGGCGGAGTCGCGCCGGACCGTGGTGGTGCTCCACTCCATCTCGCAGGAAGTGGCCGGCCTGCGAGAGCTCGCGGTCGCGCTCACCGACGGCCTGCAGCGGGGCTCCCCGGACCCCCTCGACATCTACTCGGAGTACACGGGGCTCGACCGCTTCTCCGGGACCGCCTACGAGGACGCGCTCCTCGCGCTCTACCGCGAGAAGTACCGCAACCGGAAGGTGGACCTGCTCGTCGTGGTCGGCCCCGACGCGCTCGACTTCGTGACCAGGCGGAACTTCCTGCCCGGCGTCCCGGTCGTCACGAGCTACGTGGTGAGGAGGGTCGTCGACGAGGCCCGGCGGGTCCGCCCGGAGCTCACCGGCGCGCTGCCGGCGCAGAACGCACCCCGGACCCTCGAGCTCATGCTGGCCATGTACCCGGCCACGCGCCGCATCGACGTGGTCCTCGGGGCGAGCGAGTACGAACGCAGGCAGGCCGAGGTGGGGCGGCGCATCTTCTCCGGCTTCGCGAAGGGGGTGGAGCTCGTCTTCCTGACCGAACTCTCGCTCGAGCAGATCGAGACGCGCGTGGCCGCGCTTCCCGACGACGTGCTCGTGCTCTACGCGAGCCTCCTGCAGGACGCCTCCGGGCGCGACTTCACCTCCAACCTGCCGGTCGAGCGGGTCTCGGCCGCGAGCCGGCGCCCGCTCTTCGGCCTCATCCACGAGGACATGGGGTCGGGCATCCTGGGCGGGGAGCTCGTCTCCATGGAGGCCTCCGGGAAGGTGGCCGCCGAACTCGGTCTTCGGGTCTTGCGGGGCGAGGCCCCCGCCTCCATCCCGCTCGTCCCCGACGCCGGGCTCGCCCCCATGTTCGACTGGCGCCAGATGGAGCGCTGGGGCATCGCCGAGCGCAGCTTGCCGCCCGGCAGCCTGGTGCTCTTCCGGAAACCCACCATCTGGCAGGAGCACGGGCGGACCATCCGGATCGGGCTCGGCGTCATCGCGCTCGAGACGCTGCTCGTGGCGGGGCTGGTGCTCCAGCTGCGGCGACGACGACGCGCCGAGCGGGAGCTCGCCCGTGCCGAGACCCGCTACCGCACGGTGGCCGACTTCACCCACGACTGGGAGTTCTGGCAGCACCCCGACGGGAAGTTCGAGTACGTATCGCCGGCCTGCGAGCGGCTCTGCGGTCATCCGCCCTCCGACTTCCTCGACCCCGGCCTGCTCGAGCGACTCGTGCACGAGGAGGACCGCCCCGCCTGGCGCGCCTACCAGTCCGCGGTGCTCTCCGGCGAGCACCGGCCCCCCATCGAGTTCCGCATCCGCACGCGCTCGGGCGACGTCCTCTGGGTCCGCCAGGCGAACAACCCGGTCAGCCTCGAGCCGGGCCTCGCGGCCGGAACCCGGGGCAGCATCGGCGACGTGAACGCGCGCAAGCTGGGGGAGCTCGCGCTCCAGAAGGCCTACGAGGAGATCGGCGCGCTGAAGGACGAGCTCGAGGCGGAGAACACCTACTACCGCGAGAAGATCCAGGCGGTGGAGGGATCGAGCGAGCTGCTCGGGCAGAGCGATCCGATGAAGTACCTGCTCTACCGGATCCGGCAGGTCGCGCCCTCCGCCACCACTGTGCTCATCCAGGGCGAGACCGGGACCGGGAAGGAGCTCGTGGCGGAGGCCATCCACGCGCTCGGGCCGCGGAAGGACCAGGCGCTCGTGAAGGTGAACTGCGCGGCGCTGCCCCCGAGCCTGGCCGAGAGCGAGCTCTTCGGCCACGAGAAGGGTGCCTTCACCGGCGCCCTCTCCCAGCGCAAGGGGCGCTTCGAGCTGGCCGACGGGGCCACCCTCTTCCTCGACGAGGTGGGCGAGCTGTCGCCCGAGCTGCAGGCGAAGCTCCTCCGGGTCCTCCAGGACGGGAGCTTCCAGCGGGTGGGCGGGCAGCGGACCCTGAAGGCGGACGTGCGGGTCATCGCAGCGACGAACCGCAACCTCTCCAAGGACGTCGCCGCCGGCCGCTTCCGCGAGGACCTCTGGTACCGGCTGAACGTCTTCCCCATCAGCGTGCCGCCGCTCCGGCAGCGCAAGGACGACATCCCCACCCTGGCCCAGGCCTTCGTGCAGCGAACCTGCCAGCGCCTGGGTCGCCCCGTCCTCGAGCTGCCCCAGTCGGTGGTCCAGGCGCTTCAGGCCACGGGACTGGCCCGGCAACGTCCGGGAGCTGCAGAACGTGATCGAGCAGGCGGTCCTGGTCTCGGACGGGCCCCTTCTCCGGCTGAGCGAGCACGTGAAGCTCGAGCCGGCGGGAGCCAGCTCCGGGGCCGCCTCGCCCCAGTGGCTCGAGGACGTGGAACGGAAGCACATCCTCGAGGTGCTCCAGGCGACCGCGTGGAAGCTGGAGGGGCGCGAGGGAGCGGCGGCCGTCCTGGGGCTCAAGCCCAGCACGCTGCGGTCCCGGATGCATAAGCTCGATATCCGGCGCCCCGAATAGGGCGCGAACCGCCTCACGCATCCCCGGATCCCACGACATCCCGCGACCCACGACATTTCGTGGGATGGGTCCGGGTCCCTCGGTGCCCAAAAGGGCGCAGAGGCGCTGGCACTAATCTAGGAAATTCAATGGATTGACTCCGCTCAGCGGCCACGGCGGCTCCTGGCGTCCTCCTTGCTCATGTGGGGCGCAGCGAGAAGGAGTTCCGCCCAGATGATCCCGTCGAAGGCAGCCGCAGTGAAGGTCGTGACGTCGCTGCTGACCCCCGCGCCGGAGAAGCGCGAGGAGTTCCTCCAGACCCTTCGCTCCCTCCGGGGCGAGATCGAGCGCGCGCCCGGGTGCCGGCTCTGCGTCGTCTGCGGGGACGTCGACGGGGGCAACCACTTCGTCCTCATCAGCGAGTGGCGGGACCAGGCCGCCCTGATGGCCCACATGGACTCCGATCACTTCCGCATCCTCGCCGGGGCCGCCCGGCTGCTCGGCGCCTCTGCCGAGTTCCGCTTCGTCACCTCCGACACGCCTTCCGCCGCCGCGTCTTCCCCGTGACCCCCAAGGAGCCCCGAATGCCGAACCCCCGAAGCACCGCGAGAGCAGTCGCGTGGATGGCCAGCGCGCTGCTTCTCGCGCCGGCCACCGCCCACGCCACCACGGTGAGGAAGCAGATCAACGTCGTCGACCTGATCCAGGAGTCGGAGCTCATCATCCGCGGCCGCGTGAAGACGGTCACCGACGGCATCGACTCCCGCGGCATCCCCTACACCGAGGTCACCCTCGAGGTCGGCGAGGCCCTCAAGGGCAAGCCCGGATCCGAGTTCACCTTCCGTCAGTTCGGGCTCCTCGCCCCGAAGCGGATGGCCGACGGGCGCGTCAACCTCATGGTCACGCCGACCGCCTGGGCCACCTACATCCAGGGGGAGGAGTCGATCTTCTTCCTTCGCCAGCCGGCATCCCGCACCGGGCTCCGCACCACCGCGGGGCTCGCCCAGGGGCAGTTCCGCGTCAACGCGGCGGGCGCCACCAACGCACTCGACAACGCCGGGCTGTTCGAGCGCGTCGCCGTCGACCCGGGCCTCCTCGGCGACGCCGAGAAGCGGGTGATGGCGACGACCCGCGGCACCGTGAACGCGCGGGTCTTCAGCTCGCTCGTCAAGCAGGCCGTCGACGGGAAGTGGATCGAGAACGGGAGGATGCGCCATGCGGATCGCTAGCCGGAGCCTGCTCCTCGCCGCCCTCGTGGCAGTCGCCTCGCCGGCGCTCGCCGGTGGGCCGCTCATCGTCGACAACGTCTCGGGAAAGCCCTGGCGGTACGCCCCGGGCGCCGTCGTCCCGGTCTACACCGACCTGGGCGACTACTCCTTCCAGACCGACTGGTGGGTCGACCCCCCAGGGAGCTACGTCTTCTCGAACGATGTGGGCGTGGCCCAGGTGAAGAAGGGCTTCGCCGACTGGTCGGCCGTGCCCACCTCTTCGTTCCGCGCCGCGGTCGTCGGCGATTTCGCCGGCATCGGCCTCCCCGACATCACCGGCCAGAACGCCGACCTCGTCATCGGTGCCTTCAACGGAGGCGGCATCCACGTCATCTTCGACGCCGACGGGACGATCTTCTCCGAGTTCTTCGGGGTGAGCCCGTACGTCCTCGGGATCTCGACCCCGGAGTACGGCGACGAGACCACCAACTTCGTCACCGAGAGCTGGACGCTGCTCAACGGGCAGGCGATGTACACCGACGATCCCGACGCGGCCCACTACCAGGGCGTCGCCACCCACGAGTTCGGCCACGGCATCGGCCTGGCCCACACCCAGACCAACGGGGCCGCCTTCTTCTACGGGCAGTACGCCGGCGAGCCGGCCGGTCCGCAGAGCTGCACGTCGCTGCCGTACCGGAGCGACGTGGGCCCACTCGACGTCGAGACGATGTACCCCTTCGCCGACCCCTGGCCGGGCTCCGACGTCGGGCTCGGCATGGCCCACATCCACAGCACCGACGACCAGGCTGCCCTCTCCGACCTCTACCCGGGTCCGGGCTGGCCGACCGCCACCGGCTCCATCACCGGCAAGGTCCTCGGGCTCGACCGGCGCACCGAGCTCACCGGCGTGAACGTCATCGCCCGCAACCTCGACGATCCGTTCACCGACGCCAACTCCGCCCTCTCCGGGCAATGGACGCAGGGGCACTTCGGACCCGACGGCTCCTACACCCTGAACGGCCTCAAGCCGGGCGCCCGCTACGTGGTCTACGTCGACGCGGTCGTCGCCGGCGGCTTCCCCACGCAGCCCATGTGGTTCCTCCCGGGGAGCGAGCGGTTCTGGGACGGCTCGACCCGCAAGCGCGAGGACAACCGGCCGTTCGATCCCTGCGCCTACCAGGTGATCGTCCCGAAGGCGGGCGCCCCCGTCCGGGCCGACCTCGTCTTCGAGCGGCGCAGGGACGCGCCGGTGGTGATCTCCCTCGACTACGCCGCCGGCCCCTCGAGCATGACGGGTGACGGCAAGACCGTGGTCGGGAACTACGGCCGCGGCGGGCCGGCCTTCCGGTGGACCGAGAAGACCGGCATCACCTCGCTGGGCGTGGACACCACCGGCGAGATCACCAGCATCTCGAGGAACGGGAAGTACATCTCGACGAACGTCCTCGACGCCGCGACCGACACCGATCTCGGCACCTGGCGCTGGGACGCGAGGAACGGCTGGCTGCTCGTCGAACCGACGGGCAACTGCGACACCTACTCGACGGCCAACTTCGGCGTGGCCAACGACGGCGCCGTCTATGGCCTCACCTTCAACTCCTGCACCGACTACAAGGGCTTCCGCTGGAGCCCCGGCCAGGGAACGCGGATCCTCCCCTCGGCCGGCACGGCTCCGGACGGCTCCCCGGCGAACGGCCGGCCCACCCAGATCTCCGCCGACGGCACCACGCTGGCCGGCTGGGAGGAGGAGGGTGGCGGCGGGCGCGTGGCCACGGTCTGGGTGAACGGGAAGCCTTCCCGCATCACCCAGGCGGACGGAAGCATGCTGGACGAGGGCCAGGCGGTGAGCGGCGACGGCAAGATCGTCTCCGGCAGGACATACTGGGGCCTTCCCAACGAGGGGCTCGGCTGGCGGAAGCGCATCGACCGGCCCGGCATCGAGTACTACGCGTCCTACTCCCCGGAGGCGGCCCCTGTGGACGCCTACACGATGAACCGGGACGGCAGCGTCATGGCCGGCTTCGCGGGCAACCCCTGGTTCTCCATGGTCCGCGGCCCATTCCTCTGGACGAAGGCCATGGGCACGGTCGACCTCGACGCCTTCCTGAAGCGCCAGGGCGCCTCCATGGACCAGTACGTCTCGCTCTGGAGCCCGATGGCGATGTCGGACGACGGCACCGTCCTCACCGGCTGGGGCATCGGCTTCCAGTATTACGCCGGCTGGGTCGTCCAGATGCCCAAGGTCTTCGTCTGCCACCTCGAGAAGCACGAGCGCGGCAGCGGACACACCATCAGCGTCGACTTCCCGAAGGGCTCGGACGAGCACCTCCTGCACGGCGACGCGCTGGGGCCCTGCCCCGACCACAGGTAGCAGCAGCAGGCCGAGAGGCGCGGCGGTGGCCCCCCCACCGCCGCGCTTTTCCATTCGGGGTTTGCGCCGGGCGCGACGAGGACTAGAGTCACCCCATCCCGGGAGGGCCCTGGGGTCCCGCCATGCGTTTCGGGTCGCCGTCGTCGTTCACGTTTCGTGGGTTGCGCCGCTTCTTCCGCGCCCTGGCCGAGAGGATCCTCTGGGCCTGATGGAGCCGCCATGAGCCTCAAGCACCTGCTCGTCCACGTGGACGCGAATCCCCGGTCCGCGGAGCGCGTTGCCCTGGCCGCCACGGTGGCCCGGCGAACGGGCGCACGGGTCACCGGCCTCTTCGCCGAGAGCGGCGCCATGGGCCCGGGCATCGGGGAGAGGCGCACGCCGGACCTCCTCGCGGCCGACGAGGCCACCGCCCGGAGGACCTTCGACGAGCGGACCGCAGGGCTCTCCACCGACTGGTGGTCGGTCGCCGGGGCCGACTGGGCCGAGGTGGTGGGCTGGACGGTGGTCTGCTGCCGGTACGCCGACCTCGCCATCTTCGGCCAGCACCCGGAGGAGGGCGCGCGCCTCCCCGCCGACACCATCGAGCAGGCGCTGGAGGACGCCGGGCGGCCCATCCTGGTCGTGCCCTGGGCGGGAACCTACCCCGACATCGGCCGCAGGGTGCTGGTGGCCTGGACCGGAAGCCGGGAGTCCGCCCGGGCCTTGAACGACGCGCTGCCCTTCCTGGTCGGCGCGGAGGACGTGACGGTCCTCTCGATCCAGCGCCCCGGCAGCGGGGAATCGCAGGGGGTCCCACCGGTGGACGTCGTGGCCCACCTGGCCGCGCACGGGGTGAAGGCCCGCTACGAGCGGCTCGTGCTCGAGGAGATGCGGGTGGTGGACCACGTCCTCAACCGGGCCACCGACGGTGACGTGGACCTCACCGTGATGGGGGCCCACGTCCACCGGTCGTTCCCCTACCTCCCCCGCAGCGGCAGCACCCAGGACATCCTCCGAACCATGACCACGCCGGTGCTGCTGTCCCGCTGAGGCTGGGCCCGAGGCTTCACTTCCCGGCGGTGAGCCGCGCGTCGAGCCTGGCCCGCTCCGCCTCGAAGGCCGGGCGATCGGCGGCAGGGATCGCCGCGCGCGTGGTGCGGTGCACCTTGAAGGGGTCGAGCACCTTCCCGGAGGCGTCCTCGAGCTGGTAGTGCAGGTGGGGCGCGGTGGAGTGGCCGCTGTTGCCCGAGGCGGCGATCTCCTCCCCCTTCTTCACGGCGCGCCCCTTCTGCATCGTCTTCGGAACCACGTCGAGGTGGAGGAAGACGGCGCGGCGGCCGGTGGCCGGGTCCACCACGTCGAGGCAGTTTCCGTTGGCGGAGAACTTCCAGTTCCGCCGTTCCACGACCCCGTCGAACGTGGCGTAGACCGGCGTCCCCACCGGGGTCCGGAAGTCCACCCCCTTGTGGCGCCGGCCGTCGCGGACCAGCGAGGTGATCTGCTCGTAGTCGCGGATGGGGCCGTCCACCAGCCGCTCCTCGACCCCGGTCCCGTCGGCGCGCCAGTAGTGGGGGTACTTCGCGCCGGGGGGCTGCCACCGGTACGCGGCGAAGGTCCGGCCGAACTTCTGGGAGGTGTAGCGAAGCGCCTCGACCACCGGCTCCTGCGAACGGGTCGGGCCGCTGCCTCCCGGGGGCGCGGGGGAGAAGAGGATCTCGATCCGGTCGCCGCGCCGCGCGTCCTTCGAAACTTGAAGATTCCAGACCAGGAGGCGATTCACCACCTGTGTGAGTTCGGCGGCGAGCGGCTGCTGGCCGGGGCCGAGCGCGGAGGCGATTGACTCCTCGAGGGGGCCCTCGACTGCGGCGGAGACCCGGCGCGGTCCGTCGGGCGCGGGAGGGGCGGGAGGGGCCTCCAAGGGGGGGGTGGTCACGGATGGTGAAGCGTCGGCGACCGGCGGCGTCGCGACGGTCTGCGGCCGGGACGGCTCGCGCCGGCCGAACCAGTACCCGGCGCCGGCGGCTGCCGCCGCGAGGACGACGAAGAGCAGGAAAGCGCCGAGGCGCCCAGGAGTGCGCGGGCCGGAGGACTTCGGTTCGAGGTCGATGAGCGCCATGGGGCGCGCAAGATACATCGAACCGCGCCAGCGCGTGCAGGCGGTGTGACGAGCGAGCGCCGCCATTCACCGACCGTGAATCTGGGCCGGGGCGTCTTGCCAGCTTCGATCCCACCGGCGCGCACCCCCCCCAAAGTGTGGAACGGTTTTCCTGGTCGCTTCGATGTCGGTAAATGTCTACTTTGGCGCTCCATTTTGGGTTGCAAGCACTCTCTTACCATGATCCAAAAGTCACCCCCCGGAAGCGGTGCAAAGACTGGACAGCACCAATGTCGCACCCCTTTGGGGAGGCAAAGGTGTATGAAGTTTAATTAAGCTTACCTCATCACAAGCCCTCGTTGCATGGGGCGTTTTGACGCACGAGTGCCCTAACCTCCGAGAATGGCGAGCACTTCAGACGCTCTCCGGACCCGGTGAATAATTGACATATATCAATTGACGTTTCGACACATCGTCCCGCGCGCTGGGGACATGTGCGCTGGCGCGCACATGGCGATTCTCCCCCCGAGCCGAAGGTCACGCGTGCAGAGGGCACGCGCCGGTCGTTCGGAGGCCCGGGAGTGGGAAGCGATTCACCAAGAGTGGAAGCTGCTCCGTCTACCGGAAATTCCAGGAGAGAGCCGTGAAGAAGATCCAGAGGGCAATCGTTGCAGTCGCCGCGGCCGGGGGGCTCGCATGGAGTTCCTTGGCCAGTGCGCAGATCGCGTTCACGCCACCCGTTCCACCGAACGTCGACACCAAGGCGGCCAACGCCGCCTTCCCGCTCCAGAACCCGCTGGGGCCGACGGGCAGCAACTACCAGGTCAACTACCCGTACCCGGGGCAGTGCCTCGCGGATTCCAACAACGCGGCGCTCTTCCCTTCACTTGCAGGCAATCCCTGCGACAACGTGCCCAACAGCTTCGCCTGCGACACCGGCGGAACCAGCCAGCGCTCGGCGGGCAACTGGGCCGGTTGCGGCGCCCCCTCCCTCTTTCCTTACAAGGTCCTCGCCCCGCTGGTCACCCCGGACCCTGTGGTGAACCCGCGCCCCATCCCGACCCCGAAGTTCGTCTGGGAGGTGCTCAATCCTCCCGACTACACGCCGGATACGGCCAAGTATCAGGGCGCCGACTACTACGAGATCGGCCTGCACGAGGCCAATGGATTTCAGGGGCTCGCCTCGGTCGGGCTCTTCCCCAATCCTCCCGCAGGGCTCCCCGTGCCGAGCGGCATGCAGTGGACCGGCCTGGTCTGCAACATCAGCGGCGGCTGCGCCTGTCCTGCTGACGCGAGCGCGTCCTTCATCGGGACGTACTGCACCGGTGGCACCACAGCGGCCCCAAGGTCCCGATGGGCAACCCGCTCTTCACTCCGATCTGGGGTGTCGGCCAGATCAACATGGGCGGCGGCCCGGTCACCCAGGTGCTCTCCGGCGCGGGCTTGTTCGCGCCCGGCACGCCATCGTCCTGGTCGGCCAACAACTACGTCGCCACCTGGCCCTCGATCAGCGTCCGCGCCACGGCCGGCAGGCCGGTGGTCGTGAAGTGGGTGAACGAGTTTCCCAACACCCACGTACTCTGCCCGCACCCCGAGGCCGCCGACTGGCCGTGCGCCATCGACCGCACCTTCATGGGCGTGAAGGCCAAGATCGACCACGCCCTGGCCGGGCCCGCGGGCACCGTTCCGCCGGACGGCGTGAACCAGTTCGGCAGCCCGCAGCAGCCGGACAACTCCTGGGTCACCCACCTGCACGGCGGCGAGATCCCGCCCTCCACCGATGGCTTCGCCATGAAGTGGTTCGGCAACGTGAACACCGCCAAGGCCTATGACCTCGTCGGTCAGAACTACGTCATGCCCCCGTTCGAGAACCCGTCGAACATCGCCCTCAAGCGCCCGCACGGAACCTCCGACATCTACACCTACCCGATGACCCAGGACGAGGCGACCATCTGGTTCCACGACCACTCCATCGGCAAGACCCACCACAACGTGATCGCTGGCCCCGCCGGCTTCTTCCCGGTGAAGGACCCGGCTCACCACCTCGCGCTCGTCAACTGGGTCCCCGGCCAGAACAACAAGGTCATGCCGCCGGGCACCGAGTTCACCTGGCTCGACCCCGTCACCGAGCCGCGTGACGCGCTCGGCATCCCCATGTACGACCTGTTCTTCGCCATCCAGGACCGCGCCTTCAACGAGGACGGCAGCATCAACTTCTCGAACGGCCTCGGCCAGACCCCGCTGCCGGTCGCGCTGGGCGGCGTGCCCGGCCAGACCCCGGTCACCTCCGGCGTGAACCCGCTCGTCCACCCGACGTGGGTGCCCGAGTACTTCGGCGACCACGCGCTCGTGAACGGCGTTCTCTGGCCGAAGAGGACGGTGGCGCCCGGCTACTACCGCATCCGCCTCGTGAACGGGTCCGACTCGCGCTGCTACACGATGGGCCTCCTCGCCAAGCGGAACCGCGCCGGCGGCCTGCCCGCCCTCGCCCCTGCCCCCGGCGTCGACACGGCTCCCCCCGTCCCGCCGGCCCTGCCGAACTCGAACCCGAACGCCCCGAACGTGAAGTACTGGGTCATCGCCAACGACCAGGGCTACCTGCCCTCGCCGGTGACGATCGGCAAGAACAGGGACTTCTCCATCTGCCCCGGCGAGCGCATCGAGCTGCTCGTCGACTTCGGCAACCTGGGCAATGGAATCACCGCCTTCGGCGACTCCACGGTCTTCCTGGTCAACCACGGCGCGGCCCCGTTCCCGTTCGGCATTCCTCCCGCGGGCGGCTTCACGCCGGACCTGAACGTCATCATGCGCTTCGACGTCCGGAACGCGGCCGGCAAGGGCATCCGGTTCTGCGGCGCCGCCAACGCCCCGAAGGCCCTCACCTGGGATCCGGCCGCACCGACCGCGACGAACCTGCTCACCGCCTGCATGCCGGCCGACCCGGCGAACACGATCGTCAACAGCACGTTCGTCAGCCTGGTCCGGCGCAACGGTCCGCTCGGCCCGACGGCGCTGCCCCGCCCCGGTCAGGCGAAGCAGATCGTCCGCCACGTCTACCTGAACGAGCGGCTCGACGGCGTCACGCTCATGCCGCTCGGCATGCAGCTGAACGGCGTGCCCTTCGAGTACAAGGTGACCGAGACCCCGAACGCCGGGACGCGTGAGGTCTGGAAGTTCATCAACCTCACCGTGGACACCCACCCGATGCACCCGCACCTGGTCAAGCACCAGATCGTCAGGCGCGATTTCTTCGACATGAACGCCTACAAGACCGACCTCTGCGGCAGCATGTTCTGCCAGCCGGGCCCCGCCCCGGGCAACGAGATGCAGGTCGTGCCCGACATCGACGGGATCAGCCCGTCGTCCGGCCTTGCGTACATCATGGGGCCCGACATCGTGAACACCTGGGAGCGGGGGTGGAAGGACGTGGTCCAGGCCCCGCCCGGCGTGGTGACGACCATCGTCGCCGACTGGGATGCGCACTGGAACTCCACGGGCGCGCCGACCGCCCCTGGCACGGCGGGATGCCTCACCGGCGCGTGCGGTGGGCCGCCCTGGATCTACGAGCCCGTGACCTCCGGGCCGTACGTGTGGCACTGCCACATCAACTCGCACGAGGACTCGGAGATGATGCGCACGAGCCTCGTCGTGCCGTAGCCCACGACTGAAGCGAATCCGTACCGGGGGGCGGTGCCGCGAGGCGCCGCCCCCTTCTTCATTGGCGAAGCGGGAAGACCAGCCGGAACCGCCCGGCGGTCGTCGCCGCCGGCGTGCTCAGCACGTGGCCCCGGAGGATCCGCTGCGCACATGCCACGAGGCCGTCGGAGGCCTGCCCCTGGGACTCGACCGGGGCATCGACGATGCGGACCAGGCCTGGCTGGACCTCCAGGTTGAGAAGGAGGACCGCGGCCGAACTTCCACCCCTGGAGCGGCCGTCGAGGGCGCGGGAGACCGGGTACTGCCCGTGCTGGGCCTGGGTCTCCTCGTCGAAGCAGCGGGACAGGCGGGGCTGGAGCTCGTTCAGCTCGTTCGAGATCGGTGGACCGAGGCGCCCCAGCCTGGCGAGTCGCCCGACCGGGGGCACCGCCTCCCAGGAATCGTCCGGGGGCGGAGGTGGCGCTGGCTCGTACTCCACGGGCGGGGTGACCGTGGGACCGCCGCCCGCGAGCCCGGGCAGCGGGCCGACGGGGATGGACGGTGGAGCGGAAGGAGGCGCGACGACCGCCCCGGGCAGGTCGGGCATGGATCCGTCATCACCGGTGGAGAGGATGACGGCGATGGCGCCTCCCCCGACGAGGAGGATGCCCCCGGCCGCGAAGACGAGCTTCCTCAAAACGACACGTCCACGATCACCTCGCCCTGCTTGCCGTCTCCGGCGGGAACGAGGCGCGCCCGGTACGTTCCGTGGACGATCCAGGCGCCCGGCGTCCTGGGGTCCGGCACCGCCGAGCGGAGGGCGAGGGCGACCTCGCCCCTCTGGTTGATGGTCTTCGTCGCCGTGTAGAGAACCCCTCCCTCGGCCGCCACGCTGGCCTTTCCCATGCCGAGCTCGTCGAGCGTGAAGGTTCCCGCGCGCACCGGCCGCGGAACACGAAATGCTCCTGGCGCGTACGACGGGACGCCGGCGATGGGCCCACGGGACTGCACGATGAACGTGGCCTCGCCGTCCGCCGACTCCTGGATCGAGGCGTCGCAAGCGAAGGCGCCGGAGACCATTCCCGAGAGGGTTCCCTTGCAAGCCGGTTCGGCGGGGAGAGCGAGGGCCTTCTCGGCCTCGCCGATCGCGGCGGCAAATGCGTCGGTGGAGCGCCGCACGCGGACCAGGGTGGCGCGGGCCACGTCGAGGCACCGCGCGGTGGCATCCCGGGCCTGGGAGAGCTGTGCCCTGGCATCCTGGGTCGCCGACGCCAGCATCGCACTCCGCATGCTGAGCTGCTGGTACTGGCAGACCCGCGTCTTGTCGACGGGCCATCGGCCGACGAGGTCGGCGTAGCTCGCCGCCCGGGCCTGGGAGAACTGCTTCCGGATCCCGTCGAGCCGTGTGGCTGCGGCAGGATCGGCCGCCGCCGCTGCCTGGAGCCGGGCCTCGAAGTCCTCGTTCCGGGCGTTCCAGTGGAGCCCGTGTGCCGTGTAGCGCAGGGCGATGAGCTGATTGCCCACCTCCCCGGCGCTCCTCCAGATCTCCTGATCGGCCTTCGAGCCGGGCGGGACCGGGAGCGGCTGAACGACCGGCGAGGGCGGATCGTCGGGCAGGGTTGACGCCTGGTCGGCGGGATCCTCGGCCATCGCGGGGACGGCGAGTGCCAGGCCCACGGCGACGGCGATTCGCGGGAGGAAGTTCATGCGCATTCCCGGATGATAACCGAGGTTGGGATGGCGCGGACATCCTGACCCGGCGCGGTAGAATGGATCGCATGCACGCACTTCTCCTGGCCGTCCTCCTCCTCGCCGACCCCATCCCTCCCGCTCCCGCCCCGGCCAGGACGCCGGCCGACGCCGCCCCGGCGCCCGCCGCGACGCCGGGCTGGCGGGCCGCCCGATTCGGGATGACCCCCGCGGAGGTCCTGGCCGCCTTCCCGAAGGAGGCCTCCGCCGTGTCACCTCCGGTGAAGCTTGCGGACGACAAAACCATCGAGGCCCGGATCGACGGCTTCGTCTTCGAGGGGCAGACCTTCGACGTCCGCTTCATCTTCGAGGGCGGCAAGCTCGCGCTCGTCAGCCTCCGCACGCCGCAGAAGAACTACGTGGACGCCGAGGCCTATCGACGGCTGCGCGAGGCCCTGGTGAAGGCGTGGGGCGCCCCGCTCGAGGACACGGCCGACGCGAACTTCATCGACATGCGCCAGACCCGCTGGAACCGGGGAGCGGACCGGGCAGACTTGAAGTACATCCCGGGCGTCGTGGCCATCATCCACTATCCCAGGCCGGCCGCTCAGTAGGGGTAGTCGTGCACCAGCGGCCGGACCTCGCTGCAGGGGCGGCAGAGGGCGTTGGGCAGCCCGGAGTTGCGTCGGGTCCTCCCGGCCACGGCCTTGAACACCGCTCCGCTCTGGGCCTCGTCGCAGAGGAGGCAGTCGTTGAGCCGGCCGTCGGGCAGGTGGTAGGGCGCGTCGAGCAGGCGGACGCACACCGAGAGGCATCTGGTGCGGGTGTTCGCGGTGTTGTAGGCCCAGACCTGCGCGCAGGGAAGGTCGAAGCCGAGCGCCCGGAGGCAGGAGACGTTGGCGTCGAGGGTCGAGCTCAAGATCCCGCAGGTGCGGACCGGCGCGGTCAGGTCGTTCTCCTTCACGTAGACGGCCAGGTTCTCGAGCGACGAGCAGACCCCGCAGCGGCCGAAGTGGGTCGGGCTGGCCCCCGCGGCGCGCGCCGCCGCCTCGGAGTCGAAGGTGTCGAGCCGGTAACTTCTGGGCGTGGACCCGGCAGGCCCGGTGGGGAGCACGGCGCAGACCGTGTCGGGAGGATCGTCGGGCGGCGCGGGCGACGCGTAGGGATCGCTCGTGAGCGGCGCCCACGGGTTGTCGAGGGTCCACCCGGAGACGAGCCGCGCCACGAAGGCGTCGTCGTAGGCCGGCGGGGTCCAGGTCGTGCCCCCGCAGGCGCAGCCGGGAGCGCACTGGGCCGCGGTGAGGCCGGTCGCGGCCACTGGCTGTCCGAAGAGCGCCGTGCAGGAGTCAGCCGGGGCCGTGCTCGAGCAGGCGGAGAGCGTGAGAAGGAGCGCGACGGAGGGCAGGCGGGCACGAAAGAAGTTCATGGAGCCATCCTTTTACCCCGACGCGGAGATGACGCGAACCGCGGCCACCACCGCCACGTACTGGCAGGCCGCCGCCACCACCACGAGCACGTGGAAGATCTCGTGGAAGCCGAAGACCGCCGGGAACGGGTCGGGGCGGCGGACTGCGTAGATCACCGCACCCACCGTGTAGCAGGCCCCGCCGGCCAGGATCATCATGAAAGGGCGGGTCCCCAGCGCGGCGTGGAGCGCCGGGAGGAAGGGCACGATGAGCCAGCCGAGCAGGACGTAGATGGCCGAACGCACCGGCTTGGGGGTCCGCGGGAAGAAGACCACGATCACCATGCCCAGCATGGCGCTGGCCCAGACGGTGGCGAGCAGCGCGTAGCCGCCGGCCGAGCCGATGAGCAGGCAGAAGGGCGTGTAGGTCCCGGCGATGAGGACGAAGATGGCCGAATGGTCGATTCGCCCCACCGCCGACCGGATCTTCTGGTCTGTCCAGAAGACCCGGTGGTAGGTCGCGCTGACGGTGAAGAGCACCACGAGCG
This sequence comes from uncultured delta proteobacterium, assembly GCA_963828255.1. GTDB lineage: Bacteria > Myxococcota > Myxococcia > Myxococcales > Anaeromyxobacteraceae > CAIOAK01. The sequence goes on along the minus strand of CAWHDZ010000016.1, from coordinate 142,041 downwards.
AGCCGCCGTAGACCCCGGCGGCGAACTCGGCGGTGTGGGACCCGGCCCGGGAGAGGAGCCAGGCGGTGGCGGGGAAGGCCACCACCGCGGCGAGGAGGTGGAACACGCCCCGGAGCGTGGGGCGGGGCCGTGCGGGAGGGGTGGTGGGCAGTGGCAAGTCCAGGGATGCTAATCTCCCGCCTGCTTCCCATCATGCCCGATCCAGCCCCCGACCTCTCCGTCGTCGTCGCGACATTCGACGGCGAGCGCTTCCTGCGGGAGCAGCTGGACAGCATCCTGGCCCAGACCGTCCCGCCACGGGAGATCGTGGTGGTGGACGACTGCTCCCGGGACGGCACCATGGCCATCCTCGAGGCCTATGCCGCGGCCGACCCCCGCTTCCGGATCATCCGCAACGAGGAGAACCTGGGGTACGTCCGCAACTTCGAGAAGGGCATGCAGCTCGCCACCGGCAGGCTCGTCGCCCTCTGCGACCAGGACGACGTCTGGCTGCCGCACAAGCTCGCCACGCTCTGCAGCCGGCTCGGGGACGGGCTCGTCGTCTACAGCGACTCGGAGCTGATCGACGAGGAGGGGCGGCGGCTCGGCCGGAGGATGTCCGACGTCAAGAACCAGATCGGCTACGACAGCTGCCTGATGTACGCCCTGGGGGCCTGGGCCCCCGGCCACGCCATGCTCTTCCGGAGGGAGCTCGTGGAGCTGTGCCTCCCCTTCCCCACCCTGGTCACCCACGACTACTGGCTCGGCTTCACGGCCACCTGCCACGGCGCCATCCGGTACGTGGACGAGCCGCTGGTGCTCTACCGCCAGCACGGCGGAAACGCCGTCGGGGCCGACACCCGGACCCGGAGGGCGGCCCGGCCGAGGCCGACCCGGGCGGAGAAGCTCGCGCGGATCCGGGCCCGCATGCGCCTGCTGTACGAACGGTGCCCGGCCGAGAACCGGCAGGGGAAGGAGATCCTCCGGGTGATCCACGAGAGCTACCGGAGCTTCTCCCCGCGCAACGGCTGGATCCGGATGGTGGTCTTCCTCCGCTACCGCCACCTGATCCTGGCCTACAAGAGGAAGTCGGAGCCGATGAAGGTGCTGTTCTGCCTGAAGATGTTCTTCACCATCGACTGAACCAGCCCCCGGCGCGTGCTAGGCTGACCCGCGATGGCGCGTCGGCACCGGCCCCTCGAGACTCTCGCACCCCGCATCGAGGCCAGCCGCGCGCCCCGCCCGACCCCCGGCGCGCGCTTCTCGATCGTCATTCCCTCCTGGAACAACCTGCCCTACCTGCGGCTCTGCGTGGAGTCGATCCGGCGCAACTCGGCCATGCCGCACCAGGTGGTGGTGCACGTGAACGACGGCTCCGACGGCACGCTCGACTGGGTGCGCGCCCAGGGGCTCGACCACACCCACAGCGCGAGCAACGCCGGGGTGTGCTTCGCGGTGAATGCGGCGGCGGCGCTCTCCACCACCGACCTCGTCGCCTACATGAACGACGACATGTACGCCTGCCCGGGGTGGGACACGGCGCTCCTCGAGGCGGTCGGGCGCATCGGCCACGAGCGGTTCATGCTCTCGGGGACGATGATCGAGCCCGGCGGCAAGACCCCGGGGAGCATCGCGCCGCGCGACTACGGCGGGGACCTGGCCACCTTCCGGGAGCGCGACCTGCTCGCCGACCTCCTCGCCGACGCCGTGTCGCTCCGCCGGGCCGACTGGTCGGGGGCCACCTCACCGCCCACCCTGGTCCACCGGCGGATGTGGGAACTGGTGGGGGGCTACAGCGTGGAGTTCTCCCCGGGCATGGGGTCGGACCCGGACCTCTCGATGAAGCTCTGGCTGGCCGGCGTCCGGGAGTTCCGGGGCGTCGGGGCGAGCCGCGTCTACCACTTCCGGCACAAGACCGTGGGGCGCGAGATCGTGCTGAACGACGGGGGCGAGACCTTCGCCCTCAAGTACGGCCTGCCCATCAGCTACTTCCTGTGGGAGATGCTGCGGTGGGGGCGGGACCACGAGGGGCCCCTGCCCGACCTGCCGCGCGGCTGGCGCCACCGCTGGGCCCGGGCCCGCGCCTTCCGCTACCGGTTCAAGCCTTAGCCGAGAGCTTCGACGCCACCAGCCCGGCCGCGAGCGCCAGGACCGAGACCAGGATGATGGTGGTCCAGTCGTCGCTCTTCATGGCGATCCAACCGGCCGTGAAGACGCAGAAGGCGCTCACGCCCACGCCAACCTTGGAGACGATGGCGCGGACCTTCTCCTTCCGGGCGGGATCGGTCACGCCGTCGCCTTCCCGGCCGCAGCGTCCTCCTCGCGTGCCTCGGCGGCGAGCTGCTCGAGCGCCTCCTTCGTCGCCGGCTCGGCGGCGAGGACGGCCGCGCGAATGCCGGCGAGGGCCACATCGGCGAAGTCGCCGATGCCGGCCATGTTCTCCGGCACCCAGAGCCGGACCCCGCGCGGGCCGGTCACGAAGAACCAGCGGCTGACGCCGTTGTAGGCGATCTTCTCGACCTCGGCCCAGGCGATGGCCGTCCGGCGGAGGGGGTCGGTTCGCTCCACGCCCCGGGCGTCCACCTTGACCTGCATCCGCCGCTCGGCGATGAGGAAGTAGAGGAACACGCCGAAACCGAAGGCGACTGCGAGGGAGACCAGGACGACGCCGGCGGTCCCCAATCCCTTCCCCCGCGAGGCGGCTGACGCGACGACGCCCACGAGCAGGGTCGGGCCGATGGCCATGACGGAGAGGATGGCGTTCCGGCCGCGCGGCGGGCGGAGGACCACGGCCGTGCCGCTCCTGGCACCTCGTAGGTGCTCCGGAGGAACGGGGCGGAGGAGCCAGCCCCCGGCGACGAGCAAGCCGCCGAGGACGGCGAAGGCGAGGATGAGCTGAATCGCGCGACTTTCGCCCGGGTCGCCCCCCCCGCGCAAGCGGATCCCGGTCGAAGTTCAGGCTGCGAGCGCGCGGGCACCGTCGGCGAGCGTGATGAAGAACCAGTGGTCCACCGGGCGCCAATCCAGTCGAGGCCTGCCGCGCCGTCGCGGACGCAGGCGCGGAACTCGGCGGCCAGGCACCAGAGCCCCGTCCACGTGCAGGCGGTCACGAGCCCCGGGGCGAGGGCCAGCGTGGAGAGGGACGCGTACCGGAATCGCCTCATGCGGAGGACCGTCTCGCCCCCCGGGCGGCGCTTCCCCTGTCCCGGCGAAGCGCCGCTGCCATCCCAATTCCGAGGTCCGAGCGGGGAGCGCGGGACGAAGCACGGACGAGATCGTGACGGCCCCGTTTGGGGCGTCATGTCCGGTCGCTCGGCATGATGTCTTCGTCGTTCCAGGGGGTTATCCTGCCCTTGCCCCTGTGGCCCGAGGAGCTGCGTGGACGAGTCGGAGAAGCTGGAAGAGGAACTGGGTGGGCTCATCGCCGCAGGGAAGGCCGAGGCCGCCGCCACCTTGGCCATCAAGGGATATGGCCCGCAGGTGCTCCGCTACCTCCGGTCGATCCTCGGCGACGACGAGGATGCGCGCGAGGCCTTCTCCCAGTTCGCAGAGAACCTCTGGCGCGGGCTTCCCGAGTTCCGGGGGGCGGCGCCCTTCCGGATCTGGGCCTACCGCATCGCCTGGAACGTGGCCTGCGACACGGCCAAGCAGCCCTGGCGCAGCCGGCGCCAGCGGCTCGAGACCGGCGAGGCCACCCGCATCGCCGAGACGGTGATCACCTCCACCAACGAGCGTCACGAGCGGCGCAGGATGGAGCTCAAGGCGCTGCGCGACTCCCTCTCCCTGGACGACCGGGCCCTGGCCGCGCTGCGGCTCGACCAGGGGCTCTCCTGGACCGAGTGCGCAGAGGTCCTGTCCAGGGACGGACGGGTGGTGAAGCCGAACACCCTCACCAAGCGCTTCGAGCGGATCAAGGAGCGGCTCGGAGCCCTGGCGAGGAAGCGGGGACTGCTGGACCGGTGAGCTTGCGATCGCCGGCACGCCGGAGTGCCGGTAGCCCGACGGCCGAATAGAAGAGCCGGAGCCCCTGCCTGGAGGTCTCCCGTGAGCCGCGCCCCCTTCGCCGCCCTGCTGGCCCTCGCCACCGCCGTCGCGGCCACATCGCCGCTCCCCGCCCTGGCAGCCGACGCCCCCTTCGAGATGGAGTCGGTCCAGCTCGTCCTTCTCCTGCGCGCCCCCACGTGGAAGAAGCTCCCCGCCGAGGAGTCCGCCGCGCTCCAGAAGCAGCACATGGCCCACCTCACGGCCATGGGGGAGGTGGGCAAGATGGTCGTGGCCGGCCCGTTCTCCGACCAGGCCGACCCCGCCTACCGCGGCGTCTGCATCTACCGGGTGGGCTCGGTCGGCGAGGCCCGCGCGCTCGCCGAGCAGGATCCCATCGTGAAGGCCGGGCAGCTTCGCGTCGAGGCCATGACCTGGTGGTACGGGAAGGGCCACATGACCTTCCCGAAGGCCGTGGAGAAGGGCACGAAGTGACCGCTTCCGCCGCCATCTCCCTGCTGGCCCTCCTCTCCGCCGCCGCACCGCCCGAGACCCCCGAGGCGATGGCGCGCGGCGAGGACCGCATGCGCGACTTCTGCTTCGCCTGCCACGTCTTCGAGCCGGGGCCGGGCGTGACCAATCCGCTCCACCCGCGCATCACCCCGGAGAAGTGGGGCAACTACGAGAAGGCCTACGAGAACATCGGCAACCTGAGCCGCATCCGGCCACAGATGTCCCACGCATTCCGCGGCAACGACGAGGACCGGAAGGCGCTGGCCCTCTTCCTCGCGAAGCTCGGGCGCGAGAACGTCGTCCCCTGGTGGCGGATCGCCCTCCCCTACGCCGGCCTGGCGCTCGCCGTGCTGCTCGCCGGGGGATTCTTCGTCATCGCGGCGCGGCGCTCCCGCGGGAGGGCGTGAGAAGGCGGCGCCCGACCTCACTGCGGAAGATCTGCTGGAGGAGGAGCCGGAGAAGGATCCGCCGGGCGGCGGCTGAGCCGACCGAGCCGCGCCTCCCGGTCGTCCCGGGAGAGCCGGACGAGCCCGCCGAGCCGCACCGCCCTGCCCCACCCGATCGCCATGGCCGCGACCTGGGCGAGGAGGACCCCCACCACCACCGCCCAGCGCGGGCCGGCCGGGAGCCGCTCCCGGAACGCCATCACCACGAGCCCCAGGACCGGCCCGGCGAGCGCGCTCACCAGTCCGATCGCGACGGCGTGGACGGGGTGGCGCAGCACGAGCCAGGTCCCGGAGAACCAGGCCTTGAGCGCGCTGCGCCGCTCCGGCTGGGACGCCATCCGGGCGCGCCCGGCATCGAGCGTGAGGTGGGCCACGAAGAAGAGAGCCATGCCGGCGAGGATCGACCAGCGCTGCAACGAGCTGGCCGCGCCCTCGGTCACCGCCTTCTCGACCGCCGCCTTGGCGCCCTTCGAGATCGCCGCCGCCCCCAGGGCGAAGAGCCCCAGGGGGATCGCCGCGACCAGCACCGTGCGGAACATCCTGCCGTAGAGGCGGCCGGCGCCGGTGAGGAGGGCCCGGAAGTGGAGCGGCTGGGGAGCGCCGGCCTCGGCGAGCATGGCCCCGGCGAGAGCCGGTCCGAGGAGGAGCGCGACCGCCAGGGACGCGAGGAGGCCAGCGGGAACGATCTGCCCGGCGGCGCTGTCCGCCAGCGCCCGGGCCAGGTCGGGGAACCAGGAGCCCTCGAGCCCCGTGGCGAGCAGGTCGGCCCGGGGCGCGTGGTCGAGCAGCCAGGAGAAGAGCCCCCAGATCGGCAGGGTCGCCAGCGCGGCCGGGACGGCCGTGAGGAGCGCGCAGAGGAACAGGAGTCGCCAGCGGGTGGCGCGCCGGAATCCGGTGCCGATCGAGTCACCGATGGTCACATGGACTCCAGCGCCGCCAGGAGGAACTGGATCCAGCCGCCCAGCGAGAGGGCCATCCGCGCCGCCGGACCGCGCCGCGCCGCGCGCGTCCGGCCGTCGTCGAGCTTGTTGAGGTCGAGGAGGATCGTCCGATCGGCGTCGAGCTGGGCCGATCGCACCTTCACTGGCCGCAAAAGCTCCCACCGGCCCCATTTCTGGTCGGCGGGCCAGTCGATCTTCTCCACCGTCCCGTCCTCGAACGTGACCACCAGCACCTGGGGCACCCCGGCCTCGTGGCGCCGCGCCGCGACCACGTTGCGCCAGGGGAACGGGCCGGGCTTCCCGTCGGCCGGCTCGCCGTGCTCCTTCTTCCAGGCCTCGCGGGCGGCAGCGATCTCCTCCCGGCGCACCTCCTCGGTGGCCTCCTGCCGCTTCCCGTCCTTCTCGTGAAGGCCCAGCGCGGGGCAGGACCTCCTCGGCCCTGACGGTCACCACCCGGTCGTCCACCGGCCCGTTCGCGAAGACCTGCTCCTCGAACCAGCGCTCGATGACGGCCCGATCCACGCCGGCATCCACGAAGGCTTCTCGCAGGTCCGCGGTGCCTGGGTGCCGGAATCGCCAGCGCTGGAAGTAGAGCTTCATGGCCTTCTCGAAGAGCGGCGTCCCGATCACCCGCTCCAGGTCGTGGAAGACCAGCGCGGTGCGGGAGTAGACCAGGCCGTAGCTCCCCCCCGACCAGCGCTTCCAGGAGTTCCCGGCGATGGGGTCGGCCTGGCGGCGGCCGGTACCGACCAGCCTCTCCAGGTCCCAGGAGGCGAGGTCCGGGACGCGGAGTCCGAGCCAGCGCGCCAGCGCCGGCAGCCGGAACCGGTAGGACTCCCCGGCGAGCATCCGGGCCTGCCACAGCTGGTTCAGCCCCTCGTCGAGGAAGGGCTCCTCGAACTCGTTCGAGGCGATGAGCCCCATGAAGTAGCCGTGGCCGAACTCGTGGACGGTGGTGGACCGGGTCACGCCGTCCGTGTTCAGGGGAAACTCGTTGGAGCCGATGGTGGTGAAGAGGGTCTCGTACTCCATGCCGCCGGCCTCGAAGGCGTTGAAGGGCGGGACGACCACCGTGAGGTGGGGGTACGGGTAGGGCCCCAGGGTGCTGGAGAACCAGGTGAGCGCGTCGGTGGTGGCCTGGAGCGCGATGCGGGCCGACTCCTCGAACTCGGGTGGGTACCAGACCTCGACCTGCACCGTGGGGCTGCCCGGCCCGGTCCAGGTGGTGGTGAGCGGGGGGGCGAAGCCGTTCCAGGCCGTGAAGGCCACGTCGTGGACGTCCTCGGCGCGGAACCGGAAGGAGACGCCCTCGGCCCCCTTCCTGGGCGTCCCCACCGGCACGCCGCTCCCCGCCACCTGGAAGCCCTCCGGAACCACCACCTCGAGGTCGTAGGCGCCGAAGTCGGCGTAGAACTCGCTGTTCAGGTGGTACTCGTGGGCGTTCCAGCGCGGGCGGGTGGCGCCGCGCTCGCCCGGAAGCTCGAGTACCCCGATCTTCGGGTACCACTGCCCGGCCATGTGGAAGGAGTCGAACCAGCCGGAGCGCGCCACCACGCGGGGCAGCTGGCTCGTGAAGTCGATCTGGAGCGTGGTCGTGCCGCCCGGGGGAACGGCCTCGGGCAGGTCCACCCGCACCACCGTGCGGTCGGTCTCCGGGCCGCCGTCGGGGTGGACGAAGGTCCAGGGAGCGGGGCGGCCTCCCTGCTCGACGCGCCGCAGCTCCACGTAGCCCCATTCCCCCCCGCGGGTCTCCACGTCGGTGCGGAACCCGCCGAAGCGGCGCCGCTCGGTCATGAAGGTGGACCCCTCCGACTCGAAGGCGTTCAGGTAGAGGTGGAGGTAGACGCTCCGGATCGGCACGGCGCTCCGGTTGCGCCAGGTGAGCTTCTCGCTCGCCGTGACCACGTGCTTCACCGGGTCGAGCACGGCCCGGATGTCGTAGTCGGCGACGCGGTCGGAGAGGGTGGGCTCCTCCCCGGTGCGCGGTCCACCCCAGGCCCCGGGGGCGCTGGGAACGCGGACGGCGCCGGCCTCCGCGCCGGCCACCTCCACGCCGTCCTGGGGTGGAGAAACCGTTTCTCCGGGGGGTGACGCCGCGAGCAACAGGAGGAGCGAGATCGCCAGCGGGGCCGTCTGCATGTCCCCCAATACCCCGATGTGGCCTTTCCCGGGAAGCCCTCCGGACCTAGGTAGGGACCATGCTCACCATCCGACGCTCCGAGGACCGCGGCCACTTCGATCACGGCTGGCTCGATACCCGCCACACCTTCTCCTTCGCCGACTACCGCGACCAGCGGTTCATGGGCTTCTCCGACCTCCGGGTCATCAACGAGGACCGCGTGAAGCCCGGGCAGGGCTTCGGCACCCACGGCCACCGGGACATGGAGATCCTCTCCTACGTGCTCGAGGGGGAGCTGGGACACCGCGACTCGATGGGCAACGGGTCCACCATCCGGCCCGGCGAGGTCCAGCGCATGAGCGCCGGGACCGGAGTCACTCACAGTGAAATGAACCCGTCGCCGGAGGCCCCGGTCCACTTCCTCCAGATCTGGATCCTCCCCGCGGCGCAGGGGATCCGTCCGGGCTACGAGCAGCGGGCCTTCCCGGCGGAGGAGCGGCGCGGGCGGCTGCGGGTGCTCGCCTCGGCCGACGGCCGCGACGGGTCGGTCACCATCCACCAGGACGCGTCGATGCTGGGCGCGATCCTGGCGCCGGGCGACCGGGTCCGCCACGGGATCCCGGCCGGGCGCGTGGCCTGGGTGCAGGTGGCGCGGGGCGAGGTCTCGGTGAACGGGCAGGGGTTGCGGGCCGGCGACGGCCTCTCCGCGGTGGACGAGGCGGCGCTTTCGATCGTGGGTGGAGGGGCCGGCGACGCGGAGGTCCTCGTGTTCGACCTGGCGGGATAGGATGCCGCCGTGCCTCCCCCCCCGAGACCCGCCTACGAGCCGAAGGCGTGGGAAGAGGTCCCCTGCCCGTTCTGCGGTTCGGAGGAGCGGCGCCTGTACGAGCGGTTCGGGTGGAAGCTGCGCTTCACCTACCAGTGGTGCCTGGGCTGTGGCCTGGTCTACCAGTCGCCCCGCCCCCGCTACGACGACGACTTCGTCCGCGACGCCTACGGCGACTACTTCACCTTCTCCGAGGACTTCCGCCCCGGCGACCCGGTGAACCACGCCACCCAGGCCAACTGGGAGGAGCTGGTCGCCGAGGTGGCGACCTTCGACAGGCGGCGCACCGCGGTCCTCGACGTGGGCTCCTGCATGGGCAGCTTCCTCCTGGCCGCGCGCCCGCTCTGGGGGCGGGCCGAGGGGGTGGAGATCTCCGACAAGATGCGCGGCTTCGTGCAGCGGGAGATTGGCGTCCGGGTCCACGGGGTGCCCTTCGAGACCCTGGCCCCGGAGGGACGCTTCTCCTGCATCCACATGAGCCACGTCCTCGAGCACGTCCCCGACCCCTCGGCCTGGATGGCCCGGGCGCGGGCGCTGCTCGAGGAGGGCGGCCTGCTCGTCGTGGCGGTCCCGAACATGCTCTCCCTCGACCGGCGCTACCAGCTCCTGCTCAAGCGGGCAGGCCTGCGGAAGGGCGAGTGGGGGCCGTCGAAGACCCCCGACCACCTCTTCGAGCCCACGGTCCCGTCGATGCTGCGCTTCCTCGACCGTCAGGGCTTCGACGTGGTCTCGCACTACACCTACAGCCGGTCGGACGAGACCTCCCGGAAGCCCTTCAGCCGGCTCTACCGCCGCCGCCTCCTCCTGGGCTCGAACGCCCGCTTCTACGCTCGCCTCCGGCCCGGGGGATCCGGGGTATAAGGAGCCGTTTCGCAACGCCAGCCGAGAGGATGACCATGCGCCGCACCCCCTTCCCCCTCCGCTCCGCCCCGCTCCTCGCCGTCCTCGCCCTCGCGGCGTGCGCCAAGGAGAAGGCCGCTCCGGTCCAGCCGCCCCCGGAGATCCCGGTCGTCACCGTGGTCGCGAAGGACACCCCGCTCGAGTTCGACCTGGTGGCGCAGCTCCGCGGCCTCGAGGACGTGGAGATCCGGGCCCGCGTCGAGGGGTATCTCGAGACCATCGACTACGCGGAGGGCTCCACGGTGCAGAAGGGGAAGCTCCTCTTCACCATCGACGACCAGCAGTACATCGCCGCGCTGGCCCAGGCCCAGGCCACCCTGGCGAGCGCCCAGACCCAGTTCGACAAGGGCGACCTGGACGTGAAGCGCTTCACGCCGCTGGCGGCCGAGCGGGCGGTCAGCCAGGCCGAGCTCGACAACGCCATCTCGGCGCGCAAGTCGGGAGCCGCCCAGGTGGAGGCCGGGAAGGCGAATCTCGAAAGGGCGCGCCTGAACCTCTCCTACACGCGCATCTCCTCTCCCATCACCGGACTCGTGGGCAAGGCGGAGCACAAGGTGGGTGACCTGGTGGGCAAGGGGGAGCCGACGCTCCTCACCACGGTCTCCTCGATCGACCCCATCCGCGTCAGCGTGGCGATCCCGGAGGCCGACTACCTCCGCTTCTCCCGCTCGGTGGCGGGCGCCAAGGAGGAGGTCGCGAAGACCCCGCCCGTCCTCATCCTCTCCGACGGCACCCAGCACCCCTACCCGGGCAAGCTCATCTTCGTGGACCGGGCCGTGGACACGCAGACCGGCACGCTGCGGGTGGACCTGGCGTTCCCGAATCCCAAGAGGACGCTCCGCCCCGGCCTGTACGGCAAGGTGAAGGCCGAGTCGGAGGTGGTGAAGGGCGCCATCCTCGTGCCGCAGCGGGCCGTGCAGGAGCTGCAGGGCACCTACACGGTCCTGGTGGTGGGCGAGGGGGACAAGGTCGAGACCCGCAAGGTGACCCCCGGCCAGAAGGTCGGCAGCCAGTGGATCATCCAGTCCGGGCTGAAGGGCGGCGAGCGCGTGGTGGTGGAGGGGTTCCAGCGGCTCCGCGACGGGATGACGGTGGTCCCGAAGCCGGCCGCGGCCGACCCCACCAGCCCCGCGCCGGCCGGAGGGAAGTGAGCCATGGGCAGCTTCTTCATCCGCCGCCCGATCGTGGCGATGGTCATCTCCATCGTCATGGTCATCATGGGCGCGGTGGCCATCACCCGGCTTCCGGTCGCCCAGTTCCCGGAGATCACGCCTCCCCTCATCCAGGTCACCACGACCTACACGGGCGCCAGCGCGCTCGACGTGGAGTCGTCGGTGGCGGCGCCCGTCGAGCAGCAGGTGAACGGCGTCGACAACATGATCTACATGAAGTCGACGAACGCCAGCGACGGCACCTACAACCTCCAGGTGTCGTTCGAGGTCGGGGCCGACCTCGACATGTCGAACGTGCTGGTGCAGAACCGCGTCTCGCAGGCCAGCGCCTCCCTGCCGCCGGACGTGAAGACCTACGGCGTCACGGTGAAGAAGTCGCTCAACTTCCCGCTCATGCTGGTGACGCTCACCTCCCCCTCGGGCGCCTTCGACAACAACTTCCTGTCGAACTACGCGGTCATCAACATCAACGACCAGCTGAAGCGCATCTCCGGCGTCGGCGACATCGTCCTGTTCGGCGGCTCCGACTACGCCATGCGCATCTGGGTGCGCCCCGACCGGCTGAAGACGCTCGGGCTCACGGTGGCCGACCTCTCCAACGCCGTGAAGCAGCAGAACGTGCTGCTCCCGGCCGGCCAGATCGGCGGCCCCCCCGCGCCGAAGGGCACCGAGTTCACCTACGTCGTCCGCACCAAGGGACGCCTCCTCGACGCCGAGGAGTTCGGCCAGGTCGTGGTGCGCTCCAACCCCGACGGGTCGCAGGTGCGGCTCAAGGACGTGGCCCGGATCGAGCTGGGCTCCGTGCTCTACAACTCCCAGGGGCGGCTCGACGGGAAGCCGGCCGCGGTCATCGCCGTCTACCAGGCGCCGGGCTCGAACGCGCTGGCCGTCTCCACGGCCGTGAAGAAGACCGCCGACGAGATCGCCACGCGCTTCCCACCAGGAGTGAAGCACCAGATCACCCTCGACACCACGCTGGCCATCACCGCCGGCATCGAGGAGATCCTCAGCACGCTGCTGGAGGCGGTGCTGCTCGTCATCCTGGTGGTCTTCGTCTTCCTGCAGAACTGGCGGGCCACGCTCATCCCGCTGCTCACCGTGCCGGTGGCCCTCATCGGGACGTTCATGATCTTCCCGCTGCTCGGCTTCTCGGTGAACACGCTCTCCCTGCTCGGCCTCGTGCTCGCCATCGGCATCGTGGTGGACGACGCCATCGTGGTGGTCGAGGCGGTGATGCACCACATCGAGCAGGGCATGTCGCCGAAGGCGGCGACCGAGCAGGCCATGAAGGAGGTCTCCGGGCCGGTCATCGCCATCGCGCTGGTGCTCACGGCGGTCTTCGTCCCGGTGGCCTTCATCAGCGGCATCTCCGGCCAGCTCTACCAGCAGTTCGCCATCACCATCGCGGTGTCGGTGATGTTCTCGGCGGTGAACGCGCTCACGCTCTCGCCGGCGCTGGCGTCGCTGCTGCTCAAGCCCAAGGGAGGAAAGCGCTCCTTCCTGCAGCCCTTCTACGACGGCTTCAACAAGGTGTTCGACCGGTTCACCGGCGGGTACATGTCGATCACCACCATCCTGGTGCGAAAGCTCTTCCGCAGCGCCGTGCTGGTGGGGGTCTTCGCGGTGCTGGCGGTGGTCATCGCCGGCCGCATCCCCGGTGGCTTCATCCCGGACGAGGACAACGGATATTTCCTGGCCGCCGTGCAGCTTCCGGATGCGTCCTCCCTGGAGCGGACCGACGCGACGACCAGGAAGGTCGAGCAGATCCTGATGAGGAATCCGGCGGTGGCCTACACCACCACCATCGCCGGGTACAGCATGCTGTCGGGCGCCTACGCCTCCAACACCGGCTTCTTCTTCGTCTCCATGAAGCCCTGGGAGGAGCGCAAGGCGAAGGAGCACCGCGTCTTCGAGGTCATGCGGGCCCTCAATGCGGAGTTCGCCCGCGAGATCCCGGAGGCCACTGCCTTCGCCTTCGGACCGCCCCCCATCCCCGGTCTGGGCACCGGGTCGGGCTTCTCCTTCATGCTCCAGGACCGGAGCGGCGGGACGCCCGAGTACCTGGCGGGCAACCTCGCCAAGTTCATGGCGGCGGTGAAGAAACGCCCCGAGATCGGCATGGCGAACTCCATCTACCGCGCGGCCGTGCCGCAGATCTTCGCCGACGTGGACCGGGACAAGGTGCTGAAGCTGGGGGTCCCTCTCACCGACGTGCTCACCACCATGGGCTCCTACCTGGGCGGCAACTACGTCAACGACTTCAACCGCTTCGGGCGCGTCTACAAGGTGTTCCTCCAGGCCGAGCCGGAGTTCCGGACCAAGGTGCAGGACCTGGGGCTCTTCTACGTCCGCGGGCCCAAGGGAGACATGATCCCGCTCGACACCCTGATGTCCACGAGCCCCACCTCCGGCCCCGAGTTCACCAACCGCTTCAACCTCTTCCGGTCGGCCGAGGTGACGGGCATCCCGGCGCCGGGCTACAGCTCCGCGCAGGCGATGAAGGCGCTCGAGGAGGTCGCCGCCGAGGTCCTGCCCAAGGACATGGGTTACCAGTGGTCGAACGTGTCGTACCAGGAGAAGAAGGCCGAGGGCACGGCCGCCATCGTCTTCGTCTTCGCCATGATCATGGTGTTCCTGATCCTGGCGGCCCAGTACGAGAGCTGGTCCCTGCCGATGAGCGTGCTGCTGGGCACGCCCTTCGCCGCCTTCGGCGCCTTCCTCGGCCTGTGGCTGGCCCGCTTCACCAGCGACAGCTACGTGAACAACATCTTCGCCCAGATCGGCCTCATCATGCTGGTGGGGCTGGCCGCCAAGAACGCCATCCTCATCGTCGAGTTCGCCAAGATGAACGTCGAGAATGGCATGGAGCCGGTGGAGGCGGCGCTGAACGCCGCCAGGCTCCGGCTCCGCCCCATCCTCATGACCGCCTTCGCCTTCATCCTCGGCGTGGTCCCGCTGGTGCGGGCCGCCGGCGCCGGCGCCGAGAGCCGCAAGGTGATGGGCATGGCGGTCTTCGCCGGCATGCTCGTCGCCACCTTCCTGGCCGTCTTCCTCGTCCCCGCACTCTTCGTCATGATCGAGAAGATGGGGGGAAGAAGCACAAGCCCGCCACCGCGCCCGGGGACACCGCCCCGCCGGCCCCAGCCTCGCACTGAGAGACCCCGTGACGAGATCGCTCGCAGCCGTCGCCCTCCTCGCCTTCTCGGCCTGCGCCGTGGGGCCGAAGTACCAGCGCCCCGAGACCGAGGTGCCCACCGCCTTCCGCTACACGCTCGGCCCGGCCGAGGCGGCCTCCATCGCCGATCTGGCCTGGTGGGAGATGTACCGGGATCCCATCCTCCAGGGGCTCATCGAGGAGGCCCTGCGCAGCAACCAGGACCTTCGCGTCGCCGCCGCCCGCGTCTCCGCGTTCCGGGCGCAGGTGGGGGTCGCTGCCGCCGACTTCTACCCACAGATCGGGCTCGGCGCCGCCGGCGGCTATGGCCAGCAGTCGGCCAAGAACTACGTCCCGGGCCAGGGCCCCTCGGGGTCCTTCGCGGTGAACCTGGGCATGTCCTGGGAGCTCGACATCTGGGGGCGCGTCCGCAACGCCACCGACGCCGCCCGGGCCGAGCTCCTGGCGACCGAGGAGTTCCGGCGCGGCGTGGTCCTCACGCTGGTCGCCGACGTGGCCCAGACCTACGCCGAGCTCATGGAGCTCGACGTCGAGCTGGCGGTGGCGCAGAGGAACACCAACACCCGCCAGGGCACCCTCGACCTCTTCACCAAGCGTTCCCTGGGCGGCGTGGGCAACGACCTGGAGGTGAACCAGGCCCGGGCCGACCTGGCCGTGACCGCCGCCGCCATCCCGTCCACCGAGCGGCTCATCGCCCTCAAGGAGAGCCAGATGTCGGTCCTCCTCGGACGGCCGCCGGGACCCATTCCTCGAGCCAAGGCCCCGGTGCAGCAGGTCGCTCCGGTGCTTCCCATGGGCGTGCCGGCGGCGCTCCTCGAGCGGCGCCCGGACATCCGCCGCGCCGAGAGCCGGGCCATGGCGGCGACGAGCAACGTGGGGGTGGCCGTCGCCAACCGTCTCCCCAAGCTCTCGCTCGAGGGCATCATCGGCCTCGCCGGGCCCTCGCTGGCGACGACCTTCAGCCCCGAGGGTCTCCTCTGGAGCGTCGGCGCCGGCCTGGTCGCCCCCATCTTCGAGGGCGGACGGCTGGCCTCCCAGGAGGAGGCGGCCTGGGCGGTCCTCGACGAGTACGTGGCGCTCTACCGGCAGCAGGTCATCACGGCCTGGCGCGAGGTGAACGACGCCGCAGTGAGCGTCCGCAAGCTCGGCGAGGTGGCGGCCCAGGCGGAGATCCAGGTGACGGCGTCGACGACCGCCGAGCGGCTGGCGCGCCACCGCTACGACGGCGGCGTCTCGAACTACCTCGAGGTGCTCGACGCCCAGCGCTCTCTCTTCAACTCCGAGCTGACACTCGCCCAGACCAACCGGGACCAGCTCGTCGCCCTGGTCCAGCTCTACAAGGCGCTGGGCGGCGGCTGGCAGGAGAAGGCGCCGGTCCCCACCATCCCTCCACCCCCCCCCGCGGCGCCTGCGAAGGGCTAGGACTCCAGGAAGCGGACGGAGCCGGTGGCGATGTCCGCCACCGCGCCCACGAGTTGCAGGACGCCCTCGGCCGCCCTGGCCTGCGCCTCCGGCGTGGCCATGATCTGCCGCATCGTGAAGCGCACGTTCGCCTCCACGCCGGCGCGGAGCTGCTCCTCCGGCGACGCGGCGGGATCGATGCCCTCGAGCCCGGGCAGCAGGTTCTCGAGCAACGCCTGGATCCGGCTGCGTTGCCGGACGCCGCGGAACTTCACCTCCAGCGCCGCCTGGACCGCTCCGCATCCCTCGTGGCCAAGGACCAGGAACAGCGGGGTCCTGAGGTGGGTGCCGGCGTACTGGAGCGTGCCGGTCACCTCGGGCGAGAGGACGTTGCCCGCCAGCCGCACGATGAAGAGCTCCCCGAATCCGGCGTCGAAGATGAGCTCCGGCGGGACGCGGGAGTCGCTGCACCCCAGGATGGTGGCGTGGGGGTGCTGCTCCTTCGCGAGCGCGGCCAGGACCTCCTTCCTCACCGTGGGAAATCGCGCCTCCCCGCGGACGAACCGGGCGTTTCCGGCGCGGAGCCGGTCGAGCGCCTCGGCGGCGGTGAAACGGGGAGTGGGGTCATGGCTCATGCGGGTTGCCTCCTCGGGGTTCTCTATCACGGTGCGTGACGTACCCGATCGGTCCCGGGAACTGGGACAATTCCCGGCCCCACTCGGGTTGGACTGATTTCCTTCCTGTTCGGGCCTTGGTTGAAGCCGTAGGCTCTCCATCCCGGGGGGTACCGATGTTCTGGATCGAGCTGGTCGTCGTCCTGGCGATGATCGTGATCGGGGCCCGCTACGGCGGCCTCGGCCTGGGGATGATGGGCGGGCTCGGCGTCGCCATCCTCGCCTTCCTGATGGGCGACCTGCCCTCCGATCCACCCGTCGAGGTCATGCTCATGATCGCCGCGGTGGTGACCGCTGCGGGGACCCTGCAAGCCGCGGGCGGGATGGATTACCTCGTGGACCTGGCCGAGAGGGCGCTCCGGAAGCACCCGCCGGCAATCACCTTCGTGGCCCCGCTGGTGGCCTACGTCTTCACGCTCTTCGCCGGCACCGGCCACGTCGCCTACGCCATCCTCCCGGTCATCGCCGAGGTGTCGCGCGAGGCGGGCGTGCGCCCGGAGCGCCCCCTCTCCATCTCGGTCATCGCCTCGCAGCAGGCCATCACGGCGAGCCCCATCTCGGCGGCCACGGTGGCGCTGCTCCTCCTCGTCTCCGGGGCCGGCATCACGCTGGGAGGCCTCATGGCCGTGGCCATCCCGGCCACGCTCTGCGGCGTGCTGGCCGGCGCGCTCGTGGCGAGCCGCCTGGGCAAGGAGCTCGACCAGGACCCCGAGTACCAGCGCCGGCTCGCCGCGGGAGAGGTCGAGGCGCCCACCCGGACGGCCCGCCCACCCGCCACCTGGCAGGCCAAGGTCTCGGTGGTTCTCTTCGTCGCCGGAGCGGTCGCCATCGTCCTCTTCGGATCGGTGCCCGCCCTGCGCCCCACCTTCGACGTCTCGGGGCGGCAGGTCCAGATGGAGATGGCCGACGCCATCGAGATGGTCATGCTCTCGGTGGCGGCGCTGATGGTCATCTTCTGCAAGGCGAAGCCGGAGAAGGTCGCCACCGGCTCGGTCTTCCTGGCCGGCATGCAGGCGGTGATCGCCATCTTCGGGGTCGCCTGGATGGGCGACACCTTCTTCAAGGCCAACCAGGCGGCGGTGCAGGGGCCGCTCACGGCCATGGTCCAGGGCGCCCCCTGGACCTTCGCCATCGCCCTCTTCGTCATGTCGATCCTGCTCTACAGCCAGGCCGCCACGGTCCGCACGCTCGTGCCCCTGGGCGTCTCCATCGGGATGCCGGGCTGGGCGCTGGTGGGGATGTTCCCGGCGGTGAACGGCTACTTCTTCCTGCCCAACTACCCGACTCTGGTCGCGGCCATCAACTTCGACCGCACCGGCACCACCCGCATCGGCAGGTACCTGCTCAACCACAGCTTCATGCTTCCCGGGCTGGCCGCCTCCGTGGTCTCGGTGACGGTCGGGCTCCTGCTCTCGAAGCTCTTCCTCGCCTGACGGAGACTCCCATGGCCTCTACCCCGTTCCGCATCGAGCACGACTTCCTGGGCGACCGCGAGGTTCCCGCCGACGCCTACTACGGCGTCCAGACGCTGCGGGGAGCCGAGAACTTCCCCATCACCGGCCTCCCGCTGCACCCCGCCCTCATCCGGGCCATGGCCGTCGTGAAGAAGGCCGCGGCGCTCGCCAACCGGGACACCGGCCACCTGGACGCGAAGATCGCCGACGCCATCGCGAAGGCGGCCGACGACGTCATCGCCGGCAAGCTCGACGCCCAGTTCATCGTCGATCCCATCCAGGGCGGCGCCGGCACCTCCATCAACATGAACGCCAACGAGGTGATCGCCAACCGGGCGCTGGAGCTCCTGGGAGAGACGAAGGGGAACTACAAGGTCGTCAGCCCCAACTCCCACGTCAACATGGCCCAGTCCACCAACGACGCCTTCCCCACCGGCGTCCACATCGCGGCGCTGGACCTGGGGCGCTCGCTGGGCGTCGAGCTGAGGAAGCTCCACGAGGCCTTCGCGGCCAAGGAGAAGGAGTTCCACGGCATCATCAAGATGGGGCGCACCCACCTCCAGGATGCGGTGCCCATCCGGCTCGGGCAGGAGTTCGGCGCCTACCGGCGCGTCATCGGCCGCGACCTGGACCGCATCCAGCTGGTCGGCAAGCACCTGCTCGAGGTGAACATGGGGGCGACCGCGGTGGGCACCGGCCTGAACGCCGATCCCAACTACATCACCGCCGTCGTGAAGTACCTGGCCGAGATCAGCGGCTTCCCCATGAGGACCGCCGAGGACCTGGTCGACGCCACCCAGAACACCGACTGCTACACCGAGGTCTCGGCGGCGCTGAAGGTCTGCATGATGAACCTCTCCAAGATCGCCAACGACCTGCGGATGATGGCCTCCGGCCCCCGCTGCGGCCTCTTCGAGCTCAACCTCCCGGCGCGCCAGCCCGGCTCCTCCATCATGCCCGGCAAGGTGAACCCGGTCATGGCCGAGGTGGTGAACCAGGTGGCCTTCCAGGTCATCGGCAACGACCACACCATCTGCCTGGCCTCCGAGGCCGGGCAGTTCGAGCTCAACGTCATGGAGCCGGTGCTGGTCTTCAACCTGCTCCAGTCCATCGGGATCATGACCAACGTCTTCGTGGTCTTCCGGAAGTTCCTGGTGGAGGGGCTCACCGCCAACGCCGACCGCATGAAGGCCTACGTGGACGGCAGCGTGGGCGTGATCACCGCCATCAACCCGCACGTCGGCTACGAGACGGCCGCCCGCATCGCCCGGGAGGCGAACCTGACCGGGAAGCCGGTCCGGGAGCTGATCCTGCGCGACAAGGTGCTCACGAAGGAGCAGCTCGACGCCATCCTCGACCCGTTCGAGATGACGAAGCCCGGCATCGCCGGGGCCAAGGCCATGAAGCACGACGAGGTGTGGTTCAAGGAGCACGGCACGGAGAAGGAAGGAAAGGGATCATGACCAACCTGCGAAGCATCATCGGCAGCATCGCCGCCGCCGCCCTGGCGGCCTGGATTCCCACCGCCGGACTGGCGCAGGCCGCCCAGAAGCTCGCGCCCGCGAAGCCCACCGTGACCATCCTGGCCACCGGCGGCACCATCGCCGGGGCCCAGCCCAAGGCGGGCGAGGCCGGCTACAAGGCCGGCAGCTTCTCGGTGGAGTCGCTCATCCAGGCGGTGCCGGGGATGGAGAAGATCGCGGCCGTGAAGGGCGAGCAGATCGCCAGCATCGGCAGCCAGGACATGAACGACGCGGTCTGGATCAAGCTCGCACGCCGCGTGAACGAGCTGCAGAAGGACCCCTCCGTGGACGGGATCGTCATCACCCACGGCACCGACACCCAGGAGGAGACCGGCTACTTCCTCGACCTGGTGGTGAAGGGGGACAAGCCGGTGGTGCTGGTCGGCTCGATGCGGCCGGCCACCGCCATCTCCGCCGACGGCCCCATGAACCTCTACAACGGCGCCGCCGTCGCCGCCGACCCGGCCGCTCGCGGCCGCAGCGTGCTCATCGTGATGAACGACGACATCCACTACGCGCGCGAGGCCACCAAGACCAACTCCACCTCGCTCCAGACCTTCGTGTCGCCCAACCGG
This sequence comes from uncultured delta proteobacterium, assembly GCA_963828255.1. GTDB lineage: Bacteria > Myxococcota > Myxococcia > Myxococcales > Anaeromyxobacteraceae > CAIOAK01. The sequence continues at coordinate 122,362 of CAWHDZ010000016.1, read as the reverse complement.
GGGCGCGCCGGCATCGTGCTCTTCGGCAAGGCCACCTTCTATTCGCCGCCCGTGCCCCGGCACACGAGCGGCAGCGTCTTCGCCGGCAGCGTCCCCGACACCCTCCCCAAGGTGTTCATCGTCTACGCGCACGCCAACGTGGGTCCCGAGTTCGTCGACGCCGCGCTGGCCGCCGGGGCGAAGGGGATCGTGCTCGCCGGCGTGGGGGACGGGAACGGCACCGACCCGCTCATCCAGGCGCTGGCCGCGGCGGCGAAGAAGGGCGTGGTGGTGGTTCGCAGCTCCCGGGTCGGCTCCGGGACCGTGGCCCGGAACGTCGAGCTCGACGACGACAAGCTCGGGTTCGTGGCCGCGATGGAGCTGAATCCGCCCAAGGCGCGCGTACTTCTACAGATGGCGCTCACGAAGACGAAGGACGTCGCCCAGATCCAGAAGTACTTCGACGAGTACTGAGGAATCCAAGGGGGCCACATGAACCGCACACCCGTCCTCGCGCTGCTCGCCGCCGCGTCGCTTCTCCCCGCGCCGGCCTCCTCCCAGGAGGTCGTCCGCAAGCCCACCTTCGAGATCTACGGCTTCGCCCAGGTGGATCTCATCCAGGACTTCCAGCGCGTCCGTCCCGACTGGAACGCCACCTTGCGCCCCACCCGCATCCCCACCGAGGAGGGGCTCTACGGCGCCAATGGCGAGTCCATCCTCAGCGCGCGCCAGTCACGGCTCGGCGTGCGGGGATCGCTGCCCGCGGGCGAGTACGACCTCTTCGCCCGCATCGAGTTCGACTTCTTCGGCCTCGGCGAGGGACGGCCGGACGCCGGCGGACAGAACACGCTCCGGCTGCGCCAGGCCTATGGCTCGTGGGGTCCGATCCTCGGGGGCCTGACCGCCAGCCTCTTCATGGACGACGACTTCTGGCCGACCATCATCGACTACTGGGGCCCGGCCGGGATGGTCTTCTACCGGAACGTCCAGATCCGCTACACGCCCATCACCGGCGAGCACACCTTCGCGGTGGCCCTGGAGCGACCCGCCACCGACCTGGATCCCACCAACGGTCCGACCTGGAATCCCGGTCCCCCGTCCCCCACCTCGAGCCTGGCGCCACGCAGCCTGCTCCCCGACCTGACCGCGCAGTACCGGCTGGCCCAGGGCTGGGGCTACCTCCAGCTGTCCGGCATCCTGCGCTGGCTGGGATACGACACGCCCGGAGCGGCGGTCCAGACCAAGGGCGAGGCCATCGGCTGGGGGCTCCACGCCAGTTCCCAGGTCAAGCTCATCCCCGACAGGCTGAAGCTCCTCGTGGCCGTCGCGGGGGGCACGGGGTTCTCCTACTACATGAACGACGCCGGGCCCGACCTGGCTTTTGGCGGGACGCCGGCCGCACCGAAGGCCGAGGCGGTCCCGCTCCTCGGCATCACCGCCTACCTCGACGTGTACTGGAACAAGCTCTTCTGCAGCGCGGTGGGCTACAGCACCATGATGATGTTCAACACCAGCCTGCAGGGTCCGGAGGCCTTCAAGACCGGGCATTACGCCTCGGTGAACTTCCTGGTGACTCCGTTCCGCAACTTCATGGCCGGCCCAGAGTTCCTCTGGGGACACCGCACCGACAAGGGGGGCGCCACCGGCTTCGACACGCGCCTTCAGGTATCGGTGAAGTACAGCTTCACGAGCCTGGACTTCTGGAAGCCGAACTAGGAACCCCTGCGCCTCAGATCGCCCCGATGACCGCGAAGACCCACTGCGGCATCGGGACGTCAGGCCACTGGTTCGCCGTGCCCTTGAAGCGCATCGACGAGGTGCGGCCGCCGCTCATGTAGCAGAAGCCGTCGGCCTCGCGTCCGCATTCGGCCTGCCGGTCGCCCACCCGGCCCACGAAGGTCGTGGCGGTCGCGGTCAGGCGCACCCGGATGCCGGAGATCATCCCCTCCACCGAGAAGGTCTTCGCGTCCTTCTTGACGACGAGGTTCACCCCGGCCCCGCTGATCCGGCCGGGCTCGATCTTCAGCACGACGTCCTTGGTGAGGAGGTTTCCGCCCCAGCGACCGTCCTTGGTCACCGCCATGTTGACGTTGGGGCCGCGCACGCGCGTCGCGTCGTAGGCGGCGGAGGTGCGGTAGACGACCTCGCCGGTGGAGACGAAGGGGGCCTCGGGTTCCGCGGCGAGGGCGGGAAACGAGAGGGTGGCGAGGGCTGCTGCGAGGGTGAGGGCGATCTGGGATCGGCGCATGGCGTTCTCCTGGTTCTCGGGGCTACCCCGTCTTCTCGCCGACGAACTTGTCCCGCTCGTCGCGGAAGAGGAGGTTGAAGCTGGTCAGGCTGCCGTAGCACTTCGTCACGTACCCCTGCATCTCCACCTTCTCGGCGTCGGACAGCTTGGGGTGTGCGTTCACCTTCTGCTCGAGCACGCGCAGCCGGTCGCGGACCATCACCACCTTGTGGAAGAGGGCGTCGAGCGGCAGCTCCTTCGGCTGGAGCGAGGGGTCGCCGGGCTTCACCACGATGGAGCCCCCTTCCCACTTGGGCGCGAGCGGGACGTCGGGAGCTTCCTCCCGGAGGGCGTCGCGGATGGCCTGGGCGAACTCTTCACGCGTCATGGCGAGGATCTCCTCGGGGAGCGGGGACAGGGGGGCGCGGTGGACGGCGGGGGGGCGCGCGGAGGGGGAACGACGGACCTCGCGCGGCGGGGCTGGCGCCGGGATGGAACGGTCGCGCCCCAGGTACTGCTCGCAGATCGGGGCGGTCCCGGGGAAGTCGCCGGTCCGGGCGCCGTACCGGCACGGCCCGATCGGGCCCCGCGCGTCCTCCAGGATGGGGCGCCACCAGCGGCAGCTGCCGCACTCCCTGGGTCCGTAGGTCAGCCCCTCGACGTCCATCCGGGTCGCACTCTAGCTCCGTCCGGGACAAGGTCCTATGATCTTCCAGTTCCCCCACTCCATGAAGACACTCACGCTCCGCCGCTTCTCCGATCGCACCCTTCCCGCCCTCCTGCGGGCGACCGCGCGCCGCCTCCCCGGCGCCACCTTCCTGCGCGTCCTCGACCCGTCCGACCGGACGGCGCCGCCCCGCGACGTCACCTTCGCGGCCTTCGAGCGGGGCGTCCGGCGGGCCGCCGCGTCGCTCTCCCGCGCCGGCCTGCGCGCCGGCGACCGCGTGCTCATGCTGGCCGAGAACTCGCCGGCCTGGCAGGAGGTGTCGCTGGGCGCCCAGGCGCTGCGCGCCGAGCCAGCCGCCCTCTTCGCCAGCCTGGACGGGGAACCGGCCCGCGCCATTGCACTACGAGTGAAGCCCCGGGTGGCCTTCGTGTCCGGCCCGGCCCAGTGGGAGAAGCTGGCTCCGGCCGCGGGAGAGCTCTTCGCCGACGGTCTCGTGGCCGTGATCAGCGTCGCGCCCATCCCGCCCGACGCGGTGCCCCCGGGAGTCCGGCTCCTCACCGCCGCCCAGGTCTCGGGCGAGGAGGCCGAGCCGCTCGCCGACGCCGCATGGGACGCGCTCGTCGACGCCGTGGGGCCGGAGGATCCGTTCCTCATGATCTTCACGAGCGGCACCACCGGCCGTCCCAAGGGCGTGCGCCTCCCGCAGCGATCCATCGTCCACGCCATCGACGCCGGCAACTCCTCCTGCGGAACAGGTCCGGACGACCTGGGCGTCCACTTCCTCCCCTTCGCGCACGTGGCCGGCCACGACCAGTTCTTCCTGGCCCTGGCCCAGGGGCACGCGCTCCTCCTCGTGCTCCGGCGCGAGGACATCGAGCGGTCCTTCTCCTTCGGACCGACCTATGCCTTCTCGGTACCGCTCATCTACGATTGGTTCCGCTCCGCCGTGGGGACCAAGGTGGACTCCCTGTCCCCCCCGCTGCGCCGCCTGGCCCGGGCCGCCCTGGCGGCCGGCGTGCGGGTCCGGGTGGAGGGAAGCCGGAGCCTCGGAGACCGCATCCTCACCCGCGTCGCCGACCGGCTGGTGGGCGGACCGCTCCGGCAGAAGCTGGGCGGGCGAATGGGCGCCCTCTTCTGCGGCGGGGCCCCGGCGTCGCCGGCCCTCTTCCGCTTCCTCGAGGGGCTCGGCATCCCCTGCGTGGAGCTCTACGGGATGACCGAGACCGGCGGCATGGTCTCGGCGAACCTCCGGGACGGGTTGCGCCGGTCCGGCACGGCGGGCATCGTCACGCCCGACCACGAGGTCCGCTTCGAAACCGACGGGGAGCTGCTGTTGCGCGGGCCGCTGCTCCTCACCGGCTACCTCGAGGCGGAGGACACCGCCGGAGCCTTCACCGAGGACGGCTTCTACCGAACCGGCGACCGGGCCCGGATCGACGGGGAGGGGTTCCTGCGGGTGGAGGGGCGGAAGAAGCACCTGCTCGTGCTCTCCACCGGGAAGAAGCTCGCACCCGAGCCGCTCGAGCAGGCCATCGCCGGGACCCCGCCGTTCGAGGGCGCGGTCCTGCTCGGCGAGGGGCGCCCCTTCGTCTCTGCGGCCGTCTTCGTGGCCCCGGAATTCCTGGCGCGCCTCGCCACCGAGGGGCGCGACGCGGCCGAGGCGCTCCTCCCGCTGGTGCGCTCGGCGCTGCACGCCTTCAGCGACTACGAGAAGCCCCACAAGCTGCTCGTCATCCCGGGGTCGCCGGCCGACCACCCGTCCATCGTCACCCCGACGCTCAAGGTGAAGCGGGAGGCGCTCGTCGCCTTCCTGGGGCCCCGCCTGGCGGCGGTCTACGAGCCGCGCGCCAAGGCGCCGGCGGGGTAGCCGCGGGTTCTGGGCTACACGCCCATGCGGTCGAGGAAGTAGGGCAGCATCCTGCGCCACCACGGCCAGTCGTGGTCCACGTCGCCGCCCCAGTAGTCGAACCAGGCCGGGACGCCCTTCTCGCGCAGGATCCCCTCCAGCGCGCGGGTGTCGGCCAGGCAGTCCTCCTCCCACCGTCCCTGCCCCACGCCGAAGGCGATGGCGGACCGGCGGTAGCGGTCCAGGAAGGCCGGATCGGCGAGGCCGGGCAGGTACTGGAGCGGGCTGTTGAAGTAGGCGGCGTCGTCCCACTGGTCGGCGATGAAGCTGCGGGCCGAGTAGAGCCCGGAGAGGCCGATCACCCCGTCGAACGCATCCGGCCGGCGGAAGAAGAAGTTGGCGGCGTGGAAGGCCCCCATGCTGCAGCCGGTGACCCACATGGTCCCCCGCCCGGCCGCCTTGCGCACGAAGGGCACGAGCTCGTCCATCACGTAGCGGTCGTAGGCCAGGTGGCGCCGCGCCCGCTCGGCCGGCGCGACGGCGGCGTTGGTCCAGCTCTGCCAGTCGATCCCGTCCACGGCCACCAGCCGCATCCGCCCGGCCTCGAGGATCTCGCCGCAGGCGTCGATCATGCCGAACCCGGCGAAGTCGGCCATGCGGCCGTCCTGCGACGGGAAGGCCAGCACCGGCCGGCCGCCGTGGCCGTACAGCTCGCACTCCATCTCCTGGCCCAGGGCCGGGCTGTACCAGCGGTGTCTCTCCACGTGCATGCTAGACCTTGGCCTGGATGTCGGCGGCCGCCGCGGAGAGGTCCTCCAGGCGAGGTGACCGGAGGATGAAGCCGTAGTTGCCGATGGCCGCGCTGAAGACGTCGTTGACCGGCTCGTGGTGCACGAGGAGCGTCCCGTAGCGCGAGAGGACCTCCTCGAGGGGGAGCGCGTAGCGGTAGCGGTCCTTCCGCCCCACGTAGGCCACGAAGAACGGCCGCTCGAAGCGCTGGGCCACGTTGCCGTGCACCAGCAGATTGGCCCAGGCCCGGTAGAGGTCGGCGTCGTTCTGGAAGTTCCACATGTCCACGGTCATCCCACCGGGGGGACGGACATTCACTTCCAGTGCAAGGAGGGAGCCGTCCTTCCTGCGGAAGAACTCGGCGTGGAAGAAGCGCTCCCGGATGTCGAAGGCGCGGACCAGGCGGCGGCCGGCGTCGGCCAGGTCGGGCTCGATGTCGCGGGAGGCGTGATACCAGACGTCGGTGTCCTCGTTGACGACCTCCATGATCCCGCGGCTGTAGCGGAGCGAGGCGTCGAAGACCACGTGGCCATCGCGGTCGGTGAGCCCGTCGTAGGTGACGATGTCCCCCTCGACGAAGCCCTCGAGCACGTAGTCGATGGCCGGGAGCGCCGCCAGGAAGGCGTCCAGATCGGCCTTGCGCTCGAGCTTCCAGGTGCGCGAGGCCCCCACGCCCACGTCCGGCTTGGCGACGAGCGGGTATCCCACCCGGGCCACGAAGGCGCGGGCCGCCTCGGCATCGCGGACGAGGTGGGCCGGCGCGGCGGGGACCCCGACCCTGGCGAAGAGCCCCTTCATCCCGGTCTTGCGCTGCATCACCGAAAGGTCGGCCGGCCGGAGCCCGAAGACGTTGAAGTCCTCCCGGAGCCGGGCCTCGGTCGAGAGCCAGTACTCGCTCATGGAGTCGAGCCGGTCGATCTTCCCGTGGCGCGACGTGAGGTAACCCATCCCCCGCACCAGGTCGTCGTACCGGTGCATGTCGGGGACCCGGTAGTACTCGGTCATGGCCGCCCGGAGCTCGGGGCGCAGCCGCTCCCAGGGCTCGTCGGCGATGGCCAGCGCGTTCGCCCCGGCGTCGCGAAGGGCGGCCACGAAGTGCCAGAAGTTGAGGGGGAAGTGGGGGGAGATGAAGACGACGTTCACGTGAGCCTCCGATCGAGGATTACCACGACTGGCCTCCCTTCTTGGGCCCCTCCTTCGTGGATGACAACGTCAGACGGCCGATCTAGGTTGCGGCGCTTCGTTCACCCACCAGAGGGATCACACCACCATGAGCCAGTCGTTCCTTGCCCGGAAGCTTCCGCTTCTCGCCGCACTCCTCGCCTTGACCGTCGCCGCCCCGGCCCGCGCCGAGGCGCCCCCGCCGCCCAAGGAGGATTCGTTCTTCACCACGACGAACGTCCAGCTGCTCTGGGGCGGCGGCTTCTCCGACGCCCAGCTCGGGTACTTCACCAGGACCCAGAGCATGACCACGCTGACGCTCAACAACTTCACGCAGTTCAAGTACGGCGACAGCTTCTTCTTCGTCGACATGTACCAGGGCGATTTCGTGGACGGGAGCAACGCAAAGATCTACGCCGAGTGGCACCCGCGCATCCTCATCAACAAGTTCATCGACCCCAAGGCCCCCCCGGCGCTCGGCGTCATCGGCAACTGGGGCGTGGGCGGCGAGATCAACGTCGGCAACAACTTCTCGGCCTACCTGGTCGGTCCCAGCGTCGATCTGTTCCTCCCCTGGAACATCTACGTCGGCATGGCCTTCTACTACCGGTACAGCTCGCTGTGGCTCCCCGACCAGACCTCCAACATCTACACCCACACCTGGCAGTTCAGCCCGTACTGGACCGCCCCCTTCCAGATCGGCCCGGTCCCGTTCGTCTTCACCGGCTTCCTGGACATGTACCAGTACGCGACGGGCGGCATGGACGTCATGTTCCAGCCCGTGCTGATGGCGGACGTGCTGGCCCCGTTCGGCGGCAAGAGCAATACCCTCTTCGCGGGCATCGAGTGGTACCTCCACTCCTACGTCCTCTTCGACGGCGCTCCCCGCCACACCGTGTCCGCTCCCCAGGCCATGGTGCAGTGGAACATCCACTGATCGCGGCCTGACGCGAGGGCGCGTCGGGAGGCGGCATGACTTCGGCGGCCGGCCAGGGAGCGCAGGGGCGCTCCGGGGGCACGCTGGACCGTTTCTTCGGAATCTCGGAGCGCGGCTCCAGCGTGCGGACGGAGGTGATCGCGGGAGCGACCACCTTCATGACGATGGCGTACATCCTCTTCGTCAACCCGGTCATCCTGGGGAAGGTCGCCGATTCCGCCGGCAACCGCCTCCCCTTCGCCGCCGTCCTCACCTCCACGGCGCTGGTGGCGGCCGTCGCCACCATCGCCATGGGGCTCCTGGCCAACCTGCCGCTGGCGCTGGCGGCGGGGATGGGTCTCAACTCCGTGGTGGCCTTCCAGTTGGTGGCCACCATGCACCTCACCTGGCCCCAGGCCATGGGCGTGGTGGTCGCCGAGGGGCTCGCGGTGACGGCGCTGGTCCTCTCCGGCTTCCGCCGGGCCGTCTCCGACGCCGTGCCGCTGGGGATGAAGCGGGCGCTGGGCATCGGCATCGGCCTCTTCCTCACCATCATCGGCCTGGTCGAGGCGGGCTTCGTCTCGCGCAGCCCCGGCGGCCCGGTCCCGGTCACGCTCGGACGGGCCGGCCACCTCGAGGGCTTCCCGGTCCTCCTCTTCGTCCTCACCCTCCTCTTCACTTCCTGGCTGGTGATGCGGAACGTGAAGGGTGCGCTGCTCATCGGCATCCTCGGCGCCACCGTGGTGGCGGTCCTGTCCAAGCTCCTCTTCGGGGACGCCTCGGGCTTCCGCCCCGGCGAGGTGGCCATCCCCCGCTCGATCGTGGCCGCGCCCGACTTCTCGCAGCTGGGCCAGTTCGACCTCTCCTTCGTGGGTGCGCTGGGGGCAGGGGGCGCCGCGCTCACCGTCTTCTCGCTCATGCTCTCCGACTTCTTCGACACCGTGGGCACGGTCGTGGCGGTGGGCGCCGAGGCGCGCTACCTCGACGCCCGGGGCGACTACCCGCGCCCCACCACGGTGCTGCTCGTGGACGCGCTGGCCGCCACCGCCGGGGGCGCGGCCGGCTGCAGCTCGGCCACCACCTACGTGGAGAGCGCCTCGGGGGCCGCCGCCGGTGGCCGGACCGGGCTCACCTCGGTGGTCACGGGATTGCTCTTCGCCGCCTGCATCTTCATCTCGCCGCTGGCGGCCGTGGTCCCGGCCCAGGCCACCGGCGCGGTGCTGGTGCTGGTGGGCTTCTTCATGATGCGGGACGTGGGCAGCCTCCCCTGGAACGACCTCGCCGAGGCCATCCCCGCCTTCCTGGTCATCACCGTCATGCCCTTCACGTACAGCATCACGAACGGCATCGGCGTGGGCTTCATCTCGCTCGTGCTCCTCAAGGTCCTCGCCGGCCGAGGCCGCGAGGTCCACCCGCTCCTGTACCTCACCTCTCTCGGATTCGTCGTCTACTTCGCCGTCAACTGACCGGAGACCCCTTGACTCCTCGCACCGTGGGCATCACCGAGCGGCTCCCGCTCCTCCAGGCCCTGCCCCTCTCGCTCCAGCACCTGTTCGCCATGTTCGGGGCCACCGTCCTCGTCCCCTTCCTGGTGGGGCTCGACACCTCGGTGACCCTCTTCACGAGCGGCGTGGGCACCCTCATCTACATCGCCATCACCAAGGGGCGCATCCCGGCCTACCTGGGGTCGTCGTTCGCCTTCATCGCCGCGCTCTCCGGCATCCTGGCGGTGAAGCCCGGCCAGATCGCCCCCGACGAGCGGGTGGCCATCGCCATGGGCGGCTGCGTCACCGTCGGTCTCATCTACATCGTGGTGGCGGCGGCCATCGGGAAGTTCGGCACCGGCTGGGTGGACAGGCTCCTCCCCCCCTCGTCATCGGGCCGGTGGTCATGGTCATCGGCCTGGGGCTGGCCGGCGTGGCGGTGAACGTCATGGCCATGCAGGGCGGCACGGGCAAGTACCACCCCGAGTACTTCCAGGTCGCGCTGGCGGCCCTGGCCATCGCCATCCTGGCCGCCGTCTTCCTCAAGGGCTTCCTGGGAGTCATCCCCATCCTCATCGGCATCGTGGGCGGCTACCTGGTGGCCTTCCTGGCCGGGCAGGTGGACCTCTCGGGCGTGTCCGCCGCGAAGGCCGTGGCCGTCCCGCACTTCACGCTGCCGAAGTTCCAGTGGGGCGCCATCCTCACGCTCGCCCCCATCTCGCTGGTGGTGATCACCGAGCACATCGGACACCTCATCGTCACCGAGAACGTGGTCGGGCAGAAGCTGGTGAAGGACCCGGGGCTCCACCGGTCCCTGGCCGGCGACGGCGTGGCCACCGCGGTCTCGGGCCTGCTGGGCGGCCCGCCCAACACCACGTACGGGGAGAACATCGGCGTGATGGCCATCACCCGCGTCTTCAGCGTCTGGGTCATCGGCGGCGCCGCCGTCATCGCCATCGCCATGTCCTTCTTCCCGCCCATCGGCGCGCTCATCCGCAGCATCCCCACCCAGGTCATGGGCGGCATCTGCATCCTGCTCTTCGGGATCATCGCCTCGGCCGGCGTGCGCATGCTGGTGGACGCGAAGGTGGACTTCTCCCAGACCCGCAACCTCATCATCGCCTCGGTGATCCTGGTCATCGGCATCGGCGGCGCCAAGATCCACCTCGGGCCGGTGGAGATCGGCGAGATGTCGCTCGCCACCTACGTGGGCGTGCTGCTCAACCTGGTGCTCCCGTCGGCGAAGGGCACGCCGGAGGGGCAGGTGGCCGCGGCGCCGGACGTGTAGCCTCGCGCCACCGGCGAGCCGCGGACCGTCCGGGTTGCGGCGGGGCCATTTGTCCGTTATAGCGGACGACATGCCCGGCCCGACCACACCGACCGCCCACCCCTGGACGACCTCGCCGTCATCGACTCCCGCGCACCTCGCCTGAACCAGCTCTTCATCGGGATCCTGGCGCTGGCCTCGCTCGCCCCGGGGGCATGGCCGCTCGCGGCCCTGGGCGCGCTGCAGCTCTCGCTGGCGCTCCGGTTCGGCCGGCGGGCCTGCCTGGCCTGCCGCCTCTACTTCGGTCTCCTCCAGCCCCTGCTGGGCGAGGGACCGGTCGAGGACGCCCGCCCGGTGAAGTTCGCCAACCAGGTGGGGGCCACCGTGCTCTGGGCGGCCACCCTGGCGCATGCCGTCGGGCTCCAGGCCGCGGGAAACGCGCTGGCCGGGCTGGTGGCTGCCCTGGCGCTCTTCGCGGCCGCAACGGGCTTCTGCGCGGGCTGCCTCCTCTACCGGGGATGGGCCTTCCTGCGGGGCGTCCGGGGGTCCACGCCGGGCCACGTGGACCTCGCCGAGCTGGGCTGCGCCCCGGGCCGGGAAGCGGTCGTCCAGTTCACCCACCCGCTCTGCTCCGACTGCCAGGACCTGTCGTCCCGCCTCGCCGACGCCGGCCACCGTCCCGTCCTGGTGGACGTGTCGAAGCGCCCCGACCTTGCCCGGAAGTACGGGGTGGCCGTGGTGCCGCTGGCCGTGGCGGTGCGCGCCAACGGGACCGTCGAGCGGCGCCTTCACTGACCGGCGCGCGCGCGCAGGCGCGCCGCCACCACGCGCCGCAGCACGGCGACGCACGCCGCGGCCCACAGGGTGCCCCAGGCCGCCCCGAGCAGGACGTCGCCGGGCCAGTGGACGCCGACGTAGAGCCGGCTCCAGGCCACCGCGACGGCGACCAGGTAGAGGGCCGGCCCGATGGCCGGGAGGCCGGCCGACCCCACCGCCGCCATGGCGAAGAAGTTGGCCGTGTGCAGGCTGGGGATCGATCCCACGTTGGCCGCCGGCGCGATGAACCGGACCGTCCCCTCCGGAAGCGCGTAGGCCGGCCTGGCCCGGGGGAAGAGTGGGCGGACCACCTGGGACCCGAGCCCGTCCGTCAGGGCCAGCGCGGCGGCGAGGGCCAGCACCCAGGCGAGCCGCTCCCCCTTCCGCCGGAGGAGCAACCCGGCGGCGAGCAGGACGGCCACCGATGCCCCGAAGGCGGGACTGGAGAGCGCCCGCGCGATCGCATCGACCCACGGGCCGGCGTCCACGTTCACGGCGCGGAAGATGCGCTCCTCGACGGGGAGATGGAGGTCGGCGGGGGTCACGGACGGGTGGAATCCCAGGATACTCCAGGACCGCCCCCAGAGGGCCCACGCGGCGCGCCCGCCTGGGGCTACAGTCGTCCTCGGGCCGGGGCAACCCGGGGGAGGAAGTCGATGCCAGGAAGAGCCGCGGTCGCCGCGGCGGTTTCACTCATGGTGACTTGGGCGGGCGGCGCCGCGGCCAGCGCCACCTGGCTCGACATGCCCACGCCCCCGGTGTGGAACAAGCCAGGAGCGAAGATCCCCAAGGCGCCCCGCTTCGACCCCGACCCCTTCCTGGAGAAGCAGTGCGCCGGGGAGGTGCGCGCCCCGGTGTCGAGCGTCGACCGGGCCGTGGCCGCCGCCGGGTGGAAGCTCCTCGGCGCCTCGCAACGCTTCGGGGAGACCGAGGTGGTGCTGGGCCGGTCGGGCCTGGACGGCATGTGCCGGCCGCTCGGCTACCAGGCCTTCGTCTTCGTGGGCGGACGCTTCGCCGGGACGGCGGCGCCGCGCCCCATGGACTCACGCACCGACGGTGCGGCCCAGGTGCCCCAGCTCTGGACCGCCGGGGCGCTCTCGGTCGCATTCTCCCGCTACGCCAAGGGCGACCCGCTCTGCTGCCCGTCGCGGGTGAGCACCGTCCAGTACCGGATCGCCTCCGGACCGGAGGGGCCGCTCGTCTCGGCGACGGGGGTCACCACGATCGCCACCGGTGACCCCGCCTCCCCCCCACGCCGTCGAGCATCGCGCTCCGGACCTGGCACCTCGTGAAGATCCAGATGATGGACGACGCCGTCCTCGTCCCCGATCACCCCTCCAAGTACACGCTGGAGCTGGGCAGCGACGGACGCGCCTCGGTCAGGGCCGACTGCAACCGGAGCAGCGGCTCCTACAAGCTCGAGGGCCGGTCCCTCTCCTTCGGCCCGATGGCGACGACCCGCGCCATGTGCCCGGCCGGCTCCCTCTCCGACCGCTACCTCTCGCAGCTCGCCCACGTCGTCTCCTGGCTCGAGCGCAACGGCAGGCTCAACCTGGCCACCCAGGCCGACGGCGCCATCCTGGAGTTCCAGCCCGCGCCCGGCCAGGACGGCCTCATGAGCCCCGCCGAGCGCTGCACGCGGAGCGGCGGGACGGTGGGCACGGCCAGCTGCTGCGGCCTGGTGGGCGACTTCCCCAGCAGCTGCCTGCTCGGCGCCTGCGGCTGCGCCCCCGAGAGCAGCCACCCGGTCCAGGTCTGCAATTGCCCGTCCGGGCAGTGCTTCGACGGGAGATCCTGCGTGCCTGCGGGGAAGCCGCCGGGCGATCAGCTCCGGTAGTCGGCGTTCTCGGTCACGTACTCGTGGCTCCGGTCGGCGCCGAGCACCTCGGCCGACGCGCCCCCCAGCCCCAGGTCGATCTCGATCTCCACCGAGCGCTCGTGGGGCGGGTAGTCCACGGGCGGACGGAAGCTGAGGCCGTCGGGGGGCGGGACCGAGGCGTAGAGCTCGGCCTCCTTCATGTGGAGGTGCAGCCGCCGCTCCGTCTCCGGGTCGAGCCGCATGGCTCCCCTCTCGAAGATGGTCTCGCCGCCCAGCCGCAGCACCACGGCGGCGGGGTCGAGCGCCAGCCCGGAGCGCCCCGCCTGCTTGCCGATGGCGGCCAGCAACCGTCCCACGTTGGGGTCGTTGCCGTTCACCGCGCACTGCACCAGCGGCGAGTTCACCACCGACTTGCCGATCGCGCGGGCCACCCGCCCGTCCGGGGCGCCGCGGACCACCACGTGCAGGACGTGGTGCACACCCTCGCCGTTTCGGACCACGTCCTCGGCGAGGTCGCGGGCCACCCGGCGGAGCGCCTCGCGGAAGGCTTGCGGGTCGGGGCGGGGGCGGCGCATCGAGGAGACCAGCGCCACGGTGTCGGAGGTGCTCGTGTCCGAGTCCACGGTGATGCCCTGGAAGCTCCCCTCCACCGCCTCGTCGAGGGCGGCGCGCAGCTCCTCGCGCGGGACCGAGAGGTCGGTGAGGAGGTAGACCAGCATGGTGGCCAGGTCGGGCTCGATCATGCCGGCCCCCTTGGCGATGCCCACGATGCTCCCCTCCCCCACCGCGGCCCGGCGCACCTTGGGGTAGAGGTCGGTGGTGAGGATGGCCTCGGCGGCCGGCATCACGCTCTCCGCCTGGAGGGCGGCCACCGCGCCGGGCAGGGCCTCGATCATGGGTATCACCGGGAGTCTCCAGCCGATGACGCCGGTGGAGCTGGGAAAGACCTCGCGTTCCGCCACGCCGAGCAGGCGCGCCGCGGCCGCGGCCACCTCCTCCGCGGCCTCCACGCCCCCCGGGGCGCAGACGTTCGAGACCTTGTTGTTCACCACCCAGGCGGCGAGCCGCGGGCCGGAGAGGCGATCCCGCCCCACGATCACCGGCGCTCCCGGGAAGGCGTTGCGGGTGAACTTGGCGGCGAACGAGGGCGTGGGGGCGTCCACGGCGATGAGCGTCAGCGCCATCCTCGCTGGCCTGGGCGCCTCCACCGGCGTGAATTCCAGGCGCGCCGTGCCCACGCGAAAGCCGAGGGGGAGGCGGCACTGGGTCTCCAACCAGTCGCGGTGGGCGGCGCGGCTTCCAAAAACCAGCTGGGTGCTCGGCATGGGTTCCCCATCCAACCGTCGGCGAGCCACGAGGTCAACCCCGAAGGGGTGCCGGGTGGTGCGCTGGCCTCTCCCCGATTAGATGGGGCGCCTGTCGTCCACCCCAGTCCTCAGGAGTGAAAGAGATGAACAACGCCGTTCGTGCCCTGCTCGTCGCTGCTCTCGCCGTTCCCGCCATGGCCCTCGCCCAGGTCCCGGCCGCTCCAGCCGCTCCAGACCTCAAGGCGGCCGGAAACCAGGCCACCGACTCCGCCAAGGCCACCGGCGCCGCCGCCGCCACCTCGGCAAAGACGCAGGCCGACTCGACCGGCACCCAGGTCAAGAACACCGCCAAGACCGAGGGCAAGAAGGGCGCCAAGAAGGGCGTGGACGCCGGCGCCGCCAAGACCGGAACCGTGGGCGCCACCGTCGCCCCTCACGCCACCGGCGCCGCCAACACGGGCGTCGACAAGGGCGTGGACAAGGCCGCCGAGAAGGCCGGCATCAAGTAGGCGATTCCCCGCGGCAGGTGCGGCCCCGCCGGGTCTGTCCCTGGTGGGGCCGCATTGCGTCCGGTCACCGGTGCTAGGCTTCGGATCGTGGGTTCCGGAGTCGACTTTTCCAGGGCGACGGCCGCGATGGAGACGTCGCGGGAAGGTGATTCCACGCTCGTCGTCCGGCTGCGAGGCGCCTGGCGCCTCGCCGACGTCCTGCCCGCCGCCTCCGACCTGGACCGGGAGATCGCCGTCGCCCCCGTGGCCGAGCTCCGGCTCGAGGCAGCCGGCGTCACCGCGTGGGACAGCGGGCTCGTGGTCTTCCTCTTCAAGGTGCTGGAGGGTTGCCGGGCACGCGGCGTCCGGGTGGAGCACGCGGGGTTGCCGGGCACGCTGGAGCGCATGCTGGCGCTGGTGCAGGATGCGGCGCTCCCGCCCCGCACGTCCACCCCGCCCGGGAGCCTGCTCGACCGGGTCGGGCGCGCCGCGCTGCGGGGGCGGGAGCGGGGAAGGGCCGTGGCGGGATTCGTCGGGGAGACCACGCGGGCCCTCTGGCGCTTCGTCACCGGCAGGGCCCGCTTCCGCGGGCAGGACCTCGGGCTCCTCTTCGAGGGAGCGGGGCCGGGTGCGCTCCCCATCGTCGCGCTGGTGAACTTCCTGGTCGGGATCATCCTGGCCTTCGTGGGCATCACCCAGCTGCGCCGGTTCGGGGCCGAGTACTACGTGGCCGACATCGTCGGCATCGCCGTGGCCCGGGACATGGCCGCGCTCATCACCGCGATCGTGCTGGCAGGGCGCAGCGGCGCCGCCTACGCCGCCCAGATCGCCACCATGAAGGTGACCCAGGAGGTGGACGCGCTGCGCACCCTGGGCATCTCGCCCGTGGAATTCCTGGTGGTGCCCCGGCTCGTCGCGCTCACCCTGATGATGCCGTTCCTGACCCTCTTCGCCGACCTCATGGGAATCCTGGGGGGCGCCATGGTGGGCACCACCATGATGAACTCGCCGCTGGCGGCCTACCTGCGCCAGACCTCGCAGTCCGTCACCACCGGCGACGTCGTCGGCGGGCTCGCGAAATCGGCGGTCTACGGTGCGCTCATCGCGCTCACCGGCACCGCGCGCGGCCTCGAGGCGGAGCGGAGCTCGGAGCGGGTCGGCGAGGCGGCCACCAAGGCGGTGGTCTCGGGGGTGGTGGCCATCATCGCCGCCTGCGGCATATTCCAGTACGTCTTCTTCCTGTTCGGGTGGTGAACGTGGCCGACGCGATCCTCACCGTGCGTGACCTGACCATGGCCTTCGGGGACCGTGTGGTGGTGGAGGGGCTCGACTTCGAGATCCGGCCCGGCGAGATCTACGTGGTGATGGGCGGCAGCGGCTGTGGCAAGAGCACGCTGCTCCGCCACATGCTCGGCCTGCAGGAGCCCGCCTCGGGCGAGGTGCTCTACGGCGCCGAGAGCTTCACGCGAGCCGGCCCGGCCGACCGGGAGCGCATGCTGCGCCGGGTGGGGGTGCTCTACCAGGGGAGCGCGCTCTGGACCTCGATGACGCTGGCCGAGAACGTGGCGCTCCCCCTCCAGCAGTTCACGAAGCTCTCCGCCTCCCGCATCCAGGAGGTGGTGGAGTTCAAGCTGGCGCTGGTGGGGCTCCACGGCTTCGAGGCCTTCCTCCCCTGGGAACTCTCCGGCGGCATGCAGAAGCGGGCCGGGCTGGCCCGCGCCATCGCGCTCGACCCCGAGATCCTCTTCATCGACGAGCCGTCGGCCAGCCTCGACCCGCCCACCGGACGGCGGCTCGACCGGCTGATCCGGGAGCTCCGCGACGCGCTCGGCACCACGGTGGTGGTGGTCACCCACGACGTGGCGAGCATCCTCGGGATCGGAACCCGGGCCCTCTTCCTCGACGGCGACGCCCGGCGGGCCATCGCCGAGGGGCCGCCCGCCGAGCTTCGCGACCACGGGCCGGAACTGGTCCGTGCCTTCTTCGCAGGGGGCAAGGGCCCCTAGGGAGCTGCCATGGCGCGCAGGTTCAATCCACGGCTGGTCGGCGCCTTCGTCCTGGCGGCCACCGCGCTCGGCGTGGCGGGGGCCATCTACCTCGGGTCCAGCCGGGTCTTCCAGCGCAAGGTGCGCTTCGTCGTGGTCTTCTCGCAGGAGATCGCCATGCTGGAGGTGGACTCGCCGGTGAAGTTCCGCGGCGTGCCGGTGGGGCGGGTGGCGAGCATCCACCTCTCCATCGGGTCTCCCGAGGCCCCGCTCCAGGAGCTCTACATGCCGGTGGTCATCGAGCTCAACCAGTCGCGCATCCAGGAGATGGGGGAGACCACCGACCTGGGCGACCCGGAGGTGGTGAAGACCCTCGTGAAGCACGGGCTTCGGGCGCGGCTCCAGCTGGAGAGCTTCCTCTCGGGGCGCCGCTACGTGGACCTGGACATCGTGGCCGACGCGCCGCTGCCGCTGCCGCTGCCGTTCCCGCTCCCTTACCCGTCGATCCCGGTCTACGTCCAGCCGGGATTCCAGGCGCTCCAGGCCGACGCAGCCAGGGTGCTCGGGAAGCTCAACGCGCTCGACCTGGAGGGGCTCGTCAACGACCTCCGCGACGCGGCAAGGGGGGTGAGCAGGGCATCGGGGCGCATCGACGAGGCAGGGCGGGGGCTGCCGCGCACGCTCGAGAGCACGGACCGCGCCCTCGCCGCGATCCGCGACGCGGCCCGATCCCTCGAGAAGGAGATCCCGGCCGTGGCCGGGGACGCGCGCGACTCGATGAAACGGCTCGCCGCGGCGCTCGACCAGCTCGACGGGACGCTCCGCGAGGTGAAGCTCTCGCTCGCGCCGGGGGCGCCGGTGCCGGCGCAGCTCGAGCAGACGCTCCGGGAGGTGGGGCAGGCGGCCCGCTCGCTCCGCGTGCTGGCCGACAGCCTGGAGCGCGACCCCAGCCAGCTCGTCCGCGGCCGCCCGGAGGTGAAGCCATGAGACCCGCCATCGCCGTCCTCGCAGCGCTCTCGGTCCTGCCCGCCTGCCTCGGCCCGCGGACCGACAGCTCCCGCTACTTCACCCTCCCCGCCGCGGGGGCGCCCTCCGCCGGGGCGCCGGTCGCCTCGGTGGGGCTCGGGCCGGTCACCCTCCCCCCGTACCTCTCCCGGCCAGAGGTGGCCACCCGCATCGGCCCGGAGGAGGTCGCCTACGCGGCCAGCGACCGCTGGGCGGCCCCGCTCGACGAGCTCGCCGTCGTGGCCCTCTCGGAGGAGCTCCGGGCACGTCTCCCGGCCCGGGAGATCCTGCGCTGGCCCTGGCCGCTCGGGTCGCCCCCGGAGGTGGCTGTGTCTGTGGTGTTCCTCCGATTCGAGGCCGACGCGGCCGGGGGGGGCACGCTCCAGGCCCGCTGGACCGTCTCGGCGCACGGCCGGGCCCCGGTGACGGGGGAGACCCGGCACCAGGAGAAGGGGGCCCCGGGCGACGTGCCGGGCTCCGTGGCGGCGCTGGGGAGGGGGCTCCGGTCACTGGCGTCCGACCTCGCGGTGGCTGCCCGCCCGCCGGGCGGCTGACCCCGCTCCCCGGGGGCTCCACAACCGTCCGGATTCGTGGTTTGTACGGGCCTCGCTCGCCGTCCGGAGGCCACCTTGAAGAGAATCGCCGCGCCGTTCCTGCTCGCCGCCGCCTGCCTCGCCCCCGCCGCCTCCCGCGCCGACGGCGGCATGTGGATGCCCCAGCAGATGACCGATCTCGCCCCCCGGCTGAAGAAGCTGGGGTTCCAGGGCAACCCCAAGGCCTTCGCCGACCTCACCGGGATGCCCATGGGCGCCATCGTCTCGCTGGGCGGGTGCAGCGCCTCCTTCGTCTCCAAGGACGGCCTCATCATCACGAACCACCACTGCGCCACCGGCGCCCTCCAGTACAACGCCACCCCGGAGCGGAACGCCGTGAAGGAGGGCTTCCTCGCGCCGACGCTGGCCGACGAGGCATGGGCCGGGCCGGGCTCGCGCGTCCTCGTCACCGTCGCCGTCCGCGAGGTCACGAAGGACGTGGTGGGCAAGCTCGCCGCCGACCTCACCGACACGCAGCGGCAGCTCGCCATCGAGAAGCGCGGCAAGGAGCTCACCGCGGCCTGCGAGAAGGAGGGGCTTCGCTGTCGCGTGGCCTCGTTCTTCGAGGGGCTTCAGTGGTTCGAGATCGCCGCCGTCGAGCTGAAGGACGTCCGGCTGGTCTACGCGCCCCCCTCGTCGATCGGCAACTTCGGCGCCGAGACCGACAACTGGCGCTGGCCCCGCCACACCGGCGACTTCGCCTTCTTCCGGGCCTACGTGGGCAAGGACGGCAAGCCGGCCGCCCACGACAAGGCCAACGTCCCCTTCAAGCCAAGGCACTTCCTCTCGGTGGACCCGGCCGGCGCGATCCCCGGCGACGTCGTGGTGGTGGCCGGCTACCCGGGCAGGACCACCCGCCACGTCACCGCCCGCGAGATGAAGGACACCATCGACTGGAGCTTCCCGCGCGTGGTCCGGCGCTACGGGGACATGCTGGCCATCCTGGCCGAGCAGTCGAAGGGGTCGAAGGAGACCGAGATCAAGGTGGCCATCCGGGTCCGCGGCCTGGCCAACTCCATGAAGAACCGGCAGGGCGTGCTCGAGGGGGCCAGGAAGGGCAAGCTCCTCGAGAAGAAGGCCGCCGCCGAGGCCGAGCTCCAGGCCTGGATCGACGCCGACCCCTCCCGGAAGAAGAGGTTCGGCAGCGTCATCCCCGCCCTCGACGATCTGCAGGCGAAGCGCGAGTCGGTGCGGGAGCGGGACGCGACCCTGCAGGCCCTCTACTTCAACTCCACGCTGCTCGGCTCGGCGCGCTCCATCCGAAGGCTCGCCGAGGAGCGGCAGAAGCCCGACGCCGACCGGGAGGCCGAGTACCAGCAGCGCAACTGGGAGCGGATGCGCGAGTCGCAGCAGCGCCTCCAGCGCACCATCGACCTCGGGTCCGACCGTGCGCTCCTCCGCTACGCGCTCCTCGAGGCGGCGGCGCTCCCGCAGGCCCAGCGCATCGAGGCGCTCGACGCGCTCGTCGGCATCACCGCGGGTCTCACCCAGGCCGAGTCCACCGCCAAGGTGGACCGCTGGCTCGCCACCCTCTACGGCACGCCCTCGAAGCTCGCCGACCAGACGGCCCGGCTGGCCCTCTTCGACGGGAAGCCCGAGGAGGTGCTGGCCGAGAAGGACCCGTTCCTCGACCTGGCCGCGGCGCTCTCCCCGCTCGACAAGCAGATCCGCGACGCCGACAAGGCGCGCGACGGGGCGGTCTCGCGCCTCGGCCCGGTCTACATGCAGGCCATGCTCGACAAGGCGGGGGGGCTCGTGGCTCCCGACGCCAACTCCACGCTCCGCGTCACCTTCGGCACCGTGAAGGGGGTCTCCCCGCAGGACGGCGTCCTCTACCTGCCCCAGACCACGCTCCAGGGCGTGGTGGCCAAGGCGAAGAAGGGCGATCCGGAGTTCGACGCGCCCCCGGAGCTCCTCGCAGCCGCCGCCAAGGTCCTGGCCACCCGCAAGGGACCGTTCGTGGACCCGAAGCTCGGCGACGTGCCGGTGAACTTCCTCTCCGACGTGGACACCACCGGCGGCAACTCCGGCTCGGCGGTGCTGAACGGCAAGGGGAAGCTGGTCGGGCTCCTCTTCGACGGAACCTACGAGACCATCGCCTCCGACCTGCTCTTCGACCCGGTCAACACCCGGTCCATCCAGGTGGACATCCGCTACGTCCTCTGGGTGGCGAGCCAGGTCTCCGGGGCGACTCGCGTGGTCGAGGAGCTGGGCGTCAAGCCGTAGCCGGAGGAAAGCGTGGCCCCGTCCCCACCAGATCCCGCGACCACGGCCCGCCGGGTGGAGCGGGCCCATGCCCTCCAGCTGGAGCGCACGCGTGCGGCGCGCGGGACGGGGGCTCCGGCCATCGAGGTGGCGGGTGGGCTGGCCGTGTCGCACGGCGTCCGGTCCCCCTTCTCGGCGGCGATCGGCGTGGGGCTCGGCGTCCCGGTCACCGAGGGGGACGTGGACCGGATCGAGGCCCACCTCGGCATGGGCGGGGGTCCGGTCCGGATCGAGGTGGTCCCCTTCACCGATCCCTCCCTCACCGAGGAACTGGGGCGGCGCGGCTACCAGCTGGAGCGCTTCTTCCAGGTCTGGACCCGGGCGCCCTCGACCGAGGCCTCCGGCGACGACGTCCGCGTCGCCTCGCCCTCGGAGGAAGGGACCTGGGTCGACCTCTTCTCGCGCGCCTTCCTGGGCGCGCCCGTCCAGTCGGAGTCGCAGCGGGAAGGGCTCCGCTGCATGGCGCGGGCGGAGGGCAGCGTGCCCTGGTTCGCGCTCGAGGGCGGCGTCCCGGTGGGTGTCGCGCTCTCCTCGGCGGAGGGGGGCGTGGCCTGGCTCTCCGGCGCAGGGGTGCTGCCCTCGGCCCGGGGGCGCGGGCTCCAGGGCGCGCTGGTGCTGGCGCGCCTCGCCTGGGCGGCCTCGCGGGGCTGCGACCTCGCCGCCTCGGCCACCGAGCCGGGCACGGCCTCGCAGCGCACGCTAGAAGGTCGTGGCTTCCGGGTCGCCTACCCCAAGGCGATCCTCGTCCACTGACGGGAGGGTCCACCGATGAACGTCCCGTCCGACCGGATCTGCGTCGTCACCGGGACCAGTTCGGGCATCGGCCTTGCGGTGGCCGAGGAGCTCCTGCGCCGCGGCTGGGACGTCGCCGGCGTGGCGCGGCGGGCGGCTCCCATTCACCACGAGTGCTATCGCCACCTGCGGCTCGACCTGGCCGACACGGCCCGGATGGAGGAGGCCTTCGAGGGCGCCTTCGGCGAGGCGCTGGCCCTCGAAGGGCGCGCGCGGGTCGGGCTCGTGAACGGGGCGGCCACGCTCGAGCCGGTGGGCCCGACGAGCAGCACCCCCGCCGCCGGCCTGGCCCGGGCCTTCGCCGTGAACGCGGTCGCGCCCATCTGGCTCCTCGGCCACTTCCTGCGGCGGGCCCGCGGCGTGAAGCTCCGGGTGGTCGACGTCTCCTCGGGGGCTGCGCGGCGCCCCTACGCCGGATGGTCCGCCTACTGCGCGACCAAGGCCGCCCTGCGCATGGCCGGCGAGGTGGTGGGGGAGGAGGCGAGGTCGTTCGCCCCGGGCACGGCGCTGCCGGTCGATCTGTCGCTCGTGAGCTACGAGCCCGGCGTGGTGGACACCGAGATGCAGGCGTCGGTCCGGGGCGCCCTCGTCGAGGCCTTCCCGCAGGTGGGTCGGTTCCTCGATCTCCACGCGAGCGGGAAACTCCACCCACCCTCAAGACCAGCGATGGAGATCGCCGGCATCCTCGAGTCGGACGGCCTCCCCCCCTTCTCCGAGCGGCGGCTCGGGGGGTAGAAGGGACCGATGGCCGCCCGCCCCCTCCGCGTCGCGATCGCCCTCCTGCTGGCGACGGCCGCCTGCGGCCCCCTCTCCCACGCCGCCGTCCGCCCCGACCTGCTCGATCCGGCCACGGGGCGCGCCAGCCCACCGCTCCCGGCCACCGCGCCCGAACGCATGCGCGTGGCCGTCTACGGCGACTCCCAGGGAAACTCGGCCGCCCACCAGGCCGTGGTGGCGGCCATCCTGGCCGAGAAGCCCGACCTGATCCTCTTCGCCGGCGACGCCATCGACCACCTCCCGGCCGGACACATGCCGGACTGGGGTGGATGGCAGTACGCCGTACCCTTCTGGCCGCAGTACGTGCGGGGACACGCCTGGGTGTCGCTGCTCACCGTCGTCCCCTTCCCGGCCGCCGTCCACGAGACCCTGCTCGGCGCCGTGGCGCCTCCCCGGAAGCCGCCCGATCTCAACGGCTGGCTCGAGGATACCGGGCCGCTGCGCAAGGCCGGCGTCCCCGTGCTGGCCGCACGGGGCAACCACGACGCGTACCACGTCGTCGACGAGGCCCAGTTCGCGAGCCTGTTCTCGCCTCCCGGGGCGCCGGAGCTCCCCCCGACCGGCTTCTGGTATTCCGTCGACCAGGGAGGCTGGCGCTTCCTCGTCCTCGACACCGGGACCGACATGTTCGGCGACCGCGACCCGATGCCCGAGGGCGGCCCCCAGCTCACCTGGCTCGAGTCGCGCCTCTCCGAGGCCGACCGGCTGGGGCTGCGGCCCATCGTGCTCCTTCACCTGCCTCCCATGTCCTCGGGGAGGCAGGAGCGGGGCGTACCCTGGGTGAAGAAGCGCGTCGTGGAGGACATCCTCGATCGCCATCCCGTGGCGCTGGTCCTCTCCGGCCACATCCACGCCTACGAGCGCATCGTCCGTCCCGGCTTCGAGGGGCGTCCGGTGAACTACGTGGTGAGCGGAGGGGCCGGCGGCCGGTTCTTCCAGCCCCGGGACAGGCGGGAGGAAGGATTGGCGATCTTCGTCGAGGGGGTCCGGCACTTCGTACTGCTGGAGCTGGGGCCGGACGGGCTATCCGGGCGCGCGCTTCCGGTCCAGGTGCCGGGGGAGGAGTGGCGGGATCCGCCCTCTCCAATTGACGAGTTCCGGGCGACCTTCAGGTGAGGATTGCGCCGGCTGAAGCCGGCGCTGCTACTTCCGGACGAAGTCCCAGCGCCCGGTGATGCCGAGCTGCCAGAGCGTCTGGTAGATGCCGTTCGTGGGCGACTGGAGCGCCACCATCCGGAACTCGACCCCGAGACCGAACGGCTCCGGGCGCCAGACCTGGGCGGCGACCGCTCCCATGAACCCGATGGACGTCGCCGAGGCGCTGTTGGTGACCCCGTCCACGGTGGTCTTCACCGACACGCTGTAGAGGCCGACCCCGGCGCGCACGCGGAACCAGTCGATGTCCCAGCCCGGACCGATGGCGAGGCCGAGCGCGGAGGAGGAGTTGCTCACCGTCGCGGTTCCGTTCGTCGCCGGCAGGTAGGTGCTCCCCCCGCTCGAGAGGACCGGGACCCAGGAGACGTCGAGGAAGGGGTGCGTGAAATGCGGACCCCGGTAGGCGACGCTCAGAGCGACGGCAGGGCCACCGTTCCACCAGGAGAACGCCGAGGTGTCGGGCCAGGGGAAGGCCAGCTGCCCGTAGCCCACGAAGGCGTCGAGCTCCCAGGCCGAGTGCTCGGCCGGCGCGGGAGCGGCCTGGGGCTCCGCCGCCTGGACGGTGGTGGCCGCGGCGAGCGCGAAGGCGAGGAGGAGGGCTCTCACGGGGTGACGCCCAGGGGATAGGGGGGCAGGACGCCGGCGATCTCCCACTGCACGTTGAGCGTCCCCAGGTAGTTGGTGAGGATCCCGTTCGGCCGGGCGGCCTCCAGGAAGGCGTTCATGGTCACCGGGTCGTTGATGGTCCAGTACCCGAAGAACTTGCCCATCGATTGGAGGTTCAGAGCGTCGGACGCGCGCGGCCCCAGGGTGTAGCGGGGGGACGCCCCCTGGCAGGGGATGCTCACCGCCGCGTCGACGTTGTCCTCGCAGAGGCAGCGCTGGCCCGGCGTGAGCTGGCCGGCCGCGAGTGCGGTCGTGTACTCGCTGATGATGTCGTCGCTGGGCAGTCCGATGAGGACCCGGTCGATCACCGGCAGGCTGCCCGGGAAGAGGCAGCGTTTCTTGTCGAGCGGTGCCTCTCCGGGCTGGCACTGCACGAGCCGCTCGTTCAGCTGGCCGATGATCTGGCTGGACAGGACGACGGCGTTCTCGACCTTCATGTCGAGCCATACCACCAGGTCGGTGTGGGTGAGACCGTACTCGAGCGCGTCCACCAGCCGGGGGATGATCTCGCCGTGGCGCGCCCGGCAGTTGGCGACGAGCTGCGAGTAGGTCCAGTCCTCGATCCCTCCCACGCAGTAGGTGCCCTGGATCACGGCTGGAGTCAGGCCGAGGTGAAAGAGGACGGGGACGTTGTCCTTGGTGAGCCGGACGTCGATCTCGAGGTAGTCGCCGCCGAGCTTCTTCGAGAGGATGAAGGTCTCGCCGGTGTTCTCGGAGACGCCGCAGTTGTCGACGGTCTGGCATCCGCCGTGGTGCACGCCGACCAGGAAGGACTTCACGCCGTTCACGAGCCGACTCTTGCGCGGCCCGGTGTAGGTGATGGTGACCGGAGCGACCGGCGCCGTGTTCCCGTAGCCGGTGGCGCCGACGAGGCGGGCCGCGCCCGGAGCCACCGCCTCGCCGCGGCACAGGGCCTCTGCGGCCGGCTGCGGCTCCACGAAGAGCCGGATGAGCCCGGTTTCCTTGGGAGTGGGCTCGGGGAATTCCAGGTACCGCCAGTAGCCCTCGAACACGAGGCGGATCACGGAGGTTTCACCCGACGAGTCGACGAGACAGCCGGGATTCAGGACCGCGAACGCGTGATGCTCCGCCGAGAAGAGACCGAGGGTGGCGAGCAGCGTATCGTCGGCGCTCCCGGTCAGGGTGGGGATGACCACCACCGGGTTCCCGAAACGCTCCGAGGCCGCGTAGACGCCGTCGAGGACCGAGAGCACTGGAACCAGGTTCTCGTAGGGCGTGCCGGCCGGCGCGGCCCGCCAGATCGGCGGCGGGACCGTTCGCGCCAGGAGGCCGCCCCCGGGGAAGACCGGGGGCTCGGTGCCCTGCCGGTCCAGGCAGGCCGAGGTGGCGAGGGCCACGAGCGCGAGCGCGAGGATGCGACGGTCAGAATTCATAGCCGGCCAGGAGACCGAGGTAGACGATTTGCCTTGGGCTGTAATCGACGTTGAACCAGAGCGGGTAGTTGGAGCGGGTCTTGTAGAGGCTGACACCGTAGTAGATGACCCCCTCCTTCTTGGGGGAGTACTCGGCCACCAGCGTGAACCCGTATCCCTGCCACATGGAGGCGTCGGGTGAGATGACGAGGCCGCCGAGATTCGTGGCCTGGTAGACGGACAGGTACGATTCGAAGATGAGCGTGAGCCAGGTGTCGCCCGTCACCTGGAGGCCCGCCTTGGCGCCCGGCTTCACCAGGACACCCCAGCCCGTGGAGTTGAACTGGGTGGAGAGGAAGACCTTGCCCATGGTCCCGAAGAACCCATCGACACGGCCCGTGAGCCCCAGGGAGAAGGGGCCGACCATGGTTCCCCATTGCGCGCCCACCCCGAGCTCGTTGTACATGATGATGGTCCGGAGCGCGGCGTCGACGCTGAAGCCCGAGCCGAGACCGTGGCGGTAGCTCGCGGTGAACATGGGGGCGATCTGCCAGAGGCCGCCGACGGCCCAGCGCCCCTTGCCCTTGCCCGGCCCCTCGGGGAAGAAGGTGAGCCCCCGCTCCGGGTAGGCCCAGGCCGGCGTCTCCCAGGGCTTCTTCGGGGTCTGCTGGACGAGGATGACCGTGGTGTCACCGCTGGTCTTCTCGCCGACGAGCGTGAGGGGCGCACCCTGCTGCGCAGGGTCGGCCGCGAGGCCGCTCGCCGGCGCGGCCAGGGCCGCGACCAGCGTCGCGGCCGCTGCGATGTGTCTCAGGGTAGCGGTGCTCACGTGGGCGCTACGTCTACCTGTCGCGTCCCGGATCGTCCATCCGTTTTCCGTCACGCCCCTTTTGGGGCGGTCGCTCGTCATCGTCGTCGAGCATCCGGTACTTCGGCCCCTCGGGATCGTCGTAGTGGCCGCTGCGCACGGTCCAGAGGAATCCCAGCCAGGCGGCGATGCCCATGCCGAGCGAGATGGCGATGAGGAGGCCCAGCGACACGGTTCACCTCTCCGGGTGAAGTCTTTGACCACCGCGGATCCGCAGCGAATTCACGACCACGAAGCTCGAGCTCGCGGCCATGGCCGCGGCCGCCACGATGGGGTGCAGGAGCCCGACCACCGCGAGCGGTACGGCCACCAGATTGTAGACCAGCGCCCAGAACAGGTTCTCCCGGATGATCCGGTAGGTCTTGCGGGAGAGCCGGATCAGGTCAGGGAGCAGCCTCAGGTCGTCGCGGACCAGGACCGCCTCGGCGCTCTCCATCGTCACGTCGGTGCCGCCCGACATGGCCACGCCCACGTCGGCCTGGGTGAGCGCCGGCGCGTCGTTCACCCCGTCCCCGGCCAGGAGCACCCTGCGCCCGGAGGCCTGCAGCGCGGCGACCCTCTCCCGCTTCTCCACCGGCGTCATCTCGGAGCCCTCCACGGCGATGCCCAGCCGGGCGGCCACCGCCTCGGTGGTGCGCCGGTTGTCTCCGGAGAGGAGGCGCACGGAAAGTCCCAGCGCGGCCAGGTCCTCGATCACCGCCCGGGCCTCGGGCCGCACCGCGTCGGCGACCACGAGGAGCGCCACGAGCCGCCCGTCGCGCGAGAGGAAGGCCACCGTGTCACCCCGCTCCTCCCGGACCCGGGCCTCGCGCTCGATCTCCGGCGCGACCTCCGCGCCGGCCTCGCCCACGAAGGCCCGACTGCCCACCCGCACCGTCACCCCCGCCACCCGCCCCTCGACCCCGCGGCCGGGCACGGCGCGGAAGTCGACCGCCTCCGGCGCCGGCTCGCCGGGGAGCGCCCGCGCCGCCTCGACGATGGCCCGCCCCAGGCTGTGCTCGGAGCGCCGCTCCACCGCGGCGGCCAGCCGGAGCGCCTCATCCCCGACCTCGCCGGGGACCGGCAGGACCTCCCGCAGCCCGGGACGCCCGCGCGTGACCGTCCCGGTCTTGTCGAGGAGCACCTCGTCGGCGCCGGCCGCCCGCTCGAAGACGTCGCCCCCCTTCACCAGGAGTCCACGCCCGGTGGCCACGCCGGTGGCCAGCAGGACCGCCAGCGGCGTGGCCAGTCCCAGCGCGCACGGGCAGGCGATGACCAGGACCGACACGCCGATCATGACCGCCTGGGCCACCGGCGCACCGCGGAGCAGGTGGCCCGCCGTCGCCGCCACGGCGAGGACCAGGATGGCCGGGACGAAGACCCCCACCAGCCGGTCGGCCACCGCCTGGATCCGCGGCCGCGACGCCTGCGCCTCCTCCACCGCGCGGATGATGCCGGAGAGCACGGTGGCCGCGCCGGTGCGGGTGACCTCGAGGACGAAGGAGCCGTGCAGGTTGACGGTACCGCCGATGGCCGGCGCGCCCGGCTCCTTCCCCACCGGGCGCGACTCGCCCGTGACGAGCGACTCGTCCACCTCGCTGCGCCCCTCCCGCACCACGCCGTCGGCCGGGACCCGCTCGCCCGGGACCACCTCGACCCGGTCGCCGGGGAGCAGCTCGGCCACCGGGACCCGCCGGACCCCGGTGCCGCCGCCGGGGACGCTCTCGATCCGGCGGGCCTCGCGCGGCTGGAGCGCCGCCAGCCGGGCCACCGCCTCGGAGGCCCTTCCCTTGGCGGCCGCCTCCACGTAGCGCCCCACCAGGACCAGCGTGACGATCATCGCCGCGGTGTCCAGGTAGACCTCGCCGCCGGCGAGCATCTGCCAGGCGCTGTAGGCCAGCGCCGCGCCGGCGCCCAGCGCGATGAGCGCGTCCATGTTGAACCGCCCGTGGCGCAGGCTCGTCACGGTGTTCCGCAGGAAGGGAGCCCCCGAGTAGAAGTACACGGGGAGTGTAAGTCCCATCCCCACCCACTCGAGCAGCCGGCGCGTCCCGGGGTCGATGCCCTGGAAGTAGCCGGCGTAGAGGGCGATGGTGATGACCATGAGTTGCGAGGAGAGGAACCCGGCCGTGCCGAGCCGCACGAGCAGGTCGCGCGTCTCGCGCCGCTGGGCGGCCTGCCCCTCGGTCTCGCCGTAGGGCTTGGGCAGGTAGCCGGCTGAGCGGATTCGCCCCAGCACGGCCGGGAGCGCGGTCACCGCCGGGTCGAAGCGGATTCGGGCGCGGTGGGTGGCGTAGTTGACCCGCGCCAAGGCCACCCCGGGCAGCCGCCCCAGGAGCCGCTCGTTCAGCCACACGCAGGAGGCGCAGCGGATGCCCTCCACGTAGAGGTCGATCTCGGAGAGGCCGTCCTTCCCCTCCCGCAGCGCGGCGCGGAATGCCTCGACCTCCTGGGGGTCCTCCGGGCGGGCGGCGAGCCCCACCTCCTCCCAGCGGCGCCCTTCGTAGAAGGCCCCGAGCCCCTCCTCCCGGATGAGCCGGTGGATGCCCTGGCACCCGGTGCAGCAGAAGACCCGCTCGGCCTCACCGTCTCGCTCGCGGACCGCCTCCCGCTCCGGGAAATCGAGCAGGCAGTGGTCACAGCGAAGGGACATGGACGCGCAGCCCCCGCAGGACGAAGAGCACCCCGAGCAGCGCCACCAGCCCTCCGCCGGCCCGCTGGAGAAGCCCGCGGGCGCGGAAGGAGAGCGCGCTCACCACCGCCCCGGCGAGCAGCAGCGCCGGCAGGGTCCCGGCCCCGAAGGCCAGCGCGATCGCCATGCCGGCCACCGGGCTCCCGGTGGCCGCCGCCGCGGCGAAGGCGGAGTAGGAGAGGCCGCAGGGAAGGAATCCGAGCACGAGGCCGAGCGGGTAGGCGCGCACGGGCGCCTCGTGTCCGGCCAGCCTCCGGACCGCCGCCAGCACCCGGCCGGCCAGCCGCCCCTCCGCGGATTTCACCCAAAGTGACTGAAGGGCGGCGCCCAGCCCCATGGCGACCATGAGGAGCCCGGCCAGCACCGCCACCACGTCCTGCCACCCCGCCATCCGGCCGGCCACGTTCACGAAGGACCCGAAGAGCCCCATGACCGCGCCGATGGTGCCGTAGGTGGTGATGCGGCCCATGTGGTAGGCGAGCTGCGGGAGGAGGGCCCGGCGGGCCGGGGTGCCCGGGGGCGCCGAGATGCCGAGCGCCCCCACCAGCGGCCCGCACATGGCCACGCAATGGCCGAACCCGCCCAGGAACCCGGTGGCCAGCGCGATCGGGAGCGAGGCGTCCACGACGGACGGCTACTCCGCGGCCTGGAACGGGAAGCGGGCGCGCGTCTCGCCGCCGCCGGGCACCCGCACCACCACCTCGGCCAGCCAGTCGCGCCGGCCGCTCGTGCAGCGCAGGAGCGCGCCCTTGCCGGCGTAGCGCCCGGGCCCGACGACCCGCAGCGGGATCCGGTTCTCCCCCATGAACATGCCGGCCATGGAGATCTCGACCGCGACCTCGGCGCCGGCCAGGGGGGCCCCACCGCGGGTGAGCTGGACCGCCGCATCCAGCTCCTTCAAGGGAACGGGCGGGTGGGGCGCCAGGTCGAGGACCACCCGGACGTCCCCGGCGTCGGCGCCGCACGGGCGCACCCCGGCGTCGCAGTGGACCCCCTCGCCGACCTCGCCGGCCACGTGGATCCACTTGCCCAGGGTGAGACTCTCCCCGCCCCGCCGGACCACGACGTCGAGGTCCCAGAACCCGGGCTCGGTCATGGAGAGGACCGCGGTGTACCGGCCGCTCGCGGAGTGGGTCGCCGGCGCGGACCGGTCGAAACGGCTGGTGCCGGCGCGCGAGACCCGGAAGAGCACCTCGGCGTCGTCGAAGGGCGTCCCGTCCCTGCCGGTGAGCCGGACGGCCAGGCTGGCCTCCGGGCCGGCGCGGAGCGAGCCCTCGTCCACGGCCACGATCCACCCCAGCGCCTGCGCCTTCCGCCGGTCGGCGTCGTGGTGGATGCCCGACTCGTACGGGTCGGCGACCACGGTCCGCTCGAAGGTGCTCGCGCCCACCCAGATGGCCCCGGCGACGGCGGCCAGGGCGACGGCGGCGACGATGGCGATGACGATCTTCAGGGCGTCCTCGGCAGGAACATGGGGACCTGGGCGCGTACCGTATCACCGCCCGGCCCGGTTGCGGTGAGGAGGGCCTGCACCACCGGTCCGGGCCCCAGTCCGGAGGCAGACGCGACCAGGAAGACCGTCCGGTGCTCCCCGGGCGCGAGCTCCACCCGGTCCGGGCTGACGGTGGCCAGGCCCTGGACAGGCGCGAGCGAGAGCGTGAGCGTCAGCTTCTGGCGGCCCCGGTTCTCCAGCGCCACGTCGTAGGCGTTCACCACCCGGCCGTCCGGGCCCGTGCGGGGGAGGAACCGGGAGGAGAAGGACACGGTCAGGTCGAGGCTCTCGCGGCCGGCGTGGACCGCAGCCACGACCGTTCCTCCCACCGCGAGGATCGACGCGGCCCCGAGCGCCAGCACCACCGGGCGCAGGAGGCGCGGCCGGTCGCCCGGCGCCCCGAAGAAGTAGTCCACCAGCGTGGGCTTCCCGTACCGCGCCAGGATGGGGGCGCAGGCGTCCACGCACTGGGCGCAGGCGATGCACTCGGCCTGGAGCCCGTCGCGGATGTCGATGCCGGTGGGGCAGACCCGCACGCAGGCCAGGCAGTCGATGCACTCCGCGTCGCGCCGCTCGTCGTAGGCAACGACCAGCGTGGCCCGGTCGAAGAGGACGCCCTGCAGCTTGGCGTACGGACAGGTGGTGGCGCAGAAGCTGCCCCGGACGAAGCCCAGGTCGAGGAGGAGGATGACGCCCAGCACCACCCAGCTCCAGCCCAGGACGGGGCCGAGGGAGCCTTCGACGAGCCGCGCGAGGAACTCCCAGGGCGGGACGAAGTACCAGAGCGTCGCCGCGGAGAAGACCGCCGAGACGAGCGCGACGGTTCCCCAGGCGAGGGCCAGGCGGGCCGGGCGCCGCTTCTTCCGGGTGCGCTCGGAGGCGAGCGCCTGGGTGAGGTCGCCGAGGATGGTCTGCGGGCAGCTCCATCCGCACCAGACCCTGCCCCAGACGAAGGTGACGAGGAGGAAGACGAAGGAGACGGCCAGGGTGGCCAGCAGGACGACGAAGAACTCGTCCATCCAGAGGGTGGCGCCCAGGACGTGGAGCTTCAGGCTGCCGACGTCGAAGCGCAGCGCGCTCTCGCCCCGCACCGTGACGAAGGGCAGGCCCAGGAAGGCTGCGGCCTGGGCGAACCCGGCCCACCTGCGCCAGGGCCCGAACCGCCTCGTCGTGACCGGGCTACTCGTCGTCATCGAGCATCTTGTACTTCGCCGCCTCGACGCTCGCCTTCCTCTTCTTCGAGAAGTAGTGGACGGTGATCCAGAGCAGGGCCGTGGTGAGGAGCAGGCCGGTGAACAGGTAGACCCAGTCGTCGCCGGGGATGCCCTCGGGCTTCACGGGCGCCTAGCCCTTCCCGGCCTTGCGGCGGCGGGCGGCCAGGTAGAGCCCGATGGCGGCCAGGGTCGGCAGCACGGTGAAGAGGACCGTCGTGAAGATGTTGGCGCCGGCGTCGCCCGACGCGGCGACCGCGGCCTGGACCGATTCTTCGTAGGCCTTCGACTGCGACCAGCCGCCCAGCGAGGGGGTGTAGGCCCAGACGTAGTAGACGCCCCAGACGATGAGCCCCCAGAAGAGCGCCCACCAGCCCAGCGGGATCTTGCTCTCCGTCTCCTTGGTCTGGAGTCCGTCCGCGGTGTCGGGAAGTTCGTTCATGGCCGTCGTTCCTCTCAGTGCTTTCCGCCGGTCTCGTGCTCGCGCTTCTCCACGGCGGGCGGCTCGGCGCCCTCGTGGAGCTGCTGGGCGCGGATGAAGCTCACGATCTTCCAGATGCCGTCGGGCGGGATCTGGGCGCCGTAGGCCTCCATGCCGCCGTCGGCCAGGCCGGGGCGGCCGATGGCCTTCTTCGCCTCGCTGCCCCCGGCGATGATGGCGAAGTACTCGCCGTCGGTGCCGTAGCCGGGCTGCTCGAGGAACTTCTTCTGGATGAAGGAGGGGCCGATGCCGCCGTGCCCCTCGTCGCCGTGGCAGACCGCGCAGTCCTGCGCGTAGAGGACCGCGCCCGCGGCGATGGCCTGGGGGGAGCTGCCGAAGGGGTTCACCGCCGCCAGGTCGAAGCCGCCGGCCACCTTCTTCTTCTCCACCGCGTGCCCCAGCTGCTGGGTGTAGGCGATGAGGGCGTCCATCTCGGTGCGGGTGGCCAGCTCGGCGATCTGCTGCGCGGTGTGCGGCATCCCGAGGCCGTCCATGTGGGCCTGGACCGAGGCCGGGTCGAGCTTGTTCGCCTTCATCCAGCCGTAGCCCGGCATGTTGGACCGGGGCACCACCGCCTGGGGGTTGTCGTAGTGGGCCAGGTGCCAGGCGTCGGGACGCTTGCCCCCCTCGCGCGCCAGGTCGGGACCGGTGCGCTTCGAGCCCCAGAGGAAGGGACGGTCGTAGGCGAACTCACCGGCCTTGGAGTACTCGCCGTAGCGCATCACCTCGGTGCGCAGCGGCCGCACCATCATGCTGTGGCAGTTGACGCAGCCCTCGCGCTGGTAGATGTCGCGCCCGGCCAGCTGGAGCGGCGTGAAGGGGCGCAGGTTCTCCAGCTTGGGGTGCATCTCCGGCCGCATCATGGGGTACGCCATCATCACGATGGAGCCCGCCAGCACCGTCGCCGTGACGGCCAGGGTGAAGACGATGGGCTTGCTGTAGATCTTTCCCGCCATGGCTCTCGCCCTCCCCTACGCCGCCGCCGGGACCGCGGACTTGCCGGCCTCGAGCGCGCGCCCCTTCTGGATGGTCAGCAGGACGTTCAGCACGAAGACCACCATGCCGACGATGAAGATGGTCCCGGCCAGCGCCCGCACGTGCCAGTACGGGTAGTTCTTCACCAGGGTCTCCATGAAGGTGTACTTGAGGGTGCCCTCCGGGGTGAGCGCCTTCCACATGGCGCCCTGCTGGATGCCGGTGATCCAGCCGGTGGCCGAGAAGACGAGCTGCCCGACCAGCACCAGCCAGAAGTGCAGGTTGGCGAGCTTCACGCTGAAGATCTCGGTGCCGTAGATCTTGGGGATGACGTAGTAGATCGAGGCGGTCACCGTCAATGCGACCCAGCCCATGGTGCCCATGTGCACGTGGCCGGGAACCCAGTCGGTGAAGTGGATGAGCTGCGAGACCACCCGGAGCCCCTGGGTGGGCCCCTGCACGGTCTGCAGGCCGTAGAAGGTGATGCCCAGGATGAAGAACTTGGCCAGGTAGTCGGACTTCATCCGGCCCCAGTCCTCGCCGATGGTGCCGTAGCCGTTCACCACCGAGCCCCAGGAGGGCGCGATGAGGAAGAGGGTGAAGACGATGGCGAGCGTCTGGATCCAGTCGGGGAGCGGCGAGTAGACGAGGTGGTGGGCTCCGGTCCAGAGGTAGCCGAAGACCAGCGACCAGAAGGCCACGATGGAGAGCCGGTGGCTGAAGATGGGCAGCCCCGTGGACTTGGGGAGGAAGTAGTAGAACATGGCCAGGATGGGCATGGTGAAGACGAAGCCCACCACGTTGTGGCCGTACCACCACTCGACGTTGGCCGAGTTCACGCCGGCGAAGAGGTGGTAGCTCTTGAGCAGCCCCACCGGGATCGACAGGTTGTTCACGATGTAGAGCACCGCCACGCCCACCACGGTGGCGATGATGTACCAGAGCGAGACGTACATCTGCTCCTCGCGCCGGACCAGGATGGTCCCGATCACGTTCACCGCGAACATCACCCAGAGGATGACGATGGCGATGTCGAGGGGCCACTCCATCTCGGCGTACTCGAGCGACTGGGTGTAGCCCATGGCCAGCGTCACCAGCGCGAGGAAGATGCCCACGTTGAAGAGCCACAGCTGCAGCCGCGCCAGCCTGGGGAAGAGCAGCGTGCGCCGGGTGAGCTTCATGAGGATGTAGTAGGAGAGCCCGAAGATGGCGCCCACACCCAGCCCGAAGCCGAGGATGTTGGTGTGCACCGTCCGCATGCGCCCGAAGCTGGCCCAGGGGGCGAAGTTCAGGGCCGGCGCGAAGAGCTGCACCGAGATGAGAAGACCCACGAGAAGGCCCACCACCGCCCAGACGATGGCGGAGAGGATGTACCCCTCCACCGTCTTGTAGTCGTACCGGTATTCCTGGTTCATCGTTCCCTCCGCCGTGGACGGCGCGGCGAGAGATTACAAGAAGCGTTCCCGGCGCGGGGGAGCGATCTTGGGCCGATCCGGGGCTGATCATCGACTGGACTGACGCGGATCAAGAGCGAATGCGCAGGACTTGCGACATAGTGGACCCGTGGGCGCGATTTTTTCGTTATTCACTCAGGGTATGACATTGGGATTCTCGGCGGCGGTCTCGCCGGGACCGTTCCAGGCCTTCCTCTTCGCCCACGCCTCCCGGCACGGCGTGCGGCGCACGCTGCCGCTCGCGCTCGCACCCCTGGTGAGCGACGTCCCCATCGTGGCGCTGATCCTCCTCGCGCTCTCCCGGGTGCCGGAGGGGTTCCTCCGCGTCCTGGAGGTGGCCGGGGGAGCGTTCCTGGTCTGGCTGGCGCTGGGGAGCCTTCGTACCGCGGGTGAAGCCCGGTCCGGCCCGGCGGCGCCGCCCGGGGGCGCGGGGGGGTCATTCCTGCGCGCCGTGCTGGTGAACGCCACCGGCCCCGGCCCCTGGATCTTCTGGAGCACGGTGTGCGGTCCCATCCTGGCCGAGGCCTGGCGGGGCTCGGGGGCGGGCGCGCTGGCCTTCCTGCTGGGCTTCTACGGGCTGCTGGTGGGCGGGAAGGCGGCGCTGGTGGCCGCCTTCGGCCTGGCCGGGCGCATCGGCCCCCGCACCGCGCGCGGGCTCGGGCTCGCATCGGCGGCGGGGATGGCGGTGATGGGCGCCCTGCAGCTCTGGCACGGCCTCAGCGGCCGGTGAGCGCCTCGGCGGCGACGAAGCGGGGCGCCACGTCCACCGGGATGGCGCGCAGCCGCTCGAGCACCGTGGCGACCGGGGGTCGGACGATGGCCATCCGGTCGAGAAGCGCCTTCGCCCCGGCTGCGTCGCCGTTGGCCTGGATGGCCAGGATTTCCCGCGAGAGCGACTCGACCGAGGCGCGGATCTTCCCGTCCACCACGGCGAACCGGCCGTCCTTGCCCACCACCACCGCCCCCTGGTCGAGGAACCAGTTGAGCTGAAGGGCCACGCCGCGCCCGTGCGCCTCGTTCACGCCGAAGCGGATGGAGCGGAAGCAGGAGGCCAGGAAGGTGGCGTACATGGTCCGCTCGAGCTCCTTCGGCAGCACGCCCCGATCCACCAGCCGGTGCAGCGCGAAGAGCCCGACCACGTCGGCCTTGGCCTCCTCGATGGCGGCGTACTGGGAGCCGAGCTGCTCGCGCACCGTGGTGCGGCCGGAGGGACGTTCGAGTCCGTGGGGGCCGAGGCCGTGCACCAGCTCGTGCATGAGGATGTGGGTGAAGAAGGCGTCGAAGGAGACCCGCCGCCCGTCGGCCGGCGCGATCGCCACCTTGGAGATGGGCAGCAGCACCTTCTGGAACTTGGCCTCCTGGACGTTCTTCAGCATCACCCGCTTGGCCCCCTTCTCGCTGAGGATGCGCTCGTCGTTGGGGAGGTTGAAGGCCGCGGTGGTGACGCCGCGCCGGCCGTCTCCGGCGGCGAAGATCTGGTTCACCACGCGGATGGGGGCGAGCGAGCCGAGCTTCGGATTCTTCCAGGCCGGGTCCATGGGCAGGTGGTCCTCGATGTCCTGCAACTCGCCGGAGAGGCGGGCCAGCTTGGCCGTCTCGCCCTCGTCACGGACGGTGACGTAGGCCTGGAAGGCCGCCTTGGCGTTGAACCAGCCGTCGCCGTAGGTCTCGTAGGGGCCGAAGGTGGGCTCGACCGCACCGTCGATCTCCATCCAGGCCACGTCGCTGTCGTAGTAGTCGTCGGAGAGGAGCGCCGAGGCCCGGGTCTCGAGGAAGCGCTTCAGGGCGGGCTCGGCGGTGGCCGCGGCGGCCTGGCGCAGGAGGGAGGCCGCCAGCGCCAGCTCGACCTGGTACTCCATCGAGTAGGGCACCGCCACGAAGCCGCCCGGGGTGCGGCGGACCACCGAGAAGAAGCCGGTGGCGATGGCCCGCTCCTTCTCCGGCAGGGAGCCGTTCCAGGCGGCGATCTCCTCCTTCGTCGCGCCCGGCGGGTAGAAGGTGCCGGCCTCGGGCGAAGGCGGCGCGCCGGGGATGAAGATCCGGTCGTGGTCGAGCCGGTCCCATGGCCCCTTGTTGCGCAGGAAGAAGGCCAGCCGCGCCCGGCCCAGCGGCGACGGGTCGTCCTGGAGCGAGAGCAGCATGGCGGTGGCGCCGGCCCACACCTGCCGGAGGAAGAGTGCGTCCACGACCCGGCTGGCCTCGATGAGCAGGGCGAGCGCCTTCCGCTCCGACGCGGGGAGACTCGAGACGTCCACGGCGAGGTCCACCGGCGCGTACTGGGCGTCGAGCTTCCGGAGCGCGGCGGCGTCGGGGAACTTCGCGGCGGGCGGGGGGGGCGAGGCGGCCGAGGCGGAGGCGGCGACGAGCAGGAAGAGGGCGATGAAGGGTGTGCGCATGGCGGGCGAGTCTAATAGCATCCGGGCGTGATCGCCCTGCTCCTCGCGCTCGTCGTGGCCGCGCCTCCCGCGCCGCTCCCCCGGGTGCTGTTCCGCACCGATCAGGGCGACCTCGTGATCGAGGTGGACGAGGCACGCGCCCCGGCGACCGCGCGGAACTTCCTCCGCTACGTGGACGCGGGGCGCTACGCCGGGGGCTCCTTCCACCGGACCGTCACCACCTCGCCGGACAACCAGCCGGGGAAGGCCGTGAAGATCGACGTGGTCCAGGCCGGCGCGGCGCCGGGGAAGGACCTCCCGCCGGTGGCGCTCGAGCGCACCCGCGACACCGGGCTCCTCCACCTGGACGGCGCCGTCTCCATGGCGCGCGACGGCCCGGACACCGCCACCTCCGGCTTCTTCGTCTGCGTGGGGGCCCAGCCTTCCCTCGACTTCGGCGGGACGCGCAACCCGGACGGCCAGGGCTTCGCCGTCCTCGGCCGGGTGGTGTCGGGCATGGAGGTGGTGCGTCGCATCCACGCCGCGCCCGCCCGGGGGCAGACCCTTGCACCCCCGGTGAAGATCCTCGGGGCGGCCCGGGTCGTCCCGTGAGCGTGGCACGCCGCGGCCGGCGCATCGAGATCCGCGGCACCGTGCAGGGCGTGGGCATGCGCCCCTTCGTCTGGAGGGCGGCCCGCGACTGCGGCGTCTCCGGGCGGGTGCGCAACGACGAGGCCGGCGTGACCGTGGAGGTCTTCGGGACGGCGACCGCCCTCGACGCCTTCGAGGCGCGCCTGCGCGCCGGGGGCCCCCCGTCGGCCCGGGTGGTCTCCTTCCGTGCCGCGGAGATCGCACCCGAGGTGGCCCTGGAGTTCGTCATCGAGGAGAGCTCCGGCGCCGACGAGCGGCGGGTCTCCATCCCGCCCGACCTCTCCACCTGCGCCGACTGCATGGCCGAGGTGCTCGACCCGGCCGACCGGAGATTTCACTACCCGTTCACGAACTGCACCGCCTGCGGTCCGCGCTTCACCATCGTGCGCGACGTCCCGTACGACCGGGCGGCCACCAGCATGGAACCGTTCCGGATGTGCCCGGAATGCGCGCGGGAGTACCGCGACCCGGCCGACCGGCGCTTCCACGCCGAGCCCGTGGCCTGCCCGGCCTGCGGACCGCGGGTCTCGCTCCTCGGCGCGGACGGCGCGCCGGCGCCGGGCCTCGACCCGGTGGCGGACGCCGGGGCCGCGCTGGCCGCCGGGCTCGTCCTCGCGGTGAAGGGCATCGGTGGGTACCACCTGGCCTGCGACGCGACGTCCTCCGGCGCGGTGCGTACCTTGCGGGAGCGCAAGCGGCGCGAGGAGAAGCCGCTCGCGGTGATGGTGACCGACCTGGCGGCTGCCGACCGGACGGCGATCCTCTCCCAGGCCGAGCGAAACCTATTGGCCTCCCCGGAGCGGCCGGTGGTGCTGGTCCGGCGACGGGAGACCTCCGGGCTCGCTCCGGAGATCGCCCCCGACGCCGGCACCGTGGGGCTGCTGCTCCCCTACTCCCCGCTCCACCACCTGCTCCTCGCCGCGGCCGCCCGCCCGCTCGTCATGACCTCCGGCAACCTTTCCGAGGAGCCCATCGCCCACCGGGACGAGGACGCGCTCACCCGCCTCCGCGGCATCGCCGACCTGTTCCTGGTCCACGACCGGGAGATCGAGGCCCGCGCCGACGACTCGGTGGCCCGCGTGGTCCTGGGGCGTCCGCTGGTCATGCGCCGGGCCCGCGGCTTCGTGCCCTCCCCGGTGGCGGTGTCGCGCCCGTTTCCTCGCCCGGTGCTGGCCTGCGGGGCGCACCTCAAGAACGCCTTCTGCCTGGCCTCGGGAGGCGAGGCGGTGCTCGGCCCCCACGTCGGAGATCTGGAGAACCTCGAGACCCTGCGTTCCTTCGAGGAGTCGGTGGCGCGGCTCGAGCGCTTCCTCCGGGTTCGGCCGGCGCTCCTCGCCCACGACCTCCACCCCGATTACCTCTCCACCCGGTATGCGCTGGATCGCTCCCGCCGCGAGGGCATCCCGGCCGTGGCCGTCCAGCACCACCACGCCCACGCCGCGGCGGCCATGGCGGAGCACGCGCTCGAAGGGCCGGTCCTGGCGCTCACCTGGGACGGCGCCGGGCTCGGGACCGACGGGACGGCGTGGGGCGGCGAACTGCTGCTGGCCCGCCTCGACGGCTTCGAGCGGCTGGCCACCTTCCGGCCCCTGCCGCTCGCCGGGGGCGACCGCGCGGTGCGGGAGCCCTGGCGGCTCGCGCTGGTGGCCCTCGACCAGGCCTTCGACGGCCAGGCCCCTCTCGAGTCCCTGCCGGTCTTCGACGCCGTGCCCGCGCCGGACCGGGAGGTGATCCGGCGCATGGTGGCGGCCGGGCTGAACTCCCCGCCCGCCCACGGGGCGGGCCGGCTCTTCGACGCGGTGGGCGCCATCGCCCTGGGGCGCGGGGTGTCCCGGTACGAGGGGCAGGTGGCCATCGCGCTCGACGCCGCGGCGGACGGCGGGGCGGACGGGGCCTACCCGTTCACCGTGGACACCTCGACCTCCCCCTGGCAGCTCGACTGGCGGCCCATCGTGCGGGCCGCCGCCGAGGACGTGCTCCGGGGAACCCCACACGGCGCCGTCTCGATGCGCTTCCACCGGGCCCTGGCCAGGGCGGGCGCCGAGATGGTCCGGATGGCCGCCGACCGGCACGGGCGTTTGCCCGTGGTGGCGAGCGGCGGCGTCTTCCAGAACGCCCGGCTGGCGGAGCTCCTGGTGGGGGAGTTTGCAGGGCGTTTCGAGGTATACCTACCCGGTCGGGTACCCCCCGGGGATGGTGGCATCGCCCTCGGGCAGGCGGTCGTGGCCTCCGCCACCGCCGCACCCTGACCGGAGAACAGCTGCCATGTGCCTGGGTGTCCCCGGTAAGGTCCTCTCCATCTCCGACGACGGGATGTCGGCCCAGGTCGACTTCTTCGGCGTGCAGAAGGAGCTCCGGCTCGACATCGTGGACGAGCCGGTCACGGTGGGCGACTACGTGCTGAACCACGTGGGCTTCGCCATCCGGCGCATCCCGCCGGAGGAGGTCGGCGAGACGCTGGCCCTCTTCGACCAGATCCTGAAGGAGGCCGAGGCGGGCGACCTCATGGCCGAGGACGTCCGCGGGGAGATCGCCGCGGGCAAGGGCGGCGGCGGGAGCTAGAGGTGGCGAGCCTCTTCGACGAGCTCAAGTTCCGCGACCCGGCCCGCGCCCGCGCGCTGACGGAGGCGCTGCACCGGGAGGTCGAGGCGGCGGGCCGAACCATCTCGGTCATGCACGTCTGCGGGAGCCACGAGCAGGCCATCGCCCGCTTCGGGCTGCGGGCCGCCTTCCCGCGAAACCTCGACGTCATCATGGGGCCGGGCTGCCCGGTCTGCGTGACCGACACGCCGGAGGTGGACGAGGCGGTGGCGCTGGCCGCGCAGGGCGCGCGGGTTTGCACCTACGGTGACATGCTGCGGCTGCCCGGCACGGTGAAATCGCTGGCCGACGCCCAGGTGGACGGCGGGAACGTCGAGGTGGTCTACAGCGTGTCCCAGGCGGTGGAGATCGCCCGCGCCCGCCCCTCCGAGCAGGTGGTCTTCTTCGCGAGCGGCTTCGAGACCACCGCAGTCGCCACCGCCGCGGTGATCCTGGCCGGCGTGCCGGACAACTTCTCGGTCCTCTCGTCGCACAAGTACGTTCCGGCCGCCATGGACCTGGTGGCCGGGATCGAGGAGACCAGCATCGAGGGGTTCATCGCCGCCGGACACGCGGCGACCATCACCGGCTGGGGGATCTTCGAGCCCTTCGCCGCCCGGACCCGGTCGCCGGTGGTGGTGGCCGGCTTCGAGCCGCTCGACGTGCTCGCCGCGGTCCTGGAACTGGTGCGGCTCGTCCGCGCCGGCCGCCCCGAGGTGGTGAACTGCTACCCGCGCTGCGTGTCGAGGGAGGGCAACGGCCCGGCGCTCGAGAAGCTCTGGAAGGTCTTCGAGGTGGCGGCCGGCAACTGGCGCGGCATCGCCCGGGTCCCGCGCGGCAACCTGGAATTGCGCCCGGAGTGGGACCACCTGAACGCCCGCCGGCGCTTCCGCATCGACACCTCCACGGTGGGCGGCGCCGAGCGCAACGTACTGGCCGAGCACTGCATCTGCGGGACCATCATGTCGGGGCTCGCCAGGCCCTCCGACTGCCCGCTCTTCGGCAAGGAGTGCCGCCCCGACGCGCCGGTGGGGGCCTGCATGGTCTCCTCCGAGGGGTCCTGCAAGATCTGGCACGTCTACGGCGGCCAGCCCGACCTGAGGGGGGTGGCCTGATGTCCGGCGGCAAGGTGGCGCTCAAGCACGGCGCCGGCGGCCGCGCCATGCGCGCGCTCATCGAGGAGGTCTTCCTGGGGCTCGCCTCCCCGGTGGACGGCATCGGCCTCGCCGCGCTCGACGACGGCGCGGCCATCCGGGTCGGCGACCGCTGGCTGGTCATCACCACCGACTCGCACGTGGTCCACCCCGTCTTCTTCCCCGGCGGCGACATCGGGCGGCTGGCGGTCTCGGGCACGGTGAACGATCTCGCCATGATGGGGGCCACCGAGCCGCTGGCCCTCACCTGCGCGGCCATCCTGGAGGAGGGCTTCTCCCGCGACGACCTGGTCCGCATCCGCGACTCGATGCTCGAGGCCAGCCGCGAGGCCGGCGCACCCATCGTCACCGGCGACACCAAGGTGATGGGGCACGGCGAGGTGGACGGCATCGTGCTCAACACCGCCGGGGTGGCGCTCTGCGACCGGGTGGTGACCGACGCCGGCCTGCGCGTGGGAGACCGCATCATCGTCACCGGGAGCGTCGGCGACCACGGCATGGCGGTGATGGTGACGCGCCACGCCCTGGGCATCCGGGGAGATCTCCGCAGCGACGTCGCCCCCATCAACGGACTCATCCGCGCGGCGCTCCTGGCCGGGGGCGAGGACGTGGTGGCGATGAAGGACCCCACCCGCGGCGGCCTGGCCTCGGTGCTGCACGAGATGGCCGGGAAGGCCAGGGTCGGCGTGCTCCTCGACGAGCCGGCGGTGCCGGTGAACCCGGAGGTCCGGGCCGCCTGCGAGGTGCTGGGCATCGATCCGCTGGTGGTCGCCAACGAGGGGAAGGCCGTCATCGGCGTGCGTCCCGGCGCGGCCGACCGCGTGCTCGCCGCGCTGCGCGGCCACCCGCTGGGGCGTCGCGCCGCCGTGGTCGGCACGGCCATCGCCGACCGGCCCGGCCAGGTGATCCTCGACACCGGCCTGGGGCGCCGGCTGCTCGCCGAATCCGAGGGCGAGCCCCTCCCCCGGATTTGCTGAGGCCCCCCGTGCACGAGTACGCGCTGGTCCAGTCGCTGGTCGGTCGCGTGGAGACGCTGGTGCGGGAGCGCAGGGCCACCGCCGTGCACCGCCTGGTGGTGTCCGTGGGGGAGCTGGCCGGCCTCGACCCCGGCCTCTTCCAGACCGCCTACGACACGTTCCGTGAAGGGACGGTCTGCGCCACGGCGGCGATGGAGCTGCGCAGCGTGCCGGCGCGCTGGAGCTGCCCGGGCTGCGGGCGCGCCATCGCCCGCGGCGAGGTGCTCACCTGCCCGGCCTGCGGGCTGCCGGCGAGCCTCTCCGCCGGCGCCGACGAGATCCTGCTCGAGACCGTGGAGATGGAGGTGCCCTGATGTGCACGACCTGTGGATGCGGCGACACGAGCCTGGTTCCGGTGGACCTGCACGAGAAGATCCTGGCCGGGAACGACCGGGTGGCGACCCACAACCGCGAGCACTTCGCGGCGGCGGGCGTGCTGGCGCTCAACGTCATGGGCTCCCCGGGCGCCGGGAAGACCGCGCTCCTCGAGGCGACCGCGAAGGCCTCCGGCGGGCGCTGGAAGCTCGGAGCCGTCTCGGGCGACCTCGCCACCGACAACGACGCCCGGAGGCTTTCGAAGGCCGGCATCCCCTCGAAGGCCATCACCACCGGCCAGGGCTGCCACCTCGACGCGGAGCTGGTCCACGACGCCCTGCACGGATTTCCCTGGAAGGACCTGGACGTCTTCTTCATCGAGAACGTGGGGAACCTGGTCTGCCCGGCGGTCTACGACCTGGGACAGGCCGCCAACGTGGTCGCACTTTCGGTGACGGAAGGCGAGGACAAGCCCCTCAAGTACCCGGTCATGTTCAAGGGGGCGGATCTGGTCCTGCTCACCAAGTGCGACCTGCTCCCCCACCTCGACGTGGACGTGGAGCAGATCCTGGACGGCCTGCGGCGCGTCATGCCCAGGCCCGAGGTGATCCGGGTGTCGGCCCGAACCGGGGATGGCATGGACGCCTGGGTGCGCTGGCTCGAGGCGCGCCGCGCCGGGCTCGCGCGCGGCAAGGGAACGGCGGTGCACGTGCACACCCACGAGCACCCGCACGTCCACGCGCATGCCCACGAGCACCGGCACGCCGACGGGACGGTGCACGCCCACGAGCACGGGCACGAGCACGCCCACGGCCACCTGCACACGCCGGGGTCGGAGGGGGACCACGGTCACGGCGGCGCGGACCACGCGCACGCGACCGGCAGCGGTCACGAGCACGGGCACTGAGGCGCCGCCCTACCCCGCCGCCAGCGTCTCCCAGCCCAGCGCGGCCCGGCGGGCGGCGAGCTCCGCCTCCGCCGCAACGATGCGCTCCCTCGTCGTCGCCATCAGCCCCACCACGTCGGCGCCGCTCATCCCCTTCGTCTCGATGGGCTCGAGCACGCGGACCAGCACCAGCGTGGGGCGGATCCAGGGGCTGCCCTTGGGCATGCCGTAGGCCGATCCGGTCACCGCAACCGGAAGGATGGGCACCTGCGCCTCGATGGCGAGCCGGAACGCACCCGGCTTGAACGCGCCCATCTTCCCGTCGCGGGATCGGGTCCCCTCCGGGAAGATCATGACGGGCATGCCGTGGTCGAGATACCAGCGGGCCTTGGTGAGCGCCGCCCCTCCGCTCTCGCGGTCGCCGCGGTTCACCGGGATGTCGCCGGAGAGCCTGAAGTAGTGGCCGAAGAGGGGCAGCTTGAAGAT
Organism: uncultured delta proteobacterium; assembly: GCA_963828255.1. Classification (GTDB taxonomy): domain Bacteria; phylum Myxococcota; class Myxococcia; order Myxococcales; family Anaeromyxobacteraceae; genus CAIOAK01. Next base: position 78,370 of record CAWHDZ010000016.1, on the reverse strand, counting down.
CTCCTCCTTGGCGATCCACTTCATCTCGCGGCGCTGGCGGGCCATCCCGAAGATGTCCAGGAAGGACTGGTGGTTCGAGACGCAGACGTAGGCGCCGGTGCTCGGCTGCTCCCCCTCGATGCGAATGTGCCAGAACGGGAAGACGTAGGTCGGGGTCGAGCCGAGCCGCCGCAGGAAGAGGCCCGGAATTCGCCGCGTCCGGTCGAACGGAACGGTGACCAGGACGAGCAACGCCAGGACGGGAAGCCCGAGGACGATGATCAGGACCGAGATCACGTAGGACACGGCCGCGAGGACGTTCACCAGGAAGCGGGGCAGGCGGGGCGGGCGCACGTCCGGATCTCTACCATTTCCCGCTACAATCCCGCACCCTGCCCGAGCTTCCGGACGTCGAGGGGCGAGGGCGGCAGGACACCGAAGGACCGGACACCCGGAAAGGAACGAGATGAAGACCCGGATCACCGAGCTGCTCGGCATCCAGCACCCCATCGTCCAGGGCGGCATGCACTACGTGGGCTTCGCGGAGCTGGCCGCGGCGGTGTCGAACGCCGGAGGGCTGGGCATCATCACCGGCCTGACCCAGCGCACGCCCGAGCTGCTGGCGAACGAGATCCGGCGCTGCCGGGAGATGACCACGAAGCCCTTCGGCGTGAACATCACCTTCCTCCCCTCGATCGCGTCGCCCGACTACCCCGGCTACGTGCGGGCCATCGTCGAGGGGGGCGTGAAGGTCGTCGAGACCGCCGGCAACAACCCGCAGCAGGTGCTCCCTCACCTCCACGCCGCGGGCATCAAGGTCATCCACAAGTGCACCTCGGTCCGCCACGCGCTGAAGGCCCAGTCGATCGGCTGCGACGCGGTGAGCGTGGACGGCTTCGAGTGCGGGGGGCACCCCGGCGAGGACGACGTCCCGAACTTCATCCTCCTGCCGCGGGCGGCGGACGAGCTCACGATCCCGTTCGTCGCCTCGGGCGGCATGGCCGACGGCCGGTCGCTGGTCGCTGCGCTCGCGCTGGGGGCCGACGGCATCAACATGGGCACCCGCTTCATCGCCACGAAGGAGGCGCCGGTCCACGAGAACGTGAAGCAGGCCATCGTGGCCGCCACCGAGCTCGACACCCGCCTCGTCATGCGCTCGCTGCGCAACACCGAGCGGGTGCTGAAGAACGCCGCCGCCGACCGGCTGCTCGAGAAGGAGAAGGCCCTCGGGGCGAGCCTCAGGTTCGAGGACATCCGCGAGGAGGTGGCCGGGGTCTATCCGAAGATCATGCAGGAGGGGACCATGGACGCGGGCGTCTGGTCCTGCGGCATGGTGGCCGGCCTCATCCACGACGTCCCCACGGTGAAGGAGCTCGTCGACCGGATCATGTCCGAGGCCGACGCCATCATCCGCGGGCGCCTGGCCGGGTTCGCCGGAGCTTAGCCCTTCGCGGCCGCACGGTCGGCGATGACCTTGCGGTACAGCGCGACCAGCTTCTCGAGCGAGACCTCGATCCGGTACCGCTCCGCCGCCTGCCGGTAGCCGTCGCGCGCCCGCGAAAGCCCCTCCGGATCGTCGATCCACCGGTCGATCCGGGCCGTGAGGGCCTCACGGTCGCCCGTCGGGAAGAGGAACTCGGGGGAGATGGCGAACTGGGGCGTGGCGCTGAGCGGCGAGTCGGCGATGATGCAGGGCAGCCCGCAGGCCATGGCCTCCAGCACGGACATGCACTCCACCTCGACGTCCGCTGCGTGCACGCAGAGGTCGGCCCCGCCGTAGTAGCGGATGAGCTCGTGGGGCTTCAGCCACCGGAAGACCGGCGGGTTCGTGAGCACCTTGGCGTGCTCCTCGAGCTTGGCCTTGAGCGGCCCGTCCCCCAGCACCACGAGCTGGATGCGCCTCTCGTGGCGGGAGCTGCGGATGGCCTCGATGAGCAGGTCGTGCCGCTTTTCCTTGGCGAGCCGCCCCACCGAGAGGATGGTGAACTTGCCCTCGAACCGCTCGCACTCCGCGGGGGGGAGCGGCCGGTAGTCGGACGGGACGCCGTTGGAGATCACCTCGGTGTGCGCCCGCAGGCCGTAACGGCGGATCTCCCGCTCGGAGAAGGCGCTCGGGCAGAGCACGGCGTCGGAGCGGTCGTAGGTGGTCTTGAGGAAGAACCGGTAGACCTGGTCCACCGCCCACTGGCCCCGGATGCCCACGTTGTGGAGCAGGTGCTCGGCCTGCACGTGGAACGTGGAGACCACCGGCACGCCGGCGCGCCGGGCCACCCCGATGGACTTGATGCCGAGCCAGAACGGGAAGTGGTTGTGGATCACGTCCTGGCGCGGAATCACCTCGCCCAGGATCTTCGGGTCGGGCCAGGCGAAGGGCAACCGCATGCGCTGCATGATGTTGCCGGGCGTGGGGATGACCCAGGATTTGAGCGGGAACTTCCCGGGGGCGGGGTTGCCGGTGGCGAGGATCTCGACCGTGTGCCCCTTGGCCCGGAGCAGCTCGGTGAACCGTCGCGTGGAGACCACTCCGCCGTTGTTGGCGTCGTCCCATGCGTCGATGACCATGCAGATGCGGAGCGGTTTCACGGGGCGCAATCTACTCCGGGGTGGGGCTGCGGCCCAGGGATCGGAGATTTACCCGAGTCCCTCCAGCTCCCGTCAGGACTGAGCAAACCCGTCATTTGCACGATTTACAAAGGTGGGAAGTATCATTTTCTTTCGTTGACAACCCGGACCGAACCGGGTTGTTTGCTCCCTCCACTGAACGAAGGGAGCACCGATGTCCGCCGACTCGTCCTCGAAGAGCCCCGTGGTCTCCGGAAAGAAGATCCGCAAGGAAGATGCGCTTGCTTACCACTCCATGGGTCGCCCCGGGAAGATCGAGGTCATCCCGACGAAGCCCTGCGCCACCGCGCGCGACCTGTCCCTGGCCTACAGCCCGGGCGTCGCCGAGCCCTGCCTGGAGATCGAGAAGGACCCGGATCTCTCCTACGCCTACACTGCCCGTGGAAACCTGGTGGCGGTGATCTCCAACGGCACCGCGGTGCTCGGGCTCGGCGACATCGGAGCCCTGGCCGGAAAGCCGGTCATGGAGGGCAAGGGAGTCCTCTTCAAGAAGTTCGCCGACATCGACGTCTTCGACATCGAGGTGGAGGCCAAGGACATCGAGAAGTTCTGCACCGTGGTGAAGGCGCTCGAGCCCACCTTCGGCGGCATCAACCTCGAGGACATCAAGGCCCCCGAGTGCTTCGTCATCGAGGAGCGGCTCAAGCGGGAGATGAACATCCCGGTCTTCCACGACGACCAGCACGGGACCGCCATCATCTCCGGCGCCGCGCTGCTCAACGCCGCCGAGCTGGCCGGCAAGAAGCTCGACAAGCTCAAGGTGGTGGTCTCGGGCGCCGGCGCGTCGGCCATCGCCTGCACCAAGTTCTATCTGAAGCTGGGGGTGAAGAAGGAGAACGTCATCCTCGTCGACACCAAGGGCGTCGTCTTCAAGGGACGCACCGAGGGGATGAACGAGTACAAGGCGGAGTTCATCGCCGACACCAAGGCCCGCACGCTCGAGGACGCGCTCAAGGGCGCCGACGTCTTCCTGGGCTGCTCCGCCAAGGGGCTCATGACCCAGGACATGGTCCGCTCCATGGCCACCGACCCCATCGTCTTCGCGCTCGCCAACCCGGACCCGGAGATCAGCTACCCGGACGCCAAGGCGGCCCGCGCCGACGTCATCATGGCCACCGGGCGCTCCGACTACCCGAACCAGGTGAACAACGTCCTGGGCTTCCCCTACATCTTCCGCGGCGCGCTCGACGTCCGCGCCAAGGCCATCACCGAGGAGATGAAGATGGCGGCGGCCCGGGCGCTGGCCCAGCTGGCCAAGGAGGACGTGCCCGAGTCGGTGTCCCGTGGCTACGGCGGCGAGCGCTTCAGCTTCGGCCGTGACTACATCATCCCCAAGCCGCTCGACCCGCGCGTGCTGCTCTGGGTGGCGCCCGCCGTGGCCGAGGCCGCCATCGCCAGCGGCGTGGCCCGCATCCAGCTCGACCTCTCCGACTACCGCGAGAAGCTCAAGAAGCGGCAGAGCCGGGTGCACGGCGTCATGAGCCTGGTGCACGGCAAGGCCCGCAGCAAGCTGGCCCGGATCGTCTTCCCCGAGGGCGACGCCGAGAAGATCCAGCACGCCGCCCAGATCCTCCGCGAGGAGGGGCTCTGCGAGCCCATCCTGCTCGGGCCGGTGCAGAAGATCCGCGCCTCCATCGAGGAGCGGCGGCTCGACGGCCTCGAGGGCGTCCAGGTCATCCTCCCCGAGGAGAGCGCGGACTACGACCGCTACGTGTCGCGCTTCTGGGAGCTCCGGGCGCGCAAGGGCATGACCTTCGCCGAGGCGCGCCGCCAGGTGCGGGCCCGCAACTACTACGCCTCGATGATGGTGGAGCGCGGTGACGCCGACGGCATGGTCACGGGTCTCACCGTCGGCTACCCGGACGGCATCCGCGCCCCGCTCGAGATCATCGGGACGCGCAAGGGGCGCCGCGCCGCCGGCGTCTACATCGTGGTCACCAAGGACGACTTCAAGTTCTTCGCCGACACCACGGTGAACATCGACCCGAACCCGCAGGCCCTGGCCGACATCGCGGTGGCCACCGCCGACCTGGCCCGCTACTTCGACGTGACCCCCCGGGTCGCCATGCTGTCGTACTCCAGCTTCGGCGCCGCCAAGGGGGAGAGCCCGGCCAAGGTGCGCAAGGCCACCGAGCTGGTCCGCCAGATGCGCCCCGATCTGGAGATCGACGGCGAGATCCAGGTGGACATCGCCACCGACGCCGAGCTGCGGGTCCCGGAGTTCCCCTTCTCCACCCTGAAGGAGGACGCCAACGTCTTCGTCTTCCCCAACCTCGACTCGGCCAACATCTCCTACCAGCTGCTCGAGGCCATGGGCGGGGCCGAGGTCATCGGGCCCGTGCTGCTCGGCATGAACCTGCCGGTGAACGTGCTGCAGATGGGAACCAGCGTGCAGTCCATCGTCAACCTGGCGGCCATCACGGCGCTGCGGGCGCAGGGCGAGCAGTTCATCTTCTAGCAGCGACGCCGTCACGCGAGTGCCGGCGCCGCGATACCCTCCTCACCGGGGGGCGATCGATCGAAGCGCACCGGGGCCGGTCCCACGTCGGGGCCGGCCTCATTTCATCCGGGCGGCCACTTCACCTTCGGATGAGGGTATGTGTCCTCTCTTCCTCCTGCCCGCAGCCAACCCGTTGCCCCTGCTTCACTTCCCGTCACTTGATTCGGCGGATGTCATCGCCCTCCGAAGAAGCCAGGACCTCGGAACGGTGACGAGGTCCGGACGGTGCTCGGAAGCGAACGGATCCCTGAAGCCCTCGGGCACGGCCTCCCCCCGTCTCAGCGCGTGGCCCGCGAAGTTGTCGGCGACGTAGGCGAGGGCGCGGCGCACCTCGGCCGGGGCCCGAAGGACGTGGGCGTGGTAGCGGTTCTCCAGCACCGGCCCGCGCCGGCCCATGAGCCGGTTCATCCCCCTGGCCAGGCGGATCGCCAGCGCCTTCATCCCGGACGTGAGCGCCGCGGCGGTCGCCGCCTCCACGACGACGTGGACGTGGTTCCCCTGCACGCTGAAGCGGGCCAGGCGGAAGCCGGGGCGAAGCGCGGCGCCGCGCAGGGCGGATTCGACGACCGCCATTCCCCGCCGTGAGCGCAGGTTCCAGACCTGGGGGCGCACGCGCAGCGTGACGTGCACGGGGTGGTGACGGGAGAGACAGGGCCGCGCGACGTGCGGAAGCTCGGGCTCCTCCCCCTTCGGCTTCCGCCCCGCGCCCTCCTACTTCTCCGGCTTCGCCCCCGGGGCCGGCGCGAGGTCGCGCCGGTATTCGGCACGGTACGGGCCGGCAGGGAAGCCGGGGCCGGGGAACTCCACCGCCGCATCGTTGGCCTGCCGGGCCAGCGGCATGTAGCTGGGCGCCGCCTTCTCGATGGCCGCGCTCACGACGGCCGCGATGATCGCCCCGAGCCCGCCCCCTCCTCCCGACGAGGAGGGGCTGTAGGTCATCTTCTGGTGGTTGGTCCAGATGGTGTCGCCGGTCTTCCCGTCCTTCATCACGTAGTCGAACTCCACCGTCACCGAGGTGGAGATCAGCATGTACTGCGCGTCCCAGCGCTCGATGGTGACGTAGAGCACCGCGTCGGCGCCGAACAGGCTGGCGAGGCGCATGGGGTCCGCCTGGTGGACCAGGAAGGCGTCGGACAGGCCGTCGTCCTCCAGCACGCGTTTCACGGCGTTGACCGGGAAGACGTAGTAGCCGCGCTCGGCGACGGGAACGGGCAGCGTGGAGAGGAAGTAGGCCGGTGCGTCCACGTCCACCGACTTGTTGGCCACCGGGACGATCAGGATCGACCGGGGGTTCGCCGCCACGAACTTCTCGTACGACGCGCCGGGGGGGACGGTGGCGCACCCGGAGAGGAGGGCGGGCCCGGCCAGGAGGACCAGCAGGAGGCGGCGCATCATGACGGCCTCGCCTTCTCGAGCTCCGAGGCGGGCGCCGCGGGTGGCGGCGGGGGCAGGCGGCGGGCGTTGGCGATCATCTTTTCCATGAAGACCCGCGACTCGGGCCAGGTGTCGCGCTCCCGCTCGAAGTACTTGATGGCCTCGGGGGCGTTGCCCTCCTCGTAGAGCGCGTATCCGTACTCCGCGTAGATCCCGGGCGGAACCGTCTTCCCCTCCTGCTGCGCCGCCAGGATGATGGTCTTCAGGCTGGCCACGTAGGCCTGCCTTTCCTGGGGGTGCTTGTAGTGGGAGTAGAGGACCTCGTCGTAGTTGCCCCAGCGGTAGGTGGTGACCTTGCCGGCGCACCCGGAGGCGGCCAGCCCTGCGACCACGACCGCTGCGACGAGGGATCGGGACACGTTGGCCTCCTCAGTGCACCTGGATGACCTTCAGCTCGCTCTCCACGAAGATCTTCTGCGCGAAGAGGAGCTTCCCGTCCTGGGCCCGGATCTCCACCTCGTGCGTCCCCGGCTCCAGGCGCAGGACCAGCGGCTTCCCGTTGTAGGAGGCGGCGTCGCCGACCAGCTGCCCGTCCACGAGCAGCACCGTTCCGGGCCTGCCCCCCTCGATGGCGATGCTGGGCCGGGTGTCGGTGGTGCGGACCGTGGTGGACGGCATGGCGCAGCCGGCCAGCAGGAGCGCGGCGGCGATGGACGGGGCGAGGGTCTTCACGGCGTGCCTCCGTTGGCGGGAGCGGCGACGAAGACCGAACCGGCGCGCCCCTTGTCGAGCGCACCCGAGGTGATCCTGCACACCGACCCCTCGTTGGTCTCCGAGTCCCCGAACAGGCTCACCACCTCGAGGGTCCCGACCTGGGTGGGCGGGAGGGCGACGTCGAAGCCCGACTGCTGGCTCTTCAAGGTCTTGCCCGGCTCCATCACCAGCAGTGTGTCCCCGGGGCGGAGCCCCTGGAACTTCCCGCCGGCGACGAAGACCTGGGGGCCCTGCACGTCGAGGACGTAGCTTCGCCATGGGCGGTCCGCGAGCTTGGAGACCAGCCGGTCGATGACGTCGGTGATGGCGGCGCCGATGGCCTTGTCGTTCAGCGTGGCGTCGTAGTCGGCCCGGCTGCCGTAGCCGGCGATCTCGCCCGATTCGGTGCTGGCCTGGCCGGCGCCGGTGGCGGAGAAGTAGGCCTGCCCGGTCTTCACGTCCACCAGCCGGATGTCCACCTTGGCCTTGGCGGTCTGCACCTTGGTGCTGGAGAGGAAGCCCGACTGCCCTCCCACCGAGCGGCCGAACTCGGTCACCGAGCCGATGATCACCGTGTCGGACCCCACCAGCGAGGCCTGCCCGGCGATCTCCTGCTCCTTCGCGACCTTCTGGAGGTCGGGCCGCTCCAGCACCACGAACTTGCCGGAGGCGATGAGGCGCGAGGCCAGCATGTCGGATGCCTGCTTGCCGATGACGTCCAGGTCGGCGTCGTACATGAGCGACCGCCCGTAATTGGTCTCGTTGGTGAACCGGGCGATGGAGACCTTGGTCTTGTAGCGCTTGGTGGCTGGAACGGCGAGGCTGGCCTGGGCCGAAATCTGCTGCGCCTTGGGCACCGGCGACTCGAGGGGCACGGGGGGCTGGGAGACGGTGGCGCAGCCCGTCATGGTGAGGGCCATCAGCCTGAGCGCGGTCATTCGGATCGTCATCCCTCCATCCTCACATGGAAAGCGGGAAGCAGGTCCAGCGCCGCGCGGCCTCACACCGCCGACAGCGCCCGCTGGAGCGCGAACTTCACCTCGCCGGCGATGACGTTCAGGCCCGGGTGCGTGGCGGCGATGGTGGCCATGGGGTCGATCGCCGTCACCACCGCCTTGCCGTCGTCCCCCTCGTAGACGATGACGTTGCAGGGCAGCATCACCCCCACCTCGAGCTCGGAGGTGAGCGCGCGGAAGGCCAGCTTGGGGTTGCAGGCGCCCAGGATGCGGTAGGGGCGGAACTCTGCGCCGATCTTCTCCTTCAGCGTCGCCTGCACGTCGATCTGGGTGAGGATGCCGAACCCCTCGGCCTTGAGCGCCTCCTGCGCCCGGGCGAGCGCCTGGTCGAAGGTGAGGCTGGTCTTCTTCTGGATCCGGAACTCGGCCATGGGATGCCTCCTGGTTGCACTCTACAGGCTGACCCGCAGCGCCACCCCGAAATCGGCGACGGGCGGCTGGATGCTCACCGGTTCCGGAAGATAGGGCGGAAAGGCCGGGACGTCGATGGCGAAGCGGAAGGCCCCCCCGCGGCGCCGTAGTGCACCGCCGCGTAGGCCTCCACGCGAAGGTAGGTCATGAGCAGCACGGAGTAGTCGATGCGGCTGATGAAGGTGCGGTCGGTCAGGTTGGCCAGCGTGGAGAGGATGAAGGTGGTGTCGTACCACCTGAAGGGCTTGGGCAGGAGCAGGTAGAGCCCCACCTGGTTCCGCCCCACGAAGAACGGATCGTACTGCTCGTTCACGATGAGCCAGGGGTAGATGGCCGAGTCGGCGTATCCGAGCGAATTGTAGAAGTACTCGGCCCCCACGGTGAGCGTGTGCAGGTCGTCGTACTTCCAGGTCCAGGAGACGCCCCCGGAGACCTGGGGGGCGAAGCCGGGCTGGTAGGCCTGGTAGGTTCCGGGGTTTGGGGGGTCCGCCTGCCAGTCGGGCGGCGTCAGCATCTCCCACTGCGGGAGGCCGGTGGGCGTTCCCTTCCCGAGCGACGCGCCCCCGTAGAAGTCGAGCTCCCAGAGCGCCCAGGTGGCCTCCAGGCCGAGCCGCGGCAGCGTCCCGGAGCGGGCCACGATCGCCCCGGCCACCTCCAGCGGCCCCAGCACCACCTCGGCGCGCAGCGCCCCGCCCACCTTGCCCAGCTGGTCCACCACCTGGTTCCCGCTGAAGAGGGCGATGGCGTAGAAGTTCCAGCCGTTCTTCTCCCAGGGGACGTGGAGCTTCAGCATCCACTCCCCCTGCCGCTGGTCGAAGGTGGAGAGCGGGGAACGCGGCCGGAAGTGCAGGAAGTCGGTGGGATTCCAGAAGCGGGACACCCCCCAGGTCACCTGCTGCTTGCCCACGGTGACGAAGACGGCGCGCTCCACGTCGAAGCGGATCCAGGCCTGGTCGAGCACCACCTGCGTGGCGAGGAGCTGGCCGTAGACCGCGGACTGGACACCCTCCGGCACGAGCGGGTTCACCTGGGCGCGCCCCAGCACGAAGGCGCGCACCCGGTCGTTGGGGCGGACGTCCACGTAGAGGTCGAGCAGGTTGGGCGAGGTGAGGAGCCACGCCGACGGCGGCACCCCCTGCTGCCACTGCGAGTCGAGACGCAGGTACAGCATCCCGCCGATCTTCAAGGGATCGGGGGGCGCCGTTGGCGCTCCGAAGCCTTCCGGCTGCGGGCTGGCGGTCTCGAACATGTCCTGCTCGCTGGGACGGTCCTGGGCCAGGGCCGGCGAGGCGGCGAGGACCAGCAGGAGGGCGAGGGCGGCGCGCGTCATCACCGGCTCTTGGACTCGAGCCAGGCCTTGGTGAAGAGGTTGGCCTCGAGCGGGCGCGTGTCCACCGACTTGATGAGGATGAGGGTCTGGTTGGCCTTCTCGACCTCGTCGTAGATGCGCATCTCCTCGGCGAACCAGACGTCGCCCTTCTTCGACTCGCTGCGGACCTTCTTCCAGCGCGGGTAGTAGGCGGTGCGCATGAGGCGGCCGGAGAGGGCCAGATCCTGGCGCTTGAGCACCACGCCGTTCTCCTTGTTCACCCAGAGTCGCACAGTGGGGAAGGCCACGTCCACCTCGGGCCGGGCGTTGAGCAGGATGCGGTGCACCTCGAACTTGCCCAGCTTCTCGTCTGCCTCCCACGTGGCGGCGTACTCCTCGGAGAGGCGCGACTCGTCCAGGTCTCCCCGGCGCGTGTCCGTCCCGCCGATGCGCTCCCGCTCGGTGCGCCGCTCCCAGCGTCCCACCCGCGGGTCGTAGAACCAGAGGTTCTTCTCGATGCGCAGGTAGCCCTTCCCCGCCTCCGACTTGGGCTCCAGGAAGAGGAACATGAGCTTCTGGTCCCCGGAGCGCCGGTAGGCGAGCAGTTCGTAGACCACGTCGGTCTTGTCCTTCTCCTTGGCCTCCATGTAGGCGAGGGCCTTGTAGTCCCCCCCGGAGCGCTCCATCTCGTCGATGTTGCGGATGACCCGGTCGGTCCCGGCCTGGTCGAGGGCGCGCGCCGAAGGCGGGGCGAGCAGGAGGGCGAGCAGGAGGAGGGGGAGGATTCGCATGGAGTTCACCCGGCGTGGTGCATGGCGGTGACCGGCCGCATCCGCGCGGCATAGGCCGACGGCCAGATGGCGGCGACGGTGGTGAGCGCGGTCACGAAGGCGACGTAGACGGCCACCTGCCCGGGGTGGATGGCCAGGTGCAGGTTCCGCTGCAGCAGGAAGTACTGCATGGTCTCGGGAAGCTCGATGGAGGCGGCGTTGATTCCCGCGCCCACCACGGCCCCGAGGGCCGCTCCCAGGAGCGCCCCGGCGAGGCCCAGGAGGAAGGCCTCCATGAGGGTGAGGCGCAGCACCTGGGTGCGCTGCATGCCGATGGCGCGCAGGGTGCCGATCTCCCGGGTCCGCTCCCGGATGGCGATGGCCAGCGTGTTCACGATGCCCACCGCCACGATGACCATGAGCACGGTGACGAGGACGTTGCCCAGCCAGGTCACGGCGGTGACGATCCAGGAGAGGAAGCTCATCTCGTCCTCCCAGGTCGTCACGTCGAGCTTCTGGCCGGTCCAGTCCTCGGCGTTCACCTTGAACATGAGCTTCTGCCAGTAGGGCTGGGGGTCGGCGTCCATGACCCTGTATCCGGCCTCCCGGAGGGCGTCGCGGAGCCGGGCCGCCACCTTGGCCGAGTCGTCGGCGTCCTTCAGGTAGAGCTGCACCGCGCCGGTGGTCCCGGCCTTCATCTGGTAGAGCTGGCGCAGGGTCTCGGCCGGGATGAAGGCGTTGAATGCGGAGAGGAGGCCGATGTTGCGGGCCACCGCGCCCACACGCACGTCGGCGGTGTTGCTGGCGCCGCGGGTGGTGGGGGCGGAGAGGGTCAGCGTGTCGCCGGGCTTCACCCCGAGTCGCTTGGCCTGGTCCTCGAAGACGAGGATGGTGCCCGGCTTGCCGAGCTCGTCGATGCTGCCCTCCACCACCTGGATGACGTTGCGGAACCCGGGCTCCCGGTCGAGCTCCACCCCGGCCAGGATGAGGTCCATCGACCCGCCGTCGGCCACCGCCTTGGCCCAGCCGCGGCCGCGCGGCGCCGCGTAGACCAGCTCGGGGATCTTGTCCTTCACCGCGTCCCAGGGCTTCTCCCAGCCGGCCACGACCGGGGCGGCCGTGCCGCTCGTGATCTTGAAGAACCCCGCCAGGTTCACGTGGCCGGTCATGAGGGTGGTGGCCGAGTGGAGCATGGCCTCGCGCATCCCGGTGGTGAGGCCGCCGAGCAGCACCAGCATCGCGGTCACCACGGCGATGGCCGAGGCGAGCAGCACGTTGCGCCGCGTGTGGCGGGCCAGGTTGCGGGCGGCGATGAAGAGGTCGGTGGCGATCATCAGTCGTCCGATTGCATGGCCTCGAGCGGCGTCACCCGCATGGCCAGCGCGGCGGGGTAGAGGGCCGAGAGGATCGACACCAGGAAGACGATGACCACCGAGGTGACCAGGCTGGCCGTGCCCAGCCGCGGGATGAGGGCCGGGCCGGAGAAGAGGAAGTACATGGTGTCGTTGGTGGCGGCGATGCCGCCGGTCCAGCCGACGGCGTGGACGATGAGGATTCCCAGCGCAGAGCCCAGCCCGCCGAAGACCAGGCCCGTGGTGACCACCTCGACCACCACCAGCACCAGCACGAAGCGGCGCTGCGCCCCGATGGCCCGCATGGTGCCGATCTCCTTCACCCGCTGGAGCGTGGCCATGACCATGGCGTTGTTGATGATGACGAGCGCCACCGCGAAGATGATGAGCACGGCCAGGTAGAGCACCATGCGGAGCAGCCCCATCGACTGGCCCACGATGCCGGCCGCCTCGAGCCAGGTGACCGCCTTGACCTTCATCCCCGCCCCGGCCGCCGCCGCCACGAGCTTCGGCATGATCTCGTCGATGCGGCGGGGGTCGTCGAGGATCACCGCCGCGTTGAGCGCCACGCCGGCGTCGGTCTCGGCCGGGGTGTAGCGGCGCTGGAAGAGGTCCTCGCGGGACTGCCGCCCGCTCGCTCCGGCGAGCAGCCCCTCCTCGTCCACGGCCCGGGGCGCGGCCGCCGCCGCCGGTGCGGGAGCGCCCTCGCCGAAGAGGGCCGCCTCGGCGTCCTCCCGGGCCACCGCCGTGACCCCGGCCCGCTCCTTCAGCTTCCTGATCTCGGCGGCCCGCTCCGGCGTCAGGTAGCCGTAGAGGTCGCGCCAGGAGTGGATGTCCATGACGCTCATCATCCCGGCCAGCGCCGAGCGCTCGAGCCCGCGGAACTCCACGAAGCCGTACACCGGGACGTTCACCGAGTTCACGTAGCCGCTGCGCGAGGGTGCCTTGATGGTGATGAAGTCGCCGACCTTGACCGTGTAGAGCTGGAGGAGGGGAGCCAGCTGCCCGTAGAAGATCCGGTAGCGCTCGTCGAAGTTCCGGTCGTCGGTGTCGAGGAGCTCGGACACGAGCCGGGCCGGATCGGTCTCCTGGGATCCCAGCGCCGCCTGGAGCCGCCGCACCGCCTCCCGGGTCTTGACCGGGTCGAGCTGGAGCAGGATGTCGCGGGTCTGGCCGGTGTTCTCCTTCACCCAGCGCTGCAGCTCCTCGTCCCCGGCGATCTTGCGGCCGTGCAGCTCGCGGGCCTCCTTGATCTTGTCGAGCCGCCGGGCCGCCCGGAGCTTGAGCCACTCCTCGGCGTAGAGCTTGCCGAGCAGCACGCCGCGCTGGCCGGGTGGAATGGCTGCGCCCTCGACCACCTGCGCCCCCGGGAAGGCCTTCTGGAAGGCCTCCGGGTCGGTGCCCACGTAGCGGATGAAGGTGAAGCCGCCGTCGAGGGAGAGCGGGGCCACCCGGTTCTCCAGGAACTCGAGCGAGGCCAGGGGGTCCCGGTCGAACTGGCCCCAGAAGCCGCCCTGCACCGCCTGCTCCAGCGCGTCGAAGTCGGCCTTTCGGTCCTTGTAGACGCCGGAGGTCTCGTCGGCGATCTCGCGTGCCTGGCGGAGCTCCTGCTGGAGCAGCGTGGCCATGCGGCGCAGGTGGTCCTTGTGGGCCTCGTAGTCCGGGTCCTCGGCGGGGGCGCCCTGGTCGAGGCGGCGGCGCACGTCGGCGCGCAGCCGCTCCAGCGCCACGTCGAAGACGTTCCCCATCGAGACCATGGCCTGGTCGATGCCCATGGGGACGACCTGCTTCACGCCGGGCACGGAGAGCGCCGCCGCCTTGAGCCGCGCGAAGTCCTCGATGGGCTCGAGCACCGACTCGCCCATGGTCCCGCCGTAGAGGGCCAGCGGGTCGCGCGAGGCGGCGTTGTAGAGCTGCACGTGGCCGCCCAGGCTGTCCTGGATGCTGCGGGTCATGCCCACGTCGATGGAGTCGAGGAGCGAGCTTCCCAGGACCACGACGACCACGCCCAGGGCCACGATCCCGCCCACGACCAGCGTGCGCACCCGGCTCGCGACCAGGTTGCGCATGGCCATCTCGAGCAGGATCCGCCCCTGCCGCACGCGGGAGGAGGTGGTGCTCACCGTGCCTCGTCTCCCCCTGCCCCCTGGGCCGTCTCGCGCCCCACCACCCGCCCGTCCTCGAGCCGGACGATGGCGCTGGCGTGGGACATCACCTTGGGGTCGTGGGTGGAGAAGATGAAGGTGGTCCCGTCGCGCCGGTTCATCTCGCGCATCAGATCGATGATGTTCCCGCCGGTCTTCGAGTCGAGGTTGGCGGTGGGCTCGTCGGCCAGGACCAGCGGGGGGTTCCCGACCAGCGCCCGGGCCACGGCCACGCGCTGCCGCTGGCCGCCCGAGAGCTCGCTGGGGCGGTGGCGGGAGTGGTCGGCGAGCCCCACCGACTCGAGGAGCGCGTTCACCCTCCGTCGCCGCTCCGGGGAGGTCATTCGCCCCTGCAGGAGGAGCGGGAACTCGACGTTCTGGAAGACGGTGAGCACCGCCACCAGGTTGAAGGTCTGGAAGATGAAGCCGATGTGGTCGAGGCGCAGCCGGGTGAGGGCGCGCTCGGTGAGCTTGGAGGTGTCCTCGCCGTCCACCCGCACGGTGCCCGAGCTGGGCACGTCCACGCCGCCGATGAGGTTGAGGAGCGTGGTCTTGCCGCTCCCGGAGGGGCCCGCGATGGAGAGGAACTCGCCCCGCTCGACCGTGAGGTCCACGTGGCGGAGCGCGTGCACCTCGGTCTTGCCGAGCTGGTAGACCTTGGCGACGTCCACGGCCTCGACGATGGGTTCTGGCATGCCGGGCAGTTATAGTCCGGGAGGCGTGGCCGCGAACAAGAAGCCGTTCCACAACCCATTCGGGAAGCTGAAGGAGCTGCGGAAGCACGCCTCCGCGCCGGTGGTTCCACCGAAACCGGCTCCGCCACCGCCTCCCCCTCCCCGCCCCGAGCCCACCGACGCCGACCTGTGGGCCGCTGCCATCGAGGGCGCGCGCCCGGTGGAGGAGCGGAACAAGGTGGTCGAGCCGGGGCGGCGACAGCCCCCCGCACCGGAGTTCTGGCACCCGGACCTCGACGCCCTGAAGGAGCTCGAGGCGCTGGTCTCGGGCGAGGCCCCCTTCGACATCTCCGACACCGACGAGTTCATCGAGGGCTGGGTCTCGGGCCTCGACCCCGCCCTGGTCCGCAAGCTCCGCCGCGGGGACTTCTCGGTCCAGGCCCACCTCGACCTTCACGGAAAGTCGCGGGCGGAGGCCAAGGGGGAGGTGGACGGCTTCCTGCGCCGGTCCCGGGAGCAGGGGAAGCGCTGCGTGCTGCTCGTGCACGGGCGCGGGCTCCACTCCAGGGACCAGGTGCCGGTGCTGAAGGAGGCGCTTCGCAGCTGGCTCGCCACGGCGCGGTTCGGGAGGCACGTCCTCGCCTTCGCGACGGCGAGGCCGCAGGACGGGGGCGCGGGGGCCATCTACGTCCTGCTCCGACGCAGCGGGCGCTGATCGAGGATCGCCCTCGTTCCATCAGGGCGT
Source organism: uncultured delta proteobacterium (assembly GCA_963828255.1). Lineage (GTDB taxonomy): Bacteria > Myxococcota > Myxococcia > Myxococcales > Anaeromyxobacteraceae > CAIOAK01. The sequence continues at coordinate 62,721 of CAWHDZ010000016.1, read as the reverse complement.
CTGCCGCCCGGCCGGCCCCATTGACTGGAGCACGTCCACGATCGCCTGCTGGCTCACCGTGAGGAGCCCGTCGTAGGGCCGGTCGAGATCCAGGATCAGCGTGATGACCACCGCGAGCACCAAGACCAGGAGGATGCTCGAGAGAGAGCTCCTCTCCCGGGTGAGCCCGCCGGCGTAGCCGGTCGCCGCCATGACGAGGATCGCCACCGCGAGGAGGGTCACGAAGATCGTGGGAGGGATGCGGTTGCGCAGCGCGGCCTGGACGCGCAGCCCGTGAACGTCGATCACCTCGTTCACGGCGACGACGAACAGTGCCACCGTCGGGGTCGGGGCCGCAGCGGCGGCGGCCCGGGTGATGCCCCACAGCTCGGACTGGAGCCTCTCGGAGCGCGCGATCGCCTCGGCACGCCTCGAGGCCTCCATGACGTCGGCCCGGGCCTGGGCGTAGGCCCGCAGCACCTGGCGAGCCTGCGCGGCCTGCGGCTCGGGGATGAGGTCGGCCCGCAGCCAGGCGGTCCCGATGGCGTTCGCCTCGTCCACGACGAGCGCCTTGCGCCAGTCGAACCGCTGACCCGCCATGGCGAAGGTGAAGGCGAGCAGCAGGGCGAGGAGCCCCAGCAGGCCGCCCAGCGCGGCCCCCAGGTCGGGGGGGGCCGCCTCGCCGAGACGGGCCCGCATCCGGGCGCCGATCAGGTGACCGACCTTCGCGGCGGCGCCCAGGACGACCACCGTCCCCACAAAGACCACCCAGATCGGGTAGCCGCCGAAGATCCCCTGGATCATCCCGCCCTCCCTCCTTCCCGAAGCGTCGCCGCGATCGCCCTTGCCGCCGCCGCCGGATCACCGCCCTCCCGCAGCGGCCTCCCGATCACGACGACGTCGGCCCCTGCCGCCACCGCCTCGGCCGGCGTGGCCACCCGGGCCTGGTCGCCCCGCGACGCGCCCGGCGGACGGACACCCGGGACGACCAGCAGCGGCCCCGGCCCCACGGCAGCCCGGACGGCGGCCACCTCGTGCGGCGAGCAGACCAGTCCGTCGGCCCCCGCTCCAACGGCGAGGCGCGCCAGCCGGACCACGGCCTCGGCGGCCGGGCCGGCGAGCCCGATGCGCCCGAGCGCCGCGTCGTCCAGGCTGGTGAGCACGGTCACGGCCAGGACGTGAAGCCGCCCGGCCGCACCCCGCACCGCGGCGCGCACCATCTCGTCGCCACCGGCGGCGTGGACGGTGAGCAGCGAAGCTCCGGATGCCGCGGCGCTGCGGGCGGCCCCCTCCACGGTGTTGGGGATGTCGTGCAGCTTGAGGTCGAGGAAGACCGGGCGCCCCAGCCCCGCTGCGGCGCGGACCGCCGCCGGCCCCTCGGCGGCGAAGAGCTCGAGCCCCACCTTGAGCATCCCGACCTCCGGTGCCACGGCGCGGGCGAAGGGCTCCGCCTCGCGCCACGTGGGAAAGTCGATGGCGGCGCAGATGCGCTCCCGTCCCGGACGGCTCATGGCGCCCCCGCCTGCATGCGCCCCACCTCGCCGAGCACCCGCGCGGCCTCGGGCGGAGGCAGGCAGTTCCCCACCTCGAAGAGCGCGAAGGTCAGGAAGGACTCCAGCGCGTCGAGCGCCCGGGCGCGCGCCGCCGGTCCCGGCCGCGGCGACCCCTCCCCGACGTTCAGGATGAGCTGCGCCACGTCGATGCGTCCGTCGGCGTCGATGCGGACCCCGTCGAAGACGGCGCGCCGCTCCGGGGGCATCCGCTCGAAGAAGCTCTCCAGCCGCCGGCCGGCGTCGGCCTGGACGCGGGACAGCTCCTCGTAGACGTGCCGGATGATCCGGGCGTAGGCCTCGAACGGCCCGCCGGAGGGGATGGGAGGCGGGGGCGCCTGGGCGGGTGGCGCGGCGCGGGACGCCACCGCCTCGACGAAGCCTCCCCGGACCAGCTCGTCGAGGGCCACGGTCCCCTCGTGGAGCCCGAGCCAGGAGTCGTCGAGGGCGCGCCGGACCGTGCGCGCGCCGTCGATGATCTCGAGGAGCCGCCTGGCGCGGGGGCCGGGCTCCCCGGCTGCTCCGGGCCTCCGTCGGGCCACGGCGTCGCGATCCGGAAGGGTGGTCGCGAGCCGGTCCACCTCGGCACGCCGCCGCATTCCCTCGAGCAGGATCTCGTGGGTTCGCTCGGGAAGGCGGACGGCGTTCCGCTCGTCGGGCCTCCCCTCCACGAAGACGAATTCCCCATCGTCCTCCAGGAAGGCTCCCAGCACGATCTCGCGGATCTGCAGGGTCATCGCGCCGTAGAGCTGGCCGGGGTCGAGCAGCCCCTCCTCGACGAGCACCTGGCCGAGCGGCCGGCCGGCCTGGACGAGCCTCCCGCAGCGCGTGAGCTCCTCGGCGGGCACGAGCCCGGCCCGCCAGAGCACGGACGGGAGCCTGTCGGCCCGCTCGCTCGACGAGGCGAAGGTCACCTGCCCCTCCTTGAAGCTCACCGTCTTGCGGCGGAGCCCCGCGGGCGCGTCGGGCAGCGGCGTGTCGTGCCCTGCGCCGAAGGAGAGGAGCAGCGTCCCGGTCTTGATCGACGTGGCCAGGAAGTGGAACACCTCCGGCGCCGACAGCGACTTGAGCGATCCGGCCAGGTAGGGCGCCACCTTGTCCCGCCCCGCCGCCTGCAGCAGGGCGAAGGCTCCCGGCACCCCCTTCAGCTCGATCGGGTCGCCGTCGAGAAGGCCGAGCAAGTCGGCGACGTGGCGCGGCAGCGCGACCCTGTCGTTCGGCCCGATGGCGAGGCGGGAGCGCACCGGTCCCCGCCCCTATCCCGCTTCCGCCGCGAGGAGGGCGCGCGCCTGGGCCTCCACGTCGCCCAGGGGGACGAAGTCCACCTGCTTGCCGCGGCGCAGCTTCCACTCCACCTTGCCGTCGGCGAGCCCCTTCTTGCCCACCGCGATGCGCAGCGGGATTCCCACCAGGTCGGCGTCCTTGAACTTCACACCGGCCCGCTCGTCCCGGTCGTCGAAGAGGACCTCCATGCCAGCGCGCCCCAGCGCGGCGATGACCTCCTCGGCGGCCCGGAGCAGCTCCGGCTCCTTGCCCATGGTGAGGACGGTGGCGTGGAACGGCGCGATGGAGAAGGGCCAGATGATCCCGTCGGCGTCGTGGTGCAGCTCGACGGCGGCCGCCATGACCCGCTCCACGCCGATGCCGTAGCTCCCCATCACGATGGGGGTCTCCTTGCCGTCGGCGAGGAGCACGTTGGCCTTCATCGACACCGAGTACTTGGTCCCCAGCTTGAAGATGTGGCCGACCTCGAGGGCCTTGAAGAGCTCGAGGGCGCCGTCGCAGCGGGTGCACCCCTCGCCGGCCTTCACCTTGCGCAGGTCCACGAGCTTGCCCGCGGCGATGTCCCTCCTCACGTCCACGCCCTCGAGGTGGACGTCGTTCTCGTTGGCACCGGTCACCATGCCGGCCGCGGCGGCCAGGGTTTCGTCCACGAAGACCGGGGCGTTCCGCACGCCCACCGCGCCCAGCGACCCGGCGTCGGCGCCGAGCAGCGGGCGGATCTCCTCGGGGTGGGCGGGGCGGACCTGGGCCGCGCCCGTGGCGGTCTGCAGCTTGGCCTCGTCGAGCTCGTCGTCGCCGCGGACCACTGCGAGCACGAGCTTCTCGTCGGCCGCGTAGACGAGCGTCTTCAGCTGCCGCGCCGCCGACCGGCCATGCGGCGGCCGCTCCAGCGCCTCGATGGTGCGGACGCCCGGGGTGGGGAACTTCCGGGGCGCGTCGAGCCGTTCCCCTTGGTCCACCGGACGCACCGGCCCCCGGCTGTGGGCGGTCTCGGTGTTGGCGGCGTAGCGGCACTTCGGACAGGCGGCCACGTCGTCCTCGCCGGCGTCGGTGCGGACCATGAACTCCTGCGAGCCGGAGCCGCCCATGGCCCCGGAGTGGGCCTGCACGGCCACGAAGTCCAGTCCACAGCGGGTGAAGATCTTCTCGTAGGCCCGGCGCTGGTCGTCGTAGCTCCTGTCGAGCCCGGCCGCGTCCACGTCGAAGGAGTAGGCGTCCTTCATGGTGAACTGGCGCACGCGCAGCAGGCCGGACTTGGGGCGCGGCTCGTCGCGGAACTTGGTCTGGATCTGGTACCAGACCTGGGGGAGCTGCCGGTAGCTGCGCAGCTCGTCCCGGGCGATGGCCGTGAAGATCTCCTCGTGGGTCATGCCCAGGCAGTAGTCGGCCCCCTTGCGGTCCTTGAGCCGGAACATGTTCTCGCCCATGACCTCCCAGCGCCCGCTCTCCTTCCAGACCTCGGCGGGGTGGATGGCCGGGAGGTGGAACTCCTGGCCGCCGATGGCGTCCATCTCCTCCCGGACGATGCGCTCGACCTTGGCGAGCGAGCGGCGGGCCAGCGGGAGGTGGTCGTAGATCCCGGCGCCGAGCTGGCGGATGAAGCCCGCGCGGACGAGCAGGCGGTGGGAGGCCACCTGCGCGTCGGCGGGGGCCTCCTTCAGCGTGGGGATGAACATCTGGCTGTAGCGGGCGAATTGCATGGTGGCGGTTTTATACCGCACCGGGGGCCGGATCACTTCCCCTCCGGCCGGCACCTCGCCCGGATGGCGGCCATGCGCGTCTCCAGCCGGGCCCGCTGCGCCGGATCTCCCTCGTCCGGGAACACGTCGAGCGCGCGCCGGGAGGCGAGCTGCGCCTGCGGGCAGTTGCCCAGGTCGGCGGCGACGGCGGCGTAGGTGTCGAGGACGTCCGGGCTGAAGGGTCCGAGCTGCACCGCCTTCCGCGCCGGCGGCAGCGCCTCGCCCGACCGGCCCGCCTGGAGCAGCATCTCTGCGAGGGCGGAGAGGGCGAGTGGGTTCGACGGGGCGAGCTCGGTCGCCCTGCGCAGCGCGGCCTCCCGGTCGGCGACCGCGTCCGGGGGGAGGCTCTCGGCGAGGAAGGTCCAGGCCCTCGGGTCGCCGGGACGGCCCTTCACGGCCAGGCGGGCCAGGGGCAAGGGATCCCTGCCGTCTTGCTTGGCCAGATGGCGCAGCAGCAGCGGATGGTACGGGTCCTCGGCCAGCCCCTCGTCGAGCTCGGCGCGCCGCGCCACATCGTCCCCCTCCCGCGGCGCCCCCCCGGTCCAGAGGAGCAGCCGGATGGCATGGACCTCCGCCGGCTCGACCGGCTGCACGCTGATGTTGGGCCTCGAGTCGATCTGCAGGGGCTTGCCGTCGAAGCGCCCGTTGCGCGCCCAGAGGTCGAGCTCCCCGTCGAGCCGGTCGAGCGCGCCGGGCACGTCGGGGTTCCACTGCGGGAAGGAGGCGCGGAAGGCGTCGTCGGGATCCTCGGCGCCGGCCAGACGCCCCTCGAAGGCGTGCAGGGCCTCGGGGTGCTGGTTCACGAGGTAGTGCACGGTGAGCCAGGCCGCGTCGTAGTAGGGGGCTAGCCCTCCGGAGGGCACGCTCCCGTCCCAGGCGAGGAGTTGCCGGGCGGGCATCCGCTGGGGCCGGGGCAGGACCCGGCGCCCGGGCGGAACGGCGCCGGTGACCATCCGGATCCCGGTGGACGTGGTCCCCACCGTCTCGGCCCAGGTGGCGAGCCCCTCCGAGAACCAGCGCGGCTCCCGCAGGAGCACGTAGGAGGAGACGTGGTGGGCCAGCTCGTGGGCCAGCACGCGCCGCTGCTCCAGCCCCAACTTGCCGGGCATGACGATCTTGGGTTCGGCCGTGCCACGCGCGTAGTAGGCAGCCGAGCCGGCCGGGGCGAAGCCCTGGTAGTCGGCGGTGGAGCGGAAGGCGATCACGGTGGCCCGCACGGGCGGGTCGTGGCGCCTCTGGAAGAGGGACGACGCCACCGCGATGCGGATCAGGTCGAGCTCGGCCGCCAGCGCCCGTGCGTCCTCCTCGTCGAGGTCGGTCACCACCACGAACTGGTCGGAGTAGACGGCCAGCCAGCCCCGCCCGCCCCTGGCCTCGCAGCGGAAGGAGGAGCGGGAGGTGGCGCAGCCGGTCAGCCCGGTTGCCAGGATCGCGATGAGCGCGGCGCGCCGCATCACGCCATTGTACGCCCGCCCGGCGGGGCGTGCGGCCGGGGGCGTTCGCTAGGCTGTGGGCTCGAGGCGCCCGGTCCCGGCCACCGTACCGTGCCGGATCACCCGGCTGTAGAGCGTGATGCTGGGGTCCGTCAGGAAGCGCCAGAGCAGGGCCGACCAGGAGCGATGGAAGTGGAGCGGCTCGTAGAGCTCCGGCGCCATGGCCTTGAGCGCCGGCAGCCTCGTCCAGGGGACGCGCATCAGGTCATGGTGCTCGTTGTGGTAGCCCACGTTGAGCGCCAGCACGTTCATGGGGCCGTAGTAGGAGAAGGTCTCCTGGTTGCCCGGGAAGGTGAGGTAGTGCTCCTGGATCCAGCGCGCCCCGACCGGGTGCAGCCCGATGGCGAAGGCGCTGGAGAGGAAGAGGTAGAGGAGCGCGGTCCAGCCCATGAAGTGGACGACCGCGACGACGAAGGCCACCTGGGCGGCCACGTTTGCAACGTACCAGGCGTCCCAGAGCTTGATTCGCTTCAGCTGGGTGGCGCGCATTCCCTGGGCCAGGAAGTAGAAGAGCAGCCAGAGCGCCTTCTTGACGCTGGAGTTCCCCACCAGGCGGGCCTCGGTGGGAGCGGCCAGGTCGGCGTCGATCTCCGGGTCGCCCTGCCAGGCGTGGTGGAGCAGGTGGTAGCGCCGGAAGGCGATGCCGCCGGGGAAGATGATGGGGAGGTTGGCCACCAGCGTGGCCAGCGAGTTCATCCAGGGTGTCTTGACGATCAGGTTGTGCGCAGCCTCGTGGATGAGCACCCACAGCGCGTGGTCGGCCACCGCCCCCAGGAGCCAGGCCAGGGGCACCACAAGCCAGAGGCTCTGGTCGCGCAGGACCCAGGCCATCGCGATCTGGAAGGCGACCACTCCGATCAGGATGGGGGCCGAGCGAGGCTCGGGCCCCTGCAGCAGCTTGGCCTCCGGGTGGGCGGCGAGCAGCCGGCGCGTCCGCTCCCGGTGCGGTTCCGGGTAGTCCACGCGGACGAAGTCGAGCTGGTTGGCCATGACGGGTGGATCTCCAAAGGGGGTGGTAAGCAGGTCTTCTAGGAAAAAAACCGCCCCCGCGCCACGGGGGCGCGGAGGCGGCCTGAAACGGGTGCCTCGATCCGGCTAGAAGTAGTAGTTCGCGGAGAGCGAGATCTGGTTGCCGGTGAGCGGGTCGGCGAACCGGGAGTCGGTCGTGCGGGTGTAGAGCCACTCCATGCCCATCATGAATCCGCCTTCCTGCCAGCGCACCATCCCGACCATGTTCTGGTTGCGCATGCGGAAGTTGCCGGTCGCGAAGATGTCGGCGTACTGCGGATGGTCGATTCCGTAGGTGAACCAAGCGGAAAGGCTCTTCGTGACGTTCACGCCAGCCTGCCCCCAGGCGCCGTAGCCGAAGATGTTGCCCTGGTAGGTGAGGGGCGTGAACTGGATGATGTTTCCGAGCAGCGGGCCCGCGTTCTTGCCGTACCAGGCGCTTCCGGAGAGGGCGACCGGCCCCAGGTTGAACTTGGTGCCGACCGTCCCGAGGATCGTTTGCATGTCGGTATTTGGGGTCGGGACGGCGATGACTCCGGGGCCGTTGCGGTCGATTGTCTGCCAGTGGCCGGAGAGCCAGATGTCGAACATCTTGTTGAACACGCGGGCGCGGCCCTCGAAGGCCGGAAGGCCGGAGGAGTAGCCAGCATTGATTCCGCCGGGGGAGAGCCCGGAGCCGTTTGCCCACTGCGACCGCTGGACCGACCAGGCGATCTCGAGCTTGGTGTCGGTACCGAAGGTGTGCCAGCCCCAGACGCCCGGCGCCCTCCAGCCGACGGTGCCGGCAGCGTAGGTCATCGGGAAGGCGATCCCGCGGAGCGACTGCGGGATGGCCCCGATCGTGAGCATGTTCTGCTGGCCGATCTGGAGGGTCGTGTTGGCCCAGGCGAGCTCGACGTAGGCCACGCGGATGCGGGGGAGGATCGAGACGTCACCGTAGACGCTGGTCGCGCCAACCGTGACCTCGTCGATGCCGAACATGTCGAACTCGACGACGGCCTTCGGCGTGGCGCCTCCCATGATCTGGGGGCCCTTGACCGAGAAGTTGAGCCGGGTCTGGCGGATGTCGAAGCCGAAGACGGGCTTGTCGGCCTCGTACTTGCCACCGACGAACAGGGCCTTCTGGCCGTAGGAGTTGAAGGGAGCGTCCTGGAAGAAGCCCGTGGTGGAGACGAAGCCGTGCAGCTCGAAGACGAACGCCGGGGGCTTGGGCGTCTCCTTCACGACCACGGTCACCGTCTCGGTCTTCCTCTCCTCCACGACCACGTTCTGCGCCTGGGCGAATGCCAGGCTAGCGAATCCGAGAGCTGCCAGACTGAAGAGTGCCTTGATTCTCACGTGTATCCTCCGGTTGAACCGTGCGGGAACGGCGCTGTTCGCCGAGGCGGCGGCCTGTCGGCGATTGTGTGCAAACTTCTCGCATGCGAATGGGGACACCGCAAGTTGCGGCGCGTCATGACCCCGGACGGGTGCCTCTCTCTTGATCCAGGACAATTTTCCGCGCAAATCAGGGAAATTGAACGGGTGCTTGCCCCCGCCCCGCACGGGGCGTGGAAAGGGCGGTCCCGCCTCATGAAATGCGAGCAGCGGGCCCGTGCCCGTCCACTTGTCCGCGCCTCGCGTCGGGTGGTACGACCCTCGGTCCCACCTCGCCCCAACGGAGGTTTCATGATCACCCCGGTTCGATCCCTCGCCGCAGCCGCGGTCGCCCTTCTGGCCCTTCCCACCCTCTCCGCCGCCGAGACCGTCAAGATCGGCGCCGCCTTCTCACTCACCGGCAATGCCGCCGCCTACGGCGCGCAGCAGAAGGCCGGCGTCCAGGCCGCCGTCGACGACGTCAACAAGAGCGGCAAGCTCAAGGGCATCACCCTCGAGCTGGTCCTCGAGGACGACGCCACCTCCAAGGAGCAGGGCATCGCCGTCTTCCAGCGCTTCATCAACCGCGACAAGGTGAGCGCCATCATCGGCCCCACCCTCTCCACCACCGCCACCGCCGCCGATCCGCTGGCCCAGCAGGCGAAGACCCCGGTGGTCGCGGTCTCCAACACCGCCCCCAAGGGGATCACCGACATCGGCGACTTCATCTGGCGCGTCTCGCTCACCGAGGCCCAGGTGATCCCCTCGGCGCTCAAGGCGGCCCAGGCCAAGATCGGCTTCAAGAACGCCGCCATCCTCTACGGCAACGACGACGCATTCACCAAGGGTGGATTCGACGTCATGAAGGCCTCGCTCGAGGCCAACGGCACCCCCATCGTGGACATCCAGACCTTCGCCACCAAGGACCGCGACTTCAACGCCCAGCTCACCGCGCTCAAGGCCAAGAACCCCGACTTCCTCATGGTCTCGGCGCTGGTCGAGCAGGCCGCCGCCATCGTGTCCCAGGCCCGCCAGCTGGGCTGGAACGTCCCCATCATGGGCGGCAACGGCTTCAACTCCCCCAAGCTCATGGCCAACGCCGGCCCGGCCGCCGAGGGGGTCATGGTGGGCACGGCCTGGAACAAGGCCTCCGCCGACCCGGTCAACCAGGCCTTCATCGCCGGCCAGAAGGCCCGCGGCAACGACCCCGACCAGTTCTGCGCCCAGGCCTACACCGGCGTGCTGGTCATCGCCGACGCCATCGCCCAGGCCGGCATGAAGGGCGGCCGCGACGACATCAAGGCCGGCTTCGCCAAGGTGAAGGACCTGCCCACGCCGCTCGGCAAGTTCTCCTTCCTCCCCAGCCGCGACGGCAACCACGCCGCCGCCGTGCAGATCGTGAAGAACGGGAAGTTCGAGATCCTGCAGTAGCCTCCGGGGCCACGCCGCGTGGGGCAGCAGATCGTCAACGGCCTGTTCCTGGGGAGCATCTACGCGCTCTTCGCGCTGGGATACACGCTCGTCTTCGGGGTGCTCGACATCCTGAACCTGGCGCACCAGGCTGTCTTCATGATCTGCGCCTACGCGGCGCTGGTCCTCGTGGTCCACCTCCACATGCCCATCTTCGCGGCGCTCCCGGTGGCGGTGCTGGCCGGGGGGCTGCTCGGCATGGTGGTGGACCGCATCGCCTTCAGGCCGCTGCGCGGGCGCAGCGACTCCAACATCGCCGGGCTCATCAGCTCCATCGCGCTGGCCACCATCCTGGAGGCGGCCGTCCTCCAGTTCTTCGGACCGGACGTGGAGCGCTTCCCCTTCGGCACCGTCCCCACCCGCAGCCTCCAGATCGGCGGGGCGGTGGTCTCCGAGCTCCAGATCGTGATCATCACCATCGCAGTCGCCATGCTCCTCGGCCTCACCTGGCTGCTCCGCCGGACGCGGCTGGGGCGGCGCATCCGCGCCGTGGCCGAGAGCCCCAAGGCGGCCCGGGTGCTGGGCGTGGACGTGGACCGCATCATCTCCGCATCCTTCTTCGTCTCCTCGGCGCTGGGCGCTGCGGCCGGCGTGCTCTTCGGGCTCGCCTTCAACAACGTGGCCCCGGACATGGGGCGCTCGGTGGAGCTGAAGGGGCTCGCGGTCATCGTGCTGGGGGGCATGGGCAGCATGCCCGGTGCGGCGCTGGCCGGGGTGGCCCTGGGCCTGCTCGAGGTCTTCACCGTGGCCTGGATCGGCTCGTCCTACCGGGACGCGGTGGCCTTCGGGGTCCTCTTCCTGGTCCTGGTGCTGCGGCCGAGAGGCCTGCTGGGGCCTGCGGCGCTCCGCGAGGCCTGAAGCCCTTGTCCCTCGAATCGCTCCAGGACCTCTGGCTCACCTACCAGTCCACCGTGGCCTTCATCGGCCTGAACGGCTTGCTCGCACTCTCGGTGTACACCACGCTCTCCTGCGGCCAGCTCTCGCTGGCCCAGGCCGCCTTCATGGCCATCGGCGCCTACGCCTCGGCCATCCTCACCTTCCACAGCGGGCTCCCCTTCGCGCTCGAGCTCGCGGTTGCGGCGCTGCTCCCCGCCCTGGTGGCGGTGCCGCTGGGCCTGCCGGTCCTCCGGCTCAAGGGGGTCTTCCTGGCCATCGCCACCATCGGCTTCGGCGAGGTGGTGCGCATCTTCTTCGTGAACCTCGATTTCACGAACGGTGCGCTGGGGCTGACCGCGGTGCCGCAGCGCACCTCCATCTGGATGATCTACGCGGCGCTGGGCGCGGCCCTCTTCGTGCTCTGGCGCATCCGGGGCTCGCGGGCCGGCTACGCGCTCGAGGCCATCCGCGAGGACGAGCCGGCCGCCCGCACCATGGGAATCCACGCGGCCCGCTACAAGCTGGCCATGCTGGCGCTGGGCGCCTCCTTCGCCGGCCTGGCCGGGGCGCTCGAGGCCCACTACACGTACATGGTCTCGCCCTCCACCTACTCCTTCACCCGCGTGGTGGACATGCTGGTCTACGCGGTGGTGGGCGGCACCTCGGTGTTCTACGGGCCGGTGGTGGGCGCCACCTTCCTCACCGCGCTTCCCGAGATCCTGCGGGAGATCTCGGCGCGGGTCGGGCTCGCTCCCGGCCCGCTTCGCCTCTTCGTGAACGGCGCCGTGCTGCTCCTCGTCATCCTCTTCCTGCCCGAGGGCATCTCCTCCCTGCCCCGGCGGGTGCGCGCCTGGCTGCGGTCGCGCCGGGAGGCACATGCTGCTTAGCCTGCAGGGGGTCCGCCGCACCTTCGGCGGCCTGGCGGCGGTGGACGACGCCTCGCTCGAGGTGGCGGCCGGCGAGGTTCACGGCCTCATCGGCCCGAACGGCGCGGGCAAGACCACGCTGCTCAACCTCATCTCCGGCCTCATCCCCCCCACCTCGGGCGCCATCGTGCTCGACGGGGAGCGCATCGACGGGCTCCCCTCCCACCTCATCGCAGCCAGGGGCGTGACCCGCACCTACCAGAACATCCGGCTCTTCCCGGCCCTGAGCGCCGCCGACAACGTCCTGGTCGGCGCGCACCTGAAGCGCAGCTCCCCTCTCTGGCGCCGCATGGTCTTCCTCCCCTCGGCCGCGGCGGAGGAGCGGGCCGCCCGCGAGGCCTCGCTCGCGCTCCTCGACCGGGTGGGGATGTCGGGGCGGGCCCTCGAGCGGGCCAGCAACCTCTCCTACGGCGAGCAGCGGCGCGTCGAGATCGCCCGGGCGCTGGCCTCCTCCCCGCGGGTCATGCTGCTCGACGAGCCCACCGCCGGCATGAACCCCGGCGAGGTGAAGGCCATCGCCGACCTCATCCGCGGGGTGGCCCGGGCCGGCCACTCGGTGCTCCTCGTCGAGCACAACGTGAAGCTGGTGATGGCGGTCAGCGACCGGATCACCGTCCTCGACTTCGGCAAGGTCATCGCCGACGGGACCCCGGCCGAGGTGGCCCGCGACCCGGCCGTCATCGCCGCCTACCTGGGCGGGGAGGCGGCCGCGTGAGCGCACCGGGCACGCCGCTGCTGGAGATCCGCGATCTCGAGGTCGCCTACGGCCACGTCCACGCGGTGCGGCGCATCTCGCTCCGGGTGAACGCGGGGCAGGTGGTGACGCTCATCGGGCCCAACGGCGCCGGCAAGACCAGCACGCTCGCGGCCGTGGCGGGGCTGCTCCGCCCGCAGGGCGGCCAGGTGCTGCTCGAGGGGCGCGACGTCACCGGCCTGCCGGCCCACCGCGCCGTCGAGCAGGGCATCGTGCTCGTCCCCGAGGGGCGCTGCATCCTGGCCCGCATGAGCATCGAGGAGAACCTGGTGCTGGCCGCCGAGGCCCGCACGCCCCGGCCCCCTGCCGCCGAGCAGCGCCGCCGCGTCGAGGCCCAGTTCGCCCGCTTCCCGGTGCTGGGGGAGCGGCGCAAGCTGCCGGCCGGGTCGCTCTCGGGGGGGAGCAGCAGATGCTGGCCTTCGCCCGGGCGCTCCTCATGTCGCCGCGGATCCTGCTCCTCGACGAGCCGTCGATGGGGCTCGCACCCCTGCTCGTCCGGCGCGTCTTCGACCTGGTGGAGGAGATCCACCGCGAGGGCGCCACGGTGCTGCTCGTGGAGCAGAACGCGCGGCTGGCGCTCCAGGTCTCGGATCACGCCTACGTGCTGGAGCGGGGGCACATCGTGCTCGAGGGCCCCTCGCCCGAGCTGGCCGCCGACCCGCGGGTGCAGGCGGCGTACCTAGGGGGCAGCGTCCCCGCCTGATCGACGGCGGAGCAATCCTCCCGGCTACTTCGCCTCGCGCTCGGCCGAGATCTTCACGGCCTCGGCCACCAGCGCCTCCTCGAGTTCCTCGGCCTTCATCCGCTTCACGATCTTGCCGCTCTTGAAGAGGAGCCCCACCCCGCCGTGTCCGTAGGCGACGCCGACGTCGGCGGCCGCGGCCTCGCCGGGGCCGTTCACCTCGCAGCCCATCACCGCCACGTTCACCTCGCCCTTGAGCTTGGAGAGGCGCTGCTCGACCCGCTCGGCGATGGGGATCATGGCCACCGAGCAGCGGCCACAGGTGGGGCAGGCGGTCAGCGTGGCGCCGCCGAACTTGAGGCCGAGCGACTTGAGGAGGCTGCGAGCGACCTTGACCTCCTCGACGGGGTCCGCGGCCAGGGAGACCCGCAGGGTGTCGCCGATGCCACCGGCGAGCAGGATGCCCAGGCCGGCGGCGCTCTTGATGGTGCCGGTCATGAGGGTGCCCGCCTCGGTGATGCCGAGGTGCAGCGGGTAGTCGAAGCGCTGCGAGAAGAGCCGGTTGGCCGCCACCGTCATCCCGATGTCATGGGCCTTCAGCGAGACCTTGATCTCCCGGTAGCCCTGATCCTCCAGGACGCGGATGTGCCGCTCGGCGCTCTCCACCATGCCCTCGGCGGTGGGCCAGCCGTGCTTCGCGACGATGTCCTCCTCGAGCGAGCCGGCGTTCACGCCGATGCGGATGGGGACGTTGCGCTCCCGGGCCGCCTTCACCACCTCGCGCACCCGGTCCTGGCTCCCGATGTTGCCGGGGTTCAGCCGCACGCAGTGGATGCCGGCCTCCAGCGCCGAGAGCGCCAGCCGGTAGTCGAAGTGGATGTCGGAGACCAGCGGGACCGGCGAGCCCTTCACGATGGCGGGCAGCGCCGCGGCCGCGTCGCCGTCGGGGACGGCCACGCGGACGATGTCGGCCCCCTCCGCGGCCAGCGCACGGATCTGGGCGAGCGTGCCCTCGACGTCGGCCGTCTGGGTGGTGGTCATGGACTGGACCGCCACCGGCGCGCCGTCGCCCACGGGGACGGGGCCTACCTGGATTCGCCGGGTCTTCCGGCGCTCCGCGATGGCGGAGATGTTGCCATGATCGTATGCGCCCATGAGGAAAGCCCGGCCCACCCCTTCTTAGCGGGGCGGCGCCGGGCTCGCCAATCGGAGTCGCCTACTTCTGCGCCAGCTCGGCGTCGATGATTTCCTTGAAGGCCTCGAAGGGCTGCGCGCCGGAGATGAGGACCCCGTTCACGAAGAAGGCCGGGGTGCCGGTCACGCCCGCCTCGTTCCCCGCCTTCTTGCTGGCCTCGACGATGGCGGCGGTGGATCCGCTGTCCAGGCACTTGTCGAACTTGGCCTGGTCGAGCTTCAGATCCTTGGCGTAACCCTTGAGCGCGGGAACCTCGAGGGCGCGCTGGTTGGCGAAGAGCTTGGCGTGCATCTCCCAGTACTTGCCCTGCTCGCCGGCGCAGTGCGCCGCCTCGGCGGCCTTGGGGGCGTTCTGGTGGTTGGGCAGCGGCAGGTCGCGGAAGACCAGCCGGATCTTGTCGCCGTAGACGCGCATCACCTCGGAGACGGTCTCCTCGGCGCGGCTGCAGTACGGGCACTCGAAGTCGGAGAACTCGACGATGGTGATGGGCGCGTTGGCCGGGCCGCGCGACGGGCCCTTGGCCTCCACCTGCTGGCGCGGCGCACGGTAGGGCGGCAGCAGGATCTCGACCTTGGCGTCGGCCTTCAGCTTGTCGTAGTAGGCCTGGGCCGCGGCCTGCCCCTTCTGCTGCTGGATGTAGCGGACGATGGTCTCCTTCACCTGGGCGATGGGGGGCAGATCTCGCCCCTGGGCCTTGGCGGCGTCGTAGACCTGCTGGACCTCGGCGTCGCTGATCGGCCCGACGCGCGCCATGATCTCGGCCTGGACGTAGTCGTCCGGCGACTTGCCGGCGGCCTTGGCCTTGGCGTCCACCAGCCGCTTCATGATCATGGTGTCGAGGGCCTGGCGCTTCAGCTGGTAGGTCTGCTCCTGGAACTGGGCGTCGAGCTTCTTCAGCTCGCCCTTGGCGAACTCCTCGAGCTCCTTGCCGGAGATGGACTCGGCTCCGATCTTGGCGACCGGGGCGTTCGGGTCGGCGGCGGGGGCGGCGGCGCCCTTGGCCTGGGTGGTGGTGGGAGAGGTGCAGGCCAGCGCGCCGAGGGCGGCAGCGACCGCGAGGTAGGGGCGGGTGGAGAACTTCATGGGACTCCCTGAGGGGTTGAAGTGTTGGAGGGCGGGGATTGTTCTCGACAACCCCCCGCCGGTCAACGCCATTCCCTGTCCCAACCTTGTCGAACCGGGACTCCCCCCCGGGTGATATCCTCCCACTCCGCGGAGGCCGCATGTCCCAAGACGTCTGGAAACCCGAGCTCTACGCCCGATTCCGCGCCGAGCGCTCCCGCCCCTTCTACGACCTGCTCGCCATGGTCCGGCCCCGGCCGGGCATGCGCGTCGTGGACCTGGGCTGCGGGACCGGGGAACTCACCGCCGACGCACACAAGCGACTGGCGGCGCGATCCACGCTGGGGATCGACTCCTCACCCGCCATGCTGGAGAAGGCGGCCCCGCTGGCCGGCGACGGGCTCTCCTTCGCCCTCGGCGACATCGCGACGTTCGAGGATCCCGAGGGGACCGGCTTCGACCTCGTCCTCTCCAACGCCGCGCTCCACTGGGTTCCCGATCACCCCGCGCTGCTCGCCCGGCTGGTCAGGTTGCTTGCCCCGGGGGGCAGCTCGCCGTGCAGGTCCCCGCCAACCAGACCCACGCCTCCCACCGGCTGGCCAACGAGCTGGCGCGCGAGGAGCCGTTCGCCGCGGCGCTCAAGGGCTACGTACGCCACCGCTCGGTGCTGACGCCGGTGGAGTACGCCCTGCAGCTCAAGCGGCTCGGCCTGGTCGACGAGGAGTCGCGCCTCCAGGTCTACGTCCACGAGCTATCCGAGCCCGCCGACATCGTGGAGTGGTGCCGGGGGACCCTGCTCACCGACTACGAGAAGCGGCTGCCCCCCGAACTCTGGCACCGCTATCTCGAGACCTACCGGCGCCGGGTCGTGGCGGCCATCCCGGACGAGCGCCCGTACCTCTACACGTACCAGCGGATCCTCTTCTCGGGCAGGCGCCCGGGGTAGGTGCGGGCCGTGCCGTCTGACCCGGGGTGCCTGCAGACCCAATTGGGGCGCTAGGTCCCGGGACCGGGACCGGCGAAGACGAAGAACGAGCGGAGCTTCTCGCTCGTCTCCCGGAGGCGCGACGACAGCGTCCGCACGAACGCCCACAGGAGCGCGTAGGCCAGGTCCTTGTCGAGGAACATGAGCCGGTCCAGGTCCTCGCGCCGGATGGCGAGGAGCGAGCAGCCGGTGTGGGCGAAGGCGTCGGCCGAACGGGGAGCGTCGTCGATGGCGGCCATCTCGCCGAAGTAGCTTCCGGGCCCGAGCAGGGTGAGGGCCTCCTCGCCAGCCCCCGGGATCTCCTTCGAGATGCGGACGGTCCCGTTCACGACCACGTACATCACGTCGCCCAGCGCGCCCTCCCGGAAGATGCCCTCCCCGGCCTGGTAGTCCCTCGGGCTC
The DNA here is from genome assembly GCA_963828255.1 of uncultured delta proteobacterium. Taxonomy (GTDB): domain Bacteria; phylum Myxococcota; class Myxococcia; order Myxococcales; family Anaeromyxobacteraceae; genus CAIOAK01. Next base: position 45,960 of record CAWHDZ010000016.1, on the reverse strand, counting down.
GCGATCTCCTCCACCTTGGCCAGCTGGTCGGAGGAGAGGGTCTCGAAGAGGGCGCAGTGGCGCAGCACGCTGTCGATCACGGGCCGATGCTAGCACGCGATCCGACCCGAACCTCTCCGTGACTTCCGGGCTCGAAGGGGCTAGATCGATCGCGTCCCCCCCACACACGCGGAGGAAACATGCCCCAGCACGAGAAGCTGGTGATCGTCGGCTCAGGCCCGGCCGGCTACACCGCGGCGCTCTACGCAGCGCGCGCCAACCTCGCCCCGCTCCTCTTCGAGGGGATGCAGCCCGGCGGGCAGCTCACCATCACCACCGAGGTCGAGAACTACCCCGGCTTCGCCGAGGGGGTGATGGGGCCCGAGCTCATGGAGCGGATGAAGGCCCAGGCCGAGCGATTCGGCACCCGCCTCGTCCCCGCCGAGGTGACCCGGGTGGACCTCTCGACCCGGCCGTTCCAGCTCTGGAGCGAGGGGGAGAGCTACACCGCCGACGCCGTGATCATCGCCACCGGAGCCTCGGCCAAGTGGCTGGGGATCCCGTCGGAGAAGGCCTACCAGGGCAAGGGCGTGTCGGCCTGCGCGACCTGCGACGGCTTCTTCTTCCGGGGCGTCGACATCGCGGTGGTGGGAGGCGGCGACACCGCGCTCGAGGAGGCCACCTTCCTCACCAAGTACGCGAGCAAGGTCTACCTGGTGCACCGGCGCGGCGAGCTGCGCGCGTCCAAGGTGATGCAGGAGCGGGCCCGCAAGAACCCCAAGATCGAGTTCGTCTGGCACGCCGCGGTCGAGGAGGTGCTCGGAGACGGCAAGACCGTGACCGGGCTGCGGCTCAAGAGCACGAAGGACGGGAGCACCCGGGAGCTTCCCGTGAAGGGCTTCTTCCTGGCCATCGGCCACGAGCCCAACACCAGGGTCTTCAAGGGGCAGCTCGACATGAACGAGGTCGGCTACCTGAACGTGAAGGCGCCCTCCACCCATACCAGCCGTGAAGGGGTCTTCGCCGCCGGCGACGTGGCCGACCCGAACTACCGGCAGGCGGTGACGGCGGCCGGATCGGGGTGCGCCGCGGCCATCGACGCCGAGCGCTTCCTGGGCGAGCAGGGCATCCACTGATCCGGGGGGCGCCGTGCGCATGATCGACGTGGGCGAGAAGCCCCGCACCGACCGGGTCGCCGTGGCCCGCGGATCCGTGTCGATGTCGCCGGCCACGCTCCGCATCCTGCGGCGGGGCGAGGTCGAGAAGGGGGACGTGATCGCGGCGGCGCGTCTGGCCGGGATCATGGCCGCCAAGCGGACCCCCGACATCGTCCCGCTCTGCCACCCCATCGCACTCTCCGGGATCGAGGTGGAGGCGGCGCCGCGGCGGGGAGGGGTGGAGGTGACGGCCACCGTCCGCACCACCGACCGCACCGGCGTGGAGATGGAGGCGCTCGCTGCGGTGGCGGCCGCCTGCCTCACCGTCTACGACATGCTGAAGCGCTACGAGCGCGGAATGCGCATCGAGGCCATCGAGCTCATCGAGAAGTCCGGCGGGCGGACCGGGCGATGGGTGCGGCCGCGCTCCGCAGCCCGGCCGGCTCGAGCCCGAGCGCCGCGAGCGCGTTCCGTCCGCACACGCGGCGGATGACCGCCCCGGACAGGCCCAGGCGCGCCATGCGGTCGGCGGCGCGCGGCAGGGCCAGCAGGTCCCCCAACCCGTCGCCGGAGTGCGAGGCCAGCGCGATGCCCTCGGGCCCCAGCGACCGGACCAGGCGGGCCGCTTCATCGAGGCCGCCCGGGGCGGTGGGGAGGGAGAGCACCGCGCAGTAGCCCACGGCCCGCAGGATGCGGACGGTGCGGGCGTCGGCCCCGTCCACCAGCACCCGCTCCGGCGCCACGCCGCTCTCCCGCAGGACCGCGACCGCCCGGCGGGTGGCCCGCACCGGGTCGCGATCCGGCGCGGCCACGAGCACCGGGCGGCGCAGCAGGGCGGCCATCTCGAGCTGGCGGGAGAAGAGCTCCTCCTCGCGCGGGGTCCCGGCCCCCGGGCCGACGGGGCCGATGGCGGCCACCCCCCGCCGGGAGAGCCACTCCGGCAGCTCGGCCAGCAGGGCCTCGACGCCCCGGACCGGGATCCGCCCGGGCGGGACGGAGAGCGCCGCGAAGGCGCCCAGGCCGGCCCGGCGGAGCCTTGTCACTCCGAGTGAAATCTCCCCCCAGCCCCTGCGCAGGCCGGCGGCGCCGGCCGGTCCGCCGCGGCCGGCCAGAGGCCAGAGCGCCCCCACCACGCCGAAGAATCGCAGGTCGGCCACGTCCCGGGAGGAGAGGGCGTCGCCGCGCAGGTGGGCGTCGAAGAGCACGGGGCCTTTTGTCAGGGCGCCGCGGCCCGGCCGTCCAGGCGGGGCTCGCTCGCCCCCTCCCGCCAGCCGGTGGCGGGGTCCACCCGGACCGCCTGCGGGTTGCCGAACGGGCCGGCGATCTCCTCGACGCGGTGCCCGCGGGCCTCCAGCGCGCGCCGGGTGGCGTCCTGCAGGGCGCCGGGCTCGGCCACGATCACGTCCGGCCTCCACTGGTGGTGGATGCGGGGCGTGCCGAGCGCCTGGTCGAGCGCCATCCGGCCGTCGAGGAGCCGGACGATGGCCCAGGCGACGGTGGAGGGGATGGTGCTCCCGCCGGGCGAGCCGACGGCGAGCAGCAGCTTCCCGTCCGGGCCGAAGACCAGGGTGGGCGACATCGAAGAGAGCGGGCGCTTCCCCGGCGCCGGCAGGTTCAGGTCCCCACCCTCGAGACCGAAGGCGTTCCGGGCGCCCGGGGCCGCGTCGAAGTCGTCCATCTCGTCGTTGAGCAGGATCCCGGTCCCGGGGACCACCACGCCCGACCCGAACTGGAGGTTCACCGTGGTGGTGAGCGCCACCGCGTTCCCCTCCGCGTCCACGACCGACACGTGGGAGGTGTGCCCGGCGGCGGGCGCGGCCCCGGGCCCTCCCGGCCCCGACGCCCGCTCCCCGATCCCGGCCCGGACGGCCTCCGCGAACGCCGGGGAGGCCATGTCCCGGGCCACCGCGTCGGCGCCGGGCGCGAAGTCCGGGTCGGCGAGCGCGCCGCCCCGCCGCTCGAAGAGCCGCTTCTCGGCCTCGACGAATGCGTGGAGGTACCCCTCCGCGGACCGCGCGGCGTCCCGCGGATCCTGGGCCTCGAGCACCCGCAGGAGGCCGAGCACGATGGCCCCGCCGGCCGACGGGGGCGGAAAGCTCGCCACCCGGTGGCCCCGGAATTCCCCCCAGAGCACCTCGCGGGCGCGGGTCCGGTACCCGGCCAGGTCTGCGGCGGTCATCACCCCGCCGCGGGCCCGGACGGCCGCCGCGATCCGCTCGGCGAGCGGGCCGCGGTAGAAGGCCTCCGGGTCGCGCCCGAGGAGCTTCAGGGTCGCGGCCAGGTCCTTCTGCACCACCCGGGACCCGGGCTCGTGCGGCTCCCCGCCGTCGAGGAAGATCGCCGCCCCGGCGAGGTCCTGGCGCAGGCAGGCCCGCGCGGCCACCGCCCCGCCCCGCCAGCCGCGGCCGACCGAGACCCCTTCCCGGGCGAGCTTCACCGCCGGCGCGACCAGCTCCGGCAGAGGCTTCCGGCCGAAGCGGCGCGCGATCTCCGCGTAGCCCTTCACGGCGCCGGGAACGGCCACGGAGAGCCCCCCGCAGCGGGAGCGCAGCGGGTCGGGCTTGCCGTCCACGAGGAACATGTCCTTCGTGGCGGCTGCCGGGGCGGTCTCGCGGAAATCCACGGCGTACACCCGGTCCTCCCGGGCCACGTAGACCAGCGCCAGGCCACCGCCCCCGATCCCGGAGCTCTGCGGCTCGGCCACCGAGAGCGCGAAGGCGGCGGCCACGGCCGCGTCTGCGGCGTTTCCCCCCGCCCGCAGGACGGCCGCCCCGGCCTCGCTCGCCGCCGGGTGGGCGGCGGCGACGGCGCCGCGTGGCGAGACGGCCACGTGGGCGAGGAGGAGCGCTACCAGGAGGGGTGCGGCGGTCATGCCCCCATGGGTAGCACGACCCGGCGGCAGGATACCTGGAGGGCGGTTCTTGATTCCCGGGCTCCGCGGACCTAGCCTCGACACCATGCCCACGCCCTCGAAGAAGCGGAAGGGAAGCTCCCCGCTCGCCGCCATCGTCCTCGCCGCCGGGAAGGGCACGCGCATGAAGACGGTGCGCGCCAAGGTCCTGCACCGGGTGTGCGGGCGGCCGATGGTCTACTTCCCGGTGAAGCGGGCCCTCGAGGCGGGCGCCGACCCGGTGGTCGTGGTGGTCGGGCACCAGGGGGACGAGGTGGAGGCCGCCCTCCGCGCCGCCATTCCCGGCGCGCCGCTGCACTTCGCCCGCCAGGAGAAGCAGCTCGGAACCGCCCACGCCGTGCTGGCGGCCAAGGCCTCGCTGCGCGGCTTCCGCGGCCCGGTGGTGATCCTCTCGGGCGACACGCCGCTCCTCACCACCCACACGCTGGCCTCGGTGGTGGGCGCGCGCACGGGCCCGCAGTCGCTGGCCTTCGCCACCATGGACCTCGAGAACCCGTCCGGCTACGGGCGGGTGGTCCACGCCCCCGGGAAGGGGCCGGCGCTCATCGTCGAGGAGAAGGACGCCACGCCCGAGGAGAGGCAGATCCGGGAAGTGAACGCCGGCCTCTACGTCGCCGACGCGGAGTTCCTCTGGACCACGCTGGCCCAGGTGGACGCCAAGAACGCCCAGCGCGAGTTCTACCTGACCGACCTGGTGGCGCTGGCCGCCGACGGACCGGGGGCGGTGGCGGTGCGGGTCTCCCCGATGGAGGCGCAGGGGGTGAACGACCTGGAGGACCTGTCGCTGGCCATCCGCGCCATGACCCGGCGCATCGCCTCGGCGCTCATGAAGTCGGGGGTCACGCTCGAGGACCCGGAGCGGTTCGACGCCGACGACGGGGTGGAGGTCGGGCCGGACACGATCATCGAGCCCAGCGTGCGGCTGCGCGGGACGACCCGCATCGGCTCGGGCTGCGTCATCAGCCAGGGGTGCATCCTCTCCGACACCGTGGTGGGCGACCGCGTGGAGATGCTGCCCTACTGCCACCTGGATCGGGCCCGGGTCGGCGACGGCTGCCGGGTCGGTCCATTCTCGCGGCTTCGCCCGGAGGCCTCGCTCGCCGAGGGGGTCCACGTCGGAAACTTCGTCGAGCTCAAGAAGACCTCGATGGGCAAGCGTTCCAAGGCGAACCACCTCGCCTATCTGGGCGACGCCACCATCGGCGCCGACGTGAACGTGGGCTGCGGGACCATCACCTGCAACTACGACGGGGAGCGGAAGCACCCCACCCGCATCGGCGACGGGGTCTTCGTGGGATCCGACTCCATCCTGGTGGCCCCCATCTCCATCGGCAAGGGGGCCTACCTGGCCGCCGGCTCGACCCTGACCGAGGACGTGGCCCCCGGCGCGCTGGCGCTCGGACGCGCGCGGCAGGTGAACAAGAACGGCTGGGCCCGCAAGCGGGCGGCCATGAAGAAGTCCGGAAAGGGAACATAGCCCGTGTGCGGAATCGTGGGGTACGTCGGTCCTCGCCCCTGCGTGGACCTGATCGTGGGAGGGCTGCGCCGCCTCGAGTACCGGGGGTACGACTCGGCCGGCGTCGCGGCGGTCGGTCCAGGCGGGCTCGACATCCGGCGCAGCAAGGGCAAGCTGCACAATCTCGTGGAGCGGCTCAAGGGGGAGCCGGTGGCCGGGAGCACCGGCATCGGCCACACCCGCTGGGCCACCCACGGCCGCCCCTCCGACGAGAACGCCCACCCGCACCGCTTCGGCAGCGTGGCGGTCGTCCACAACGGCATCATCGAGAACCACCTGGAGCTGAAGGCCGCCCTGCAGGGGCGCGGTCACAAATTCTCCTCCGAGACCGACACCGAGATCTTCGCGCACCTCATCTCGGACGCGCTCGAGGGACCGGCCCGGGGCGACCTGCGCGCGGCGGTCCGCGAGGCGCTCGGCCAGGTCCGCGGCACCTACGCCATCGCCGTGGTCTCGGAGAAGGCGCCGCGCACCATCGTGGCCGCCAAGAACGCCAGCCCGCTCGTGGTGGGCTACGGCGAGGGGGAGAGCTTCCTCGCCTCCGACGTCCCGGCCATCCTCGATCATACACGGATCGTGAACTACCTGGAGGAGGGCGAGCTGGCCGTCCTCACCCCGGAGGGCATCGCCATCGAGGACGCCAGCGGGAGCCCGGTGACCCGCCCCCCGCGGCGCATCGAGTGGAGCGCGGTGGCCGCCGAGAAGGACGGCCACAAGCACTTCATGCACAAGGAGATCTTCGAGCAGCCCCGGGCGGTGACCGACACCATCCGCGGCCGCATCTCCCTCGAGGAGGGGGACGTGGTCCTCGACGGGATGGAGCTCGACCCGGCCTGGGTGAAGGAGGTGGACCGCCTGGTGGTGGTGGCCTGCGGCACCAGCTGGCACGCCGGCCTCTCCGGGCGGCTCATGATCGAGCAGCTGGCGCGGCTGCCGGTGGACGTCGAGCTGGCCAGCGAGTTCCGCCACCGCGACCCGGTGGTGGGCCCGCGGACCTTCGTGCTGGCCATCTCCCAGTCGGGCGAGACCGCCGACACGCTGGCGGCCGTGAAGGAGGCCAAGAAGCGGGGCGCCCGGGCGTTCGCCATCTGCAACGTGCTCGGCTCGGCCATTCCCCGCGAGTGCCAGGGCACCCTCTACACCCACGCCGGGCCGGAGATCGGCGTCGCGTCCACCAAGGCTTTCACCACCCAGCTGGCGGCCCTCTTCCTGCTCGCGGTGCGGCTCGGCCGGATGCGCGGGACGCTCTCCGCCGTGGCGGCCCGGGAGCAGCTCGAGGCGCTGGTGAAGATCCCGGCGCAGATGGAGCACGTGCTGCGGCAGGAGCCCACCGTCCTCCCGGTCGCCCGGCGCTGCGCCGCGGCGCGGGACGTGCTCTTCCTGGGGCGCGGATCCCAGTTCCCGGTGGCGCTCGAGGGGGCCCTCAAGCTGAAGGAGATCTCCTACATCCACGCCGAGGGCTACGCCGCCGGCGAGATGAAGCACGGCCCCATCGCGCTCATCGACGAGAACCTGCCGGTGGTGGTGCTGGCGGTGAAGGAGCCGAGCTACGAGAAGACGCTGGGCAACGTCGAGGAGGTGCGGGCCCGCGGAGGGCAGGTCATCGCCGTGGTCGCCGAGGGGGACACCCACGCCGCCAGCCTGGCCACCATGGCGCTCGTGGTCCCGCAGAGCCCGCCGCTGCTCGCCCCGCTGCTCACCATCCTGCCGCTCCAGTTCCTGGCCTACCACGTGGCCGATCTCAAGGGGACCGACGTGGACCAGCCGCGGAACCTGGCCAAGAGCGTCACCGTCGAGTGAACCTGCGCCTCTTCGTGGCGCTCGAGCCGCCCGACCCGGTGCGGCGGCGCCTGGCCGCGGCGCAGGCCGGGCTGCGGGGGGCGGCGGGGGTCCACGCCGACGCGGTCCGCTGGGTGGAGCCGGACAGGATGCACCTGACGCTCCAGTTCCTGGGCGCGGTGCCGGAGGAGCGGCTCGCGGCGATCCGCGACGCGGTCGAGGGGGTGGCGGCCGGCGCGCGGCCGCTGCGGCTCGAGGTGCGCGGGGCCGGGGGCTTCCCGACGGCGCGGAGGTCGCGGGTGGTCTGGGGCGGCGTGGGGGGGATCTCGCGGGGCTCGGGGCGCTGGTCGAGGCCCTGGGGCGCGCGCTCGGGCCGCTGGGCTTTCCGGCCGGGGAACGGGCCTTCACGCCGCACTTCACCTTCGGTCGATCGCGCGACGGGCGGGGCGCGGCCGGGCTGGGAGGCGCCATCGCCGCCGCCGGGGACGCGGAACCGATCCCCTGGCGGGCCGAGGAGGTGGTCCTCTTCCGCTCCCACACCGATCCGGGCGGCGCCCGCTATGAGCCGGTGCTGCGGGCGCGGCTGGGCACTCCGGGAGACGGGGCGCCGGCGGGGTGACGCTTCCCTGCTGGCCTGTCCGCTTCCTTGCTTTTGTACGGATGTTCAGTATCCTTCCGTTCAGGTCCGCTGTCGGACCCCCCTGCTATGAGGCGGGTCGTCGGAACGAACGAACGGACGTACGAGGGGGCGCGGCGCGCCCCGACAAGGAGCGGTGAAGATGCCCGTGGCACCGGAGAAGGAAAAGGCGATCGAGCTGGCGGTCTCCTCCATCGAGAAGGCTTTCGGCAAGGGTTCCATCATGCGCCTCGGCAACGAGGAGGCGATGGTGAAGGACGTGGAGGCCATCTCCACGGGTTCCACCTCCCTCGACATCGCGCTCGGCGTGGGCGGCCTGCCGCGCGGCCGCATCATCGAGATCTACGGGCCGGAGTCCTCCGGCAAGACCACCCTGGCGCTGCACGCCGTGGCCGAGGCCCAGAAGAAGGGGGGCATCGCCGCCTTCGTGGACGCCGAGCACGCCCTCGACGTGGGCTACGCCCGGAAGCTGGGCGTCCGCACCGACGACCTGCTCATCTCCCAGCCCGACACCGGCGAGCAGGCGCTGGAGATCACCGAGACCCTGGTCCGCTCCGGCGCCATCGACGTGCTGGTCATCGACTCGGTGGCGGCGCTCGTGCCCCGCGCCGAGCTCGAGGGCGAGATGGGCGACGCCCACATGGGCGTGCAGGCCCGGCTCATGAGCCAGGCGCTGCGCAAGCTCACCGGAACCATCTCCAAGTCGTCCACCATCGTCATCTTCATCAACCAGATCCGCATGAAGATCGGCGTGATGTTCGGCAACCCGGAGACCACCACCGGTGGCAACGCGCTCAAGTTCTACGCCACCCAGCGGCTCGACATTCGGCGCATCGGCGCCATCAAGGACGGTGAGCAGGTCATCGGCAACCGCACCCGCGTCAAGGTGGTGAAGAACAAGGTCGCCCCTCCCTTCAAGGAGGTGGAGTTCGACATCATGTACGGCGTGGGCATCTCCAAGGAGGGCGACCTCCTCGACCTGGCCTCGAACGAGAACATCGTCGAGAAGAGCGGCGCCTGGTACAGCTTCGACGGCGAGCGCATCGGCCAGGGGCGCGAGCAGGCCAAGACCTTCCTGCGCGAGCACCCCGCCATCCTCCAGAAGATCGAGGGCATGGTGCTCGAGAAGTTCGGCATCCACCGCGCCCCGGTGGCGGTCCCGGCCGAGGAGCCGGCCGACGAGGGCAAGCGGGCCAAGGTGAAGGCGGTCAAGTAGGGCCATCCGGCAGGTGGAGTCCCGCGCCGCCCCGGCGCACGGTACACTCGGCGTCTCATGGGCGGCCCACTCGACTCCAAGGACTGGCTCTCGGCAGCCATCGACGCGCGCCTCGACGGGCACGACCCCGCCGTGGTGCGCGGCCGCCTGCCCCGCGAGCTCCGCGACGCCGACCCGGAGGGGCCCGACGCCGAGGCCCGCGCGCGCATGCTGGTGGCCCGGTCGCTGCGCCACCGGCTGCTCGACCGGCAGTCCATGGACGACGAGACCTCGGTGGGCACGGTGGACGGCCACCTCGTCATGCTCCTCGACCTGGCCGCCCTCCTCGAGGTTCCCTTCGATCCAGCGGTCCGCCGCGCCGAGCTCGCCACCGTCCTGGCCGCAGCCACCGGCGACGTGGCCGGCGCCCAGGCGGTCGCGCCCAGGAGGGGCGTCGCCCCCTCCGCCGCCCAGGTGCGACGCACGCTGGCCAGGGCCGGGCCCCACCTCCTCCGCTTGCACTTCCCTCCCGGGGATCCCGAGAAGGGTCTGCCGCTCTACGCCGGCACCGTCGCCATCCAGCGCCGCCTGATGGCGCGGCTGGCGCTCGATTACTTCAGCAACCTGAAGCTCGAGCCCGACGACGCCCTCGCCGAGCTGGACCAGGCCCGCGACGAGGAACTCCTGCTCGTGGAGGCCATGGCCGGCCTGGCCACCGCCGACCCGCTGGCGCCCCGTCCGCTCCGCCGCGTGATCTCCCGGCAGGTGGAGCGCATCGGGCTGGACCGGGAGCGGGTCCAGGCCGCACGGACCGCGGCATCCGCCGCGCGGAACCCGGAGGAGGTCGTCCAGGACACCCCCCCTCGGCTCCGCCACTTCCTGGTCGAGCAACTCATCCTCGCTTCCCTCGGCATGCCCGCGGGGTCCACGCCGCGAGGGGACTACCTGGCCCGGTTCGCCAGTGCAGCCGAGATCCCGGCCGACCGGCTGGCCGCCATGCAGGTGGACGCCGCCGCCTTCCATGCCGACCACCAGGCCTGGTTCCGGGCCTTCGGCCTCCCGGTCGAGACCGAGGGAGGGCTGCTCGCCGACGAGTGGAACGACTTCGGAGAGCGGATGATGGACAAGGTGGCCGCGGTGGTCACCGAGAACCTCGATGCCATCGCGCGCGAACTGCGGGAGACCGGCGAGCTCGGAACCCTGCTCACCAAGGCGGCCGCCGGGCAGCCGCTCGACGCGGCCGAGCGGCGCAAGGTGAAGGAGCAACTCATCGACCTCGCCAAGACGGTGCCCGCCCTGGCGATCTTCGCGGCCCCGGGCGGCATGGTGCTGCTCCCGCTGCTCGCGAAGCTCCTCCCCTTCGACGTGCTTCCCTCCTCCTTCAGCCAGAAGAGCCGGGACGCGGCCCGGAAGCTGAAGGCGTCCGCCCGCAAGCGGCGGCAGGGCAGGCTCTGATCATGCGCATCGCCTTCCTCGGCACGCCGGCCTTCGCCGTCCCGGTCCTCGACGCGCTGGTCGCGGCCGGGCACCAGATCGCCGTCGTCGTGGCCCAGCCCGACAAGCCGGCCGGGCGCCATCAGGAACTGCGCGAGCCGGCCACCAAGCGCTGGGCGCGGGAGCGCGACGTCCCGGTGCTCCAGCCCACCAAGGTGCGGGACGGCGTGCTGGCCGGGCTGCTCGGCGCCCTCTCCCCCGACCTGCTGGTGGTCGTGGCCTACGGGCGCATCCTCGGCGAGGACCTGCTCGGGCTCGCCCCGCACGGCGCGGTGAACGTCCATGCCTCGCTCCTCCCGCGCCACCGGGGCGCGGCCCCCATCCAGTGGGCCATCGCCGAGGGGGAGCGGGAGACCGGCGTCACCATCATGCAGATGGACGCCGGGCTCGACACCGGCGACATCCTCCTCCAGAGGGCCATCGCCATCGGCGACGACGACGCCGAGGCCCTCTTCCCGCGCCTGGCCGCGCTGGGCGGGGCGGCGCTCTGCGAGACGCTCCGCCTGCTCGAGTCGGGCGCGGTGTTTCCGGTGCGGCAGGACGGGGCCAGGGCCACCCTGGCCCCGGTGATCGAGAGGGAGCACGGCCGGCTCGACTTCCGGATGCCGGCCGCGCGGCTGGCCGCCCGCATGCGGGGCTTCCGCCCCTGGCCGGGCTCGTTCACCTCCCTCGGCGGGCGGGGGCTCAAGGTCCACGCCGCCGCCGCGGGGGGCGACGCGGGGCTCGCCCCGGGCGCCGCCCGCGCCGTCCCCGGAGGCATCCTGGTGGGCTGCGGCGAGGGTTCGTCCCTGCTCCTCACCGAGGTCCAGCTGGAGGGGAAGCGGCGCGTCCCGGCCTCGGATTTCCTCCAGGGGCACCCGCTTCCGGAAGGCACGGTTCTCGGACAGTGAACGCCAGGGAGATCGCCTTCGAGGTCCTGCGCCGGGTCGAGGAGGGGGGCGCCTACGCCTCCCGCGCGCTCGACGCCGCGCTCGACCAGGCGGGCGTCATCGACCCGCGCGAGTCGGCGCTGGCCACGGAGCTCGTCTACGGGACGCTGCGCCGCGCGCTGCAGCTCGACGCAGCCCTGGCGCCCCACTCGAAGCGCGCCCTCGACCGGGTGGACCCGGCCGCGCGCGTGGCGCTGCGGCTGGGCGCCTACCAGCTCCTCTTCCTGCGCACCCCGGCCCACGCGGCGGTCGGCGAGGCGGTCGCGCTCGCCAAGGCGGTGGACCACGGGCGCGCGGCCGGGTACGTGAACGCCGTGCTCCGCTCCCTCTCGCGGGCGCCGTCGCCCCCCTCCCCGCCGCCGGCCGACCTCGACCCGGTGGCCAACCTGGCCGTCTCCGAGTCGCTCCCGGGCTGGCTCGCCGCCGAGTGGATCGCCTGGCTCGGCGAGGCGCGGGCCCGCTCGCTGGCCGCCGCCATGAACCGGCCGGCGCCGCTGGTGCTGCGCTCGCCCCGGCGCGACGAGCTCCTGGCCGCGCTCCAGGCGGGCGGGGTCGAGGCGCACGCCACGGGGCGCTCGCCCCACGGCGTCGAGGTGGGCGGTGGCTCGGTGGAGCAGGTGGCGCGGGCGGCGAAGGGCATCCCGTTCCAGGTGCAGGACGAGTCGGCCCAGCTCGTCACCCTCTTCGCCGCGGAAGGCCTCGGCGACCGGCCGCTGCGCGTCCTCGACCTCTGCGCCGCCCCGGGCGGCAAGGCCTTCCACCTCGCCGAGATCCTGCCGGCCGGGTCCGAGGTGGTGGCGGTGGAGATCCACCCGCGCAAGGCCGATGCGCTCCGGCGCGAGGCGGAGCGGCGCGGGCTCGCCGCGGTGCGGGTCATCTGCGCCGACGGCTCGAAGCCCATCCCCGGCCTCGAGCCGGCGACCTTCGACGCCGTCCTGGTGGACGCGCCCTGCTCCGGGCTGGGCACGCTGCGCCGCCACCCCGAGCTGAAGCTCCGCCGCACCGCCGCCGACCTGCCCCGCTTCGCCGACCTCCAGGAGGCCATCCTGCGAAACGCGCTCGCCTACGCGAAGCCCGGCGCGCCGGTGACCTACTCGGTCTGCTCCCTCTCCCGGGCCGAGGGTCCCGGGGTGGTGGCCCGCATCGCCGACGCCGCCCGCCGCGCCCCCCCGCCTCCGGGCTTCCCCGGGGACGCCCTCACCGCCGAGGGCGACCTCCTCACCCTCCCCGACCTGCACGGCGGCGACGGCTTCTACGCCGCGCGGCTGGTGAAATAGGATGGCCCCATGAAGATGCCCATCCGCATCGCCCCGTCCATCCTCTCCGCCGACTTCGGGCGTCTCGCCGAGGAGGTCCGCGCCGTCGAGGCCGCCGGGGCCGACTGGATCCACGTCGACGTGATGGACGGCCGGTTCGTGCCCAACATCACCATCGGCCCGCTGGTGGTCGAGGCGGTGCGCAAGGTCACCCGGCTCCCGGTGGACGTGCACCTCATGATCGTCGAGCCGGAGCGGTACGTGGAGCCCTTCGTGAAGGCCGGCGCCGACATCCTGACCGTCCACGCCGAGGTCTCGCCCCACCTGCACCGCACCCTCCAGGCCATCCGCGGCGCGGGCGCCCGGGCCGGCGTGGTGCTCAACCCGGGGACGCCGCTCGACGCCCTCGAGTACGTCCTCGGCGACGTCTCCGTCGTCCTCCTCATGTCGGTGAACCCGGGCTTCGGCGGCCAGAGCTACATCCCGGCGGTCACCGAGAAGGTGCGCCGGTTGCGGCGCATGGCCGACGAGCGCGGCCTCGCGCTCGACATCGAGGTGGACGGCGGGATCAAGGCCTCCACGGTGGGTGCGGTGGCCGAGGCCGGCGCCAACGCCTTCGTGGCCGGCACGGCCGTCTTCGGAGCGCCCGACTATCGCGAGGCCATCTCGGGCATCCGCGCGGCGGCGGAGAAGGCGCGCGGGTAGCGCTACGGGAAGGCGCGGCGGATCTCCGGGTGGCTGGCCAGCAGGCGCAGCGCCTGGTCGAGCAGCGTCCGGCCCGGCTCCACCTTGAACCAGGTCGAGGCCCCGCTGGGATGGGGCAGCGGGATCACGTCCACCTCCGCCCCGTGATACTCCTGGTGAACCATCCGGCCCACCACCTGGTCGAGCCGCGGCCCTCGTCCCAGCACCTGCTCGATGGCGAGCCTCCCCACCGGCAGCACCAGGCGCGGGCGAAGGATGGCCACCTCGCGCGCCAGGAATCCCCGGCTGGCCTCGATCTCGGCCGGCGAGGGGACCCGGTCGCCGCCGCCGCTGGTCTTGCCGGGAAAGGCCCGCACCACGGCGGCCATGTAGACCCTGCCGCGGAAATCCTCCTCGGTGGCCCCGAACGACCGGGCCATCCAGGCGAAGAGGGTCTTGCCGGCGGTCCAGGCGAAGGGGCGCCCGAACTTCGCCTCGTGCGGCCCGGGGGCCTGCCCGAGGAGGAAGACGCGGGAGGGGACCGGGGGGCCGTGCACGGGAGGCCCGGCGAAGCCCGGCATCCGCAGCGCCCGGATGTCGCGCTGCACCTCCTCCAGCGCTGCGACCTGCGCGCTTCGGCTCAGCGCCGCCACGGTTCCTCGGGGACCGAGTAGATCCAGCCCTCGCTGCGGGGGACGTCGTGCGGGACCTGGTGGAAGTGCCCCTGGCTCGCCGAGGCCGCCGCCACCGCGCCCAGGACGGCGTCGAGGGTGGCCCCCGTGCCGTCGCCCACGATCTCGGCCGCCTCCTCCATCTCGAACCGGAGGTGGACCACGCTCCGGAGGGTGCGCAGGACGGCGGCGCGCAGCGCGGGGCGCCCCTGCCCCTCGCCGTCGCGGTAGCCGCAGATCCCGGCCAGCACCCGCGGGACGTGGGGCGGGTGGACCTCGACCACGGTGGGCTTGCCCGCCTCGGGCTGGTCCCAGGGGAGCACGGCCGCGTCGGCTCCGGAGAGGGCCACGACGCCGAGGAGGGCGCGGCGCAGGCTGGTGGCCCGCCCGGGCAGCGGGACCACCGCGCGGTAGCAGTCGGCGGAGCGGGGCTGGTCACGCCCCAGCTCGGCGCGGACCGCGTCGGCCGCCGCGCCCACGTCGGCGCCGGGCGGCAGGTAGCGCTCGGAGAGGGCCTTCCCCAGCGCCACCGGCCCGGAGATGGCCTGCCGGAGCACGCCCAGCTGGCGCAGGTGCGTCTCGGCCAGGCTGAACGGAAAGTCGAAGCCGACGGTGAGGCGGCGATCGGCCTCGCGGGTCTCCTCGGCGAGCCAGCCGGCCATCCGCTCGATCACGTTGCGCCGGGTGGGCGCCTGCTGGAACGGGCGCCACAGGCGGGCGAGGCGGACCCGCTCCGGCTCGCACTGGAGCCGGGCGGCCACGATCTGGTTGCCGGCCCCCTGTGCGGCGTTCCAGGCCACGCCCACGAAGGTGCCCCGCTCCGGCATCTTCACCTTCGGTGCGGGGCAGCGCCCGGGAGCGGCGGCGCGCTCGGCTTCGGAGGTGCGGGGCATCGGTGCCCTTCTCTATCCGTCCCGGGCGCTCCGGGCAAACGCCACACGGGTTCGTCCCCGGACGGGCCTCGTGAACCGCCCCGGGTGGGCGTACCATCTCCACCGTGCCCGAGGGGACAGGAGGGGGGAATCGCGGCGGGGCCCTCCACCGCCTGGTGGACCGCCTGGCCATGGCCTTCGAGGACCGCGTGGCGCGCCGCCCGTCGCCCTGGAGGCCGGGACCCGACCTGCCCCTCGACCCGTCCGGGACTCCCCTCCCGCTCCCGCCGCTGCGCCGGACCCCCGCCCACGGGGCGAGGCGCGGGACCGCGGTGCTCGTGCCTCCCTGGAAGATCCGCTCCACCGGGCTGCTTCGGGGGTGGGTGCGGCCGCTCGCCGCGGCGGGACTCGAGGTCTGGATCGCGGTCCCCCCCCTTCACCTGGAGCGAACCCCGCCCGGGGAGCGCAGCGGCGAGGGGGTGGTCGGCCCCGACCTTTCGCGGACGCGCGACCTGCTCCGGACCTCGGTCCTCGAGGTCCGCGGCTGCCTGGCGCGCGCCGGCGAGGAGGGCGGCCGGGTGGTCCTCGTCGGGCTGTCGCTCGGGGGTCTCGTGGCGGCCTGGGCGGCCACGGGCCCGGAGCGGGTGGACGCGGCGGCCCTGGTTGCGCCCGCTGCCGACCTGGCCGCGGTCTTCCGGGAGACGGCCATCGGCCGGCGCTACGCCGCGCTGGCCGCCCGGGCCGGGGCGCCGGTTCCGGACGGGGAGGAGCTCGACCGCCGGCTCGGCTGGCTCGCGCCGCTCCACCGGACCCCGACGGCGGGGCGCCTCCTCGTGGCCGGGGGGCTGCACGACGCCATCGCGGTGGGAGGGGCCGCCCGTCTGGCCCGGGCCTGGAACGCGCCGCTCCGCGTCTACCCCCGCGGCCACCTGACCCTGCTCCTCGCCTGCGCGGACGTTCGCCGCGACGTGGCGGACCTCGCCGCGGACGGCGATCCTTCGGCCTGAAGCTACTTCTTCCCGGCCCGCTGCGCGTCCCGGAGGGCCTTCACCTCGTCGAAGAAGGCCGCCGGGACCACCTCGCCGCGCACCACCGGCCACGACTTCTCGGCCATGACCCGCCAGGCCGCGGCGTCGGCCTTCACCACCTTGAGCCCCTGCTTCTCCATGGCGGTGACCGCCTCGGAGTTGAGCCGGGCCACCTCGACGTCCACCTTCTTGCCGAGCTCCCGGGCGATGGCGAGGAGCTTCGGGCGCAGGTCGGCCGGGATCTTCTCCCAGGCGTCCTTGCGCACCACCGTGGCCCCGACCAGCCAGCCCCAGTTCACGTCGATCATGTAGGGCGCCTTCTCGAAGAGGCGCGCCGTCAGGACGTAGAGGGGTACGTTGGGGATGCACTCGATCATGCCGGTCTGGAGCGAGGTGATGACGTCGGTGGAGGAGAGCACCACCGGGTTGAAGCCCGCCGCCTTCCAGGCCTTGACGCTGCCCGGGTCGCCCTCCCAGGCGAAGATCTTGGCGCCGGCCGCCTCCGCCGGGGTCTTGAAGGGCTTGGTGCAGAAGAGCTTGATGGCCCCGATGGCGCCCCATGTGAGCGGCACGTAGCCCTTCTTCTCGAGGATCGCGTCGAGCTTGGGCTCGAGGATGGGCAGCGCCTTCTGCAGCTCGGCCGCCGAGTCGAACATGAGCGGGACGGTGAGGGCCTGGGGCTCGGCGGCGATGTCGTGGAGGCCCACCGTGGTGACGGCGGCGCCCTGCAGCTGACCCACCGCCATCTTGCGGACCATCTCCCCCTCGTTGCCCTGGGTCCCGCCGGCGTAGATGCGCAGCTTCACGCCGTCCTTGGAGGCCTCGCCCCAGCGCACCGCCATCTCCTTCAGGAGCTCGTGCCACGTGGATCCGTTGGGGGCCAGCGTTCCGAGCTTGATCTGGACCTGCTGCTGGGCGAGCGCCGGAGAGGCGAGGGCGAGCAGCGCGGCCGCGAGGAGGGTCTTCTTCACTTTGTGTCTCTCCTGGTTCAGGCGAAGAGGTCGTCGAGGTGGGCCAGCAGCACGCGGGCGCGCCGCTGGGCGATGATGTTGGCGAGCCGGTACTCCGGCGCCCCGTCGACGTCGAAGGCGATGATCCTGCGAAGCTCCGTCTCGAAGGCGGCCCGGTCCTGCTGCTGGACGAGCACGGTCTCGGCCCAGGACAGCTGCGGCCCGAGCTTGTTGCCGCCGGAGAGCGCGAGCGCCCGCTCGAGGTGCTGGCGCGCCACCACCGGCCCGCCCCCGTCGGCGACGCTCCGGCCGCCCTCGTAGGTGACGAGGAACTCGTGGAAGGCGCCCTGCCCGAACCCCTCGTCGAGGGCGAGACCGCGGCGCATCATCGCCACCGGCGCGGGGAGCTCGGAGACGAGCTGCATGTCGGACTTGCCGTCGGTGATGGCGAGCGCCCAGGCCGCGGCGGTCCAGTAGAGGAGGTCGACGTCCTTCTTCTTCACCCGGTCGAGGGCAGGGCCGAGGTCTCGCGCCGAGCGCAGGCGGGTGGAGATGCCCGGGTAGAGCTCGTCGAGCCCACGCAGGCCGTACTCGCGGGCCCGCAGGAAGAGCTTCCGCGCCCGCTCACGGCCGGCCCGGGCCTCGGCGCTCAGCCCCGCCAGCTCCGCTGCGTCGGCGTCCTGCTGGACGAAGGCATAGGTGTACTGGGTGAAGTCGGCGGCGAGCGTTCGCATCAGGCCGACGTCCTCGGGGATGGTCGCGAGGAGCGACTCCATCGTCTTCAGCGCGAAGGGAACCGCGTCGCGGACCAGCTCGGGGTCGTCGTCCTGGGCGAAGGTGGGACCGGCGCCGGTGAACGCGCTCGCGGCGATCCTGGCGCCGGTGGTCCGGCATCCGGCGAGGAGGAGCGGCGCCACGGCCGCGGCGAGGAGCCTATTTTTCCAGGGTTTCACGGGTATTCGCGTGTTACTTCTAAGCGCCGGTTCGCGCGGGGTCAACGTCTCTCCTTTCTTGTGACGCAACTCATGAGCACTCCATCCATTCCACCCGACGCCACGACCCCTCCGGGGGGCGGGGAGCCCGGTCCGGCCGGGACTCCGGGACCGCTGCGGCGCGCCGGACGGCTCGTGCGGGGCGGTGCGACGTGGGTCGGCGACCTCGTCGTGGTGGTCGTGCTGCTCGCCATGGTCACGCTTCCGGTGGTCTCGTCCACGTGGCGGCGCGTCACCGGCGAGTCGATCCCCAGCGCCACCGTCCTCGTGCAGCACCTCACCCTCTGGATCGGCTTCCTGGGAGCGCTGCTCGCCGCCCGGTCCGGCAAGCACCTCCACCTCACCACCCTCGATCTCTTCCCGGACGGCCCGGCCCGGGAGGCCGTGAAGGTCTTCACCGGCTGGGTGGCGGCGGCCGTGACCGCGGTCCTGGCCTATGCCTCGGCGCGCCTCGTCCACGTCGAGGCCGAGTCGCGGATGGTGGTGGGGGGAATCCCCTTCTGGTGGAGCATGCTGGTGATGCCGGTCACGCTGGCCGGCATGTCGGTGGTCTTCGCCTGGCGGACGCCCCCGGTCTCCCGTCGCTGGCTCCTCAGGCTGGCCGGCCTCTCGGTGGTCTTTCTCACCTTCCTCTGGAGCGAGGCCTCGCTCCCCGACCCCGGCTCCTGGCCGCTCGACGCGCTGGGTGCGCCCGGGCGGGGGTTCGCCGCACTGGCGGCGGGGTTCGGCAAGCTGCTCGGGCCGCTGGCCACGCCCGGCGCGCTGGTCTGGACCTTCGGCACGGCGGTGGGCCTGGCCTTCCTGCTCGGCGCCCCGGTCTTCGTGGGCATGGCGGGCCTCGCCATGGTGCTCTTCGTGAAGGACATGACGCCGGTGGCCGCCGTCCCCACCCAGACCTTCACGCTGGTCTCTTCCCCCACCCTGGCGGCCATCCCGCTCCTCACCGTGGCCGGCTACATCCTCGCCGAGGGGGGCGCCGCCCAGCGCCTGGTGCGCGCCTACCGCGGCCTCTTCGGCTGGATGCCCGGCGGGCTCGCGGTCATGGCCGTGGTGGTGGCGGCCATCTTCACCACCTTCACCGGCGCCTCGGGCGTCACCATCCTGGCCCTGGGCGGCCTCCTCCTCCCGGCGCTGCTGGAGGACGGCTACCCGGAGGGCTTCTCGGTCGGGCTGGTCACCGCCGCCGGCTCCCTGGGGCTGCTCTTCCCGCCTTCACTCCCAGTCATTCTCTACGGGGTGGTGGCCGGGACCGCCATCGAGGACCTCTTCATCGGCGGGCTCGTCCCCGGCATCCTCATGATCGTGCTGGTGGCGGCCTACGGGGTCTGGATGGGCGTCCGCTTCAAGGCCCCGCGGCAGAAGTTCCGGCCGGCCGAGGCGTTCCGCTCCATGTGGGAGGCCAAGTGGGACCTGGGGCTCCCCACGCTGGTGGTCGTGGTGGTGCTCACCGGCTTCGCCACCATCGTGGAGGCCTCGGCCATCGCCGCCGCCTACGCGCTGCTGGTCGAGCTGGTCATCTTCCGGGACCTGAAGCCCTTCTCCCAGCTGCCCAAGGTGCTCCTCGACGCCGGCACGCTGGTGGGGAGCGTCCTCATCCTGCTCGGCGTGGCGCTGGGGCTCACCAGCTGGTTCGTGGACGCCGAGATCCCCACCCAGCTGGTGGACTGGATGACCACCCACGTGAAGAGCCCCGCGCTCTTCCTCCTCATGCTGAACGTGGTGCTGCTCGTGCTGGGGAGCGTCCTCGAGATCTACTCGGCCATCGTGGTGGTGGCGCCGCTGGTGGCCCCGCTGGGCGTGGCCTACGGCATCGACCCGGTCCACCTGGGCGTGGTCTTCCTGGCCAACCTCGAGCTGGGCTTCCTGCTCCCCCCCATGGGGCTCAACCTCTTCCTCTCCGCCCAGCGCTTCGGCAAGCCCCTGCCCTTCGTCTACAAGCAGGCCTTCCCGTTCCTGGTGATCATGACGGCGGGCGTGCTGCTCGTGACCTACCTCGAGCCCATCACGACCGGGGTGGTCCGGCTGGTGAAGGGGTAGGCCACCCCTCGCGCAGCACGAAGATGGCGAAGGTGATGGCCCAGGCGCCCACCACGTCGATGGCGTAGTGCAGGTGGGCGAGGAGCACCGAGGCGGTCACCGCCAGGCTGGCCACGAGCGCGACGGGCGCGAGGCGCGGGCGTCCCCGGAGGTAGAGCCAGAGCAGGAACGTGGTCGCCACGTGGCCGGAGAAGAAGAGGTCCTTGGTGAGATAGGCGGCGATGGCGCCCCGGTCGAAGACCCCGATCGGCGAGAGCAGCTCGGCGAAGGCGGTCGCGAAGTCGCGGTCGCCGATGCCCGGCCCGGCGTGGGCCGGGTCGGGGACGCCCAGGCCGGTGAGCGCGATGGTGACGCCGCGGGCCAGGGACACCAGGCCACCGGTGATCATGTAGCGTACCCAGCGTCGCGGCTCGCTCCAGAGGAGCAGCACGGTGAGCGGGAGGTAGACGCAGAGCCAGACCCAGTAGTTGGCCCGATCGACCCAGGGCACGTAGGGGAGCCGCTCGAGCACCGCGTCGGGCAGCGTGGGCGCCGGGCGCAGCTCGGCCCAGAGCGCCAGCGCCGTCATGGCGGCGTAGGCGGCGTAGCGGAAGAGGAGCGCCCCGGCGACCGAGGGCCAGATCGCCAGGATGGCGCGCAGGCCGCCCGGGTGCGTCACGGAAAGCGGCCGGCCGCCGAGAGCAGGTCGAGGTTGGCCTGCCGGACCGCGTCCTCGGCGATCACCGCGGTGGTGGCCGCGTCGCGGGCCCTCCGCTCGGCGTCGATGAGCTCGAGGTTGCTCGTGGCCCCGGCCCGGTAGGCCTGGTTGGCGAGCTCGAGCGCGGCCACCGCGCTCTCGGCGCCCCGCCTTGCCGCGTCGTAGCCGGCGTAGGCGTAGCGGGTGGTCTCGAAGGAGAGGCGCACCTCGGAGCGGGCCTGGCGCAGCAGCCCCTGGAGCGCCTCATCGGCCTCCCGGGCCAGCGCTCCCCGCTCCTTCGACTGGGCCGGGCGCAGGCCGCCCTCGTAGATCGGGAAGGTGAGGAGCAGCTGGGCCACCCAGCCGGAGGGGGGCGTGGGAGGCACGTCGGCGGTCTGCACGTAGCCCTGGATGCCGCCGATGAGCACCGGAAGCCAGTCGGACCAGCTGTCCTTCCAGACCGCCTCGGCGAGCCGGGCCTTCCCGGCGGCGGCCTTCACGTCCTGCCGCCCCGGGACGCCCTGCTCGGCCTGCGCCAGGTCGGGGTATTCCCTGACCTTCGGCACGCCGGTGGAGTCGAGCGGTCCACCGGCTCCGCAGATCACCCCCAGCGCCTCCCGCCCGCGGGCCAGCAGGGTGCGGGCGGCCTGCAGCTGGACCTCGGCGGCCCAGCGCTCCTGCTCGGCGCGCTTCACGTCGAGCTCGTTGCCGACGCCGCCCTTCCGGCGGGCCAGCGCGAACTCCTCGTGGGCCCGGCCGACCTTCACGGCGCTCTCGCTGACGTCCACGGCGCGGTGCGCGGCGACCACCGTCAGGTAGGACCGGGCCGCGGTGATGGCCACGGTTCGCCGCACGTCGGCCTCGGAGAGGGTGGCCACGTCGACTCCCTCGGCGCCGTGGGCCCAGGAGTACCAGCGCGAGGCGGCCACGAGCGGCACGGTGAGCGTGGCGGTGCCCTGCAGCGACGAACCGGGCTGCACCAGCCGGCCGCTCAGGATGCGGTCGTGGTCGAGCAGCGTCCAGGAGCCGCCCAGCACCACCAGCGGGAGCGAGGCGGAACGGGCCTGCCCCATGAGCCCCTCGGCACGGACGATCTCCTGCGCCGCGATGAGGGCGCTGGTGTTGTGGGCGAGCGCCCTCTTCACGGCGTCGTCGAAGAGGATCGGCTCGGCAACGCCCAGGCGGGCGGAGAGGACCACGTCGGGCACGGGGGCGAGCGCCGGAGGGAGCTCGCCGGCGGCAGGACCGGATGAGCCTGGGGACTGGGCGAGCGCAGCGGCGGGCATCGACGCGAGCGCCAGGATCAGGATGGTTCTCACGTTGCTGCCTCCACGGAGCGCTCCTCGGGGCCGGACCCGTTCCCGGCCGGCGCCGGCTTCTCGAACCGGGCCAGCAGGGTGAAGAGCGCCGGGATGAGGAAGAGGGTGAAGAAGGTCGAGACGGTGAGCCCCCCGATGACGGCGCGGGCCAGCGGCATGTTGGTCTCGCTGCCCTCGCCGATGCCCAGCGCCATGGGGAGCAGGCCGGCGACGGTGGCGATGGTGGTCATGAGGATGGGGCGGAGCCGGGTCTTCCCGGCCTGCACGGTGGCCTCGACGAGCGGCTGGCCGCGCTCGCGCAGGACGCGGGCGAAGTCCACCAGCAGCACGCCGTTCGACACCACGATCCCCACCATCATGATGATGCCCATGAAGCTGTTCACGTTGAGCGTGGTCCCGGTCAGCCAGAGCGCGATGAAGACCCCGCTCACCCCCAGCGGGACGGAGAACATGATGACCAGCGGATCGAGGAGCGACTTGAACTGGGAGGCGAGGATCATGTAGACGAGCGCCAGCGCCATGAGGGCCGCGAAGCGCAGGCTTCCGAAGGCCTCGCGCTGCGCCGCGGTCTGTCCGGAGAGTTGCACCGTGAATCCCTCAGGCGGCGGGACCTCGTCGAGCACCTTCTCCACCGCCGCGCTGGCCGTGCCCAGGTCCACGCCGGGGCCGGTGTTGGCGGTGAGGTCCACGACGCGCTGCAGGTACTTGCGGTTCACCTGGACCGGCCCGGCCGAGCGCTTCACCTGGGCCACGTTGGCGAGCGGCAGCACCGTGCCGTCGGCGGCCTTCACCAGCACGTCCTTCAGGTCGGCCACCTCGTTGCGCCCCCCGTCGGCGAGCCGCACGTTGATGAAGTACTGGTTTCCCGACCCGGGATCCGTGAAGGGAACGGGGGCGAACTGGGTGTTCCCCACCAGGCTCGCGAGCACCGTCTGGGCCACCTGCTGCTCGGAGATGCCCAGCATGCCGGCCTTCTCGCGGTCCACGACCACGTCGAGCTCGGGGTAGTTCTCCTCGCGCGAGACCTGCAGGTCGGTGAGGAGGGGGCGTCCGTCGGCGGTGTTGATGGCGCGGAGCCGGGGGAGGAGGCGCCTGGCGTAGGCGCTCCCGGCCTCCAGATCGTAGCCCACGATCTCGACGTCGATGGGGGCGGCGGCGCCGAAGTTGAGGATCCGTCGCACGATGCCGCCCACGAAGAAGTAGGACTGCACCCCGGGGATGGCGTCGCGCAGGGCCGTGCGCACCTTGTCGGCGGCCTCCTCGTCGGTGACCGATCGCCGGGTGTGGGGGACCAGGTAGGTCTGGATCTGGCCGGAGTGCGGCCCGGTGTTCCCGCTGAAGAGCGCGGTGCGCCCCTGCGGCAGGCCCACCGTGGAGATGACCGTGCTCGCCACCGGCCCGCCGTCGTCCGCCGTGAGCGGGGCCAGCGACTTCCCGGATGGTCTGCTCGATGCGCTTCGTCACGTCCTCCGTCCGCTCGACCCGCGTGCCCACCGGGCCCTTGAAGTTGATCCGGAACTGGCTCTCGTCGGTGGGCGGGAAGAACTCGGTGCCGACCTTGCCGACGAGCCCCATCGAGGCCACGAAGAAGACCAGGATCCCCACGATCACCTTGCCGCGGTTTCGCAGCACCCAGTGGAGCGAGCGGGCGTAGGCCTCGTCCATCCGGTCGAGCTGGCGGGTGATGCGGCTGGCCAATCCCTTCCCTCCGGCGCGGTGGCCGCCCCGGTCCAGGTACTTCAGGCAGAGGATGGGAGTCACGGTGCGTGAGACGAAGAAGCTCATCATCAGCGCGAAGGCGATGGTGAGCGCCAGCGGGATGAAGAGGTTGCGGGCCACGCCGGTGAGGAAGACCACCGGGAAGAAGACCACGATGGTGGTGATGGTGGAGACGAAGATGGGCATGGCCACCTCCTGGGCGGCGGCCAGCACCGCGCTCCTGCGATCGCCCCCCATCTCCAGATGGCGGTGGATGTTCTCGAGCTCCACGATCGAGTCGTCGACGAGCCGCCCCACGCCCAGGGCCAGGCCACCCAGGGTGAAGACGTTGAGCGTCTGGCCGGAGAAGTAGAGCAGCACGAAGGTGGCCACGATGGAGAGCGGGATGGCGATGGCGATGATCCCGGTGGCCGACCAGCTGGCGAGGAAGACCAGGATCACCAGGATGGCGAGGCCGCTGCCCCAGAGCGCCTCGTGCAGCAGCGACGAGATGGCGGCCCGGATGTAGGCCGACTGGTCGAAGGAGACCGTGAGCTTCACGCTGGGGGGGATGCCGCGCAGGCCGGGCAGCGCCTTGCGCAGCTGGTCCACCACGTCCACGGTGTTGGCACCGGGCTGCTTCTGGACCCGGAAGTAGACACCCCGCGAACCGTTCACGCGGGCGATCTCGGTCTGGTCGGCGGTGCCGTCCACCACCCGGGCCACGTCGGAGATGCGCACCGGGGCCACCCGGTCGTTGCCGGCGCCGCGCCCGGCCGGGCGGATCACCACGTCGCGCAGCGGGCGAGCCGCCCCGATCTGGGTGTTGGAGAAGACGTTGTAGTCCCGGTCGCCGGCCCGGAGCGTGCCGCTGGGGAGGAGCAGGTTCGAGGCCCTCACGGTGTTCACCACGTCGAGCACGGTGAGGTTGCGGGAGCGGAGCGCGTCGTTCTCGAGGAGCACCTGGATCTCGCGGACCTTGCCGCCGCCGATGGGGGCGCTGGCCACGCCCTTGATGCGCTCGAGCTGGGGCTCCACCACGTTGTAGCCCAGGTCGTAGAGCTCCTTCTCGTCGAGCCCCTCGGCGCTCATCGAGACGAAGGCCACCGGGATGTTGGAGACGTCGAACTTGACGATGAAGGGCTGGTCGATGCCGGGCGGCAGCGTGTTCAGGATCTGGGCCACCCGCTGCTGCACCTCGAACTGGGCGTTGTCGAGGTTGACCCCGTACTGGAACCACACCGTCACCGCCGAGAAGCCCTGCTTGGAGACGCTCTCGACCCTGTTCACGCCGGGTGCGGCCGAGACGGCGCGCTCGATGGGTACGGTGATGGACTTCTCGACGTCGCCGGGGCCGGCGCCCGTGTAGAAGGTGGCCACCTGGATCTGCGGGATGTCGATGTTGGGGAAGAGGTCCACCGGAAGCCGCGTCAGGGCCACCCACCCGAGGGCGAGCGCCATGAGCGACATCATCAGGATGAAGATGGGGTTGCGGAGTGCGAGCCGTGTCAGCCACATGGCTTCACTTCCCGGCGGCGGGGACGGGCTTCCCCGTGAAGGGATCGGTCCCCCGAACCGGGCGGACGGCCGCACCGTCGGCGAGCGTGTCGGTGCCCGCGGTGACGATCTCGTTCCCGGCCTCGAGCCCCCCGACCACCTCGAACCAGTCCCCCCCGTCCACCCCGATCTGGAGCTCGACCCGCTTCACGTTCTCGCCCTGCACCAGGAAGGCGAAGAAGCGGCCGTCGGAGATCTGCACCGCTCCCACCGGGACCACCACCGCGGCGGGGTGGACCGCGGTGATGAGGGTGCCGCGGCCGTACATCCCCGGGCGCAGCTCGCCGGGGTTCGCGAGGTGCACCTCGGCGTCCACGGTGCGGGCGACGGGGTCGAACGCCGGCGAGAGGCGCACCACCTTGCCGGTGTAGCGCTTGCCCGGCAGGGCGTCGAACTCGGCGGTGGCGGCCTGGCCGATCCGGACGGCGGGGGCGTCCTTCTCGTTCACCGGCACGAAGACCCGCAGGATGTCGCTTCGCTGCACGGTGAGGATGGCGCCGGTGCCGGCGTTCGGCCCGACCAGCACGCCCGGGTCGAGGCGGCGCTGGGAGATCACGCCGTCGATGGGGGACACGATGCGGGTCTCGCCGAAGCGGGTGGCGATGGCCTGGAGGTTGGCCTGGGCGGCGGCGTGGGCGCTCTGGGCGTTCTGCAGCTCCTGCTGGGAGACCACGCCCGACGGGGCCAGCGCCTCGGCCCGAGCCCTGTTCGCCTTGGCGTTCTCGAAGGCCACCCGGGCGGATTCCATCTGGTCGGGAAGATCGGAGGGGCGGATCACCGCGAGGAGCTGCCCCTTCTTCACCCGGTCGCCGCGATCGACCAGCACCGCGTCGAGGTAGCCGAGCGTCTTCGCCCCGACGTCGGCCTGGAAGAGCGGCCGCAGGTCCACCGGAGCGCGGATCTCGACCTGCACCTCCCGGACCTCGACGGGGGCCACGGTGACCGCCGGAGGCGGGCGCTGCCGCGGGGCGGGCGCACCGCCCCTGCAGGCGGCCACGGAGAGGATCAGCGCGGCGGCGAGCGCCTGCGCGACCCGGGAAGACGGGGGCATCCGGGAGAAATAGCCGCACCCCCGCGGAATGACAAGAAGGGCCGGGCCGGGGCAACCGTTCTTCACACTGCGGAGTCCGGGGCCGATCCCGGGGCGATTCCAGGACCCGGTCCCCAGATCTCGCGCACCAGCTTGGGCCGCACCCCCGCCGCCGAGAGGAGCGCCTCGAGACGCTCCAGGGCCGCCCGGGACCCGGCGCGGGTCTTCTTCCCCAGGATGAGCTCGTTCTTGAGGGAGTGCTCCCAGCCGGCCAGCTCGGTCACGGTGACCTGGTAGCCGAGCGCCTCGAGCGAGAGCGCCCGGATCACGTTGGTGAGGTGGGAGCCCAACTCGCGCCGGTGCCAGGGGTGCTGGTGCAGCTCGGCGATGGACGGGTCGGCGCCGCGCCGGTCGGCGAGCTGCCGGGCCACCTCGGCCTGGCAGCAGGGGACCAGCGCCACGTGATCCGCGCCGTGGCGCGCCGCCAGCACGATGGCGTCGTCGGTGGCGGTGTCGCAGGCGTGCAGCGCGGTCACCAGATTCACCCGCGGCGGAACCGGGGCGCCCGACACCTCGCCTTCCAGGAAGCGCATGCGGTCGTAGCCGAGCCGGGCGGCCCGCTCGGTCGCCGCCCTGGCCAGCTCCGGGCGCGACTCGATGCCGAGGAGCGTCCCCTTCCCGGCCGGTCCCACGGCGAGCTCGTAGAGGATGAAGCCCAGGTAGCCCTTGCCCGAGCCGCAGTCCACCAGCACCGGGTCGCCGAAGCGGGAGAGGACGTCGTCGAGCGCCGGGGAGAGGAGCCGCACCAGGTGGTTCACCTGCTTCAGCTTGCGGAGGCTGTCGGCGTTGAGGTCCCCGTCGCGGGTGAGCAGGTGCAGCTCCTGGAGGAGCGCCTTCGAGCTCCCGGGGAGGAGCTCGCGGGCCACCTCGTCGCGGTTCACCTTGCGGCGCATGGTCACGTTCTACCGCGAAACGCGGCGGGGCGATCCTGCCGGCGGCGGTGGCGAGTTGCGTCCGGACGAAACTCCCCCGGGCAGCCCGGAGCGGGGCGCGGCGCGGGACGCGACCGCATCGTCCGCGGCGCGGACCATCGGGCAGATGGGGCGTAAGTGGGCGATACGATAATGCAGTATTGACAGGCATTTCGTGAGATCTGGCTTCGGCGATGAGGGTGCGCGAGGAAGGCCCCAGGGGTCGCCGAATTTCGCCGTGGAGAGGCGCGCGGAGTTTCTGGCGTCGTTCGAGATCCCCGCACGGAATATCGCTCCAGCGACCGTCCTGGTGCGTTTGGCGAGGGCCGAAATTCTCGTGAGACAGTGGCGGAATGAACGACACGAACCTGTCCGCCGCCCGGGAGTCCTCCCGCCACCTCGCCGACCTGCTCCGTCGCGAGCACGGAGCCCTGGCCGACTTCCTGGTCGCCCTCGCGGAGTTCGACCGGACGGGCTCGTACCGGCGCCTCGGCTACGCCCACGTCTTCGACTACCTGGTCCGGGCGCTCGAGCTTTCGGAGGGCGCGGCCCACTACCGGAAGGTTGCGGCCCGGCTGGTGGGGAGGTTCCCGGAGGTGGTGGAACCGCTGCGAGACGGCCGACTCTGCCTGACCAGTATCCTGCAGCTTGCGAAGGTCATGACCGAGGCGAACCGGGGCGTGGTCCTGCCGAGGTTCTTCCACTGCTCCAAGCAGGAGGCGAAACAGGTCGCGGCGGAGATCCTACCAGCGGCGGTGGTCCCGCGAAGGACGGTGGTCACCCAGATCCCCGTTCCAGTGAAATCAGCTACTTCGGCGATTCACCCGGGTGAATTTTTGGCAACGCCGCCGGAACCGGTGCGGGATCCGGCGAGCCCCGTCGTGGAATCGTCGAAGACCGTCGTCGAACCGCTCACCGCCTCGCAGAGCCGCATTCACCTGACCGTGTCGAGGGAACTGCTGGCCAAACTCAGGCGGGCCAGGGCGGGCCAGTCCCACATGACGCCGAGGGCGACGGACGAACAGGTCATCGACGCCGCCCTCGACCTCCTGCTGGCGGCCCAGGAGAAGCGCCGGGCCAGCGTTCCGCTCAGGGTGAAGCGGGAGGTCGTGAAGCGGGACGAGGGGAAGTGCCAATGGCCAGTGGTTGGAGGTGGAGTCTGCGGCTCGACGGTGCGGCTGGAGATCGACCACGTCGTTCCGCGGGGACGAGGTGGGTCATCCACTGTGAGTAACACGAGGATCCTGTGCAAGAATCACAATCTCGAGGCCGCGCGCCAGGTCTACGGCGACGCGCACATGGACCTGTTCACCAGGAACCCGGTCGTGCGCGAGGACTGCGCCGTCTACTTCGGCGCCCGTGCCGCCAGCGCCTTGCGCGCCATCCGCCCGAGGAGCACGACCACCGCCACCGTGGCCGCGAGCCCCGCCCACCGCAGGGCCTGCTCCGCCGGCCCCGCCGGAGGCCGGCCCGCGACCCCCTCCAGGCTCCCGAACGTCGCTCCGGCCCACGCCCAGGCAAAGGTGATGGGCGCCATGCCCACGAGCGACGCGCCGGCGAACGCGACGACGCCCAGCCGGCTCGCCGACAGCGCGTAGTTCACCACGTTGTAGGGCGCGAACGGAGAGAGGCGCAGGAGCACCACCAGGAACGCCCCCTGCCGCGAGACCGCCTCGTCGATCGCCGCCAGGCGGGGGTCCCGGGCCACCCGACTGGCCACCGCTTCCCGGAAGAGCGTCCGCCCGGCCAGGAAGGCCAGCGTCGCCCCGGCCGCGCCGGCCGGGAGCGCCAGGGCGAAGCCCCACCACGCCCCGTAGGCCACACCGGCCGCAACGGTGAGCGGCCACACCGGCAGCACCAGCACCGACCCCGCGGCGTAGGCCAGCGCGAAGGCCGCCACGCCGGCCGGCCCGGCGGCGCGCGCCCAGCCGGAAAGCCCGTCCAGCCAGGCCCGGGTGGGGGCGAGGAGGAGGAGCGCCGCGACCGCGGCGACGACCAGCCCGGCGAGGATGACGCGGCGGCGCATGACGGGAGGCGCAGGATAGCGCTAGGATTCCGGGATGGCCACGGTCCGCGCCGTCGTATTCGACGCCTACGGGACCCTTCTCGACTTCAACACCGCCGCCGAGCGGGCCGGGGACGCCCTGGGCGACCGCTGGCGCTCCCTCTCCGATCTCTGGCGCCGCAAGCAGCTCGAGTACACCTGGCTGCGCAGCCTGATGCGCCGCCACGTGGACTTCTGGCAGGTCACCGGCGAGGCGCTCGACTACGCGCTTCAGGCCATGGACATCCACGACCCGGCGCTGCGCAAGCGGCTCATGGACCTCTACCTCCATCTCGAGGCCTACCCCGACGCGCGCCCGGCGCTCCAGGCGCTGCGGGAGCAGGGGCTGCAGCTGGCGGTCCTCTCCAACGGGTCCACCGGCATGCTCGACGCCGGAATCCGCAACGCGCGGCTCGACGTGCTCCTCGACAACGTGCTCTCGGTGGAGGAGGTGGCCGTCTACAAGCCTTCACCCGAGGTCTACGCGATGGCGGCGCGGTCGCTCGACCTGCTGCCCGGGGAGATCGGCTTCGTCTCCGCCAATGGTTGGGACGCCCACGGCGCGAGCGCCTTCGGCTTCCGGGTGGCCTGGTGCAACCGGCTCGCCCTCCCCCCGGATCGCCTGCCCGGCGCTCCGGAGGTGGAGATCCGATCGCTCGTCGAGGTTCCGGCCTTCTTCGCCCGCTGACGCCCGGCCCCCGGCCCCCGGCGGCGCGGCTACCGGTGCTCGGCCGCCAGGTCGGGGTGCTTCTCGAGATACTCGGCGAAGGTTCCCGGGAAGTCGTTGACCGGCTCCCCCGCCCTCACGTGCCAGATCCGCGTGGCCACCTCGTCCACGAGTTGCTGGTCGTGGGTCACGAAGATGGCCGTGCCCTCGTAACGCTTCAACCCCTCGGAGAGCGAGGCGATGGCCTCGAGGTCGAGGTGGTTGGTGGGCTCGTCGAGGACCAGCACGTTGGGCTTGTCCATCATGAGCTTGGCCATGAGGAGGCGCACCGTCTCGCCGCCGGAGAGGGTGGCGGTGGGCTTCATGCGCTCCTCGCCGGAGAAGAGCATCCGCCCGAGCAGGCCGGAGATCTCCTCGTTGGAGAGCTTGTCCTCCTGCTCGCGCAGCCAGCCGAAGGCGGTCGTGCCGGGCTTGATGAGGCCGGCGTGGTCCTGCGGCAGGTAGCCGGGGATGGCCTGGTGCCCCCACCTCGCGCTCCCGGCGCTGGGCTCGAGGTCGCCGACCAAGAGCCTCACCAGGGTGGACTTGCCCGCCGCGTTCCGGCCGATGACGGCGATCTTCTCACCCCGGGTGACGAGGGCGGTGAGTGACTGGATCACCTCGTTGCCGTGGAAGCGCTTCTCGAGATCACGGATCTCCAGCGTCTGCCGGCCGCTCGGCGCCTTGACCTCGAACTTGATGAAGGGGGCCTGGATGTTGGAGCGCTTCAGGTCGTCGAGCTTGAGCTTCTGGATCTGCCCCTTGCGGCTCTGCACCTGCGAGGCCCGCGTGCCCGCCGAGAAGCGGGCCACGAACTCCTGGAGCTGCTCGATCCTCTTCTTCTTCTCGGCGTTCTCCGACTCGATGCGGTTCCGGACCTGCCCCTTCTGCCGGACCATGTCGTCGTAGCCACCCGTGTAGGTGATGATGGCCTCGTAGTCGATGTCGGCGATGTGGGTGCAGATGGAGTTGAGGAAGTGGCGGTCGTGGCTGATGGTGACGAGCACGCCCTCGAAGTCGTGGAGGAAGCGCTCCAGCCAGCGGATCGAGTCGAGGTCGAGGTTGTTGGTGGGCTCGTCGAGGAGCAACCCCTGGGGGTTCCCGAAGAGCGCCTGGGCGAGCAGCACCCGGAGCTTCAACCCCCCGGCCAGGCTCTTCATGGGCTGGTCGTGCCAGCCGTTGGCGATGCCGAGCCCCTGGAGAAGCTCGGCGGCCTGGGCCTCGGCCTCGTAGCCGTCCTCCTCGCCGATGACCCCCTCCAGCTCGGCGAGCTTGTGCCCGTCGTCCTCGGAGATGTCGGCCTGGGCCAGGATGTCGTCCTTCTCCTTCATGGCCTTCCAGAGCACCCCGTTGCCCATGAGGACCACGTCGATGACCCGGTCCTCGTCGTACTTGAAGTGGTCCTGGCGCAGGATGCCGAGCCGCCTGGGGCGGTGGACCTGGCCGGTGTCCGAGTCCTCGTCGCCGGAGAGGATCTTCATGAAGGTGGACTTGCCCGAGCCGTTGGGGCCGGTGAGACCGTAGCGGCGGCCGGGGGAGAACGTGACGTTCACGTCCTCGAAGAGCTTCTTGGGGCCGAAGGCCTTGGTGACGTCCTGTACCGAGATCATGACGGGCGCGGATGTACCCCAAGTTGGCGGTTTCCGCGAGGGGATCGGGATTATGAAGGACCCATGGACGGGTTGAAGGAGGCGCTCCGCCGCCGGGTGGTGGAACCGGTGAAGCAGCAACTCTGGCAGGGGGTGACCCCGGCCAAGCTGGCCCTCTCGCTCGCGCTGGGCGTGGTGATCTCGGCGATGCCGGTCCTGGGGATCACCACCCTCTTCGCGCTGGCCGTCTCGGTCGTCCTGCGGCTGAACCACGTCGCGGTGGTGGCGGCGAACTACCTGGCCTATCCGCTCCAGATCCTGCTCTTCGTCCCCTTCTTCCAGGCCGGGGCCTGGCTCACCGGAGGGCCGCCGGTCCCCTTCTCGATCGAGCAGATCCAGGCCGAGCTCACCGTGGGCATCTGGCCGACCGTGGTCCGCTACGCCGACGCCAACGCCCGGGCCATGGTGGCCTGGCTCATCGTCGCGCCGCTCGCCACCTGGATCCTGCGCGCGCTCTTCCTGAAGATGCTCGCCCGGCTTCCCCTCCCGCGGGTGGAGCAGCCACCCGCACCGTGAGTGACGAGACCACCCAGCGGATCTTCGCAGCCTGCGCACCCGGGCTCGAGCCGGCCCTGGCCCGCGAGCTCGACGGGCTCGGTCTCTCCGCGCGCGCCCTGGCAGGGGGAGCCGAGGCCGTGGGGCGGGACGCCTGGGCCGTCGCCTGCCTGGGGTCGCGGGCCGCCGACGCGGTGAAGGCCCGGCTCTGGGAGGGGCCGGCCTCCGGAGTCCTCGCGGCGCGCCGCGAGCTCGCCCACCGGATGCCGGGCGTCGAGCTGGAATCGCGGCGCGAGGGGGACGGCGCCACCCTCTCCGCCGACGCGGCCGGCGCGCCCCTGTTCAAGCGGGGCTGGCGGGCCCGGGTGGGCGCCGCGCCGCTGCGGGAGAGCCTCGCCGCAGGACTGCTCCTCGAGCTGGGATACGACGGGACGCTGCCCTTCCTCGACCCCATGTGCGGGTCGGGCACCATCGCCGTCGAGGCGGCGCTCCTGGCCGGCCGCCGCGCTCCCGGGCTCGGTCGCACCTTCGCCTTCGAGGGCTGGCCGGGGCACGACGCGGCCCGCACCGGGGATGTCCGCGAACGGCTCTCCGCGCTCTCCCGCGATCCGCCGGCGCCGGTCCTCGCCTCCGACCGCAACGGGGGCGCGGTCCGGCTGGCCGGGAAGAACTCCGAGGCGGCCGGGATGGAACGCTTCGTGCGGATCGAGCGGCGCGACGCCGCCGGCGTGTCGCCGCCGCCGGGGCCGGGCGTCTGCCTGGTGAACCCGCCCTACGGGATCCGGCTCGACCGCGAGGTCGAGGAGTCCTGGCGGGCGCTCGGCTCCCTCCTCGCGCGCCTCCCCGGCTGGACGGTCGGTGTCCTGGCGGGCGACGTGGCCGTCGCGCGGTCCCTCCCGGGCACGCCGGACCGCGTGTTCGAGGTCCAGAACGGCGGGATCCGGTGTCGGTTCCTTGTCTACATGCCGTGAACCCCGGGTGATCCGGGCCGATTCCGGCGCCGGAAACCGTCACGGAGACGTGACCCAGGGTTCATGCAGGAAGGCCGCCGGGAGGGCATGATCCACCCGTGAGCGAGCTGCGCGAGACCACCCAGTACGAGAGCCCGGCAGCGCCGGACCTCTCGCTTCCCGTGGGTCGTCTGGCCAGGCTCCTCGCGATCGACGAGCGGCTCCTCGTCGCGGCGCGCCGGCTTCACGGACCGTGGCGCACGCGCCTGGCGAAGGCCCTCACCCGCGCGGGCGACACCTCGTCCTGGACCATCGTCGTCCTGGTCCTCCTGTCCGCGGGCGCGCACTTCACCGTCCTGGGGGCCCGGCTGGCAGCCGCTGCGCTTCTCGGGACACTCTTCTCGCAGACGCTCAAGCGCTCGCTCCACCGTCCGCGCCCGACCTCGGCCATCGTGGGCTTCGAGGCCCTGGCCGAGAACCCGGACCGCTTCTCCTTCCCGTCGGGGCACACCACGGCCGCCTTCGCGGCGGCGGTGGCGCTGGCCGGCGCGCCCTTCGGGATCGGGCCGGCGGCGCTGCTGCTGGCGCTGGGGATCGGGATGTCCCGCGTCTACATGGGCGCCCACTACCCGCTCGACGTCGCGGTCGGCGTGGTGCTGGGGACGGCGGCGGGCGGGATGTCGCGGCTGGGGCTGGGATTCTTCGGGATCTAGCGCTGGGACTGGGACTGGATCCGGGTGGATGCGGGATCTGGCTCGGCTGAAGCCTCGCCTGTGGGGGCCTCGCCTGAAGGCTCGGCCGTCACCTGCACCTCCACCTCGAGCTTCTCCCCGCCGCCCCCCACGAAGATCGTCCCGGAGGTGGGCGTGGCGTCCCGGTAGCTGCGACCCACCGCCACCCGGATGTGGTCGGTCTGGGTGAGCACGCCGTTGGTGGGGTCGAAGCCCTTCCACCCCGCCTCGGGGAGGAAGACCTGCGCCCAGGCGTGGGAGGCCTCGGCCTGCCGCTGGTTCTCGTGCTTCGGGCCGGTCCAGAGGTAGCCGCAGACGTAGCGGGCCGGCAGCCCGAGCAGCCGGGCCAGGCAGATGAAGAGGGTGGTGAAGTCCTGGCAGACCCCGCGGCGGTTGGCGTAGACCTCGAAGGGGGTGGTGTAGACCGTCGTTGCACCCGGAGTGTACTTGTACTCCTGGTAGATCGACTGGTTCAGGTCGAGGAGGGTGTCGAGCAGGTCGAAGTCGTTGCGGACCGCGAAGCTCATGGCGTACTCGCTGAGCTCCTTCAGCTCGGTCTCGGCCAGCTCGGGCGGGAGCAGGAAGGGCTGCAACACTTGCTGGTGCCAGGGCATCCAGACCACCGGGATCTGCGCCCGCTGGTGGAGCGGCCGGTAGGAGAGCGGGTCGGTGTCGAGCACCTCCACCTGCGAGGTGGCCACGATGGTCATCCGGTCGTAGGGCGTCTCCACGTCCATGCGGCGGGCCCGGTTGCCGAAGACGTCGTCGTAGTCGCGGTAATGCCCCTCCACCGAGACCGAGAGGTCGTGGGAGATGAGCCGCTGCAGCCGGTCGGAGGCGGGGAAGAGCTTGAAGACGTGGCTGGAGCGCTCGATGGGCTTGTCGTACTGGTAGGACGTCCGGTGGGTGACCCGGTAGCGGCGGGGCTCCGCCTTGGCGGGGCGGGGCATCTGCCTCCGCGCCGTTCCGGGCAGCGCCGGGTGTCCCTGGGGGATGACCAGGGGGGCGATCACGTCGCGCACCGCGCCCTGCCGCAGCATGACCAGGTGGCCGGGCGGGACGGCCCGCCACTCCTGCTCCTCTCCGTTCACTTGAAGTGGATGGGAGCTCACGATCACGCCCTTGCGGCTCTTCACCCCGCGCTTGCCCAGGTCCACGAGCAGCTCGGTGTCGCCGAAGGTGAGCCGGTCGTAGGGCGGGAGCACCTCCCACATCCAGATGCCCGCCGACTCCCGGTCGGAGTAGACCGCCACGTCGTGGCCGTCGGTGAGCACGCAGGTCAGGTTGCCGCTCTCGTTGATCCTCCCCAGCCACTCCAGCAAGATCTGGGGATCGGCCTCTCCCATGCTCTTCCAGCCCCGCTCGGCGAAGCGGTTCATCAGCTCGCAGAAGATGAGCTCGGTGTCGGTGGCTCCGACGGGCTCGAAGGGCGCCCCGGCCCGCAGCTCGAGCCGGGCGCGCAGCGACCCGGCGTGGCCGAAGAGCCACTCCCGCTTCCCCCAGGCCCGCAGGAAGGGCTGGGTGTTGGCGTCGGAGATGGCGCCCCAGGTGGCCCGCCGGACGTGGAGCAGGAAGATGGAGGACTCGAGGTGCTCCCAGGCCTTGATGAGCTCGGAGCGGATCGAGCCGTTCGGCGGGGCCGGCTCCTTGAGCAGGGCCGCGGCGGGCTCACCGCCCGGGTAGTAGCCGATGCCCCATCCGTCGGGGGGGACTTCGCCCTGGGACAGGCAGCGGAGGTCGAAGGAGGGCGCGAGCTCGCCTTCGAAGGACATCGCGAGGAGGTTGGGCATTTCTCGTGGGCAGGGTCACTGGGCCGACATCTCGGCCGCGGGACCCGGAGCATACCCCAGGAGCTCGCTTCCGATGACGCCCGCGATCGCGGCCGTCTCGTCCACCACGTGGGTGAGCAGCTCGTGCAGCCCGGCCACGTCGAAGTCCTTGTCGAGCGCGGCCACCCAGCTGGCCAGCGCGGTGAGCCGCGCCGCGCTGCGCGCCCCGGGGAGGTCGGTCTGGTCGGGAGGGCGGAGCCGCTCGAAGCGGGACACCGCCGCCCGCAGGGCGAACCGGACCGAGCGGGGGAAGATGGGGTCCACCACCAGGAAGCGGGCCACCGCGGCGGGGCTGACCCGCCCCCGGTGCACCTTCATGAAGGGCTCGAAGCCGGAGCAGGCGCGCAGCAGGGCCAGCCAGAGCGCGGTCTCGATGACCTCGTGGGATCCCAGCGCCTGGAAGGCGTGGTGGTGCACGTCGAGGATGCGGGCGGTCTGGCCGGCCCGTTCCAGCATGGTGCCGAGCAGCATGAAGTGCATGGCGTCGTCGAAGAGCATGGTGCCGCGCACGATGCCCTGCAGCGACTGCATCGAGGTGCGGATGCGCCGGTAGAAGGAGTGCCGGTCCTCGCGCCACTCGACGCGCGCCCGCGGACTGCCCATCCAGAGGTAGATGGCGTTGAGCGCCTCCCAGGTCTCCAGGCTCACCACCTCGCGGATGGAGCGGGCGTTGTCGCGCGCGGCCGAGAGCGCGCTGACGATGGAGCTGGGGTTGTCGTCGTCCCAGGTCATGTAGTCCTGCACCCGCTCGCCGTCGTCGGTGCGCCCCTGCCCCGACTCCGCGTAGCGCTCCTGCTCGCCCGACACGATGATGACCGGCAGCCAGACGTGGCGCGGGTTCAGCCCCACGTCGAGGGCCAGGTTGCGGGTCACCCCCAGCACGCGCGCGGTGGACTCGGCGCGCTCGAGGTAGCGGCCCAGCCAGAAGCAGTGATCGGCGACGCGGGAGATCATGTGGCCTCCGGCTTCTGCACCCAGGTGTCCTTGGAACCGCCGCCCTGGCTCGAGTTCACCACGTAGGAGCCCTCCTTGAGGGCCACCCGGGTGAGCCCGCCCGGCAGCACCCAGGGGCCGTCGCGCCCGTTCAGGACGTAGGGGCGCAGGTCCACCCGGCGCGGCTCGACCTGCCCCTTGGCCTCCACCCAGGTCGGGCAGGTGGAGAGCTCGAGCCGCTTCTGCGCGATGTACTTGCGCGGCTCGGCCAGGACGCGCTTGCGGAACTCCTCGATCTCCGCCTTCGTGGCCTGCGGGCCCATGAGCATCCCGTAGCCTCCGGCCTCGTCCACCGCCTTCACCACCAGGTCGCCGAGGTTGTCGAGCACGAAGCGCCGGTCGTCCTCCCGGGCGCAGACCCAGGTGTCGAGCTGGGCCAGCAGCGGCTCCTCGGAGAGGTAGTAGCGGATGATGTCGGGCACGAAGGGGTAGACCGCCTTGTCGTCGGCGACGCCGTTGCCGGGCGCGTTGGCCAGCGCCACGTTTCCCTTGGCCCAGGCCCGCAGGATCCCCGGGACGCCGAGGAGGCTGTCGGGGCGGAAGACCTCCGGGTCGAGGTAGGTCTCGTCGATGCGCCGGTAGATGACGTGGACCGGGCGGGGCCCGCGGGTGGTCCGGCAGAAGACCCGGTCACGCTCGGTGAAGAGGTCGGCCGGCTGGACCAGCTCGAGCCCCATGGTGCGGGCCAGGAAGCTGTGCTCGAAGTAGGCCGAGTTGTACGGGCCTGGGGTGAGCACCACCGCCGAGGTCTCGTCCGGGTCCACCGGCGAGACCGACCGCAGCGACTCGGCCAGCCGCGCCGGGTAGGCGTCCACCGGCTCGACGCGGGCGGCGTCGAGGACGTCGGGGATGACCCGCTTCGAGATGATGCGGTTCTCCAGCACGTAGGAGACGCCCGACGGCGTGCGCAGGTTGTCCTCCAGGACGCGCCAGACTCCCCTGGGATCCCGCACCAGGTCGATCCCGCCGATGTGGATGCGCACGTTGCCGACCGGCCGCACGCCCCGGAGCTGGGGAAACCAGCTCTTCGAGGCCAGTATCAGATCTGCCGGCACCGCGCCGTCGGCGAGGATGCGCTGCCCGTCGTAGAGGTCGGCCAGGAAGAGCTCGAGCGCCCGCACCCGCTGGACGAGCCCCCGCTCCAGCGCGGCCCAGTCGGGGGCCGAGACGATGCGCGGCACCAGGCAGAAGGGGAAGATCTTCTCGGTTCCCCGCTGGTCGGAGTAGACCGAGAAGGTGACCCCCTGGTTCAGCAGCGCCCGCTCGGCCAGCCCCTGGCAGACCGCGAACCCGGCGCGGGTGTGGACGTCGAGGGCGTCGAAGGCCCTGCGGAAGGCCGGGCGCGGTGCTCCACTTTCCGTGAACAGCTCGTCCCAGGTGCCGGGAAGTCCGCGGTAATCGGCGAGGAGCGGCGTGGCGGGGTCCATGGGGCCTCCGGCGTCTCTCAGGTGGGCAGGGCCGCCTTCAGGCGGCGAAGGTCCAGGGTGAGGCGCGCCGACGGGGCGCGCAAGGGGGTGCGGAACCGGCCCGGGCGGACCACCACCCGCTCCTCCCGGCGCAGCGCGGCCTCGGCGGCGTCGGCGGGGAGCACGTCGTAGCCCCCCCCGCCCGGCTTCCAGCCGTGCAGCTCGATGCGGACTCCCTCGCCGCGCCGCTCCCACTCCAGCACCAGCGGGTCGTGGGGGCCGAGGCCGGGGTGGAGCCCGGGTGAGGGCGCGAAGGCGCGGTAGCGGACGGCGCCGACGTGGAGCGGCCCCCCGGCGGCCTCCAGCGTCACCTCCACCCCCTGGGCGGAGAGGCGCCCCGGACCGGTGCCGGGCGAGGTGACGAGCAGCTCGAGCCGCTCGGAGCTCGCGTCCACGAGCCGCGCGGTGGAGCCCTCCTGCGAGGCCACGTCCCCCATGAGCGGCCAGAAGTCCGTGGCCCTCCGGACGGAGAGCGTGCCTCCGGCGTGCTCCACCCGGGCGAGCTCGGGCGCCTCGGGTGCCAGCCAGGACTGGAGCTTCTTCCCGGGGGCGAGGCCGTGCTCGGCCAGGTCGGCCATCACGCCGGCCAGGTCCTGCCCGAGCCAGTGGGGCAGCGAGGCCCGGTCGTGCAGCTCCGGACCCCAGTCGAGGAGCGGCTCCTCGAAAGGCGAGCGAGCGAGCCTGGCGGCCACGGCGCGGAAGAGGGCGCCCAGCGCCAGCAGCCGCTCCGGGGTGGGGGGCATGCGCAGGGCGCGGAGCTCGACCACGCCCATCTTGCCGCGCCCGGGAAGGTGCGGGTTCCAGAGCTTCTCGACGTTGACCTCGGCCCGGTGGGAGTTGCCCGACGCGTCCACGAGGAGCGGCGCGAGCGAGGTCCAGAGCTCCTCCGCCCCCGGCGCGTCGCGCTGGGCCAGTCGGTCGAGCGCCACCCCCAGCTCGTCGAAGCGCTCGCGGACCCCCTCGTCGGGGCGCGGCCCCTGCCCGGCGCTGCCCACGCACTCCGGGGCGAAGGCGTACGAGAGGGACGGGTGGTGGTTCAGGTAGCGCACCAGCGACGGCAGGAGCCGGGGGCGCAGGAAGAACGGGCTCCGCTCCGGGGAAGGTCCACCCAGGGTGATCTGCCCCCCGCCCCCCGAGTCGCCGGCGTGGCCGTTCCAGCGGAAGCGCTCCGGCGAGAG
This sequence comes from uncultured delta proteobacterium, assembly GCA_963828255.1. Taxonomy (GTDB): domain Bacteria; phylum Myxococcota; class Myxococcia; order Myxococcales; family Anaeromyxobacteraceae; genus CAIOAK01. The sequence goes on along the minus strand of CAWHDZ010000016.1, from coordinate 6,581 downwards.
CCCCGCCGCCGCCGCCGCCGCGTAGACCGAGCCCACGTGCTCGGCGAAGGTGACCAGGTCGGGGGCCGGGGCCAGGTTCACCTCGACGACGCCCGGGTCGGGGGCGACCGTGAGCCAGCGCTCCTCCCCGCCGCCGCGGGGAAGGTAGAACGCCCCCAGGCAGAAGCGCGGCTTCTCCTCGCCCGGGTAGAGGCGCCCCTCGGGGCGCTCGAGCCGGAAGGAGGCGGCCAGGCTCCCGAGCAGCTCCTGGAGGAGCGCGGCGGCACGGTCCTCCTTGTCGCCCCCCTCCGCCTTCCAGAGCCAGTGCGGATCCTGGGATGACCGATCGGTGAAGGTGGGCTCCGCCCCCAGCCAGATCTCGAGCCCGGCGCCTCGCAGCACCTCGTCCTGCGCGCGACACTCGGAGTGCAACTCCTGCACGGGCGCTACTCCTCGTCCTCGTCCCACTCGGGCATGGGGTGATCGCCGGCGTAGCGCCGGAGGTCCAGGGTGTGTGGGTACTCGGGGTGCGGCCGGGTGGCGACGGGCGTCGTGCCGAGCGGGAGCGGCCCCTCCTCGGTGAAGCGCGCGGCGCGGCGCGCCGAGGCCTCGAAGCGGGTGAGCGGCGGGGCCTCGTAGGCCTGCCCCTCCGGGTGCCAGACGTGGTAGGCGCAGGCGCCCAGCGAGCGCCCGGCCCAGCGGTCGAACAGGTCGATGCGCAGGGGGTGGTGGATGCCCAGGTGGGGCTGGAGCGACGAGGGCGGCGCCCAGGCCCGGAAGCGCACCCCGCCCACGTGCTCCCCAGCCGTGCCGGTGGCGCGCAGCGGGACCACGAGGCCGTTCACCAGCACGTCGAAGCGCTCGGACTCGAGCCCCTCGGCGTGGATCTCGATCCGCTCCATCGAGGAGTCGACGAAGCGGGAGGTGCCGCCGGCGCCGGGCTCCTCGCCCAGCACCGGCCAGGGCTCGAGCGCGTTCCTCACCTCGACGGCCACGCCTCCGACCTGGAGCCGCCCGACCACCGGGCAACGGAACTCCACGAAGGGGCGGTAGACCTCGCGCGGGAGGCCGACGCCGCGGTCCTCGAGGAAGGCGAGGACGTCCTCCATGTCGCGCCACAGCCAGAAGGGCAGCAGGAACCGGTCGTGCAGCTCGGTGCCCCAGCGCACCAGCCCGTGGGCGTACGGGGCCCTGGAGAAGGCGGCCACCAGCGCCCGGGCCAGGATGGCCTGCGCCGCCGCCATTCTCGGATGGGGCGGCATCTCGAAGGCGCGGAACTCCACCAGCCCCTGCCGTCCGTGGCCGCTCCTCCAGTCGAAGAGCTTGTCGATGGAGATCTCGGCCCGGTGGCCGTTCCCGGCCACGTCCACGAGCAGGTTCCGCAGCAGCCAGTCCCCCTGCCAGGGCGGGGCCGGCTGGCTCCGGTCGCCCAGGCGCGCCAGCGCGATCTCGAGCTCGTAGAGGGAGTCGTTCCGGGCCTCGTCCACGCGCGGCGCCTGCGAGGTCGGGCCGACGAAGAGCCCGGTGAAGAGGTACGACATGGCCGGGTGGTGCTGGACGAAGGTGACCAGGCTGGCGAGGAGGTCCGGGCGGACCACGAAGGGGCTCTGGAGCGGACGCGGGCCACCCAGGGTGATGTGGTTGCCGCCCCCCGAGCCCTCCTGCCGCCCGTCGAGCATGTACTTCTCGGAGTGGAGGCCGGTGTGGAGCGCGGCGTCGAAGACCTGCTCGATCTGCTCGGCGCAGGCCCGGCCGCTCCCGGTGGGCTGGACGTTGACCTCGAGCACGCCCGGGTCGGGCGTCACCGAGAAGCGGATCACCTCGGGGCTCCAGGGGGGCGGGTAGCCCTCCAGCCGGACCTCGAGGTCGGTCTCGCGGGCGGCGGCATCGACGGCACGGGCCAGCTCGACGAAGTGCGCGGCCGTGGCCGTGGGGGGCAGGAAGACGTAGAGCTCGCCCCCGCGCGGCTCGACGCAGAGCGCGGTGCGCACGGCCGGGAGGCGGGGAGGCGCCATTTGCCGGGAGACGGCGGCCTGCCGACCGACCAGCTCGGCGCGCTCCTCCTCCTCCCTGCGTCGCGCCTCGGCGACCTCCTCGGTGCGCGGATCGACGACGTAGGGCGGCTCGGGGGCCTCCGGGGGCGGCAACGGGCCGCCCAGCGACTTGAGCGGCAGGCGCAGCCCGGCAGGCGCGTCGCCGGGGATGAGGAAGAGCGCCTCGCGGCGGAACTCCCAGGTGTCGGTGCGCCAGCCCGACTCGCCGCGCGCCAGTGGGAGCGCCCAGCCCACCGGGTTCCGGAGACCGTGGTCGAGGACGCGGGCCAGCCTGCGCCGCTCCTCCCCGTCGGCCAGGTCGGCCTTCAGGGGATTCACCCCGGGTGGAAGGTCGGCCTCGTCCCGGACGTACTGCCAGGGGTCCTCGAAGGCCGGGAGCGCCGTGTCGGCGCCGACGCCCAGCTTCCCGGCGATGGCCCGCGCCAGGGCCTCGGCGGCGGCCGGCGTGGCCGACCGGCGCGTTCCGGCCCCGGTCCAGAGGCGGGCCCCGCCCCTCAGCGCCACCACGTCGAGCGCCCAGCGCGGCAGGCTTTCTCCGGGGTACCACTTCCCCTCGCGGCGCAGGACCACGCCGCCCGGGGCCATCCGGTCGCGCAGCTCGAAGGCCAGCGCCAGCCCCTGCTCCCACTTGGTGGGGCCGAGCGCCGCGGTGCGCCACTCCGGCGCCTCGGGGTGTAGGCGCGAGTTGAAGGTGGGCTCCCCGCCCACGGTGAGGGTCAGGCCCGCCCCGGCGAGCGTCGCGTCGGCCCGGTCTGACGCGACGAGGAGCGCCTGCCAGGTCTCCTCGGAGTACGGCGTGGTCGGGCGGGCCTCGTGGCCGAGCCGCATGACCCGCATCGAGAAGGCGAAGGAATCGGCCCCCACGTCGGAGGTGCCGATCACCGGTGCGGCCAGCGCCGGGCGCGCCGCGCAGGCCAGCGGGATGTGCCCTTCCCCGCAGAGGAGGCCGCTGGTGGCGTCGAGGCCGATCCAGCCGGCGCCGGGGAGGAACACCTCGGCCCAGGCGTGCAGGTCCACCACGTCGCGCCCCACGCCCCGGGGCTCGTCCGGGATCATCCCCTCGTCGGTGAGCTGGATGAGGTAGCCGGACACGAAGCGGGCCGCGAGCCCCCGGGAGCGCAGCGCCGCCACGAGCAGGACCGCCGAGTCGCGGCAGCTTCCCCTGCCCTGCCGGAGCGTCTCCTCCGGCGTCCAGACCCCCGCCTCCTCCCGGATCACGTAGCGGGTCCGCTCGTTCACGAGCCGGTTGAGCTCCACCACGAGAGGGATGGTCCGGCCCGAGGCCGGCGCCTCGTCGAGGAAGGCCTGGAGGAGCGGCCCCCCGGCGAGCGACGGGTCCTCGAGGTCGAGGAAGGGCGCGAGCTCGGGCCGGACCTCCTCCGGGTAGGCGAAGGGCGTCTCCTCGCACCGGTCGTCCACGAAGAAGTCGAAGGGGTTCACCGGCCGGATGTCCACGGCCATCTCCACCTGGACCGAGAGCTCCGGCAGCAGGGTGCCCTTCGGGAAGGTGACGTGGGCCACCTGGTTCCCGGTGGGGTCGCGCTGCCAGCGGACCTCGGCCGGTTCGCTGACGCGGAGCGAGTAGGTCTCGATCCGGGCCTTGGCGTGGCTTGCCGGGCGCAGACGGATCTGGTGGGGCCCTAGCGCGGCCGGGCGTGGGAACCGGTAAACGGTGTCGTGCTGGAGGAGGAGGCGCATGGGGCGACCTTATTGCCTTTGCAAGAGGCCTGCCTCATCTCGACGCTTCCTGGCCCCGATCGGCCCGGATTCCGGGCGAAATCTGCCGCAAAAGCGTGCAAACGGGTGCCCGGAACCCCGGCAGGAGGGGGGCGGCCGGGGCCTCCCCGGAGGGTTCCTGGCCCCCATCGTCACACTCCCGTCACGCAGGGTGTGGTGAAGTGTCGGCTCTCCGGGGGAGGCCCGTGCTCATCGAACAGGAACTTTCTTGGCTGCGATTCAACCGGAGGGTCCTCGAGCAGACCCGGCGGGCCGACTTCCCGATGATGGAGCGGCTCCGCTTCCTCTCCATCTGGTCCTCCAATCTCGACGAGTTCTTCGCCGCCCGCATCTCCAGGCCGTTCCTGGAGGAACGGGGCACGGCCGACTACCAGCGGCTGCTCCAGGAGGCCCGTCTCCAGGCCGAGGCCGCCAGCGAGACCTACCGGTCGTTCCTCGGCGAGCTCGAGGCCTTCGGGATCCGCATCGTCGCGGTGTCGTCCCTCACGAAGGAGGAGCTCGACTACTTCGGCGCCTTCCTGGCCGAGGAGGTCGCCCCGCGGACCGACGTGCTCCGGGCCGACGCCGTGCGCGAGATCCGGACCGGGGCGCTCTACTTCGCCACCGGGCTCGGCGTCCTCGAGCACCTGGTGCGCCTCCCGGAGAGCTTGCCGCGCCTCGTGGAGATCCCCGGGCGCGACGGAACCTACGTCCGGCTGGGCGAGCTGCTCCGGCTTCGCAGCGACCTCTTCCTCGACGGGCGCGACCAGGAGCTGCACGAGCTCCGGGCCATCCGGCTCGCCGCCATCGACCAGCTGGGGCTCGACTGGGAAGACCTCCCCGCCGCTCTCGAGACCCGTCTCGACGGCCGCCCCAGCCACCTGGAGGTGGAGAAGAACTTCCCGACCCACTGGTCCGAGTCGATCCGAATCGCGCTCGGGCTGGAGGCCGACGAGGTCTTCCGGATCGAGCCGCCCCTCGACCTGCGCATGGTCTCCACGCTGGTGGACGGCGCCCCGTCGCGGCTCAAGTTCGGCGCGCTGCGCCCGTGGCTCATCCCGGGGTTCTCGACCAACCCGTTCCGGCGCATCGGCCTGCGCGACCAGATGATCTACCACCCGTACCAGGGGTACGACGCGGTGGAGGACTTCGCACGGGCCGCGGCGCGGGACCCCGAGGTCACCGCCATGCGCGCCACCCTCTACAGGGTGGGGGACGACAACGTGCTGGCCGAGTCGCTCATCGAGGCCTCCCGGGCAGGCAAGGACGTGGCGGTGCTCCTCGAGGCCCGCGCCCGCTTCGACGAGCTGCAGAACCTGGAATGGGGCCTGCGGTTCCAGAACTCAGGCGTCCGGGTGCTCCCGCTGCCGTCGCGCAAGGTGCACGCCAAGGCCATCTGGGTGAGGCGCGGGCGGCGCGAGTTCGTCCACCTGGGAACCGGCAACTACAACACCCGCAACGCCCGGCTCTACACCGACTTCTCGCTCTTCACCGCCGACCCCGCCCTGACCCGCGACGTGAAGCGCTTCTTCGACGCGCTCGAGATGGGAAGGACTCCGCGCATGACCGAGCTGCGCACCGGGGCGTCCATCCGGAGGCTGCTCCTCGACCGGATTCACTCCGAGTCACATCCGGGCGGCCACCTGATCTTCAAGTTCAACCACGTGACCGACCCGCAGATCCTGACCGCCCTTCGCAACGCGGCCAAGGCCGGGGCCCGGGTGGACCTGCTCGCCCGGACCACGCTCACCGAGATCGCCGCCGGGGTCCACGCGAAGAGCCTGGTGGGGCGCTTCCTCGAGCACGCCCGGGTGGCCGCCTTCAAGAACGGCGGCCGCTGGCTGGTCTTCGCCGGGAGCCTCGACGCCATGCCGCGCAACTTCGACCGGCGCTACGAGCTCTTCTTCCCGGTGAAGGACCCGGCGGCGCGACGGCTTGTGCTCTCCCAGCTCCGCTCCCAGGTGGCCGACGACGTGAACTCGTTCCAGCTGCTCGACGACGGTGGCGAGGAGGCCCGCTGGGGCGGGGGCAAGGACGCCCAGCGCCCCGACCACCACCGGAGATGAAGGCTGCGCCTATTCCTTCGCGTCGCCCAGGGCCTTGACCATGACCCCGTAGATCTCGGTGTTGCCGATGGCGCGCGCCAGCGCCTTGCTGCCCGGGCCCGCGCTCCAGATGAGCGTGTCGACCCCGGTGTGGTTGCCCGTCGTCCAGCCCGCCTCGACCGTGCCACCGGCCTGGAGCAGCGCCGCCTGCGGGCCGTTCACGGCGAAGCCGCCGGTGTCGTGATCGGCGACGACTTGGTGATGTCCGGCCGGCAGGCCTCGCTCCACCGTGAAGACGGACCTTTCCGCCTCCTTCATCCAATCATCGCCGGAGCGCCCCGCCGCCGCCACGCTGGGCCCGCAGGATCCGCGCCTACCCGTGAACCCCGAGGCGGCGATGAAGACTGTGCAGATGAGGACCCCATGACGAAGACTTTGGGACCAGGCCCGTCGGCGCTCTCGAAGGCGCCCGAACCCGAGGAGATCGACCGGACACGAAGCCTCTGGTGCCCGGTGTACGAGAGCTGACCAGCGGCGTGGACGATCTCCTCGCCCGGATCTCGGAGCTTTCCCAGTGGCAGATCGCGCTCACCGCGACCTGGCTCTTGCTGCAGGCGTGCGTCGCCCCGTCCGTGCCCGAGGAGATCGTGACCACGACCATGGGCATGCTGGTGGCGCAGGGGCGCATCACGACCCCGCTCGCCCTGGCCTCGGTCATGGCCGGGCTCCTCCCGGCCAACTCCGCGGCGGTCTTCATCGGGAGCCTGGCGCGCCGGCGGATCGGACA
>CAWHDZ010000015.1:230000-236530 GCA_963828255.1 uncultured delta proteobacterium | reverse complement strand
CGTTTGCGCTCTGGGCCGAAAGAACTTCCTATTCGTCGGAAACGACCACGCCGGCGAGAACCTGGCCGGGCTCTACTCCCTCATCGCCACCTGCGAGGCGAACGGCGTGAACCCGGTCGACTACCTCGCCGACGTCCTCATCCGCGTGCAGACACACCCGTCCTCGCGCATCGATGAACTGTTGCCGCAGAACTGGACGCCACCAAGAGCCAGCCCGCCCACCTGAGCGGGTCGGCGGCGAACACGAACAGCGAAGGGAGCCAGAGAACGAACCCGCCGAGCGCGGGAAGGGACGACTACGTCAAGACGGCGATTGCCGGCCGGTTACGTCGCGGACGTCGACTGTTACCCATGTTCCGGCTTGAACAGACCTGGTGACCGCCCTCAAGCTCGTGAGGAAGTTCGCCGGGGGCGAGAAGAATGTAGGCGAGGCCGCTCTCGGGTTCGACGGCACGGACCTGCTCATCGGGCTCTCTGGCGTCACCCACCGGGCCCCGGCGACCGGCGAATGGCCCGGCACTGCCCGGGTCCCAGGGGCCTTCGTGATGCGTTTCGTCCACATCGCAGCGACGAACGACCCGGTCGACCTCACGGTGGTCGGGGACCAACTCGCCATCCGCTCGACGTCCTGGGCCTATGACATCGCCTGCACGTGGGAGAAGGCGGCGAGGCGTGACATTGGTCTTCCCGTGAATGCCACGCTGCGGGACAAGGTTGCCTTCGGTCTCGTGCATGACCCGGAGCAGGTCGAGGCTCTGGGCCTGACTGGGGTGATCGGACCGGCAATGGCGGAGTTCGAGAAGAGAAGCGCCGCGGCATCCAAGGCGCTCGTCGAGTTCGGCGTCACGCCGCGCGTGATCCGGTCCTTGGTGAAGGGGCTCCTCGACGGGGGGGCCACCCGAGCGGCTGATTGCCTCCGGCCGCTACTGGCCCCTCCCGGGCGCACTCCTCGTGTCCACGGAAACCGGGGCCCGGCTCAAAAAGGCCGTATTGGCGGAAAGGCCCTACTTGGACCATGCCTTTAGGACATTCCCGTGCCGATCGACAAGGGCGACGGCACGTACTCGGACTTTAGGCCACCCAAACGTCTCGTAGTTTGGGATCTGGCAGACCCGGTCGCCTGGCCTAATCCGCGGAACCTCGAACACAACGAAAGCGGAACCGCTTCGGGGGCCCTCCCTGTCAAGTCGCCACGTCCCTCCCCAAGTGGCTCCCAAGCCATCGACCAGCGCCTCGGCCTCCATCGGGGGCATTGAGAGGGTCGGCGGGAACAGCGCCTTGTCCGAAGCGTTTGCGATCATTGCGATGGCGCTTTGCGAGGAGGGACCAGAGTCCTCTCCCCACATCCTTCCCGACTTTAGTATGGGTTCAATCGTCGCCCACTCGTTCGGTCCGTAGATTTCTTTGTCCCAGCGAACATTGGAAAAAGATCTGGAGCGCACATCGTACTTCCCAACCGAGTAGTGTGCCCAGGCTACGAGAGTCTTCGCGTCCCGAAGTCCCATGAAATTGGCAGCAAGCGAGTCAATGAACCTGGCCCGCCCGAACTCGTCCTGTGGAACTCTTGGAGATCTGCCAAATGGCCATCGAAAGAGGTTGGCTTCATCAATGGGAGGGGAGAGGGAGCGCTCGACTCCTCTGCAACCGAGGATAAAGGTCCAATTTGCCACCCCGTCCACCTGGGCCCAACTACTCCCGAATAGGGATCGGGCATCCTGGGACGCGTTCGACGGCCAGCGCATCTTCCCAAAGATGAATTCCCACATTGAAGTGTAGTTGCCCGGCGCCGAGACACTGGGGGCGCCCAGCAAGCGCGACCCATCACTGGCCTTCCCTACTGGCTGGGTCTCACCAGCGGATCTCGTCGCGAGAATTGAGGTCGCCTTACCCCACTCGCTTGTCCTGTAGTAGACCGCGTGGAGGGCCGTGCCGGTTATGAAGGGACAAGAGAAATGTGAGATTACATTTATGCTTTTGCCGTCCTCGCGTCTTACTTTTTTGACTTCGATGAAGCCATGCGAAGCACATTCCTTTACATAATCAGCTCGCGTCCGAACTAGCGTGTAGACAACGGAGACCTGAATTTTGCGCCGGTAAATCGTCTTTAGGAATTCTTCGGCTCGCTGATATTCTATCGGGAGACCGGAAAGCAGTGCGCCCGACGTTGACTCGGAGTCGTCGATCCGAATATGCATTGTGGGCGTTTGTCCGACAGCAATAACTCGTGATAGAGGGAAAGCCCCCTTCTCTGGGTCGTACTTGCCGAGTTCGATATCCACCGAAAGCTTAAAGCGCTCCCTCTTCACGGCGTGCGACCTCTCCCTTATTGCCGTCTTGAGGTCTGCCCATACCGCTGACTCATCGGCTGCGCGACGCACTTCGTTGGTTTCACCCTTCCAGCTGTAGTAGTTGCGAACGGCACGAGCCAGGGCATCGTCCTTCGCCCTGAGCAGATCCCGCCCCACTTCGTCGTTCCTAAGGGGGCCCAAGGACCGATCGATTACGTTTTGCATGCAGGCCTTAGCGCTTAGGCCGTTTTCGTCACAATAGAAGGCCATGAATCCCAGCGGGTCGGTCGGCTTTGCAGCGGCGACGGCCTGAAGTGCTGAGTGATTCGATTGCTCCGGGCTATCCGCTGGCGGAGCCGCGGTTGACTTCGGAGACAAGGCTTGAGGCGGCGCATTGGTCTTTCCGGACTCCGCTGCGTGGGTTGGTTCCCCCTTACAGGCCGCAAGAGGGACAGTGGCCGCGACCATGAGCAATCCAAGATATTTGTGCATCAGTTCCTCAGTGCAATGGGAATGTCCCATTCAGGGCCTCACGGGAAATACCCGGAGGCACGCTTGTCTCCCGACACGGTCCGCCGCACCTCCAACTCCACGAGATGGATGTTGAAATGATCCCGTGAAAGCCGCACCAACGTACAGTTCCTTTCAGCGCGTCACCCAACCGACGGCGGGCACGGGGCCCCAAGTGGAGCGTCAGGTCCGCCGCTTCTTGTCGTCTTTGAGGGCACTACCTAGGAGAATCCATGAGTCGCCTCGCGTCCGCCGTGTTCTACCTGCTCTTCCCGCTATCGGTTATGGCCCAGCCCACAGGGGGCCCCAGCAATTTGAAGGGCGACTGCGACATGTTTACCCTCCTTCTGGCGGGCACAGACGGCTACACGACCAAGCTACCCAGGAACTGCGCGAGGTGGGACGCTGGGTTCGCCGCCTCGCTGATGAAGATGGATGGTTTTCGCCAGGGGGGATGGACTCCACGAGAGCAACTCTGCCTCGTGTACCGTATCGAAGACCTCTACCTGCCAGTTAACCAAGGAGGGCGAGGCAAGGAGGACTTGCGGGAAGCCATAACCTTCTGCAAGTCGTCGAGGAACCCATGGTGATGTGGGCAGCGGTGGCCGACTGAGTTCGCCCCTAGTACTACATAGTCAGATGGTTGACGGGGATCGGTGGTCGTGATCTACCGTCGGCATGAACCGGCGGGATCTGCGGAAGCTCGACCGGGAGCTCACGGAGTTCATCGGGGCGATGGTCGAGGGGATGGGCCGGACCGAGCGCCGTGAGGCACTCGGTGCCTACCTGACGGGCCTGCTGCTCGACGGCGAGCGCAAGAGCATCGAGCCGATGGCAGCGCGGCTGGTCGATGACCCGGGCGAGATCCAGGCGATGCGGCAGAGACTGCAGCAGGCCGTGGTCATCGCCAGTTGGGCCGACGAGGAGATGCGCAGGCGGCTCGCGCTCAACCTCGACGCGGAGCTGCCCGGCGTCGAAGCGCTCGTCGTCGACGACACCGGGTTTCCAAAGAAGGGCAAGCATTCCGTCGCGGTCGCGCGGCAGTACTCGGGGACGCTCGGCCGGATCGACAACTGCCAGATCGCCACGAGCCTGCACCTCGCCGGAGAGGCGGGCAGCGGCTGCATCGGGATGCAACTCTTCGTGCCGGAAGCCTGGGCGAGCGATCGGAAGCGCCGTGAGGCGGTGGGGATTCCAGCCGAGATCGAGCACCAGAAGAAGTGGGAGATCGCACTCGACCAGATCGACGATGCGCTGCGCTGGGGCGTGCGCCACCATGTCGTCCTGGCGGACGCCGGGTACGGGGACGCGACCGAGTTCCGCGCAGGACTGCGGCAGCGTGGGCTTCGCTACGTGGTTGGCGTTCAGGGGGACCATCGCGTCTGGCCTCCGGGCATCCGGCCAGTTGTTCCTGCCAAGGAGCCCGGAGCGCCCGGGCGACCCGGGACGCGCCCCGTCGGCGATGCGGAACCACAGCGAATCAAGGCCGTCGCTGCCAGCCTCGGGCGGGACGCCTTCAGCGCCGTGCGCTGGCGCGAGGGCTCGCGCGGGAAGCAGTCCTCGCGCTTCGCTGCGATCTGGGTCACGCCCGGCGAGAACCACGGGCGGGGGCGTGGACGCCCCCCTGCCGAAGCCGTGTGGCTGCTCATCGAATGGCCTGACGGCGAGGCCGAGCCGACGAAGTTCTGGCTCGCTGCGTTCCCCAAGAACGCCTCGCTCGTTTCGCTCGTCCGGCTCGCCAAGCTCCGCTGGCGCGTCGAGCGCGACTACCAAGAGCTCAAACAGGAGATCGGCCTCGACCACTACGAGGGCCGAACCTGGCGCGGATTCCACCACCACGCCACCCTCTGCGCCGTCGCTCACGGCTTCCTCGCGCTCCGCCGGGCGCTTTTCCCCCCGGAGGAAGCGATGGACGCTGGCTGAGGTTCGGAGGCGCCTTCAACAGGTCCTGCTGCCCCGCATCGGCAACTGCCCGCTCTGCCGCAGGCCGTTCTCCAGCCGCGACCCTCCGCTCGGACCCTCGAGGATGTGATCAGGTCGTACTAGGGCTTCGGGTCCAGGTACTTTCCCAGGATGGGCCGGAGCCGCTCCCGGGTCGCCTCCGGGATGGAGGCCCGATCGGACCAGATGGCGAGCTCGAGGGCCGACTGGCACGGACAGGAGCGGTTCCCCAGGGCGGCGACCTGGGGAAGCGCGCTGCGGATCAGGTGCAGGGCGTTCTGGCTGGCCGACTTGAGGTTCCCGATGATCTCCTCGAGGAGCTCGAACTGGTCGAGGGCGTGCGGGTGCGGCCGCCAGCAGTCGTAGTCGGTGGGAAGGGCCACGAGCGCGTAGCAGATCTCCGCCTCCCGGGCCAGGCGGGCCTCCGGCATCACCGTCATGCCGATGAGGGATGCGCCCCAGGAGCGGTGCAACTCGCTCTCGGCGCGGGTGGAGAACTGCGGCCCCTCCATGCAGACGTAGGTCCCGCCCTGCTGGACCCGGGCCGGGGAGCTCGCCGATGCGCGCGCCAGCACCTCCCGGAGCGACGGGCAGAAGGGAGAGGCCAGCTCGACGTGGACCACGACGTCGTCGAAGAAGGTGCCGGCCCGGCGGAAGGTCTTGTCGATCACCTGGTCGGGGATGACCAGGGAGCGGGGCGCTATCTCCTCGCGGAGGCTTCCCACCGCGCCCGTGCCCAGGATGCGCGTCACCCCCAGCTTCTTCATGGCGAAGATGTTGGCGCGGTACGGGACGGTGGAGGGGCTGTAGACGTGCCCCTCGCCGTGCCGCTTGAGGAGCGCGAGCCGGACCCCGTCCACCTCGGTGGTGACGATGGGTGCGGAGGGCTTGCCGAAGGGGGTGTCGAGGTCATGCGACTCGGATCGCCCCAGCGACCCCATGGCGTGCTCCAGCCCCGAACCACCGATGATCCCCAGCATCGTCCCTCCTCGGCGCGCCCGCGCCCCGGACGCAGTCTACCCAAAAGGAGAGGGCCCGCTGGATTTCCCCAGCGGGCCCTCGAAAGAATGCGGCGGCGACCTACTCTCCCGCACAGCTTCCCGTGCAGTACCATCGGCTCTGGCAGGCTTAACTTCCGTGTTCGGGATGGGAACGGGTGTGACCCTGCCGAAATAGCCACCGCAAATTGTTGAAGATCGGACGGACGAGCCGTCGAACAACCGTACGAAGGGTAGAAAGCAACTTCAACGAAATCACCGGATCGGGTTCCCGATGGGAACCTCGATCTCGGCCTCGACTCGGCCATCTGCGGCCTGAGAAGAGGGAGACCAAGCCTCACGCCCGATTAGTACCGGTCAGCTGAGCGCCTCACAGCGCGTACACTCCCGGCCTATCAACCTCGTGGTCTTCAAGGGGGCTTCAGGGGATTGCTCCCGGGAGAAGTAATCTCGAGGCTGGTTTCCCGCTTAGATGCTTTCAGCGGTTATCCATTCCACACATAGCTACCCAGCGATGCCTCTGGCGAGACAACTGGTACACCAGTGGTGTGTCCAACCCGGTCCTCTCGTACTAGGGTCAGGCCCTCTCACTTCTCCTACGCCCACGGCAGATAGGGACCAAACTGTCTCACGACGTTTTGAACCCAGCTCGCGTACCGCTTTAATTGGCGAACAGCCAAACCCTTGGGACCTGCTCCAGCCCCAGGATGCGATGAGCCGACATCGAGGTGCCAAACCGCGTCGTCGATGTGAACTCTTGGACGCGATAAGCCTGTTATCCCCAGAGTACCTT
>CAWHDZ010000015.1:0-225000 GCA_963828255.1 uncultured delta proteobacterium | reverse complement strand
GGGTGTCAAGCGACGGATCCTCGGTTTGGAGGGTACCTTTGCCCGACCCTTCCACGGCCCGGACCGGTCCGAAATTCCCTAGGAATCTCGATGGTCCTTCGTGCGTCGCGAACGGCTATCGGCCTCGCGCCCGCCCCCGGAACGAGAGCGCCCTTTCGAGCATTCGTTCCGTCCGTGGGGCGCGCTTTCTAGCGCCCTCTGGCCCAGCGTGTCAACACCCTTCGAAAGAAAGATCGTGGATCACGCGCCCCAGGCCGACAGGTCGGCCCTTTCCACGAGGCAAGCTGCCGCGATCGCAGCCTGATCCGGGTCGGGGGCCCCCGCCCCCGGCGCCCGCGCCGTCCGGGAGATCGCCGAGAGACGCCCGAGCGCCTCCTCGAGCCGGTCGTTCACGATCACGTACCGGTAGCGGGCCGCGGCCCTGGCCACCTCGGTGCGCGCGGCGGCCAGGCGCAGCCGGATGGCCTCGTCACTCTCGGTGGAACGACCGCGCAGGCGCCGCTCCAGCTCGGCGGGGGACGGCGGCACCACCAGCACCGGGACCGCCTGGACCGGCCAGCGGTCGAGGATCCGGCTCCCTCCCTGCACGTCGATGTCGAAAACCGCCACCGCGCCGGCGGCCAGCGCCTCCTCGACGGTCGCACGCAGGGTTCCATATGACTGTCCGTGAACCTCGGCCCACTCCGCGAAGTCCCCGGCCGCGACCCGGGCGGCGAAGTCCCCGGGCGACAGGAAGTGGTAGTCCACCCCGTCCCGCTCCGCACCGCGGGGCGGCCGGGTGGTGGCCGAGACCGAGAACCGTGCACCCGGGGTGATACCTACGAATCGCCGCGCCAGCGTTGTCTTTCCGGCTCCCGAGGGCGCCGAGAGCACCAGCAGCTGTCCGGGGGCGGAGGCCTCACTCGACATTCTGGACCTGCTCCCGCATGCGCTCGATCTCGGCCTTGAGCGAGACCACGGCCGCGGCGGCCTCGGCGCTCTGCGACTTGGACCCGATCGTGTTCGCCTCCCGGTGCATCTCCTGCACGAGGAAGTCCATCTTGCGTCCGGCCGGCTCGCCCGAGGCGAGCAACCCGCGCATCTGGGCCACGTGGCTCGCCAGGCGGGTCACCTCCTCGGTCACGTCGGTGCGGTCGGCGAAGAGCGCCACCTCGGTGGCCAGGCGCACCGGGTCGGGCGCCAGCCCGCGGGAGAGCTCGGTCACCCGCTCGTGGAGCCGGGCGCGGTAGTCCTCCACCGAGCGTGGAGAGAGCCCGGCCAGCCGCGCCGCCACGCCCTCCACCACCGAGAGCCTCCCTTCCAGGTCCCGGGCCAGGGCCGCCCCCTCCTGCTCCCGCATGGAGACGAGCGCGTCGAGGGCGGCCGTGAGGGCCTCCCCTGCGGCGGACCGGGCCGACTCGAGGTCCACCGCCCGCTCCTCCAGCGTCACCACGCCGGCGGCGGCGAGCACCTCGGAGAGCGAGACCTGCCCGGAGAGCCCCAGCCGCTCCCGGACCTCCTCGAAGGCCCGGGCGTAAGCGGCGGCGAGCTCCACGTCCACCCGCGGGGAGAGGGCTGCGCGCGCCGCCGACCGGCGCAGGGAGAACTCCACCCCACCCCGGGCCAGCCGGTCCTTCACCCGCCGGACCAGGTCGGTCTCCAGCGCCGCCATCTCCCGGGGAAGGCGGGCCTTGACCTCGCAGAACTTGTGGTTCACCGAGCGGACCTCGACCTCCATGGTCTCGTCCGCGGCGCCGCCCCGCCCGGCGCCAAAGCCGGTCATGCTCCGGATCATTCGTTCTTCCTCGCCTGGGCGCCCGGTTCCGTCCCCGCCGCCAGCAGGGCGCGCGCCTGGCGCTCCACCTCGGTTGCCGGGAGTTCGGTCATGCAGTGGTGGTGTCCGAGCGGGCAGCGCTCCGGACCGTGATCGTGGCACGGGGAGCAGTCGAGCGCGACGCGGACCACGCGGTCCCCCTGGCCGAGGACGTGGCGCGTCGGGTCGGTGGGGCCGAAGAGGAGCACCGTGGGGCGCCCCAGGGCGCGGGCGCAGTGCACGAGGCCGGTATCGCCCCCGATCACGAGGTCGCAGCGGGAGAGAAGCGCGATGGCCTCGGAGATGGAGTTCCCGGTGCTGTCGACCACCGCGACCCCGCTGCCGTCGGCGATGGCGCGGGCCATCTCCCGCTCCGAGGGACCACCCAGGACGAGGATGGTGGCGCCGGACGCGGCGAGCCCGCGAGCCAGGGCGGCGAAGCGCTCCTCGCCCCAGCGCTTGGTGGCCCACTCGGCGCCCGGGACGATGCCGATCACCGGGCGGCGGGCCCCCCGGAGCACCTCGGCTGCATAGCCCGCCAGTTCCGGAGGAGGGTCGAGGGCCAGGCGGCGGTCGTCGGTGGGGGCGCCGGCGCGGCCGGCCAGCGCGAGCGAGCGCTCCACGAAGGGGCGTCCCCGGTCGAGCAAGACCCGCTCGTTGCAGAGCGGCGCGTAGCCGATGCGGCGCGGCGCCCGGGAGAGCCAGGCCACCGATCCGGATCGCGCCGAGGGGTGGGACACCAGCGCCACGTCGGGCGCGAACGCGCGCAACCGGGCTCCCAGACGCAGGATCCCGCGCAGGCCGGCGTCGGCCCGTCGCTTGTCGAAGACGAAGACCTCGTCCACCCCCGGGAGGCCCTTCGCGACGGGCTCGCCCCGCGGCGAGACGACGAGCCCGACCTCGCTCCCCGGCCAGCGCGCCTTGAGCGCCCGCACCGCGGGACCGAGGAAGACGGTGTCGCCGAGGAAGGCCGGGTGGACGAGGAGGAAGCGCACGGGGGGTCAGGGGAGCGGCCTCGCCTCCTCGACGAGCATGACCGGGATCCCGTCCCGGATGTCGAAGACGAGCCGGCAGCGGGTGCAGTGGATCTCGCCCCGGTCCTCGTGGAACTCGAGATCCCCCTTGCACTTCGGGCAGGCCAGGATCTCCTTCAACTCGGACGCGAGCGCCATCGACACCTCCGTCCGGACCTCATACCCCGGGGTGGAGGGGGGCCGCAACGAGGAGGGCCGCTACGCCGGAGGCAGCCTGCGCACGCGCTCCAGGAAGGTCTCCACCGCCCTGCCCCGCGCCTCCTCGGTGAAGACCGTGCGCATCCGCTCCCGCGCCGCCACGCCCATGGCCCGACCACGGTCCGGCCGCGCCAGGACGTCCCCGATGGCGTCCCCGAGGGCCGCCACGTCGTCCGGCGGGGCGAGCAGGCCGGTCACCCCGTGCACGATGCTCTCGGCCGGCGCGCCGAAGGCCCAGGCCACGCCCGGCCGCCCGCTGGCCATCCCCTCGAGGAGCGCCCGGCAGGTGCCGTCGTTCCCCTCCGCGAGCAGGACCTTCACGTCGAGGGTCCGGTAGGCTGCGGCGAGTTCCGGTCCGCGCCGGTAGCCGGCGAAGATCACCCGGTCGGCGAGGCCGCTCCGCTCCACCTGGGCGCGCAGGTCGGGGAGCCCCTCCCCTCGACCCACGATGACGAGCCGCGCCTCCGGAAGCCGGGCCACGACCCGCCCGAAGGCCACGAGGAGCTCGGCGTGTCGCCGGTCCGGCTTCACCCGCGAGACGATCCCGGCCACCGGCGCGCCAGCCGGGATGGAGAGCTCGGCGCGGAAATCCGGCCCGTCGGGGGTGAAGGCCCCGGTGTCCACGGCGCCGCGGGCGATGCCCACCCGCTCGGCGGGGATCCGGAAGCGCTCGCGCAGGATGGCCGCGTGGGCCTCGCAGACGGCCAGGAGACCGTCGGTGCGCCGGTGGACCCACCCCTGCATCCCGCGGTCCGCCAGGGACCGGGAGGAGTGGACGGTGCGCACCACCCGCGTCGCCTTGCGGGCCACGGAGAGGACCGCCAGCACGTGGTCGTGGGAGAAGTTGGCGTGGATCACGTCGAACCCGCGGGCCACGCGCCGCAGCCGTCCCAGGTCCCGGACGAACTCCACGGCGCCGGCCTTGGTGGAGAGCGCGAGCAGGATCCGCGGCGGAAAGCCCTCGGCGGCGAGCCGCTCCCGGAGGTCCCCGTCCCGGCGGCCGTCCACCTCCACCTCCACGTGGTGCCCGCGACCGGAGAGCCAGCGGGCCACCGAGGTCATGGGCTCGGCCGGGCCGGTCCAGACCGGCGAGGAGAGCAGCTCGAGGATCCTCACCCGACGAGCTCGAAGTTCCGGTACTCGCCGATGCGGACGCCGGTGGCGGCCTCGAAGAGGTCGAGGAGGTCCTCGCGGAGGTGACCGGGGCGGATCCGCCGGCTGCGGGGCTCGAAGACCCAGTCCTCGGAGGCGACCCGCGCGGCCATGGTGGCGGGGTGGGTGCCGGCGAACGGGCGGACCTTCTCCTCCACGTCGTAGGAGAATCCCTCGCTGAGCCTGCGCCGCCGCGCCTCGTCCCCCTCGTAGAGCCGCTCGAACTCGGCCAGCTTCTCGGTCTGCTGCCCGGGGGGGCGCACCCACCCGTAGTGGAAGACCCGTGCGCCCGAGGGCGCCACCCGTAGCTTGCGCGCCGGGTCGCCGGGCTTGAGCGACCGGGGCCGCTCGCCCTTGAACCCGGGCGGCGGCGACCAGACGCGGAACCCCTGCGCGTCCTTCCAGGAGCGCACCTCGATGCCGGCCTTGAAGGCGCGCACCTCCTGCCGGTACCAGCGACGGGCCACCCCCACGGTGTGGAACGAGCCGTAGAAGTGGACGTAGTCGAAGACCAGCCCCTCCACCGCCGGGTCCTCGTGCATGCGCCGCAGTGCCTCCCGGATGCGGGGTTGGTCGTCCTCGTGAAGGACCTCGTCGGCCTGGAGGTACAGGAGCGAGTCGCCGGTGCAGGCGTCGAGCGCGAAGTCGGTCTGCTCGGCGAGCACGCGGCCGCGCACCAGGCTCTCCTCGTCCCAGACCGATTCGACCACCACGATGCGCGGGTCGTCGATCCCGCGCACCAGCTCGAGCGTGCCGTCGTCGGAGCGCCCGACGTTGACCACCATCTCGTCCACCAGCGGGAGGGCCGACCGGATCGACTCGGCGAGTGGATAGCGGAGCCGGACGGCGTTGCGGGCGAAGGTGAAGCCCGAGACCTTCAACGCCGGCTCCGCGGGGCGAACCGCTTCAGCATCTCGGTGGTGGAGTGGTCCTTGGGGTCGCCGGCCACCGCCACCCTGCCCCCGTGCCTCCGGACCTCCTCCGCCTCCGGGATGGTCTCCGGGGTGTAGTCGGTGCCCTTCACCTGCCAGTCCGGCTTCAGCTTGCGGATGAGCGGGATCACGGTCTTCGAGCCGAAGACGACCACGTGGTCCACGCAGGAGAGCGCGGCCACGATCTCTGCCCGCTCGGCCTCCGGCACCACCGGCCGACCCGGCCCCTTGTTGCGCCGGGTGGAGGCGTCGCTGTTCACGGCCACCACCAGCACGTCGGCCAGCGACTTCGCCCCCTCGAGATACCGGAGGTGCCCCACGTGGAAGAGGTCGAAGATGCCGTTGGCGAGCGCGATGGACTTCCCGGCCCGGCGGGTCCGTGCGCGCAGCGCGGGGAGGTCGGAGATGCGGAGCCGGCTGCTCATGGGGCTCCCAGGAGCTCGCGGAGGATCTCGCCCCGGTCCACCGTGGCCGTGCCGGCCTTCTGGACGACGATCGACGCCGCCACGTTGGCGAGCCGCATGGCGTCCGCGGCGCTCGCGCCGGAGGCGATGGCGGCAGCGTAGGTGGCCGCCACGGTGTCGCCGGCACCGGTGACGTCCACCGCGTCCTTGTCGCCGTGGGCGTCGAGGTGAAGGGGCGGGCTCCCGCTCTCGAAGAGCGACATCCCGTTGCGGCCGCGGGTCACGAGGAGGCTCTGGCAGCCCAGGCGCCGCTGCAGCGATCGGGCGGCGCGGGCCAGCCCCGCCGGCGTGGAGGCGCGGATGCCGGTGGCCGCCTCCAGCTCCGTCTCGTTGGGCTTCAGCATGGTGAGGCCGGAGAACGTGTTGAGCGCGTAGCGGGAGTCGACGCAGACCGGGATGCCGCGGCGCCGGAGGGTGCGGAGCGCCTCGATCACCCGCGGGGAGAGGACGCCGGAGCCGTAGTCGCTGGCCAGCACCGCGGTGGCGCCGCGGGCCGCGCGGAGCAGGTCGTCGATCAGCCGCCGCTCGACGGCCGGTGGGACGGGCTCGGGGGTGCGGTCCACCCGGAGCATCTGCTGGCGGCGCGTGGACCGCCCGCCCGCCAGGATGCGGGTCTTGGCCTCGGTGGCCCGCCCGCGCACCCGCTGCACTCCCTTCACGTCCACCGAGCCGGCGCGCAGGACCCCGAGGAGCCTCGAGCCGAGGGCGTCGTGGCCGACCAGCCCCACGGCCCTGACCTCCACGCCGAGCGAGGCCAGGTTCTGGGCCGCGTTGCCCGCCCCCCCGGGCGCGAGCTCGCTCCGCTCGAAGCGCACGATGAGGACCGGGGCCTCGCGGCTGATGCGCTCGGTCTCGCCGTAGACGTACTCGTCGGCGACGAAATCCCCCACCACGACCACGCGGCTCTTCAAGAACTTCTGGAGGAGCGGGGCGAGCGGCGCGAGGTGGGGCGGCTTCCTCCGGACCATGGCCGTGTCTACTCCGCGCCCTCGGTGGGGTCAATTCGCCGGGCCTTCCGCTTCCTGCCCCCGTCCGCGGGAGGGCGCGTCTTCCACCTGCGGTGGAGCCAGTACCAGCGGTCGGGGTAGAGCCGGACCCAGCGCTCCAGCCGGTCGTTCAGGTCCTGGGCGAAGGCGAGGACGTCGGCCTCGCGGTCGCCGGTGTCGGGGGGCACGAGCGGCCCCTCCATGACGATCTGGTGGCGCCCGTCAGCGAGGGGAACGTCGAGCATGAAGAGGACGATGGCGTTGCTGCGCATGGCCAGGTACGCGGGCGTCGGAGCTGTCGCCGCGGGCACCCCGAAGAAGGTGGGGAAGATGGCCCGGTGACCGGGCATGTTCTGGTCGATCACGTAGCCGAGGACCTTGCCCTGGCGCATGGCCCGCTGGGCGGCCTTGAGCGTCTCGCCGCGGGTGACCTCGAGAACTTCGAGACCGGCCCTGGAGCGGCCCCGGTTCCAGAACCGGCCGAACCAGCCCGCCCCCATCCGGCGCACGACCATGGCGATGCGGTAACCCTGCATGTTGTGCACCGCAGCCAGATTCTCGAAATTGCCGAAGTGCGCCGTGCAGACCACCACCGGCCGGCCGGACCGGAGCGCAGCGAGCGCGACCTCCTTCATGTGCGGGTCGTAGACGTACAGCCGGTCGAGCTCGGCCGGGGTCATCTTCGTGACCAGCAGGAACTCGAGGGCCATCTGCCCGATGTTGACGAAGGTCCGCTTCCCCACCTCACGGCGCTTCGCCTCGGTCCACTCCGGGAAGGCGAGCCGCAGGTTGTCCATGATCACGCCGCGGCGGACGTGGAGGGTCCAGAGCAGCCAGCCCAGCCCACGGCCCATCCCGACCAGGAAGCGCCTCATCGGAGGGTCCCTTCAAGTGCGGCGCGGAGCGCCGCACCGAGCACTTCCTCTCCCCGCAGCACCTCCGCGTCGATCCGCACCGCGAAGATCCGTGGGTCCCCCGCCACCGCCTCCGGCAGCCTCACCGCATCCTTCTCGGTCGTCACCAGCCACTCCCCCCCTTCCCTCCGCACCGCATCCAGCGCGGCAACCACTTCCCATTCCGTGAACCGATGATGGTCCGGATACGAATGCGACCCCACGACCTTCGCTCCCAGCCCCTCCACCGTCCTCCGCACGCTCTCCGGCCTTGCGACCCCCGTGAGCAGGCCCACCCGCCGCCCCGAGAGGTCCGAGACCGGGATGCTCCCCTCCAGCCTTCCATTCGCCAGGTCCCTGGCGGCGTGGCGCGACTCGACTGGATCACTCCCGGTGAAGTGCCCGGCGAGCTCCCGGAGCGCATCGACCTCCCCGGCCCCGGCCCGGTCGGTGTGGGTCAGCCAGACGAGCCCCGCCCGGGAGAGCGCCGACCGGGGCTCCCGGTTCGGTCCGAACGGCAGGCAGTGGCCGTTCCCCCAGGGGTTCGAGGCGTCGAGGACCACCACGTCGAGGTCGCGGCGCAGCCGCCTGTGCTGGAATCCGTCGTCGAGCAGGAGCACGTCCGCGCCCGCCGCCACGGCGACCGGCGCGAGGCGCGCCCAATCCGGCCCGCACAGCACCCGGAGCCCCGGCAGCCTCCGCGCCAGCAGGACCGGCTCGTCCCCTCCGGCAGCGGCGTCGAGCAGCACCCGCTCCCCGTCCGACACGACCCGGTCATCGCCACGGGTCGCACCGTAGCCGCGCGAGAGCACCGCGGGCCTGCGCCCGGCCCCGAGGAGCCTCCCGGCGATGGCCAGCGCCACCGGGGTCTTGCCGGCGCCGCCCACGGCCAGGTTGCCCACCGAGATCACCGGCACCGTGGCCTGCGTGGAGGACAGGACCCCGGCGTCGTGGAGCGCGCCCCGGGCAGCCGCTCCAGCCCGGAAGAGCCCCTCGGCGAGGAGGAGCGGCGCCCCGAGCAGCCGATCGCCCGCCGACGGGTGCCGGCTCCACCAGAGCCGCTCCCGCAGGCCGGCTCCACCCGCCGCGCTCACTGCGCCCCCTTCGGCCGGGGGATCGCCCGCAGCATGTGGTCCACGTTTCGCGCGCTGGCCCCCCGCACCGCGCCCACCGCCTCGCGCGCCATGGCGCCGAGCCGCAGGATCTCGTCGGGGCGGGAGAGGAGCTCGCGGGCCACCTTGAGGAGTTGCTCGGGCGTCGCCACCTGGAGGCCGCCGCGCCCCACCAGCACCTGCACGCTGTCCTTGAAGCTCTGCATGTGCGGCCCGAAGAGGACCGGCTTCCCCTGCCCGGCCGGCTCCAGCACGTTCTGCCCCCCGCGGCGGACGAAGCTGCCCCCCACGAAGGCCAGCGTCGCCAGCCGGTAGGCGGCGGCCAGCTCGCCGATGGTGTCCAGCACGACGACCTGGGCCGGTCCTCCCGGGGCCCCGGCGCTGCGCAGGCGGGCCGTGAGCCCGGCCTCCTGGGCGATGGAGACGATCTTCCCGGCCCGCTCCACATAGCGCGGCGCCACCACCATCTGGAGCCCCGGAAAGTCGGCCGTGAGCTTCCGGTAGACCTCCACGAGGAGCTCCTCCTCCCCGTCGTGCGTGGACCCGGCGATGAAGACCGGCCGGCCGGGATCGAGCGCGAGGGCGGCGCGGAGCGCCTCGTCGTCGCCGCGGGGGCGGTCGAGCACCAGCGCGTCGAACTTGGTGTTGCCGGTGACCCAGACCCGGTCGGGCGGGGCGCCGAGCTGCAGCGCCCGCTCGGCCTCCTCGTCGGAGCGCATGAGGAAGAGCGTGATGGAGCGCAGCGGCTTGCCGACCACGCGGAAGAAGGTCCGGTACCGGGAGAGCTTCTCGGGCGCGAACCGGCCGTTGGTGAGCGCGATGCGAACCCCGGCCTTGCGCGCAGCCCGGATGAGGTTGGGCCAGATCTCGGTGTACTCGAGCACGAGCAGGTCGGGGCGCAGCGTGGCCATGGCCCGGCGGGTCGCTCCCGGGAGATCGTACGGGGCGTAGACGACGACGTCGGCCTCGCGGATCTTGGCCCGGGCCATCTCCAGGCCGCTGTTGGTGATGGTGGTGACGACCAGGCAGCACCCCGGGACGCGTTCCTTCAGCTCGCGCATCATGGGCTGGAGCGAGAGCAGGTCGCCGGCGCTGGCGCCGTGGAGCCAGATGCGCGGCGATCCCCTCCCCGGGGCCTCCCGGGACCGGTAGAAACCGAGCCGCTCCCGGATCCCGTGGCGCAGCTTGGGGTGGAAGAGCAGCATGGGCAGCAGCAGGAGGGCCGCCAGGTAGCTCCCGATCGCGTAGAGGGCGTGCACGGTCGTCCGGTCCTACTCCACGCGCACCGGGTTGGTGAAGATCCAGGGAGCCCCGGCGATGCGCCCCTCCACCCGCCAGGCCCCGCGAGGGCAGGGCCCCCCGCAGTTCCACGCCCATCCCGGCGGCGCGGACGAGAAGGTCCCCATCGGGGCTCCGTCGCGAAAGAGGTGCCAGGCGACCTTGGCCTTGGGGGGTACCGTGGCGCGGAGCTCGATCCGGTCGCCGGCCGGGGAGACGGAGAGCCGGACGCCGCTCGCCGGGGCGACGGCGTCGAGCGTGCACCATGCGTTCCCGTCGAGGAGGGCGTGCCGCACGGCGTCCACGTCGGCAGGTCCGTCGCCGGTGGGGGCGACCGGGACGTGCATGCTGAAGGCCTCGAAGGCGGCCCCGTAGGTCGGCCAGCCGTGGGCGTCGGAGGCGCAGAGGAGCGCCACCTTGCGCCTGGCCGAGGCCGCGTCGTAGCGGTCGAGCTCCCGGCCCGGGTCCTGGTAGAACGCCAGCATCGAGCGCCCCGGATCCCAGGGGAGGACGAGGAGCGCCTTCCCGGCCCGCCACCAGGCGTGGTCCCGCTGCACGAGCCCCCAGAAGGTGTCGTTCGAGACCACCTCCATGCCGGCCCAGTCGTCGCGGGCCCAGCGGGTGAAGGGTCGCCCGGGGTGGAAGGGGTGGGCCAGCACCGCGTCGCCGCCCAGGCGCGCCACGGTTCCGAGGGCGTCCCTCTGCCGCTCGTCCTTCGTCAGCGCGCGGGGGAGCGCCGTCCCGACGACGTGGCCGTACGGAGCCGAGATCTCGGTGGCCGGGACCACCAGGACCCCGTCGCGCCAGCCGCCCTCCTCCGGCGCGAGGACGTTGTGGTCGGCGATCACGACGAACTGCAGCCCCGCCTCCCGGGCCGCGCGCACGACCTCGTCGAGGCTGCCCCTCCCGTCGCTGCGGGTGGTGTGGACGTGCCAGGCGCCCCGCAGCTCGCCGGCGGGCGGGGGGGGCCTGGGCGCGCGCCGCGAACGGGTGAAGAGCCCGAAGGCCACCCAGGCGGCGAGCAGCGCACCGAGCACCAGGGCGGCCCGCCGCCAGGTCATCCGGCCGGCGCCTCGGCGGCCACTCCGCCCTCGTAGATCCGGTAGAGACGGGCGTACTCACCGCTCCGCGCCAGGAGCTCCTCGTGGCGCCCCTCCTCGGCCACCCGCCCCTGCGACAGGACGACGATCCGGTCGGCGTTGCGGATGGTGGAGAGCCGGTGGGCGATGACGAGCGTGGTGCGGTGGGCGCCCTGCCCTCCCTCGCCGATGCCCATGAGCCGCTCCAGCGCCCGCTGGACCTCCCGCTCGCTCTCGGCATCGAGCGCGCTCGTTGCCTCGTCGAGGAGCAGGATGGGCGCGTCCTTCAGGAAGGCCCGGGCGATGGCGATGCGCTGCCGCTGCCCGCCGGAGAGCATGACGCCCCGCTCCCCCACCACGGTGTCGTAGCCCTGGGGCAGCGCGAGGATGAACTCCTCGGCGTGGGCCATTCGCGCGGCGCGCTCCACCTCGGCGAGCGGGATGTCGGGGCGCCCGTAGGCGATGTTGGAGCGGACCGAGGTGTTGAAGAGCACGGTCTCCTGGGTGACCAGCGCGATGCCGGAGCGCAGGCTGGCCAGCGTACCCTGCCGGACGTCCACGCCGTCGATGGTGATGCGACCGCCGGTGACGTCCCAGAAGCGGGGCAGGAGGTTGGCCACGGTGGTCTTTCCTCCGCCGGAGCTGCCCACCAGCGCCACCACCTCCCCCTTCCGCACGGTGATGGAGACGCCGTGGAGGACCGGCCGGTCGCCGTAGGAGAAGGTGACGTCCTCGTACCGGATGGCGTCGCCCAGCGGCGGGAGCGCCACCTTGCCGTCGTCGGGGACGTCCGTGCGGGCGTCGAGGATCTCGAAGATCCGCTCGCCAGCCGCGGCTCCCACCATGGCCACCTGCCCCACCTTGCCGAGCGACTTCACCGGCGTGTAGAGCAGGAGGATGGCGGTCACGAAGGAGAAGAACTTCCCGGCCGGCAGCGCCCCCGAGACGATGCCCTCCCCCACCCACCAGATGGCGATGCCGATGCCCACCGCGGCCATCACCTCCATGAGCGGCGAGGAGAAGGCGCGCACGGCGACGCTGCGCCGCATGTAACGGAGCCAGCGCTCGTTCTCCTCCCGGAAGCGGGACGACTCCCAGCCCTCCATGCCGTAGGCCTGGACCACCCGGATCCCGGAGAGGCTCTCCTGGACCAGCTCGGAGATCTTGCCCAGCGTGGACTGGGACTGGACCGTGACCTTCTTCAGCCTCCTCGCGATGCGCACCACCGGGAGGATGGTGATGGGGATGGCGACGAAGGTGACGAGCGAGAGCTTCCAGTCGATGAGGAAGCAGTTCACGAGCATCACCAGCACGGTGAGCCCGTCCCGCAGGTAGCTGGCGATGGCGGTGGAGACCGCGGCCTCCACGGCCTGCACGTCGTTGCCCACGCGGGAGAGCAGGTCACCGGAGTGGCGGCGGGCGTAGAAGGAGGGGGAGAGCCGGAGCAGGTGGTCGAAGAGCGCCAGGCGCAGGTCGGCGATGATCCGCTGGCTGGTGGTGCCCATGAGGTAGCCCTGGCCGAAGAAGGCCACCCCCTTCACCAGCGCCACGGTGATGACCACCCCGGGCAGCGCCCGCAGGGCCTGCGAGCGGTCCACCCCCTGGGCCCACCCCGCCAGGGCGGAGTCGCCGGGGAGCAGCCGGGCCAGGGCCCCCATGGCCCCGACCTGCCCGGTGAAGAGGAACTCGAGCACCGGCCCGAGCAGGTTCACGTACATGGCCGTGGCGAGCGCGAGGACCGCCATGCACCCGAAGGCGGCGAGGAAGCGCCAGCGGTACGGTGCGGCGTAGGCGAGGAGGCGGAGGTAGGTGCGCAATGGGGTGCCGGCGAGGTCGGTGCCGCATTCTCACAGGGGATTGGGCGGACCGCCAGCACGAGTGGCGGGGCGGCGCCCGGAGGCTATGTACCCGGGATGTCCGCGCGGGTCGACCTGGTGGCCCTTCACGCCGAGGAGTACGCCGCCGTTCGCGCCCCCCGCGTCGTGCCCACCACGCCGGCGCGCTACCTCTCCCTGGACGGCGCCGGGGAGTTCCAGGGCGAGGGGTTCGTCCAGCAGGCGCTCTCCCTCTCGGCCCTGCTGCGGGACCTCCGGGCCCGGGCCAGGCGGGAGGCCGGCAAGGACTTCCGCGTCCCCCCGCTGGAGGTCCTGCTGGGCGCACCGCGCGCCTCGGGCGTCGAGGTGGAGCCGGGAGCCCCGGTTGCCTGGAAGCTCCTGCTGCGCATCCCGGCCTTCGTCCGGACGAGCGACCTGGCCGCGCTGTCCGGGCAGCGGGCCGGAAACGGGCTCGCCCTGCCGGCGGCGCGCATCGAGGAACTCCGCGAGGGGCGCTGCATCCAGGCCCTTCACGTGGGCCCTCCGGCCGGGATCACCGGGACGGTGGACCGGATGCGGAGGGCCGCCGCCGACCAGGACCTGGTGGTGCGCGGACGGCTTCACCAGGTGTGGCTCTCCGACCCGGCGCGGACGCCGGTGGAGAGGCGACGGACCCTCCTTCGACTCCCCGTGAAGGCCCGCTGACCGCCGGGGCCGCTACTTCTCCTCCTCGGCCCCCTTCACCTTCCCCTCGGCGCGCCGCTTCTCGATGATCTTCTGGGCGGCGTAGGGAGGGACCGGGTCGAAGTGCGACGGCTCCATGGTGAAGTAGCCGACGCCCTGGGTGAGCGAGCGGAGGTCGGCGTCGTAGGTCATGGCCTCGGCGTGCGGGCAGAGGGCCCGGATGACCACCCCCCGGGCGGCCGGCTCCATGCCCTGCACCTTGGCCCGGCGGCTGTTCAGGTCGCCCATGACCGCGCCCACGTACTCCTCGGGCACACGCACGTCGAGCTTCATGACCGGCTCGAGGAGGATGGGGCGGGCCCCCTCCATGGCCTTCTTGAACCCCATCGACCCGGCGATCTGGAAGGCCATGTCGGAGCTGTCCACGTCGTGGTAGCTGCCGAAGACCAGCTTGGCCTGGAAGTCCACCACCGGGTAGCCGGCCAGCGGGCCGGAGTGGAGGGCGTTGCGGATGCCCTTCTCCACCGACGGGATGAACTGGCGCGGGATGACGCCGCCCACGATGGCGTCCTCGAACTCGAACCCGGCGCCGCGGGCCAGCGGGTGGAGCTCGACGGTGCAGTCGCCGTACTGGCCGTGGCCGCCGGTCTGCCGCTTGAACTTGCCCTGGGCCTTGGACGAGGCGGTGATGGTCTCGAGGTAGGCCGGCGTGGGCACGGTCAGCTGGATCTCCACCGAGTGCTTGCGCTTCAGCCGCTCGACGGTGACCTCGATGTGGGCCTGGCCCACCGCCTTGAGCAGGAACTCGCCGGTGTCGGGATTGCGTTGCAGGTCGAGCGAGGGGTCCTCCTCGATGAGCTTGTGGATGGCGGCGGCCGCCTTGTCGTCGGCGCCCCCCTTGGCCTGGATGGCGTAGGCCACCGGACGGTTGGGCTGCCGGAAGTCGGGAAGCAGGATGGGCGCCTCCCGGTCGCAGAGGGTGTCGCCGGTGCGGGCGTCCTTGAGCTTGAGCAGCACCACCACGTCGCCGGGGCCGGCCGACGGGACCTCCACCGTCTGGGCCCCGTCGGTGCGGAGGAGGCGGGAGACCCGTTCCTCGCTGCGGGTGCGCGGGTTCATCACCGTGGCCTCGGCCTTGAGCGTGCCGGAGAGGACCCGCAGGTAGTCCACCCGGCCGGCGAAGTGGTCGATGGTGGTGCGGAACACCTGGGCGCAGAACGGAGCCCCGGCGTCGGCGCGACGCTCCACCGGCGCCCCGTGAAGGTCCACGCCCTTCACCGATCGGGCCTCGGGCGCGGGCAAGAGCCGCACCACGAGGTCGAGCAGCTCGCGGACGCCCACCCCGGGCTTGGCGGCGACCACCGCCACCGGGAGGAGCTTCTGCTGGGCGGCGCCGGAGGCCAGCCCCCGCTCGATCTCCTCGGCGGTGAGCGCCGTGCCCTCCAGGTACTTGCCCAGCAGCTCGTCGTCCGACTCGGCGGCCGCCTCGACGAGCGCGGTGCGGGCGGCCTCGGCCTCGGCCTTCATGTCGGCCGGGATCTCCGCCTCGGCGAACTTGCCGAAGGTGCGGTCGTAGAGGTGGGCCTTCATGCTGAAGAGGTCGACGATCCCCTTCAGCCCGCCGGCGGCCCCGGATCCGATGGGGATCTGCACCGGGACGGCCTTCACCTTGAGGGAGGATTCGATGTCGGCGAGCGCGCGGAGGAAGTCGGCCTGGTCGTGGTCGATGCGGCCGAGGATGGCGATGGCCGGGCGCCCCGACTCGGCCAGCACGTCGTAGATGCGCTCGGCGCGGTTGTGCGCGCCGTCCACCGCCGAGACCACCAGCACGGCGCCGTCGGACACCTGAAGGGCCCACTCGGCCTCGTTGATGAAGGCGGCGAAGCCCGGGGTGTCGAGCGCGTTGAAGGTCCGGCCGCCCTCCTCGAAGGTCTCGGGGTGGATGGTCAGCGTGAAGTTGCGCTTCTTCTCCTCGGGGTCGGCGTCGAGCCGCGAGGTGGAACCCTCCGGGCTGGCCCGCCGGGCGTCGGCGGCGCGGAGAAAGGCCTCGACGAGGGCGGTCTTCCCGGCGCCGTCGGCGCCGAGGATGGAGAAGGTTCGTGCGATGCGGGGAGCCATTTCGTCTCCGGGTCCGCCCGCGTGGGCGGGGTTCGAGGGGACGGCGAGGGGCCGATCCATAGCACGGATTGATCGGGCCTCCGCCGCGTGCGTGTCAGCCCTTCAGCTCGGGGAACTCCTCCTGCCAGAACTCGAGCGCTCCGCGCTCGCCCCGTGCCCGCCGCTCCTTCTCGAGGGCGCGAAGCTGCACGCGCCGGATCTTCCCCGAGATGGTCTTGGGCAGGTCAGAGAACTCGATGCGCCGCACCCGCTTGTAGGGGGCGAGCCGGGTGCGAAGGAACTTGAAGACGTCGTGGGCCAGTTCCCGGCTGGGTTCCTGGCCGGGCTTGAGGATGAGGAAGGCCTTGGGGACGTCGCCCCGGACCGGGTCGGAGCTGGGGACCACCGCGGCCTCGGCCACCGCCGGGTGCTCGATGAGGGCGCTCTCCAGCTCGAACGGGCTGATGCGGTAGTCGGAGCTCTTGAAGACGTCGTCGGCCCGTCCGACGTAGGTGATGTAGCCGTCGGCGTCCCGCACCGCGACGTCGCCGGTGTGGTAGTGGCCGTCGCGGGTCACGAACTCGGTCAGGACCGGATCGTCCTGGTAGCCGGCCATGAGCCCGGCCGGCCTGGCGGAGAGGTCGATGGAGATCTCCCCCTCGTCGGACGGGTTCCCCTCGCCGTCGAGGAGCGCGATCCTGTACCCGGGCAGCGGGCGCCCCATCGAACCGGGCTTGATGAGTTGCCCGGGGGGGTTGCCGACCTGGGCCGTGGTCTCGGTCTGCCCGTAGCCGTCGCGGATGGTGGTGCCCCAGCCCTGGCGCACCTTCTCGATCACCTCGGGGTTGAGCGGCTCGCCGGCCGAGAGCGCCTCGCGCACGCGCACCTTGTGGCGGCTCAGGTCCTCGAGGATGAGCATGCGCCACACCGTGGGCGGGGCGCACATGGTGGTGATCTCGTGGGTCTCCAGGACCTCGAGCGTTCGGGCCGGCACGAAGCGGGCGTAGTTGTGGACGAAGACCGTGGCGCCGGCGTTGAAGGGGGCGAAGAAGCAGGACCAGGCGTGCTTGGCCCACCCGGCCGAGCTGATGTTCATGTGGACGTCCCCCTCGCGGACGCCGATCCAGAACATGGTGGAGAGGTGCCCCACCGGGTAGCTGCGCTGGGTGTGCAGCACGAGCTTGGGCTTCGCCGTGGTGCCGCTCGTGAAGTAGAGAAGCACCGGGTCGTTGATGTGGGTCTCGCCGTGCGGGATGAAGTGGGACGACTCGTCGTAGGCGTCCTGGAAGGCCAGCCAGCCGGCGACGTGCTCCCCCACCACGATGCGGGTGAAGTCCCCGGAGACGCCGCGCATCTTCTCGGCGCCGGCGGGGTCGGTGATGACGTGCCGCACCTCGCCCCTCAGCATGCGGTCCCGGATGTCCTCGGGGGTGAGGAGCGTGGTGGCCGGGATGAGCACCGCCCCGAGCTTCATGGCGGCGAGCATGATCTCCCAGAGGTGGGCCGAGTTGGGCAGCATCATGAGGATGCGGTGCCCCCGCTCCACCCCGTGGCGGCGCAGGTGGACGGCCACCCGGTTCGAGCGCTCGGCCAGCTCGTGGTAGGAGAGGCGCACCTCGGCGCCGTACTCCTCCACGATGTGCAGCGCCGTCCGCCCGTTGCCGTCGGCGATGACGTCGAACCAGTCGAGCGCCCAGTTGAAGCGATCGAGCGCCGGCCAGCGGAATCCCTGGTAGGCCGCCGCCCAGTCCTCGCGGTTCTGGAGCAGGAAGTCGCGTGCGCGCCGGAAGTTCTCGGTGGGGTTCATGGGGCTCCTCCGCGGAGCAGGCCGGGGAACGCCTCCCCGGCCCCGTCGATCAGGAACTGCAGGGCGATGGCCGCGAGCAGCATGCCGGCCACGCGTTCGAGGATGTTCATCCCGGTGCGGGAGAGGACCCGCTCGACCCGGGTGGCCGCGGCCAGCGTCAGGAAGGTGACCACCGAGACCACGGCGATGGCCACCAGGACCGGCAGGCCGTTCCACCACTGCTTCGGCTGCACCCGTCCCATGAGCACGATGACGGTGGCGATGGAGCCGGGCCCGGCCAGCAGCGGCATGGCCAGCGGCACGATGGCCACGTCGTCCTTCACCTGCCCGTCCTCGACCTCGGGCGCGGTGATGCGGGCCGGCGAGGGCGCGGTGCGGATCATGTCGATGGCGATGAGCAGCAGGAGGATCCCTCCCGCCATCTTGAAGGCCGGGATGGAGATGCCCAGCAGGCGGAAGAGGAGCGCGCCCAGCAGGCCGAAGGCGGTGAGGATGAGCCAGGCGCCGATGGCGGCGCGCCGCGCGGTCTCCCGCCGCTGCGCCGCCGACTGGTCCGACGTCATGGCCAGGAAGAACGGGACCGCCGCGAACGGATCGACCACCACGAAGATGGCGGAGAGCGCGACGAGGCTCTGGGTCAGGACCTCTCGGAGCATCGGTCTTCCGGATCCTGCCCCCCGTCAGCGGAAATTCGAGCGTCGAATGGACCACACTTTTCGCAGCGCTTCCACAACGATCCGCTTCGACATCTTGGAGTGCCCGACCCGCCGGTCCACGAAGACGATGGGGATCTCCTTCACCCGGAAGCCGCGCCGGACCGTCCGGTAGGTGAGCTCGATCTGGAAGGCGTACCCGGTGCACTCCACGCTCCCCAGGTCGATGGACTCGAGGACCTCCCGGCGGAAGCACTTGAAGCCGCCGGTGAGGTCGCGCACCTGGAGGCCCAGGATGGTCCGGGCGTAGAGGCTGCCCCCCCGGAGATGATCTTGCGGACGATGCCCCAGTTGACCGTGCCCCCGCCCTCGATGTTGCGCGAGCCGAGGACCAGGTCGGCCTCCTTCGAGGCCTCGAGCATCCCGGGCAGGTACTTCGGGTCGTGGGAGAAGTCGGCGTCCATCTCCAGGACGAGCGCGTACCCGTGGGAGAGCGCCCAGTCGAAGCCTGCCAGGTAGGCCTTTCCGAGCCCCTCCTTGCCGGCCCGGTGCAGCACCTTCACCCTGGGTTCACGAGCGGCGATGGCGTCGGCGAGCCTCCCGGTGCCGTCCGGGGAGTTGTCGTCGATGACCAGGATGTCCACGTCCGGCGTGGCCGCCAGGATGGCGTCGGTCATCGGGCCGACGTTCTCCTTCTCGTCGTACGTCGGAAGGCAGACCAGCGCGCGGCGGCGGGCGGGTGCGGCGGGATTCTCGGTCATGGAACTGCTCCTGGAAGGGCTCCAACGATCTCCTCGGCGACGCGCAGGGCCGCACCCGGCTCCCCCAGCGAGCGGCGCACCTCGAGGAGCCCGTCGAGCTGGGCCTGGCGGGCCACCGGGTCGGAGAGGAGGATCTCGATCTCGGCGGCCATGCGCTCGGGGCTGGCCTCCTGCTGGAGGAGCTCCGGCACCACGGTGCGGCCGGCCAGGATGTTCACCAGCGCGAAGTGGGACATGCGGACGAGGAGGCGGGCGATCCAGTAGGTGAACCAGGCCATCTTGTAGACCACGACCATGGGGCGGTTCATGAGCGCGGACTCCAGCGTGGAGGTGCCGCTCTTCACCAGCGCCACGTCGCTCGCCCCCACCGACTCGTCGGCCCGGCCCGCCACCAGCCGGACGTCGAGCCCGGGGTGGAGCCCCAGCGCCGGGCGCAGGGCCTCCTCGGAGAGCGTGGCGGCCACCGGGATGACGAACTGGACGTCGGGGTGAAGCTTGCGGATGCGCTCGGCCGCCTCGAGCATGGGCGGGAGGATCCGTGCGATCTCGCTGCGCCGGCTGCCCGGGAGGAGGGCCACGGTGGTGCGGCCGGGCGGCAGGCCGAGGGCCGCCCGGTAGGAGGCGGCGTCGCCGGGAAGGGCCCGCTCGGCGAAGGGGTGTCCCACGAAGCGGGCCGACACCCCGGTGCCGTCGTAGAAGCGCTCCTCGAAGGGCAGGATGCAGAGCATCCGGTCCACCACCTTGGCGATCTTGCGGGCCCTCCCCCGGCGCCAGGCCCAGATCATGGGGCTCACGTAGTAGACGACCTTGACGCCCAGTCGCTTGAGGACCTTCGCCAGGCGGAGGTTGAAGTCCGGGCTGTCCACGAGGAGCGCCACCTTGGGCCGGCGCTCCTCGGCGGCCCTGCGCATCCCGCGCAGCACCGCCAGGATCCGGGGGACCTTGGGCAGCACCTCGGCGAACCCCATCACGTTCAGTTCCTCGGCGGGGTAGAGCGTCTCGAGACCGGCGGCGCGCAGCCGGGGGCCACCCACCCCGAAGGCGCGGATGCCGGGGCGCAGCCGGGAGAGCTCCTCGAGGGCTCGCGCGGCGTGCAGGTCCGCGCTGGCCTCGGCGGCGACGATGAGGATCTCGTCAGGCAATCGGCGCGGGTTATAGCACGCGACTTGACCGCACATCCGTTCAGGCCCAGCATGGCCGGGTGAAGCCGCGCCCGATCTCCAACCCCAGGAACCCCTGGGACGCCACCACGGTGGACTGGCTGGGGGAGCCGCCCCCCGCCCTGCCCCGCGTCTACGCCGACGCCACCCGCGAGATCCTCTCGCGGAACGACAGCCCGGACATCCCGTTCACCTACAGTGTCAACCCGTACCGCGGCTGCGCCCACGCCTGCGCCTACTGCTACGCGCGCCCCACCCACGAGTACCTGGGCTTCGGCGCGGGCACCGACTTCGACACCCGCATCGTGGCCAAGCTGCGGGCGCCCGAGCTGCTGCGGCGCGCCTTCGAGCGCGCCTCCTGGACCGGCGAGCCCATCGCCTTCTCGGGCAACACCGACGCCTGGCAGCCGATCGAGGCCTCGCTCCGCCTGACCCGCGGCTGCCTGGAGGTCTGCGCGGAGTACCGGAATCCGATCATGGTCACGACCAAGGCGCCCCTCGTGGAGCGCGACGTGGACCTCCTCGCCGACCTCGCCTCCCACGGTGCGGCCACCGCCTCCGTCACCCTCCCCTTCCTCGACCCGGCGCGCGCCCGGGCCCTGGAGCCCTGGGTCGCCTCCCCGCAGCGGCGGCTCGAGACCATCGCGCGGTTCGCGGCGGCCGGCGTCCCGGTGGGCGTGATGGTCGCGCCGGTCATCCCGGGGCTGAATGACGAGGAGATCCCCAGGGTGCTCGCCGCGGCGCGCGAGGCCGGCGCCACCCGGGCCCACTGGCTCCTGCTCCGGCTGCCCGGCCCGGTGAAGGAGGTCTTCGAGGAGCGGCTCCGCGCCGCGTTGCCCGAGCGGGCCGAGCGGGTTCTGCACCGGATCCGGGAGACCCATGACGGCAAGCTCTACGACGCCCGCTTCGGGGTCCGGGGGCGCGGCGAGGGGGAGTACGCGCGCACCATCGCGGCGCTCTTCGAGGCCTCGGCGTCGCGGCTGGGTTACGCAACCGGCACCGACGCCGCGCCTGCCACGTTCCTCCGCCCGAGGCGGCAACTGGCCCTCTTTCCCGGCGGTTGAGCGAAGGAGTCGTGCGGGGCTTCCCTACGTCGTCCTGCCATCGCTCTCGCCCGTCGGGTCCGTCGGACGTGGAGCCGGAGATTCGGCCGTCTCCGCGGGAGAGACTTCCGGACCGGCCTGCGGTCCGAGGAGCACGGCGATCCATCGCGTACCCTGGTTGTTCTCGCACGCGAACTTCGCGGTCATCGTGAGCGGGATGCAGAGAATCATGCCGACGAGGCCCAGCAGGCTTCCCCAGAACATCAGGGAGAGAAACACCACCAGCGTCGACAGGTGAAGCCTTCGTCCCATGAGCTTCATCTCGACCACGTTGTCGAGCAGGAAGTTGATCGACATGTACCCCGCGGTCGCAAGCAGGGCGCGACCGAATCCCAGTTGCACGTACGCGAGCAGGACCGCGGGAATTGCGGCGATGGTGGAGCCGACGCTCGGCACGTAGTTGAGCAGGAACGCCAGGAACCCCCAGAGCACCGGGAAGTCCACGCCGAGGATCGCCAGCCACGTCCCGACGAGGATCCCCGTGGCCAGGCTGATGCCGGTCTTGATGACCATGTACCGCTCCAGGTCGGCCACGAAGACGGTGACCTGTGGGAATGCCTGCTGCGGATGGCCGAGCACGTTGCGGATCTTGGCGGGGAAGCTCGAGGCTTCCAGCAGGATGAAGGTCGTGGTGAGCAGGATCAGGACGATGTTCGAGAGCGCCAGGCCAAGCCCGGCCAGCAGGCGGGACGTCAGTTCCATCACCGCACCCGGGTTGAGGTACTCGAGCAGGACCTTGTCCATTCGCCGCACGCCCTTGGTCTCGAGGAAGGCCAGGAGCGCCGAAACCTTCTCCTGCATTCGAGACTGGTACGCGGGCATTTCCGCGGAGAAGCTGTTCACCGACGCGCCCACGATCGCCCCGGCGGCGAGCAGGATGGCGACCATGGCCGCCACCACCAGCAGGACCGATACGAGGGTCGGGATGCGCTTGCGCTCGAGCCAGAGCACGGGCGGTGTCCCGAGCATGGAGAGGAAGACGGCGACGAGGAGCGACGCCAGGACCGACTGTGCCTGGTGGATGCCCGAGACGATGACCACGAGCGTGGCCGCGATGACGAGGAACCGCGTCCCGCGGGGGAGGTCGATGCGTTCGTTCATGCGAGCCGGAAGGCCATCAAATGTCCGCCTCCGCGCCCGGGAACGGGTGGGCTATCGGGGTTGACCCGATCGATGACGCTCGGGTCAACCCAGGGCGCGCCGCCCCTGCAGCACCCGGACCAGGACGACCACGACCGCCAGGACCAGCAGGAGGTGGATGAATCCGCCCAGGGTGTAGGAGGTTGCGAGACCGAGCAACCAGAGGACGAACAAGATGACCACGATGGTCCACAACATGGCGACCTCCTTCTCGTCTGTGCTTCTTCCGCCCTCATCATGTGTCGTCCCGGGACGGGCACAAGCGAAGTGGCGCGTGATGCAGCCGCGCGCCTGGGAATCGTACCCGGTCCGGCCGGCTCTCACTCGGACCGCGCGGCCCTCGCCTTCCCGCGGTAAGGAACCACCGATGCGCCAATCGTCCCCCGCCCCGCCCGCGGCGAAGCCCCCGGCCCCGCCGCAGCCTCGCGATCCCGTCTGCGGCGCCGGGGTGGACGTCACCCGCCCGCCCGGCGGGACCTTCCTTCACGGCCGGTTCCAGTACGCCTTCTGCGCCGACGCCTGCCGGGAGCGGTTCGCCGCCGACCCGGACGCGTTCCTGGCGAAGGACCCCGTCTGCGGGATGGATGCGAATCCCTTCGCGCCGCGGGGCGGAACCCACGAGCACGCCGGGAAGGCCTACCACTTCTGCAGCATGCGGTGCCGGGAGCGGTTCAGCGCCGACCCGGAGAGCTTCCTCTCGGGTGGACCGAAGGGCATGGAGGCGCCGCCGGTGGCGGTGCCAGGCGCCGACATCATCTGGGTCTGCCCGATGGATCCGGAGGTGAAGGAGAAATCCCCGGTCCCCTGCCCCATCTGCGGAATGGCGCTCGAGCCCCTGGCGGTGGGCGGGATGCCGCTCGCCGACGAGCGCAACCCCGAGCTCGAGAACATGACCCGGCGCTTCTGGCTCTCCTTCGTGCCGGTGCTCTTCGTCTTCAACCTCTCCATGGCCGACATGCTGCTGCCCGGCCACCCGGTGACCCGGCTCTTCGGCGCCCGGCCTCTCGCCTGGCTGCAGCTCGTCGCATCCGCGCCGGTGGTGCTCTGGGGTGGCTGGCCCTTCTTCGAGCGGGCCTGGCTCTCGTTGCGCACGGGCCACCTCAACATGTTCACCCTCATCGGCCTGGGCACGGGGGCGGCCTGGCTCTTCAGCGCCGTGGCCACGGTGCTGCCGGCCTCCTGGTTCCCGCCGGCCTTCCGCGACCACGGAGGGGCCGTCCCGGTCTACTTCGAGTCGGCCGCGGTCATCGTCGCGCTGGTGCTGCTCGGGCAGATCCTCGAGCTGCAGGCGCGCGGGCGGGTCTCGGGGGCCATCAAGGCGCTGCTCGGCCTCTCCCCGAAGAGCGCGCTGCGCGTGCAGGACGACGGACGCGACGAGGAGGTGCCGGTGGCCGAGGTCGCGCCCGGCATGCTCCTTCGCGTTCGCCCCGGCGAGAAGGTCCCCGTGGACGGCTCGGTCGTCGAGGGGCGCTCGTCGGTGGACGAGTCGATGGTGACCGGCGAGCCCATCCCGGTGGAGAAGGGAGCGGGCGAGAGGGTCACCGGCGGCACGGTGAACGGCAACGGCAGCTTCGTCATGCGGGCCGAGCGGGTCGGCAAGGACGCGCTGCTCGCCCAGATCGTCCGCATGGTCGGGGAGGCGCAGCGCAGCCGCGCCCCGGTGCAGCGGCTCGCCGACGCGGTGGCGGGCTGGTTCGTCCCGGCGGTGGTGGCGTCGGCCCTGGCGGCGTTCGCGGCCTGGGCGCTCTGGGGGCCGGAGCCCCGCCTCGCCTACGCGCTCGTGAACGCCGTGGCCGTGCTCATCATCGCCTGCCCGTGCGCTCTGGGACTCGCCACCCCCATGGCCATCATGGTCGGCACGGCGCGCGGGGCCGGCGCCGGAATCCTGGTGCGGAGCGCCGAGGCCCTTGAGACCTTCGGCAAGGTGGACCTGCTGCTCATCGACAAGACCGGGACCCTCACCGTGGGGAAACCCGTGCTGGCGCGGATCGAGTCCGGTGCGGGCACGTCGGAGGAGGAGCTGCTGCGCCTCGCCGCCGGCCTCGAGCGGGGGAGCGAGCACCCGCTCGCGGCGGCCATCCTGGCCGGGGCGCGTGGGCGAGGGATCGACCCGGAGGCGGCGGCCCGGTTCGGATACCGGCCCGGACTCGGGGTGGAGGGGGATGTCGGGGGGAGGAGCGTCGCCGTCGGCACCGCCGCCCTGCTCCGCGACCTGGGCATCGACGCCGGAACCCTCGAGGCCCGCGCGGAGGTGGTGCGGCGCGAGGGCGGAACCGTGGTGCTGGTGGCCGTGGACGGGCGGGCGGCCGGCCTGCTCGAGGTGCGCGACCCGGTGAAGCCGGGCGCCGCCGGCGCGATCGCCGCCCTCGTCGCCGACGGGGTCGAGGTGGTGATGCTGACCGGCGACGCCCGCACCACCGCTGAGGCGGTGGCCCGCGAGGTCGGCATCTCGCGCGTCGAGGCCGGGGTGCTCCCCGCAGCCAAGGGCGAGGTGGTGGCCCGGTACCTCGCGGAGGGGCGCATCGTCGCCATGGCCGGGGACGGCGTGAACGACGCCCCGGCGCTGGCGGCCGCCAGCGTGGGCGTGGCCATGGGGACCGGGACCGACGTGGCCATGGAGACCGCCGGGATCACGCTGGTGAGGGGGGAGATGACGGGGCTCTTGCGGGCCCGGCGCCTCTCCCGCGGGACCATGCGCAACATCCGCCAGAACCTCTTCTGGGCCTTCGCCTACAACACCCTGGGTGTACCGCTGGCGGCCGGGGTGCTCTACCCGTTCACCGGCCTGCTTCTGTCCCCCATGATCGCCAGCGCCGCCATGAGCGTGAGCTCGGTGACCGTCATCCTGAACGCGCTGCGGCTGCGCGGGCTCGACCTCGATCGCTAGGTCTCCTTCTCGTCGATCCAGCGGGTCGATGGGGGGATCCGGTGCCTTGCCAGCCGCTCGAGGAGGCGGGCCGGGCTTCGATCCACCACCACCAGCTTCCGGTGGGCGGGGCGCAGGAATCCCTCCTCCACCGCGTGGTCGAGGAGGCGGATGAGCGGCCGCCAGTACCCGCCCACGTCGAGGAGGCCGGTGGGCTTGGCGTGGATCCCCAGGTAACCCCAGGTCAGGACCTCGAAGAGCTCCTCCAGCGTGCCGATGCCGCCCGGCAGGGCCACGAATGCGTCGGAGAGCCGGGCCATCCGGGCCTTCCGGGCGTGCATGGAAGGGACCACCTCCAGCCGGGTGAGACCGTGGTGGGCGATCTCCCGCCGGAAGAGCGCGCGGGGGATCACCCCGACGGCCGAGGCGCCCCCCTCCATCGCGGCGTCGGCCACCACGCCCATGAGACCGATGCTGCCCCCCCCGTAGACGAGGCCGTACCCCTTTCCGGCCAGCGCCGCCCCGAAGGCGCGGGCCGCCCGGGCGTAGGAGGGACGCCGGCCGTTCGCCGAGCCGCAGAAGACGCAGATGTCCTTCACCGCGTCGAATCTAGCGTTCCTGGCCGCGGAGGTGGAGCGCATTCCGGGTGATTCGCTGCGTCATTCACTCACAGAAAACGGACCGATTTCGTCCCCTTTATTTGGGCGCAATTCTTCTTCCTTCGCATGGTGCCGATGCGTAGAATCGCCGCCCCAATCGCCCCGGCTCGCGCCCGAGAACCTCCGCCGCCCGGCGGATCGAGACCAGGACGGTGTCACCTTCAGCCCCAGAGGGGTGATGATGAGCGTCGCAACCGCCAGCACCGCAGCGCCGGTCAAGGTCTCCCGGCTCGCCGTCTTCTGGCAGAGCCAGGTCGGAAAGAAGTTCGTCTCCGCCGTGACCGGCATCCTCCTGTTCACCTTCGTCGTCGGCCACCTCCTCGGCAACATGCAGGCGTTCCAGGGCGCGGCGAAGTTCAACGCCTACGCCCAGTTCCTGCAGAACACCAAGGCCATCGTCTGGCCCACGCGCATCATCATGCTGGCGGCCCTCATCCTCCACGCCACGGCCGGCATCCAGCTCTGGCTGCGCTCGCGCGAGGCCCGCCCGCAGCCCTACCGCGTGCCGCTGGCCAACCCGGCCACCCCGTCCTCGAAGACCATGATCTGGACCGGCCTGCTCACGCTGGGCTTCCTGGTCTTCCACCTGCTCGACCTCACCCTGGGCGCCGCCTTCGTCCACTCCGGGTTCGTGGAGGGCGAGGCCTACCAGAACCTGGTCGGCACCTTCCGGAACTGGGGCAAGGTGATCTTCTACTCGGCCTCCATCGTCGGCCTCGGGTTCCACCTGTCCCACGGGCTCTACTCCCTGTGGCAGTCCCTCGGGTTCCGGCAGCCGCTCTGGACCCCGACCATCATGAAGGTCGCCCTTCTCGTCGGCGTCTTCCTCTCCATCGCCTATCTCACCATTCCGGCCGGCGTCGTCACCGGCCTGATCCGCCTCTAGAGGTGACACGGATGCCGACCCTCGACTCCCGGATTCCCCC
Source organism: uncultured delta proteobacterium (assembly GCA_963828255.1). GTDB lineage: Bacteria > Myxococcota > Myxococcia > Myxococcales > Anaeromyxobacteraceae > CAIOAK01. The sequence continues at coordinate 198,410 of CAWHDZ010000015.1, read as the reverse complement.
CGGACCGCTCGCCGAGAAGTGGACGAAGCGGAAGAACGACATGAAGCTCGTCAACCCCGCCAACAAGCGGAAGTACACGATCATCGTGGTGGGCACCGGCCTGGCCGGCGCCTCCGCGGCGTCGTCCTTCGGCGAGCTGGGTTACAACGTCAAGAACTTCTGCTTCCAGGACACGCCGCGCCGCGCCCACTCCATCGCCGCGCAGGGCGGCATCAACGCCGCCAAGAGCTACCAGAACGACGGAGACTCCGTCTGGCGGCTCTTCTACGACACCATCAAGGGCGGCGACTTCCGCGCCCGCGAGGCCAACGTCTACCGGCTCGCCGAGGTGTCCAACAACATCATCGACCAGGCCACCGCCCAGGGCGTCCCCTTCGCCCGCGAGTACGGCGGCACGCTCGCCAACCGCTCCTTCGGCGGCGCGCTGGTCTCCCGCACCTTCTACGCGCGCGGGCAGACCGGGCAGCAGCTCCTCATCGGCGCCTACCAGTCGCTCATGCGCCAGGTCGAGCTCGGCAAGGTCACGATGTTCCCCCGCACCGAGATGCTCGACCTGGTGGTCATCGACGGCCGCGCCCGCGGCATCGTGACCCGCAACCTGGTCACCGGGAAGGTCGAGTCCCACCTCGGCGACGCGGTGGTCCTGGCCACCGGCGGGTACGGCAACCTCTACTACCTGTCCACCAACGCCAAGGGCTCGAACGTCACCGCCGCCTGGCGGGCCCACCGCAAGGGCGCGTTCTTCGCCAACCCGAGCTACACCCAGATCCACCCCACGTGCATCCCGCGCGCCGGCGAGTACCAGTCGAAGCTGACGCTCATGTCGGAGTCGCTGCGCAACGACGGGCGCATCTGGGTGCCCAAGAAGGCGGGCGACAAGCGGTCCCCCGACCAGATTCCCGAGGCCGAGCGCGACTACTACCTGGAGCGCAAGTACCCGACCTACGGCAACCTGGCCCCGCGCGACATCTCCTCCCGCGCCGCCAAGCAGGTCTGCGACGCCGGCATGGGCGTCGGACCGGGCGGACTGGGCGTGTACCTGGACTTCTCCGACTCCATCAACCGCCTGGGCAAGAACGCCATCGCGGAGCGCTACGGCAACCTCTTCGAGATGTACAACCGCATCACCGGCGAGGACCCCTTCACCGTCCCGATGCGCATCTACCCCGCGGTGCACTACACCATGGGCGGCCTGTGGGTGGACTACGACCTGCAGTCCAACGTGCCCGGCCTGTTCGTGCTCGGCGAGGCCAACTTCTCCGACCACGGCGCCAACCGCCTGGGGGCCTCCGCGCTCATGCAGGGGCTCGCCGACGGCTACTTCGTCATCCCCTACACCATCGGCGACTACCTGGCCCGCGGCGGCATCGCCAAGGTGGGCACCGACCACGCCGAGTTCAAGTCCGCCGAGAAGGCCGTCGAGGACCGGGAGAAGAAGTTCCTCTCCATCAACGGCAAGCACTCGGCCGACTGGTTCCACAAGAAGCTCGGCGAGATCATGTGGGAGAACGTCGGGATGGCCCGCACCAAGGAGAGCCTGGAGAAGGCGCTCAAGGAGATCCCGGTGCTGCGCGAGCAGTTCTGGAAGGACCTGAAGGTCCCCGGATCGACCGCCGACTTCAACCAGGAACTGGAGAAGGCCGGCCGCGTGGCCGACTTCCTCGAGCTCGGCGAGCTGCTCAGCTGGGACGCGCTGCAGCGCAACGAGTCCTGCGGCGGCCACTTCCGCAGCGAGTACCAGACCGACGAGGGCGAGGCGATGCGCAACGACGCCGAGTACGCCTACGCGGCCGCCTGGGAGTGGACCGGGGAGAACAAGCCCTGGACGCTCAACAAGGAACCGCTCGTCTTCGAGAACATCCATCTCCAGACCCGGAGCTACAAGTGAGACTGACGCTCGAGATCTGGCGCCAGAAGGACGCCCAGGACGCCGGCCGCTTCGCCCGCTACGACCTCCCCGAGGTCAGCGAGCACATGTCGTTCCTGGAGATGCTCGACGTGCTCAACCAGGAGCTCATCGGCAAGGGCGAGGAGCCCGTGGCCTTCGACAGCGACTGCCGCGAGGGCATCTGCGGCATGTGCGGCTTCGTGGTCAACGGTTACCCGCACGGGCCGCAGCCCCTCACCACGGTGTGCCAGCTGCACATGCGCCACTTCCACGACGGGGAGACCCTGCGGCTCGAGCCCTTCCGGGCCAAGGCCTTCCCGATCATCAAGGACCTGGCCATCGACCGCAGCGCGCTCGACCGCATCGTCATGGCGGGCGGGTACGTCTCCATCAACGCCGGCGGCCCCCGCGACGCCAACAGCATCCTGGTGGGCAAGAAGGAGTCGGACCTGTCCATGGACGCCGCATCCTGCATCGGATGCGGCGCCTGCGTGGCGGCCTGCCCCAATGCCTCGGCCTCGCTCTTCACGGGCGGGAAGATCTCGCACCTCGGGCTCCTGCCCCAGGGCGAGCCGGAGCGGAAGCAGCGCGCCCTCAACATGGTGACCCGCCACTCCGACGAGGGGTTCGGCGGCTGCACGGTCATCGGCGCCTGCGCCGAGGCCTGCCCCAAGGGGCTGAAGCTCGACTTCATCGCCCGCATGAACAAGGACTACCTGGCCGGGACCCTCACCTTCCGCGAGGAAGCGGCCGGCGGCGGCGGCTAGACCCCGGCGTGAGGCTGCGGTAGAGGACGCCCGTGCGGATCTCGCGCGGGCGTCTCCTCTTGCGGGTGGCCCTCCTCCTGGTCGGGGGCGGGTTCATGGTGTGGCGCGCGCTCGAGACCCGGAGCGCGGCCCTGACGCAGGCCGGCGCCGATCGGGTGCTGGGCGAGCGGCTCGCGCTGGTGATGGCGCTCGTGGGGCTGCTCGCGCTGCTCACGGCCGGCGTGGTGGCCTGGCAGTCGCGGCGCCGGGAGCGGCGCCACAGCCTGCACCTGGGCGGCGCGGACGCCGGTGGCGGGGACGTCAGCGGCCCGGGACCGGGGACTCCTCCCAGCGGTGGTCCTTGAGCTGTTCCCGCAGCGCCGACTTGAGGAACTTGCCGGTGGCGTTGCGCGGGATGGCGTCCATGTAGACGAAGGCGTCGGGCAGCCAGTAGCGGGCGAAGAGGGGCGTGAGGTACTCGGTCAGCTCGTGGGGCGTGGCCTTCGCCCCTTCCTTCAGCACGACCGCGGCCACCGGCCGCTCACCCCAGCGCGGGTGCGCCACCGCCACCACCGCGGCCTCCTTCACCGAAGGGTGGCCCATGAGGGCGTTCTCCAGGTCCACCGAGCTGATCCACTCCCCGCCCGACTTGATGAGGTCCTTGGAGCGGTCGGTGATGCGGACGTACCCCTCCCCGTCCACGGTGACGATGTCTCCCGTCCGGAACCAACCGTCCATGGTGAACTTGTCGGCCTCGGCCGGGTTCTGGAAGTAGCTCTTCGCCACCCAGGGCCCGCGCACCTGAAGCTCTCCCATGGACCTTCCGTCCGGCGGCACCGCGCCGTCCTCCCCGACGACCCGGGTCTCGACGAAGGGGACCGGGATCCCCTGCGCGGACCGCATGCGCAGCCGCTCCTCCTCGGTGGCCTTCTCGAGGTGGGGCTTCAACCGGGCCACGGTGCCGAGCGGTGTGGTCTCGGTCATGCCCCAGGCGTGGATGACGCGGAGCCCGTGCCGCTTGTCGAACCCCTCGATCATCGCCCTCGGCGCGGCCGCGCCCCCGACGATCATGGCCTTGATCGACGAGGTGTCCCAGACGCCGGGGTTGCGATCCAGCTCGTCGAGGATGCCCAGCCAGACGGTGGGAACGCCGGCGGTGAGCGTCACCTTCTCCTTCTGGAACAGCTCGAGCAGGCTCCTGGCGTCCAGGTGGGGCCCCGGGAAGACCTGCTTCGTGCCCACCATGGTGGCAGTGAAGGGAAGCCCCCAGGCGTTGACGTGGAACATGGGCACCACCGGCAGCATGGCGTCGCCGCAGGAGAGGCCGAGCGCGTCCGGCAGGGCCGACACCATGGAGTGGAGGACCAGGGCGCGGTGGGAGTAGACGACGCCCTTGGGCCTCCCGGTGGTTCCCGACGTGTAGCAGAGCCCCGCCGCCTGCCCCTCCTCGAGGTTCGGGAAGGCGAAGGAGTTCATCTCGGGCTCGATCATCTGCTCGTAGTCGATGGCGAAGTCCGGAGCCGCGTGCCCGTGGGTCCAGACCACCACCGCGCGCAGGTTCACGTCCTTGTGGAAGCGCTCGTACACCGGCAGGAGCACGTCGTCGACGAGCAGGAATCGGTCCTCGGCGTGGTTCATGATGTAGGCCAGGTCCTGGCCGGAGAGGCGCGGGTTGAGGGTGTGCAGCACGCCCCCGGCCAGCGGGATGGCGAAGTAGGCCTCCAGGTGGCGGGCGTGGTTCCACCCCAGGGTGGCGACCCGGTCGCCCGGCTTCAGCCCCAGGCGCACCAGCGCGTTGGCCAGCTTCTGCACCCGCTTGTGGAATTCACCATAAGTGGAACGCTGGATCGACTTGTCCGGCCAGCGGGAGACGAGCTCGACGTCGGGGAAGTACCTCCCGGCACGGTCGAAGATCGGCAGCAGCGTCAGCTCGTAGTCCATCATCAGTCCGCGCATGTGGGGCCTCCGGTGGGGAGCGGCTTGTCGGGCCAGTCTAGTAGATGCGGGCCACGCCGGCGCCGGAGAAGTAGGCGCCCAGGATGCGCCGGTGCTCCTGGCCGGCGGCGGCGCGCCCGATGGCGCCCCACTGGCACATGCCCACGCCGTGACCCCACCCGCCACCCTGGAACGACCACCCGTCCGGGAGGGGCGCGAGCACGAACATGGCCGAGGGCAGGTCGCCGAGCAGCCGCCGGATGCGCAGCTCCCCGTGGACCGTGGCGCTCCCCCGCTCCCCGTCCACGCGCAGGGAGACGGCGCGCCCGGACGTCCCCCGGCGCACCACCGCGAGGGCGTCGATCTCCCCCAGCCCGAGCGGGGCGAGAAGGCGGTCCACCTCGGCCTGCGGAAGCCGCCGTTCCCATCGGAAGCGGTCGGGGCGCGCACCCGGCGCACGCGCGCACCAGGCGGGGGGGGCCGCTGCGATGAAGGCCGCCACCCTCCCCTCCGACGACAGCCCCCCGGCCCACTCCGCGGCATCCGCAGCGCCGAGGTCGGGGCGGCCCCGCAGGCTCGGGCTGGGGGTGCCGCCCCAGACCATCTCGTTGTCCTCGCCGTGCCCGCCGCACATGGCCGAGTAGACCCCGTCCACGAGCCGCCCGCCGAGCAGCTCGAAGAGGGCCTCCCCCCGCGTGGCCCGGACGGCGGCGTCCGTGCTGGCCACGTGGGCCGCCTCGCCCCGGTACATCTGGCAGTGGACGTCGCTGCAGATCGACCAGGGGTCGGCGAGGTGGCGCGTTCCGATCTGGGCGAGGACGTTGGATCGGGCCGTGACCGCCTGGGCCCGAAGCGCCTCGGCCGGCGAACCGGCCGGCATCTCGCTCGGCACGAGCCCGCGCAGGAGGTGCTCGAGATCGACCAGGAGGACCACGGCGAGCCGGCCGTTCGCATCCACCGTGAGCTGGAGCGTCCCCCGGTAGCTGCGCCCGTCCACGGCGACGGCCTCTCCTCGCCCGTCGAGAACCACCAGCCGGTCGCCGCTGCCGATCACCTCGCCGCGGCTCCCCAGGACCTCCACGGCGCCGGACGGACGGGTCTCGACCTCCGGTGTGGGCTCGGGCCGCTCGCCCCATCGCCGCCAGGCGTCGGCGGCGAAGTCGGTGGCGCTCGCCTCGGTGAACGGGCCGTCGGCGAGGACCAGGGTCCTCCGGTTGTCGATCACGTGGCCGGCGATCCCGTACACGCCGCCGGTGGCGCGGGTGCGGGTGGCGACGCCGCGCGAGGCCCAGAGGTCGCGGGCGCGCTGGACCCCGGCCCGGTCGCGCGACTCGAACTGGGCCAGCAGCGGGCTCCAGGAGAGCGCTGCGCGCACGCCGCCCCGCACGCGGGCGCGGACCTTCGCCCCCGGGGGCAGCCGGACCGGCGCCGCCCCGCGGAACTCGAGCACCGAGGCGCCGCGGGGCGAGAGCGCCACCTCGTCCCGCTGCTCCAGGATGCGGATGGCGATCACCGGCTCCCCTCCCGCGAAGTCGAGACGGTGGCTCCAGAGCCGTTCCAGCGGATCTCCGGGCGCGGGATCGGCGCCCGGAAGCGGGTCGGCGGCCAGCAGCGGAGGTGGGAGGGGTGGCGGGAGGTCCTCCGGCGTCGCCGCGGCCGCCAGCGCACCGGCGGCCGCCAGGGCGGCCAGGAGCCCGGAACTCACGCGAAGAGGCCGAGGCGCTGGCTCTTGCGGACGGCCAGGACCTCGAGGCGGGTCGCGATGTCGCTCCCGCCGGCGAACTCCCCGGCGCGGCGGAGCCGGTTGGCGGCGTCGGCGAGCAGCGCCCGCTCCTCCGCCTCCTGCTCGCGGAGCCCCTCGACCATCAGCGCCACCTCGTCGGCGAGGTCGCCGAGGAGGTCGCGGCGGCGGAGAGGGCGGGGCAACGAGAGATCGCCGCCGCCCACGCGGCGGCAGGTGTGGGCCAGCGCCACCGCGGGCCCGGCCACGCGGTGCGTGAGGACGACGGCGAGGACGAGCAGGCCGGGGACCGCTCCCGCGAGCGCGGCGCCCAGGACGAGACCGGGCCCGGCGTCCTGCCCGGCGGTCCAGACCATCACCGAGAGTCCGCTGCCGATGGCGGTCGCCACGAGCAGCATGTGGCTGACGAGCCGGAGCTGGATTCCCGGGTGCACCAGGAAGTTCCGCATCCTCCGCTTGCTCATGCCCGAATCGTCGCCGTCGCCGATCATCTCGACCTCCGATGGCGAATCTACTCCCCGCCGGCGACCTTTCCAGATTCGTGACCACCGCCGGCGCGATACCGGAAGGAAGCGTGGATCCGGGCCGTCACGGGTCCTGGCGCGCCCGTCCCGACGGCCCGGTCCCCCACCCGGACGAGCGGCAGGATCTCCCGCACCGTCGAGGTGAGGAAGGCCTCGTCGGCGGCGTTCAGGGACGCGAGCGGAAGGGGCGCTTCCCGGACCGCGACGCCGAGCTCGCGGGCGAGCGCGATGACGCGGGCCCGGGTGACTCCGGCCAGGATGCCGGCCTGGATGGGAGGCGTCTCCAGGATCCCTCCGCGGACCGCGAACACGTTGGAGCTGGCTCCCTCGGTCACGCAGCCGCCCCGATCGACGAGGAGCGCCTCGTGCCCCTCGTGGGCACGGGCCTCCCGCATGGCGAGGACATGGAACAGGTGCTCCCCGGTCTTCGCGCCCGGGTCGCCACCCCGGAGGGGCGCGCCAGGACCGCCGAAGGGCCAGGCCGATACACCCTCCCGGTACGCCGCGAGGGGCGGGCCGCGGAGGGGAAGCGCCAGGATGGCCACCAGCGGCCGTGTGGCGAGGGCCGGATCGAGCCCCATCTCGCCGCTGCCGCGGGTGACGACGACCCGGACGGAACGTTCACCCCGGTTCCAGGGCGCAGCGGCCGGATCGGCCTCGTCGTCGCCGCGGGAAGCCTGAAGGACCCGCAGGATCTCCTGCTCGAGCCGCTGTGCGGACCAGGGGAGCGGCAGGAAGATCCGCTCCGCCGAGGCGGCCAGCCGCGCCAGGTGGGCCGCGAGCTCGAAGGGCGCGAGGTCGTAGGTGCGGACCACCTCGTAGACGCTGTCGCCGTAGAGGAAGCCGCGGTCGAAGACCGGGACCCGGGCCTCCCCGGCCGGGACGAGAACTCCGTCGATGCTCACGGCAGTGGTCATGGCTGGATTCTTGACGGGTGGATCATGGGCCGATATCAACGGATGGCAAATGGAATCGCTCGTGGAGTGCACGCAGTGCGGCGTCCTGATGACGAGCTGGTGCGCCGCCGGCTCCCCCACCCGTTACTACCAGTGTCCGTTCTGCAAGCGGACCCTCTGCTCCGCCTACGGCGAGGTCTTCGAGCGCGGGGCGCTCGGCCGCAGGGTGGCCGCGTCGCCGCGCGCCTCCGGAGCCGCGATCCCCGGGGCCTCGCCGGAGGACCAGCGCTGGCGTGAGCTGAAGGGGCGCGCCGCGCGCTGGTTCGCACGTGTCGAGGCCGACGGCCGGAGCCACTCGGAGGACGAGCCGGTTCCTGCGCTGGCGGCGGTTGCGGTGGCCCGGGCTCGCGCCTAGACGTCCGCCTTCCAGTCGGGGTTCCGGTCGTGCATCGCCGCCAGGACTCCCACCATCCTGTCCATCACCTCGACCGGGCTCGAACCTCCGGCGGCAGCCTCGTACACCGCCGCCGCCACCGCGTGGGCTGCGTAGGCCCCCTTCACGTATTTCCCGGGCGCGCGCCCTCCCGCTCCGGGACCACCCATCTCCCCGCGCAGGGTCGCGACGATGGCCTCGTCCCTGTCGGTCCAGTCCTGGATCTCCCCGAGCGAGTGACCCTCCAGCGACCGCACCCGGGTCCGCACGATGGCCTGCGCGACCGCGGCAGCCGACGCCCGGGCGACTCCGGCCGGGACCGTCACGTCGCCCAGGCGGACCGTCCCGAGGTCGCGGTCGGCCTCCGCCGCCAACCGGTCGGCCCACCGGGCCGCCCCCTCGAACGAGAGAAGCCGGACCGTCTCGGCCGCCAGGTAGGCGCGCGCGATGTCCGCGGGGTGCGGGTCCTCCTCCCTCCCCGCGCTGCGCAGTTCGGGAACCCCGCGCCAGGCGCCGTTGAGCGCGCGGAAGTAGCCCAGCATCCCGACCGCAGCGGCTGGCCCCATGTTGAGGACCCCGAGGACGTCCGCCGCAGCCTCGTCCACCCGCTCCGACCAGTAGGCCGCCACGGCCGGGTCGATCTCCTTCGCCAGGACCTTCTTCTTCACGGCGCGCGAAAGCTCCTCGCGGAGTCCGTCGTCGGCCGCGAGGATGTCGTGCCCGGCGGTCTCGTGGGCCAGCGCCGGCCAGGCGAGGAGCCCGCCCGTGGCGTTGGCCGCGGGCAGGCTCACGACCGCGGCCTCCACGCCGAACGTCTCGGCGGCGGAGGCGGGCCAGGTGTAGGGGCCGCTCTCGGCCTCCCCCCAGCGCACGAGCGGTGGGGTGACGCCGTGATCCGGGGGCCGGACGCCGCGCCGGTCCTCGGCGGAGAGGAATCCCTCGTAGAGGTCGCTCACCACCTCCTGGAATGCGGACGTGGCGCGTTCCTGGTAGCCCTCTCCCTTCTGGAGAACCGCCTGCGCCACGTCGAGCAGGAGCCGGGCCGGCCCCGTCCGCCCCGGGTCCATCGAGAGGAGCCGGGCGAACCCTCCCGGCCCCATGTCGTCGAGCCTGCGGAGGAGGGGCTCGCCGACCGCCGATCGGTAGGCCTCCGGGAGGCTCGCGCAGGCCTTCGACAGCCGGGCGCGGAGGGAGGAGAAGAACGTCGGGTCGGGGGGGCTGGTCCGGGGCGAGAGGGCCGTGACCTGGGCCTCCTCGACGCAGGCGGCGAGGCCGGCCAGCGAGATCGGATCTGCCCCGGTCCGGGGCGCCACTGCCTGGAGAGGCGCGGTGTCGAGGGGCCCGGGTGGATTCCAGTCGACGCTCGAAGGGATGCTTGCGGAAAGGACATTCGGGAACATGTGTGCCTCCTCGGACGGGGTCCGGGAGGCGTTTGCGATGGACGGGCCACGGAGGCGGCGCGCCACTCCTCGGCGGCGGCGAGAAGGCAGGCCGGCAGGCGGTCCGGAGCGTCCGCGACGCGGTCAGGTCGGCGGACGGGAAAACAGGTCCGGTAGTTGGTAGAACAGTTCGGACGAGGCGCTAGCTCAACTGGCAGAGCATCGGCCTTTTAAGCCGGTGGTTCCGGGTTCGATTCCCGGGCGCCTCACCACTCAACTACGGAACTTCCCTCGACTTCGTCTCCGGCCCGGAGCCCGTCTCCAAACCGTCTCCAACGGATTCGCCGGTCGGCCTCCGGTCGAGCAGCCGGATGGCCTTCGCCGTCGCGCCCTGCATCGCGAGGTGCGAGCAGAAGGTGTGGCGGAGGATGTGATACGCGCCCGTGACCTTTAGGCCAGCCCGTCGCTGGGCCTTCTCCATCCACTCGTGCACGGCCTGCCTGCCGATGGCGTCCCCATTCTCGTGGCAGAGAACTCGGGAGCCCCGGAGGTGACGATGGGCCTTGAGGGCGGCAGCCAGGCGAGCCGTCATCGGCACTCGCCGGGATCGGCCGCCCTTGGGCGTGGTCACGTGGCCGTCCCACTCGCTGCGCTGCACGTGCAGGACGCTCCGCTTCTGGTCGACGTCGCTCCACTCCACTGCGATGGCCTCTCCACGGCGCAGGCCCGCGCCTCCGCCCAGGAGCACGAGCAGCTCGATGCGGACATCGAGGGCCGCTGCGCCCTGTAAGAGCTTCTCGTAGTCGGCGAAGTCGTAAAACGAGACCTCGGTCCGCTCGTACTTGAGGAGCTTGATCCGGCAGGGCATTGCATCGATGACCTTCCAGTCCGCCGCGCGCTTCAGCATGACCGAGAGGGCGGTGAGCACGTTGTTGATGGTCTTGCTGTTCCGCTGGTTCTCGACGAGATCGCCCTTGAGACGCTGGACGAGCTCGTCGGAGATCGCATCGATGGGGACTCCATCTCTCTCGCCCCCCGTCGTGGAGGAGCGAGGACTTCACCACGACCCCTGGGCGGCCCCCGCCCGGGTTCACCCTCGCAGGTGAACCCATGCGCCCCGGATCCCCGGGTTGCCCCTTCCGCGATGGAGGCGGAGCCTGGAACGCAGGAGGAGTCCGCCATGGAAAGAGTCCGGAAGGAGATCTTCATCGAGGCACCTACGTCGAAGGTGTTCGAGTACATGCTGGATCCGGCGCACCTGCCCGAGATCTGGCCGAGCCTCATCGAGGTGTCGAACGTGCACACGGAGCCGGACGGATCGAGCGAGTACGACTGGACCTACAAGATGGCCGGCGTGAAATTCCACGGCCACACCCGGACGGTCGAGGCGGAGCGCAACCGGCTTCACATCGTGAAGGCGAGAGGAGGCATTCCCCACTCGATCCGCTGGGAGTTCCGGCCGCACGGCCAGGGGACCGACTTCAGCTCGGAAGTCGAGTACGAGATCCCCGGGGCGCTGCTGGGCCGGCTGGCCGCCCCGTTCGTCCGGCGGCTCAACGAGCGCGAGGCGGAGTTGACCGTCCGCAACCTGAAGGAGCGCATGGAGGAGGGCGCGAGCGATACCGCTCGGGGGACTTGACGAGGGGTGTGACCCGGCGGCGAACGTCAGGGGCTCCCGACGGCAGCGCGACATTGAAGGACGGCATCCGCCGAACCCTGCCACGACTCAACGGACAGTGCGAGCCGGCCCAGTTCCCGCGCGCCTCTCGTTTCAACCTCTGGAGCCCCCGTCGGCGACCGCGCTCCGCACCAGCTCCTCGAGCACCTCGGGGTCGACGTCGGAGAGCCGCCGGAGGTGCAGGCAGCCCTTCCCCTTCGTGTGCCTCCCCAGCCGGGCGAGGAGGGCGCGGTGCCGCGAGAGCTCGCAGGCGAGATAGAGGGTGATGCGGTCGGCCCGCGAGGCGAAGGCGGCCACCGGCCAGTCGAGCTCCCTTCCCGACGCGTACCGGAGCTTGCGTTGCCCGAACCCGACGATGTTCGTGCCCCACAGCGCGGGCCGCTCCCCGGTGACGCGGCGGAGGAGCGCCGCCACAGCCCGTGCGTCCTTGCGACGATCGGGATCCGGGATTGCCGAGAGGAACGCCGCCACGCTGGCGCGGGTCTTCTTCGTCTTCAGCTCGGCCACGGGAGACCTCCGCCCGGGGTTCTAGCCGGGCCCGCCGTCCGTCGCCGCCATCCGCTCCTGGCGCCTCCATGCCCCGGACAGGCGCCCCCTCCCGGCCAGGCGGGCCAGCAGTTCCCGCGTCGCGCCGTCGATCCGCCCGGGAGCCGCTCCCGCCCAGGGCGTTCCGGGGAGCGGCAGGAAAACGTGCGCGTGGATCTCGGCTCCGGCCTCCGCAAGCTCCACCGCCATGGCGCGGGATTCCGCGGCATCGTCCGGCGTCTCGCCCGGGAGGCCGAAGATGAGGTCCACCTTGGCGCGGAACCCGGCCTCGAGCGTGAGCCGCACCGCGCGGCGGACGTCCTCGGCGCGGTGACCGCGGTGGCAGGCCTCGAGCACGGCGTCCGACCCCGACTGCGCGCCGATGGCCAGGTGGTCGTTGGCGACGTGGCGGCGCAGCAGCCGGACCGCCTCGGGGGTGACGTGCTCCGGGCGCACCTCGGAGGGGAAGGTGCCGAACCAGATCCGCGCGCCGGCGCCGGCGGCCTCGCGAACCCGCGACAGGAGTTCCTCGATGGCCTCGAGGCGGGGGCGGCCGTCGTCGGAGCCCCAGGCCAGCGCACTCGGGGTGACGAAGCGGACATCCCGCCCTCCCCGCAGCGCCACCTGGCGCGCCGCCTCGGCGATCCTCCCGGCCGACCGGTGCCGGACCCGGCCGCCGTGGAGGTGGGTGGTCTGGCAGAAGCGGCAGGCGTGGACGCAGCCCCGGGTGATCTCGATCGGGCCGAGCCGCGGCAGCCGGTCCGGGAAGGGCGGGCACGCGTCCAGGTCCACCGGCGGCGCAGGCGCCCCACGGCGCAGACGCCCGCCCTCCATCCAGGCGAGCCCGGGACCCCGTGGGTCCTCCCCGCTGGCGACCCGCCGCAGGAGCCCGACCAGGGTCTCCTCCCCCTCCCCGATCCCGGCCAGGTCGAAGCCCAGGCCGAGGGTGCCCTCCGGGTCGGCCGTGGGGTGCGGCCCCCCGGCCAGGTGGAGGACCCGGTCGCCGCTACCCGCGGTGCCCCTCGCCTCGCGCAGCGCTGCCGCGGCTGCGTGGCGGCCGGGAGAGGTGAGCGACCAGCCCACGACAACCGGCCCCTCCCTGGTGGCATCGCGGATGGCGGTGCGCAGGTCCTCGCCAGGGCCGGCGAAGCGGACGCTGACCCCCGCCGACTCCGGTCGTGCCTCGACGGCGCCGGAGAGCGCGGCGAGGGCCGCGGTGCGGGGGCGCAGGTCGGCGAGGACGAGGCTCGGTGGGGTCAATCCCGGCCATGATACGACTCCCGGGACCGTCCTTGAATCCGGCGGCCATCGGGCTAGACTGCGCCGCGAGATCGAGGGCGAGGACCGCCCTGGCCCCCTGGAGGAAACACCACCTTGAACCGAACGCTCGTCGCCCTCGCCGTCGCTCTCGCAGTGGTCGGATGCAAGAAGAACGAGCCGGTCACGGCCGCTCCAATTGCCCCGCCGGCAGGCGGGGTACCCACCATGCCGCCGCCAGGCGCGATGCCCCCGGGGGCGATGCCTCCGGGTGGCGGGATGCCTCCCGGCGGGATGGTCGGCGCCCCCAACGTCCCGGGCGGCGGGGCCGGAGTCGACCAGCGGATCGCCATCGCGAAGCAACTCGTGGCCCAGAACCCCAAGGACGTCCAGGCCTGGATCTCGCTCGGCAACGACTACTTCGACACCAAGCAGCAGCAGGCCGCCATCGACGCCTACGGCAAGGCGCTGGAGCTGAACCCCAAGAACCCCGACGTCCTCACCGATCAGGGGGTCATGTACCGGGACCTCGGGCAGTACGACAAGGCGCTCGCCAACTTCCAGAAGGCGAACCAGATCGATCCGAACCACATGCAGAGCCTCATGAACATCGGCGTCGTCTTCGCCTACGACCTGAAGGACACGAAGCGCGCCGAGGAGGCCTGGCTCAAGGTCATCGCCACCGACAAGTCGGGGCGCTTCGCCGGCCAGGCCGGCGCCGCCATCGCCGAGCTGCGGCAGCGCGGCGCGCCCCCGGGAATCCCCGGGGTCCCCCCGGCCCGCTGACCGCCGTCGTCCCGGCAGCCGAACCCCACCCGCCGCACGGAGGCACGCCATGGCCCGCAAGATGAACTTCAACGCCGGTCCCGCAGCCTTGCCGCTCCCCGCGCTGGAGCGGGCCCGGGAGGAACTCCTCGACCTCGCCGGCAGCGGCATGTCGGTCATGGAGCACAGCCACCGAGGCAAGGAGTACGAGGCGGTCCACGACGAGGCGCTGTCCCTTCTCCGCGAACTCCTCGCCGTTCCCGCCACCCACGAGATCCTGTTCCTCCAGGGTGGGGCGTCGGCCCTGTTCGCCCAGATCCCCATGAACCTCATGGAGAAGGGCAAGGCGGCCCAGTACCTGGTCACCGGCGCCTGGGGCGAGAAGGCGGTCGGCGAGGCCAAGGTGGTGGCGGCCATGCTGGGCGGCTCGGTCGCGACCCAGACCACCGGCACCGGCGACGGCAAGGAGAAGAGCTACGTCCGCGTCCCCTCCCCCGCCGAGGTGAAGGTCGATCCGGCCGCCTCCTACCTGCACCTCACGTCGAACGAGACCATCCACGGCATCGAGTTCAACGTGGATGCGTCGCGCGCCTACCCCGGCACCGGGGCGACACCGCTCGTCGCCGACATGTCGAGCGACTTCCTCTGGCGCCCCTTCGACGTGTCGCAGTTCGGCATCGTCTACGCCGGCGCCCAGAAGAACATCGGCCCCTCCGGCATCGTGGTCGCCATCGTGTCGAAGGAACTCGTCGAGAAGGGGCGGAAGGACATCCCCAAGATCTTCCAGTTCCGCACCCACGCCGAGAACAGGTCGCTCTACAACACGCCGCCCACGTTCGGCGTCTACATGGTGCGGAACGTGCTCGCCTGGCTGAAGGGGCTGGGCGGTCTGCCCGCCATGGAGGCGGCGAACCGCCGGAAGGCGGCCCGGCTCTACGGGGCCATCGACGCCAACCCTGCCTTCTACCGTTCCCCGGTGGAGCGGGAGAGCCGTTCCGTGATGAACGTGGTCTTCCGGCTCCCCACCGAGCCCCTCGAGGAGCAGTTCGTCGCCGAGGCGAAGAAGCGCGGCATGGTCGGGCTGAAGGGTCACCGCTCGGTGGGCGGGATCCGGGTGTCCACGTACAACGCCGTGCCGTTCGAGTGGGTCGATGCGCTGGCGACGTTCATGGAGGAGTTCTCCCGCGGGAAGTAGGGCGGCGTCGCGCGAGGCGCCTTCGTTCCGGGAGGCCGGCTGCCGCCGGGCGCTGGGACACCACTCTCCGCGGCGCTTGTCCTCCCGGCGGTGGCGTTCGCGGCTCTGGTGGCGCCGGGGCACGCCGGGCCAGAGCATCGCCGGTTCCCGGCGCCCGGTGCGGAGGCGCCGCTCGGAGTGGCGATCGCGGGCACGGGCCGGGCTCACTCGGTCCGCGAGTGTGTCGCAGTTCCCATGACGGCCAGGCGAACGCGTTCCCGGCGGTCCCGTCCTCACCGCCCGCGGGACGCCGTCCGCGAGTGGGCGCCCGGATCTCCCCACGAGGCGCGCTGTTCGCGTCGCCTTCGGCCCGGGCTTCCCCAGCCGGCCTCCCGGAACGAAGGCGATCCGCCTGCAGCGCCGCCCGCCTGCGGAGCACCCGCCCGCCCCCGCACGACCGCGCCCCAGCCGCGGTCAGTAGGTGCCGACGAGGAACACGTTCGCCGCCGTCCCGAATGGCACCGACGCCTCGAAGTTGTCGATCCCGGCCCGCACCATCACCGACGCCCGGAGCGAGAGCCAGCGGGTCAGCCCGACCGTCCCGTTCAGGGTGAGGCCGGCGTCGTTCGCCGGCGCGGAGTTCGACACCCCGCCGACGGTCTGGGTGGTCTGGAACCAGGAGGCCCGGCCGGTGAGTCGCGCTCCCGGTGCGGGGGCCCAGCCGATCTGCCCCCAGGCGCTCTGCCCCTCCACCCATCCCAGGTCCTTCAGGTAGCCGAAGGAGAGGCCGGCCAGCACCTTCGTGAAGGTCACCTCGGGCCCCACGTAGGTGTGGGACAGGCCGGACGTCAGGTCGTCCACCCAACCTCCCAGGCCGGCGATGCGCAGCCAGGGGGTCGCGTCCACGCCGATCGAGCCGTCGGCCCGGCGGGAGGGACCGGGGTAGGTGGCGATGGGCTCGTCGTTCGGCATCGCGAGTCCCCAGTAGGAGAAGCCGCCCGAGATCCAGAAGATGGGGACGGGCCGGATGCTGAGCGCCAGGCGGGCCGCGTCGATGTAGGACGGCGCGTGAACGTCGCCGAACCCCATGCGCAGGTTGCCGGAGGCGCTGAAGACGCCGCCCGCCCAGTAGTTCAGCAGGAGCTCCCCCTCGTAGTGGCGGAGCACGGCGGGGTTCTGCACCACCGCGCCGCGCGCGCTGCCGGAGAGCAGCGTGGATCCCAGGGGGGCCTCGAAGTTGACGTAGACGCCGCCGGTGTACCGGTTGAGGGTCGGCTCGGTGGTGTAGGGATCCGGGACCACGCCCCCGAAGACGCCGACCTCGGTCCGGCCGAACCGCAGCCCGCCCTGGGCGCCGTCGAAGACCGTCGAGCCGGGGGCGAACCAGGGCATGACCCGTCCGAAGGCGGCGCTCCAGCTCCTCTTCGGGTCGCGCTGGGAGAGCTCCAGGTCGTAGACCAGCAACTGGGTCGCGGATCCCGGCACGTACGTCTCGTCCCGCTGGGTCCATTGTAAAAGGCGCGCGTCGGCGAAGAACTTGAACCCGGCGAAGGCGTCGAGTCCGTTCACCTGGACGTCGAGCTGCATTCGCTGCGAGTCCCCCGGCCCCGACGGGCTGGCGAGCCAGACCGCGTATCCCAGATCTCCCCGGATGCTGGGGAGCTGGCCGATCACGACGTCGCGGGCCTTCGCCTTCGACTCGACCAGCGCCACCGGGGTCCCGACCAGGATGGCGTTGCGGCTGTCCAGCTCGTCCTCGGTGGGGACGGGGGCCATCTTGGCCACCACGGGCGCGCCGGGCACCGTCGTGTCCGCCGTGAAACGATCCCCGACGCGGACCCCCTGCCCCGTGCAGGTGGAGGAGTGGTCGGCCAGTTCACGCACCGTACATGTACCGACGGGCTGGGCGGCGCGCGTGACCTGGATGACCTGGCCGATGGTCAGCCCTTCCAGGGCGCCGGCGTCGAGGTAGACGGTGGTGGCGGTGGCGAAGGTCACCTTCCCCTCGACACGGCGGGCCACCGGGGCGACGGGCGCCGTCGGGGCGCCGACGGGGGCCGCGACGGCAGCCGGCGCCGGAGGGACGGGGGCTTGCGCCTGCTCAGGCGAACCCGCCGCGAGGAGCAACGCCAGGAGGGGGAGCGCGCTCATGGCTTCACCGTCCTCCGCGTGGGTCCGATCCGCAGCTGCCTGGTCCGGAGGTTCCCGCCGCCCTCGTTGACCTGCCCGTTGTAGTGGCATCCGTAGCAGGCCTGGTCGGTGCAGACGAAGCTCTGGACCTGGGGGTGCGACGCGCAGGGGTGGCACTGGATGCAGGACGGGGAAGGCTGGCTGGTGCAGGACCCGATGACGAGCGGCACGGGCAGCGTGACGTGGCAGCTCAGGCAGGGAATTCCGGCGTGCCTGCCCGAGTCGATGGGGAAGCAGGCCCCGTGCCCCGAGAAGGTGGCCGGGCTCCAGCGCCAGAAGCCGTGGCAGCCCAGGCACGTGTTCCCGAACCCCGAGTGGTCCACCCCCTTCGCCGCCGCGTTGGAGAGGTCGGCCTGGTGGCAATCCGCGCACGGAACGGTGGGACGTGCGAAGGAGCGATCGCGCCTGTCGCCGTGGCACTGCTCGCAGGGGAGCAGCGCGTGGCGCCCCTGCAGCGGAAAGTTGGTGCGCCGGTGGGCGTCCGCGTCGAAGCGGGACTTCCAGCTCTCGGTGTCGTGGCAGGTGGCGCACTGGACGCCCGCGTTGCCGCCGTGGACGTCGCGGTGGCAGGCCGAGCAGCTTCGGGGCAGCGGCTGCTTGAAGTCCACCACGTGGCACTTGCGGCAGGCCACCTGGGCGTGCTGCCCGGTGAGCGGGAACCCGGTCCGCTCGTGGACGAACTTCACGTCCCCCCACCCCTCGGGCGTGTGGCAGGCCGAGCACTTGGTGTCGGCGGGGGCGTGCGCCTGGGGAGCCTGTGGTGCGGCGGCCAGGAACAGCGCGGCGGCTGCGGCGAGGTGGATCACGGCTCGTACCCCCGGAAGGCGCCCTTGTGGAAGTCGGCGTGGCATCCCTGGCAGTCGCGCGACACCGGCTTGTACCGCTTGATCTCGAGGGTGCCGATCTTGACCGGCGGGTGGCACTTCTCGCAGGTCACCTTGGCGTGCTTGCCTGTCAGCGTGTAGGTCGTGAACGGCTCGGCGTGGACGAACTTGAGCTTCTTCCAATCCTCGACGCCGTGGCAGGAGGCGCACTGGGTCACCTTCTTCACCGCGAACTGGGCGGCGTGCCGGTCGGCGTGGCACTTCGCGCAGGCCGTGGGCGCACCGGCGTACTTCACGTAGGGCTTCCCGTCCTTTCCGGTCGCGGCGGCGTGGCAGGAGGCGCAGGCCGTCTTGCCGTGCTTTCCGTCGAGCCGGAACTTGGTGTCCCGGGCGTGGTCGAACCTGGTCTTCGTGAAGCTGGCCTGGTCATGGCAGGCCGTGCACCCCTCCACCGCCATGCGCTTCTCGAACTGCGCCTGGTGGACGTCGCGGTGGCAGGAGGTGCACTTCTTCCCGTCCACCTTCTTCTCCATGGTGAACTCGCTCACCTTCACCGGGCGTCGCTGCCGCTTCATCTCGGCGCGCATCGCGGCCGGGGCCTTTTCGGCGAGCTTGTTGGTCTTCACGTGGCAGCGATCGCAGGCCACGGCCACGTGGGCGCCCTCGAGCGGGTACTTGGTCTTCTGGTGCTCGGCCAGCTCGAAGCGCACCGGCACCCAGCCCTGCACGACGTGGCAGCGATCGCAGGCCGCCGGGGGCTGCCCGGCCTTCCCCAGCTGGCCGAGGTGGGCGTCCTGGTGGCAGTCGGTGCAGGCCTTGAACGCCAGGTCCTTGTACCTCGCCTTCGCCTGCCCCTCGAAGGGACCGTGGCAGAACTTGCACTCCACCTGCTGGTGGGCGCCGCGGAGCTGGTAGCGGGCCTTCTCGTGGAAGGCGATCTTGTCGCCCTGCCCCACCTTCATGACCTTCCAGCCCTCCACGACGTGGCAGGTGATGCAGAGCGCGCCGAAGCGGTTCTGGTGCGGGTCCTTGTGGCAGTCGGTGCAGGCGGCGAAGGGCAGCGGCTTGTACTTCGCGTAGGTGACCGAGACGGCCTGGGGGAAGGTGTGCTTGCCCTCCGGATCGACCAGGGGAACGTGGCACTTGGCGCAGGGGACCTTGGCGTGCAGCCCGTTGAGCGGGTACTTGGTCAACGCGTGGTCGAACCCCTTGGTGGCGGGCTTCCAGGCGTTGGGGTCGTGGCACTTCTGGCAGTCGTTCCCGAGCTGGGTCCGGTGCTCGTCGAAGTGGCACCCGGCGCAGGTTGCCGGCGCGCCGAGGAGGCTCTTGCGCCCCTTCGCCAGGACCTCCTTCACGGCGGGATCGGTGACGCGGCGGGGGTCGTGGCAGGTCTCGCACTTCGCCTTGGCGTGCTTGCCGACCAGGGGGTACCCGGTCCTGGCGTGGTCGAAGGCCTTCTGCCCGGCCTCGCCCCAGTCGATCTGCGGGAAGTCCTTGCCGTGGTGCTCGTGGTGGCAGGCTTCGCACTTCTTCTCGGAGGCCCGTCCGTGGAGCCCCTTCCCCGAAGAGAGGCTGGGGCGAAGCTCCTTGTGGCACTCCAGGCACTTCTCGGCGGAGAACTGCTTCCCGGCCGGGTGGCACTTGGTGCAGTTCTGTAGCCCCTCCAGCTTCTCGTGGGCGCGGGAGAGCTCGCCGGGGGAGATGAGGTCGGCCCGCGCCGGGAGGGCGAGCAGCGCGACGGCGACGGCCAGCGGGGCGAGGATCTGGCGGGTACCCGTGCAGGTTCGTCGATTGGTCATTTCAGTCCGTAGCCCAGGTAGAGCGAGACGCCGATGTGCACGGTCATGACGAAGACGAGGAAGACCGCCAGGGAGGCGTGCATGACACGCCAGTTTCGTAGCAGGTTTCGCAGGCCGCCGTAAAAGGCGATCTGGAAACGGAGCCGGCGCAGGCGCAGCACCGAGATGCGAAATCGAGTGTACTGCGACGTCCCGGTGAAGAGGAACCGCACCCGCAGGAGGCGAAACCGGAAGCGCAGCCCGGACAGCGGCTCCCGCAGGAGGGCGACGATGAGAGAGCTCTTCGGAACCTGGGCCGTCGCCGAGGCCACCAGCTTGTCGAGCCGGTTCCTCTCCCGGGCCCCGGCGAGCATCGGCTCAACGGTGGACCGGAGCCGCTCGAACCGGCCGGAGATGAGCTCGAGCTCCTCGGCGTGGCCGTCCACGGAGGGAACGAGCCCGTAGATGAAGCGGCCGATGAGCCCGGTGCCCACCACGATCCCGAGCGCGATGGCGGTCGCGGTGGCGAGCACGTTGTTCGACTGGAACGCGGCGTGGAACGCGATGACGAGCGGGCTCATGAACCCCACGAAGACGTGGAAGTTGAGCCAGTCGCGGATGTCCCCCAGGCCGGTCAGGGACCGGGTGCGCTTGCGCACCGGGTAGAGGAAGTTCGAGAGCATGAAGACCGTGGCCACGATCCCCACCCCGTGCCCCCACGGCCCCGCCGACTTGAAGGCGCCGTGCATCGGCGACCGAAGCCGGGCCATGGTGGTGAGCTGGTAGTAGCCCCAGCCCTTGTAGGCCAGGTAGGCCACGATGGTGGCTCCCAGGCAGGCGTAGAGCGCCAGCGTGCGCCGCAGCCTCCGGCGCATCTTCATCTCCTCCTCGCTGACGTAGTCCTCGCCGGTCTTGGCCCCGAGCTGCTCCCCCTTGTAGCGGCGCATCTCCACGCCGGCCTTCTTGAGGAAGCCGTCGGGCGGGTCGCCGCCGATGTTGACGATGATGTCGTCGTTGGGCAGGCGCATCTCGCGCCCGTCCCATTCGAGTCGGACCTCGGTCTCGGTGACGTACTTGATCTGCGAGGGCAGGAGCAGCGTGAGCTGCCCGGCCTCGGAGAGGGCGGTCAGCTTGTCCCGGTTGGCCTGCCGGGCCCGTCCGAGCTCGGCGCCGCGGTAGGAGAGCGCCACCTCGGAGGTGCCCAGCTCGGCGATCTGGATGGCCGCCTCGAGGGCCGAGTCGCCTCCGCCCACCACGAGGACCCGCCGCCCGCCGTACTGCTCGGCGTCGGTGAAGCCGTAGGTGACCTTCTGGAGCTCCTCGCCCGGGACCCCCATCTTCCTCGGCGTGCCGCGGCGGCCGCAGGCGAGCACGACCTTGCGTGCGTCGATGATCCCCTTCGTGGTGTGGACCGCGAAGGCGCCGTCCTCGCCGTCGATGCCGGTGACCTGGATCCCCTCGTCGACCTTCACCTGGATCTTCTCGATGGCCTTGCCCCAGGTCTCGAGCAGCTCCTCCTTGCTGATGATGGACTTTCCGATCTTGCCGAAGCCCGGGATGGTGGCGGGCTCGGTCATGACGATCTTCCGGCGCGGGTAGTGGTACATCGTGCCGCCCCAGGTCCCCTGCTCGAGGAGCCTGTAGCTCCGCCCCGCCTCGTGGAGCGCGCACGCGGTGGCGAGGCCGGCCGCGCCGGCGCCGACGATGACCACGTCCACCGCCTTGCCGCCGCCCCCCTTGGGGAGGATTCCGTCGAGCCGCTTGGCGGCGTGCAGCCCCTGCCGGACGGCGTTGCGCAGGAGCCCCATCCCGCCCAGTTCACCCACCACGTGGACCCCGGGCCGGCTCGACTCGAAGTACTCGTCCACCTCGGGGAGGTCCACGCCTCGCTCGTGGGTTCCCATCACGAGGCGGATGGCCTGGACGGGGCACTCCGCGGCGCACCGGCCGTGACCGATGCAGTGGTCGGCGTGGACCAGGGTCGCCGTGCCTTTCTGGATGCCCAGGATGTCCCCCTCCGGGCAGGCCTTCAGGCAGGAGAGGGATCCGATGCAGATGTCCGTGTCGATGACGGGGTGGAGCGACCGCGGGATGTGGAGGTTCTTCTCCTGCTTGTCCTTGAGCACCACGGCGTCGTGCGCCATCCTGCGGCGCCGCTTGACCACGTGGCCGACAGCCATGACGATCGCCAGCAGCACGGCGGCCGCTGCGACGGCGCTCGACACCATGTCCACGCGTGAATCTCCTCACCGTTCCGCGAGCCCCGGAAAGGTACCTGTTCGGGGCCCACTCGTGTACCCCGGAAATGGGACGAGGGGCCCGGCTTTCGACGGGCCCCTCGCGATCATGAATCTTTCCTAATCTACCCGGTCGTCACGCGGCGCGGGCGCCGCCCTTCCTCTGCTTCGCCGCCTCGGCCCTCTCCTCGAGCCAGATGGTCATCGGAGCGGCGATGAACCAGGTGGAATAGGTGCCGGAGACGATGCCGATGAGCATGGCCATGGCGAAGTCGAAGATGGTTCCGACGCCGAAGATGAGGAGCCCGAGCAGGGAAAGCGACGTCGCGAACGAGGTGAGGATGGTCCGGCCCAGGGTCTCGTTGATGGAGACGTTGACGATGTCGGCGAGCTTCTTGCCCTTGAGCTTGCCCTGGTTCTCGCGGATCCGGTCGTAGACCACGACCGTGTCGTTCACCGAGTAGCCGACCACCGTGAGGATGACCGCCACCGAGGTGAGGTTGAACTCCCGGCCGGTGAAGGCGAAGTAACCGAGCGTGACGATGGCGTCGTGCAGGATGGCGATGACCACCCCGGGGGAGAACCGGAAGTCGAAGCGAAGACCGACGTAGACCACGATGAGCGCGATGGCGTAGATGATGGCCTTGAACCCCTGGTTGCGGAGCTCGCGCCCCACCGCCGGGCCGACGTACTCGACCCGGAGCACCTGGGGCGTGGCGTCGGCGAAGCGGGCGGCGAGCTCCTTCTCGACGCGGTCCTGGATGCCCTGGGTGAGGACGGCCAGCGACCGGGTCCCGGCGGTGAGCCCCGCCTCCTCCCGGATCTCCCTGACCTTGACCCCGGTCGACTCGACGACCGCCTGCAACTCGGCCTGGGATGGGAGCACCTGGAACTCGAAGTCGATCTTGTCGCCCACCTCGGGGCTGAAGGCCGGCTGGCCGATGACCGGGAACTTCGCCTTCACGGCCGCCACGATGCGGGCGGCGTCCTCGGGCGTGAGCAGCGCCACGCGCCCGACGCGGATGAGGTAGCTGTGCTCGCTCTCCGGGCCGTAGGTCTGGACCACGGCGTCCGTGAAGCCGAGGGCCTCGATGTGCTTCCGGACCTCGCCGGGATCCACCGCCTTGTCGAACTTCACCTGCATCTCGGTGCCGCCCGCGAAGTCCACCCCGTAGTTGAGGCCGTGGACCTGGGGGAGCGCCCAGAGGATCACCGACAGGTTGAAGAGGGTGGACAGGATGAGCGCGATCTTGCGCTTCCCGACGAAGTCGAACTTGGTCCCGTGGGGGACGATGTCGAAGCTCTTGAATTGCATCAGACGCTCAGCCGGGCGTTGTCGTGGCGCGTGGTCCAGTCGACGATCACGCGGGTGACGACGATGGAGGTGAACATCGACGCGAGGAGGCCGATGATCAGGGTGACGGCGAACCCGCGTACCGGGCCGGAGCCGTACTGCATCAGGACCACGGCCGCCACCAGCGCGGTGACGTGGCTGTCCACGATGGTCCAGAAGACCTTGTCGTAGCCCTGGTCCACCGCCTGCCGGACCGTCTTGCCGGCGCGCAGTTCCTCGCGGATGCGCTCGTTGATGAGGACG
This sequence comes from uncultured delta proteobacterium, assembly GCA_963828255.1. Lineage (GTDB taxonomy): Bacteria > Myxococcota > Myxococcia > Myxococcales > Anaeromyxobacteraceae > CAIOAK01. The sequence goes on along the minus strand of CAWHDZ010000015.1, from coordinate 174,843 downwards.
TTGGCGTCCACCGCCATGCCCAGGGTGAGCACGAAGCCGGCGATGCCCGGCAGCGTGAGCGTGGAACCGAGCAGCGACATGATGGCGAGCACGAGCAGGCCGTTCTCCACCAGCGCGACGTTGGCGATGAGGCCGCTCGCCCGGTAGTAGAGCAGCATGAAGAGCATGACCGCGCCCAGGCCCACGAGCGCGGCGATGGTGCCCTTGCGCACCAGTTCCGGCCCGAGGGTGGCGCCCACGCTGCGCTCCTCGAAGATGGTCACCGGGGCGGGGAGCGCACCGGCCTTGAGGACGATCGAGATGTCGTTCGCCTCCTGGAACTTCTCCTGGTAGTTGCGGCCGGTGCCCAGCGTGATCTGCCCGTTGCTGGAGATCTTGCCCTGGATGTAGGGCGCGCTCTCCACCTTGGAGTCGAGCACGATGGCCATGCGGCGCCCCAGGTTGTCGGTGGTGAGCCGCTCCATGAGCCGGGCCCCCTCCGCCGACATCGCGAAGGCCACCACCGGGTCGCCTGCCCCCTTGGAGTTGTCCACCGAGGGGCGGGCGTCGGAGATGTAGTCGCCGGTCAGCTCGGTCTTGGCGCGGAGCAGGTAGGTCCGGTAGAAGCGCTCCTTCACGAGCCCCTGGCCGACCACGACCTCGCCGATCCCGATCTCCTGGTCGCGCGTGATGCGGGGCTTCAGCGACTTCTCGATGATCACGTCGAGGTCGGTGCGCTTGCCGGTGGCCACGTAGGTGGACTGGCGCCGGATGCCGGAGGGAAGGTCCACCTGCTCGACGTAGTAGCAGCCGGTGACCGGGAGCGGCAGCGCGATGCCGCCGTCCGGCCCCTGCGGGCAGGGTGGCATCTCCGTGCGGATGGCGTCGAGCGCAGTCGACTCGTCGTCGGCGATCTTGAACTCGAGCTGCGCGGTGCGGCCGAGCAGGTCCTTGGCCTTGCCCGGGTCCTTGAATCCGGGGAGCTGGATCTGGATCTGGGCGTTCTGCTTGCGCTTGATGTCCGGCTCGGAGACGCCCCACTTGTCGACGCGGTTGCGGATGGTCTTCTCCGCCTGCTCGACGGCCTTCTCCTTGAAGTTCTTGATGACGTCGGTCCGGAAGGCGAACCACACCGAACCTTCCGGCGCGCCGCCGGGGGACGACATCTCGGCCCCGTAGAAGTCCTGGACCACCTGCTCGACCTGCTTCGGGTCGGTGGTCTTGACCTCGACGCGGTTGCCGTCGGCCGACGGGCCCGCCGCGGTGACAGGCAGGTTCTTCCCCTTGAGGAAGTCGAAGATCTCGTCGGCGCGGCGGACGACCTTGGCCTTCACGGCCCGATCGACGTCCACGCCCATGGCCAGCAGGATGCCCCCCTGCAGGTCGAGGCCGAGGTTCAGGTGCTTCTTCGCGTCGGGCGCCCAGCCGGGGACCGACTGCTCGAACTCCGGGCCGTTTCGCTCGCCGGGGGGCAAGCGGAAGTAGGCCCAGGTGGGCACGAGCTGCCAGATGGACCAGAAGAGGACGGCGAGGACGAGCCCCAGCCGCCAGTACCAGTTGCGCTCCATCTACTTCTTCTCCTTGGCGTCCTTCTCGGAGGAGCCGGTCTCGTCGGACCATGAGCCCGCGATCTGACCCTTCACGAAGCGGATCTTGTTGCCGCCCCCGAAGTCGAGCGTCACGGTCTTGTCCTCGACCTGGAAGATCTTGCCGATCATGCCGCCCTGGGTGACGACGTCCTGCCCCTTCTGCAGCTCGGACACGAACTTCTGGTGCTTCTTCACCTGCTTCTGCTGGGGGCGGAAGAACACCAGGTAGAAGACCACGGCGATGAGGACGAAGGGGACGAGCTGCATCAGGGGATTCGGCGCGTCCGGCGCGGTCTGCGCGAGGAAGGCCGTGAGGATCGAGTGCATGGATGCTCCGGTCATTGGAAAAAGCGTCGTGTTTTAGCCACACTTTGCGCCGGCAAGCAACCCCCGAAACGACACCTGGGGGAAGCCGGCCCGGCATGGCGTCCCTACCCGTCGAGCCCCCTGGCGTACCCCTCGAGCCGGGCGCGCCGGAACGGCTCGAACCGCCCCTCCTGGATGGCCTCCCGGGCCCCCTCCATGAGCCGCAGGTAGTGGTGCAGGTTGTGCACCGTGTTGAGCCGGAGCGCCAGGATCTCGCCGGCCCGGTAGAGGTGGCGCAGGTAGGCGCGGGTGAAGGTCTGGCAGGTGTAGCAGGTGCACCCCGGGTCGAGCGGGGCCTCGTCGTCGGCGAACCGGGCGTTCTTCACGTTGAGCCGCCCCCGGCTGGTGAAGAGGAGGCCGTTGCGGGCCGTGCGGGTGGGGAGGACGCAGTCGAACATGTCGATCCCGGCGGCGATCCCGGCCAGCAGGTCCTCGGGTGTGCCCACTCCCATGAGGTAGCGGGGCTTCTCCCGGGGCAGTTCCGGGGCGTGACGCGCCACCCCGTCCCACATCTCCTGCGGCTCCTCCCCCACGGCGTAGCCGCCGAGTGCGTAGCCGGGGAGGTCGAGCGCCGCGCCCTCCTCGATGGCCCGCCTGCGCAGGTCGGGGAAGAGGCCGCCCTGGGAGATCCCGAAGAGAGCCGGCCGCTCGCCGTGGGGGGGCTCGGCCGAGAGCCAGGCGTCCCGGCAGCGCAGGAGCCAGCGCTGGGTCCGCGCCAGCGACTGCTCGTGGTAGGCCCGCTCGGCCCTGGCCGGAGGGCACTCGTCGAAGGCCATGATCACGTCGGCGCCCAGGTCGAGCTGGATGCGGATGGAGGCCTCGGGCGAGAGGAAGTGGCGCGAGCCGTCGAGGTGGCTGCGGAAGGTGACCCCGTCCTCGGCGATGCGCACCAGCGAGCCGGCGCCCTCGCGGGTCGCCCCCTGCAGGCTGTAGACCTGGAACCCTCCCGAGTCGGTGAGCACCGACCCTCCCCAGGACATGAAGCGGTGCAGCCCTCCCAGGCGGCGGACCCGCTCGTGGCCGGGGCGCAGGTACAGGTGGTAGGTGTTGCCGAGGATCATCCCTGCGCCGAGCTCGACGAGGTCGCGCGGGGCCAGCGTCTTCACGCTGCCGGCCGTCCCCACCGGCATGAAGACCGGTGTCTCGATGATCCCGCGCGGCGTCTCCAGGCGGCCCCGGCGGGCGGCCCCGTCCTCGGCCAGGAGCTGGAAGCGGATCACGGCCCCGTTTCCCCATGGGCCGGGGGCGCTGTCAAGGGGCGCGCCCCGGTCAGACGGTGCGGACGTGCCCGCGCGACGTCTCCTCGAGGAGGGTGCGCCAGGCGCGACCACCCCGCCCCTCGGCGACGATGCGGAGTCCCAGGCTCTTCTCGAGCGGGTCGCCCGAGGCCCAGCAGACCACGGCGTCGGTGGAGGGGGCGAGGAAGCCGCTGGCGAAGCGCAGCGCCAGGAGTTCACCCGGAGTTGGAGGGTCGTCGCCGGGCCAGACGATGGAGCATCCACCCTCGGAGAGGGTGAGGGTGCGCGCCTCCACCTGGGTGCCGCGGGCGGAGACGATGACGGCGCGCTGCATCGTGTAGCGGGGCGCGCGCACCTTGAAGGTGACCGGCTCGCCGCTGGCGACGGCGGCGAGGAAGCGTGCGGCCGGGACGCTGGCCCGATCGAGGTGGATCTCGACGCCGGGCGGGAGCGAGGGGCGGCCGATGCGCCGGACCATGGCGACCTTGCCGTAGACGGTGGCCCGGACCGGTTGCCCGAAGAGCCCGATGCGCGCGACCACCTGCTCCCCGACCCGGGACTCGGAGAGGGCCGGCAGGAAAAGGGCTCCCGCATCCTGCCGCCATCCGGCGAGGTACTGGTGGGGCTCCATGTTGAGGGAGATGCTGTTCATCGTCTGCTTCGGGGACCCGTTCACATCTAACGAGACAAGGGTGGCACGACCCGTCGGACTTTCTACTTTTCTCAGAGGACCGCCATCGCGTCGCCGTAGCTGAAGAAACGATACCTCGCCGACACCGCCTCGCGGTAGGCCCGGAGCACCCGTTCCGTTCCACCGAAGGCGCAGACCAGGGCCAGCAAGGTCGATCGCGGCAGGTGAAAATTCGTTAACAGTCCGTCCACGGCCCGGAACGCGTGACCGGGCAGGATGAAGATCCCGGTTCGCCCCGGGCCGGCGGTGAGCCCGTCGGGTGTGATGGCGCTCTCGAGCGTCCGGACCGCCGTGGTCCCGACCGCGACGACGCGCCCGCCGCTCCTACGCGCTGCGTCAAACGCGCGACAGGTCGCCTCCGGCACCTCGTACCGCTCGGAGTGCATCCGGTGCTCCTCCAGCCTGGAGGTCCGCACCGGCAGGAAGGTCCCCGGACCGACGTGCAGCGTCACGGTGGCCCGCGCGACTCCCCGCGACGCGAGGCGGGCCAGGAGTTCGGGCGTGAAGTGGAGACCAGCGGTGGGGGCTGCCACGCTCCCCGGCTCGCGGGCGACGACCGTCTGGTAGCGCTCCCGGTCGCCTGCGTCCGGCGCGCGACGGATGTAGGGCGGGAGCGGGATCCGGCCGACCCGCTCGAGCGCCCCGGCCAGCCCGGCCTCGTCGCGGTCGAAGCGGACCTCGTAGAACCCCTCCCCTTCGACCCGCACCACCTCCGCACCGAGCCCGTCGAAGTCGATGGAGGTGCCGACGCGGATGGGCTTCGACGCCTGGGCCATCGCCAGCCAGCGGGACGGCTCGCCCGGCGGGACGGCGGCAGCCGGCTCGACGAGGAGCACCTCCACCCTTCCCCCGCTCGACTTGCGTCCGATGAGGCGGGCCGGGATGACGCGGCTGTCGTTCAGGACCAGGAGATCGCCCGGCGCGAGCAGGTCGGGCAGGTCGTCGAAGCGCAGGTGCCGGGACGCGCCGCCGGAGCGCGGGAGGAGGAGGAGGCGCGAGGCGCCCCGGGGCTCCACCGGCGCCTGGGCGATGAGCTCATCGGGGAGCGCGAAGTCGAGCTCGGAGAGTTCCATCGGCCCCATCCCGTCAGTACATCCGGGTGATCTCCGCGCCCGGGTAGTACCGGGACAGGATGGCCCGGTGGTCCGCACCGGCCCTGGCCCACCCGGCCGCGCCCCACTGGCACATCCCGGCGCCGTGCCCCCGGCCCTTCCCCGAGAGCAGGAACGCCCCGCTCACCGGCGTCACGGTGAAGGCCAGGGACGGGAGCCGGTCGTAGCCCAGGCGGCGACGGAACTCCCCCCCGTCGAGGATCACCTTGGCCCCCCCTCCCTCCACCGAGACCCGTGCGGCGCGCCCGGTGGAGGTGGTCCGCAGCACCTCGAGCCGCTTCGCCTCCCCGGGGAGACCGGCCGCCTTCCCCACCTCCGCGGCGGGAATGCGCAGCGACCAGCGATGGGCCGGCGAACCCTTGCAGCGCTCGCAGGGAACAGACGCCAGGTAGGGCAGGTCGCGGCCGAGTGCGTCGGCGCCGCGCTCCGTGCGGCCACCGCACGCGGAGTGGAAATAGGCCTCCACGATCAGGTGGTCCTTCACCAGCACCTCGCCGGCGGTGGCCAGCGCCGCCGCCCGGGCGCGCGGGTCGGCCCGCCCCGAGCCCGGGTAGACCTGGTCGAGGACGGTCGAGCCGAGGTCGAAGTCCAGGGCCTGCTCGCGGGCCTCGATCTTCTTCCGCACGGCGAAGGACCGCGCCGCCACCGCCTGGGCCTTGAGCGCCTCGGTCGGGAATGACGGTGGCATCTCCCCGCCGATGACCGCACCCACGTACTCCTCCATGGGGAGCACGTCGATGACCGAGAGCCCGCCCGGGGCCCGGCGGACCTCCACCTGCCCGGAGAGTTCCCGGCCGGCGCAGCGGATCGATCCGCTGGAGGAGAAGAGGAGCCCCGCCCCGTCCACGGCCTTGCCGTCGAGGAGCAGCCGATCCCCGTCGAGGCGCAGGCGGGCCCTCCCCCCGGCGACGGGCTGCCGGACCGCCCCCTCCCGCAGGGGCTCGACGGCGAGCCCGGGTCCGGAGAGTTCCGCCTCGGCGGCGCCCGCGGCCACCGAGATACGCACCACCTCGACGGCGCGGGCCGGGGAGGCGAGGAGGAGCGCCGCCGCGAGCAGCAGGGGAGCGCCGCTTCCCGGATTCACGCGTGGTCCTAGGATTCGGCGCCGGCGCCGGGACGGCGCGCCGAGCGGATCTTGTGCCAGACGAAGGCGGTGACGGCCAGGACCAGCGCGACCCCGATGATCAGGTCGAAGCTGTGGAACCAGGTCTTGAAGCGCGGGTCGCTGTTCCACTTCTCCCCGAGCTTGAGCCCCACCCAGGCCAGCCCCAGGCACCAGGGGAAGGAGCCCACGAAGGTGTAGACGATGAACTTCGTCATGTTCATCCGGGCCACGCCGGCCGGGAAGGCGATGAAGGTGCGGATGACCGGCAGGAGCCTGGCCCAGAAGACCACCGCCGATCCGTGCTTCTGGAAGAGCCGGTCGGCCAGGTCGAGCTCGTGGTGGGAGATGAGCAGGTACTTCCCGTACTTCTCGATGAGGGGGCGCCCGCCGTACATGCCCAGGTAGTAGGCGGGGATCGAGCCCACCACGCAGCCCACCGCGCCCCAGAACCCGGCCCCCAGGAGCGTGAACTGCCCCTTGAACACCAGGAATCCCGCGAAGGGCATGATGATCTCGGAGGGGAGCGGGATGCAGGCGCTCTCGATCGCCATGAGGAGCACCACGCCGCTGTAGCCCATGGCGGAGATGACACCCGTGGTGAATACGGCGAGAACCTCGATGATCCTGGCTACCACCCGTGGCCTCCTTTCCGGAGCGCGGCGCGTTCCCCGTAGAAGACCTCGTCGTACGGGCAGGCGCAATCTATCTCCCCTGGCTCCGGGTAGAAGACGGCCTTCCCCTTCCAGCTGCGCAGCCAGTGGCCGCGCGCCGTCCCGGGCGCCGCGGCGGTGCCGGTGGCCAGCGCGGGCGGCACGCCGGGATCGCCGGGGCCGAGCAGCCACCCGGGCTGCAGCGTCACCTTGCCGGCGCCCCCGGGGAGGTCCACGGCGAGGTGGGGAACGGCCAGCCCGCTGGTGCGCCCCCGGAGCTCCTCCAGGATGCCCAGGCCGGTGGAGAGCGGCGTTCTCAGGTGTCCGGTGCCCTCGGCCAGGTCGCCCTGGTGCAGGTAGTAGGGGCGCACCCGAAAGGAGAGGAGCCGCTGGTTCAGGTCGGCGATGATCCGGGCGGTGGAGTTCACGCGGCGCAGGAGGACGGTCTGGTTCTCCACTGGCACGCCCTGGTCCACCAGCCGCTCGCAGGCCTCCCGGGCCTCGGCGGTGCACTCCTTGGGGTGGTTGAAGTGGGTGACCACGAAGAGCGGTGCCAGGCGGCGGAGGAGGGCCGAAAGCGCGCCGGTGATCCGCATGGGGTTCACTACCGGTGCACGGGTGGCCACCCGCAGCAGCTCGACGTGGGGGATGGCGCGCAGCCCCTCGAGGATCCACCCGAGCCGATCGTCGGAGAGGGCCAGCGGGTCGCCCCCCGACACCACCACGTCGCGCACCTGGGGGTGGGAGCGGACCCAGGCGATCCCCTCGGCCGCCGACTCCCGGTCGAAGGCCCCCTCCTCCCCGCCGGTGATGCGACGGCGGGTGCAGTGACGGCAGTAGACGGCGCAGTGGTCGGCGGCGAGGAAGAGGGCCCGGTCCGGGTACTTGTGGACGATGGCGCGGACCGGGCGCCGGCCGTCCTCGCCCAGCGGGTCGCGCAGGTCCCCGTCCGTCTCCCCGGTCTCGGCGGCCACCGGCACCACCTGCATGCGCACCGGGCAGGAGGGGTGGTGCGGGTCCATGAGCGACGCGTAGTAAGGAGTCGTTCCCACCCGGAAGCGCCCGGCGGCGCCGGAGAGGCCGCGCCGCTCGTCCGGGGTGAGGTCGAGGATGGCCTCCAGATCGGCCGCGCTGCGCAGCATGTTCCGCTGCTGCCAGCGCCAGTCACCCCAGTCCGCCTCGGAGACGGCGGGAAATGCTCGGCGGGAGTGGTCCATGGGGGGGCGCCGTTCTCGCGGCGGGCGGAAGCTAACCGGCGCGCGGGAGCGAAGTCAAACCGGCGGAGCGGCCGATCCCGGCATATGATCGACCGAGGAGCGACGAATGGCGACCCTTCCCATGATGCAGGACGAGACCCCGGCCGCCGACCCGCGTCCCGCCTCCGGGATCACCGGCCGCTTCCCGCCCGGGCCCCGCTCCGTCTGGGCAGGCGTGCCCGACTCCCAGTGGAACGACTGGCACTGGCAGCAGCGGGAGCGCATCACCCGCGTGGACCAGCTCGAGAAGGTGATCCGGCTCACGGACGACGAGCGCCAGGCCGCGGTGGAGACCGACAAGGACTTCCACATGGGCATCACGCCCTACTACGCGGCGCTGATGGACCCCGACGATCCGCGCTGTCCGGTGCGGCTCCAGTCGGTGCCGACCATGGGCGAGACCATCGTCGCCGCCGCCGACCTGGAGGACCCCCTCGGCGAGGACCGGGACATGCCGGTGCCCGGCATCACGCACCGCTACCCCGACCGCGTCCTCTTCTACGTCACCCACAACTGCCCGGTGTACTGCCGCCACTGCACGCGCAAGCGCAAGGTGGCCGACCCGTCGTCGGCCGCGGCCAGGAAGCAGGTGGAGGACGGGCTCGACTACATCGCGCTTCACCCGGAGATCCGCGACGTGGTCATCTCCGGCGGCGACCCGCTCTCCCTCTCCGACGAGCGGCTCGACCACATCCTGGGGCGCCTGCGCGCCATGCCCCACGTGGAGATCTTCCGGCTGGGCACCCGCAACCTGGTCACGCTGCCCCAGCGCGTGACCGACGACTTCGTCCACATGCTGCGCCGGCACCAGCCCGTCTACGTGAACACCCATTTCAATCATCCCAAGGAGTGCACCGCGGAGGCCTTCGAGGCGGCCCGCCGGCTGGCCGACGCGGGCTGCTCCCTGGGAAACCAGATGGTGCTGCTGAAGGGCGTGAACGACGACCCGAAGGTCGTGATGGAGCTGAACCACAAGCTCCTCCTCATGCGGATCCGCCCCTACTACATCTACCAGTGCGATCTGGCCAGGGGCATCAGCCACTTCCGCACCACCGTGGAGGCAGGGCGCAGGATCATCCGCTCGCTGCGCGGCTTCACCAGCGGCCTGGCCGTCCCCCACTTCGTCGTGGACGCGCCCGACGGGGGCGGGAAGATCCCGGTGAACCCCGACTACGTGATCCGCCACGAGGGGAAGAAGTGGGTCTTCCGGAACTTCCAGGGCAAGGACTACACCTACTTCGAGCCGTGAGCGGGCCGCCCCGCCCTACGCGCCCGACGTGACCACCGCCACCATCCGCGAAGGCCCGTCGCCCAGGCCGCGGAAGAGATGAGGCCGGCTGGCGTCGAGGTAGGCCGAGTCTCCGGCCTGCAGCACGCAGCGCCTCCCCTCGTAGCTGAGCTCGATCGATCCCTCCAGGACGAAGACGAACTCCTGGCCGTCGTGGGCCAGCGGGCGCGCGTCGGTCACCCCCGGGTCGAAGGTGAGCAGGAAGGGCTCCATGTCGTGGCCGGGCGTCCCGGGGCGGGTCAGGCACCGGTAGGTGTAGCCCTGCTCGGTCTCCCCCTGCTCCATCCCGGGGCGCGCCTCGCTGGCGCGGCTCACCGTCAGCTCCTCGGTGGCGAAGCCCCCGCCGTGCAGGAGGCCGCCCACCTTCGAGCCGAGCACCCGGGAGAGCTTGATCACCACGCCGATGGAGGGGACCTCCTTCCCCTCCTCGAATGCGGCCAGCCGCTCCTTGGAGAGGCCGGCCATGCGGCAGACGTCGTCGGGGCTCAGGTCCTGGGCCTCGCGCATCTTGCGGATCCGCACTCCGATGTCGGTCTGCATGGCGTCCTCCGGTGCTACCCCTCGCGGTCGGCCGGGACGATCCGGCCGGTGCGGGCGCGCAGGTCGCGCCAGTGGCGCTCGATGTCGGGACGGAGATCGGCGGCGCCGACCTCGGACTTCTGGAAGCGGCGCTGCAGCGAGAGGTAGAGCTCGAGCGCCTCCTCCGAGAAGTCGGGCTCCACGTTGATGGTGGTCCTCCGCCCGTCCACCACCTCCACCACCGGGAAGAGCCCGGAGCGGACCGCGAGGCGCACCAGCTCGATGCCCAGCGCCGGCTCCGACTTCCAGCCGGTCGGGCACGGCGCGAGCACGTGGAGGAAGCGGAAGCCCTGCAGGTCGAGGGCGCGGCGCATCTTGCGGATGGCGTCCTCGGGGTGGGCCAGCGAGACCGAGGCGGCGTAGGGGATGCGGTGGGCCGCCATGATCCCGAGGATGTCCTTCTTCTGCTCGGCCTTGCCACGCAGCGTGTTGGAGGTCGCCGCGCCGTGGGGCGTGGCCGAGGAGCGCTGGCCGCCGGTGTTCCCGTAGATCTCGTTGTCGTAGCAGACGTAGAGGATGTCCTCGTTCCGCTCGGCGGCGCCGGAGAGGCTGGCCATGCCGATGTCGTAGGTCCCGCCGTCGCCGGCCCAGCAGACGACGCGGGTGCCCTCGCCGTTCAGGCGTGCGGCGTGGCTCATCCCGGTGGCCACCGCGGCGGCCGACCCGAAGGTGGTGAGGATGGTGGGGGCGCCCATGGCCGAGTACGGGAACTGCCCCACCGCCACGGCCGCGCAGCTGGCCGGGATGACCACGTGGATGGGACGCTCCTCGCGGGCGCGCCCCAGGAACTGGAACGCGGACGACATGCCGCAGCCGCCGCAGTTGCCGTTGCCGGGGCGCAGGAGGGGCTCGCTCATGCCCCGGCCTCCAGGAGCACCGGCGGACCGGCGGCCTCCCGCAACGAGAGGTCCTCGGCGATGGCCATCACGTGCTCGGGACGCACGTCGCCGCCGCCGATCCCGATCATGTATCCCTGCACCACCGCTCCGGGGTCGGCGAGACCGCGCGCCTCGCCCCAGAGCACGCCGCCGAAGCCCAGGCTGACGTTCCGGTCCACGACCGCGATGCGCCTGCGCCCCCGGAAGGCGGCGGCGAGCAGCTCCGCCGGGAAGGGGCGGAAGGTCCGGACGCGCAGGCCCCCCAGCCGGATCCCCTTCTCCCGGGCGGCGTCCACGGCCCGCTCCACCGTGGAGCCGATGGTGCCCATCGAGACCACCAGGACCTCGGCGTCGTCGGCGCGGTACGGGACCACCGGGTCGGCGGGGCGACGGCCGAAGACCTCCTCGAACCGGTCCTGGACCTCCCGGTAGACCCCGAAGACCCGCCCCATGGCCTCGTGGTGCTGGGCGCGGTGCACCTCGGTGGCGTGCGGGGCGGTGAGCCCGCCCACGACCCGCGCCGTGCCGTCGAGGCGGCCGGGGAGGTCGAGCGGCGGGAGGAAGCGGTCCACCTGCTCCTGGGTGGGCACCAGAGTCCGGGCCATGGTGTGGGAGAGGACGAAGGCCTCCTGGCACACCAGCGCCGGCAGGAGGATGCGCCGGTCCTCGGCCAGCCGGTAGGCGCAGAGCACGCTGTCGAGGACCTCCTGGTTGTCGGCGCAGTACATCTGGATCCACCCCGAGTCACGGAGCATGAGGGTGTCGCCGTGGTCGGCCCAGATGTTCCAGGGCGGGCCCAGCGTCCGGTTGGCCGCCACCATGACCACCGGGAGGCGGAGCAGCGCCGCGGCCACCACGTTCTCGGCCATGAAGGCGATGCCGTTCGAGGACGAGGTGGTGAAGGTGCGCGCCCCGCTGGCGGCGCCGCCGATGCACACGCCCATGGCGCTGTGCTCGCTCTCCACCCGGACCACCCTCCCCTTCTCGATCTCCTGGTTGCAGAGGAGCTCCATGCACTCGGTGGACGGGGTGATGGGGTAGACGCCGGAGACGAAGCCGCGGCCGGTCCGGTTGGCGCGCGCGGCCATGGTGGCGCCCAGGGCGGCGGCGTGGTTGGCGCTGAGGAGCTGTCCGAAGGAGGTGCTCATCGGGCCGAGGCCTCCATGACCATCTCCATGGCGCGGCGGGGGCACTCGGCGACGCACATGCCGCACCCCTTGCAGTAGCCCTCGTCCACCCGGTAGCCGTGCCCGATGCGGTGGATGACCCCCTCCGGGCAGTAGAGCAGGCAGGTGTCGCAGCTGGTGCATGCGCCGCAGGAGAAGCAGCGCGCGGCCTCCGACGGCCCGTCGAGCCCGAGGCTCACCTCGTCGAACCCCAGCGCGCCGACCGGACCCGCGCGGTGACGCTCGACCTGCGGCAGCGCGACCGAGAAGTGGCTGAAGCGGACATGGGCCGCGGCGACCAGGGCCTCGGCCGGGGGGTGCTCCTCGACCGGCTCGGGCTCCCCCGCCAGCCTGGCCAGCACCCGCGCGGCCACGCGACGCCCGCTCCCCAGGGCGTGGGTCACCGTTCCGTCGCCGGTGGCCATGTCACCTGCGGTGAATACGTTCCCGAGCCCGGGGACGATCGACAGGTCCGCCGACTGGCCGAGCGCGAGCAGGAGCGCGTCGCAGGGGATGGTGGAGGTCCGGCCGGTCACCACCGGGCGGCGGCGGCCGCTCCTGTCGGGCTCCCCCAGCTCCACCTCGGCGAGCTCGAGCGACTCCACCCTCCCCTGGCCACAGGCGCGCACCGGCTGGCGGTGGAGGAGCAGCTTCACCCCCTCGGCCACGGCCTCCTCGATCTCCGGGCCGATGGCCGGCATCTCCTTGCGCCCCCGGCGGTAGGCGATGGAGACCGAGGCCGCCCCGAGCCGCAGCGCCGTGCGGGCGCAGTCGATGGCGGTGTTCCCGCCGCCCACCACCACCACCGCGCCGGAGAGGCGCGGCGCCGCCCCGCGCTTCACGTCGTCGAGGAAGCGGATCCCCTGGAGGACCCCGGGGAGGCCCACGCCCGGCGCCTCGAGCCCGGTCAGGCGCGGGAGACCCGCGGCGACGATGACGGCGTCGTGGGAAGCGGCGAGATCGGCGACCGCGCCGGCGTCGAGGAAGGTCCCGGTGCGGGCCGACACCCCGAGTGCGAGGATGCGGGAGATGTCGCGGTCGAGGATCTCCTCGGGAAGGCGGTAGGCCGGGATGCCGGTGCGAAGCACCCCGCCCAGGCAGCTCTCCCCCTCGAGGAGGGTCACCTCGTGGCCAGCGGTGGCGAGCGCGAAGGCCGCGCCGAGGCCCGCAGGGCCGCTCCCCACCACGGCGATCCTCCTGCGTGGCGTGGCGGGTACGGGACGTTCGGGGCGGGAGAGGACGTGGTCGCCGATCCAGCGCTCGAGACCGCGGATGTTGACCGCACCGTCGTAGGCGCCGCGGTTGCACGCCGACATGCAGGGCGCCGGGCAGACCCTCCCGCACACCGACGGCAAGGGCTGCGTGCGGAAGAGCACCTCGGCGGCCGCCGCGACGCCCCCCTTGTCGAGGGCCTGCACGAACCCCACCACGTCGTTGCCCGCCGGGCACCCGCCGTTGCACGGCGCGGCGTGGGAGCGGTAGACCGGCATCTGGGTTCGCCAGGAGCCGGTCCGGAGCGGGGTGGGGATGTCGCGGACGTGCTCGGCGATCCCGATCACGCTGGCCGGGACCGGGGCGCTCCTTGGCGGCGCCCCGTCGCCATCGTCGGCCTCGCGCACCTGCACGGCCTCCCAGGCTTCCCGGGCGGCGGGCAGGTCCCGCTCGAGCCCCTGGACCGAGAAGGCCCTCTCCACCGCTTCCCAGGAGAGGCCCATGGCCCGCGCGTAGGCGCCGGCCAGCGTCGTGTTGATGATGACCACGGCGCTCGTGCCGATGCCGTGGCGGCGCGCGATGGCGGTGGCGTCCACCGCGGCGAAGCGGAAGTGGCCGTGCTTGTCGGCGAACGGCTCGAGGCCGCGGGCGGTGTTGAGCAGGACCACCGCGCCCGGTCCGGCCCCCTCGAGCACGTCGTCGCCGAGGAGCGCCGCGTCGAGGACCAGGAGGTGATGCGGCCGGTAGACCTTGTTGTGGTTGCGGATGGGAACCGTGTCCACCCGCGCGAAGGCGCGGACGGGCGCGCCGGTGCGCTCCGAGCCGTAGTCCCCGAAGGTCTGCACGTGGAGCCCCTGCTCCGCGTAGACGGTGGCGATGAGCTTCGCGCAGGTGACCCCGCCCTGGCCGCCGCGCCCGTGGACGCGCACCTCGAGCGGCAGGGGGATCCCGGCCGGCAACGACCCGCGACTGGACTCGGCCTCGCCCACCGGCTCCTCCGTTCGACGTCCACGGTAGCCCAGCGACGAGCCACCCGAGGACTTTCCTCAGCAACCTCCGGACCATGTCCGTGGCGTTGCGGTGGATCAAGAGACGGATGGATTAGCTTGAAGCAATCCTACCTTCACTGTCATTCATTTCATGCTAATTATTTCATCGTCTCTGGTCAGGAGATTCCATGTCGATCGCGACGTCGATGTCGATGCGGCAGGTGGCTGCCATCCTCGACTCCATCATCGAGGGGCTCATCGCCGTGGACACGTCCGGCAAGGTGGTCCTCTTCAACCAGCAGGCGGCGGCCATCGTGGGCTGCCCGGTGAAGGAGGCGCTCGGCCGGCCGGTGCGGGATGTGGTGCCCAATACCCGCCTCCCCCACGTGCTCGCCTCCGGCCAGGACGAGCTGAACCAGCGGCAGGAGGTGGGCGCCACCACCATCATCACGAGCCGCATGGTGGTTCGCGACGCCTCGGGCGCCGTCGAGGGCGCGGTCGCCATCTTCCGCGATGTCGGCGAGGTGCAGGAGCTGGCCGCCAAGGTGCGCACCCTCCAGGACCTGCGGGAGCTCTCCGAGGCCATCATCCGCTGCTCGGAGGAGGCCATCGCGGTCTCCGACGAGCACGGCAACTACGTGCTCGTGAACCCGGCCTACTCGAGGCTCATGGGGCTCTCCGAGGAGGCGGTCCTCCACCGGCCGGTGACCGTGGACATCCGGCAGGGGGAGAGCGTCCACCTCCGCGTGCTGCGCACCCGCAAGCCCATCCGCGGCGCCAGGCTCCAGGTCGGACCGAACCAGAGGGACGTCGTGGTGAACGCCGCACCGCTGCTCGTGGGCGGCGAGCTGCGCGGGAGCGTGGGGGTGATCCACGACGTCTCGGAGATCCGGCGGCTCTCCGAGGAGCTGGCCTCGGCCAAGGAACAGCTGCGCCGCCTCCAGTCGAAGCACACCTTCGAGGACATCATCGGCGGCTGCCCGTCCATGGCCCGGGCCAAGGAACTCGCCCTGCGGGCGGCGCGCACGCCGGCCACCGTCCTGCTCCTCGGCGACAGCGGCACCGGCAAGGAGATGTTCGCCCACGCCATCCACCACGCCAGCGAGCGGCGGGAGCAGGCGTTCATCCGGGTGAACTGCGCAGCCATCCCCGACACGCTGCTGGAGAGCGCCCTCTTCGGCTACGAGGGGGGCGCCTTCACCGGGGCCCGGCCGCAGGGGCAGCGCGGTCACTTCGAGGAGGCCGACGGGGGCACCCTCTTCCTCGACGAGATCGCCGACGCGCCGCTGGCGGCGCAGGCCAAGCTGCTGCGCGCGCTCCAGGAGAGGGAGATCGTCCGGGTCGGCTCGTCCACGCCGCGGCCGGTGGACGTGCGGCTCGTCGCCGCCACCCACGACGACCTCGACACGCTGGTGGCGAGCGGCCGCTTCCGGCAGGACCTCTTCTACCGGCTCTCGGTCATGCCCATCCGCATCCCGCCGCTGCGGGAGCGGCGCGAGGACATCCCCGGGCTGGCCCGGTCGCTGCTCGCCCGCATCTGCGCGGAGTACCGGCTGGTCCCGCTTCGGCTCTCGCAGGATGCGGTGGACCTGCTCCTCGACCATCCGTGGAAGGGCAACGTGCGCGAGATGGAGAACCTGCTCGGACGGGCGGTGATCCACATGCAGCCGGGGGAAGAGGTGATCACCCGGGCGCACTTCGACCTGGCGGAGGGAGCGGGGGCGCCGCTGCCGGAGACGGGGCCAGGCGAGCCTCCGCGCCGGTTCGCGGAGCTGAAGAAGGAGTGGGAGCGGCAGCTCCTGGACGGAGCGCTGGCGAGGCACCGGGGGAACCGCGCGGCGACCGCGAGGAGCCTGGGGATCACCGTGCGGAACCTCTATTACAAGCTGGAGAGGCACGGGTTGATGCGGTGACGCGGGAGAAGCGCGGGGATGGGTCATCGCTGTTTCGCCCGGGCGAAACAGGCGGGACCCACCCCGAAAGGGGCGGCGCCTCGGCGCTTCAGCGACCCTTCCGGCGCTGCGCCGGCCTTGTCTTCGCCTTCCTGGCGCGCTTGCGGGGAGGCGACTTCTTGGCGGGCGAGACCCGGGCCTTGCTCGGCGCGGAGCGCCTCGCCGGAGGGGGATGCCTGACCGCATGCACCTCGACCTCGATGCGCGACCCCTTGGGCAGCCCCGCCACCTGGATGGTGGACCTGGCCGGGAACGCTCCCAGGAAGCGGCGGCCGTAGACCTCGTTCATGGCCGCGAAGTCGGCCAGGTCCAGGAGGAAGACCGTGGTCTTCACGATGTCGGAGAACTCCATCCCGGCGTGGGCCAGCACCGCCGCGATGTTCTCCATGACCCGCTCGGCCTGGGCCGTCACGTCGCCGGCCACGAGGTCGCCGGTGGCCGGATCGATGGGGATCTGCCCGGCGGCGTGGAGCATCTGGATGTCGTCGGCGTGGTGGGTCACCACCGCCTGGCTGTAGGGTCCGATGGCCTTCGGGGCGTGGGGGCTGGCGATGGTCCTTCGCATGGCGAACTCCTCGTGACGGGGTGAACCTAGACGCGCTCCACCGAGTGGACTCCCTCGACCTTTTCCAGGCTGCGCATGACCGCGGTGAGCTGCTTGAGATCCTGCACCGAGACCTCGAAGGAGAGCACGGCGCGCTCGGCGCCGGAGCGGACGTCGGCCTGGGCGATGTTCACCCCGGCATGGCTGAAGATCTGGGAGATGCGGGCCAGCATGCCCGGGCGGTCGTCGCTCACCACCTTGACCGAGACGAGCCGCTTCAGTTCCCCCTTCACGTCCCAGGAGACGTCCACGCGCCGCAGCGGGTCCATGGAGAGCCCCTTCTCGCAGCGGGCGGTGTGCACGGTGACGCCGCGGCCGCGGGTGATGAACCCCACGATGGGGTCGCCGGGCACCGGGTTGCAGCACTTTCCGTAGCGAACCAGGATGTCCTCGATGCCGCTGATGCGCACGCCGCCGGCGGGCCGGCGCGCCACCTTGCGGAAGATCTCGGTGAGGCGGCTGGTGACGCCGGGCTGGTCCGGCGAGGCCAGCTTCTCCTCCGAGACCAGCAGCCGCAGCAGCTGGTCGGGGGCGACCTTCCCGTAGCCGATGGCCACCAGCACGTCGTCGCCGATGCGGTAGCCGAGGGTCGCCGCCGCCTTGTCGAGCGAGCCGTCCTTCTGGGAGCGGGAGAGGGAGACGCCGTAGCGGCGCAGCTCCCGCTCGGCCACCTCCTTGCCGATCTCCAGCGAGCGGCGGTGCTCTGCCTGCCGGATGTACTGGCGGATGCGGGCCTGCGCGCGGCTGGTGCGCACGAAGGTGAGCCAGTCCTTGGAGGGCTGGGCGTGCGGCGAGGTGAGGATCTCGATGGTATCGCCGTTCTTCAGCCGGTAGCGCAGCGGGACGATCTTGCCGTTCACCTTGGCGCCCACGCAGCTGTGGCCGATCTCGGAGTGGACCGAGTAGGCGAAGTCGAGCGGCGTGGCGCCGCGCGGCAGGCTCTTCACGTCCCCCTTGGGCGTGAAGACGAAGACCTCGTCGGCGAAGAGGTCGACCTTCACCGTCTCAAGGAACTCGGTGGGGTCGGAGAGCTCCTTCTGCCACTCGAGGAGCTGGCGCAGCCACCCGAACTGGTCGGCGTCGCTGGCGCGCACCCCCGGCTTGCCCTTCCCGTCGCGCGGGTTCTCCTTGTACTTCCAGTGTGCGGCCACGCCCTCCTCGGCGACCCGGTGCATGTCGTCGGTGCGGATCTGGATCTCGATGCGCTCGGCCCGCGGCCCCACCACGGTGGTGTGGAGCGACTGGTAGAGGTTCGGCTTGGGGATGGCGATGTAGTCCTTGAATCGACCCGGGATGGGCTTCCACAGGGAGTGGATGAGCCCGAGGGCCTCGTAGCACTGGGCCACCGAGCCCACGATGACCCGGAAGGCCACCAGGTCGTGGATCTGCTCGAAGGGCAGGTCCCCCACGTGCATCTTGCGCCAGATGGAATAGAGGTGCTTGACCCGGCCGTAGACCTTTCCCTGGATCCCGTTCTCGGCGAGGCGCCCCTGGATGAGCTGGACCACCTCCTCGACGAAGCGGTCACGCTCCTTGGCCTTGGCGGCCAGCCGCTCCTGGAGCTCGCCGTGCTCGGAGGGCTTCAGGTACTTGAAGGAGAGGTCCTCGAGCTCGCTCTTCACCGACTGCATCCCCAGCCGGTTGGAGAGCGGCGCGTAGATGTCGAGCGTCTCCTGGGCGATGCGGTCCTGCTTCTCGGGCGCCATGTGCCCGAGGGTCCGCATGTTGTGGATCCGGTCGGCCAGCTTCACCAGCAGGACCCGGATGTCCTTGGCCATGGCGACGACCATCTTGCGGAAGTTCTCCGCCTGCTTCTCCACCTTGGTGTTCCCGGCCGAGAACTGGGAGAGCTTGGTCACCCCGTCCACCAGGTCGGCCACCTCCTCGCCGAAGAGCTCGGCGATCTCCAGCCGGGTGGCGAGGGTGTCCTCGATGGTGTCGTGGAGCAGCCCGGTGACGATGGACGCCTCGTCGAGCCGGAGCTCGGCCAGGATTCCCGCCACCTCGAGGGGGTGGACCAGGTAGGGCTCGCCCGACTTGCGGATCTGCCCCTGGTGGACCTTGGCCGAGTAGACGTAGGCCTTCTTGATGAGGTCCAGGTCCGCGGCGGGGTGGTAGGCGGCGACCTTGTCGAGGATGTCGTTGAGCCGCAGCAATCGAGCCCTTCAGCCTAGCCCCCCCTGCCTCGTCGCGGCAAGGACGTTGAGCACCGAGGTGGCGCGGGGTAGAAACGTACCGGAGGTTCCCGTTGCTCCAGTGCTTCCATTGCCATTCGCCGCTCGACCCCGCCATGACCGAGTGTCCGGCCTGCGGGGCCGAGATCGAGATGTCCCGCCTCACCGGCATCCTGGGGAGCGTCTGCCGCAACTGCGACGCCTTCAACGAGCCGGGCACGGCCGCCTGCGTCTCCTGCGGCGAGGCGCTGGGCCCCCGTCCCCCGGCGCCGGTCCTGTCGTCGGGACCGGCCCCGGCCGCCGCCGGCGAGGACCCTCCGCGCGACCTTCCCCCCATCGACTTCGAGGCGGTCCTCCTCGAGGACCCCGACTTCGAGCCCACCTCCACCCCCGATCCCATCGAGCTCCTCGAGCCAATCCCCGATCCGGACGCCCCGCCCCCTCTCCCCGACGTCCCGGGCCGCTCCGCCCCCGGCCTCCTTCCCTTCGAGTCGGTGGCGCTCGAGCCGGCCGCGCCGGGCGGCGGCACCGAAACGTGGATGCGCGCCGCCCCGTTCCACCTCGTCCTGGAGCGTGGCGACGGGAAGGAGGGATCGCGCCTGCAGTTCATCGCCTCCGAGACCACCATCGGCAGCGCCGACGCCTCCCTGCCCTTCCCCGAGGACCCCTGGCTCGCCCCCCTGCACGCCACCTTCGCGCTGCGCGACGGCCGCCTCTTCGTGCGCGACGAGGGCTCCGCCGGAGGGACCTACCTCCGCCTCCGCGGGCTCTCGGTTCCCATCCGTCCGGGTGACGCCTTCGCCCTCGGCGACCGGCTCCTGCGCTTCGGCGGGCCCCTGCCCGCGCCCTCCCCTCCCGCGCCCGACGGGACGCGGCGCCTCGGCTCCCCGCGCCCCGCGGCGCAGGCCGTGCTGCTCGAGGAGCGGCTGGCCGGCGGCGTGAGCGGGCGGGTCTGGCTGCGAAGCGGCCCTTCGGTCACGCTGGGACGCGCCGGCTGCGCGGTGAACCTGGGCGACGACCCGTTTCTCTCCCAGGCCCACGCCGAGGTGCTCCTCGAGGGGGACGGGACGGCCCGGCTGCGCGACCTGGGGTCCGCCAACGGGACCTTCGTCCGCATTCCAGCGCGTACCGAGCGGGAACTGCGCGACGGGGACCTGGTCCGCGTCGGCCGCCAGGTGCTGCGGGTCTCCGAAGGATGAACGGAAGGGGTCTCGCATGGCCGTCGTCTTCCTGACCATCACCCCCATCGGTACGGCCACCCCGAGCGTCTCCCGCTACGTGGCCGGGGTGCAGCGGATCCTCCGCGAGAGCGGCCTCACCCACCAGCTCACCGCCATGGGGACCATCGTCGAGGGCGATCTCGACGCCATCCTGGCCGTCGTCCGCCGCATGCACGAGGCCCCGTTCCAGGAGGGGGCGGTCCGGGTCTCCACGCTCATCAAGATCGACGACCGGCGCGACAAGGAGCACACCATCGCCGGCAAGATGCGCTCGGTGGAGGAGAAGCTCCGGTAGCTATCCGACCACGAAGACCGCGCAGGATCGGGCGCCGTGGGCGCCGATGACCAGCGACTGCTCGATGTCGGCGGTCTTGGACGGGCCGGACACGAAGACGCCGTAGCCGGGGCGCGGCAGCGTGATGCGCCCGTAGGCCTCCTGCATGTCGTTCACCACGTCGGCGGCGTTCACCACGAGCACCAGGTGCTCGGGGATGACGAAGACCGCCCGGTGGGGGCCCAGGCTCTCGCCCTTGATCCAGACCGCCCCGTTCTCGGCCACCCCCAGCTCGCCCGGGATGGCGGCCACGTCGAGGTCGGCGAGCTCGTGCGGGTCGGTCACCGCCTGGAGATCCACCGTCCCGCCGGGGATCCCGTCCACCAGCGAGACCCGGCGGGGCGAGGACCAGGCCGGGAGCTTCGACACCCCGGCCGCCAGCGCCGCCAGATCGGGCACGCGGAAGGACTGGCCGCCGACCGCGGTCACCGACTCGAGGAAGCGGGCGACCGGATCGCCCTGCTTCACCGGGACCGGGTGCGCGGGGGCGGCGACCGGCTCGGCTCCGGAGGCGCGGAGCGCGGCCAGGATGGCTTCACGGGCGGTCACGAGCGCTCCTCCGGCTTCCCGGCCGTCTCGCGGTCGTAGAGGTCGGCGAAGCTCTCCCTGGGCGCCTCGGGAAGCTCGCGCCCCCGCAGCCAGACCGCCGCAGGGCCGAACCGCGCCATGCCCGGCGCAGCCCGCAGCACCCATCGGGCGAACCTCCCGCCGGCGCGGAAGAGCCCCGGTCGCGCCATGGCGAAGGCGGCGGCCTTCATCCCCAGCCGCTTGCCCAGCGGGATCAGCTTCTCCTCGCCGGCCTCCTGCCGGAGCACGAGCAGCTGGTGGTGCAGGTCCACCTTCACCGGGCAGACGTCGGTGCAGGAGCCGCACAGGCTGGAGGCGAAGGGCAGGCTGGCGTGGCCGGCCAGGTCGCGATGGGGCCCCAGGACCGAGCCGATGGGGCCGGGGATGAGGTAGCTGTAGCTGTACCCGCCGCTGCGCCGGTAGACCGGGCAGGTGTTGAGGCAGGCCCCGCAGCGGATGCAGGAGAGCGCCTTGCGCCGGTGGGCCTCGGAGAGCATCTTCGAGCGCCCGCTGTCCACGATGACCACGTGCAGCTCGCCGCCGGGGAGCGGGGCGTGGAAGTGGGTGGTGTAGGACGAAACCGGCTGGCCGGTGGCGCTGCGGGCCAGCAGCCGCAGGAAGACCCCCAGGTCGGCGAGGCGCGGGATCACCTTCTCGATGCCCATGGAGGCCACGTGCACGCGGGGCAAGGTGGTGCCCATGTCGGCGTTGCCCTCGTTGGTGACCACCACGAAGCCGCCGGTCTCGGCGATGGCGAAGTTCACCCCGGTGAGGCCGGCCTGGGCGGAGAGGAACTTCTCGCGCAGGTGCACGCGCGCCTTCCCGGTGAGGACGGTGGGGTCGGAGAGCCCCTTGGGCGTCCCCAGCTTCTCGTGGAAGAGATCCCCATTTCCTCCTTCTTGCGGTGGATGGCAGGCATGACGATGTGGGAGGGAGGCTCCCCGGCCAGCTGCACGATGCGCTCCCCCAGGTCGGTGTCCACCACCTCGATGCCCCGGGCCTCGAGGTACGGGTTCAGGTGGAGCTCCTCGGTGAGCATCGACTTTGACTTCACCAATAGTGTAACGCGATGCCGCTCCAGGATCCCGTGGACGATGCGGTTGTGCTCCTCACCGTCCCGCGCCCAGTGCACCTGGATGCCGTTGGCGACGGCCTTGGCCTCGAACTCCTCCAGGTAGGCGCCCAGCCGCGACAGGGTGTGGGCCTTGATGCCCTCCGCGGCGGTGCGCAGGGCCTCCCACTCCGGAACGGTGGCGGCGCCCCGGTCGCGCTTCACGCGGACGAACCAGAGGGCCTTGTCGTGCCAGTGGGCCCGCTCGTCGTCGGCCACGAAGGCCCGGGCCTTGTCGGGGTGGGAGTGGATCACCGGGAGAGCCTCGCCTTCTCGAGCATCTCGGCCACGTGCACGATGGGGAGCTTCGTCCCGTCGCGCCGGGCCAGCCCGTCGAGGTGCATCAGGCAGGACATGTCGTAGCCTGCGATGACCTCGGCGCCGGCCCGGACGTGGTCGGCGATGCGGTCGCGCCCCATCATGCAGGAGACCGCCTCCTCGGTGACCGCGAACGTGCCGCCGAAGCCGCAGCACTCGTCGGGCCGGTCCAGCGCCACCAGCTCGATGCCGCGCAGCTGCGAGACCAGCTGCCGGGTCTTGTCGAACGGGGCGTCCATGCGCTCGCTCGAGCTCGACTCGCGCAGCTCGCGGATGCCGTGGCAGCTGCGGTGCAGCCCCACCTTCTTCGCGTACTCGCCCTCGACCCGGGTCACCTTGACCACGTCCACCAGGTACTCGGAGAGATCGAAGGTCTTCCCGGCCAGCCGCCTCACCTCGTCGGTGTCGCCGAGCAGCCCCGGATAGTGCAGCTTCACCATCGCCACGCAGCTCGCCGACGGGGCCACCACCGCCTCGTAGCCCGCGAAGAGGCGCACGAACCGCTCGGCCAGCGGCCTGGCCTCCCGGGAGCAGCCGGTGTTGTACATGGGCTGCCCGCAGCAGGTCTGGTCGCGCGGGTACTCGACCTCGAGCCCCAGGGCCCGCAGGACGCGCAGCGTGGCCAGCCCCACCCGGGGGAAGAACTGGTCCACGTAGCAGGGGATGAAGAGCCCGACCTTTCCCATGGCGCCTCACCCCTTCCGGGAAGCGGCCCGATCGGCCAGGAAGACGATGGACCGGTACGGGATCCCGGCGTGGAGCATGAGGCCGATCTCGCAGGTGCGGCTGTTGGAGACCCCCTCGGTGCAGCCCTTCACGCCGGAGGCCAGCTCGGAGAGCGCGGCCGCGTTCAGCTCCGGGTGGGAGAAGCCGCGGTCGCCGGCGAAGCCGCAGCAGCCCACCCGCGGCGGGATCACCACCTCGGCGGCGCAGGCCCGGGCGACCGCCTCGAGCTTCCCTCCCACCCCCATCTTGGTGGTGCTGCAGGTGACGTGGACCGCCACCTTGTCGGGCAGCTTCCGGACCGAGACCTTGTCGAGCAGGTGGTCGTGGATGAACTCGGCCGGCTCGAGCAGGAGGAGCTTCGCGTCCATCTTCTTGCGCATGCGCTGCAGGCAGGGGCTGGTGTCGCAGAGGATGGGGATGCGCCCCCCCTCGCTGGCGGTGTCGAGGGCGCGCTCCAGCTCCTCCGACTTGGCGTCGGCCACCTCGCGGAACCCCTTGGAGTCGAAGGCCAGGCCGCAGCAGAGCGAGTCGAGGGCCTCGGGGAAGATCACGTCGTAGTCGGCCTTTCCGAGCAGCGACAGTGTGGCCTCGAAGATGGCGCGCCCGTCGGTGTCGCTCCGCGCTGCTCCCATGGTGCGACTGATGCACGAGGGGAAGTAGACCACCTGCCTCCCCTTCCCGCGCCGGATGGTCTCGAGCCGCGTCGCCGGGGCCGCCCGGGGCATGGCCTCGTTCCAGGCAGGCAGCCACTCGCCCACCACGCCGCGCGCGCCGCGGGCGATCGCCCCCATGAGGCGCGTCCCCAGCACCGCGTGGGCCGCGTCGGCGGCCGCCAGGCCACGCCGCGCCCAGGCCTCGGTGCCGGCGAAGTCGTCGGCCAGCCGCCGGGCCCGGCCGCGCGCCTTCTCCGACCAGCCGGCGCGGCGCAGTTCCTTCACGTACTCGCCGGTGTCGATGGAGACCGGGCAGGCGGTGGCGCACAGGCCGTCGGTGGCGCAGGTCTGCTCGCCCAGGTAGACGAAGTCCTCCACCAGCCGGTCGCGCCGGGCCGGGTCCTCGCCGGTCCGCTCCAGCCGGGCGATCTCCCGCTGCGTGGTGATGCGCTGGCGCGGGGTGCTCGTCACCGGGCGTGAAGGGCACTTGGGCTCGCAGAAGCCGCACTCGATGCACTTGTCCACCAGCGGGTCGACCGGGGGCAGCGGCTTCAGGTCCTTGAGGTAGGCCTTGGGGTCGGCGTTGAGGATCACGCCGGGATTGAGGATGCCCTTCGGGTCGAAGAGCGCCTTGAGCCGCTGCATGAGGCCGTAGGCCTTGGCGCCCCATTCGCGCTCGACGAAGGGGGCCATGTTGCGGCCGGTGCCGTGCTCCCCCTTGAGCGACCCGTCGAAGCGCTTCACCACCACGTCGCAGACCTCCTCCATCAGCGACTCGTAGCGGGACACCTCGGCGGGGATCCCGAAGTCCTGGGTGAAGGTGAAGTGGAGGTTGCCGTCGAGGGCGTGGCCGAAGATGATCCCCTCGGCGTAGCCGTGCTGCCGCATGGCCTTCTCGAGGAAGACCGTGCCCGCCGCCAGGTTCTCGATGGGGAAGGCCACGTCCTCGATGACCACGGTGGTGCCGATCTTGCGGGCGCCGCCCACCGCCGGGAAGAGCCCCTTGCGCACGTCCCAGATCTTCTCCTGCTCGGCCTTCACGTCGGTGAACTTCACCGGGTGGAGCTTCTTCACGTCGTCCACCAGGCGCGCGGCCTCCTCGGCCTGCTTCATGAGTTCGGCCCGGACGGCGGCGCGCGTCTCCACGAGCAGCGCGCAGGCGGTCGGCCCCAGCTCGGCCAGGCCCGGCGGCATGCCCGGCTTCTCCTGCACCGACCGGATCGAGGCCCGGTCCATCAGCTCCACCGCCGACACCGGCCCGCCGCGCAGCCGCTGGGTGGCCACGGCGGCCTGCTCGATGTCGGGGAAGAGCACCAGCGCGCTGGCCTTGTGCGGGTGTTCGGGGACGGTCTGCAGCGTCACCTCGGAGATGAAGGCGAGCGTCCCCTCCGAGCCCACCATGAGGTGCAGCAGGATGTCCACCGGGTCGTGGTGGTCCACGAAGGAGTTGATGGAGTATCCGGTGGTGTTCTTGATCCGGTACTTCTCGCGGATGCGCCGGGAGAGCTGCTCGTCGGCGGCGATCTCGTCGCGGATGGCGGCCAGCCCGTCGAGGAGCGCGGCGTGGGTCTCGCGCAGCCGCTGCCGGGAGGCCGGGTCGGCGGTGTCCACCTCGGTGCCGTCGGCCAGGACGAGACGCATCCCCTGAACCGTCTGGTAGCTGTTCTGCGCCGTGCCGCAGCACATGCCGGCGGCGTTGTTGGCGACGATGCCGCCGATCATGCAGGCGTTGATGGAGGCCGGGTCGGGTCCGATCTTCCTCCCCAGCGGGGCCAGGAAGGCGTTGGCCTCGGCGCCGATGACCCCGGGCTCGAGGACGATGCGCTCGCCGCCCTGCTCGATCCGCCAGCCGCGGAACCCGCCCGCCAGCACCACCAGCACCGAGTCGGAGATGGCCTGGCCGGAGAGGCTCGTGCCCGCCGCCCGGAAGGTCAGGTTGATCCCGAGGCGCGACGCCAGGGCCACCAGCCGCGACACCTCGCCCTGCGAGAAGGCCTTCACGACGATGCGGGGAATGAGCCGGTAGAAGCTGGCGTCGGTCCCGAAGGCCAGCGTCCGGAACGGGTCGCACATCATGCGGTCAGCTGCGAGGAACGACGACGCCTCGTCCCAGAACCGGCGGTGCGGCTCGGGGAGCGTCAGGTGATCGGGTCGGGCCTCTCGCGCCATGGTGTCTCGCCCCCTCGTTCTCGGATCGAACCGCCGGGATGGTACACCCAATCCCTCAGGCGACCGGGACGTTTGACCGGGCCGTTTGCAGGCGATAAGTGTGCCTTTCATGGAGCCGGCACCCACCTGCACGCGCTGCGGCCTGGAGAACGATCCCTCCTTCACCTACTGCAGCGGCTGCGGCCAGCCGCTCGCGGCCGAGGCGGCCCGGGCCTGCACCCGCTGCGGCACGAAGCTCCCCGCCTCCTTCCGCTTCTGCGGGAACTGCGGCCAGCCCTCCAATCCCACGCCCCCCCGCCGGCCCACCCACCCCTCGGCCCCACGGATGCCCGCCGTCCTCGTTCCGGAGGCCGCCGCGCCCCCGGCGCCGCCTCCGCCGCCGGTCCCGCCGCCCCGCCTGGTGCTCATCCGGCACGACGGCCTGCCAGGGGCCGTGCACACCCTGGACAGGGAGGTGACGGTGTGCGGCCGGCGAGACGGGGACCTGCTGCTCCCCGAGGACGGCTCGGTCTCACCCCGCCACGCCGCTATCACTGTCCGTGAAGGCCGGATCCGCGTCGAGGACCTGGGCTCGAGCTCCGGGACCTTCCTGCGGCTGCGCACCCCGCGCTCCCTCACCTTCGGGGACGAGATCCGGCTGGGCCGGCAGCTGCTCCGGCTCGAGCCCATGCCGCGGCCGTCGGTGTCCGGCGCCCCCGGCACCCCCTGGGGTTCGGCCGATCCCGGCTACCGGGCCCGCCTGATCCAGCTCCTCGAGGGGGGCGGCACCGGCGAGGTCGTCCCGCTGCGCGCCGGGGCCAACGCCATCGGACGGGAGACCGGCGAGGTGGCCTTCCCGGGAGACCGCTACGTGTCGGGGCGCCACGCCCGCGTGGACGTGGGCGAGACGGCGGTGACCGTCACCGACCTGGGCAGCTCCAACGGCACGTTCCTGCGCGTGAACGGGCCCACCGAGATCGGCCCGGGCGACCAGGTGCTCCTGGGGATGCAGCTGCTTCGCGTCGAGCCCTGACGGCTACCCGAAGCTCTTCTCGGCCTGCTCCTGCTCTTCCTTGCAGCGGATGCAGAGCGTGGTCACGGGCCGGGCCTCGAGCCGCTTGGGGGAGATCTCCTCCTCGCAGCGCTCGCAGATGCCGAAGGCCCCGCTCTCGATCCGGCTCAGGGCCTTCTCGATCTTGGCGAGCAGGAACTTCTCCCGGTCGCGAAGGCGGAAGATCATCGACTGCTGGTACTCGCTGGAGGCCTGGTCGATCTCGTCGGGCAGCTCGTTGGTGTCGAAGCTCGACTCCTCCGAGAGCGTCTTCTTCGCCGAGGCGAGAAGCTGCCGCTTCGACTCCTCGAGCATCGTCTTGAACCGCTTCAGGTCCTTCTTGTTCAAGCGACCACCCCTCTCGGCGCGGTGCATCCGCCGGGCGCAGCATGGAAAAAGGAACGGGGAGGCTAGTCGCGCCCCCCCATGCTGTCAAGGACGGACGAACATGCTAGACCGGAACCATGGCCGAGGGACGGATCGAGCGGGAGTTCGTGAAGAACGCGCTGTCCCTGGCGGCCCGCCCCGAGGTGGACCGGCTGGTCTACGTCTCCGACACCCCGCTGGCCACCAGCGACCTCCGCGGCCGCCCCATCAAGAGGAAGCTGGTCTACGCCGTCACCTCCGAGGGGCTGGCCCAGCAGCTCACCAATCTGAAGTTCTCGGCCGTGGCCATCCCCCCCTTCGGCTACTCCCGCGTGGAGAAGGTCCGGGTCGCCATCGTGGCCTGCCAGAGCGAGGGGCTCGTGAAGGAGGGGGACACGGTGCTGGCGCTGGCCGGGCACGACCGGAGCCTCGACACCCTGGTGCGCATCTGCATCGGCGACGACGACGAGGAGGACCGGGTCCAGGTGAACGCCCTCGACCTCCCCGAGACCCACAGCGCCCAGGTGATGGAGCAGGTCATCCACGTGGCCCTGGAGGTGGGCGCGCAGGGCTACGAGGGGCACCCGGTGGGCACCATCTTCATCGTGGGCGACTCCCCCCGGGTCATGGAGCAGAGCCGGCAGATCACCCTGAACCCGTTCCAGGGGATGAGCGAGTCGGAGCGGAACGTCATGGACCCCACCATCCGCGACGCCCTCAAGACCTTCGCCGTCCTCGACGGGGCCTTCGTCATCCGCGAGGACGGGACGGTCCTGGCGGCCGGCCGCTACCTCCAGGCCGGGAAGAACGAGGCCCGGCTCCCCATGGGGCTGGGCGCGCGCCACCGCTCCGCCGCCGCGATGACCGCCGCCATCCCCGCCGCCATCGCCGTCACCGTCTCCCAGACCACCGGGACGGTGCGGGTCTTCCGCGACGGGGAGATCGCCCTCGAGCTGCGCCAGTCGGCCCGGCGCCTCTGACCAACGGACCGCCTTTGACCCTCCCCTCCCCGCCCCCCGGCCGCGCCCTCTCCGACGCGGCGGTCGCCTTCCTGCTCGTGGCCTTCTCCACGATCATGCACGTGGCCTACGCCGGCTCCCTGCCGCTCTCGCCGCAGGAGGCCTATTACTGGCAGTACGCGCGCCACCCGGCCCTATCCTACTTCGACCATCCTCCCGCCGCGGCCTGGACCATCCGGGCCTTCACGCTCCTCCTGGGCGACTCGGAGCGGGTGGTGCGCCTCGCCGCGGCATCCTGGTCGGCGGTCTTCTGCTTCTTCTTCTTCCTGGCCGGACGAAGGCTGCTGGGCTCGCGGGCCGCCCTGGCCGCGCTCGCCATGATGCTGGTCACCCCGTTCTTCTCCCTGGGCCAGACCATCATCACCCCCGACGGGCCGCTGGTGGCCGGCTGGATCGCCGCCTTCTACTTCACGGTGCGTGCGCTGCAGGACGATCGCCCGGCCTGGCTGCTGGCCGCGGGGCTCTCCACCGGGGTGGCGGCGCTGGGCAAGTACACCGGCTTCCTCCTGCTCCCGCAGATCCTGGCCGCGCTCCTCCTCGACCCGCGGGGCCGGAGGATGCTCGCCACCCCCTGGCCCTGGGCCGGCGCGGCCCTCTCGCTCCTGGTCTTCTCGCCGGTGGTGATCTGGAACGCCACCCACGGCTGGGCCTCCTTCGGATTTCAGTTCGGCAAGCGCGGGCAGGAGATGCAGTTCGAGCCGGTGCTGGTGGGGCGCTTCTTCGGCCTCCAGGCGCTGGTGGTCTCGCCGCTCCTCTTCCTGGTGCTCCTGGCGGCCATGGTCGTGGCGGTCCGCCGGTGGCGCGAGGAGTCCATGCGCCTCATGGCCCTCTTCTCGGTCCCCATGATGGCGCTCTGGATCGTGGTCTCCCCCTTCCACTGGGTGAAGATGAACTGGGCCGTACCGGTCTACCCGACCGCCCTGCTCGCCGCCGTGGCGGTCTACGTGGCCGACCCCGGGAAGTGGCGCGGCCTCATGATCGCGACCGTCTCGCTGGCCGCCTTTTCCACCCTCTTCCTCACCCTCATGCCCATCGTGCCCGCGCTCCCCTTCCCGGCCCGCGACGACACCACGGCGGGCTGGAGGGATTCTTGCGGCGCGCGTGGAGGCGGAGCAGCGGGTGGCCGGCCCCATGCCCGTCATCGGCTGCTTCTACCGGACGGCCAGCACTCTGGCCTTCAACCTGCCCGGCCGTCCCGAGACCTGGTCCTCCAACGCCTTCGGCGAGCCGGGGCTGGCCTACGACTTCTGGCGCGACCCGCGGGAGCTCATCGGGCGCGAGGTGCTCGTCGTCCTCGACGACCGCGACGCCGGCTGGTGCCTCTCCCGTGCCGAGCGCTGCGACCCGCTCGTCCCGCTCGCCCCGCTCGAGGTGAAGCGGGCCGGCAAGAAGGTCACCACCTTCCGGCTCTGGCGCTGCGGCTACCTCGGCCCGCCGGGCAGCCCTCCCTGAGCCCGCAGGCCGCGCAGCGTTCCGGGGCGCGGCGCGGCGGGCAACGTCCGCTCATCCCCAGGTGGCAGAGGGCGAAGTCGAAGCGCACCGGGTCGAGCGGGTCGGCCACCCGGAGCGCCGCCGTCACCTCCTCGGCGGTGCGCCAGGAGAGATCCTTCCGGCGGGTGAGGCCGAGCCTTCGCGCCACCCGGGCCACGTGGGTGTCGAGCGGGACGACCAGGACCGCCGGAGCCACGTCCCGCCAGATCCCCAGGTCCACGCCGTCCGGCCCCCGCACCATCCAGCGCAGGTAGAGGTTCCAGCGCTTGGCGGCCCCTCCCGCGGACGGGTCGGGGCAGAGGTGGCGAAGCCCGCGGAGGCCCCGCTCCCGCAGGATCGTGAGCGCCGGCGGGGCGGACCGGAGCTCGGCTGCGAACCGGGTGAGCGCCTCGCGCAGCGGCGGCTTCCCCGCACCGCTCCCCTCCCCGGCTCCTGCCTCGCCGAGCAAGGCTGCGAACCGGGCTCCCAGCGACCCGTGTCCCGCCCGGATCCACCCCGCCGCCGCCAGGAGCGCCGCGACGTCCTCGCCGGTGTTGAACCGGTAGCGGATGCCGGAGAGCACCCGCGCGTCGGGGTCCCGCGCCAGCCGGGCGGCGAAGGCGGCCGGGGATCCTTCCCCGGCCGCCAGCACCTGCTCCACCTTGCCCTTGAAGACGTCCGCCCTGCCGTAGGCCAGGCAGGCGGCGAGCAGCCCGGCCACCTCGGCGTCGCCCGGGTCGGCGTACCGGCGCGGGAACTCCACGGGGTCTGCGGGGAGGCGGGCGGCGGAGTCGAATCCGCGCTGGAACAGGTCGAGAAGCGGCGCCAGCCGCGCCGCTCGGTCACGGGAGGGGCGCGGTCTCCGCGGGGCCATGCGCTACCCGCCGTGGCGCCGGGCGCCCGGCGCGTGCCTGGCGAGCTCGAAGACCACGTGTCCGAGCTCCGGCCCGATGAGCTTCTCCCAGGCGAGCCGGACCGCGGCGGTGGACCCCGGCACCGAGAAGACGGCCCGACCCTGCCAGGTCCCGGCCACCGCACGGGAGAGCATGGCGGCGCTCCCGATCTCCTGGAAGGAGAGCATCCGGAAGAGCTCCCCGAAGCCGTCGAGCCGCTTCTCGAGGAGCCCGGACACCGCCTCGTAGGTCCGGTCGCGCCCGGAGATGCCGGTCCCGCCGTTCACGATGACGGCCTCCGCCCCGGCCTCCGCCGCCGCGGCCAGCGCCCCGCGGACCAGCTCCGGCTCGTCCGGCACGATCCGGTAGCCGGCCAGCACGTGCCCCGCCGCGGCCAGAGCGGCCTTGAGCCAGGCACCGCTCGCGTCCTCGGCCTCCCCCCGCGAGTCGGAGGCGGTGACGACGTAAACCCGGACCGGGCGGGCTCCGGATTGGCGGTGTTCCTCGTGTCCCAGGGGGACCTCCGTCACTCCAGCCGCGCCTTGGGCGCGGCCATGTCGATGTCCCTGCTCGCGGCCGAGATGGCGTCCTCGACGGCCTTGCGGTCCGGGGCGTCGGGCGCGAGCGAGAGGTAGAGGCTGAACTCCTTGATGGCCAGGTCGCGCTTGCCCAGGCGGCGGTAAGCCTGGCCGCACACCTTGTGCCCCTGGGGCGAATCCCCGACGGCAAGCGACGCCCGGGCGAAGGTGATGGCGTCGGCCGGACGGTCGGCCCGGAGGAGCGCGGCGGCCGCCTGCAGGAGCCCCACCGGCTCGCCGGCGGCGAGGTGGCGCTGGCTGCCGAAGCCCTCCGGACGCAGCACCAGCTCGAGCCGCGTACCGGCCAGCTTCGACCCGGGGACGGTGCTCTCGAGCGGCTCGAAGCCCGGAGCGGTGGCGCGGATCGCGTAGCCCCTCGACTCGTCCGGCACCGGGAAGGCCACGCTGCCCTTCCCCACCTCGACGCCGTTCACGGCGACCAGCGCCTCGGGGGGCAGCGTCTCGACGTAGGCCACCGGGGGGCTTATCTGCGACCAGGTGACCGGCTGCGGGCTGGCGCACGCACCGGCGAGGACGGCGAGGGTGGTGAAGGCGATGGTTCTCGACGTCATGGCGGGCTCGCAGAGTTATACCGCCACCCGCGGGATGCCGCACGGGCCGGCGGCGGCTCCCCCGGGTTCCGGCCGGGTTCCGGCCGGGCTCCGGCCGACTGGACGGGCCGGCCGCGCCGTGAAGAATGTCCGGGATGCAGCGCGTTCCCGGCCCTTCCGCGGTCCTCGCCCTCGCCATCCTGTCCGCTGCTGCTGCGGCGTGCGGCGGCGGCGGGGACGCCGTCGGCGGCGTGACGGTGACGCCGGGTCCGCAGATCCCCGCCGGAAACCCGGACCGCCCGTGCGCGGTTCCGGCCGGTGGCCTCGCCGAGGACGTGTCGCACCCCACCACCGTCGTCGGCGCCGGGACGCCGGCCAGCTGCACTCCCGAGGCGTTCGAGGCTGCCGTCGCCCGGGCCGGTGTGGTGACGTTCGACTGCGGACCGGATCCGGTCACGATCACCTTGCCGCGCGAGGTGAAGCTCGTGAACGACGCCGGCGTCAGCCGGAACGGCGACCTCATCATCGACGGCGGGGGGAAGGTGACCCTCTCGGGCGGCGGGAGACACCGGATCCTCTACATGAACGGCTGCGACCCGGCCCAGCACTGGATCACCGACCACTGCCAGGACTACCCGCACCCGCGCCTGGTGGTGCAGAACATCACCTTCGCCGACGGCGCCGCGGACGACCCGGCGCTCGGAGGCGGAGCGATCTACGCCCGGAGTGGCCAGCTCAAGGTCGTGAGCAGCGTCTTCCTCGGGAACCGTTGCGCCGCGACGGGTCCCGACGTGGCCGGCGGGGCCATCTTCGCGTTCCAGCAGGCTGGACCGGTCCACGTCGTCGACAGCACCTTCGGCGCACCCGGCCGCGGCAACGTCGGATCGAACGGCGGCGCACTCGGCAGCATCGGCGTCTCCTGGACCGTGCTGAACGGGGTCTTCACGGGCAACCAGGCGGTCGGAGCCGGCCAGAACCCGGCGCGCGCCGGCGCTCCCGGGGGAGGAAGCGGCGGAGCGATCTACAACGACGGGAACACCTACACGCTCACGGTCTGCGGGAGCGAGGTATCCGGAAACTCCGCCCGCGAGCTCGCCGGAGCCGTGTTCTTCGTGAGCAACGACCGGACTGGTTCGGTCGTCCTCGACCGGTCCACGTTCCGCTCGAATCCGGGGATCGACGTCCAGTCCCTGCCCGGGTTCTTCGTGCTTTCCGGAGCGATGACGGTCACGGGATCGACGATCGAGTAGGTCCCGTGGTTATACATCCGGGCATGGCCGACAAGATCGCCGTGGCCGGTGCGCTCCGCGAGCTGGGGTTGCTCCTCGAGGTGCAGGGGGAGAACCCCTTCAAGGTCCGGGCCTACGAGAACGGCGCGCGCGCGCTGGAGGAGCTGCCCGGGGACCTCGACGAGGTCATCGCCGCCGGCACGCTCACCGAGCTGCCGGGCATCGGCAAGGCGCTGGCCGGGAAGATCGAGGA
Source organism: uncultured delta proteobacterium (assembly GCA_963828255.1). Classification (GTDB taxonomy): domain Bacteria; phylum Myxococcota; class Myxococcia; order Myxococcales; family Anaeromyxobacteraceae; genus CAIOAK01. The sequence continues at coordinate 141,528 of CAWHDZ010000015.1, read as the reverse complement.
GCTGGCCCGCACCGGGAGGCTCGAGCTGCTCGACCGGGTGCGCGGCCAGCTGCCGGCCGGGATCGGCGAGCTGCTGCGCATCCCCGACCTGGGGCCGAAGAAGATCGCCGCGCTCCACGCCGCGCTCGGGATCGCCGGCGTGGACGAGCTGGCGGCCGCCTGCAAGGATGGGCGGGTCCGCGAGGTGAAGGGCTTCGGCGAGAGGACCGAGAAGAAGATCCTCGATGGCATCCACCGGATGCGCACCGCCGCCACCCGGTTCCGCCTCTCCGACGCGCGGGAGATCGGTTACAAGCTGGTCCGGCTGCTGCGGGCCACCGGGGCCGCCGACCGGGTCGAGCTGGCCGGATCGGCCCGCCGCTGGAAGGAGACGGTCGGCGACCTCGACATCGTGGCCTCGTCGGTCGAGCCGGCGCGCCTCTCCGACGCGCTCGCCGCCGCCCCCGGGGTGGAATCGGTGGTGGCGAAGGGGGACACCAAGACCACGGTGCGCCTGGCCGGCGGCCTCTCGGTGGACCTCCGGGTGGTGCCTCCCGCGGAGTACGCGAGCCTGCTGCACCACATGACCGGGTCGAAGGAGCACAACGTGCGGCTGCGCGGCCTGGCCCGGGACCTCGGGTTCACCCTGAGCGAATGGGGGCTGGAGCGGCTCGACGGAGGCGGGAAGGTCCCGATCCAGGCCGAGGAGGACGTCTACCGCGCCCTCGGGCTCGAGCCCATCCCGCCGGAGCTTCGGCAGGACTCGGGCGAGATCGAGGCCGCCCGCGAGGGGCGGCTGCCCACCGACCTGGTGACGGTCGAGGACGTGAAGGGCATGGTCCACGTGCACACCTCCTGGTCGGACGGCCGGGCCTCGATCGAGGAGATGGCCCGGGCCGCCGAGGACATGGGCATGGCGTACCTCACCGTCACCGACCACAGCCGCAGCGCCGCCTACGCCGGGGGACTCGACCTGGCCCGGCTCGAGGCGCAGTGGGAGGAGATCGCGCGGGTCCAGGAGAAGGTCGGCATCCGGCTGCTGCGCGGGACCGAGGCCGACATCCTCGAGACCGGCGCGCTCGACTGGCCCGACGCGGTGCTGGAGAAGCTCGACGTGGTCGTGGCCAGCGTCCACTCCCGCATGAAGATGGACCAGGAGCAGATGACCCGGCGCATGGTCCGCATGCTCGAGCTTCCGATCTTCAAGATCTGGGGGCACGCCACCGGGCGGCTGCTCCTCGAGCGGGAACCCTACGGCCTCGACATGGAGAAGGTGCTGGATGCGGCGGCCGCGTCGCGCGTCGCCATCGAGGTGAACGGCGACCCGCACCGGCTCGACATGGAGCCCCGCCACCTGCGCCTGGCTCGGGAGCGCGGCATCCCCCTCGTGCTCTCCACCGACGCCCACTCGGTGGCCGGCCTCCAGAACCTTCCCTACGCGGTCATGACGGCGCGGCGCGCCTGGGTGACCCGGGGCGAGGTGCTGAACACGCTCCCCTCCGCGGAGTTCGCGGCACGGGTTCGGCCGGGGTAGAGTCCCGCGGCGATGTCCGCCCTGCGCAGCCGCCGCGTCCAGTTCGCCGGACTGCTCATGCTCTCCTCGGGCATGCCGCTCGGCTTCGTCATGAACACCCTCCAGGTGTTCCTGCGCGGCGCCGGGGTGAGCCTGAAGACCATCGGCCTCCTCCAGGTGGTCTCGATCCCCTGGTCCTTCAAGTTCCTCTGGGCGCCGCTGGTGGACCGTTTCGCCCTCCCCTGGCTGGGGCGCCGCCGCGGCTGGATCGCCGCCATGCAGCTCGCCCTGACCGCCTCGCTGGGCGCGCTGGCCGCCTACGTGTCGCGCCACCTGGTCCCGGGCCCGGCCGGGCACGACGTGCTCGTGGCCGGGGCGGCCACCGGGGTCGCGCTCCTGGCGCTGGCCATCGCCTTCTTCTCGGCCACCCAGGACATCGCGCTCGACGCCTACACCGTCGAGGTGCTGGAGAAGGACGAGGTGGGCCCGGCCAGCGGCCTCCGCATCATGTGGTACCGGATCGGCATGCTGGTGGCCGGGGCGCTGGCCATCTTCGCCTCGGAGTGGCTCCCCTGGGCCTGGGTCTTCGCCTCGCTCGGCGCGGTCTTCGCGCTTCTCGTCCTGCTCACCCTCGCCGCCCCTGAGCCCCGGGTCGTCGTCGCCGCGCCCCGCACCTTCCAGGAGGCGGTGGTGGAGCCCTTCCGGAACTTCTTCGGCCGCAGCCGCGCCGTCGAGGTGGCCTTCTTCCTGGTCTTCTACAAGTTCGGCGACAACCTGGGCGGGTCGATGGTCAACCCGTTCCTGAAGGACCTGTGCTTCGGGAACGCCGAGATCGGCCTCATGGTGAAGACCATCGGCACCGCGGCCACCATCGCCGGCGCCGGGGCGGGCGCGGCCCTGATGACGAAGCTCGGCATCGGGCGCGCGCTCTGGGTCTTCGGCTTCGCCCAGGCCGGCGGCAACCTGCTCTACGCGCTGGCCGCGGCCACCCACCCCGGGGTCACCGACGTGGCGCTCTGCGGGGGCGCGACCGTGTCGGCGGCCACCCGGGCGGCCACCTACCTGGCCATCGCCGGCGAATACGCCTCGCAGGGCATGGCCACGTCGGCGCTCCTCGCCTACGTGACCCGCCTGTGCGACAGGCGCTACGCGGCGGCGCAGTACGCCTTGCTCTCCAGCCTCTTCGGGCTGGGGAGGACGCTCTCCGGACCGCCCAGCGGCTGGATGGCCGAGGCGCTCGGATACGAGTGGTTCTTCGTCACCGCGGCGTTGCTGGCGGCCCCCGGATTCATCTTCCTGCAGCGGGTGGCGCCCTTCCAGCAGCGGGATCTCCCCGAAGGGGAGATGCCGCGATGACCTACTTCCCGCCCTCGCCCCTGGCCCTGGCCTCGGCGGTGAGCTCGCGCACCGAGAACCCCGGAGTCTGGGTGTACTCGTCGGCGCCCTCGGTCCCGTACGGCCTGGCCGCGGCCCGGTTGGCCTTCTGCGCGGCGTCGGTGAGCCTGGACGGCCTCACCAGCCAGGGGTCCTTCTCGTACGAGACGGGCGGCCCGCGCAGCAACCGCTTCACGTCGTAGATCTGCCCCTCGCGTTCGTAGGTCGGCGGCGGGTGCTCGCCGGTGTCCATGCGGATGGCGTCCTTGGGGCACGCCTCCACGCAGAACCCGCACACCACGCAGCGCAGCTCGTCGATGACGAACTGCTTCGGATACTTCTCGATGGGGTCGCCCTCGACCTCGGCGGCCTCGATGTAGATGCACTGCGCCGGGCAGGCGGTGGCGCACATGTAGCAGGCCACGCAGCGCGGACTTCCGTCGGGGCGCGGGACCAGCCGGTGCAGCCCGCGGTAGCCGACCGGGTACGGCTGCTTCTCCTCGGGGTACTGGAGCGTGGTGACGCGGTTCCGCGTGCGGTCGCGCTCGAGGATGTCGGTGTTCGGGTCCCGCGAGAAGAAGGCGTTCCGCCAGAAGGTGGTGACCACGAGTCCGATGGCCCGGAAGATCTCCGGGAAGTACATGCTCTCGCGGGCGTCGGCCGGGCGGTTGTCGATCTGGTAGGGCATGGCGTCAGTGTCCGGCGGCGTGGGCGGCGTGTCCGTGGGCGTCGCCGTGGTCGTGCCCGCCGTGGGCCGCCTTCGGCTTCGAGACCGCCAGCGTGATCCCGAAGATGGCGATGATCTCGGCCACCCCGATCCAGGCCAGGACCTGGAGGCTGGGGTCGACGAGGACCGCTGCGCCGGTGACGAAGACGTTCAGGATGGCGCCGGGGAGGAGCAGCTTCCAGCACAGCCCCTGGATCTGGTCGTATCGGAAACGGGGCAGGAGCCAGCGGATGACGAGCTGGATCCAGGTGAGGAGGATGACCTTGCCCAGGAAGGCCGTGGCGCAGATCGCCCCGAAGAGCATCGGGTCGAGGTTGGCCTTCATCCATCCCTCGAAGAAGATGGGGTGCCACCCTCCCAGGAAGACCGCGGTGGTGACGGCGGCCAGGATCACCACCTCCACGAACTCGGCCAGGAAGAGCAGGCCGAACTTCATCCCGGAGTACTCGAGGAAGTAGCCGACGATCTCGCTCTCCCCCTCCGGCAGGTCGAAGGGAGCCCGCTTGGTCTCGGCGAAGGAGCTGGTGAAGAAGACCAGGAACCCGAGCGGCTGGAGCAGGAGCCCGAGCGCCGGGACCGGCCCGAGGACGGCTGCGCCCTGGGCGATGGCCATCTGCTGGAGGCTCAGGGTCTTGTAGGCGATCATCACGCCGACGAGCGACATCCCCAGCGAGACCTCGTAGCTGACCATCTGGGCGCTGGCGCGGACCGCGCCGAGCATGGCCACCCGGCTGTTGGAGGCCCATCCGGCCAGCGTGGTGCCGTAGACCGAGATCCCGGCCAGCGCGAAGATCCAGAGCAGGCCGGCGTCTGGATTGGCCACCCACATGCCCACCGTCTGCCCGAGGGCCCGGACCTCGGGCCCCACCGGGACGACGGCGAAGAGCGCGAAGGTGGGGGCGAAGGCCAGCACAGGGGCCGCCTCGAAGAGAAATCTGGACCTGGCCACCGGGTAGATGGCCTCCTTGGTGAGCATCTTGAGCGCGTCGGCGAGCAGGTACGGCACGCCGCCCAGCGCGAACTTGCCCGCGATCAGGATGCGGTTGGCGCCGATGCGATCCTGCATGGCGGCCGACCACTTGCGCTCGGCCACGGTGAGGAGCGCCGCCAACGTCATGAGCGTCACCGCCATGAGCGTGACGGCATTCACGATGGCGCTGCCGAAGTAGCCCGGGAAGCCCAGCGCCACCGCGCCCTTCGCTCCCAGGGCCGCCAGTGCGTAAAAGGCGTAGAAGAGCCCGACGAGCCCGACCAGCACCGCCCCGATGACCAGCCACATGCCAACGAATCGCTTCACGGCGGTCTCCTGTCAGGGGTTCGGCAGCCGGCTCCACTCGACGTTTCCGCTCCCGTCGAGGGGCATGCGCTCCCGGTGCCCGGGCAGCCGCCCGTCCACCGTCCCGGCGGCGAGCGGCACGAGCCCCTTGCGCCGGTCCACCGAGGGCAGCGCGTTCCACTCGAAGCCGGGGAGGTCCCCGGCCACGCGACGTCCCAGGTCCTCGAAGACCTGCCGCGCGCTGGTCCAGCGCGAGGTCAGCCCCAGGGCCCGGCCCAGCTCGGAGGCCAGCGCCCAGTGGGGCAGCGACTCGCCGCGAGGCCAGTAGGCCAGCTCGAAGCGCTGCGGCCGCCCCTCGAAGTTCACGAAGGTCCCGTCCGACTCCGCCGCCGGCGAGGCCGGCAGCAGGACGGTGGCCGCCGTGGCGAGCTCGCCCTCGTTGACGGCCTGCACCACCAGGGCCTCGGCGCGGGCCAGCGTGGCGGCGAGTTCCGGCGCGGCCAGCTCGGCCCCCACCGCCCAGACCGCCTTCACCTTGCCCGAGGCCACCGCGGCCCCCAGGTCGGCGGCCGGCTTCACCGCGAGCCCGAAGGCGCGGGCCACCAGCGCGAGGCCGGCCCGGTTGGGGTTCTGGTCGGCCCGGCGCAGGAAGTCGTCCTGCCACCCCTCGCCGCGGCCACCCACGTAGACCTCGGAGAGCTTCAGCCCGTCACGGGCCAGGAGCGCCGCCGCCAGCAGATCCTCGAGCGAGGCCGTGGGGGAGGCCAGCCAGGCGAGCGTTCCCTGCCCGGCGTGGCGCCTCAGCACCGCGGCGGCCTCGGTGACCGCGGCGATCCGGCCGTTCCGCTCCTTGCCGATCCGCGCCTCGAGAACGCGCCCGTCGTTCATGGGCTTGTAGGAGAGCCGCCCCTCGTCGCACATCCACTCCTGGTTGACCTGCTCGTTCTCCCGGGGGCGGTAGCGGTAGGTCCCGTCCCGCATGTAGTCGAGGAAGACGTTGCAGCCGCGCGCGCAGCCGGAGCAGATCGACCGGGCGCTGGAGAGGAACCAGACCCGTCCGCGGAAGCGGAAGTCGGTGGAGGTGAGCGCTCCCACCGGACAGAGGTCCACCACGTTGCCCGAGTAGCGGTCGTCGAGCGGCTGGCCCGGCGCGGTGGTGATGACCGAGTGGCTGCCGCGGGCGTCCACGCCGAGCTGCGGGTTCTTGCGGACCTCGCTCATGAAGCGGACGCAGCGGGTGCAGAGGATGCAGCGTTCCTGATCGAGCACCACCAGGCTGCCCAGCCGGACCCGCTTCCCCAGGGTCACCTTGGGGACGTCGAGACGCGAGGCGGTGGTGTCGTACTGGAAGTAGTAGTCCTGCAGCTTGCACTCGCCCGACTGGTCGCAGATGGGGCAGTCCACCGGGTGGTTCACCAGCAGGAACTCGAGGGTGGCCCGCTGCTGGTCCTTCACCTTGGGTGAATCGGTCTTGACGGCCACGCCCTCGGCGGCGGTCATCTGGCAGGCTGGCATGAGCTTGCCGCCGGGCGCGTTGGACATCTCCACCAGGCACATGCGGCAGTTGGCGGCGATGGAGAGCCGCTTGTGCCAGCAGTAGTAGGGGATGGACACGCCCACCGAGGCGGCCGCCTCGATGACGTTGGTCCCCGGCTTCACCACCGCCTCGCGCCCGTCGATGGTGAACGTCACCATGCCGGGGTTCTTGGGGGGCGGCGGCCCCGGGGGCGGCGCCGGCTTGGGGGGCGCGGCGGCGGCGGGCTTGGTCTCTTCGGCCATCTCGGGGCTCCGGTGTCGCGGGTCGGGGAGGCGTTACTGCTCGACCTCGCCGCCGATCATGTTGACGGTGTCGAAGGTGGGGATGAGGTCGGCCAGCATCTGCCCCTCCATGATCTGCGGGAGCGCCATGAGCATGTTCCAGCCCGGGGCGCGCACCCCCAGCTTGTAGGGGCGGCCGCTTCCGTCGGAGACGGCGTAGAACCCCAGTTCCCCGTTGGCGGCCTCCACGCAGGCGTAGGCCTCGCCGGGCGGGACCTTGATCCCCTCCATGATGATCTTGAAATGGGCCATGGCCCCCTCGATGGAGCCGTACACCTCGGGCTTGGGGGGCAGGACGAAGCGCGGGTCGTCGGAGGCGATGGCCCCGGGCTGCATCTGGGCCAGGCACTGGCGCACCAGCCGCTCCGACTGCTTCAGTTCCTCCATGCGCATCAGGTAGCGGTCGAAGTTGTCGCCGTTCGTGCCCACCGGGACCTCGAAGTCGAGCCGGTCGTAGACCAGGTAGGGCGTGGCCTTGCGCACGTCGTAGGGCTCGCCGGAGGCGCGCAGGCACGGGCCGGTGAACCCGTAGGCGATGGCGTCGGCCCGGGAGATGACCCCGGTTCCGCGGGTGCGATCGATGACGATGCGGTTGCGGGTGAGCAGCCGGTCGATCTCGTCGACCATCTCGGCGGAGCGGTCCAGCGTGCGCTCCACCTTCTCGCCCCAGCCCTCGGGGATGTCGCGGGAGACGCCGCCCACCCGCGCGTAGTTGGAGGTGAGGCGGGCGCCGCAGATCTCGGTGAGCCGGTCCCAGATGAGGTCGCGGGCCTCCATGCCGTAGATGAGCACCGTCATGGCGCCCAGCTCGAGGCCCATGGCGGAGACCAGCGTGAGGTGGTCGCACATCCGGTGAAGCTCGGAGGTGATGACGCGCAGGTACTGGGCCCGCTCCGGCACCTCGAGGTCGCAGAGCTTCTCGACGGCCATGGCGTAGCCGACGTTGTTCATGATCGACGACACGTAGTTGAGCCGGTCGGTGTACGGGAAGACCTGCGTCCAGGTGACGTTCTCGCAGGACTTCTCGAAGCCGCGGTGGAGGAAGCCGATGTCCAGCTTCATCCCGTGGACGGTCTCGCCGTCGAGCTCGACCACCGCGCGCACCGTGCCGTGCATGGCCGGGTGGCTGGGGCCCAGGTTGACGATCATGCGCTTCGACGGGAACGGCGCGTCGAGCGGGCTCTCCGCCGGGGCGGCGGGGACGACGAGGAGGTTGTCGGTGTCCTTGGCCATGGTGGTCCTGTCCTATCCGCCGGTGGGGCCGGGGCCGCGGAAGGGCTCGTCGATGACGCGCTCGGCCATGAGCGGCTGGCGCCCGCGCAGCGAGTAGTCCTTGCGCAGCGGGTGGCCGACGAACTCCTCGTACATGTAGAGGCGGCGGGGGTCGGGGTGGCCCTCGAAGCGGATGCCGTACATGTCCCAGCAGTAGCGCTCGTACCAGTCGGCGCCCTTCCAGATGGACGTCACGCTGGCCACCACCGGGTCGCCCTCGGGGACGCCCACCCGCAGCCGGATGCGGTGGTTCCTCTTCGTGGAGTACATCTGGTAGACGAGGTCGAAGCGCGGCTCGGAGCCCATGTAGTCGACGGCGGTGATGTAGGGCGCCATGTCGAAGGCCAGGTCCGGATCGTCCTTGAGGAACCGGCAGACCTCCGCCACGGACTCCTTCTTCACGAGCGCCACGGCGTCCCCGCCCCTGCCCGCGTACGTCTCGGTCACGGCGCCGGGGAAGCGCTCCTTCAGCTTCTGGAGTGGTGCCTGGGACACGGTCTACCCCTCCGCCGGGAGCGAAGGCTTCTTGCCTTCGGTGAGCTGGTGGCGCTGGTCCTGGATCCTCTGCTGCAGCATCATGATCCCGTCGAGGACCTGCTCCGGCCGGGGCGGGCATCCGGGGATGTAGACGTCCACCGGGATGATGCGGTCGATGCCCTGCATGGTGGCGTAGTTGTCGTAGAAGCCGCCCGACGAGGCGCAGACCCCGAAGGCCACCACCCACTTCGGGTCGGCCATGGAGTCGTAGACCCTCTTCAGAATGGGGGCCTGCTTCACGTTGATGGTGCCCACCACCATGAGCAGGTCGGCCTGGCGGGGCGAGAAGCGGGGCAGCGCCGCGCCGAAGCGGTCGAGGTCGTAGCGGGCCGCCGCCACGGCCATGAACTCCATGCCGCAGCAGGCGGTGACGAACGGGTACTGGAAGAGGCTGTACTTCCGCGCCCACCCCAGCCCCTGGGAGACCATCTTGCCCAGGCCGGAGAGTGCGTCTTCACGCCGGGTGGCGATGGCGGGGACGAGGTCGAGATCCGAGTTGGAGGACATGGTCATTCCCGGCTCCAGTCGAGGGCGCCCTTCTTCCAGACGTAGATCAGGCCCACCACCAGGGTTGCCCCGAAGGCCGCCATGATCATGAAGGAGGGCCAGCCCAGGTCGACGAGCGAGACCGCCCAGGGGTACATGAAGATCGCCTCGACGTCGAAGACCACGAAGAGGAGCGCAAGCAGGTAGAACTTCACGTCGAACCGGTCGCGCCCCAGGCCCGACGGCCTCGAGCCGAACTCGAACGGGCTCGACTTGGCCTCGTTGGGCGCGCGCGGTCCGAGGAGGTTCGCGAGACCCAGGAGCGTGAGCCCCAGAATCACTGCGAGTACGATGACGACCGCGAGCGGGAAGTAGCTCTGCAGGGCTGTATTCATGGGGCGACCGGGTCAGGGGTCAAGGTGCTCCTAACTGCCTGTATGCGCATGTTTCGTCAAGCGGAATCACCGCTTCCGCCCACGGATTCGACGCTTGACTCCCTGGCGCGGGACTGTAGACTCCGCGCCCTCTTTGGAGCCCTCCACCTCCTCTGCACCCGGGGTCTTTTCCATGGGCTATCAGTTCGCCGCAGTGCTCGCATTCGCCGCCGTCGCCGTGCTGCTCCCCTTCGGGTTGCTGGCCGGCTTCAAGGCGATCCGTCCGTCCTTCCCGTCCGCGGACAAGTCGCTCATCTACGAGTGCGGCGAGAAGCCCATCGGCCGCGCCTGGTTCAACTTCAACCCCCGCTTCTACCTGGTCGCCCTGGTCTTCGTGATCTTCGAGGTGGACCTGGCGCTGACCTTCCCGGTGGCGGTCGTCTACAAGGACTGGGTGGCCGCCGGCCCCCAGTACGCCTGGGTGGCCTTCGCCGAGCTCTTCCTCTTCATCGCCATCCTCATGGTGGGCCTGGTGTGGGTCTGGGCGCACGGCGACCTGGAGTGGGTCAAGAAACTGGCGGTCGTCGACGACGCCCCCGACGCCGACGACGAGCGCCCGGCGTCCAGGGCTGCCTGACCGTTCCGGAGGAATCCACATGGCCAACCGAGACACCATGGACGCGGAGATGGGCGGCGACGTCGTCTTCGCCCACACCAGCCAGCTCGACAAGATCATCAACATGGCGCGGGCCAACTCGCTCCACTACCTGCTCTTCGGCCTGGCCTGCTGCGGGATCGAGCTGATGCAGTTCGGCGGCCCGCGCGCCGACGCCGACCGGTTCGGGGCGGTCTTCCGCGCCACCCCCCGCCAGGCCGACTTCATGATCGTGGCGGGCACGCTCACCTACAAGATGGCCGAGCGGCTGAAGCTCCTCTACGACCAGATGGCGGAACCCAAGTACGTGATCTCCATGGGCTCCTGCGCCAACTGCGGCGGCCTCTTCCAGCTCGCCTACTCGGTGTGCAAGGGAGTGGACAAGGTGGTCCCGGTGGACGTCTACGTTCCGGGCTGCCCGCCCCGCCCGGAGGCCCTCACCGAGGGGCTGCTCCGCCTCCAGGACCTGATCATGCGGGAGCGCTGGAAGGACAAGCGCCGCCCGCCCGCGCCGCTCTCCGCCGGCGGCCAGGCCTGAGATTCCAGGGACACGGCCAATGACCACCATCGAGATCCACCAGAAGCTCCAGGAAGCCTTCGGCGAGGCGGTCGGCCCGCTCTCCGAGCCCAAGATGGACGCCTTCGCCGTCGTGAAGGGCGACCGCATCGTGGAGGTCTGCGCATGGCTGAAGCAGGCCCCGGGCGTCGAGATCGACTTCCTCCAGGACCTGACCGCGGTCGACTGGCCGAAGCGGAACGTCATCGAGGTGGTCTACCACCTCCAGTCCTTCCCCCACCGGCATGGGATTGTCCTCAAGGTCGAGCTCGACCGGGCCAACCCGGTGGTCCACACCGTCGAGGGGGTCTGGAAGGCGGCCAACTGGCTGGAGCGGGAGGTCTACGACCTCTTCGGCGTGACCTTCACCGGCCACCCGGACCTGCGGCGCGTCATGCTCCCCGACGACTGGGTCGGACACCCGCTTCTCAAGGACTACCAGGAGGCCGGCGGCTTCCACGGCATCCCCAACCTGCGCGAGAACCCGCTCGTCGAGCTTCGCCGCATCGACCTGGTGCGCATCGCCGAGCACCTCAAGGCCAACCCGCCGCCTCCCCCTCCCCCGCCCGCGCCGCCCCCGGCGCCCGCGCCCGCCGCCGGGACGCCTCCCACCCCGCCCGCGCCCGCGGCCCCGCCCGCCGCGCCGAAGGCCTAGAGGACAACGACATGTCGAAGCTCGTCCTGCGCCGCGTCGATCGAAACAACGAGGAGATGCTCATCAACTTCGGGCCGCAGCACCCGTCCACCCACGGCGTGCTCAACTTCCTCGTCGAGACCGACGGGGAGGTGATGCGGAAGGCCATCCCGGACATCGGCTACCTGCATCGCTCGCTCGAGAAGATCGGCGAGATGGTCGGCTATCCCGGGTACATGCCCTACACCGACCGCATCGACTACCTCGCAGCGATGTTCGCCAACGAGGGGTACGCGATCGCGGTGGAGAGGCTGCTCAAGATCGAGGTGCCGAAGCGGGCCCAGTACCTGCGCGCCATCTCCTGCGAGCTGAACCGCATCGCCAGCCACCTGGTCTCGGTGGGCACCATGGCCACCGACATCGGCGCGGTCACCCCGCTGGTCTACGCGCTCCGCGAGCGGGAGATCATCAACGACCTGCTCGAGGCCCTCTGCGGGGCCCGGCTCACCTACAACTACCACCGCATCGGCGGCGTGGCCTTCGACATGCCGACCGGCTGGAAGGAGAAGGTCCTCGCCTACCTCGACCGCTTCGACAGCTCGGTCCAGGAGTGGGACCGGCTCATCTCCTTCAACGAGATCTACAAGAAGCGCCTGGGCGGGGTGGCGGTCATCTCCCGCGCGCAGGCCATCGACTACGGCCTCTCCGGGCCCAACCTGCGCGGCAGCGGCGTGGACTGGGACCTGCGCCGCGACGTCCCGTACGGCGCCTACGCCGACTTCAAGTTCGACGTCCCGGTGGGGCGCGGCTGGGCCGGCGTGGTGGGCGACTGCTACGACCGCTACTTCGTGCGGGTCATCGAGATGGCCCAGTCGTCGCGCATCGTCCGCCAGGCGCTCGAGCAGATGCCCGAGGGGGAGATCACCGCCAAGGTGCCCCGCAAGCCCAAGCCGGAGGCCGGCGAGGTGCAGAGCCGCGTCGAGTCGGCCCGCGGGGAGATGGCCTACTACCTGGTCTCCGACGGCGGCGAGCGCGCCTACCGCCTCCGCGCCCGAACCGGTTCCTACATGGCGATGGGCATCATCGAGGACATCTCACCCGGCCTCATGGTCGCGGACCTCGTGGCCCTCATCGCTTCCCTCGACGTCGTGGCTCCCGAGACGGATCGCTAGACATGGCCCAGTTCTCCTTCGCCTTCCCGAAGCCAGGCACGAAGAAGCTCCTCGTCGGCGCGTCGCTCGGCGCGGTGATCGGCATCCCGGCGCTGCTGGCGGGTCTGCTCGTCTTCGTCATCCCGATGATGCACAAGCCGCTCTTCGACGCGTTCATCCGCGAGAAGCTCGGCCACGACCCGGCCAGCTGGGCCGGCACCCAGTGGACCTACGGGCTGGCCTTCTTCGTGGCCGGCATCGTCATGTTCACCTTCGCCGCCATCACCGGCGGCATCTTCTCCTGGTACGAGCGGCGGGTGGCGGCGCGCATGCAGAGCCGCATCGGCCCGAACCGCGTGGGCGCCGGCGGCTTCCTCCAGTGGATCGCCGACGCGGTGAAGCTCCTCTTCAAGGAGGACCTCGTCCCCGGCGAGGCCGACGCGATGGTCTTCCGCGCCGCCCCGTACTTCGTGGTGGCCGGCATGACGCTCGTGATGGTGGCGCTCCCGGCCGGACAGGCCATCGTGGTGGCCGACCTCGACGTGGGCATCTTCTACATCCTGGCGGTCACCTCGTTCATCGTGGTCGGCGTCATCCTCTCGGGCTGGGCCTCCAACTCGAAGTGGTCGCTCTTCGGCGCCATCCGCGCCACCGCGCAGATCATCAGCTACGAGATCCCGGCCGGCCTGGCCATCATGGTTCCGGTCCTGATGGCCGGCACCCTTTCCACCCAGGGGCTCATCCAGGCCCAGGGCGGCTGGCCCTGGGAGTGGTTCTTCTTCCGCAACCCGGCCGCCGCGGTGGCCTTCTTCATCCTCTTCATCTCGCAGCTCGCCGAGGGCAACCGCACCCCGTTCGACCTGGCCGAGGCCGAGTCGGAGCTGGTGGCCGGCTACTTCTCCGAGTACTCGGGCTTCCGCTTCGCCCTGTACTTCCTGGTCGAGTGGGCCAACCTCTGGATCATCGGCGCGGTGGCCACCACCCTCTTCCTGGGCGGCTGGCAGATCCCCGGCGTGGGCACCCAGACCTGGGCGGCGGTGCGCGGCTCCGGCTCCTTCCCGGCCTGGGGCTGGTGGGCCCTGCAGTTCGTCTCGCTGGGCGTCTTCGCGCTGAAGACCCTCTTCCTCGTCAACGTGGTCATCTGGATCCGCTGGACGCTGCCCCGCATCCGCATCGATCAGATGATGACGCTCTGCTGGAAGTACCTGGTCCCGGCCGGCTTCGCGGCCATGCTCTTCACGCTGCTCTGGCAGATGGTCGCGACCTGGGCCCCGGTGGTCGAGCGCATCACCGCGCTCGCCGTCCTGGCGGCCACGCTCTGGGTGACCTGGCGCTTCCTCGTGCAGACCCGGAAGAACGTCTCCCTCATCGCGCACGAGCGCGTCGACCTCTCGAACTGGTAGGAACCGCCGCCCATGCTCACCACCGCCAGCGAATACGTCGGAAACATCCGCGACACCGTGACGTCGTTCTGGCACGGCATGTCGGTGACGCTTTCCCAGGTCCTTCGCCGCCCCATCACCGTGCAGTACCCCGACCGGCTCGAGCTTCCCGTCCAGGACGTGCTGCCGGCCCGCTACCGCGGCTTCCTCGAGGTGGATGTCGACATCTGCACCGGCTGCCAGGCCTGCGAGCGCGCCTGCCCCATCAGCTGCATCTCCATCGAGCTCGAGAAGGACCCCTCGAACCCCAAGCAGCGGGTGGTCACCCAGTTCGACATCGACGAGGCCAAGTGCATGTTCTGCGGCCTGTGCGTCGAGCCCTGCCCGACCGGCTCCATCCAGCACACCCGCGAGTTCGAGGCCACCCAGCGCTCGGTGCGCAACCTGGTCTTCCGCTGGGCCGATCCCATCAAGCCCTTCCCGGTCTACAAGGTCGTCAAGGGGGCGCCGTACATTCCCCGCGCGCCGCTCGGCTCGCTGGTCCAGGCCCTCGTCGCCCGACGCCGCTGGGACGCGCCGGCGCTGACCTACCTGCCGCCCGAGCCCCTGAAGGCGCCGCCCCCGCCGCCGCCCAAGCCGGCCCCGGCCGCCAAGCCTGCGGCTGCCGCGGCTCCTGCCGCTCCTGCCGCTCCTGCTTCGCCTGCCGCTCCTGCCGCGGCGAAGCCCGACGCCCCCAAGCCCTGACCGAGAGCAACGCATGCGAACCAAGACGAAGCTCGTCGCCTGGACCCTCGGAAGCGCCGCCGTCGTCGGCGCCGTCGGGGTGCTCTCCGCCCTCCTCTCCCCCGCGATGGCGGCCGGCGCCACCCGCCCGCTGCACGGGACCTTCACGCTGGCCGACGGGATCTTCTACGCCGTCGCGGGGCTCACGGTGGCCGGCGCCGCCGCGGTGGCCTTCTCGCGGAACATCCTCTACTCGGCGCTCGGGCTGCTCGCCTCGCTGCTCGGTGCGGCCGGCCTCTACGTCTTCCTCTCCGCCGACTTCGTCGCCGTCGCCCAGGTCTTCATCTACATCGGCGGGGTGCTGGTCCTCATCCTCTTCGCGGTCATGCTGACCAACCGCATCGGAGAGGTGAACATCTCCAACTCGACCATGGGCTGGGCCGGCGCCGCCATCCTCTGCGCGGCGATGCTCGGGCTCCTCCTCGTGGTGGCCTTCGACGTCCCCTGGGCGGTGCGCGCCACCGGCGGCGCCCCCACCACCGCCCCGATCGGCCACGCGCTTCTCCAGCAGTGGCTGCTCCCGTTCGAGCTCGCCTCCCTCATCCTGCTGGCAACCCTGATCGGCGCCATCATCATCGCCCGCAAGGAGATCCGGGCCGACTAGGCCGGAGCCGCCATGATCCCGACCCTCTCCCACTACCTGGCGGTCGCCGCGATCCTCTTCGCGCTCGGCCTCTTCACGGTCCTCACCCGGCGCAACGCGGTGGCGGTCCTGATGGGCGTCGAGCTGATGCTGAACGCCGCCAACATCAACCTGGTCGCCTTCAACAAGTTCATCGTGGGCGGGCTGGCCGGCCAGACCTTCGCCCTCTTCATCATCGTGCTCGCTGCCGCCGAGGCCGCGGTCGGCCTGGCCATCGTCCTCAGCATCTTCCACACCTTCAAGACCATCGACGTCCGCGCCGCGGACCTGATGCGAGAGTGAGATGAACCACGCCACCCAACACCTCGGACCCACGGTGGTCCACGCGGCGGGCTACCTCTGGCTCATCCCGCTCTTCCCGGCCATCGGCGCCGTCATCAACTCCCTGCTGGGCACCCGCATCCAGCGGAACCTGGGCAAGAGGTGGAACCACGCCATCGCCATCGGGATGATGACGCTGTCGTTCCTCACGGCGCTGCGGGCCTTCGCGCAGATGGTCGCGCTCCCCGGCAACGAGCGGTTCCTCCAGAACACCCTCTGGAACATGCTCACCGCCGGGCAGATGCAGTTCGACCTGGCCTTCGCCCTCGATCCGCTCTCGATGATGATGGTGCTCATCATCACCTTCATCGGGACGCTCATCCACGTCTTCTCGGTCGGCTACATGGCCGACGAGCCATCCTACTGGCGGTTCTTCGCCTACCTGAACCTCTTCGTCTTCGCCATGCTGCTGCTCGTCATGGGCGACAACTTCGCCGTGATGTTCTTCGGCTGGGAAGGCGTCGGGCTCGCCTCCTACCTGCTCATCAGCTTCTGGTACACCGACATCGAGAAGGCCCAGGCCGGCATGAAGGCCTTCGTGGTGAACCGCTTCGGCGACTTCGGGTTCATCCTCGGCCTCTTCCTGCTCTTCTGGTCGCTGGGCGGCATCTGGGAGCCGCGCGCGGATGCCCGCTCGGTCACCTACGTGCCGGAGATCGGCTACAAGGCCGACCCGGCCGCCCAGAACCCCTTCGAGTCCACCGGGCCGCGCGCCGTGGTCGTCGACGGGCACGCCGTCAAGATCGGCCCCACCCTCAACTTCCGCGAGCTGCGCGATCAGGTGGTCATCGAGGCCACCGGGGTCGGCGAGCACCTGCGCAACCAGAAGCTCTGGGGCGTGGCGCTGCTCACCCTGGTGGGCATGCTGATGTTCGTGGGCGCCATGGGCAAGAGCGCCCAGCTTCCCCTCTACGTCTGGCTGCCCGACGCCATGGCCGGTCCCACGCCGGTCTCGGCCCTCATCCACGCCGCCACCATGGTGACGGCCGGCGTCTACATGGTGGCCCGCCTCTCCTACATCTACGCGATGTCCCCCACCGCCATGGGCTGGGTGGCCACCGTCGGCATCCTCACCGCCTTCTTCGCCGCCACCATCGGCTTCTTCCAGTACGACATCAAGAAGGTGCTGGCCTACTCCACCGTCTCCCAGCTCGGCTTCATGTTCGTCGGGGTGGGCGTGGGCGCCTACTGGGCCGGCTCCTACCACCTGCTCACCCACGCCTTCTTCAAGGCCACGCTCTTCCTCGCGTCGGGCTCGGTGATCCTGGGCTGCCACCACGAGCAGGACATGAGGAAGATGGGCGGGCTGAAGAAGCTCATGCCGGTCACCGCCTGGACCTACCTCATCGCCACCTGGGCCATCGCCGGATTCCCCTGGGCCAGCGGCTTCTTCTCCAAGGACGAGATCCTCTGGAAGGCCTTCACCCAGCGTGGGATGGAACTCTTCGGGACGCCCGCCCCCTGGCTCGGGCCCGCCATCTTCGTGATCGGCATCCTGGCCGCCACCGGGACCAGCTTCTACATGTTCCGCAGCTACTACATGACCTTCACCGGCCACTACCGGGGCGGAGCGGGTCACGACGAGGAGCACGGCGAGGACCCGCACTCGGCCCACGCGGCGCCGCACCCCGCTCCCGCGGCCCACCACGCCCCCGCTGCCGCCCACGGCCACGACGACCACGCCGCCCACGGCCACGCCCCTCCGGCCACGGCGCACGCGGTCCACGCGGCCCCGGCGCACGACGACCACGGCCACCACGGAGGCCCTCCGCACGAGTCCCCCCGCTCCATCACCTGGGTGCTCGCCACGCTGGCCTTCGGCGCGGTCGCCGCCTCCTTCCTGGGCATCCCGCTCCTCTGGACCGGGCACGCGCCCATCCTGGAGCACTGGCTGGCTCCGGCGCTGCCCGCCGAGGTGACGTTCCTGCACTTCGGCCACGCCACCGAGTGGGCCTTCCAGGGCATGGGCGTCGCCGCGGCCACCATCGGCTGGTTCTTCGCCATGAAGCTCTTCAAGGACGGCGAGAGCCGGGTGCCCCACGACCTCAAGCACCGCTTCCTCGGCTTCTGGACGGTGGTCTACAACAAGTACTACGTGGACGAGGCCTACCACGCGCTGGTGATCCGCCCCTCGCTCTTCCTGGCCGCCTTCCTGTCCTGGTTCGACCAGCACGTCATCGACTGGCTGGTGAACTTCGCCGGCTGGCTGGCGCGCGTCTTCGCCGCCATCGACGACGCCATCGACAAGTACGTCGTCGACGGCGCGGTCAACGGCGTGGGCGGCCTCACCCGCGAGGGTGGGCGCGTGCTCCGCCAGATCCAGACCGGCCGCATCCAGACCTACCTCTACGGCGCGGCCTTCGGGTCGCTGCTCGTCGTCCTTCTCAACTTCCTCTTCCGCTAGGAGATCGGCTTCATGATCCGCCCCGACAACGTGCTGGTTTGGGCCACATTCCTCCCGGTCATCGGCTCCGCCGTCATCCTGGCGCTGATGGTCGTGAGGCATTTCCTCGGCCTCCCGAAGAGGTTCCTCGACCAGGCATCGCGCGTGGTCACCTTGGCCGCCAGCTTCCTCATGCTGGTGGCGTCCGTCCTGGCCTGGCACTGGTTCGATCCCCGGGCCCAGGGGCTCCTCGTCCAGGGCAAGGCCACCGGCGTGCAGATGGTGAACCGGGCCATCTGGATCCGCCCCTTCAACGTCGAGTGGTTCGTCGGCGTGGACGGGCTCTCCATCTCGATGGTGCTCCTCACCGGCATCATCTCCTTCGTGGCGGCCATCGCCTCCATGCCCTGGTGGCAGGGCGGCGCGAAGGCCATCCACATGGCCGGGATGGACGAGGACGACCACGGCCACGGCGACGACGAGCACCACCCCAAGCACTTCACGGTGCGCATGGTGCCTGGCTACATGATCCTGCTGCTGCTCCTCATGACCGGCATGATGGGCACCTTCGTCGCCCTCGACATGTTCCTCTTCTACGTCTTCTGGGAGGTCATGCTCCTCCCGATGTACTTCCTCATCGGCGTGTGGGGCGGCCCGCGCCGCGAGTACGCGGCCATCAAGTTCTTCCTCTACACCCTGGCGGGCTCCGTCCTCATGCTGCTCGCCATCATCGCCGTCTACTACCGGAGCCTGCCGGCGGTGATGGCCGACGGGACGCTCTCGGCCCGCCACACGTTCAACCTGCTCGAGCTGGCCGCGCAGGGCCGGGCCGGGCAGTTCGCCACCGCGCTCCCCATCCTGGGCTTCGCCTTCAGCAAGATCGTCTTCGTGGCCTTCTTCATCGGGTTCGCCATCAAGATCCCGATGTTCCCCTTCCACACCTGGTTGCCCGACGCGCACGTCGAGGCCCCCACCCCCATCTCGGTCATCCTGGCCGGGATCCTCCTGAAGATGGGGCCGTACGGCATCCTGCGCTTCAACTACCCGCTCCTCCCCGACGCCACCGAGTGGGCCGCCAACGCCATCGCGGTCTTCGGCGTCATCAACATCATCTACGCGGCCTACGTGGCCCTGGCCCAGCGCGACTTCAAGAAGATGGTGGCCTACTCCTCGGTCTCGCACATGGGGTTCACCCTGCTCGGCATGGCCGCCATGACCCCCATGGCCATCTCCGGCGCGGTGTACAACATGTTCACCCACGGCATCATCAGCCCGGCGCTCTTCCTCCTCGTGGGCGTGATCTACGACCGCGCCCACCACCGCGACATGGAGCGCTTCGGCGGCCTGGCCAAGGAGCTGCCCGAGTACAGCGGGCTCACCGGCCTGGCCTTCTTCGCCTCGCTCGGGCTGCCCGGCCTGGCCGGCTTCATCCCCGAGTTCATGGTGCTGGCGGGCAGCTTCCCGGTCTACCTGACCTTCACGGTCATCTCGGCCACCGCCGTCATCATCACCGCCGCCTACTACCTGTGGGCCATGCAGCGGGTGTTCCTGGGCAAGCTCAACACCGCCTACGCCGGCTTCCCCGACGTGAACTGGCGGGAGCGGATCATGCTCTATCCGCTGGCGGCCATCATGATCTTCCTCGGGTTCTACCCGCAGTTCATCCTGCACGCGATCAACCCGGCGCTCCAGCTGCTCATCCAGAACCTGCGCCCGGTGTAGCGCCGCGGAGACCGCCCGATGGACATCCAGCCATTCCTCGTCGCCGAGAACGTGCGCAGCACGGGGTGGTTCCGCCCCGAGCTGGTGCTCACGTTCGGCGCGCTCTCGCTCTTCCTCCTCGACCTGGCCTGGCGCAGGAGCGAGTCGCGGGCCCGACTGCTCTCGGCCGCCACCCTGGCCGTCTTCGGCCTGGCGGCGCTCCTGCTCGCCGTCCAGCCCGGCACGCCCCAGTCGCTCTTCAACGGGATGATCGCGAACGACGCCTTCGCGAACTTCTTCAAGTGGATCTTCCTGGCCGGCGGCGCGCTCACCGTGCTCATCGCCGGGCCTTCCCGGGCCTATCCACCCTCCCGCATCGGCCCCTTCTACGCGCTGCTCGTCACCATCGTGCTGGGCCTCTTCCTCATGGCCAGCGCCACGGATTTATTGATGATCTACATGGCCATCGAGCTGGTCTCGATGGTGAGCTACGCGCTGGCCGGCTACTCCAAGGGCGACCGCAAGGCCGCCGAGGCGGCGCTGAAGTACGTCATCTTCGGGGGCGTGGCCTCCGGGGCCATGATCTTCGGCATGAGCTACCTGTACGGGATGCTCGGCACCACCGACATCACCCGCTTCGCGTCGGCCATCGCGCAGGTCCCCACCACCCTTCCACACCGGCTCGGGCTCATCCTGGGCGTGGTGCTGGTCTCCTCGGGCGTGGGCTACAAGATCGCCGCGGTGCCCTGGCACATGTGGGCGCCCGACGTCTACGAGGGCGCTCCCACCCCGTTCACGGCCTTCCTATCCACCGGACCCAAGGCGGCCGGCTTCGCCCTGGCGGCCCGCCTGCTCTGGGGCGCGCTCGACACCCGCGGCTCGATGATGGGGCTGTCGGATGCGGTCGGAAACATCCCCTGGCCGGCGGTGGTGGGCGTGCTCTCAGCCGTCACCATGACGCTCGGCAACTTCACGGCGCTCCCGCAGACGAATCTCAAGAGGCTCTTGGCCTACTCCTCCATCGCCCACGCCGGCTACGGGCTCATGGGGCTGGCCGCCAACTCGTTCGTGGGCACCCAGGCGGTCATGGTCTACATGCTCGCCTACCTGATCATGAACCTGGGGGCCTTCCTGGCCGTCATCGTGGTCGAGCGCTTCACCGGCTCCCCCACCATCTTCGAGTTCCGCGGACTGGGGCACCGCGCCCCGCTGGCGGCGGTCTCGATGGCCATCTTCCTCTTCGCGCTCACCGGCCTGCCGCCCTCCATCGGCTTCACGGGCAAGTACTGGCTCTTCGTGGCCGTGCTGGACCGGGTCTCGGGCCCGACCGGAGGCTGGTACGCGACGCTCGCCATCATCGCCGCGCTCAACACCGCGGTGGCGCTCTACTACTACGCGCGGATCCTGCGGGCGATGTTCTTCGAGGCTCCGCTCACGGAGACCCCGGTCACCTACCCGACCTCGTACAAGTTCCTGCTGGCCGGGTTCGCCACGGCCACGGTGCTCTTCGGCATCTGGGTCACGCCCATCATGGACTGGACCCGGCTGTCGCTGGGGCAGTTCTACCGCGGGTGAAACAGGGCGGCGCCCCGCTGCTACGGGCGCCGCGCCTCGAGCCGGTCGAGCGCTGCCGCCGGCATGCGGGACGTCCCCAGGAAGCGGTCCGGGGAGACCAGTTCCCCGTGGAAGTCGGTGCCCGCGGTGCAGATCAGGTCCACCGTCCCCGCCACCTCACGGTACCGGGCCGCCTGTTCGGGGTGGTGCTCGGGGTGCTCGGCCTCGACCCCGTCGAAGCCCATGGCGCGCATGCGCAAGAGCTCCAGCGCCTGCACCTTCGACGGCCCTGGGTGGGCCAGCGTCGCCACCCCCCCGGCCCGCCGGATCATCGCCACCGCATCCTCAGCCGTGAGCCGGAACCGCCCCACGTAGCAGGGACGCCCGTCCCCCAGAAATCGATCGAAGGCCTCCCGGACCGTGAGCACGGCCCCCGCCTCGACCATGGCCCGGGCCACGTGGGGCCGGCCGATGGTCTTGCCCCCGCTGCAGGCGACGATGGCCTCCTCGGTCACCGAGACGCCGTTCTCCGCCAGGAGCCGGACGATCTTCCGGACCCGGCCGCGCCGGTGGTCGGCCAGCTTGTCCTCGAAGCGGCACAGTTCCGGATGGACCGGGTCGATGAAGTGGCCGAGCACGTGGACCTCCCGCTCGTCGAGGAGGGCGGAGAGCTCGATCCCGGGAATGAATCGGAGATCCAGGAGCTTGGCCGCCGCGGCGGCGGGGAGGAGCCCTGCCACGGTATCGTGATCCGTGAGCGCCCAGGCCACGGTCCCCGCCTTCGCCACCCTTGCCGCGACCTCGGCCGGGGCGTACTGTCCATCGGACGCGGTAGAATGAGTGTGCAGGTCGATGATGTCGATGATACCGTCCTGTACCGAGCCGTTCGTCACGCCGGCCTCATTTAACCCCCCGTACCCCGGGGTGCCAGGGAGTCCCGATGCAGCATGTGCTCCGCATCTCGAGAAAGATCGATTACGCCATCCGGGCGATGATCCACCTGGCCACCATCCCCGAGGGAACGGTCGTACCCTTTCGTGAGATCGGCCGGCAGATGGACGTCCCCGAGGACTTTCTCGCCAAGATCCTGAAGACACTGGTCGATCAGGGAATCGTACGCTCCACCCGCGGACCGCACGGCGGCTACAAGCTGGCACGGCCGGCCGAGACCATCAGCGTGCTCGAGATCATCCAGGCCGCCGAGGGGCCCATCGCCATCAACGTCTGCCTCGACGACGACGACGCCTGCGGCCGCCAGCCCATCTGCAACATGTCGGCGGTCTGGCGCGAGGGGCAGGAGCGGATGCTCGACGTCTTCCGGCGCACCTCGCTCTCCTCCCTCGCCGACCGACCGGTGCGGGTCGAGGCCGTCCCGGTCAACCTTCCGACCGTCCCGGCCACCGCAACCAATCCTTGAACACCAGGAACTCCGGTAGCTTGAGCTGGTACCCCAGGATTCGTTGACGGCGGGCGGTCGCTCGGACAGGATCCGCGCCCGCCATGCCGACGAAGCCGACGCCGAAGCAGCTCAGGAAGCGCTACCTCTCACGCCCCCCCGTCGAGCCGATGCGGCTCCGAAAGGGGATGTCGGTCGTGGACCTGGTCGACGTCTACCGCCGGGCCGGCGCCTTCAACGGCGGGCGGCTGGCCGAGGGGTGCGACCTCTTCGGCCGGATGATCGACGCCAACGCCACCATCGCCCTCACCGTGACCGGCGCCATGGCGCCGGCGGGCATGGGCGGCGCCATCCAGGCCATGATCGAGGCCGGGTTCGTGGACCTCATCGTCTCGACCGGCGCGAACCTCTACCACGACTTCCACTTCGCGCTCGAGCTGCCGGTGGTCCAGGGTCACTTCCAGGTGGACGACCGGGAGCTCTACCGGGCCGGCATCGAGCGCATCTACGACGTCTTCATCACCGAGGACTCCCTGCTCGACACCGACGCCTTCGTGCGCGAGGCGCTCGAGAAGGCTCCGCCCGAGCTGCGCGGGCGCATCTCCACTCCGCGGCTCCACGACTACCTGGGGCAGCTCATCCTCCGGCACGCACCCCAGCCCCAGCGCTCCTGGGTGGCCACCGCCGCCAAGCACGGGGTCCCCATCTTCACGAGCTCCCCGGGCGACTCCTCGATCGGGATGAACGTGGCCGCCATGAAGCTGCGGGGCGGGCAGACCACCATCGACCCCGACCTGGACGTCCTCGAGTCCACGGCCATCGTCTACGACGCCGACGTGAACGGGGTGGTGATCCTGGGGGGCGGCTCGCCGAAGAACTTCTACCTCCAGACCCAGCCAACCCTCTGGCAGATCCTCGACCTGAACCGGGGCGGTCACGAGTTCGTGCTGCAGATCTCCACCGACTCCCCGCAGTGGGGCGGGCTCTCCGGCGCCACCCCCAGCGAGGCCATCAGCTGGGGCAAGGTGCAGGCCGACATGCTGAAGAACCACGTGGTGGTCTACTCCGACTCGACCATCTCGGCCCCCATCGTCTTCGCCTACGCGCTCTCCACCCGGAAGCCCCGCAAGAAGCGTCGGCTCTTCGACCGGCTCGACGGGCTCTACCGGAACCTCGAGAAGGCCCACGAGAAGCGCCACCCCGGCTCGGGAGCGATGCGGGACGTGGGAAAGGCGACGCGCAAGGGACGGTAGTCCGGTCTGCGTGGGCGAGCGCCGGCGATTCTCTCGTGATGCCGGCGACCGGGCGGTGGCCCGCGTCGCTGGGGGGCGCCGGCTGCGCGGGCCGAGTTCATCCGGGTGAACGGCGCCTTCGAACCGCGTCCTTCGAGTGGGATCGGTTCGGCGCCCGCGCAGATGCGCCCCGCGCCGGGGCCACCCCGGCCGCCTGGCGCAAGGGAGGGTCACCGACGAGGCCCCCGCGACCGCCCGCACCTTTCCCCGAAGCGTGCGCGCAAGTCGCCTTCGGGCCCGCATCCGCCAGCCGGCGGGGGCGCCACTCGGAGCGGCGCCTCCGGAGAGGGCGCCGGAAATGGCGGTGCTCGGGCCACGGCGTGACCCGGCGCTGCGCGGTCAGCGGCGCCCTCGCCTCGAGGACAAGCGCCGCGGAGAGGGGCGTCCCCCACGCCGGCGCTACCCCGGCATGCCGGGCCGAAGGCGAACCTGCTCAGCGCGTCACGCCCCGGTCGAGCCGCTCCTGCGCCGCCTCGAGCCTCTGCCGGAAGCTGGGGTCGGAGAGCAGGCGCAGGGCCTCCGGGGACCGCGCCACGTCGGCGCGGCCGGCCGCCCGGGCGTCGTCCACCAGCGCCCGGACCCGCGGGTCGGCGAGCAGCGCCCGGAGATCGGGGTCGCCGGAGAGACGCGCCACCCCGCCTGGTCCGTCGGCCGCCTCGAGGAGCGCCGCGAGCCCCGCCTCGGCGCGGTGCCGCCACTCTCCCAGGAGGTCGTTCTCCCGCACCAGGGCGGCCAGGTCGCTCTTCCCGAGGGCGGACTGCCAGCGGTCCGGCAGGGAAGGGGCCACCGCCTCTGCCACGGCGAGTCCCACCCACGCCGACGCGGCCGCCGCGAGCCCCGCGAGCAGCGCCCCGGCGGCCCTGTCCACGGGGCGCCCCTCCCCGTCCCGGTTGCGGGAGAGCTTCCGTCCGACGAAGGCGGCCACCGCCGTCATCAGGACGAAGAGGAGGACCGCCGCCACCTCCCGCGACGCGGAGACGGGCACCAGGGAGGCGAGCAATTTCCCGACCGGCCCCGCGAGGTGGCGCGCCGCCAGCCAGCCGAGCGCGGCACCGGCGAAGAGGAAGAGGGGGCGCAGGAGGCCCGCGAGCGCGCCGAGGACCGACGCCGCGGCGAGGAGGAGCAGCAGGACGGCGTCGAGGAGCACCGTGCCCCTACTTGATCCGGAAGTCCTGCTTGGGACGGTTCTTCTCCGCCTGGACGAGCAACTCCTTGAAGCGCTCGTTGGCCGGCTCGTAGGCGAGCGCCATCCTCAAGTTCCGCTCCACGCCCTCCCAGCGTCCGGCCTGCGCGTCGGCCAGCGCGGCCGAGTAGAACTTCCGTCCGTTGGGGGTCTGCCCGAGCTGCTCGACGGCCCGCTTCTTCTGGGCCTCCTTCACGGCCGCCTCGTCGTCCTCCGAGAAGCGGAGCTTGCGAGCCCGCTCCGGACCGGCCAGATCGCCGGCGTACTTCTTCCGGCGCGCGTCGTCGCGCAGCACCGTGTAGGCCTCGTTGATGCGCCGGTAGATGCGCCCGACCCGATCGCGGAACGGCTCGTCGTCCACGGCGGCGTAGCGGTCGGGGTGGTAGACCCTCGACTCGCGGTGGTAGGCGGCGCGGATCTCCGCCGGCGTCGCCGTGGCGGCGAGCTTCAGGACGGCGAAGTAGTCGAGCTGGTCGAGCGCCTCGGCCAGCGTCTCGACCTCGATCCGGAAGGAAACGTCCATCGCGGTGTGGAGGCTCCCCTCAGGACACCGGGTGGCCGGCCAGCACCACCTCGGCGTTCTTGTCGATGGCGCTCTTGATGTCGGTCTCGGAGAGGCCCGAGGACAGGTGGATGGTCGTGGAGGCCTTCTGCCGGGTCTCGGTGTCGGTGGCCGAGACGTTGACGATGCCGTTCGAGTCGATCTCGAAGGCCACCTGGATCTGGACGTCGCCGCGGTAGCCGACGCGGAACCCGGAGAACTCGAACTCGCCCAGGAACTCGCACTCGTCGGCCCGCTTCGACTCACCCTGGTAGACCCGGATGCGGACCCGGTCCTGCCCGTCGCGGCTGGTGGTGAAGGTCTTCGACTTCTCGATGGGGATGGGGGTGTTCTTGTCGATGACGGACTCGGCCCAGCCCCCGGCCGTTCCCACCCGCAGGGTGAGCGGCGTCACGTCGAGCAGGTAGCTGGCCTGGCCGGCCGAGGCGGCGGAGCGGTTCATCAGGGCCGCGGCCTGGATGGCGGCGCCCTGGGCCACCACCTCGTCCGGGTCGATGCCGGCCATCGGCTCCTTCTGGAAGTAGTGCCGGACCGACTGCCGGACGATGGGAAGCCGGGTGGGCGCGCCCACGAGGATGACCGCGTCGATGTCGCTCGCGGTCATGCGGGCCGACTGGAGCGCCTCGTCGCACACCTTGAAGGTGCGCTGCACGAGGTCCATCACCATGCGGTTGAACTGGTCGACGCCGAGGACCTGCTCGAGGTCGAGCACCTGCCCCTCGGGCGTCTGGCAGATGCCCTCCACCTTGATGGCGGCCTGCCCGTCGCGCCCCACGTCGATCTTGGCCTTCTCGCCGGCCTCCTTGAGCATCTGCAGGCAGAACTTGTTCTGGCGCAGGTCCACGCCGTGCTTGGCCAGGAAGTCCTCGGCCAGCCAGGCCATGATCCGGTCGTCGAAGTCGTCGCCGCCCAGGTAGGTGTCGCCGGCGGTGGCGATGACCTCGAAGACGTCCCTCCCGATCTCCAGGATGGAGACGTCGAAGGTGCCGCCGCCCAGGTCGTAGACGCAGATGCGCTGGGAGATGTCCTTCCCGAAGCCGTAGGCCAGCGCCGCCGCGGTGGGCTCGTTGATGATGCGCAGCACCTCGAGCCCGGCGATGCGGCCGGCGTCCTTGGTGGCCTGGCGCTGGTTGTCGTTGAAGTAGGCGGGGCAGGTGACCACCGCCCGGCGGACCTCGCGCCCCAGCGAGGTCTCGGCGATGGCCTTCATCTCCTTCAGCACCAGCGCCGACACCTCGGGGATGGCCAGGATCCGCTCGCCGATCTGCACCCGCGCCGAGTTGTTGGGCCCCTCGACGATCTTGTAGGGCATCGCGGCCTGGGCCTTCTTCACCTCGTCGGAGAAGAAGAAGCGTCCGATGAGCCGCTTGGCCGAGTAGACCGTGTTCTCGGCGTTGGTGATGATGTTGCGCTTGGCGCTGTTGCCGACGAGGACCGTGCCGTCCTCGAGGAAGCTCACCACCGAGGCGTGGGTGCGCTCCCCCCACTCGTTGGTGAGGACGTCGGGCTTTCCGTCGATGACCGTGGCCACGGCGCTGTAGCTTGTGCCGAGGTCGATGCCGACCGCGATGTCGTCGCTCATGGACCTTCCGTCAATGGGGTGTGGGGATCGTAGGCGCGCCCCGCGCGGGCTGTCAAACGATCGCCCAGGGGCGCGGCACGAAGACCTTCTCCCAGGTCTCCATGGCGAAGCGATCGGTCATTCCGGAGAGGAAGTCGGCGACCGCCCGGGGCAGGTCCTCGCCCGGCCGCGGAGCCACCCCGAAGCGGGTCCGGAGCCGCTCGGCGTCCTCCAGGCACCAGCGGTGCAGGTCCTCGAGGATGCGCTGGGCCTTCTTGAACTCGTCCTGGACCACCGGGTTCTCGTAGACGCGGGCGTAGAGGAACTCGCGCAGGGCGAGGAGTGCGCCGTGCACCTCTCCCGACATGGCGATGTGCCCTCCCCCGTCGAGGTCCGACGAGCGGATCACGTCGCCGATGAGGGTGTGCAGGCGCACCGAGTGGCGGTCGCCGAGCACGGAGGCGATCGCGCGGGGGACCTCCTCCTCCCGCAGGAGCCCACCCCGCACGGCGTCGTCGAGGTCGTGGTTCACGTAGGCAACGATGTCCGCCAGGCGGACGATCTCGGCCTCGAGCGTCAGGGCCTTGGCCCCGCCGCCGGCCATGAGGACGTTCCCGCGCCCCTTGGAGTGGCGCAGGATGCCGTCTCGGACCTCGATCGTGAGGTTCAGCCCGTCCCCATCCTTCTCCAGCACCTCGACCACCCGCACGGACTGCTGCACGTGGTGGAAGCCGTGGGGCATCACCTGGTTCAACACCCGCTCCCCGGCGTGGCCGAAGGGGGTGTGCCCGAGGTCGTGCCCCATCACCATGGCCTCGACCAGCATCTCGTTCAGCCGCAGCGCCCGGGCGATGGAGCGCCCCACCTGCGCGACCTCCAGCGTGTGGGTGAGCCGGTTGCGGTAGTGATCCCCGCGCGGCGCAAGGAAGACCTGGGTCTTGCCCATGAGCCTCCGGAAGGACTTGGAGTGGAGGACGCGGTCCCGGTCCCGCTGGAAGGCGGGGCGCATGTCGTCCTCCGGGTCCTCGCGGTCGCGGCCGCGGGTGTTCCGGGAGAGCGCGGCCCGGGGGTGCAGGCTCGCCGCCTCCTGCTCCTCGAGCATCGCGCGGATCGTGGGAGGCATGGATCTGAACCTAATCATCGGTGGGCCGCCAGGCTCGCCTCGAGGAACAGGACGAGCAGGTTGGAGAGGGCGTGGGCCACCGCCGGCGCGACGACCCCGCCGGTGCGGGCCCGGAGCCAGCCGAAGAGGAGCCCGGGGAAGAATGTGGCGAGCCGCCAGGGCTGGAGCGTCACCAGGTGGCCGGCCGCGAAGAGGGCCTGGGTCGCCAGGAAGCCGGGGCCGATCTCCGCTCCCAGGACGAGGCGGGAGGGACCCTTCCGGCCCCAGGAGGTCTGCATGAATCCCCGGTAGAAGAGCTCCTCCGGGAGCGCGACCACCAGGAACTGGACGGCGACGGCGAGCGCGAATCCTGGCGGCAGGCGCGGCTCGAACGCGGCGGGGATCCCCGCCAGGCGGGCGCCCCCCAGGAGCAGCACCGCGAAGAGGGGGAGGACGACCAGCGACACCGCCAGGCCAGCGGCGGCGGCGCGCCCCCAGGCCCTCCAGGTGCGGGGGTCGCCAGCTCCCCACCAGGGCAGCCCATACCCCTCCCACCCCTCCCCCCGGGCTCGCAGGATCCGGTCCGGCACCAGGATGAAGAGGAGCGCGGCCAACCCGGCCAGGTTGCCCCGGAGGAGTCCGGTCGGCTCGACCCCGGCGAGGGCCGACGCGGCCCCGATCCCGCCCACCACCAGGCCCCAGGAGAGGAGGAGCTCCCGGGTCGTCGGGGGAGGTCCCCCGGTGTGCGTGGCCGGTGCTATCCTCGGCATCATGCCCGACGTGGCGAGGGAGCGCGAACCCGCGGTCGCGGGCCGTTTCTATCCGTCCGGCCCCGGGGAGCTGGCCGGGGAGGTGGCTTCCCTGCTGGCCGGGCCCTCCGGGGAGGGCTCCGCAGTCGTTCCCCGCGTCGCCCTCGGCGTCCTCTCCCCGCACGCGGGGTACGTCTACTCGGGAGCGGTGGCGGGGGCGACCTTCGCGCGCGTGGCCGTCCCGCGGCGGGTGATCGTCCTCTGCCCGAACCACACCGGGCGGGGGCAGCGCGTCGCCGCCTGGCCCGGCGGGGCGTGGGCGACCCCGCTCGGCCCGGTCGCGGTGGACGAGGGGATGACCCGGGAGATCGTCGAGGCCGGGCTCGCCACCCCCGACCGCGAGGCGCACCGGCTCGAGCACGCGCTCGAGGTCCAGCTCCCCTTCCTCCAGGTCCGGCGTCCCGACGTCGCCATCGCAGCGGTCTGCGTGTCCGGCCTGTCGTACTCCCGGTGCGAGGAGATCGGGGAGGGGCTGGCCCGGGTGGCGGCGCGCCACGAGGCGCTCGTGGTCGCCTCGAGCGACATGAGCCACTACCTCCCGGCGGCGGTGGCGCGCGCCAAGGACCGGCTGGCGCTCGACCGGATCCTGGCGCTCGACGCGCGCGGGCTCCACGAGGTGGTCTCCCGGGAGGACATCTCCATGTGCGGCTTCGTGCCGGCCACCATCATGGTCGTGGCGGCGGTGGCGCAGGGAGCCCGGAAGGCGGAGTTGGTGCGCTACGCGAACTCCGGGGAGGTGACCGGCGACGATCGCAGCGTGGTGGGGTACGCCGGCGTCGTCCTGTCCTGATGGCGCCTCCCGGTTGTGCTAGTTTCCGCGCCCATGAGCGCTCCGGTCCGTGTCCGCTTCGCCCCGTCCCCCACCGGCTACCTCCACATCGGGGGGGCCCGCGCGGCGCTCCTCAACTGGCTCTGGGCCCGCCACACCGGCGGCAAGTTCATCCTGCGCATCGAGGACACCGACCGGGAGCGCTCCACCGAGGAGGCGGTGCGCGCCATCCTCGACGGGATGCGCTGGCTGGGCCTCGACTGGGACGAGGGGCCCGACGTGGGCGGCCCCTTCGGCCCGTACTTCCAGATGCAGCGGCTCGGCCTCTACGAGGAGTACGCCGAGAAGCTCGTGAAGGCCGGCAAGGCCTACGCCTGCTACTGCTCCAAGGAGGACCTGGACGCCCAGCGCGAGCTGGCCAAGGCCGAGAAGCGGCAGTTCATCTACCCGGGTACCTGCCGCGACCTCGCCTACGATCCGTCGCGCCGCCACGTCATCCGATTTCGCCTCCCCAAGCTGCTCGAGCTGACCTTCACCGATCTCGTGAAGGGGGCCATCACCCGCCCCGGCTCGACCCTGCAGGACGAGGTCATCGTCCGGGCCGACGGCGTCCCGCTCTACAACTTCGGCGCGGTGGTCGACGACGTCACCATGGAGATCAACCTGGTGGCCCGGGGCGACGACCACGTGAACAACACCGCGGTCCAGGTGCTCCTCTACGAGGCCCTCGGCTACCCGGTCCCGGCCTTCGCCCACCTGCCCATGATCCTGGGTGCCGACAAGACCCGCCTCTCCAAGCGCCACGGCGCCACCAGCGTGACCGCCTACCGCGACATGGGGTTCCTGCCCGAGGCGGTGGTGAACTACCTGGTGCGCCTCGGCTGGTCCCATGGCGACCAGGAAATATTCACCATGGGTGAACTGGTGAAGCACTTCGGCTTCGACCACGTGGGGGACACGGCCAGCGTCTTCAACCCGGAGAAGATGGTCTGGGTGAACCAGACGTGGGTGAAGTCGCTGGCGCCGGCGGAGCTGGCCCGGCGTGCGCTGCCCTACTACCGCGCGGCGGGGCTCGAGGTGGAAGGCGACCCGCGCCTCCCGGCCATCGCCAGGGCCTACCAGGAGCGGGCCAAGACGCTCGTGGACCTGGTCTCCCAGTCCCGCTGCTACTTCTCCCCGGTGGAGATGGACCCGAAGGCCCGGGAGAAGTTCCTCGGGACCGACGCGGCGCCGATCCTCCAGGCCATCCGCGACGGCGTCGCGGCCAGCGCGGCGCTCGACGCTGCAGGGCTCGAGAAGCTCTTCCACGACGTGGCCGCGGCGCGGTCGCTCGGGCTCGGGAAGGTGGCCCAGCCGGTCCGGGTGGCGCTCACCGGCGGCACGGCGTCGCCGGGGATCTACGACGTGATCCTGCTCCTCGGACGGGAGGAGTCGCTCGCCCGGCTCGACGCGGGGTTGAAGCTCGCCGGCGGGTGACCGCACGCCCTGGCACCTTGGTCCTCATGTGATATCGCCCCGCTGTTCCATGCTCCCGGCCGGATTCCCAGTTAACCTCATGGGAAACCCGGCCGAGGAGCATCGATGGACCGCCCACCCGACGTGGACCCACAGGAAACCGGTGAATGGATCGACGCCCTCGAGGGCGTCATCGCCCGGGAAGGGCCGGACCGCGCCCACTGGCTCATCGAGAAGCTCATCGACCGCGCCCGCCGCTCCGGCGCCTACCTCCCCTTCTCGGCCAACACCGCCTACGTGAACACCATCCCGGTGGAGCGGCAGCCTCCGCTCCCGGGCGACTTCGAGCTCGAGCAGCGCATCCGCCACTTCATCCGGTGGAACGCCATGGCCATGGTGATCCGGGCCAACAAGGACACCAACGTGGGCGGCCACATCGCCAGCTTCGCCTCGGCGGCGATGCTCTACGACATCGGCTACAACCACTTCTGGCGCGCGGCCACCAAGGAGCAGGGGGGCGACCTGGTCTTCATCCAGGGCCACTCGGCGCCGGGAATCTACGCACGCGCCTTCCTGCTCGGGCTGCTCAGCGAGGGGCAACTCGACCGCTTCCGCCAGGAGGTGGACGGCCGGGGGATCTCCTCCTACCCGCACCCCTGGCTCATGCCGAAGTTCTGGAACTTCCCCACCGTGTCGATGGGGCTCGGGCCGCTCATGGCCATCTACCAGGCCCGCTTCATGAAGTACCTGGACGACCGCGGCATGGCGAAGACCCAGGGGCGGAAGGTCTGGGCGCTCACCGGCGACGGCGAGATGGACGAGCCGGAGTCCATGGGCGCCATCGGCATGGCCGGGCGCGAGAAGCTCGACAACCTGGTCTTCGTGGTGAACGCCAACCTCCAGCGGCTCGACGGGCCGGTGCGCGGCAACGGGAAGATCATCCAGGAGCTGGAGAGCGAGTTCCGGGGCGCCGGCTGGAACGTCATCAAGGTGGTCTGGGGGCGCCACTGGGATCCCCTGCTGGCCCGCGACAGGACCGGCGCCCTGCAGCGCCGCATGATGGAGGCCGTGGACGGCGACTACCAGACCTACAAGGCCAAGAACGGGACCTACGTCCGGGAGCACTTCTTCAACACGCCGGAGCTCAGGGCCATGGTGGCCGACTACTCCGACGAGGACATCTGGAACCTGAACCGCGGCGGCCACGACCCGTTCAAGGTCTTCGCCGCCTACCAGGCCGCCATGCAGCACCAGGGCGAGCCCACCCTGATCCTCGCCAAGACCGTGAAGGGCTACGGCATGGGCGAGTCGGGCGAGGCCCAGAACATCACCCACCAGCAGAAGAAGATGTCGGTGGAGGCCATCCGCCGCTTCCGCGACCGCTTCCAGATCCCGGTGCCGGACGACCGGCTCGAGGAGGTGCCGTACGTGAAGTTCGAGGAGGGCTCGCGGGAGCTCGAGTACATGAAGACCCGCCGCACCGATCTGGGCGGCGACCGGCCCCGCCGCAGCGGCGGTTCGACGGTGCTTCCCATCCCCCCGCTCGCCACCTTCGCCCGGCTGCTCACGGGCAGCGGCGACCGCGAGATCTCCACCACCATGGCCTTCGTGCAATTTCTACAGATCCTGCTGCGGGACAAGACCGTCGCCCCGCACGTCGTGCCCATCGTCGCCGACGAGTCGCGCACCTTCGGCATGGAGGGCATGTTCCGGCAGCTCGGCATCTGGAGCCACGTCGGGCAGCTCTACACGCCCCAGGACGCCGACCAGCTCTCCTTCTACAAGGAGGACAAGAAGGGGCAGATCCTGCAGGAGGGGATCAACGAGGCCGGCGCCATGGCCGACTGGATCGCCGCGGCCACCTCCTACTCGGTGCACGGCGTGCCGATGATCCCCTTCTACATCTTCTACTCGATGTTCGGCTTCCAGCGGGTCGGCGACCTGGCCTGGGCCGCCGGCGACATGCGCTCGCGCGGGTTCCTGCTCGGCGGCACGTCGGGGCGCACCACGCTGAACGGCGAGGGTCTCCAGCACCAGGACGGCCACTCCCACGTCATCTCGGCCACCATCCCCAACGCGGTCTCCTACGACCCGGCCTTCGGCTACGAGGTGGCGGTGATCATCCAGGACGGCCTGCGGCGCATGCACGAGGCCCAGGAGGACGTCTACTACTACCTGACGCTCCTCAACGAGAACCACCGGCAGCCGGCCATGCCGGAAGGGGTCGAGGACGGGATCCGCCGCGGGCTCTACCTCTTCCGCAAGGGAGGCGACGCACCCGGCGCGCCGCGGGTCCAGCTCCTCGGCTCGGGAGCCATCTTCCACGAGGTCGCGGCGGCGGCGGAACTCCTGCGCGCCGACTGGGGCGTCGAGTCCGACCTCTGGAGCGCCCCCAGCTTCACCGAGCTCGCCCGCGAGGGGAACGCCGCGGCCCGGGAGAACCTCCTTCACCCCGAGGCGAAGCAACGCCTGTCGTTCGTGGAGCAGAGGCTCTCCGCCACGAAGGGGCCGGTCATCGCCGCGACCGACTACGTCCGGTCGTACGCGGATCAGATCCGGGCCTTCGTCCCCCGGCGCTACCTGGTGCTCGGCACCGACGGCTTCGGCCGCTCCGACACCCGCGAGAAGCTGCGCAGCTTCTTCGAGGTGGACCGCTTCCACGTCGCGGTCGCGGCCTTGAAGGCGCTCGCCGACGACGGGGTCATCCCCGCGGCCCGCGCCGCCGAGGCCGTGCGCAAGTACGGCATCGACGGCTCCCGCCCCGCACCCTGGACGGTGTGATCATGAGCGTGCTCGAGGTGCGGGTCCCGAACATCGGCGGCTTCAAGGACGTCGGGGTCATCGAGGTGCTGGTGAAGCCCGGCGAGGCGGTCGCGGCCGACGCGTCGCTCGTCACGCTGGAGTCGGACAAGGCGACGATGGACGTACCCTCCCCGTTCGCCGGGACGGTGCGCGAGGTCCGGGTGAAGGTCGGCGACCGGGTGGGCGAGGGGTCGCTGGTGGTCCTGCTCGAGACCGCGGGCGAGTCGGTCGTCCCGGCGACCCCGGCGGCTGCCCCCGCAGCACCCACTGCCCCCGCTGCGCCTGCTGCCGCTGCGCCGCCGGCCGCTGCACCCGCGGCGGCACCCGTGCCGGTCTCCGTTCCCGCGTCCGTGGCCGCTTCCGGACCAGCTCCGTCCGTCCAGGCCCACGCCTCGCCCGCGGTCCGGAAGGTCGCCAGGGAACTGGGCGTGGACCTGTCCCGGGTCACCGGCAGCGGTCCGCGCGGCCGGGTCCTCCAGGAGGACGTGCAGAAGTTCGTCAAGCAGGCGCTGGCCGGTCAGGTGCCGGGCGGCGTGGGGCTCGACCTGCTCCCCTGGCCCAGGGTGGACTTCGCCCGCTTCGGACCGGTGGAGACCCGGCCCCTCTCCCGGATCCGCAAGATCGCCGGCGCCAACCTGGCCCGCAACTGGGTGATGATCCCGCACGTCACCCAGTTCGACGAGGCCGACGTGACCGACCTCGAGGACTTCCGGGTGAAGCTCAACGCCGAGCTGGGTGACAAGGGGCCCAAGGTCACGCTGCTCGCCTTCCTGGTGAAGGCCAGCGTGGCCGCCCTGAGGCGCTTCCCCGACTTCAACTCCTCCCTGGACGGCGACAGCCTGGTCCTGAAGCGCTACTTCCACGTCGGGTTCGCCGCCGACACCCCGAACGGCCTGGTCGTCCCGGTGCTCCGCGACGCCGACCGCAAGGGGGTGCTGGACATCGCCCGGGAGCTGGGGGAGCTCTCGGCCCGGGCGCGCGACGGCAAGCTCGCCGCCACCGACATCCAGGGCGGCAGCTTCTCCATCTCCAGCCTGGGGGGCGTCGGAGGGACCGCTTTCACACCCATCGTGAACGCGCCCGAGGTCGCCATCCTGGGAGCGTCGCGCGTCGCCACGCGTCCGATCTGGGACGGCGAGCGATTCGCCCCCCGCAAGATGCTCCCGCTCTCCCTTTCCTACGACCACCGTGTCATCGACGGCGTCGCCGGGGCCCGCTTCACCGCCTACCTGGCCGAGCTCCTGCGCGACATGCGCCGGGCCATGCTGTAGGGCGCGACCGGCCTTCGGCCGCCCTCATCCGAAGGGCAGGAGCCCCTGGTCCGGCGGCTGGGTCCGCCGCGGGGGCGCGGCGTGCAGGTGCTCCCCCGATCGCACCCGCTCGTAGGCCTCCAGGTACCGGTCGGTCATGCTCCCCACCCCGAAGCCCGACACGGCGTGCTCGTGGCACAGTCTCCGGTCGAAGCGCGCCGCGCCGCGGACGGCCTCGGCCAGCTCTCCGGCGTCGGCCGAGAGGAACCCCACGCCGGGAGGGACCAGCTCGGGCAGCGACCCGTAGGGCGTCCCGAAGACGGGGCAGCCGAAGTAGAGGCTCTCCACGATGGCAAGGCCGAAGGGCTCCCGCCAGCGGACCGGGAAGAGAAGGCCCTTCGAGCCGGAGAGGATGCGCCGCTTCTCCTCCTCCCCCACCCAGCCGTGAAATTTCACTCTCGGTGACAAGGTGAGGCGAAACCCCATCCGGAAGTTGAGCCGGAACCCGCCCGCCACCCGGAGCTCCTCGCCGGCCAGCCCCGCCACGCGGATGGCGCCCCGGAGGTTCTTCACCTTCCAGGCCCCGTCCCCCAGGAAGTGCACCCACGAGCGGGGGGCGTCGAGCGACGGCGGTCCGTACCCGTCCCAGTCGATCCCGTTGTGGACGAAGCGCGTGGACCCGAAGCGGGCCGCGTGGTCCCGGGAGACGAACACGGTGTCCCGGTCCAGCTCCACCTCCCGCGAACCCGGCCCGTGCAGCGTGATGAGCCGCGGGCGGGCGATCGACTCCCCGTCCGGGAGCACGTGCTGGACGTGGACCACGTCGGCGTCGGAGGGGATCTGCGGCTCGAGCGGAAGGCGCGGGTCGTGCCGGATCACGCGGGCGAAGGGGCAGGATCCACCGCGGACGAGGTAGGTGACCTCGTGACCCCGGGTGGAGAGCTCCTTCCCCAGCCACCACATGACCCGCTCGACGCCCCCGTAGCGCAGGGCCGGGATCGTCCCGTGGACGTTGACGAGGACCACCTTCATTGCGGCGCATGATACCCGAAGCGGGATCGCTTCCCTCTTGCGGGGGTCCGCGCTGCGACCCCTGGGTCGGCAAGGCTTCGCGCCGTCGCCTGCACGTCGGCCGCCTGGGATAGCCCGGACGATCTGGTATCTTCGGCGCCCATGTCGCGCCCCCGGAAGGCCCGTTCCCCAGCGGCTGCCGCGCTCGCGGCGCTGCCCTCGCTGGCCGTGGTCGCGCTCGGGATCCTCGCCTACTCGAACTCCCTTCACGGCCAGTTCGTCTTCGACGACCTGGAGCAGCTGGTCGAGAACGGGGCCATCCGGGACCTCGGCGCCTTCCTCGGTTCGTCCATCCACCGGGTGCTCCCGAACCGATTCGTGGCCTACCTCACCTTCGCGCTGAACCACGCCCTGGGCGGCTACGAGCCGTTCGGCTGGCACGTCGTCAACCTGGCCATCCACCTCTGCAACGCGCTGCTCGTCCAGGCCCTCGTCGTCCTTGCCTTCCGGACCCCGCGGATGCGCGATTCGGCGCTCGCGCCCTCGGCCCCGGCGGTCGCCTTCGCGGCCGCGGCCCTCTTCGTCGCCCACCCGCTCGCCACCCAGGCGGTGAGCTACGTGGTCCAGCGCATCACCTCGCTCGCCACCCTCTTCTACCTGGGGGCGACGGTCCTCTACCTGGTCTGGCGCCTTCGCGAGGGGAAGCCCGGGCGATGGCTCGCCTACGCCGGAATGCTCCTCGCCTCCCTGCTCGCCACGCGCACGAAGGAGATCTCCTTCACCCTCCCGATCTCGCTCGCGCTGGTGGAGTGGGCCCTCTTCACCGGCGGCCGGAGGCGCTGGCTTCCCATCCTGCCGGCGGCGGCGATCGCGCTCCTCATCCCCCTCTCCCTCGTGGACCTGAGCGCCTCCCCCTCCGGGATGCTGGCCTCGGCGGACGCCTCCACCCGCGTCATCGCGCCGGCCGGGCGGCTCGACTACCTGCGCACCCAGGCGGTGGTGGTGGTGTCCTACCTCCGGCTGCTCGTCCTGCCGTACGGCCAGACGGTGGACCACCTGGTGGCCATCCGGCGCTCCTGGCGGACGCTCGACGTGGCCGGTTCCGTCCTCCTCCTGGGCGCGCTCGGGGCCCTTGCGGCGTGGCTCTTCTGGCGCTGCCGCCCCCGGGGCGGAAGGCCGGCCCTCGACCCGTCGGTCCGGCTGGTGGGGCTGGGGATCGCCTGGTTCTTCGTCACCCTGTCCGTGGAGTCGAGCGTCATCCCCATCGCCGACGTGATGAACGAGCACCGGGTCTACCTCCCGTCGGCGGGGCTTCTCCCCGCGGCGGCGACGCTCCTCGCCCTTCTCTTCCTGCGGCTCGACGCCCGCCACGTCGCCCGCGACACCGCCGTCGCCGGCGCCATCCTTGCCTCTGTCCTCGGCATCGTCACCTGGAACCGCAATCCGGCCTGGAGGGACGAGGTGGCGCTCTGGAGCGATGCCGCCGCGAAGTCGCCGGGCCACTACCGTCCGGTCTTCAACTGGGGTGCGGCCCTCACCAAGCAGCGCCGCTTCGCCGAGGCGGCCGTCGTCTTCCGTCGCGGCGTCGAGCTCGACCCGCGCTCGGTGGCGGCCCGCGTCCAGCTCGGCGTGGTGCTCTACCTGGCCGGCGACCCGCGCGGCGCCGAGGTCGAGCTGCGCCAGGCCGTCGCCCTGGCCCCGGACGACGCCGACGCACTCCTCAACCTGTCGGTCTACCTGGGGGCCACCGGGCGCAAGGCGGAGGCGCGCACGTATCTGGAGAAGCTGCGGCGCGTGGCGAAGAGCCCCGATGACCGCGCCTGGGCGGAGGCCGAGCTGGCGAGGTGAATCCAGCCCGGGCGCTCCGGGGGAGTGGCGCCGCGTAAGCGATCGCTTGAAGTTTCCGGCCCGCCTCGCCACCCCCCCCTTTTCGCTGCGGCGCAGGGCGTCAAACGCTAAAGGGGACGGTCATGAAAACCAGGACCAAGCTCTGGATTGGCGTCGCCTTCCTCCTCGTGGCGGTGGTGGCCGCGCTGGTCGGCGTGAAGGCGCTCCAGATCGGCTCGATGATCAGCGCCGGGAAGTCCTTCGTCCCTCCCCCCGAGGCGGTGACCTCGGCCCAGGTCGAGTCGGCGAAGTGGCAGCCCCTCCAGGCGGCCAGCGGGACCCTGGTGGCCTTCCGCGGCGTCACGGTGGGCTCCGAGCTCCCGGGGGCCATCCGGGAGGTCTCGTTCGACTCCGGCACCTTCGTTCGCAAGGGCGCGGTCCTGGTACGGCTCGACACCTCCACCGAGGAGGCGCAGCTCGCGGCGGCGAAGGCCGACGAGAACCTGGCCCGGCTCAACTACGAACGGGCCGTCGAGGTTCGCAAGGGCCAGGCAAACACCCCCGCCGACCTCGACGCTGCCGAGGCCCGCTACAAGCAGGCCCAGGCGGCGGTGAATACCATCAAGGCCAGCATCGACAAGAAGTCGATCCGAGCCCCCTTCGATGGCCGCATCGCCATCCGGCAGGTCGAGCTGGGGCAGGTCCTCGGCGCCGGCGCTCCGGTGGCCTCGCTCCAGTCGGTGACCCCCATCTACGTGGAGTTCTCGCTCCCCCAGCAGGCCCTGGCGCGGCTCAAGGTCGGCCAGCCGGTCCACGTCCACACCGACACCTTCCCGGGCGCCACCTGGAACGGGAAGGTGAGCACCATCAACACCGAGGTGGACGTGGCCACCCGCAACGTGAAGGTGCGGGCCACGGTTCCCAACGACGACGGACGGCTGCGCCCCGGCATGTTCACCAACGTCGAGGTGCTCTCTCCCGAGCTCGTCCCGGTGCTGCTCATCCCGGCCACGGCGGCCATCTACGCCCCCTACGGCGACTCGGTCTTCGTGCTCGAGCAGAAGAAGGGGCCCGACGGCAAGGACCAGCTCGTGGCCCAGCAGCGCTTCGTCCGGCTGGGCGAGCGGCGCGGCGACCTGGTGGCGGTCGAGACGGGCTTGAAGGCAGGCGAGACGGTGGTCTCGAGCGGCGCCTTCAAGCTGCGCGGCGGGGCCGCGGTCATGGTGCGCAACGACCTGGCTCCCGACATCCAGGCCGACCCCAAGCCGGCAGACAACTAGACCGGCCCGAGGGCACCCGCCATGAAGTTCACCGACCTCTTCATCCGCCGTCCGGTCATCGCGATCGTCGTCAATCTGATCATCGTGATCGCCGGCGTCCAGGCCATCCGCAGCCTGAACGTCCGCCAGTACCCCCGCAGCGAGAACGCCGCGGTCACCATCACCACGGTCTACGTGGGTGCGAACGCCGCCCTCGTCCGCGGCTTCATCACCACGCCGCTCGAGCGGGCCATCGCCGCCGCCGACGGCATCGACTACATCGAGTCGGAGAGCAAGCAGAACGTTTCGATCATCCGGGCCCGCCTGCGCCTCAACTACGACGCCAACCGAGCCCTCTCCGAGATCGCCTCCAAGGTGAACCAGGTCCGCGGCGACCTCCCGCCCTCGGCCGAGATCCCGGTCATCAACATCGAGTCGTCCGACAGCCAGTTCGCCTCGGCCTACCTGAGCTTCTCCTCCCAGTTCCTGAAGCAGAACGAGATCACCGACTACCTGGTCCGGGTGGTGCAACCCCGCCTCTCCGCGGTGGAGGGCGTGCAGCGCGCCGACATCCTGGGCGCCCGCACCTTCGCCATGCGCATCTGGTTGAAGCCCGACAAGATGGCCGCCCTCAACGTGAGCCCGGCCCAGGTGCGCCAGGCGCTCGCCGCCAACAACTACCTGTC
The DNA here is from genome assembly GCA_963828255.1 of uncultured delta proteobacterium. Lineage (GTDB taxonomy): Bacteria > Myxococcota > Myxococcia > Myxococcales > Anaeromyxobacteraceae > CAIOAK01. The sequence goes on along the minus strand of CAWHDZ010000015.1, from coordinate 101,445 downwards.
GGCGCTGGGCCAGACCAAGGGCTCGCTCGTCCAGGTGAACCTCACCGCCAACACCGACCTGCGCTCGGTGAAGGAGTTCCAGCAGCTCGTGATCCGGGAGAAGGACGGGTCGGTGGTCCGGCTCGGCGACGTGGGCGACGTGGTGCTCGGCGCCGAGGACTACGACGTGATGGTGAACTTCAGCGGCGACACCGCGGTCTTCGTGGGCATCTGGGCCCTGCCCAACGCCAACTCCCTCGACGTGATCAAGCGGGTCCGCACCGAGATGGTGGAGATCCAGCGGGAGATCCCCGAGCAGATCAAGGCCACCATCGCCTACGACGGCACCGCCTACATCCAGAACGCCATCGACGAGGTGGTCCAGACCCTGCTCGAGACCATCCTCATCGTTGTGGTGGTGATCTTCCTCTTCCTGGGCTCGCTGCGGTCGGTGCTGGTGCCGGTGGTGGCCATCCCGGTGTCGCTCATCGGCGCAGTCTTCCTCATGCAGCTCTTCGGCTTCACCATCAACCTGCTCACCCTGCTCGCGGTCGTGCTCTCGGTGGGGCTCGTCGTGGACGACGCCATCGTGGTGGTGGAGAACGTGGAACGGCACGTGCGCGAGGGGAAGAAGCCCTTCGACGCCGCGCTGGTGGGGGCCCGAGAGCTCATCGGCCCCATCATCTCCATGACCATCACGCTGGCGGCCGTCTACGCTCCCATCGCCTTCCAGGGCGGCCTCACCGGCTCCCTCTTCCGCGAGTTCGCCCTCACCCTGGCCGGCGCGGTCTTCATCTCGGGGGTCGTGGCCCTCACCCTCTCCCCCATGATGTCGGCCCGTCTCCTCACGGCCAGCCACGAGAACGAGGGGCTCTCCGGCCTCATCAACCGCACCTTCGAGCGGATCAAGAACACCTACGCCCGTCACCTGGAGGCGTCGTTCCAGGCCCGCGGCATCATCTACGCCTCCTGGGTGGTGGTCTCGCTGCTCGCGGCCGCCATGTTCTTCCAGTCGCCCCGCGAGCTGGCGCCGGTGGAGGACCAGGGGGTCATCTTCGGCATCGTGAACACGCCCGCCAACTCCACCCTCGACCAGGTGGCCCAGTCCACCCGCGAGGTGAACCGGGTGCTGATGGGCATCCCGGAGACGCAGTTCACCTTCCAGATCACGTTCCCCTCCGGAGGGTTCTGGGGCGACGGGCTCAAGCCCTGGAAGGAGCGAAAGCGGAGCGCCGGCGAGATCCTCGGCGAGGTCCAGCAGAAGGTGTCGGCCATCCCGGGCATCCAGACCTTCCCGATCCTTCCCCCGCCCTGCCGGGCGGAGGGAACTTCCCGGTCGAGTTCGTCATCGCCTCCACCGCCGACACAGAGGAGATCCTCGGCCTCGCCCGGCAACTGCAAGAGAAGGCGGCGAAGAGCGGCATGTTCGCCTTCCCACCCCTCATCGACGTGAAGGTGGACCAGCCCGAGTCGGAGGTGGTCTTCGACCGCGAGAAGGTCGCCCAGCTGGGACTGAACCTCCAGACCGTCGGCCAGGACCTCTCGGCGGCCATTGGCGGCAACTTCGTGAACCGCTTCAGCGTGGACGGGCGCAGCTACAAGGTGATCCCGCAGGTGTCCCGTGCCGACCGGCTCAACCCCGAGCAGCTCAAGGACATCTACGTCACCGGGCCGGACGGCCAGCTCGTGGCGCTGTCTTCCATCGCGACCATCAAGAACTCGGTGGCGCCGCGGTCGCTCAACCGCTTCCAGCAGCTCAACGCGGTGAAGATCTCCGGCGTGGCCATTCGCCCCCTCGACGAGTCGCTCCGGTTCCTGGAGGACGCGGCCGCGGGCATCCTGCCCAAGGGCTACGTGGTGGACTACACCGGTGAGTCGCGGCAGCTGCGCGTGGAAGGCAACAAGTTCGGACCGGCCTTCCTGCTCTCCATCCTGCTCATCTTCCTGATCCTGGCCGCTCAGTTCAACAGCTTCCGGGACCCCTTCGTCATCCTCATGGGGTCCGTGCCGCTCGCCATGTTCGGCTCGCTGGCGCTCACCTTCCTCAAGATGCCAAACCCCAACATGCGCTTCTGGACCGACGGGTGGACGACCACGCTCAACGTCTACTCGCAGGTCGGGCTCGTCACCCTGGTGGGGCTCGTCGCCAAGAACGGAATCCTCATCGTGCAGTTCGCCAACGAGCTGCAGCGCGAGGGGCAGTCCAAGATCGAGGCGGTGAAGAACGCCTCGGTGGTCCGGCTCCGCCCCATCCTCATGACGAGCGCCGCCACCATCTTCGGCCACCTTCCGCTCACATTCGTCTCCGGCCCGGGCGCCGCGGCCCGAAACAGCATCGGCCTCGTGCTGGTGGCCGGCATGGCCGTCGGCACCGCCTTCACCATCTTCTTCGTGCCGTCGATCTACCTGCTCATCGCCCGGGACCACGGAAAGAAGGCCCGCGCGGCTACCGCGACGCCTTATGAGGCGTCCCCTCCTGCCACCCGCTCGGCGTGATGACCACGTAGTTGAGCTTCCGCTGCAGCTCGCGGATGGTGCGGCTCCCGGCGTAGGTGAGGCCGGACCGCAGGCCGCCCACCAGGTCGGCGACGATGGCCTCCTCGTCGTCCCGGTACGGCACGGTGACCGAGACCCCCTCCGCGGTCTTCCACTCGGCGATCCCGCCGTGGTGCTCGTCGGCCACCTCGCGGCTGGCCATTCCGCGGTAGGCCTTCACCCACCCGCCCTTGCGGTCCTTCACCTTCTTGCCGGGGGTGGGGCGCGTCCCGGCCAGCATCCCGCCGATCATCACGAAGTCGGCGCCGAAGGCCAGGGCCTTCACGATGTCGCCGGGGTGGCGGATGCCGCCGTCGGCCACGATGGAGCGGTCGCAGCGTGCGCAATCCTGGATGGCGGTGAGCTGGGGAACCCCGTGGCCGGTCTTGATGCGCGTCGTGCAGACGCTCCCCGGGCCGATGCCCACCTTCACGATGTCGGCCCCCACGGAGGCCAGGTAGTCGGCTCCGGCGTAGGTGGCCACGTTGCCCGCCATGAGGCAGGCGTCCGGAAGGAGCTGCCGGAGGTTCTTCAGGGTCTTCCCCACGTAGCGGGCGTGGCCGTGGGCAACGTCCACGACGAAGTGGGTGGCCCCGGCGTCCCGCAGGGCCTCGGCGCGCTCCAGTTCCTCGTCGGCGCAGCCCACCGACACGAAGACGGTATTGCGGCACCGCCGGAACTCGGCCACGTTCCGGTCGATCGACATCATCCGGTGGAGGACGCCGATGCCGCCCTTCCCGCCGATGAAGTTCGCCATGGCCGACCCGGTGATGGTGTCCATGTTGGCGGTCATCACCGGGAGCTGCAGCGAGAGCTTCCCGGAGCGGTCGGTGACCGACAGCTCCACGTGCTGCCGTGACTCGTAGTGGTTGTAGGCAGGGACGAGCAGGACGTCGTCGAAGGTGAAGGCCTCGCGCAAGGTGTCTCCGATCAGGCCGGCAGGGTGGAGAGCGCCTGGTCCAGATCGGCGACGAGGTCCCTGGGGTCCTCGATGCCGATGGAGAGCCGGATGACGCCGTCGGTGATCCCGGCACGCAGCCGGGCTTCCGGGGTCATCGACGCGTGGGTCATCGAGGCCGGATGGGCCACCAGGCTCTCCACCCCGCCCAGGCTCTCGGCCAGGGTGAACCAGCGCAGCGCGCGGAGCACGTGGTCGACGCGGTCCCGGCGGCCGTCGTGGAGCTCGAAGCTCAGCATGCCTCCGAAGCCGTCCTGCTGCGCCTTCGCGAGCTCGTGCTGGGGGTGGGAGGTCAGCCCCGGGTAGTGCACCTTCGCAACCGCCGGGTGGGCGGCAAGCCAGCGCGCCACGACCTGCGCGCCGGCCTCGTGGGCCTTCATCCGCAAGAGCAGCGTCTTCAGGCCGCGGAGCACCAGGAAGGCGTCGTGGGGGCTCTGCGACGTCCCCAGCAGGTTGTTCATGCTCTGGATGCGCTGGAGGAGGGCGAGCTGCCCGGGGGCCGAGACCACCGCGCCACCCACCACGTCGCTGTGGCCGTTCAGGTACTTGGTGGTTGAGTGGACCACCAGGTCGGCGCCCAGGCCGAAGGGGCGCTGCTGGACGGGGGAGAGGAAGGTGTTGTCCACCACGGTGAGCGCACCGCCAGCCCTGGCGATCGCCGCCACCGCGCGGATGTCGGTGAGCCGGAGCAACGGATTGGACGGGGTCTCGATCCAGACCATCCGGGTGTTGGGGCGGAAGGCGGCGGCGACGGCGCGCAGGTCGGCCAGGTCGAGGTAGGTGACTTGAAGCCCGTAGGCCGTCCTGGCGTGCTCGAGGGCCCGGAAGGTCCCGCCGTAGCAGTCCACCGTGCAGAGCAGGTGGCTGCCGGTGGGGAGCAGGTTGAGGGCCACGATCACCGCGCTCATGCCGGTGCTGGTGCAGGTGGCGCCCATGCCCCCCTCGAGGACGGCGATGGCCTCCTCCAGCGCGGCCCGGGTGGGGTTTCCGCTCCTCGTGTAGTCGTACCCGGCGTTCACGCAGACGTCGCGGAAGGCGAAGGTCGAGCTCTGGTAGATGGGCGGCATGACCGCCCCGTAGGCCGGGTCGGGCTGGACGCCGGCGTGGACGCACCTGGTGGCCAGGCCGGCCCCGGGCACGAGCGGCGCGCGCTGCGCCCACCCCACCCGGCCGGGCGTGCCGGCGGGGACGATGGTGAAGTGGTAGGCGGGGTTCCCGGGAACGTTGGAGTCGAGGTGGACTTCGTCGGTCATTCCGGAGAGTTACCCTCGCCAGCGCCGGAAGGCAACGCGGAACCCGTGAAGCTCACCCCCCGGTGCCCCTGGCGACGGGCAGCTCGATGCGGAAGGTCGAGCCCCGCCCCAGCTCGCTCTCGACCGTCAGCGTTCCCCCGTGGGACGTCACGATGGAGTTGCAGACCGCGAGACCCAGTCCCATTCCCTTCCCGACCTCGGCGGTCGTGAAGAAGGGGTCGAAGAGCCGCCCCAGGATCGCCGGCTCGATCCCCGTCCCTTGGTCGATGACGTCGAGCCGGGCCATCCCGGGACCACCGGGGCCGAACCGGACGATGATGGTGCCCGGCGTCCTCGGCTTGCACGCCTTGGAGGCGTTCGTGACCAGGTTCACCACGACCTGCTCGATCTGGCCGAAGGAAGCCATGACGTCGGGTGCGCCGCCGTCCTCCACGTGGACCCGGGCCACCTTGTGGACGGTGGATGGGACCCAGTTCATCGCCTTGGCGACGATCTCCGCCAGCCGCTCGCGCTTCTTCTCCTGGCTCGGCCGCGCGAAGATGGTGAGTTCCCTCACCACCCGGCCGATGCGGCGGGCCCCCTCGACTGCATCCCCGAGCGCCTCGACGACGCCCTCGATGCGCTGGGCCTCGGCCGGGCGGTCGAGCGGCTCCTCGCCACCGACCCGTTCCAGGAGATCCTGGACGCTGGAGAGGGCCAGTTCCTGGTCGGCCAGCACCGCCGAGAGTGGATTGTTGATCTCGTGCGCCACCCCGGCGGCCAGGGTTCCCATCGCCACGATCCGCGAGGCGACGGCCAGCTCGCGTTGCAGGGTGCGCACCTCCTCCTCGGCCCGCCGTCGCGCGGTGACGTCGGCCACCGTGCCCGCCATCCGGACCGGCACCCCGGACTCGTCCCTGAAGACCTCCCCGTTGGCCTCGATCCAGCGCCGGGGGCCCGTCGCCGGGTCGATCCGGAGCTCGTAGTGGAAGGTCCCGGTGGCCAGCGCCTCCTCGAACGCCTTCTCGAAGACGGGCCGATCCTCCGGGACGATGTGCCGGAGGGCATCCTCCGGCCCCCACGACGGCCGCAACTCGTCGTAGCCGAAGAGCCGGTCGTGCTGGAGCGTGCGCCAGGCCACCTGGGTCGTCAGGTCCAGGTCCCAGAGCCCCAGCTTCCCCGAGCTGGCGGCCAGGTCGAGCCGCTTCTCCTGGATGCGCAGCGCCTCCTCGGCCCGGACGCGCGCGGCGATGTCCCAGGCCAGGTCTGCGAGGGCGGAGACGTCGGCGACGTCGGCCTCGTCGTAGTCGGAGGGCTTGTTCCCCACGCCGAGAACGGCGCAGATCCGGCCGGCCCGCACCACCGGCACGGTGAGCTCGCGGAGGACCTGCGCGTGCCCGGACGGCAGCCCCTTCTTCCCCGGGGCGGAAGGATAGTCGTTGTGGACGACCGGCGCGCCCGTCCGGACGCAGTCGGCCCACACCCCGGCCTGGTCGAGCGGATAGTGGGACCCTGCCCCCTCCGCGGTGCACATCCTGGCCACGGTGTTGGTGGACCAGGCCTGGAGCCAGAGCGCGTTCTGGTCCTCCTCGACGAAGTGAAAAAATCCGATCCGGCTTCCCGTGAGATCCTCGGCCAGGTCGAGGGTGGCGGTCAGGAGCTCCTTCAAGGTGGCCGTGACCGCGCGCTCGAGGAGGTGCAGGCGAGCCTGGTCGACGCGGTGCTTGCGCGCCAGGACATGGCCCTCGCTGGAGATCTTGGTCAACGGTTCACCCCCGTCGTCCGAGGGTACCCGCCTCCACGAACTTCCCGGTACCCGTCAAGTGCGGCCACCCCGTTTGGGCCACCCCGTTTGGGCCGGCGAGGGCCACGCACACCGGGATACCTAGGCCGGCGCCTTCGGCTCTCGCAGCATGACGAGCAGCATCCGGGTGCGCTCGTCGGCCTCGAGCGCGTGCGGCACCCCCGCGGGCATGCGGGTCACCCCGCCCGCCGGCGCCTTCACCGGCTCGCCGCCGATGGTGAGCGTCATCGAGCCTTCGAGGATGAAGACCAGTGCGTCGAAGGGCGAGGTGTGCTCGGTGAGTCCCTGCCCCTTCTCGAAGGCGAAGATGGTCACGTTGCCACCGCCAGTCTTGGCGAGGACCCGGCTGGCGATCCCGTGCTGCGCGTAGGCGATCAAGTCCTCGAAACGCAGGGCCTGCGAGGCGGGAAGATTGGTCTCGGCGCTGGCGATCGGAAGTCCCATTCGTCCATCCCCCTCTACGATGCGTCGCGGATGTCGGCGACGGTGGTCTTCTCGAGGAAATCCCGGTACGCCTCGTTCACGCCGCCCCAGGAGGTATGGGCCGAGCAGGCGCCGGAGTCGCGGCAGGGCCTGTCGGGGCGGAGCAGGCAGCCCGACCGGGCCCGCTTCCCCTCGAAGGGTGTGACCACCTCGACCAGCTTGATGCGCTCCGCGGCCCGGGCCAGCCGGTAGCCGCCCTTGGCGCCGCGTGCGGCGGTGAGGACCCCGCTGCGCGCCAGCGTGGCGAGCACCTTGGAGAGGTAATCGGGCGGGATCTTGAGCTTCCGTGCCATGTCGCGCCCCAGGACGGCTTCCTTCTCGGCGTGGGCGGCCAGCCAGGCCATGGCGCGGAGGGCGTGGGTGGTGGAGGCGGAGAAGTTCACGGCCCCCATCCTAGCCCATCACGTCCGGAAGATCACGCTGGACACAAACGCCATTATGGATATAGATGTCCACTATCACTCCAACCCAAGGATCCTCTCGAGATGATCGCATCCCTGATGGCGGCTCTCCTCCTCGCGGCACCCCCGGCCCAGCCGGCCCCGGCGCCCTCCGACGCATGCGTGGCCTGCCACGAGAAGCGCTCCCCCGGCGTCGTCGCCGACTGGAAGCTCTCCCGCCATTCGCAGGTCGAGGTCGGCTGCGCCACCTGCCACGGCAGCGCCCACAGCACCGACACCGACGCCAGCCTGGCGAAGCTTCCCACCCCCGACACCTGCAACCAGTGCCACTCCACCCAGGTCGACCAGTTCAAGAAGGGCAAGCACGCCGCCGCCTGGGCCGCCGTGAAGGCCATGCCCACCTTCCACCAGCAGCCCATGGCGGCCATGGAAGGGTTGAAGGGCTGCGGCGGCTGCCACAAGCTGGGCCTCAAGACCGAGGCCGAGACCCGTGACCTGGTGAAGGCCACCGGCGGCCACGGCAACGCCTCCTGCGACGCCTGCCACACCCGCCACACCTTCTCGAAGAAGGAGGCCCAGCAGCCGCAGGCCTGCCAGACCTGCCACATGGGCTTCGACCACCCGCAGTGGGAGATGTACTCGGGCTCGAAGCACGGCGTCCGCCACGGCCTGAAGCAGCTCGGCATCCTGCCTCCCTCCGCCGCCGCCCCGACCTGCCAGGACTGCCACATGCAGGGCGGAAACCACGAGGTCCGCACCGCCTGGGGCTTCCTCGCCGTCCGCCTCCCCCTCTCCGAGGACCCGACGTGGAAGGCCGACCAGGTCACCATCCTCCAGGGGCTCCAGGTGCTCGACCCCAAGGGGCAGCCCACCGGACGCCTCGACGTGGTGAAGGCGGCCGACGTGGCGCGCCTGACCAAGGAGGCCTTCGACAAGGAGCGCGAGAAGATGATCGCGACCTGCACGCAGTGCCACTCCCCCGCCTTCGCGAAGAGCGAGATGGCCCGCAGCGACGACATGGTGCGCGAGGCCGATCACCTCATGGCCCAGGCCATCCGCATCGTGGCCGGGCTCTACCAGGACGGCATCGTGCCCAAGCCCAAGGACGCGGCCTACGCCTTCCCCGACCTCCTCACCTTCCACGACGCCGGCACGGTGGTCGAGCAGAAGCTCTTCGTCATGTTCCTCGAGCACCGGATGCGCACCTTCCAGGGCGCCTTCCACAACAACCCGGACTACTCCCTCTGGTACGGCTGGAGCGAGATGAAGCGCGACCTCTCCGAGATCCGCGCGCTCGACAAGGAGATGCGCGCCGCCGCCCACGCCGAGAAGAAGGCGGCGCCCAAGGGGAAGAAGTCGTGACCCTCGAGGCCCCCGCCATGGACGCCATCGAGCTGCTCATGCAGGAGCACCAGCTCATCCTCCGCGCCCTCGACGCGCTCGACGCCTTCACCGGGGGAGCCTCCCGGGGCGGGGACGAGAGGGCAGAGCTCTCCCGCTTCGTGCGCTTCATCCGGGAGTTCGCCGACGCCCGCCACCACGGCAAGGAGGAGGACATCCTCTTCAAGGCCATGGTGGCGGCCGGCTTCCCCAGCGACGGCGGCCCCATCGCGGTGATGCTCATGGACCACGAGGCCGGCCGGGCCTTCGTCGCCGTCATGGCCCAGCACGCCGAGCAGGCGACCCCCTGGACCGACCAGGACCGGGCCGCCGCCATCGCCGGCGCGCGCGGTTACGCCGACCTCCTTCGCGGCCACATCCGCAAGGAGGACCAGATCCTCTATCCCATGGCCCGCCAGCGCCTCCACGAGGAGGCGCTCGCCGGGGTCGATCGGGATTGCGCCGCTTTCGAGGCGAAGCAGGTCGCCGCGGGACACGACTCCCTGAAGGACCTCGGCCGGGAGCTCGTGGCGCGCCACGCGCCGTCCTAGCCCAGGCGAGGAGGTCACCATGCGTGCAGTCCGGGTTTCCCTGTTGTCGCTCCTCGTGGCCGGCACCGCCGGCGCCGCCGAACCATCCGCCGACGCGGGCCGAGCCCTCTTCACCGGCTCCCGCGCGTTCCAGGGGGGCGGCGCCCCCTGCGGCGCCTGCCACGCCCTGGGGGGCGAGGGGATGGCCTTCACCGCCTCGCTCGGCCCCGAGCTCTCGACCGGCCTCGCCACCATGGACCCGGTGGCGCTCGACGGCCTGCTGGAGGCCCTCCCCTTCCCGTCCATGACGCCCGTCTACGACGGACGCCCCCTCACCCCGGCCGAGCGGGCCGACCTGGTCGCGTACCTCATCCCGGCGGCGAAGCAGGGACCGCCCCGCGACGCGTGGCACTTCGAGGCCTGGGGAACCTTCATCGCACTCCTGCTCTTCATTGGCCTCGCCCTGAACGGTCGCCGCCGCAAGGCCCGCTCAAGGGCCCGCCTGATCGACCGCGCCTACCCCTCGCACGCTGGAGGCTCACGATGAGTTGGGTGAAGGACATCTTCGACCCCGACGAGCGGCGCTGGGAGGAGATCTACCGAAACCGCTTCCAGCACGACAAGGTGGTGCGGAGCACGCACGGCGTGAACTGCACAGGCGGCTGCTCCTGGAACATCCACGTGAAGAACGGCGTGGTCGCGCTCGAGACCCAGGCCACCGACTACCCCCGCATCTCGGCCGACGTGCCCGCCTACGAGCCGCGCGGATGCCAGCGGGGCATCTCCGCCTCCTGGTACCTCTACAGCCCGCTGCGGGTGAAGTACCCCTACCTGCGCGGCGTGCTCATGGACCTCTGGCGGGAGGCCCGCAAGGTCCACGCCAATCCGGTGGCCGCCTGGGCTTCCATCGTGAACGACCCGGTGAAGCGCCAGAGCTACCAGGAGGCCCGAGGCAAGGGCGGGCTGCGGCGCAGTTCCTGGGAGGAGGTCCTGGAGCTCACCGCTGCCTCCACCATCCACACCGTGAAGCAGCACGGCTCCGACCGGATCATCGGCTTCAGCCCCATCCCGGCCATGTCGATGCTGAGCTTCGCCGCCGGCTCCCGCTTCCTCCAGCTCCTCGGGGGCGTCAATCTCTCCTTCTACGACTGGTACTGCGACCTGCCCAATGCCTCGCCCGAGGTCTGGGGAGAGCAGACCGACGTGGCCGAGAGCGCCGACTGGTATCACTCCAAGTTCATCGTCTCGATGGGCGCAAATCTCGGAATGACCCGCACCCCCGACGTCCACTTCGCGGCCGAGGCCCGCCACGACGGCGCAAAGCTGGTGGTGCTCAGCCCCGACTTCAGCATGACGTCCAAGTATGCCGATCAGTGGATCCCCATCCACGCCGGCCAGGATGCCGCCTTCTGGCTGGCCGTGGACCACGTCATCCTGAAGGAGTTCCACCACGAGAAGCAGACCCCCTACTTCCTCGACTACGTGCGCCGATACAGCGACGCCCCGTTCCTGGTGGAGCTGGAGGAGCACGCCGGGGCGCTGCGCCCCGGCCGCATGCTGCGCGCCAGCCAGCTCGCCCGCACCAAGGATGCCGAGAACGGGGATTTCAAGTTCCTGGTCTGGGACGGAACGGCCAGAGCCCCCCGCATGCCCCGCGGAACGCTGGGGTTCCGCTGGCAGCACGAGAAAGGGCAGTGGAACCTCGAGATGAAGGATGGCGTCGACGGCCTGGAGATCGACGCCCAGACCTCCTTCCTGGGATCGACCGACGCCGTCGCCCAGGTGTCCTTCGACGAGTATGCCTCGGGGAAGGTGGCCCTTCGCGGCGTCCCGGTGCGCACCGTGGAGACGCTGGGCGGCCCGGTGCAGGTGGCGACCGTCTACGACCTGCTCTTCGCCCAGTACGGGGTCTCCCGTGGTCTCGCCGGCGACTACCCGTCGGCCTACGACGACGCCGACGCCGCCTATACCCCCGCCTGGCAGGAGCGCTTCACCGGCGTCTCCGCGGCCGAGGTGATCCGCTTCGCCCGGGAATGGGCCACCACCGCCGACAAGACCGGCGGCAAGTGCTCGGTCATCATCGGCGCCGGCGTGAACCAGTGGTACCACGGCGATCACGCCTACCGCGCCGCCATCGCCGGCCTCGTCCTCTGCGGCTGCATCGGCAAGAACGGCGGCGGGCTCAACCACTACGTGGGGCAGGAGAAGCTCGCTCCGGTGGCCCCCTGGTCGGCGCTGGCCTTCGCGCTCGACTGGGCAGGGCCCCCGCGGCTCCAGAACGCGCCCAGCTTCCACTACGTCCACTCCGACCAGTGGCGCTACGAGCGGGCCAGCGAGGACGAGAAGCTCAACCCGCTTCCCATCCCGAGCGCGTTCGCCACCCGCCACACCATGGATCACCAGGCCCGTGCCGTCCGGCTCGGCTGGCTCCCCTTCTTCCCCCAGTTCGACCGCACTCCCGTCGCGGTGGTGAAGGAGGCGAAGGCGGCCGGAGCGAAGTCCGACGCCGAGGTGAGCGCCTGGGTGGTCGACCAGCTGAAGGCGAGGAAGCTCAAGTTCTCGGTGGAGGACCCGGACGCGCCGGAGAACTGGCCGCGCCTCTGGTTCATCTGGCGAGGCAACGCCCTCATGTCGTCCGCCAAGGGGCACGAGTACTTCCTGCGCCACTATCTGGGCACCCACTCGAACGCCGTGGCGCCCGAGACCGCCAAGGGGGAGGTCGAGGACGTCGCCTGGCGGGACCCTGCGCCGAAGGGGAAGCTCGACCTGGTCGTCGACCTCAACTTCCGGATGGACACGACCGCGCTCTACTCCGACGTCATCCTGCCCGCGGCCACCTGGTACGAGAAGGACGACCTCAACTCCACCGACATGCACTCGTTCATCCACCCCCTCCAGGCGGCGGTCCCGCCCTGCTGGGAGTCGAGGAGCGACTGGGACATCTTCAAGGCCATCGCCGAGAAGGTGAGCGAGCTCGCCAGGACGCACCTGCCCGAACCAGTGCGCGAGATCGTGACCCGCCCCCTCCAGCACGACACCCCAGCGGAGATGGCCCAGCGGGAGCTGCTCGACTGGGCGGACGGGGAGTGCGAGCCGGTTCCGGGGAAGACCATGCCCGGCCTGTCGTACGTCGACCGGGACTACGTCAACCTCCACAGGAAGTTCATCTCCTTCGGACCGGTGGTGCGCACACAGGGCATCGGCGCCCACGGCATCACCTGGCCGGTGGACGATCTCTACGACGAGCTCGTGCGCGACCGTCCGCGAGAGGAGTGGGGCGGCGTGCGCTATCCGTCCATCGCGAACGCGAAGGACGCCGCAAACGTCATCCTGCACCTCGCTCCGGAGACCAACGGCGAATCGGCCTTCCGCGCCTTCGCCGCCGAGGAGAAGAAGGTCGGGATGCCGCTCACGGACCTCGTGGCCGGAAGCCGCAACGTCCGGACTACCTTCCAGGACCTGGCCCGCCAGCCGCGCCGGCTCCTCGACAGCCCCTGCTGGACCGGCATCACCGGCAACGGCCGAACCTACTCGGCCTACTGCCTCAACGTGGAGCGGCTCGTGCCCTGGCGGACGCTCACCGGTCGCCAGCACTTCTACCTCGACCACCCGGGTTTCATCGCCTTCGGGGAGGCGCTCCCCACCTACAAGCCGAAGCCGGGGGCGGACATCGTCCGCGACCTGGAGGCCTCCGGGGACGGCCGCCAGAGCCTGCAGCTCAACTACCTCACCCCGCACGGGAAGTGGGGCATCCACTCCACCTTCGGAGACAACCTCCGCATGCTGTCGCTCTCCCGCGGCACCCATCCGCTCTGGATGAACGACAAGGACGCGGCCAGCATCGGTCTGCAGGACAACGACTGGGTCGAGGCCTTCAACGACCACGGTGTGGTGGTGGTGCGCTGCGTGGTCTCGGCGCGAATCCCCACGGGCTTGTGCCTGCTCTACCACGCGCCGGAGCGGACCATCGGCGTCCCGAAGAGTCCGGAGCGAGGCGGCAAGCGGGCCGGCGGCCACAACAGCCTGACGCGGGTGCGCTTGAAGCCCACGCTCATGCTGGGCGGCTACGGCCAGTTCACCTTCGCCCTCAACTACTGGGGCCCCACCGGGAACAACCGGGACACCTTCATCCGCGTGCGCAAGCTCGACGGATCGCCGCAGTACTGACCGGGGACACGCCATGAACGTGCGCTCGCAGATCTCGACGGTGTTCCATCTCGACAAGTGCATCGGGTGCCACACCTGCAGCGTGGCCTGCAAGAACCAGTGGACCGACCGCCGCGGTCTCGAATACGCGTGGTGGAACAACGTCGAGACCAAGCCCGGCACCGGCTACCCGAGTTCCTGGGAGGACCAGGAGCAGTACAAGGGGGGCTGGAAGAGGGACGGGGACGGGCTGAAGCTCCGGCAGGGCGGCCGGCTGGCCAGCCTGGCGCGGATCTTCTCGAATCCGCTGCTCCCGGTGCTCGACGACTACTACGAGCCCTTCACGTACGACTACGGCAACCTCTTCAACGCCCCGGCGGGGAACGACCAGCCGACCGCGCGGCCCATCTCCCTCATCGACGGCAAGCCCATGGAGATCCGGAGCGGCCCGAACTGGGACGACGATCTCTCCGGGTCGCCGGTTTACGCGGCGCAGGATCCGAACCTGGCCGGCCTCTCCGAGGAGGAGCGGGCCGAGTTGCAGGGCATCGAGCGGATGGTCTTCTTCTACCTGCCTCGCATCTGCAACCACTGCCTGAACGCCGCCTGCGTGGCCGCCTGCCCGTCAGGGGCGATCTACAAGCGGGGCGAGGACGGCATCGTCCTCGTGAACCAGGACCGCTGCCGCGGCTGGCGCATGTGCGTGTCGGCTTGCCCGTACAAGAAGATCTACTTCAACTGGTCCACCGGGAAGTCGGAGAAGTGCATCCTCTGCTACCCCCGGCTCGAGGCCGGCGAGGCGCCTGCCTGCTTCCACACCTGCGTGGGGCGCATCCGCTACCTGGGGGTGCTGCTCTACGACGCCGACAGGCTGCTGGAGGTCGCCGGGAAGACCGACGCCGAGCTGGTGGCCGCGCAGCGCTCGCTCATCCTCGACCCGTTCGACCCGGCCGTGGCGGCCGCGGCCCGAGCCAACGGAGTGCCCGACGCGGTGATCGAGTCGGCCCGCCGGTCGCCCGTCTATCGCTTCGTGAAGGAGTGGGAGATCGCGCTGCCGCTGCACCCCGAGTACCGCACGCTCCCGATGCTCTTCTACGTGCCGCCGCTCCTGCCCGCCATGGCGCAGGACGTCGCCGAGGGGGAGGCGAGCTTCTTCACCTCGCTGGAGAAGGCCCGGCTCCCGTTCAGGTACCTGGCCAGCCTCTTCTCCGCGGGGAACGAGGAGGTCGTGAAGGCAGCCTACCGGAAGCTCATGGCGGTGAGGCTGCACCGGCGCGCGACGCAGGTCGGTGACCTCGCCGCGCACCTCGTCACCGACGCCATGTCGGTGGCAGGCCTATCCGCCGAAGCCGCCAACGACATCTACCGGCTCACCTCGCTGGCCAGCATGGATGAGCGGATCGTCATCCCTCCCATGATGCGCGAGGGATTCACCGACCCCACCGTCGAGCCGCAGCGGCAGAACGCGGCCGGCTTCGCCTACCTGCGTCCGCCCCCGGGGAGGTGACCCGTGACCGATCCCGCACGCCAGGAGCAGCTCCTCGAGGCCTTCGCCGTTCTTCTCTCCTACCCGGCGAGCGATCCCGCCCCGGCCGCGCGGCGGTGCCGAGAGCTGGTCGGCGACCGCGGCTCGGCCAGGCACCTCGACCGCTTCGTCACCCGGGCCGAGGCCGCCCGTCCCCACGAGATGGAGGAGGTCTTCTCCTCCACCTTCGACCTCGACCCCGCCTGCGCCCCATACGTCGGACACCACCTCTGCGGCGAGGGGCCGAAGCGAGGCCTCTTCATGGCGAAGCTCGCCGACGTGTACCGACAGGACGGTTTCGAGGGGGGCACTCCCCGGGGAGAGCTTCCCGACCACGTCGCGGTCGTCCTTCGCTACCTGTCGGTCGTCCCGGACGGTCCGTCGCGGCAGGCCCTGCTCCGGGACGGTCTCGTCCCCGCGCTCGACAAGATGCTGGAAGCCCCGCTCGACCCGGACAACGTCTACCGCTCGGTGCTGGCCGCCCTGCGCGAGGAGGTGGCGTGATGGATGCCTTCCTGTTCGGCGTGTTCCCGTACATCGCCATTGCGGTGGCCGTGGTGGGCGCGTTCCGTCGCTTCCGGACGATGCGCTCCACGGTGACCAGTTCCTCATCCCAGATGCTCGAGAGCCGGTTGCAGTACTGGGGCTCGGTCTCCTGGCATTACGCCATCCTCCTCGTGCTGCTCGCCCACCTGGCCGCGGTCTTCCTCCCCGGGCTGGTGACGGCCGCCCTCTCCTCTCCCGGTCGGCTCATCGCCATCGAGGTGACGGGGCTCGCCCTGGGGATCACCGCGCTCTGGGGTCTCCTGGTCCTCGGCGTCCGCCGCTTCACGCTTCGTGGGGAGACCACCTGGCTCGACTGGGCGGTGATGGCGCTTCTGCTCGTGCAGGTTGTGACCGGCGTCTACACGGCGGTGACGGCGCGCTGGGGATACGCCTGGTTCCCCCACGTCGCCACCCCCTGGCTCGGCTCGCTCGTCCGTCACGCGCCCCGCGTGGACCTCATGGTGAACCTGCCCGTGGTCATGAAGATCCACGCGCTCAACGCCTTCGTGCTCATTGCGCTCGTCCCCTACACGCGGCTCGCCCACATCTTCGTCGCGCCTGTCGAGTACCTGTGGCGGATTCCCCAGGTCGTCATCTGGCGGCGCCCCCGTCCGGCGTCGCCCGGAGGCTCCCGATGAGCTCGCGCGTGCTCGAGCGCTGGGACGTCGAGGACAAGGCGTTCTGGACCTCCGAGGGGCGCGCCGTCGCCAAGAGGAACCTCTGGATCTCCATCCCGGCCCTGCTCCTCTCCTTCGCGGTCTGGATGGTCTGGAGCGTGGTGGTGGTGCGGCTTCCGGAGGTGGGGTTCAGGTTCACCACCGACCAGCTCTTCTGGCTGGCGGCCCTCCCCGGTCTCTCCGGCGCCACCCTGCGCATCTTCTACTCGTTCATGGTCCCCATCTTCGGCGGGCGGAGGTGGACGGCAATCTCCACGGCGTCGCTCCTGCTGCCCGCGGTGGGCATCGGTTTCGCGGTCCAGGATCCCACCACCTCCTACACGACCATGCTGGTGCTGGCGCTCCTCTGCGGCTTCGGGGGCGGGAACTTCGCCTCCAGCATGGCCAACATCAGCTTCTTCTTCCCCAAGGACCAGAAGGGCACGGCGCTGGGCTTGAACGCCGGGCTCGGCAACCTGGGCGTCTCCACCATGCAGTTCGTGGTCCCGCTCGTCATCACCGCCGGCGTCTTCGGCGGGATCGGCGGCGCGCCCCAGCACACCGCAAGGGGAGCCTCGATCTGGCTCCAGAACGCTGGCTTCGTCTGGGTGCCATTCGTGGCGGCCTGCGTGGTGGCGGCCTGGTTCGGGATGAACGACATCGCGTCCGCCAAGGCCTCCTTCCGCGAGCAGTCGATCATCTTCAGGCGCAAGCACAACTGGATCATGTGCTGGCTCTACGTCGGGACCTTCGGCTCCTTCATCGGCTTCTCGGCGGGGCTGCCGCTCCTCATCAAGGCCCTCTTCCCCGGCGTGGATCCGGTGAAGTACGCCTTCCTCGGGCCGCTGGTGGGCGCGCTGGCGCGCCCCGTGGGCGGCTGGCTCTCCGACAAGCTCGGAGGCGCGAGGGTGACCCTCTGGAACTTCGTCGCCATGGCGGCCTTCGCCGGCGGTGTCCTCTTCTTCCTCCCCCGCGACGGGGGAGCGGGCAGCTTCCCCGGCTTCCTCGCCATGTTCCTCCTCCTCTTCCTCACCTCCGGCGTCGGGAACGGTTCCACGTTCAGGATGATCCCGGTCATGTTCCTCACGTTCCACGAGCGGCTCACCGAGGGACAGGGACCGGCCGGCATCGCCCAGGCGAGGAAGGACTCGGCCAAGGAGTCGGCGGCGGTGATCGGGTTCAGCTCGGCGGTGGCGGCCTACGGCGCCTTCTTCATCCCGCGGGCCTTCGGCGTCTCGATGAAGTCCACCGGGTCGCCCTCGGCCGCCTTCGTGGGGTTCATCGTCGTTTACGTGAGCTGCATCCTCATCACCTGGTGGGTCTACGCGCGACGCAACGCCGAGATGCCCTGCTAGCAGGAACGACGCCCATGGAACGGTCGGAGAAGTGGAAGCGCAACAGCGTCCTCACCATGAACACCTTCGGGTTCACGGTGATGTTTGCCGTGTGGGTGATCTTCGCCATCGTCGGGATCGCCATCCGGAAGGAGCTCTCCCTCGGCGAGACCGAGTTCGCCCTTCTGGTGGCGCTCCCCATCCTCACAGGATCGCTCCTGCGCCTTCCCATCGGGATGGCCACCGACTGGATCGGCGGCCGCCCCATCTTCACCGCGCTCCTGGCGACGACCGCCATCCCACTGTTGCTCCTCTGCTTCGCCACCCAGTACTGGCAGTACCTGGTGCTCGGGCTCTTCATCGGCATGGCCGGGACGACCTTCGCGGTGGGCATTGCGTACACCTCGGCCTGGTTCCCGCAGCGGTTGCAGGGCACGGCGCTCGGCATCTTCGGGGCCGGGAACACCGGCGCGTCGCTCACCAAGCTCTTCGCCCCCGCCCTGATGCTGGTGGTCCCGGTTGGCGGCCTGGGGTCATCCCGGGCGGCTGGCGCTTCGTTCCCTTCGTCTACGCCGTCGCCGTGCTGATCACGGCCGCCATCTACTGGACGTTCACCTACACCGACCACTCCCATCACAAGCAGGAGACGATCAGGCAACTCCTCTCCCCGCTCAAGCACATGCGGGTGTGGCGGTTCAGCCTCTACTACTTCCTGGTCTTCGGCGGCTACGTGGCGCTCTCGCTCTGGCTGCCCAAGTACTACATCGACGTCTTCGGCCTCCCGCTGAAGGACGCGGCGCTGCTCGCCGCCATCTTCGTCTTCCCGTCGGGCATCATCCGCGCCCCGGGCGGCTGGCTCTCCGATCGCTACGGGGCCAGGACCGTCATGTACTGGGTGCTCTCCATCTGCGTGTTGACGACCTTCCTGCTCTCGTTTCCCGACGTGGATCTGGGTTTCATCGTGCCGGCCAAGTACGTGGGTGCTGGGGCCGCGCCGCACCTTTCCCTCCGGATGACCCCGACCCTCTTCACGGTGGTCGTCTTCATGCTTGGCCTCGCCATGGGAATCGGCAAGGCCGCCGTGTTCAAGCACATCCCGCACTACTTCCCGGACAAGGTTGGTTCGGTGGGGGGCCTCGTCGGCGTCATCGGCGGCCTCGGCGGGTTCGTCATGCCCATCCTCTTCGGCGCCATGACCCAGGCGACCCACCTGCCGACCACGACGTTCGCCTTCCTCTTCGTCCTCTCGGTGACCTGCCTCGTCTGGATGCAGGTGGTGGTGCGGCGGATGTCGAGGGACGCGGCGCCACTCATCGCCGAGGAGATGGAGCCGGGGCTCCGGCCGGCCACCGCCCGGAGGACACCATGAACGCGCTCCCCTTCGGGCTCCCCCAGCGCATCCTCGATGGATCTCCCGACGCCGTCCTCGTATCCGACCGCGCGGGCAAGATCCTTTACTGGAACGCGGCCTCCGAGCGGACCTTCGGCTTCTCCGGGGTCGAGGTGCTGGGCTCCTCCATGGACGTCATCATCCCCGAGCGGCTTCGCGGTAGGCACTGGGGCGGCTGGAACGAGGTCATGGAGACGGGAGTCACGCGCTACGGGGCGGAACGGCTCCTCGCGGTGCCCGCGCTCCACAAGGACGGTCGCCAACTCTCGGTGGAGTTCTCCATCCAGCTCGTCCCGGACGACGCAGGGCGCATCGCCTTCGTGGTGGCGGTCTTCCGCGACGTGACGGAGCGCTTCCAGCGGGAAAAGACGCTCCGGCAGCGCGTGAAGGAACTCGAGGCGCTCCCCGGGGCGCAGCGCCTCGTGAAGCGGCTCGACGCCCGCCCGCTCAAGGCCCAGGGCATCCACCCCGTGGAGGAGGTCCTCCGAGACCTCGCGGCCCTCGGCGCCGGAGAGGCTTACGAGCTCGTCACGCCGCACGTCCCCGGCCCGGTACTGGAGCGCGCCGCCGCCCTCGGGGTACGGGGGGTGACCGTCGAGACCGGCCCCGACGAGTTCGTCACCACGTTCACCCGAACGGCGTAGGGCACTCGAAGCCCCAACGAGGCCGCTCCGCACACGTTCGATGCGTGAAACACTGGTCGAAACGCCGAGGACACCCATGAAGCCGAACCGTGGCCTGACTCCACTCTCCGTCCCCCTGATCCTGGCCGCCACGTTCGGCCTCGCGCTCGGGATCGGAGGCTACGCCTTCCGCTACGCGAAGGGCGACTCGTACCTCGGCAACGACCCCGCGACGTGCGCCAACTGCCACGTGATGGCGGGCCACCTCGAGGGCTGGCAGGCGTCGCCCCACCACCTCATCGCCACCTGCAACGACTGCCACACGCCGGCGGGCCCCGTCTCCAAGTACCTGGTCAAGGCGCTGAACGGCTACCACCACTCCATGGCATTCACGGTCGGCGGGTACCCCGAGAACATCCGCGCGCGCCCCGAGAGCCGCGAGGTGGTGGAGGCGAACTGCCGTCGCTGCCACGCCGACCTGGTCGACGACATCGCACACGACGGCGGGATCTCCTGCGTCCGCTGCCACGCCTCCGTCGGACACCTTCGCTGATCGAGCCTCCAACCGCACCGCACGAAAGAAGGAGAACGTCATGTCCGTAGAACCCCAGCCCCAGAAGAAGCGCGGGCTCCTCGTGGCCCTGGTCATCGGCGTCTTCGCCCTCGCCGCGGTCGGCGCCGCCGCCCTGCTCGTGAACATCGCCGAGCGGAAGGAGGCGGCCCGTCACCAGTACGTGAAGGTGGTCGAGGTGACCGAGGCCGACACCGACCCGGCCAAGTGGGGGAAGAACTGGCCCCGGGAATACGACGGGTACCTCAAGACCGCCGACCCCACGAGCACCAAGTACGGCGGCGCGGCCGGCGCCAGCGAGGGCCAGCCGGCCCCCCAGAAGGCCGACCGGGATCCCTGGCTCAAGCGGATCTTCGCCGGGTACCTCTTCGCGGTGGACTTCCGCGACCGGCGGGGCCACGCCTTCATGCTCTTCGATCAGGAGAAGACGAAGCGCAACGTCCCGGCCGAGAACAAGCAGTCGGGCAACTGCCTCCACTGCCACGCCTCGATCACGCCGCTCTACGCCAAGCTCGGGCAGGAGGCCGCGCCGCAGGCCAGCAAGGCCGAGCAGGTCCAGGCCGGCCTCGTGAAGGTCTCGGAGATGAGCTACTGGGACGCCCACAAGGCGCTCGGGGACCTGGGCGGCGGGAAGGTCCACCCGGTCTCCTGCGTGGACTGCCACGACCCACAGTCGATGGAACTGCGCGCGACGAGGCCGGGCTTCATCACCGGCATCCAGAAGCTCGCCGCGTCCGATGGCGATGCGGTGGCGTTCCCGTCCATCGAGCGGTGGCGTCGGGGCGACCAATCGAAGCCGTACGATCCGAACCTGGACGCCACCCGGCAGGAGAAGCGGGCCTTCGCCTGCGGCCAGTGTCACGTGGAGTACTTCTGCGGCAAGGGCATGACCATCTTCTTCCCCTGGGCGAAGGGGCTGAAGGTGGAGCAGATGGAGGCGCTGTACGATGGCACCGAGGTAAAGGGGAAGCGCTTCAAGGACTGGACGCACGCCGAGACCGGCTTCGAGCTCCTGAAGGCCCAGCACCCCGAGTTCGAGGTCTGGAGCACCGGCATCCACGCCCGCAGCGGCGTGACCTGCGCCGACTGCCACATGCCCTACAAGCGGGAGGGAGCGCAGAAGGTGTCCGAGCACTGGGTCCGCAGCCCGCTGCTCTCCCCGAACCGCGCCTGCGCCAGCTGCCACCCGTACGGCGACGACGAGCTGAAGGCGCGCGTCACGGCCATCCAGGACCGCCACTTCGCGCTCATGACCCGCGCCGGGAACGCCGCGGTGGCCATGATCGACTCCATCGTGGCGGTGCGGAAGCCCTTCGACGAGAAGGCCCGGCCCGCGGCGGTCGCGAAGGCGACGGCCACGCTCCAGGCGCAGCCCGCCTACCAGAAGGCGACCAAGGAGGAGCAGGAGAA
The DNA here is from genome assembly GCA_963828255.1 of uncultured delta proteobacterium. Classification (GTDB taxonomy): domain Bacteria; phylum Myxococcota; class Myxococcia; order Myxococcales; family Anaeromyxobacteraceae; genus CAIOAK01. Next base: position 79,942 of record CAWHDZ010000015.1, on the reverse strand, counting down.
GATGATGGCGGGGGAGGTGAAGGCGAACCTGCTCGCCGCCTGGCGCGAGGCGGTCGAGAAGAGCCCGCAGCTCCAGAAGCTCGAGAACCTGCAGCGGGCGGCGCAGTGGCGCCTCGACTACGTGGCCGCGGAGAACTCCATGGGCTTCCATGCCCCCCAGGAGCTCGCGCGGATCCTCGGCGAGTCCATCGACCTGTCGCGGCAGGCCGAGATCCTGGCGACGTCGCTCGTCGCGAAGGGGCCGCTCGCCATGAACGATCCGGCGCCGGCCCCGGCGGCGACGAAGGGCGCGAAGTAGCGAATCGGCGCAATGAAGAACCCCGTCTCCGGGAGGCCGGAGGCGGGGGCGAAGCTGGAGCCCTACCCGCGGAGAAGCTCCTTCACCGCTTCCGGCGTCAGGACCTTGCCCGTCGCCTTCACCTTTCCGTCCACCACCAGCGCGGGCGTGGTCATGACGCTGAACTTCATGATCTCGCGGATGTCCTCGACCTTCTCCACGGTCACCCCGAGACCAAGCTCCGCGACCGCCTTCTCGGCATTGGCGGTGAGTTGCTTGCACTTTGCGCAACCGGTCCCGAGCACCTGGATCCTCATCGCCTTCGACCTTTCTAGATCACCGCGTTGAACAGCCAGCCGACGAGCAGGATGCCGGTCGCGACCACGCCCACGAACGCGCCGATGAGCTGCGGGCGCAGCACCTTCCGGAGGATGATGATCTCGGGCAGCGACAGTCCGATGACCGCCATCATGAAGGCGAGCACCGTGCCGAGGGCCGCGCCCTTGCCGAGGAGGGCCTCGACGATCGGGATGATTCCCGCCGCGTTGGAGTACATCGGGACGCCGATGAGTACGGCCGCCGGCACCGACCACCAGGCCGACTTGCCCATGAAGCCCGCCAGCAATCCCTCCGGAACGTATCCGTGGATGCCCGCGCCGACGGCGATCCCGGCGATGACCCACGGCCAGACCTTGCCGACGATCTCCCGGACCGCCTCCAGCCCCTTCTGCACCCGTCCGGTGAACCCCAGGTGCTCCCGCTCGAAGGTCGCCTCGGTCTTCATCGACTCGTAGACCCAGCCCTCCACGTATCGCTCGAGCTTCATCCGTCCGAGGATGAAGCCGGCGACGATGGCGATGGTGAGCCCTGTGACGAGGTAGAGGGCCGCGACCTTCCACCCGAAGAGACCAAACAGCAGCACGAGCGCGATCTCGTTCACCATCGGCGCCGAGATGAGGAAGGAGAGCGTCACGCCCAGGGGAACACCGACCTCGACGAAGCCGATGAACAGGGGTACGGCGGAGCAGGAACAGAACGGCGTGACGACGCCCAGCAGGGCCGCGAGGACGTTCCCGACCGACTCGCGCTTCCCCGCCAGGATGGCCCGGGTGCGCTCCGCGGTGAAGAAGGACCGGATGATCCCGACCACGAAGACGATGAGGACGAGCAGCAGCAGGACCTTGGGCGTGTCATACAGGAAGAAGGCCACCGCCTCCCCCAGGTGCGACCCGCGCGCCAGTCCGAACACCCCGAAGCTCAGCCACTCCGCAAGCGGGTGGATGACCATGTAGGCGGCGGTCCAGGCGGCGAGACCGACGCCGAGGAGAACCGCCGTGGAGAGCGTGGGGGTCCTCATCGTTCGCTCACGTCGCCGTGTAGAGGAAGTAGACGCCGCCCGCGATGACCGCCAGGCCCGCGGCTCCGCGCACCAGCCTTGCGGCCCGCTGGCCGTTCCTCCAGGCGAGCCAGCGCTGGACGATCTGGGCCGACACGCCGGCGGCGACGATGGCCGCACCGTGACCGAGCCCGTAGACGGCCACGAGGAGTGCGCCGTAGGCCGCCTGCTCCGCGCCCGACCGGAACGCGAGGCCGAGGAGCGGCGCCATGAACGCAAACGTGCACGGCCCGAGCGCGGCCCCGAAGACCAGGCCGAGAACGAGCGCTCCCCGCGGCCCGCGCCGATTCGTCCCGGCGGTGGGCGTCGTCCACGTCGGCAGGGGCAGCGCCCCGATCAGGTTGAGGCCGACCCCGAAGAAGACCGCCGCCAGGGCATACGTACCCCAGCGGCCGACGTCGCCTGCCATCCGCCCAGCCGCCGCGGTGACCACCCCGATCACCACGATGCTGCCCAGGATTCCGACCGCAAAGCTCGTGGAGATGACGAGGGCGCGGCGGCCGGTGGGGAACTCGGCGCCCCCGTTCATGTAAGCGACCACGAGGGGGATGCTCGAAAGGTGGCACGGGCTCAGGACGACCGAGAGAACGCCCCAGAGGAACGCAGCCGGAAGGGCGAGCGCCGCCGACGCCGCGAAGGCGTTCCCGAAGGCGGTGAGGATCTCGCCCATCGTCCGCCCGCTAGAGGCTCACTCCGAGGGCCTTCCACTGGGCGAGGATCGCATCCTTGTCCATGAAGCCCTGGTGGCGGGCCAGCTCGCGCCCGTCGGCCGCGTAGAAGATCTGCGTCGGGATGATGCTGACCCCGTAGGCCCTCCCGGCGTCGGGGTCCTTCCAGACGTCGATGAACTGCACGTCCATCCGGCCGGCGTACTCGGTCTTCAACCCATCCAGGATCGGCGCCATCGCCTTGCACGGGATGCACTTGCCCGCGCCCAGGTCGACCAGGCGGGGAATCCTCTGCGTCGCGGCCGGCCTGGGCGAGCTCGCGACCGGGCCTTCGGCACGGGTGACGTCACACCCTTGGAGCACCACCGTCGCGACCAATGCGAGCGCGAACCCTGCCGACCTGAAACCCCTGCTCATGACCCTGGACCCCTTCGGATGGATGGCTATCTTATCGCATCAATACGATGTACTGGCAATCCAAGCGCATGCGCCAGGATGCCGCGCTCTTCAACGGTGAAAGTTCCGTGAACTCGCCCTGGCCCGGTTGCGCCCCTTGCTCGTTCATCGTAGAAATCCGAACCATGGCGACCCCGATGCGATGTGCTCCCCCGGCTCCAGCAAACGCCCGTCGCGATGTGCCCGACGTGCGGCCCGTGGAAGGCACGGAGGCGGACCAGGAACTCGCGACCTTGACCAAGGCCCTCGGCCACCCGGCCCGGGTCCAGATCATGCGGCTGCTCGTCCGCCGCGAGGCCTGCATCTGCGGGGACATCGTGGACGAGATTCCGCTGGCCCAATCCACGGTCTCCCAGCACCTCAAGGTCCTGAAGGAGGCCGGTCTCATCCGAGGCCAGATCGACGGCCCCCGCGTCTGCTACTGCGTCGAGCCGCGAGCCCTTCGCCGCCTCAAGGCGCTCGTCGGGAGCCTTTGAGCCATGGCCGCCTCCGTCGCCCGCCGCCTCTCCTTCCTCGATCGCTACCTGACGCTCTGGATCTTCCTCGCCATGGGCGCAGGCGTCGCCCTCGGCTACCTCGTACCAGGGGTCGTGCCGGCCCTGGGCCGCTTGAGCGTGGGAACCACGTCCATCCCCATCGCCATCGGCCTCGTCCTCATGATGTACCCGCCGCTCGCCAAGGTCCGCTACGACGAGCTTCCGCTGGTCTTCAAGAACGGAAAGGTCCTGGCGCTGTCGCTGGTCCAGAACTGGCTCGTCGGCCCGATCCTGATGTTCGCCCTGGCCGTGATCTTCCTGCGCGACAAGCCCGAGTACATGGTGGGGCTCATCCTCATCGGGCTGGCGCGCTGCATCGCCATGGTCATCGTGTGGAACGACCTGGCCGACGGGGACCGGCAGTACGCGGCCGGCCTCGTGGCCTTCAACTCGATCTTCCAGGTGCTCTTCTTCTCGGTCTACGCCTGGGTCTTCATCACGGTCCTGCCGCGCTGGCTGGGGCTCTCCGGGGCCGACGTGCACATCACCATCGGGGAGATCGCCACCAGCGTCTTCATCTACCTGGGCATCCCGTTCCTGGCGGGCTTCGCGAGCTGGATCCTCCTGCGCCGATGGAAGGGCGAGGACTGGTACCGGAACGTCTTCATCCCCCGCATCTCGCCCATCACGCTGGTGGCGCTTCTCTTCACCATCGTCCTCATGTTCTCGCTCAAGGGCGAGACCATCGTGCAGGTCCCCCTCGACGTGGTGCGCATCGCCATCCCGCTGCTCCTCTACTTCGTCATCATGTTCTTCGCGTCCTTCTTCATGAGCCGGAAGGTGGGAGCGAGCTACGGGCAGACGGCGACCCTCTCCTTCACGGCGTCATCGAACAACTTCGAGCTGGCCATCGCGGTGGCCGTCGCCACCTTCGGCATGTCGAGCGGAGCCGCCTTCGCGGCAGTCATCGGGCCGCTCGTGGAGGTCCCCGTGCTCATCGGCCTCGTGAACGTGTCGCTGTGGCTTCGGAAGAGGTACTTCCCGCTGGAGCAGGCCCGGATCGACGGGGTCAAGAACTGCGTCGGGGACTTCCCGGCGCCAAAGTCCGACCGGAGGCCCGTGTGAGCGAGCGCGTGTACAACGTCCTCTTCCTCTGCACCGGCAACACGGCGAGAAGCGTCCTCGCCGAGGGCATCTTGCAACACCTCGGCAAGGGGCGCTTCCGGGCCTTCTCTGCCGGGAGCCAGCCGAAGGGCGTCGTGAACCCCTTCGCCCTGGAGGAGCTCCGAAGGTCCGGTCTCCCTGCGGACGGCTTCCGCAGCAAGAGCTGGGACGAGTTCGCGAAGCCAGGCGCTCCTCAGATGGACTTCATCTTCACGGTTTGCGACAACGCCGCGAACGAGGCCTGCCCCGTGTGGATCGGGCATCCGATGACCGCGCACTGGGGCGTGCCGGACCCGGCCGCGGTCGAGGGGTCGGACGATGACAGGCGGCGCGCCTTCCGGGAGGCCGCCACCGCCCTCCGTCGCCGGATCGAGCTCTTCCTGAGCCTTCCGCTGGAGAAGCTGGACAGGCTCGCGCTCCAGGGCCAGCTGTCGAGCATCGGCAAGTCGTAGTCGCCTTCGAGGTCACATGCTGCATCGCACCCTCGCCCTGCTCCTGACCGCGTCCCTCACCGCACCAGCGAGCGCCGCCGAACCGCGGTCCATCTCGGTGGCCGCGGCTGCCAGCATGAAGCCCGCCTTCGAGGAGATCACGAAGCTCTTCCAGGCGATGAACCCGGGGGTCGAGGTGAAGTCGACCTTCGGGGCCTCGGGCACGTTCTTCGCCCAGATTGCCAACGGCGCTCCGTTCGATCTCTTCCTCTCCGCCGACTCCGGGTATCCGGCGAAGATGGTCGAGCAGGGGCTCGCCGATGGCAAGGCGTTCCCCTACGCCTACGGCAACCTCGTCGTCTGGGTCCCGAAGAGGTCGACGCTCGACCTCGACGGCAAGGGGCTCGCGGCACTGGCCGACCCCTCGGTCCAGAGGATCGCCATCGCCAATCCGAACGTGGCTCCGTACGGGCGGGCAGCGAAGGCAGCCATGGAGAAGGCAGGGGTCTTCAACGCCGTGAAGGAACGCATCGTGATGGGCCAGAACGTCAACCAGGCTGCCCAGTTCGTGCAGTCCGAGGCCGCTCAGGCGGCGTTCTTGCCCTTTTCCCTCGCCAAGATCCCGCCGCTCTCCGAGCAGGGAAGGACGTGGCTCGTTCCGTCCGACCTGTACCCGAGGGTCGAGCAGGCGGGCGTCGTCATCAAGGGGACGAAGCAACCCGCGCTGGCCCGGGAGCTGGCTGCGTTCATGCTGGGAGACGCGGCCCGGGGCGTGCTTGCACGGTACGGCTACGAGCTCCCCGGAAGGTGAAGGTGATCACCGGCTCTGGCATCGGCTCGCTTCCGGGGTGGTCGCGTACACGGCACGCGCGCCGCTCGTCCTGGCGGGCGGGCGCGCGTGAACTCCTGGAGAAGGCGGACCGGGTCGCGGCACTTCGAGCGGCATCGCAGCGGCCTACGGGTGGGTGACCGAGTGGATGGCGCGCAGACGTGGCCCGATCTTGGTCCCGGCGACCTTGAGATCGTGGTCGGCCTGTAGATTCAGCCAGTACTGCGGAGACTGCTCGAATGCCCGGCCGAACAGAAGGGCGAGCTCCGCCGTCACCGGTCGCGTTCCCTTCACCACGTGGGAGATCCGCATCGGGGATACGCCGATGGCACGCGCGAACGCCGCCTGGGAGAGTCCAAGTTCCCCGAGCGCCTCGGCGAGGAACTCTCCCGGGTGAATGGTGGTGAGGTTCTTCCTGGTCATGACTTCGTTCCCTCAGTGATAGTGGGTCGCAACGCTCCAGGGAAAGAAGAAGCTCAGGGTCCTCGACTCGCCCGATGGCGGCTCAGGTGCCGCGTGATGAGGTGCCGTTGATCTCCTTCTCCAGCCGTCTCAGTCGTTCGATGATCTCGTCGAATACCGGCAGGGCTCGGTCAGGGACGGCTCGCCGGCCAATGTCGTGATCCGCGAGCCTGGCCAGATCGTACCAGTGTCTGGACATCCGCTCCCGGCCTGGCCTCAGCTCGCCGCGCCCACACTCGGCGTGAATGAGCGTGGCCTTCTCCCAGAAGGTCCGCTCGCCGCGCAGGACATCGACCTTGGCTACGGGGAACTCCAGGCCAGGCACCTGGGCGGCCAGGTATGGCTCGATCGACCTGGATTCGCTCGGTTCGAGGCTGTTGCGGCCCCCGAACTCCACGAGGACGGTACGGTCGAGATACCCCGCCGCGGGCGGGAGCGCGGTCTCGTAGTGGACGCGGAGCTCCCCGGCGTCCACGTCCAGCTCGATCCGGGGGGCGCCCCGCTCGTGCCGCAGGAAAGCCTCCACCATCCACCCAGGTTGGGACGATGCGGCTCCCCGGAGTGCCTGGAACTCCTCTGCCGACAGCCTCTTGCGCACTTGCTCGATGATCGCCTCGTTGACCTCCCGCTGGCCGGGCTGCCCTGGCGGCTGAACGACACCGCCAGCGCGCGCTGCTCCAGTGCCCGATCGAGCCATTGAAAGGCCAGGTCTTTCTCGCCAAGCAAAGCATGGATGTCGGCCACGCGCCTGGGCTTGGTCGCGCCCCATTCCCGGGTGACCTCGGCGAGGGCCGCACGAGCACCGGGTTCGTTGCCGCTTGCGTGGTCGAGGACCCCGCTCCAGAAAGGTGAAACCGTCCCGGCGGCGCTCGCGATCAGCCGTCGCGCCTCTCGCTCGCCACATGTCCAGCCGCGCCGGAACCATTGACGATTCTTGCCAGGGCCGGGATTCTCCCCGCCTCGATGGTCCGCCTACCCGTAGCCCTGCTGCCGACGCTCCTCTCGGGGATGCGCCCTCGCCAGGATCTCGTCCTCGAGAACCTGGCCCTCCGCCAACAGCTCGTCACCCTGGCCGGGCGGAGGCACCCCCGACATCCGGCCCGCCGATCGGGTCTTCTGGACCCTGCTCCGCCGTTCCTGGAGCCGATGGGCCGAGACCCTCGCCATCGTGGAGCTGGATACCGTCGTCAGCTCCCGGCCCCACGCCGCGTCGAACGCCGTTCCATTCACGTATCGTATTTGGGCGACCGAGAGGCTGGTCAGCTCCGGGTCGCCCCCGGGCCTACTCCCAGCTGACCGGGTCGACCACGGTCCCGTCCGAGCCGACGGTCACTTCGCCCGACTTCTTCCCGCTCGTCAGCTCGGCGGTGTACTCGGTGTCCGGCGTCGGCAGCTTGGTCACGGCGCCGTTCTCGGCCTCGTGGGTGATCTCGGTGCGCATGATCTCTCCGATCTTCGCGCCGGCGGCTGCCTTCTTGATCGCGTTCATCACCACCGCGGGGACGCTGCTCGACGAGATCGGCTGCCCGACCTCCATCACGATGCCGCTGGCGGAGATGGTGGCCGTCTTCTCGGCGGAACCCTCGGTGAAGTCAACGTAGTACAGGGTGACGCCGTCCGTGGCCTCCGACTCGGATTCCGTGATCTTGCCCTGCGGGAAGCGGGCCTGGAAGGCCTGGCTGACCGCGGGTGGGAGCGAGGGAGCCTGCGCCGGCGCCTCCGCGGCGGCGGGTGGGCCGCGCTTGCCCCGCAGCTGCGCGGAGGCGACCTCCGTCATCGATACGAAGATGCCCAATCCCACCAGGACGGCAGAAACCGCCTTCAGTCCGGTCATGACGTCACCCTCCTCAGGAGTCCACTCGCTTCCAATCCGAGGCCGCATCATAGTCATCCTCCTCCGGCAACGCCACCGGCGTGTCTCCCCGTCCAGCGCACATGGCTGTGCTAGATTGCCTCTCTTGTATTCTTGCGCACGGGCACCAGGGAGGGCCACATGAGCTTCGCCAGCTGGGCCATCGCGCTACTCCTCTCCGCGGGCGGGCAAGCGACGCTGGCCCCCTCACCGTCCCCGCCCACGCCGCCGGCGGCCACCGCGGAAGCGCCGGCCGCCCAGCCGGCGCCGGAGCGCGACCCGGCGTCCCTGGCGCTGGTGAAGAAGATGAGCGATCGGCTCCGGGGAGCCCGGACGTTCACGTTCCGGGCCCGTGTGGCACTGGAGCTGCCGGTGGCCGGAGGCGCGCTGGCCACCTTCGTCAACGGCGCCCACGTGGCGGTGCGGCGCCCCGATGGCCTGGCGGTGAGTCGGGGAGGAGACCTGCCCGAGTTCCGGTTCGCCTACGACGGGAAGGCGATGACCGCCTTCTCGCCCGGCGCCGGCGCGTGGGGGACCACGGCCGCCCCGCCCACCCTCGACGCCATGATCTTCGCCGCGGCGGAGCAGGGAGGGCTGTCCTTCCCGTCGGACGAGATCCTGGTCGCGGACCCGTTCGCCGCCATCACCAAGGGGGCCACGCAGGTCGCGGGCCTCGGTCCGTCCACCGTGGACGGGAAGAAGACCGAGCACATCCTGGTCGTCAGCCCCGGGCTACAGCTCGAGCTCTGGATCGACCCGGCCACGGCGCTGCCGGCCCGCGCGGCCGTGGTCTATACGGACCATCCGCGGAGCCCCCACTTCTCCTCCGAGTACTTCGACTGGCAGCTGGACCGGGAGCTGCCGGCCTCCACCTTCGCCCTTCCAAGGCCCGCTGGCGTCGCGCAGGTCGAGTTCCGCGACGCTTGCAGCGCCTTCCGGTAGGAGCCCCGCATGCGCGCCAGCCTCCTCGCCCTCGCCGTCACCCTGGTCGTGGCCCTGCCGCGCCCCACCGCGGCGTGGGTCGTCGTCCGCGCCCCTGTCTACTACGCCCCGCGCCCCGTCTACTACGCGCCGCCGCCCGTCTACTACGCTCCGCCGCCGGTCTACGTCGCGCCGCCGCCCCCTCGTCCTCCGGCCCCCTTGACCACCAAGCTCCCGATGAACACGCAGCTGAGCGAGCTCCCATCGGGCTGCACCTCGGTGTCCGTCAAGGGGGAGCCTTTCCAGGTTTGCGGGCCGAACTGGTTGAAGGGGAGCGATTTCGGGCCCTACTACGTCGTGGTTCCCGCGCCGCAGTAGGAGGAGTCTCGCAATGACCCGAAAGGGCCGCCTCCTCGACCGGGTCGCGATGCTGGAGCGGATGCTCCGGCCAACACCGGTCGTGCGAGTCGCCGACGACCGCCTCGACCTGTTCGCCAAGCTCGAGTTCCTGAACGGGCTCGGCAGCCTGAAGGACAGGCCGGCGCTCTGGATCCTCAAGCGAGCCATCGAGCGGGGGGAGATCGGTCCGGGGACGACCCTCGTCGAATCCTCGTCCGGGAACTTCGGCCGCGCCTTGGCCCTCTTCGCCGCCATGCTGGACCTCGACTTCATCCCGGTCATCGACCCGAACACGTCACCGCTCCTCGAGGCGTCCCTGGGGGCCCAGTGCGCCCGGGTGGTCAAGGTCAGCGAGCCGGACGACGCGGGCGGCTACCTCAAGTCGCGCCTGCAGATGGTCCGCGCCCTCCTGGCGGAGATCCCCGGCGCCTACTGGCCGAACCAGTACGGCAACACCGATGCGATCGATGCGCACTACCGCCTGACGGCCGGCGAGATCGTCGAGGCCCTTCCGTCCGTCGACTACGTCTTCGTCGCGGTGAGCACCGCCGGGACGATCGCCGGCGTCTCCAGGCGCCTGAAGGAGCACGACCCGCGCGTGAAGATCGTCGCGGTGGACTCGGAGGGCTCCGTCATCTTCGGGCATCCGCCCAAGCCGCGTCGGATCCCGGGGCTGGGCTCGAGCATCCGCCCTGCCCTGCTGCAGCACGCGCTCATCGACGACGTCGTGATCGTGCCGGAGGCCGAAACGATCGGTGCATGCCACGAGCTGCTCGAGCGGCACGGCCTGTTCGTGGGCGGGTCGTCGGGGAGCTGCTACGCCGCGATCCGGAGGTACTTCGCCGGCGAGACGACGAGGGTGCGACCCCGCGTGCTCTTCCTCTGCTGCGACGGCGGCGCCGGGTACCTCCACAACGTCTTCGATCGCCTCGGGTCGGCCCCCGGGGAGTCCCCGGCCTCCGGCGCCGGCTCGCGGGCGGCCGACGAATCGCCGAGGCTGCGCGTGGCGGTCAGCAGGCCCTGATGTTCCACGTCGTCACCGGACCGACGATCGCGCGCCTCCTCGACGAGGACCTCCCGGGCTGCGTCGACGTGGTGAAGCGCGCGTACCTCGCCCACGCGCACGGCCTGACCTCGATGCCTCACAGCGTGTTCCTGCGCTTCCCGGCGAGGCCCAGCGCCCGCATCATCGGCTTGCCGGCCCACCTCGGAGCGCCCTGGCGGGTGTCGGGCATGAAGTGGATCTCGAGCTACCCCGACAACGTCTCCCGCGGGCTCGCCCGCGCCTCCGCCGTCCTGATCCTCAACGACGACGAGAGCGGCTACCCCATCGCCTGCCTGGAGGGATCGATCCTCTCGGCTGCGCGAACGGCGGCGTCCGCGGCGCTCGCGGCCGAGCACCTCGTGCCCGGGGGGCGCCACGCCCGGACCCTCGCCGTCGTCGGCACCGGGCTCATCGCGCGGTACGTCCTCCGCTTCCTTCTCGGAACCGGCTGGACCCTCGGGAACGTCCGGGCCTACGACCTCGACCCCCTCGCGGCGAGGCGCTTCGCCAGCCGACTGGGCGGCGGGCAGGCACCCGTCGAGGTGATGCCGGATCTCGCGTCGGCCTCGCGGGGCGCGGACCTGGTGCTCCTGACGACGGTCGCCCCGGCGCCGCACATCCATGACCCGCAGTTCCTGGCCCATCGCCCGGTCGTGCTCCACCTCTCCCTGCGCGACCTGGCGCCGGAGCTCATCCTGAAGGCCTGCAACGTGGTCGACGACGTCGACCACGTGATGCGCGCGGAGACCTCGGTGCACCTCGCCGAGAAGCAGGTCGGCTCACGGTCCTTCGTCGCCGGGACGCTGGCGGACGTCCTGGAGGGGCGCTGCGCCGTCGACCACGGAAAGGCCGTCGTCTTCTCCCCGTTCGGCCTCGGCGTCCTGGACGTGGCGGTGGGAAAGTGGCTGTACGACCGCGCCCTCGCTGCCGGAGAGGCGGTCCCGGTGCCGGACTTCTTCGCCCCGCTCGATTCCTAGCGCCGGAAGCGGCATGATCCACGACCGCAGCGTCACCGTGTGGCAGCTCGATCTCGAGTCCCTCCGCGAGCGCGTCCCGCGGCTGGCGCGGCTGCTCTCGCCGGACGAGCGGGGCCGTGCGAGCACCTTCCTGCGCGACGTGCACCGCGACCGGTTCATCGCCTGCCGCGCGGCGCTCCGCCTCGTCCTCGGAGAGCGGCTCGCCACCCGCCCCGAAGACCTTCGCTTCCGCTACGGGCCGAGGGGGAAACCCGAGATCGACGCAGCCGATGCCGCCGTCCGCTTCAGCGTTTCGCACACGCACGGGCGCGCCCTGATCGCCGTCGCCACCGGCTTCGACGTCGGCATCGACGCCGAGCGCGAGGCCCCGGTGCCGGACTGGGAGGGCCTCTCGGAGCGGGTCTTCTCCCAGCCCGAGCGGCGCGAGCTCGCGGAGGCGGTGGACAAGTCCGGGGCGTTCCTGCGGGGGTGGACCCGGAAGGAGGCCGTGCTGAAGGCGCTGGGGATCGGGATCTCGGCACCGCTCGCCGAGCTGACCGTTTCGCTGGGCCGCGAGGCAGCGATCCTCGCGACCCTCGACGGAGGCACCCTCCCGTCGGACTGGACCCTGATCGACCTGAGCGCCCCGGGCCACGTGGCCGCGCTGGCGGCCCGGGTTGCCGGCGCGTCCGTCGAGCTGCGAACGCTGGGTCCCGAGGCGGCCCCGGGGCGGCGCTTCGGTCCCGGCCGCGCGTGCTAGAGTGGCCCGCCCGGAGCGGGGAGCTTCCGGGATCGCGGGCGAGGAGGCGCGGCAACCGATGTCACGGGTCTGGAGCTGCAACGAGTGGGATCCGCTGGAGGAGGTCATCGTCGGCAACCCGGTGGGCGCGCGGTTTCCCACGCCGGACCCGAGCACGCAGCTGGCCGAGTTTCCCGACCGCTCGCTGGCCGAGATTCCGCGCGGCCCGTTCCCGCAGCGGATCGTCGAGGAGACGGCGGAGGACCTGGACGAGTTCGTCAGCATCCTGCGAGGCCTGGGGGTCGCCGTCCGGCGCCCGGAGACCTGGCCGCACGAGGCCCGCTTCTCCACCGTCCACTGGGAGGCCCAGGGTTACTACAACTACTGCCCCCGCGACATCCTGCTGGTGATCGGCGATCGGATCATCGAGACCCCCAACGTCATCCGGAGCCGCGCCCAGGAGACCTTCAGCTATCGCGCGCTGCTGATGGAGTACCTGAGGTCGGGCGCGCGCTGGTTCAGCGCCCCCCGGCCCATGCTCCTCGACTCGCTCTTCGACGTCGACCTGGCGAAGCCCACTCCCCGGAACGACGAGCCCGCGTTCGACGCGGCGAACGTCCTGCGTCTCGGCCGTGACCTGATCTACCTCGTCAGCTCCACGGGCAACGAGCTGGGAGGCCGCTGGCTGCAGGCGATCCTCGGCGATGAGTTCCGGGTCCACTTCCTCGAGGACGTGTACTACGGGAGCCACATCGACTCGACCTTCGTGGCCCTGCGCCCCGGCCTGATCCTGTGCAATCCGGCCCGCGTCAGCGACGACACCCTGCCCGGGGTCCTGAAGCAGTGGAAGGTCATCTACAGCCCGCCCATGGAGAACACGAACCGATTCGACGCCGACTACCTGTCGAAGAGCATCGGCAGCGACTGGATCGACATGAACCTCTTCAGCGTCAGCCCGGACGTGGTCATGGTCGATCGGGACCAGACCGCCCTGCGGAAGCTCCTGGAGAAGGAGGGGCTCGACGTCGTCCCAGTGAAGCTGCGGCACGCCAAGATGCTGGGCGGCGGGCCCCACTGCGTCACCCTCGACGTCCGCCGGGCCGGAACGCTTCAGCGGTACTTCGACTAGAGGGGAGGCTCCGGGCAAGCTCTGCCGCCGGGGCGGGATCGTGCCAGCCATCCTCGTGACAGCCGCCTTCGCGGTCCTCGTCGGTCTGACCTTCGTCGCGTGGCGGCTGTATCTCCGGGCGGCCCGGGCACCGCGCGGGCCGGAGGACACCTGCCCGTACGGCCTGACCGAGGTCTTCGGCGATCGCCACCTCGTGAACGCGCCGCACCAGGCCGGGGCCCGGTGGCTCACGGAGATCTTCAGCCGCTCCGCCAGGCGGTTCCCGGATCTCCCGGCCCTGCAGATCCCGCACACCGGAGATTCCCTCACCTTCGCCGAGCTCGACGCGCGCGCGGAGGCGATCGCCGGCGCCGTCTCTCCCTACCTCACGGGCCCGGACCAGGTCGTGGCCGTCGCGATGTCGCAGGACAACTGGCAGATCGTGGCCTCTCACCTCGGCATCCTCAAGGCCGGCGGCACCGTGGTGTTCCTCGACACGACCCTGCCGGACGCCCTGATCCGCCACATGATCGACGACGCGCGGCCGGTGGTCGTCCTCACGCGGGGCCATGACGGCTTCCGCGGCCTGCCGACGCTCGACGTCCTCAGGCTCCCGGAGAAGCCGCGCCGGCGAGAGCCGCCGCCGTGGCTGGACGACCCCGCGCAGCGCCTCGCGACGATCTTCTACACGAGCGGGACCACCGGGATGCCCAAGGGCGTCGAGTGTCCACACGCGGGTTACGTGAACCTGGCCCTCACCTACGCCGACTACTTCGATCTCCTCCCCGGCCTCGACGCGAGCTCGCTCACCTCGTCCCTCGGCTACGACGGCAGCATCTCCGAGATGTACGGCGCCTGGGTGTCGGGCTGCGCCGTGGTCCTGCTCACCAAGGAGGAGGTCCGGTCCGGCCCGGACCTCCTCCCCATCCTCCGCCAGGCGGAGGTCACGGTGCTCTTCTGCCCGCCGGTTCTCCTCACCACCCTCACGCAGGCGCCCGAGCTGGACCTGCCCTATCCGCTGTGCCGCTACGTCGTGCCCGCCGGTGAGGCCTTCCCCAGCGCGCTCGTGGAGCCGTGGACCCGGGGACGGCGGCAGATCATCAACACCTACGGCCCCACCGAGGCGAGCACCGACACGAGCCGTCAGAGCCTGCGTCCGGGGGAGCCCGTCACCATCGGCTCCCCCTTTCCCAACGTCACCTACGTCGTCCTCGAGGTCGGCGGTCTCCGCCCGCTGCCCCACGGGGAGGTGGGGGAGCTCTGCGTCGGCGGCGTGCACGTCGCGCGGGGGTACCGCAACCTCCCCGAGATGACCGCCGAGAAGTTCATCACCCACCCCCGGTTCGGCCGCCTCTACCGGACCGGCGATCGCTGCCGGATCGACATCCGGACGCAGCGCGTGCACTTCCTCGGCCGGATCGACGCGCAGCTCAAGGTGCGCGGCCACCGCGTCGAGGCGCAGGCGGTCGAGGACGTCCTCCAGACGCAGTTCGGCGAGATCGAGGCCGCCGTCGTCGACGCCCAGGGCGACGCGCTCGTCGCCTTCGTCGTCGCGCCGTCGATTCGAGATAGAGGGGCCCCGGCGGTCGCTCAGGCCCCAGCCCAGTGGGCGGCGCAGGTGACGGCGACCCTCGCCCGCCAGCTTCCCGCGCCGTCGGTCCCGACCCGGATCTTCCTCGTGGAGGGGTTCTTCCTGCAGCCGGCCTCGGGGAAGATCGACCGCAGGCGCCTCCCGAGACTCCCTCGTCCCCCGGGCGAGGCGGGATCGGAGGCGGCCGGCGCCGGCACGGAATCCCCGGAACGCGCGCCGGATCAGGAGGGCGGTCCGGCCCGGCCGCGGGACGCCGATGCCGGCCTGGCCCCCGCGTGCGAGGAGGCCCTGACCATCTGCAGGGCCGTCTTCCCGGGTCCTCTGGGGCCGGACGACGGCTTCGCCCGGGCAGGCGGCGACTCGATCACCATGGCGCGGCTGACGCAGCGCCTCCAGGCCGCGGGATGGGCGGTGCAGGTCCGGGATCTCCTCGGGGACTGCGACACGGCAAGGAAGGTGGCCAGCCGCCCGCGGGCTCCCCGGCCTGCGCCGGAGGCTTCGTCACCGCCCGTGAGGTCCGACGAGAGCCGCATCGCCCCCGAGAGCGACCCGGTGCTGTCCGTGGGGGCCTTCACCGCGCTGCAAGTCCTCTTCGCGCTGGTCCTGTACGCGCCGGCGCTGGCGGTCGCCTTCGTCTCCTTGGGCCTCATCGACGCCGGCGCCTTCTTCGCGACCGCCAACCTTCAGGAGTACCTCGCCTTCGGGGCCTTCCTGTACATGGTGGGGCTCGCCGCGCCCTTCGCCGCCCTGCTCTGGGTCCTGGCGCTCAAGCGCCTGCTCGGGAAGGTCCTTCTCGGGACCCGCGTGGCCCCGGGCATCTACCGCAAGTGGAGCCGGATGCACCTGAAGGTCTGGTGCATCGGCCGGATGGAGCGCACGGTCCTCCAGTCGCTGGGCACGATGTACCGCAGCGCGCCCCTTCTCTCCTACGTGCTGCGGCGGCTCGGCGCGACGGTGGGGCGGAACGTCCAGTGCGCGCACGACGCCTCCCTCTCCGGTCCCCTGGACCTGATCTCCATGGGGGACGACGTCTCCATCTCGACCGGGGCCTACGTCCAGGCGACGAGGTGGTCGGGGCCGCATCTGCACGTCGGTCCCGTCCGCCTGGAGAGCCGCTGCAGGATCGGGACACGTGCCGGCGTGGCCCCCGGCACGACCGTGGGTGCAGGCGCGTGGGTCACCCCCTTGACCCCCGTCCACGGAGACGTGGGTCCCGGGGAGATTTGGGAGGGAGCGCCCGCGCGACGCGTCGGCCGCTGCACGAGGCTGGAGCGAACGGCGAACGCCTGCCGGTACGCGCACCCGATCTGGCTGCTCGAGACCGCCAACGTCCTCATGCAGACGTTCCTTTCCCTCTGCCTGACGGTGGTCCCCGCCGCTGCAATCCTCTGGATCGCCCGCGACCTCGCGTTTGCGGGGGAGGCCGGGCTCCGCAGCGCGTACTTCCAGGTGACCCCGCTGTCCGAGGTCGCCTGGCACCTCGCGATCTACGCGTTCGTGACCACCTGGGTCACCGCCGTCGCGACCTCGCTGCTGGGCTGCCTCTTCCTCCGCTTCACGGCCGCCTCGCCGGGGCTCTACCCCTCGCACGGGCTCCGGGGCGCGCTCCTCCTGTACCGGATGAAGAAGATGAACGGCATCCAGGCGCTCTGGACCTGGACCGTCATCGGGCAGTACCTCCGGGCACTTGCCGGCGTGCGCTTCCCGAGGGTGGGCGCCTCGGAATGCGACGTCCTCATCAACCTCGTCCCGGAACTCGTCAGCGCCGACTCCCAGGCGTTCTGGTGCAACGGGTCCATGACGAGCATGCTGGACCCGGGGCCCGAGCACCTCACGCTTCGCCCGCTCGACCTGCCCCGAAACTTCTTCAGCGGCAACAACTGCGTGGCGGAGCACGGGAACCTCCCCTCCAACTTCCTCCTGGGCGTCTCCACGCCGGCGAGCGACATCCAGTTCCGGAGACAGATGCGGTCGCGGCCCGGCGAGCCCATCACCGTGGCGGGCAATCCGCCGGTGAGGTTCGGGAGCGCGCCGGTCCAGGCGGGGGAGGTGGCCCGCGAGCTGCCCGGCTTCGGTCTCTTCGCCGTCCGGGTCTTCCTGAACGACCTCTTCGCCATCGGCCTGCTGCGCTTCGCCGAGGGGCTCGTCTTCGCGATCGCTTACGTCCACCTGTTGCGGTTCGTGGGGCATCCGATCGCGAGCGCGGTGGCCGCGGCAATCCTCGCGGAGGTCGGCCTCGTCGTGCTCTCCGTAGCGGTCAAGGCGGCCCTCGTCGGGCGCGTCTGGGGAGCCGATCACGCGACGCCCTTCTGGTCGTGGCGCCACCTCGCCTACTTCTTCGCGCAGGACTGCTTCATCGCATGGTGCAGGCGGCCCCTGGAGTTCACCGCCGGGACGGTCCTCGCGAACCCCGTCCTCCGGTGGATGGGCTGCAGGATCGGCCGCCGCACGATCGTGACCCAGCCGCGCCAGTGCTCCGACTGGAACGCGGTGCGCTTCGGCGACGACTGCGTCATCGACGGCTTCCTGCAGTTCCACAGCTTCGAGAACATGATGCTGAAGGTGAAGCGGACCCGCATCGAGGATCGCTGCACCGTGGACTTCGGCGCCACCGTGATGGGCGGCGCGGTCCTCGAGCGGGACACCGCCGTCGGGCCGCTGTCCCTCGTCCTCAAGGAGATGCGGCTGACCCCGGGCACCTACGAGGGCAGCCCGGCGGAGCCGGCGAGCGGCCCGCCTCCCCATCCCCCCTTCGCACTTCGACCGCGAGGCGACCGTCTCCCCGGATGACGAGAAGCGCCAGCCCACGCCCCCTCGTCGACGGAACCGACTGGATGAAGGCCGGCGCGATCCTCCTCGTCTCCGTCGGTCACTTCGGTCAGTTCTTCATGGAGGACGACTCGTGGTGGAGCGCCATCGGGTGCCTGGCGGCTCCCATCTTCTTCTTCCTCATCGGCTTCGCGCAGACCCGGACCGTCCCGCTCCGGTGGATCGGGCTCGGGGTCCTCCTGACCCTGCTCGCCAGCTGGAACGCCGGGTGGAGCTGGGAGGCGCCGAACATCCTCTTGAGCTTCGCGCTCATCCGCTGGGCGCGTCCCCCCGTGCAGGCCTTCCTGCGGCGTCACGGCCGGGGCGGCGCCGCCCTCCTCGTCGTCGCGCTCGTCGCCGCGCTCCCCGTGGCCGAGAGTGTCGTCGAGTACGGCTCGGAGGGGTGGCTGTGGGCCCTGTTCGGGCTGTTCCAGCGCGCCCATGTCGATGGCAGGCCTTCGACCGGCGCGGGCGCCGGCGCCGTGGGCGACTCGTCGCGGGTGGACAGCCTGACCGGGTACGCCGGCCCGATGCGTCTCGTGGTGAGCCTGGTCGCCGCGGTCGTCTTCGTCTGGCAGGAGAACCGGGTCTACTCCTTCTCCCCGGCCCAGCTCGCCACGCTCGCGCTCGGCCTGGGCTTGCTGTGCGCCGGCCTCTGCCGGTACCGGCGCGGCCCGAGCCGCGTCCAGCCGCCGGAACACGTCGCCGGCGCCCTGCGCTTCGTCGGTCGGCACACGCTGGAGATCTACGCCATCCAGCTCGCCGCCTCGGAGCTCCTCGTGAAGCTGGTGCCCGGCCTCGCGCCCTGACGGGAGGCGCTGCTAGGATGCTCGCCGATGCCCTGCGCCAGCGTCCTCCTGGCCCTCGCCCTCCTCGCCGCCGACAGCCCCCTCGAGGCCCTTCCCTACACGCCCGGCCTCGACCCCGCGGCGATGGACCAATTGGTCGATCCTTGCGTGGACTTCTACGCCTACGCCTGCGGGGGCTGGCTGCGGAGGAACCCCATCCCGCCAGACCAGACTTCCTGGAGCGTGCACCAGAAGGGCGCCACCCAGAACCTCAGGCTCCTCTGGGGGCTGCTCGAGCGGGCGGCGGCGAAACCCGACGGCGAGCGAACGCCGGCCGAGCGCAAGGCGGGCGACTTCTTCCACGCCTGCATGGACGAGAAGGCGGTCGAGGCGACAGGCGCGAAGCCCATCGCAGCAGACCTGGCCGCCATCGACGCGCTCGGGTCCAAGGCGGAGATGGCCAGGCTGGTGGCGAGGCTCCACCTAAACGTGGACGGCCACATGCT
This sequence comes from uncultured delta proteobacterium, assembly GCA_963828255.1. Lineage (GTDB taxonomy): Bacteria > Myxococcota > Myxococcia > Myxococcales > Anaeromyxobacteraceae > CAIOAK01. Next base: position 61,070 of record CAWHDZ010000015.1, on the reverse strand, counting down.
CTTCGGCTTCGGGAGCGAGCCGTCCCAGGCCGACGCCGGCGAGGAGATGGCCTGGCTGTCGGCGGGTGGACTCGGGCTTCCCGATCGCAACCACTACGTGAAGGGAGACGCCCGCTCCAGGGAACTCCGCGGCGCCTACCAGGCGCACGTGGACCACGCGCTCCGGCTCTCCGGCGTCCCGGGCAACCGGGCCGCGGCAGGCGCGCGGGCGGTGATGCGGATCGAGACCGCGCTGGCCCGGGCGTCGCTCACGGTCGCACAGAAGCGCGACCCCAGGAGGATCTGGAACCCCACGCCGGTCGCCGAACTGCGGACGGGGTCGAAGGCCTTCCGCTGGGACGAATACCTGGCGGCCACGGGGGCGCCGCCGACGGCCAGGGTCAACGTGACCGAGCCGGACTTCCTGGCCGCGCTCGATCGCCAGCTCGCGCGGGAGCCCCTCTCCGCGTGGAAGGCCTACCTGCGCTGGCACCTCGTCCACGCGTGGGCGCCGTACCTCTCCAGCCCGTTCCAGGAGGCCGACTTCGCCTTCTACGGGGCGAAGCTTCGTGGGGCGAGGGAGATCGAGCCGCGGTGGAAGCGCTGCGTGCAGTGGACCGACGCCGAGCTCGGCGAGGCGCTCGGCGAGATGTTCGTGGCCCGGGTCCTGTCCCCCGAGGTGAAGGCGGACGCGGAGGCGATGGTGAAGCGGGTCCAGGCCGCCATGGGGGCGCGCCTCGAGAGGCTCGAATGGATGTCGCCCGAGACCCGGCGTGCGGCCCGGGAGAAGCTCGCGGCGATGCGCCGCATGATCGGTCACCCCGCCGCCTGGCGCGACTCCTCGGCGCTGGCGGTGGCGCGCGACGACTTCGCGGGAAACGTCGCGCGCGCCACGGCATTCGAGACCCGGCGTCAACTCGCGAAGATCGGGGGGCCGGTCGACCGGACCGAATGGGAGCTGACGCCTCCCTCGGTGGACGCCTACTACGACGCATCCCGGAACGAGATGGTCTTCCCGGCCGGCATCCTTCTCCCGCCGCACTGGGACCCCGGCCTCGATCTCGCGCCCGGTTACGGCAACACGGGCGCCATGGTCGGGCACGAACTCGCCCATGGCTTCGACGACGAGGGGCGCCACTTCGACGCCCGGGGAATCCTGCGCGACTGGTGGACGCCGGCCGACGCCAGGGAGTTCGAGAGGCGGGCCCGGTGCCTGGCCGGACAGTACGCGAAGTACAAGGTCGTCGATGACGTCAAGATCGACGCGTGGCTGACGCTCGACGAGGACATCGCCGACCTCGCCGGAATCCTGCTCGCCTGGGATGCCTGGCAGATGGCCACGTCCGGGCAGACGCTCGAGCCCCGGGACGGGCTCACCCCCGAGCAGCGGTTCTTCGTGGGCCACGCCCAGTGGGCCTGTGCCAGCGAACGCCCCGAGGAGCTCCGGCTCCGCGCCCAGACCGACCCCCACTCCCCGCCCGTGTGGCGCGTCAACGGACTCATGCCCAACGTGCCGGCGTTCGCGAGGGCCTTCGCCTGCAGGAAGGGGCAGCCGATGGTGGGGAAGCAGGTCTGCCGGATCTGGTGAGGCGCGGCGGGACCTCTCCACGAGCTCTGGTTCGCTCACCGTCGACTTGGCTTCCTGGCGATATCGTGCGACGAGCGAGTCTTCCCGGGTCGCCGTCGGGCCGTTCTGGGATAGAAGGCCTTCATGCTTCTTCGGCCCGTCCGACGGGCTCCAGATCCAGCCAGAGCTGAACGTCTTCGAGCGGCTGAACGACGACTTCCGGCTCATCCAGAGGCTCCTGCCGACGTTCATCCCTTCCCAGGGCTACTCCGAGATGGGCCTGGGCGTCTACATCGGGTGGTTCGTGGCACCCGTGACCACCCGCACGATCTCGCCCGACTTCGCCCGACGCAGGCGCCTCGACGTCCGGCTGGGCGTCGAGTGGTACCCGTCGCTGGTGGAAGGGACCGCGCCCGCCTCCAACGTCCTCCTCGCCGAGCTGGAGGGCACGCCTCGCCTCGTCGTCCCCGGCGAGATCCTCTTCACGGTGCGCAATCGCGTCGAGGCGCGCTGGCAGCTCGCGGACCCCACGTCGTTCACCTGGCGCCTCCGCATCCGGCCCCAGCTGGAGCGGGAGTTCGACCTGTCGGACACCGTCTCGCTCACGCCGTTCGCGAACGCCGAGTGGATCTGGTCGACCTCCCGGGACATGTGGGACCAGTTTCGCATCCAGCTCGGGCTGCAGCTGGGCGTCTACTGGTTCGGCGCGGGGCAAGTGATCGAGGTGAATGGCTCCGTGTTCACCTACCTCCAGCCCAGCCGGAGCCACGCACCCGTCCTGGGGGTGGTGTTCTATCAGTTCTTCTGAACCGCGACCTTGACCGGTCCTGCCTTGAAGCGGCGGAGCGGGGCCTTTCACCAGTCGAAGAAGTAGGCGAGGCCCATCCCGTTCTCGTACTTGAAGAAGAGGGACGCCGCGGCCTGCGCGAGCGTGGCCTGGTACCACGCCGAGATCGACAGGGACTTCTGCCGGTCGACGAAGAAGCCCGCCATGCCCTTCATGAGGGGGATGAAGGTCCCGGTGGCGAGGTCCCATCCCGGCCTGGTGTCGAGCCCGACGAACGATCGGCCACGCTGGATCGGGCCATCGCCCGTCTCCCTCCGTCAGCCATGCTCGTTTCCTTCGATCTCGTGAGCCGGTGAAGCCCGGTCGATGTCGCCGACCCACGCGACGAGAAGCGTCCAGGTGACTGCCAGGATCACGGGCCCGATGAAGAGCCCGATCACCCCGAACCCCATCACCCCGCCGATGACGCCGGAGAGGATGAGGACGAGAGGAAGGTCGGCCCCCTTCTTGATGAGGATGGGGCGAAGCACGTTGTCGAGCGTCAGGGCGACGACCGAGATGACGAGCAGCAACGTGCCTCGTCCGACCGCCCCGGACGAGTAGAGCCAGATGGTCGCAGGCACCACCACCAGGATCGGGCCGATCTGCGCGATGCAGAGCACGAAGACGATGACCGCGAGGACCCCCGCGTGCGGGACCCCGGCGAGGAACAGCCCGGCGCCGGCAAGCACCGTCTGCGCCACCGCCGTGACGATGACTCCCAGGGCCACCGCCCGCACCGCCTTTGCGGCAAGGATCCCGGAATTCTCCCCCGCTCTCCGGCGAGGCGACGCAGGAAGCGCAGTACGCCCCGCGCAGCGGTCTCACCGGAGGCGTACAGGATGCCCGCGACGCCCACCATGAGCAGGAGCTGGACGATCACGCCGCCGACATCCCCTGCCTTCGACCCGATCCACTGGATCGCCTGCTGGGCGTGCGGCTGGAGCCGCGTGACGACCGCCTCGGGATTGCCGGTGAAGCCCTGCCACTTCCCGACCAGGCGGTCGCCGACGAGCGGGACCTGCGCGAGCCATGCCGGAGGAGGCGGGAATCCCTCGAAGGCGAGGGAGTGCAGGAACTCCCCGATGCGCTCGGACTTGCTGGCAACAGCGGAAACCCCAAGCCAGATCGGCGTGACGATGAGGGCAAGAAGGGCGATGACCATGACGGCCACTGCCGGTCCTCGACGCCCCCCGAGCCGGTCCTGGATGCCGATCAGGATTGGCCACGTGGCGATGGCGATCGTCGCCGCCCATACCACGGAGAGAACGAAGGGCCGCATCACCCAGACGCTGGCCGCGATCATCACTCCGATGGCCAGGACCCCCAGGGTGATACGCGGGAGGTCGAAGGCAGGGGGTGGAGCGTTCATTGGATTCGTCTCCGATGAGGGCGGCGGCCAGCCCCGCCTCGACGGGAGGGCCTGGCCGTCCACGGACTGCCTGCGCTGGACTACTTCTTCTTCGCCTTCTCCAGCTTGATGGCGACGGCCTCGACGAACGTGGCGAGGAGCTTGTCGCCGACCTTCAGCTTCTCGAGCTGGACCTTCGGGCCGGCCTTCACCTGGTAGACGTTCCCGCCGGGTCCCTCGAACGACACCAGCCGCTTCGCGGAGTCGATCTTGGTGACGGTCACCGTGCCCCGGACTCCTGCCGCGGCCACGGCGCCGGGCGCCTGGTCCTTCTCCGCTCGACCGCCGGTGGCGATCGCAGTCACCGGAACGTTCTCCGACCCGGCGGGCTGGAACTCGAGCGCGAGCCCCTGCTCGTACTCGACCTTGATGACGTCGCCGACCCCGAACTCGTCGAACCGCTTCACCTCCGGCCCCGCCTTGAAGGTCTGGATCTCGCCGGACTTCGCCTTCAGGGTGACGGTGCGTGCTGCGGCGTCGATCGCCGTGATCGTGGCGGTGGCCTTGGCCGTCCGCTTGGCCGTGGCCTTTCCAGGCGTGCCGGTATTGTCCACCTCGACCGGAGCCGGGGTGGCCGCGGCCGGGGCCGGCGCCTTGGCGGGAGCCTGGGCGCTGGCAAACGTGGCGACGAGGACTGCAACGAGGGAAGCGAGCAACCTTCTCATGTGGATTCTCCTGTCGGTCGAGTGAGGCGTCCGACTAGAAATGGAACTCGGGCGATGCGAGCAGCTGGAGGCCGCCGATCCAGTAGCCGTTGTAACCGCCGCCCTCCAGGACGATGTCGAGGCCGATGCCGAGGCGGCTTGCGTTCAGGAACGAGGCACCGCCGCCGATGCGGAACGCGCCGCCGATGGTGGAATTGGGACCGATGTACATGCCGCCGCCGATGCGGAAGCGGCCGACCGTGTCCTGGGACGGAGGTCCGAACTTGGCGACGTAGTCGATCGTCGGCTCCCAGAGGGTGACGCTCTTCGAGTCGGTGACATCGCGCGTCCCGTCCCAGTAGGTGAGGGATGCCGATCCCATGGCGACGGTGAATCCGACACTGATGTTGTTCATGCCGCCCAGGTTGAAGTCGACCTGCGGGCCCACCATGAAGGGGATGTAGCTCGCATACGAGCCCGAGGAGCAGTTGTAGCCGTACCAGTAGTAGCAGTTGGCCCAGCCCGAGTTGTAGAACCCCACGCCCAGGTTGACGCGCGCCACGTTGTTCCAGAGCTGGAGCTGCTGGACCGGCTGGGGCTGCTGGCCGGGCTGGGTGAAGGTGTACTGCGCCGCGGCGGGCGCCGCGGAAGCCATGGTCACTGCCAGGACTGCCATCCGGATCCAGGTTCGCATCACTACCCCCGCGTGAGTGCTTCGAGTGAAACTACAGGTGAAACCGCGAAAAGGTGGCCGCATCGACACCCCTGCCGAGGTTGGAGCGGGAGGCCGTGAGGCTGACCGCGCCCACCTTGACGGGTGGGTCGAGGTACCGACAAGCTCCCAGTAGGGTCTCACCTCCCACCCAGAGGGACCTAGCTGTGGAGTCCTACCACATCGTTCACTTAGAGATGATATTCATCTGGCCTTCATCGTGGTTGAGTGGAGCTGCCAAGCGACCACCAGCAACGGAGGGATGACCGGATGAACATTCACTCTTCTGCCCGAGCGAGCGTTTCGGGCGGAATGCCGCCGACTAGCACGACTGACCGCGATCCGAAGCCTCCGGCGGCGAAATCGAGTGAGCGGGTCCGCTTCTTGCGCTGACCGTCAATCCCGCCGGTCGAGCACGAACTTTGGCTCAGAATGCCTCGAGGACAGTCTCCGACGAGGTGCCCAGGAACGTTCTTGCGTTCTGGCTCCGGGCGGAGGGAGTGACGAGCGGGCACCAGCCCTACCTGGCCTTGCCCTCGGTCGGGTGGGACGCGAAGGGAACGACCGGGCGCGGATACGTGCAGGGACGACTCCGCGGCACCGCCTGGATCTACGCCGAGGCCGAGTGGCGCTTCCGCATCACCGACAACGGCCTCCTCGGTGGCGCGCTGTTCGCGAATGCCCAGACGATGTCCCTGCCGGCGGTGACCTTGCCGACCTACGGTAGAGTAACGTCCAGTTGAGTGGTGTACGGAGCTGGCCCCGAAGTTGAGAAGGGCGGCCACCGCGTCATCCTTGAGGAAACACCCGAAGCCGCAGAAGGCGGCCGACTTCTACACGCGCCTGGAGATGCAGTGGGAGGGGATGTGCCGCGCGGTTGTGGCCATCGACCCCGCCGCGTGGGCCGGGAAGTCAGTCGTGGAAGGGGCCGTCGAACCGACCGACATACCCGGAAGGGTAGGCACAGTTCGAGGGCACAGTAGAACCGTAGGGATACCCTCCCACGACGAAAAACCCAAAGAAAAACCCCGCCTCCGGGACGACGGAGACGGGGCGATGCTGGTGACCCCTACGGGACTTGAACCCATGTTTTCGGCGTGAGAGGCCGACGTCCTAACCGCTAGACGAAGGGGCCAGAGAACTCCCCTGTGCTGCGCTGCTGTCCTGCTGCTTCCTGCGCTCCGGGTTGCCTGGAAGTCAACCCGGTGAAGATTGGTTGGGGGACTAGGATTCGAACCTAGATAGCATGCTCCAGAGGCATGCGTCCTGCCGTTAGACGATCCCCCACCTGGTCGCTGGAAGGGTCCGCGAGGGGCGGTTTGTAGCCGCTGGCGGGCCGGAGGTCAAGGGGGACCGACCGCCGTCGGCCATGGTCCGCTCACCGCCAGACCCCGTAGGTCCTTCCCTTGTGCCCGGGCTCCCGGAGGACGAGCCGCTGCCCCTTCACGGCAGCCCCGGCCGCCGGCCCCACCCACCAGCCCTTGGGGTCGCTGCGGCGCCAGGAACTCCGGAAGAACTGGTTCACCTCCTCGAAGATCACCTTCAGCGCGGCAGGCTTCCCGATGCGCTGGCCCGGGCTGTCGTCCACGTCGAGCTCTGCCCAGAGCCGGCCGCCCACGAGCTCCCCCTTGTCGTTCGGGAGCGAACGCTCGTAGTGGTAGACCGGCGACGGGACCTCCTCGATCTCGAGCATCCCCCGGTCGCGGCCGCGGGCCAGCGGGCGCACCACCACCGGCCCGAGCCGCTCGGCCGCCAGGTAGTAGGCCTCCTGGTCGAGGACCTCGACCGTCCTGTCGTCCACCGGGATCCCCACGGTCCCGGGCGGGAAGATCTCCGGGTAGAGCGTGAGCGCCTTGCCGGCAAGCCTCCGGAACAGTGCCCGCTCGTCCTCGGGAAGCATGAAGTACTGGAGTGTGGCGGCCAAGGTCTCCTCTCAGGGCGCGGCGAGCTGAACCGTGCCCACGTCGATGGTTCCGCCGCCGGTCACCGTCACCTTGACCTCGGTGGGCGCGGGCTCCGGGACGCCCGGCGTGGAGGAACGGCGGAAGGCGATCATCCAGGTCCCGGGGGAAGCCGGAGCTCGAACGCGCCGTCCGGCCCCACCAGGGTCGATCGATGGGCCCGGGCCACGGACACCGCGGCCCCGACGGCCGGGCGGGCCCCGTCGAGGATCCGCCCCCGCAGGATCCCCTCCCCCGCCGCCCCGTCCTTGGGCGACGACGGCAGCGGCCAGCGCACCAGCCGGACCTCGGCCAGGTCGGACTGCATCTGGATCACCGAGCCGTCGGGGGCGAGCGCGAACTCCCGGAAGAGCCAGCGCCGGTCGCCCGGGGGCGCCACCACCGTGCCGGCAATCTGCCCCTGCGGCGTGAGCGACACGAGCAGGACCTCGGCCCGGGTGGACTCGTCGTCGGCGCCGTCCTGCCGGTCCACCGCCAGCACCACGTCCCCACGCCGGTTCACGCCCACCAGCCGGACCCGGGCGATGGGGACGGCCGAGCGCAGGTTCACGGTCCGTCGAACGATCCCGTCGGCGGCGGCGAAGCGGACCAGCGCCGACCAGCGCCCGGCCCTCTCGGCCTGGACGAAGACGTCGCCGGCCGGCAGCCCGGGGCGCGGCCCCTCTGCACGGATCCCGCCCCATCCCAGCTCGGCCCGGACCGACTGGCCGTTCAGCATGAGGAAGGTCGGGCGACCCCGCACCGAGACGATCTGGTCCACCCCCTTGAACGACGGGGGCAGCGCGCCGGAGAGCAGCACCCTGCCGGACGGGTCGAACTGGGTGAGCGTCGGGTTCTCGCTCTCCGTGACGAGGAAGATGGCGCCGTCGTCGGCCACGGCGATGTCCGACTCGAAGACCGGCTCGGCGCCCGGGCGGGCCACCGGGAACGACCCCTGGTGCTTTCCGCGCGGGTCGAAGCGCTCGATCCGGCCGTTCAGGACGTCGAGGACCAGCAGGCCTCCGGCCGGGCCCACGGCGAAGGTGGGAGGGCCGAGTGCGTCCTCGTCGTCCCGGGTGGGATTGCCCTGCAGGCCGAACTGGCCGGGCCCGGTGCCGGGGGATCCGCGCACCAGCACCTGCCCCTGGGTCGATCCACCGACCGTCACCTGGTTGCCCGGGAGGTCGATGGCCGGGAGGTCGGGCGCCGCCGCCACCGTGGGCTCGACGCCGCCGGTCATGGCCGCCGCCGCGGCGTCGGGAACGCAGAGCGCGGGGCGTTCGTCGGCCCAGACCTCGACGATCCCCAGGTCGGAGAGCTTCCCGGCGCCGACCGCGACCTCGTCCACCCGCTGGTCGGGCACCAGGCTCGGCCCCCGGATGACGAGGGAGTACTTCCCGGGTGGGAGCTCGAGGAGGAACCGGCCCCCCGTGTCGCTGCGCGCCTGCTTCTCCCGGCCGATGACCGAGACGGTCGCCCCGGGGACGCCGGTCAGGCACCCCCTGTAGCGGAGGATCCCGGTCACCGATCCCTTGGGCGCCCCCCGGGCCGGCAGGGCGAGCGCGGCGAGCAGGAGGAGGGAGGCGAGGCGGGCGACCGTCATGGGGGTGAAACATCCTATACCGGCGCGGCGGCGCGGGCTCCCTCGGCCGCGACTCAGCCGCGCCCCGGACGCGTCATCCGGGCCGGATCGAGGAGCCTGCGGGCCTCCCGGGCCGGGATCCCGGCCCGCTCCACCGAGAGGTCGGCGATCGACCGGCCGGTCCGGACCGACTCCTTCACGATGGCGGCGGCCGCCTCGTACCCGATGCGCGGCGCGAGCGCGGTGGCCAGGCTCACGGTCCGGTCGGCGAAGAAGCGGGCCCGCCCGGCGTCGGCCTGGAGCCCCCGGGCCAGCCGGAGGTCGAAGGCCCGGACCCCGCTGGCCAGGATCTCGATCTGGTGCAGGAGGTCCCATGCCACGAGCGGCATGGTCACGTTCAGCTCCAGCTGGCCTGCGGCGGTGGCCCAGGCGATGGCCTCGTCGAGGCCGATGACCTGGTGGCTCACCATGGCGAGCATCTCGGCCATGGACGGGTTCACCTTGCCGGGCATGATCGACGACCCGGGCTGCACCGCCGGCAGCCGCAGCTCCCCGAGCCCGGTGGCCGGCCCCGAGGACAGCAGCCGGACGTCGCCGCCGATGCGGGTGAGCTCGAGGGCCGAAAGCCTCATGGCCGACGAGAGGGCCGCGAAGGGGGCCAATGACTGCATGGCGTAGAAGGGGTTTGGCGCCGCGAAGAGCGGGACGTCGCAGATCCGGGAGAGCTCCTTCACCACGAGTTCCCGGTAGCGGGGGTGCGCGTTCACGCCGGTGCCCACGGCGGTGCCGCCGATGCCCAGCGCGGCGAGCTCGGGCAGGGCGTCGTTCACCCGCGCCGCCGCCGCCGAGAGGGCCGCGGACCAGCCGGAGACCTCCTGCCCGAGCCGGATGGGAGTGGCGTCCATGAGGTGGGTCCGCCCCGCCTTGACGATGCCGTCCCAGGCCCGCGCCTTGCGGGCGAAGGTGGCCGAGAGCCCCTCCAGGGCTTCCACGACGCGCGGCGCGGTGGAGAGCGCGGCGAGACGCATGGCGGTGGGGATGACGTCGTTGGTGGACTGGGCCATGTTGACGTCGTCGTTGGGATCGACCGAGCGGTCGCCGCGCCGGCCGCCCAGGATCTCGGCGGCCCGGTTGGCCAGCACCTCGTTCACGTTCATGTGGAACGAGGTCCCGGCGCCCGCCTGGTAGGCGTCCACCACGAACTGCCCGTCCCACCGGCCGGCCAGCACCTCCCGGCAGGCCGCCTCGATGGCGCGCCCCTTGCGGCGCGGGAGGAGCCCGAGCCGCGCGTTCACCCGCGCGGCGGCGAGCTTCACCCGGACGACGGCGTGGACCAGCGCGCTCGGCTCGCGCAGCCCGGAGATGGCGAAGTTCGCCACCGCCCGGGCGGTCTGGGCGCCCCAGAGCGCGGTCGCCGGCACCTTCACTTCACCCATGGTGTCCCGCTCCACACGGGTTCGTCCTCCGCGGGAGGCGGGCTTGCGGGTTCGTCGGGTGGCGGCCATGGAATCCTCCTCGTGCTTCGTCTCAGCTCCGGACCCGGTCGCGCAGCCGGCGGAAGGCCAGCTCCGACTTGGCATCCTCAATCTCCCCCGATTCGCAGGCGGCGATGGCCTCGTCGAGGCCGCGCCAGATCAGGGTCGCCCCCTCCTCGAGGGGCGAGCCGTCGCCTTCCAGCGGCGCGTCGTGCTCTCCCGCGGCGTCGCCACGGGGAACCTCCGCCTCGAGCAGGTGGATCTTCTCCGAGATGATCCCGGGGAGCATGTAGAAGGCGGCCCCCAGCGGCGAGAGGCGCGACGGGTCCACCTCGATGCCCGCCTCCTCCCTGGCCTCGTCGGCGCCGCGTCGCCGGAGCGCGTCGAGCCCCTTCTCCCCAGGCTCGACCAGCCCCGCCACGATCTCCTCGTGGAGCAGCGACTCGGCCTCCGGGAGCGCACGCACCTTCCCGCGCCGGAACAGGACCGCCGGCCGCAGCTGCCGCCGGAGCAGCACCTCCACCCCCCGGGGCGTCCGCGCCCAGAGGCAGACCGCCACGGCGTCGAGGGAGGGGCGGTCGAGGACGTCGATGCGGTAGGTGCCGGAGGGCGGACCGTCGGCCCGCCGGTTCCGGGCGCGGTACCTGCGCACGTGCAGGAATCCCTCGTCGCAGCGTGCGGATGCGGTGAAGTCCTCGACGATCTCGATGGCGTCCACGCGGGGCATGCATGGCTGATACGCGACGGCCCCCGCGCCTGCAAGCCCGGCGGCGGTCGGCGGGGCCCCCGCTTGCCTCCTCGCCAGGCGTGCTTACCCTTCCTCCGATGAAGGCACACCTCTGCGCCCGCTGCGGCGCCCTCAATCGCATCGGAGCCGCCCCGCCAGGCTCGGCCCCGGTCTGCGGCAAGTGCAAGTCCGGCCTCGACGTCTCGGGCGAGCCCCGCGCAGTCACCGGCCCCCAGCTCGAATCCGCGGTCCGCAACTCCCCCGTGCCGGTCCTGGTGGACTTCTGGGCTCCCTGGTGCGGCCCGTGCCGGACGGCCGCACCCATCTTCGCCGACCTGGGGCGCAGGACGGCCGGGGACCTGCTCGTCCTCAAGGTGAACAGCGACGAGGAGCAGGAGGCCGCCGCCCGGCTCGGGATCCGGGCCATCCCCACCTTCGTCCTCTTCCTCGGCGGCCAGGAGATCGCCCGCCACAGCGGCGTCATGCCGGCGGGCGAGATGGAGCGCTGGGTCTCGGGGCACACCCCGGCCTGATCGCGCTCTCCGCGAGGCCGCACGCACCACGGGCCGCCCCCACCCCGGGAACGGCCCGTCGGATCAGCGCGGTGCGTTCCGATCAGGCGACGCGAAGCCCCTTCTTGCCGGCCGGCTGATACTCGGCCAGTTCGTCGAACTGGAGGTACCGGTAGACCTTCTCGAAACGCGGCGCGATCTTCTCGGCGTAGGCCGCGAAGTACTCCTCCTTGGTGGGCAGCCGCCCCAGGTTGGAGGCCACCGCGCCCAGCTCGGCCGACCCCAGGAACACCTGGGCGCCGTCGCCCATCCGGTCGTCGAAGTTGCGGGTCGACGTGGAGAACACGTTGGTCTTGCCGGGGACGCGGGCCTGGTTGCCCATGCAGAGCGAGCAACCGGCCATCTCGATGCGGGCGCCGATCTGGCTGAACACGGTGAAGTAGGCCTCGTCGCGCAGCTCCTGCTGGTCCATCCGGGTGGGCGGGCAGATCCAGGTGCGCACGGCCGGGTTGAACTTCTGCCCCTTCCAGATCTCGCCGGCGGCGCGGAAGTGGCCGATGTTCGTCATGCAAGAGCCCAGGAAGACGTCGTCGATCTTGGTGTTGGCGACGTCGCTGAGGAGCTTCACGTCGTCGGGGTCGTTGGGGCAGGCCAGGATGGGCTCGGTGATCTGGGCCAGGTCGATCTCGATGACCGCCGCGTACTCGGCGTTCTTGTCGGCCGCGAGCAGCTCGGGCTTCTTGAGCCACTTCTCGGCGGCGGCGATGCGCCCCGCGAGCGTCTTCGCGTCCTGGTAGCCGGTGGCGATCATCTTCTTCATGAGGGCCACGTTGGAGCGGAGGTAGGCGGCCACGGTCTTCTCGGAGAGCTTCACCGCGGCGGCGGCGGCGCTGCGCTCGGCGGCGGCGTCGGTGAGCTCGAAGGCCTGCTCCACGGTGAGGTCGGGCAGCCCTTCCATCTCGAGGATCCGGCCGTTGAAGACGTTCTTCTTCCCCTTCTTGGGCACGGTGAGCAGCCCCTCCTGGATGGCCCGGTAGGGGATGGCGTTCACCACGTCACGCAGCGTGATGCCGGGGTTGAGCTTGCCCTTGAAGCGGACCAGCACGCTCTCCGGCATGTCGAGCGGCATGAAGCCCAGCGCGCCGGCGAAGGCCACCAGGCCCGACCCGGCCGGGAAGCTGATGCCGATGGGGAAGCGGGTGTGGCTGTCGCCGCCGGTGCCTACCGTGTCGGGGAGCAGGAGCCGGTTCAACCAGGAGTGGATGACGCCATCGCCCGGACGCAGCGACACGCCACCACGCTCGTTCACGAAGGCCGGCAGCGTCTTGTGCATCTTGACGTCGGCCGCCTTGGGGTAGGCCGCGGTGTGGCAGAAGGACTGCATGACCATGGGCGCCTGGAACCTGAGGCAGGCGAGCTCCTTCAGCTCGTCGGCGGTCATGGGGCCGGTGGTGTCCTGGCTGCCCACCGTGGTCATGCGGGGCTCGACGTACCAGCCCGGCAGCGCACCCGGGATGCCGCAGGCCTTGCCCACCATCTTCTGGGCCAGCGTGTAGCCCTGCCCCTTCTTCGGCTCGGGGTTCTTCTTCACCATGAAGGTGCTCGCCGGCCCCTTCTTGAGGAGCTTGCGGGCCCGGTCGGTGATGGCGCGGCCGATGATGAGCGGGATGCGGCCGCCGGCGCGGTATTCGTCGCCGAGGTTCTCCGGCTGGAGCTTGAAGGTGGTGAGCACCTCCCCCGAATCGGAGCGGACCTCCCCCTTCTTGAAGTCGATGGTGACCACGTCGCCGGTCTTGAGCTTCGAGACGTCGGCCTTGATGGGGAGCGCGCCCGAGTCCTCGGCGGTGTTGAAGAAGATGGGGGCGATGACCCCGCCGATGATGACGCCGTTGCGCCTCTTGTTGGGCACGTGCGGGATGTCCTCCCCGATGGCCCAGAGCACCGAGTTGATGGCCGACTTGCGGGACGAGCCGGTCCCCACCACGTCGCCCACGAAGGCCACCTGGAACCCGTCCTTGCGGAACTCGGCGATGGTCTTCAGGCCCGTGGGGAAGCGGGTCTTGCCCATGGCGAGCGCGTGGAGCGGGATGTCCGGGCGGGTGGAGGCGTCGCCGGCCGGGGAGAAGTCGTCGGTGTTGATCTCGCCGTCGACCTTGAAGACCTTCACCTTCACCGAGTCGGGGATTCCCGGGCGGGAGGTGAACCACTCGGCCGCGGCCCAGGACTCGAGCACCACCTTTGCGGCGGCGTTCTTGGCCTTGGCGAGGGCGGCCACGTCGTCGAAGGAGTCGTAGACGTAGGTCAGGCCGGAGAGGGCCTTGGCGGCGTCGTCGGCGAGACCCTTCACCTTGAGCGTGGCGACGAGCGGCGGGACGTTGTAGCCGCCGCCCATGGTGCCGAGCATGAAGACGGCGTCCTTCTTGGTGAGGACCGGCGACTTCTTCTTCCCGGTGACGACCTCGGCCAGGAAGGCCGCCTTCACCTCGGCGGCGGGGTCCACGCCGGGGGAGACGCGGTCGCGGAGGAGCTCGAGGAGGAAGGCCTCCTGCCCCTTGGGCGGCTTCTGCAGGAGCTTCACCACCTCCTGGGTCTGCTCCGGGTCGAGCTGGCGGGGGGGGATGCCCTGCCCCTTCCGCTCCTCAACGTGCTTCAGATAAGCGTCGATGACGGGGTTGCTCACGCGTCGTCTCCTTGGCGATAGGGGGGTCCGCTTATACCCCACCCCGGCGAAGCTGTCAGCCGGAACGGAGGGCCACCCGGTTGTCGTAAAACGTGCTTCCAGCGCCCTCGTCGGTGAGCCGCTGGGAGGTCAGGGCGTTCACCGTCCGCCCGCCCTGGACATGGGAAAGCCAGGGCACTCCCTCGGCGATCACCACCCCTGGCGGGGTCCGGTCGGTGACGTCCAGTGCAAAGCTGGCCTCCCCGAGCGCGTTCCAGGCCACCACCCGCGGACCTGTGAGCCCACGAGCCGCCGCGTCGGCGGGGTTCACCATGAGAGCCGGCTCACCCTCCCGCTCGCGCAGCTCGGGCCGCTCCCGGAAGGAGGAGTTGAGCCCCCACACCGAGGCACCGGTCATGAGCCGGAAGGGCAGCTCCCCGACCTCCTCGTGGCTGGGCATCCAGCGGGGCAGCGGGTGGCGCTGGCGCGGGTTCTCGATCTCGACCTTTCCGGACGGCGTCCGGAAGGCGCCCTTCGCGCCGGGGGGGAGCGCGAGCTCGACACCCCGCCCCTCGGCGAGCGCTTCCTCGTCGATGCCGGTGCGCAGCACCGCCGGTTTCGCCAGCAGCGCGTCCACCAGGTCGCGCGAGGTCTGCCGGAAGAAGGGCTGGGGGAGCCCCATCTCGACGGCCAGCCGCCGGAAGAGATCCCAGTTGGACCAGGACTGCCCGACCGGCGCCACGGCCGGCGCGACCCGCTGGATCACGTACTGTCCATAGGAGCAGTAGAGGTCGTCGTGCTCCAGCGCGGTGGTGGCGGGGAGGAGGACGTCGGCGTAGCGGGCGGTGTCGGTGAGGTAGCGCTCGTGCACCACCGTGAAGAGGTCGTCGCGGGAGAGGCCCCGGAGCACCGCCTCCTGGTCGGGCGTCACCGCCGCCGGGTTGGCGGCGTAGACCACCATCGCCATCACCCTGGGTGAATCGAGCAGGGTGAGGGCGTGGCCGAGCCGGTTCATGTTGACGAGCCGTGTGGGGCGCGGCTGGAGATCCTCCCGGGTGACGAGGGAGGTGTCGAAGGCCTGGCTTCCGCTGGTGGAGGTGAGGAGCCCGCCGCCGTCCTTGGTCCAGGCCCCGGTGAGGGCGGGCAGGCAGGTGATGCAGCGCACGTTCATGGCGCCGTTGCCGTAGCGGGAGAGGCCGCTCCCCAGCCGGATGAAGGGGGCGCGGGCCGGGCGTAGCGGCGGGCCATCTCCTCCACCGTGGACGCGTCGAGCCCGGTCTTCCCGGCCGCCCAGGCGGGCGTGCACTCCGGGAGAACCTCGTCGCGAAGGCGCTCCCATCCCTGGACCCGCTCGCGCAGGAAAGGCAGGTCGGCGAGGCCGTCGCGGAAGAGGACGTGGGCCATCCCCAGCGCCAGCGCCCCGTCGCTCCCGGGGCGCACCAGGAAGACCCGGTCGGCCAGGTCGGCGGTGGGGGTCCGGTAGGTCTCGACCACCCAGACCTCCGCGCCGCGCCGGCGCGCCTCCTTCACCCGCTGGGCGAAGTGGATGCTGGTGGCGACGGCGTTCAGTCCCCAGACGATGGCCAGGTCGCTCCGGAGCACCTCGTCGGGGTGGGGGGCGACGGTCTCGCCCATGACGGCCTTCCACCCCGCCCCCTTGGCCGGAGAGCAGATGGTCCGGTCGAGCCGGGAGGCCCCCAGGGCGTGGAAGAAGGCGTGGCCGGCGTTGCGCTGCACGAGCCCCATGGTCCCGGCGTAGGAGTAGGGGAGGATCGACTCGGGGCCGTGGGCGGCGGCGATCTCCCGGAGGCGCGAGGCGACATGGGCGACGGCCTCGTCCCAGGAGACGGGGCGGAACTTCCCCTCCCCCTTCGGCCCGTCGCGCAGCATCGGGGTGGTGAGCCGGCCGGCGGCGTGCACGCTCCGCTCGTAGCCGTTCACCTTGGGGCAGAGGGTGCCCTGGCTGTAGGGGTGGTCGGGGTCGCCCCGGACCTTCTCCACCCGGTCGCCCTCCACGTCGACGAGGAGGCCGCAGGCGTCGGGGCAGTCGAATGGGCAGGTGGCCCGGACGGTCCGCATGGGCGGCATGATAAGCCTTGTCGCATGCGCGCGCTCGTCACCGGTGCCGGCGGGTTTCTCGGGACCTGGCTCTGCCGGGCGCTGCGCGCGGGGGGGCACGAGGTGCGGGCCCTGGTCCGGCCCGGGCGCCAGCTCGGCGCGCTCTCCGGCCTGGGCGTCGAGGAGGCCTGCGGCGACGTCACCGCCCCGGAAAGCCTGCCCGCCGCGGTCCGCGGCTGCGACGTGGTCTTCCACCTGGCCGGCATCCGCCGCGCCCCCCGGCGCGAGGACTTCTTCCGGGTGAACGCCGAAGGAACCCGGCTCCTGCTCGAGGCCTGCGCCGCCCACGCCCCCGGGCTCACCCGCTTCGTGCTGGCCGGATCGATGGCAGCGGCTGGCCCGTCGGCCACGCCCCGGCGCGAGGAGGAACCGTTCGCTCCGCGTGAATGGTACGGGGAGTCGAAGGTGGAGGCCGAGCGGCTCACGCTGACGTTCGGCGACCGGCTCCCGGTGACCGTGGCCCGCCCCCCGCGCATCACCGGCCCGGGGGACAAGGAGAATCTGTTGTTCTTCCGGATCGCCGCGAGGGGCATCCACCTCGCGTTCGGGTCCCAGGATCGGCCGCTCTCCTGGGTGGACGTGGAGGACTGCGCGCGCGGGATGGCGCTGCTCGCGGAGCGCCCCGAGGCGGTGGGGCAGGCCTTCTTCGTCGCGTCGCCGGACCTGACCAGCATCGAGGGGTTGCAGCGGGCGGTGGCCCGGGCGCTCGGCGTGACGACACGGACCGTGAACGTCCCCCCGGCGGTGCTGCGCGGGATCGGCTCGCTCGCCGACGTGGCGAGCAAGCTCCTCGGCCGCCACCTCCCCATCAACCGCAAGCTGGCCGAGCAGGTGCTGGCGCCGGGGTGGGTGTGCGACCCGGGCAAGGCGCGGCAGGTGCTGGGCTTCGAGGCCAGGGTCGGCCTGGCGGAGTCGATCGACCGATCGGCGGAGTGGTACCGGAAGGTCGGGTGGATCTGAGCGGCTACATGGTCCCGCCCGACACGTCCCGGAGCTTGCGCACGGCGTGGACGTCGCAGCGCTCGCCGCATCCCGGGCAGACCACGAAGGTCATCTCCTTCACCACCAGCACGTCCTCGTGGGTGGCGGCCGGGGCGATCACCGCGCCGCAGTCGGGACAGTCGAGGGCGTCCACCGGCCCGGGGCGCGGCAGCACGAGCGACCGCCGCCGTCCCGGTGGGCAGCGGCGGCACTCGATGCCGTAGAGGAAGCCCGTCTCCCGGACCGGGGGCGCCGCGTCGAGGTCGGCCCCGCAGTACTGGCACGCGTCGGTCACGGTCGGGAGGCTACCCCTTCCCGAGGGATCTCAGGTAGGCGGCGACGGCTGCGGCGTCCTCCTTGCTCATCCGGTACTCCGGCATGGGCGGCTCGGGAGGCTTGCCCTTCTGGTCCTTGCCGGTCGTGAGCAAGGTGACGAGCTGGGCGTCGGTCCACCCGGGCAGACCGGCCAGCGGCGGCGCCGCCTCCGCCCAGAACGGCATCGGCACGGTGGGCTTGAAGGTGATCGCGGCCCCCTGGAGCCACCGCTCCTTGACGTACTCCCCCTTCTCGTTTCTCGGCGAGTGGCAGTCGGCGCACATGCCCACTCCCTCGACGATGTACTTGCCCCGGGCCAGCACGGACCTCGCCTTCGACGTGGGCTCACCTGCCGTCACCGAGGCGGCGACGACGAGGAGCGCGACGGTGAAGACCGCGATCGCAACCTGCTTCGTGCTCATGGGATCCCCCTGGGTGATGGGATGGAAGCTCCCAGGACGTATGACGGGGCGGTCCATTTCACAGGACCCACCTGGGGCTTAAGCGGATCGTGACTGGAGCAGCATCCGGCGCGCCGCGTGGAGGCGCGACCAGACCGTGCCCTCGGGGATGCCCAGGATGTCAGCGATCTCGCGGTGGGAGAGCCCCTCCACCGCAAAGAGGGAGAGCACGGCGCGCGGGCCGGCGGGCAGCCGGGCCATCGCCGAGGCCACGCGGCGGGCCTCGTCCCGGGAGGCCATGTCGGCCTCGCCTCCCCCGCCGGACGTCTCCGGATCGAGCGGCTCCCCGTCCTGCCGCCGCGCCCGGGCGTGCAGCGCCGCCCGCAGCGCGATCCGGTAGATCCAGGTGGAGAGCCGGGAGGCCCCGGCGAACCCGGGGAGGCCGCGGTGCACCGCCACGAAGACCTCCTGCACCGCGTCCTCGGCGTCGGCGCGCCGGCCGGTCAGGTGCATGCACAGACCGTGAAGTGGCTCCCGAAGCTCCCGGAAGAGCCGGTCGGTGGCTCCGCGACGCGCCGCGCCTCCGGCCCGGACGCCGGCCAGGATCTCCGCCTCCTCGGCGGAGGAGAACACCGGGAGCCGCCCGGCCACGCTACCGCCCCCCGCGGTCGGAGAGCTCCAGGTCGCGGGCCTCCCGCTCGGCCCGGGGCAACTTCACCCTGCGCAGGTAGAGCCAGATCGCCGCCATGGGCAGGGCCAGGCCGCCGTAGTAGACGGCCGGGTCGAACACGCCGGCCGTCCCGGTGAGCGCCTTGTAGAGCAGCAACGCGACGATGGCGGCGATCGCCCACTGCATGCGCCTCGCCCACTGGACGTTCGTGGCCACCAGCGCACGGTAGGTCTCGAGCATCTCGTCGCGATCGGCCAGCGCGACCAGGCGCCGCGCCGAGTACGCGGCCACGAATGCGACCAGGACGACGAGGATTCCCATTGCGGGGAGCATCCGCAGGAGGCGGGCCTCGCGCATCGCGGGCGCCGTCGAGAGCCACACCATCCCGGCCAGGTAGGCAGCCATGACCACCGCGACGCCCAGCATCCTCACCGTGGCGTGGACCCCGCCGCGGATGCCCCGCTCGACCCGGGCCCAGTCGGTCTCCGCGGCCGCCGCGCCGGCGCGGGCCCGCATCCCGGCCTCCGCCCCGCGCGCCGCGCCCTGGTAGGCCCGGCAGCCCGCACAGCCCGCCAGGTGCTCCTCGAGGCGCGATCGCTCCGCCTCGCCGAGGGCGCCGTGGAGCCGCCTCTCGATGTCGACCTCGAACTCCTCGCAGCCGTCCATGGTCACCTGCCCTCCCGTTCCCTTCGTGACGGGAGCGGCGGATACCTTCACCGCACGCCCCGAAAAGGGCAAGATCGGTCGCACCCCTCCCGGGGTGGGTCAGGCGGCGCGCAGGCCTACGGCGTCTCCACCTCACGGGACATGTCACGCGTGCGCCGTACTTGACCCTCCGCGTCCCGTTTTGGATTCTCGACTGGCAGGACCCCGTGATCGATCGTCGTTCACGGAAAGTGAATAACGTCGAAAGACTTCCCCGGGACGGAGGACCCGTCGGCCCCATGCTCTGCTCGATCTGCGGACTGACCTTCCCCTTCCTGGGCGGCCGATGCGAGTCGTGCGGCCACCGGCCCGGCAGGTCGAGGCTCGCGGCCGTGGCCGCGAGCGTCCTGCTGGCCGCCACCGGGACCGTCCTCTTCGCCCTTTTCTAGAGAAGCGAGGGTGCCTTGAAGAGAAACGGAAGCCCGCCGGGGAAGCGCAAGCAGAAGTCCCCGGCGATCGAGCAGCTGTCGTCGAACCCGGCCACGGATGCCGTGCGGGTCGAGCAGCTCCTTCGGGCCATGCGGTCCATCGCCGAGCTCGCCGACGCCGCGCTGCGCGACGACCACCGGCTGCTGTACTTCGCGCAGCTGGCCCGGCAGGTGGAAACCGCCGCCACACGGCAGAGGGCCGGCGAGCCCCGGAGCGAGGCGAAGGACGCGCCGCCGAAGGCCGTCCTCCCGTCCTGATCTGGTTGGAGGCTCCGCCCGGATTCGAACCGGGGAATAAGGGTTTTGCAGACCCTTGCCTTACCACTTGGCGACGGAGCCGTCGTCGGCGGCCGTTGTAGCGGACGACCGGCGCGGCGTCAACGACCGGCGCCCCCGGCCGCCCCGCGCCAGCACGCCTGCGCGCGCCACCCGCACGCCGCGCGCCCGCAGCGCCGCCACGAGCCCGGGAAGCTCCGCCTCGGCGAGCGGGGAGAGGCCGTGGACGGCCCGGATCGTCACCTCCACCCCGGCTCGGGCCTGGTCGATCCGGACGTCGAGGCTGCGCCCGAGCTGGACCGTCACCGAGGGTGCGGCGCCTGACTTGACGACGAGTACGATGCGCTCGACGGCCCGGGCCAGCAGGGGCCCGCCCAACCCCCGGGACGGCAGCTCGCCGGGCCCGGGCGGAACCAGCTCGGCGAGCAGGGCGTCGAGGGCCGCCTCCCCTGCCCCCACGGCCTCTCCGGCCCGGCCGAGCGCCTCCGGGAAACCGCCCCGCTCCACCGGTCCGGCCCGGCCGGCCGGAACCGCCCTCCCCTCGTTCGGCGCGATCCGCATGGACACGCCCGGTGCACGTCCCCTGCCGCCCGCCGCTCCCGTCCTCGCGACGCCTTCGCGGGCACGCCGGTCCGCCGCGCCGCCCCGCGGTCCGCCCCGCGGATGGCTGCGCCCGCTCCGCGCCCCCTCCCACCCCGGCTCGACTATGCTTCCCCCGTCCATGCGCCGCGCCGCCCTGCTCGCACTGCTGCTCGTCCTCTACCTGCCCGCGCTCGGCAACTCCGCGTCCGGCACCCATCCCGACGAGGCCTGGCACCTGGGAACGAGCGCGGAGATGCAGGCCAAGGGCGAGTGGTTCACGCCCACGCTCGACGACGTCCCCAACTGGTACAAGCCCCCGCTCTTCTACTGGTCGGAGCGGGCCGCCTACTCCGCCCTCGGCACGAACCTCTTCGCCGCGCGTCTTCCCTCGGTGCTGGCCTGGATCGCCGTGATCCTCCTGGTCCTGGCGCTGGGCCGGCGCATGTACGGCGAGGACGCCGGCATGACCGCGGCCATCCTCACCGCCACGGCCTTCGGCTGGGTGAAGTACGCACGGCTCGCCATGATGGACGCCCCCATGGCCCTGGGGCTCGCGCTGGCCGCCTACGCCACCTGGCGCGCCTCGGAGGAGGACGATCCGCCCTGGCTGCTCGCGGTGGGCGCGGCCGCCGCGATGGACTTCCTCATCAAGGGGCCGGTGGGCGCGGTGCTGGTGCTCCTCCTCTCCGGCGGCTTCCTCCTCGTCCGCAACCGCCAGTTGCTCCTCTCCCGCTGGACGGCGGGCGCCTTCCTCCTCGGAGCCGCCATCGGGCTGCCCTGGTACGTGGCCTCCTTCGCGGTCCACGGCCAGGCCTTCTACGACTTCTTCGTCGTCTCCCAGAACTACGACCGGTTCATGCATCCCTGGACGCTGCGGGGGGAGGCCACGCTGCTCGTCGGCTTCCTGGTCTTCACGCTCCCCTGGACCTTCCTGCTGCTGGGCAGCCTCCGCGCGCTCCCCTCCTGGCGGGAACCGGGCGTGCTGCTCCCGCTCGCCTGGATGGCCGCGGTGCTCGTCACCTTCACGGTGCCGTCCCTCAAGTGGCCGCACTACGGGCTCACCGCCATCCCCGCCGCCATGCTCCTCGTCGCACGCGCCCCCACGCCGCGATGGGCCCGCCTCGCCACCGGCGCCACCCTCGCGCTCCTCGCCGTCGCCGGGGCCCTCTCGCTGCGCTTCCCGGTTCCCCCCGTCCCCTTGATCTCGCTGGCTGGCGCAGCGTTCGCCTTCGGCGCCGCCTCGCTTCTGGCATTCCGCGACCGGATCGCCCCCGCGGCCGCGGCGACCGGGGTGGCCTTCGCGCTGGTGGTGGGGCTGGTCGTCCCCGGGGTGAACCCCCCGGCCCTGCCCCGCGAGGCGGTCCCCTCGACGGCCGGGCGGCCGCTCTGGGTCTACGACACGACCCCTGGCCTGTTCACCCTGGCGGCCGGGCGTCCTGTCCGGCGAGCCTGGGACGCGGCGGAGGCCGAGAGGGCGCTCCTGGGCGGGGGCGCGCTCATCGCCTCCGAATCCCAGGTGGGTCGCCTATCACCCAACGTAAAGGAACGGCTGGTGAATCTGGCCCGCTGGAGGCGGATCCCCGGCTACCTTCCGGAGTCCCGGGCCTGGAGGGCCTGGCGCGACCGGAACCCGGACGAGGTCTACGAGTGGATGGTGGTCGTGGCGTGTGCCCCGGAGGGGTGACGGAGCCCCAAAAGGAACCTGTCACTTCTCCCGTCAGTTGATACACGTAGAGTCTATGGACCTGCTGACTCGCTTCGCGACCAACGTCCGCCGGCTGCGCGAGAAGAAGAAGTTCTCCCAGAAGGCCCTCGCCGACAAGGTGGGGATCTCCGTCTCCTACGTCTCCATGCTCGAGCGCGGACAGCGCTCGCCGCCGCTCGAGACCATCGAGAAGATGGCCAAGGCGCTCGGCGTGCCGCCCGCCTCGCTGCTGGCCGGACGGTAGGCGGAGGACAGAGGCGCTTCCCCGGCGGACCCCTCGGGTCCGCTGCGGCTGGATTCGTACGTGGAGTCAGCGGCCCAGCGTCCCCGCGCCGGGCCGCCAGTCCACCGGGCACTTCTCCCCGGTCCGCAGCGCCTCGAGCACGCGCAGCGTCTCCGACACCGACCGGCCGACGGCCGTGTTGTGGAAGCAGGCGTACTGCACCACTCCCTCCGGGTCGATGACGAAGGTGGCGCGGGTGGCGATCCCCCGGTCCTCGAGCAGCGCCCCGTAGTCGCGGGCGATGCGCCGGGTGACGTCGGAGACGAGCGGGATGGCGACCTCGCCGAGCCCGTGCTCGATCCAGGCCTTGTGCGCGTGGACCGAGTCGATGGAGCAGCCCAGCACCTTGGCCCCCAGCGCCTGGAATTCGCGGGAGCGCTTCGAGAACTCCTGGATCTCGGTGGGGCACACGGTGGTGAAGTCGAGCGGGTAGAAGAACAGCACCACCCACCCGCCGCGCAGCGCGGACAGGGTCACCTCGCCGATCTCGCCCTTCCCGGACGCGGTCGGCGCGGTGAAGTCGGGGGCTTTCTCGTAGACGCGAACCATGGTCGCCTCCTCTACCGTCCACCGGGGGATGGATCGCCCGGGGGCACCGAGGTCGCCTTGGCGGTTCGGGACGGGTCGGTCGCGTCCTCGGCGAGTTGCAGGGTGCGGGCGACCGCGCGCCGCGCCGCCTCCTGGTCGGCCAGGGTCAGCGCGTAGCGGGGGAGCTCCTTCCGGCAGAAGTCGAGGTGCCGCACCTCGTCCGGCCCCACGTGGTCGCGGCAGAGCCTGGCGGTGTCGACGTCCCCCCGCGCCTCGCAGACCTGGGCGAGCAGCGCGTTCTTCAGCCGTGCCACCGCCTCCCGGACGAGCCCGGCGGCGAGCCGCTCTGCCGGGGTCTGGAGCCCCCGGAGGTACCGGAAGGCGGGGCTGTGGGCGCGGGTCCGAGGGTCGGCCGTCGGATCGGCTCCCAGCTCACGGATGCGCGCCGCGATCAACTCGAAATGCCTGGCCTCGTCCCCCACCTGCCTGGCGAAGCCGAGCCGCAGGTCGAGGTCCGGCTCGTCGGTGAGCCAGAGGGCCGCGATCTCGGCGGTCTCGATCTCGTCCCGGAGCGCGGCAGCCAGGAGGTCGGTGACGGGGACGCCGGGACCCATCGCCGCCCGGGCCAGCTCGCCCAGGCGCGCCAGTGTCCGCAGGAGTTCCCGCTCGATGTCGTCCACGAACCCGGCCGGCTCCACCGCCGGCCCGCGCGAGTGGGACGACCCTACGGGCTCGTGGGAATGGGCGAGGGGGACGGATGGCTGGCGCATGGCCCATACCCATACAGGGATGGCGGTCCGCGAGGGAGCCCCTCGAACCGGGGGGGGCCCTTCCGTGAGCGTCAGTCCGGGATGCTATCGGAGCGCATGCCACTCGAGGTGATCCTCATCGACTGGGCCCGCGACCCGCTCCAGAAGCTCTACGGGGCCTACCGCACCTGCTACAGCCCCAAGACGCCGGGCGAGGTCTGGAGCGAGATCCGCGACGGCACCATCCCCCCGGAGAAGATCCGCGCCTTCATCACCGAGCGGCTCAAGACCGGCCACGCCTCGCCCCTCGAGCAGGTGGTCTTCTGGTTCGGCATCAGCGGCGTGTCCCGCTCGCTCTCACACCAGTTCGTCCGCCACCGCATCGGCATCAGCTTCGAGCAGCAGTCGCAACGCTACGTGAAGTTCAAGGAGGAGCGGCTCGAGTACGTGCGTCCGAGGACCTGGGACAAGGCGGGCCTCGGCGCCGAGTACGACCGGCTCATGGCCGAGGTGACGCGGGTCTACTTCCAGGCCCTCGAGAAGGGGATCCCGGCCGAGGACGCCCGCTTCGTCCTCCCCAACGCCGCCCCCACCAACTTCCAGGTGATGGTGAACTTCACCGAGCTCCTCCACATCGCCGACCTGCGCCTCTGCTGGCGCGCCCAGTGGGAGATCCGCCACATGGTGGCGCTCATGCGGCGCGAGGTGGTGAAGGCGGTGCCCGAGCTGGGCGGCCAGCTCCAGCCAAAGTGCGGCGACCGGCGCATGGGCTACTGCGACGAGCCGCTCGACGAGTGGAAGCGCTGCCCCATCGGCAAGGTCCGGCCGCACAAGGAGCAGCTCTTCGAGATCCTCGAGCAGCACGCGCACGGGTCGGCCGTCCCGCTCTCGGAGAAGGACATCCGGGAGGTCGAGGACGCGGGGAACGAGGACTGAGGTGCGTGGTGAACGGGGCGCCCAACCGGTGGGTCAGAGGCCACCCGGCGCTTTTGCTTTCGCTCGAGATGGGATTCTGTTAGTACTGGTCCCGTCCTCCTCGTATTTGCGCATTGGCGCGGCGAGGTGGAAACCCGGTCAGCTCCCCGCTGGTCGTCGGACAAAGGGTCCGGCGCGTGGGTGAGCGGGCCGCAGCCGGTAGCCCGGATAGTGGCTGAAGGACGCCCGCGGTGCATCGAACCCGCGGCCGCGCAGGGACCACATGATGGACAACGAAGAGACCCCGACCCAGGGCGGCGACGCACCCAGCGCCCCGCCTCCGCAAGCAGCCCAGAACGACCAGCAGCCCGCCTTCCAGGGCGAGCCTGGCAACGGCGCACCAGGCCAGTCCGGCCAGCCCGGCCCCCCCGGACAGGGGAAGCGCCGGAGACGACGCCGCGGCCGCCGCGGTCGGGGTGGCCAGCCAGGCCAGCCCGGTCCTGCCGGCCAGCCGCCGCCCCAGGGCGGCAACTTCGCCCCCCAGGGCTCCGGGAACGGCCCCGCCGCCGCCCCCCCTCCCCAGCCCCAGGGGCAGCCGGAGGTCACCGAGGAGGTCGAGGGAGTCCTCGACTTCGAGGGCAAGGGTCAGGGCTGGCTCCGCGACCCCAGGAAGTCCTACGTCGCCCAGAGCTTCGACGTCGAGGTTCCGCGCTGGCTCATCGACCGCACCCACCTCCTGCCCGGTCACCTCGTGAAGGGGCAGGCGGCGGTCCGCGGAATGAAGCGGGTGCTGCAGAAGGTGGACCTGGTCGAGGGGACCGACCCGCTCGCCGTGGTCCGCCGGACCGCCTTCACGAACCTCACCGCCACCGACCCCACCGAGAAGCTGGTCATGGAGACCCGCCCCGACGAGCTCGTGGGGCGCGTCCTCGACCTGGTCTCCCCCATCGGCCTGGGGGCCCGCGCCCTCATCACCTCGCCGCCCAAGGCCGGCAAGACCATCATGCTGCAGCGGATCGCCCAGGCGATCCACGCCAACCGGCCCGACGTGCACCTCATCGTCCTCCTCGTGGACGAGCGTCCCGAGGAGCTCACCGACATGCGCCGGAACGTGAAGGGCGAGGTCTGCGGCTCGTCCAACGACCGGCCGGCCGAGGAGCACATCCACGCCGCCGAGATGTCCATGGAGAGGGCCAAGCGGCTCGTGGAGGGCGGGAAGGACGTCGTCATCCTGCTCGACTCGATCACGCGGCTCGCCCGCGCCTACAACCGGGAGATCGAGTCGTCGGGGCGCACGCTCACCGGCGGCGTCGACAGCCGGGCGCTCGAGCGCCCCAAGCGGCTCTTCGGCGCGGCCCGCAAGGCCGAGGAGGGCGGCTCGCTCACCATCATCGCGACGGCCCTCATCGACACCGGCAGCCGGATGGACGAGGTGATCTTCGAGGAGTTCAAGGGCACCGGCAACATGGAGGTCGTGCTCTCCCGGCAACTCGCCGAGCGGCGCATCTTCCCGGCCATCGATATCGGCGCCTCGGGCACCCGCAAGGAGGAGAAGCTCTTCTCCGGCAAGCAGATCGAGAAGATCCGCAAGCTCCGCGGCGCGCTGGCGTCGCTGAAGGCGGTCGAGGCCATGGAGCGGCTCCTCAAGAAGCTCACCGAGTTCGAGACCAACGACGACTTCCTGAACAGCTTCTGACCCGTCCCGGAGGGGGCACCCTGAGCGCGGGCTGGCTTCCGGCTGCCCAGGGGATATGATCCACGGGTTATCCTCTTCCCCCGGAGGTACCGTATCCCGGTGACCAGCCCCGACCGCGTCGTCGTGATCGACGACGACGCCCTCATCCTCCGGAACCTGAAGCGCATCCTCGAGAGCGCCGGGTTCGACGTGCGCACCTACGCGACGCCCGAGGAGGCGCTGGCCAGGCTCGAGGCCGACCGGCCCACCGTCATCATCTCCGACTACATGATGCCGGGCATGGACGGCATCTCCTTCCTCCAGAAGGCGCGGGAGAGGGTGCCGACCGCCGCCCGCGTCCTCTGCACCGCCGCCGAGGACTTCCGCATCGCGCTCGACGCGGTGAACTCGGGCGAGGTCTACCGGATCATCTCCAAGCCCTGGCACAACCAGGAGGTGGTGACCACGGTGGCCCAGGCCGCCGACGCCTCCCGGCTGCGCCGCGAGAACGAGCGGCTCAACATCCAGGTCCAGCAGCAGAACGACAAGCTCCGGGAGCTGAACCTCCGGCTCGAGGAGCGGGTGCGCGAGCGCACCGAGGCGCTCCTCGGCGGGCTCATCGCCGCCCTCGACTACCGCGACGCCGAGACCCAGTGGCACTCCCGCCGCGTCTCCCTCTACTCGCGGCGGCTGGCGCTCCAGCTCGGCGTGGCCGAGCCCGACCTGACCATCATCGAGCACGGCGCGCTGCTCCACGACATCGGCAAGATCGGCATCCGAGACCGGGTGCTGCTCAAGCCCGGCCCGCTCGACGCCAGCGAGTGGAAGGAGATGAAGCGCCACCCCGAGCTCGGGTGGGAGCTGCTCCGCCGGGTCGAGTACCTCAAGTCCGCCTCGGTGATCGTGCTGCAGCACCAGGAGAAGTTCGACGGCACCGGCTACCCGGCCGGGCTGAAGGGCGACGGCATCCTCGTGGGCGCCCGGGTGTTCCACGTGGTGGACGCCTACGACGCCATCACCAGCGACCGCCCCTACCGCAAGGCGCGCGGCTACGCAGAGGCCCGCTCCGAGATCACCCGGTGCCGGGGCGCGCAGTTCGACCCCAAGGTCGTGGACGCCTTCCTCGACATCTCCGAGGAGGAGTGGCGCCGCATCAGCATCGACGTGGAGCAGTACGCCATCCTCTCCACCGAGATGGCCGAGCGTCCCCCGGGACGACGGCCGGGCTCCTCCCCCTCGCCCAGGCCTGACCGGCGTGGCCACCTCCTGCCTCGGCTGCGGGGAGACCCTCGACCTCGACGGCCCCATCGGGCGGCGCAGCGCCTGCCCGAGGTGCGACGCGGACCTGCACTGCTGCATCAACTGCAAGTTCTACGAGCAGTCGGCGCCCCACGAGTGCCGCGAGCCCCACGCCGACCACTACATCGACAAGATCGCCTCCAACGCCTGCGACCTGTTCCGGCTGGGCGACGGCGCCTCGCGGCGGCGGGTGTCGTCGCAGGCGGCGCGCGACCGGCTGGGCGCGCTCTTCGGAGAGGCCCCGAAGCCGGTGGAGAATCCGCGCGACGCGCTCGAAGCGCTCTTCCGGAAGAAGTAGGGGGATTCCACAGGTCTCTAGAACCGCCACCCCAGCTCGAGCAGCGTCGCCACCGGCACGCCCGGCCCGAGGTTCCTGTCGGCGTCCCTCTTCGCGCCGTCGAGTCCGGAGCTCCCTCCGTCGTCCGGCTGCACGAGCGCCGACTGGTAGCCAACCGGGAAGCCGTAGCCAAAGTTCATCCCCACGAAGAGGCCGAAGTCCCAGGCCCACTTCCAGCCGATCTGCGGCCCCAGGTACAGGCCCGAGACGTGAAGGGTCGCGGCCGGGCTCCCGGTGCCGGTCGACCTCGACGCCGTCAGATCGTAGGCGCCCATCACGGCACCGAGGTAGAACGCCGCGCCAAACGGGTGAACGCGCACGCTGCCGCTCCAGGATCTGGCCTGCAGCGCCCATGCGCCGGCGGCCTGGCAGCCCGGGAGAGGGCTACCCTCGGCCCAGTCCTTGACGTTTCCCTCGACCTCGAGCCCGAGCCCCGCGACCAGGCGCGCCGGCAGGCTCAGGGCGGCGTTGGGCGGTGAGAGAGCCTCCTCCCGGGTGGCGCCGAGCCCGGCGCAGGGAGCGACCAAGAGGGCCAGCGACGCGACGAGGCCCGTGATTCGAGAGTGGTCTGGATGGCGCATCCCGTGTCCCCCTTCCCTCGTACTGAAGGGTGGGTTCGCGGGTTGTGACTCTCCTGGCGCTGGGAACGGGCCTTGCTGGGGTCAACCGCTGCGGACGGATGATGCGATCCAGGCCAGGTACGGCGCCAGCCCGTCCTCCACCGGGAGCACGAGCAGCTCGGGGACCTGGTAGGGGTGCATGGCCGGCAGGCGTTCCTTGAGGGCCGGGACGAGGCGCCGCTCGGTCTTGAGCACCAGCATGGCCTCGGCGTCGTCGTGGATCTCCCCCTCCCAGCGGTAGATGGAGCGGATGACGGGGATCACGTTGCCGCAGGCGGCGAGCCCTTCCTCGACCAGGGTGCGGGCGATGGAGGCTGCCGCGTCGGCGGTCGGGGCGGTGATGAGGATGACGACGGTGGAGGGGGTGGGGGTCATGGTGGTTCCGCTGAAGCGGCGCCTTAGAAACTCCGCGAGATGATCTCCTTCATGATCTCGGACGTCCCGCCGCCGATGGGCAGCAGGCGCAGGTCCCGCCAGGCCCGGGCCACGTCGCTCTCGACCATGTACCCCATCGCGCCGTGGAACTGCATGGCGTCGTAGGCGATGCGCTGGGCCAGGTCGCAGGCCACCAGCTTCGCCATGGAGATCTCGCGCAGCGCCACCTGGTTGCGGGCGAAGAGGTCGCATGCCCGGTAGGTGAGCCAGCGGGCCGCCTCGAGCTGCGACATGTGCTCGGCGAACCTGTGGCGCCAGGCCTGGAAGGTGCCGATGGGGCGGCCGAAGGCCTTGCGCTCCTGACCGTAGCGGAGCGCGTCGTCGAGGAGGAGCTGGGAGCCGGCCACCGCGGTGACCGCCGCCACCAGCCGCTCCCCCTGGAACCCGGTCATGATGTAGCCGAACCCCTGGTCCTGCTCGCCGAGCAGGTAGCGGGCCGGGATGCGGCAGTCGTCGAAGAAGAGCACCGCCGTGTCCGACGAGAGGTTGCCCACCTTCTCGAGCGTGCGGGAGACCTGGAAGCCGGGGACGTCGGTGGGGAAGGTGACGAGCGAGATCCCGCCGTACCCGTCCTCGCCGGTGCGCACCGCCATGGTCAGGAAGTCGGCCCGGGCCCCGTTCGAGATCCAGCTCTTCGAGCCGCTGATGACGAGGTCGTCCCCGTCCCGGCGGGCCCGGGTGCGGATGGCGGCCACGTCGCTCCCGGCGTCGGCCTCGGAGATGGCGAGCGCCGCCACCTTCTCGCCGGAGAGGGCCGGGGCCAGGAACTCGCGCTTCTGCTCGTCGGTGCCCAGCTCGCCGATGATGGGCGTGGCCATCTCGCCCTGGACCAGCATGCCGGTGCCGAGCCCGCCGTTGCGCGAGCGGACCAGCTCCTCGGCGTAGGCCACCACGTACCAGTAGTCGAGACCGGAGCCGCCCCAGGCCGGGTCGTGCCGGATGCCCAGGAAGCCCATCTCGCCGAACCGGCGGAAGAGGGCGCGCGGGAACTCCCCGGCGTCGTCCCAGGCGCGGGCGTGGGGGGCCAGCTCCTTCTCCGCGAAGGCGCGGACCACGAGGCGAAAGGCCTGGTGCTCGTCGGTGAAGGGCTCGAAGGCTGCGGCGGGCGGGTTCATCGCGCCCCGAGGATAGCGCACCGGCGCTCTCAGGGCGGCGGCACCACGGCGGCCCGCTGGCCCAGCCGGGTGGCCCAGGCCACGCCGGCCACCGAGACGGCGATGCCCACCACCCCGACCGCGGTGAGCGGCTCCCCGAGGAGGAGCGCCGCGAGCAGGACCTGCGCGATGGGGGTGAGCTGCAGCCAGGAGGCCGCCTCCCCCACCGAGAGCGCGCCGTAGGCCTCGGTCATGAGCACCTGGGCCGCGAAGGCCGAGAGCGCCATGAGCACGGCCAGCGCCCAGGGCACGAGCCCGCCGGGCCAGGGGTCGAGGGCGAAGGGCAGCACCACCGGGAGCCCGGCCAGGCAGAAGAAGAAGAAGATGGTCGGGGCGTTGTCGGTGCCGCGCATGGCCCGGATGACGTTGGCGCTCACCGCCGCGAAGACCGCGGCCAGCAGCGCCGCCCCCTCGCCCCAGCCGAGCCCCAGGCGCAGGGAGCCGTTTCCCAGCAGGAGCAGGACGCCCAGGGTGGCGATCCCGATGGCGAGCCAGAGCCGGAGGCCGGGGCGCTCGCCGAGCAGCCCCAGGGCCAGGAAGGTCGCGATGGCCGGGAAGAGGTTGTAGATCATCCCGGCCTCGCCGGCCGGGATGCGCGCCAGTGCGGCGAAGTAGAGCACCACCACGAGGCCGCCCGAGAGGCCGCGGGTGACGAGAAGCCGGACGTTGTGCGGCCGGTACAGGGACGGGCGGACCGCGAACACCGCCAGGCTGGCCGCCGCCCCCACGCCGAACCGGACGACCGAGAGTTGACCAGGAGTGAACCTGGCCGGGCCGGTGGCGAGCATCCTCCCCAGCACCGCCATGAGCCCGAAGAAGGCGCCGCAGCCGACCAGCTGCAGCCGGCCCAGCGCGCGGGCGTGGCGGGCCGCGGCCAGCATCAGACCTCCTCCGGCTCGGGAGGCCTCCGCCCCAGCACCGAGCCGTAGACCACCCCGGCGATCCCCAGCGCCACCCCGGCCACGCCCACCGCCGACAGGCTCTCGCCCAGCACGGCCCCGGCCCACAGGTAGCTCGCCACCGGGGTGAGCTGCTGCCAGACCGCGGCCTCGGCCACGGTGAGGGCGCCGTAGGCCTCGGTCATGGCGAGCTGGGCGGCGAAGGAGACCAGGCCGGCCGCCATGGCGAAGACCCAGGCGTGGTGGTGGAAGCTCCAGGTCCCCCAGGAGAGCGGCGCCGAGACCAGCAGTCCACCCAGGGTGAACGCGAAGAAGATGGTGGCCGCGTTGTCGGTGGCCCGCAGCGCCCGGATGGAGGTGACCGCCCCCGCCCCCAGCACCGCCGAGGCGATCCCCACCCACTGCCCCCACCCCATGGAGAAGGTGAGACGGCCGCCGCCCACGACCAGGAAGACCCCCAGGCTGGTCACCCCCAGCGCCGCCAGCAGGTGCCAGGTGGGGCGTTCACCCAAGGTGAAATATGAGATGGCCACGGCGATGACCGGGAAGGTGTTGTTGAGGAGCGTGGCCTGCCCGGCCGGGATGAGCGAGAGCGCGTAGAAGTAGAGGAGCGCCGCCAGCCCGCCCAGGATGCCGCGGGTGACGAGCAGGCCATGCCGCACGGGGCGAAAGGCGCCGGGGTGGATCCGGAAGAGGGCCAGCGCCACCGCCGTGCCCACCGCGAAGCGCACCGTGGCCACCTGGGGGGCGGTGAGCCCCTCCAGCGAGGCCACGCGGGCCAGCACCGCGAGGAGCCCGAAGAGGGCGGCGGCGAGGAAGAGGAGGAGGCGGGCCCGGGTGGCGGGGGTGATCCTGCGCCGCCGCGGCTCCGGGCGGGGTCGCTGGTCACCCATCGCGTCCCAGGCCCTCCGACTCGCGTCGCAGCCCGCTGGCGAAGGCGACGGCCTCGCCCCGCGTCACCGGCCATCGGAAGAGCGCCGCCTCGGCCCCCTCCCGGCGCGGCGCCCCCGCGGACTCGGCCAGGAAGAGCCCCAGGTCCATCCCCACCTCGGCCAGGAGAAGCTCCCCCTGCCCCTCCGGCACCCCGATCTGGAGCCCCAGGGCGCCGTCCCCGGACTGCCAGGCGAAGCCTGGAACGACGCCCTGGAGGAGGTCCTGCATGCCCGCCACCAGCGCCTCCGAGGCGCCGGGCAGGAGGTGGACGACCGGGAGGCGGACCAGCGGCCACCACTCCCGATCGCGGGCGTCCCGGTACTCGAGGGACGCCGAGGCCAGGATCCGCCCCCCGGCCTCCCGGGTGACGGGGTCGAGCCGAAGCCGGATCACGCCGGAATCGTTGGCGAGGTCGGCCATGAGAATGGCTCCCGTATCAGGTTTCGGTGCGGTAGCCAACGCGCCTCGCCGGGATTAAGCAAGGCCGGATGACCGAGCCGGACACCATCAGCGTCAAGGGCGCCCGCGAGCACAACCTCAAGTCCGTGGACGTCGAGATCCCCAAGAAGCGCCTGGTGGTCTTCACCGGCGTCTCCGGGTCGGGCAAGAGCTCGCTGGCGTTCGACACCCTCTACGCGGAGGGGCAGCGGCGCTACGTGGAGTCGCTCTCCTCCTACGCCAGGCAGTTCCTCGGCCAGATGGAGAAGCCCCGCTACGACACCCTGCGCGGGCTGTCCCCCACCATCTCCATCGAGCAGAAGGCCGCCTCCAACAACCCCCGCTCCACGGTGGGGACCATCACCGAGGTCCACGACTACCTGCGCGTGCTCTACGCCTCCATCGGCCACCAGCACTGCCCCTCCTGCGGCCGCAAGGTGGGCAAGCAGACCCCCCAGCAGGTGGTGGACTCCATCATGGAGACCCCCTCCGGTTCGCGCATCCTGGTGCTGGCCCCGCTGGTGCAGAACCGCAAGGGCGAGTACCGCGAGCTGCTCGGCGACGCCCAGAAGCGGGGCTTCTCCCGGGTGCGGGTGGACGGCGTGGTCCACTCGCTGGAGGAGCGGCTCTCCCTCGACAAGAAGCTCAAGCACGACATCGAGCTGGTGGTCGATCGACTGGTGGTGAAGGAAGGGATCCGCGGCCGCCTCACCGACTCGGTGGAGACGGCCCTGCGCGAGGGCAAGGGGACCCTCGTCGTCGCCGACGCCGAGAAGGAGCAGAAGGTCGGGCCGGGCATCGACCCGGAGGAGTACAAGAAGCACGACCGCTTCTTCTCCGAGCTGAACGCCTGCCCCACCTGCGGCATCTCGTTCGGCGAGCTGGCCCCCCAGGCCTTCTCCTTCAACAGCCCGCTCGGTTCCTGCACCGAGTGCCAGGGGCTGGGCACGCGGGCCGAGATGGACGCCGACCTCATCATCCCCGACCCCTCGCGCACCATCCGCGACGGCGCGGTGGAGCCCTGGGCCAGCGGCATGGAACGGGGCGAGGGCTGGACCTTCGAGTTCGTCGAGCACCTCTCCCGTTCGCTCGGGATCGACCTCGACACCCCCTGGTCGAAGCTCTCGAAGCAGCACAAGGACGTGATCCTGCTCGGCACCCAGGCCGCCGGCGTGAAGGGCTACCGGATCCAGTGGGAGGGGGTCCTGGCCCAGCTCTACCGGCGCTTCAAGGCCACCGGCTCGGAGGCCATGCGCCGCTACTACATGCGCTTCTTCTCCGACAAGCCCTGCCCGGCCTGCGGGGGGGAGCGGCTGCGCGCCGAGAGCCGGGCCGTGAAGGTGCGCGGCGTGGGCATCGTCCAGCTCTCGCGCCTGACCATCCAGGAGACGCTGGCCTGGCTCGACGGGCTCGCGCTCGTGGGGTCCGAGGCCCGCATCGCCGAGGAGCTGCTCAAGGAGATCCGCAACCGGCTGCGCTTCCTCGTGGACGTGGGGCTCTCCTACCTGACCCTCGACCGCCCCGGCCCGTCCCTCTCCGGTGGCGAGAGCCAGCGCATCCGGCTGGCCTCGCAGATGGGCAGCGAGCTCACCGGCGTCATCTACATCCTCGACGAGCCCTCCATCGGCCTCCACCAGCGGGACAACGGCAAGCTGCTGGGCACGCTGAAGCGGCTGCGCGACATCGGCAACTCGGTCATCGTCGTCGAGCACGACGAGGAGACCATGGAGGCGGCCGACTGGATCGTGGACTTCGGCCCCGGCGCAGGCGAGCACGGCGGGCGCGTGGTGTCACAGGGGACACCGGCGCACGTGATGGCCGACCCGGCCTCGGTGACCGGAGCCTACCTGTCCGGGCGCTCCGAGATCTCCGTGCCGGAGCGGAGGCGGCCGCTGGGCAGGGCGCGCATCACCGTGGCCGGCGCCACCGAGAACAACCTGAAGGACGTCACCGTCTCCATCCCCCTCGGCTGCTTCGTCGCGGTCACGGGGGTATCCGGGGCCGGCAAGTCCACGCTCGTGAACGGCATCCTGCACCCGGCGCTCTCCCGCCTCCTGCACGGGTCGCGCGAGGCCCCGGGCAAGCACCGGTCCATCACCGGCCACGAGCAGATCGACAAGGTCATCGACATCAACCAGCATCCCATCGGCCGGACGCCCCGCTCCAACCCGGCCACCTACACCAAGGTCTTCGACCTGGTGCGGGACGTCTTCGCCCAGACGCCGGAGGCCCGCGCGCTCGGCTACCTGCCCGGCCGCTTCAGCTTCAACGTCAAGGGCGGCCGCTGCGAGGCGTGCCAGGGCGACGGCATGAAGATGGTGGAGATGCACTTCCTAGCCGACGTGCTCGTCCCCTGCGAGGTGTGCCAGGGGAAGCGCTTCAACGAGGCCACCCTGAAGGTGCAGTTCAAGGGCAAGAACATCGCCGAGGTGCTCGACCTCTCGGTGCGCGAGGCCATCCTCCACTTCGCGAACCACCGCGAGATCCAGAGGATCCTGGTGACCCTCGACGACGTGGGGATCGGCTACGTGAAGCTCGGGCAGCCCTCCCCCACCCTCTCGGGCGGCGAGGCCCAGCGCATCAAGCTGTCGCGGGAACTGGCCCGGGTGGGCACTGGCCGCACCCTCTACATCCTCGACGAGCCCACCACCGGCCTCCACTTCGACGACGTGAAGAAGCTGCTCGTGGTGCTCGACCGGCTGGTGGACGGAGGGAACTCGGTGGTGGTCATCGAGCACAACCTCGACGTCATCAAGTCGGCCGACTGGGTCGTGGACCTCGGGCCCGAGGGCGGCGAGGAGGGCGGCCACGTCATCGCCGAGGGGACCCCGGAGGACGTGGCCCGCGTCCGGGAGAGCCACACCGGCCACTACCTGGGGCTGATGCTGGCGCGCCACCGGGCCCGTCGCCGGGGCGCCGAGCGGGTTGGTTAGCCCCCGAATGCACGGAAGCCCCGCCCGGCTTCACCGGACGAGGCCCCCATCAAACTCACCGAATCGAAACCCTACGCCGCCTTCGCCTTCGGCGCGTCGGCCTTGGGCTTGTCGTGCTTGTCGGCGCACTTGCAGCCCTTCTCGCACTTGCAGTCCTTCGCATCCTTGGCGCCGCACGGGCAGGCCGCGGCGAGGAGCATCTGCGACGAGGTGTCGGCGCTGGCCTTGGGCTTGTCCGACTTGTCGCCCGGGTGGGCGTTGTGGCACTTGCAGCCCTTCTCGCACTTGCAGTCCTTCTCGGTCTTCGCTCCGCACTTGCAGTCGGCAGCGGCGACGAGGAGGGTCGTGGCCTTGGAAGCCTCGGCCTTCTTCTCCTGGGCCGGGGCAGCCTGCTTCGGCTGGGCAGGGGCGGCCTTGTCGGCCTTCTTGGTGGACTTCTCGGTGCCGCTGGCCTTCTTGTCGCAATCGCAGGCGAAGGCGGGGGTGGCGACGACGAGGGCGAACGCACCGGCGACGGCCAGGGCGATGTTCGTGATCAGGCGACGGGTCATGTGTTTCGGCTCCTTCGGGTGTGGCTGGCCACGTCCGCCCCTTCGGGTGGTAGCGTTCGTGCAGCGATGGACTCCACATTATCGAGGGGAAGGGGCAACCTGGTCAAGTGGATCCGCTCCGGAAGGGTACAGGCGACGTTGTCCCCAGGGGAAACGGCGTATAGATTCCGCCTCCGATGCCCATCGACGACCCAGACCGGATCCTGGCGCTCCTCCGGGACCCGAACGTCGGAAGCCAGGAAGTGGCCGATCAGACGGGGCTTCCCCGTACCGAGGCGGCCCGCGCCGCCCGGCTCCTCGTCGGCCTCCCCAAGGCACGGCCGGAGGAGATCGCCACCCTCCCCGCCCCCCTCTCCGCCGCCCTCCTCCGGGCCGCCGTCGCCGGCGACCAGCTCGACCTCGTGTCCGGCCTGGCCTCCTCGGCCGACAAGACGGTCGCCAAGGAGGCCAAGCGCGCCCTCCACGTCCTGCGCACGCGCGGCGTCTCGGTGCCGGAGCCGCAGCGCGCGGCCGCCCCGCCGCCTGCCCCGCTGGCCGAGGAGGTGTTCCCCTCCTACGCCTCGACCGTGGACGGCCAGGGGGAGCGCGCCATCTGGATCGCCCGCAACGTCCCGGGGCGCGGCGTGGAGGTCGGCCAGGCCGTGGTGTCGGACGTGCTCGGCCTGATCGAGCTCCAGGTCGGCGTGCTCGGGCGCAAGGAGTACCGGACCTTCGGCAAGGAGATCGGGGAGCGCGGCCAATCCATGGGGGTGGCCGAGATCGATCCGGGCCACGCCCGCGCCCTCGTCGCGGAAGCCCGCCTGCGGAACGACGGATCGGGGCGCCCCGCTCCGGAGGGGGCCGACGGCTGGCTCACCCGCATCGGGCCCGGCACCCCGGCTCCCGAGCCCGCCGCCTCGCTGCCCCCACTCCCCGACGAGGAGGAGGCCCTGGCCCTGGCCTCCTCGGGGGGGCTGCACACGCTGGCCATGCTGCGGGGCTGGCTCGCCGACGAGGGGGCGCTGCGCGCGCTGGCGACCCGGCTCGACGAGCTGGCCGCCACGGGCGCGGCGTCCGAGGGGGCCGATCGCGCCGCCCGGGTGGAGGGCGCCATCGCCGAGGCGGTGGAGGCCTGGCTCGACGCTCCCTGCCGGCAGCGGCTCTCGGCGCGGCTCTTCACCGTGGGTGTCCACATGCGGTCCATGGGGCTCGACGATCGCGCCGCGCAGGCGGCGGCCGCGGCCCGGGCGCTGGCCGCCGGGGTCCCGGGGCGCGACGTTCCCTTCGCGCGGGAGATGGTCGAGAAGGCCTTCCCGAACCGCGGCGCCGCGACGCCGGCACCGCCGGCCAGGCCGGTCATCGCGGCACAGCGCCCGTGACCGCTCCCGTGGCCGAGTTCCGGAACCCAGCTCCCACCGTGGACGCGGTGATCCTGCTGCCGGGCGACCGCGTGGTGCTGGTCCGCCGCAGGAACCCCCCGCACGGGTGGGCCATCCCGGGAGGGTTCGTGGACGACGGCGAACCGCTCGCGGTGGCCGCGGCCCGCGAGGCCGAGGAGGAGACCGGGCTCTCCGTCACCCTCCTCGAGCAGTTCCACTCCTACTCGGACCCGGCCCGCGACCCGCGCCGCCACACCATCAGCACGGTCTTCCTGGCCCGCGCCGAGGGCGAGCCCCGCGGCGGTGACGACGCTGCCGAGGCCCGGGCCTTCGCCTGGGACGCGCTCCCCTCCCCCATCGTCTTCGACCACCGCGAGGTCCTCGGCGACGTGCGCCGCTACCTGCTCACCGGGGCGCGGAGGCTCCTGTGACGGGGCCGCTCACCGCGGTGGAGCGCGGGGCGCTCGTCGGGATCGCCCGGGCCGCCATCCGCGCCCGGTTGGGCCTCGGCCCGCCCCCGGCGATCCCGGAGACGGGTGGCCTCGGCGAGCGGCGCGGCGCCTTCGTCACGCTGCACCGCGGGGGCGAGCTTCGCGGCTGCATCGGGCGGTTCGAGCCGGAAGGCTCGCTGGCCCGCACCGTTGCCGACATGGCCGTGGCCGCCGCCTTCGACGACCCCCGCTTCCCACCGCT
Source organism: uncultured delta proteobacterium (assembly GCA_963828255.1). GTDB lineage: Bacteria > Myxococcota > Myxococcia > Myxococcales > Anaeromyxobacteraceae > CAIOAK01. The sequence goes on along the minus strand of CAWHDZ010000015.1, from coordinate 23,055 downwards.
CGGCGCCGACGAGGCCGACGACCTCGACATCCACGTCTCGGCGCTCGGCCCCCGCGTCCCCCTCTCCGACCCGGAGCTGTTGCGCGTCGGCCGGCACGGACTGGTGGTGACGCAGGGCTGGCACCGGGGCGTGCTGCTCCCGGTGGTCGCCGTCGAGCGAGGCTGGGATGCTCCCACCTTCCTCAAGCACACCTGCCTGAAGGCCGGGCTGCGCGCCGACGCCTGGCGCGACCCCGCCACCACCCTCGAGACCTTCGAGGCCGAGGAGTTCGGCGACCCGGCCCGGGAAGAGACATGAACGGATTCCTGCAGTCCATCCCGATGGTCGCGGTCACCGTACTGGCCTTCGGCCTGCTCATCGTCATCCACGAGCTCGGCCACTACCTGGCGGCGCGCTGGTCGGGCATGCGGGTCGAGCGGTTCAGCGTCGGCTTCGGGCCGGTGATCTGGTCCCGGAAGCGGGGAGACACCGAATGGGCCTTCTCGGCCGTCCCGCTGGGCGGCTACGTGAAGATCGCCGGGATGGCGCCGGGCGAGGACATCGCCGAGGGCGACACCTCCTCCTACTCCCACAAGCCGGCCTGGAAGCGCTTCCTCGTCATCCTGGCCGGCCCGGCCATGAACTACCTGCTCGCCGTGGTCATGGCGGTCGGGCTCATCGCCACGATGGGGCTCCGCGAGCCGGACCAGAGCTCGACCATCGGCGACGTCATCTCCGGCGGCGCTGCCGAGAAGGCCGGGCTGCGGGCGGGCGACCGGGTGGTCACGGCCGGCGGCGCGCCGGTGGATGGGTGGAAGGGTCTCGTGGAGGCGGTCCGGTCCCACCCGGGGAAGGACCTCACGCTCGGCGTGGCCCGCGCAGGCGCGGCGCCCGGCTCCCCCCCGGAGGCGCTGCTGCTCCGTCCCGACGACTCGGGGGGCATCGGCAAGGCCGGCATCGCCCCCAACCTCCGCTCGGTCCGCGCTGGGATCCTCGAGTCGGCCGCCATGGGGTTCCGGCGCACCAACGACAAGGCGGGCGAGATCCTGGCCGGGCTCGGCCAGGTGGTGACCCGCAAGCAGAAGGCCGAGCTGCAGGGGCCGCTCGGCATCGCGCAGGAGATGACCCGGAGCGCCCGGGCCGGCGCGGCGCCCTTCCTCATGATGGTCTGGCTCATCTCCATCATGCTCGCCATCTTCAACTTCCTGCCACTGCCCGCGCTCGACGGCGGGCGGCTCATCTTCCTGGTCTACGAGATGGTGGCCCGCAGGCCGGTGAACCAGAAGGTCGAGTCGGTGATCCACACGGTGGGCTTCGTGCTCCTGTTCGGGCTGCTCATCGGGGTCACGCTCTTCGGGGACCTCCCGCGGCTCTTCCGGCGGTGACCGGCTCCCCGCGTTAGCATCTCCCCGTGCCCGTCACCGTCCTCTACTTCGCGATCGCACGCGAGGCCGCCGGGACCGACTCCGAGTCGGTCGCCGAAGCGCCCACCACGGTGGGCGCCTTCCGCGCCCTGCTGGCGGAGCGCCACCCCGCCCTGGCCCGGGTCCTCCCGCGCTGCCGGCTGGCCGTGAACGAGGAGTTCGCCGTGGACGGTGACCCCGTCCCCGAAGGCGCCGAGGTGGCGGTCATCCCTCCGGTATCGGGAGGCTCGGGGAGGTTCCGCGTGGTGGACCGCCCCCTCGACCTCGCCGAGGCGGTGGACGCCGTGGCCGGACCTGGGCGCGGTGGCCTCGTGACCTTCCGCGGCGACGTGCGCGACCACAGCCACGGGAAGCGGGTCGTCCGGCTCGAGTACGAGGCCTACGTCCCCATGGCCGAGCGCAAGCTCGCCGAGATCGGGAGCGCCATCGGAGAGGAGCACGGCGCGCTGCTCTCCATCGTCCACCGGGTGGGCGCACTCGCCCCCGGCGAGGCGGCCGTGGTCATCGCGGCGGCGGCCCCGCACCGGGCGCCGGCCTTCCGGGCCTGCGAGGCGGCCATCGACCGGCTCAAGCGGGACGCGCCCATCTGGAAGCGCGAGGTCTACGAGGACGGGTCGGAATGGGTGGGGATGGGGCCATGAAGCTCTGCGTGTTCGACCTGGACGGAACGCTGGTGGACTCCCGCGAGGACCTCTACCTGGCCGTGGCCCACGCACTCTCCGAGCTGGGGCTGCCATCCCGCACCCGGGAAGAGGTGGTGAGCTTCGTGGGGGAAGGCGCGGTCTCCCTGGTCTCGCGCGCCATCGCGCCCCGCGAGCACCTGCTCGAGACCGCCGTCGCGCACTGGCGCGAGCACTACTCCCGCCACCTCCTCGACCACACGCGCCTCTACCCGGGCATCGCCGCGGTGCTGGGCAGCGCCCGCATCCCGCTCGCGGTCCACACCAACAAGCCGGGCGCCATGGCGAGAAAGATCCTCGACGGGCTGGGAGTCCACTCCCGCTTCGCCGCCGTGGTGGGGGGTGACGAGGCGGTCCGCAAGCCCGACCCTTCCGGCCTCCTCGGCATCTGCAACCGCCTCGGCGTGAGCGCCAGCGACACCGTCCTCGTGGGCGACAGTCTCGTGGACCACGCCACCGCGGTCGCGGCGGGGGTCCGCTTCGTGCCGGTGACCTGGGGATTCGTGCCCATGGAAACCCTGGCGGCGGCAGGAGCCACGGGCTTCGTGCAGGACGCGGCAGGGCTCCTGCCCCTGGTGGGCGCCACCTCGTAGACCACCTCCCCGGGGCCCTCTGTCGCCCGCCCCCCCTCCTGCGGTAGACAGGGGGGGTGTCGGACCTCGAACCCCGCATCCTGGACCTGCTCGACGGCGGAGACGTCTCGGGGTCCGCCACCGAGGCGCTGCGCGGCTTCGGGCCCCAGGTCCTCGGCTACCTGATCGCGGTCCTGCGGAACGAGGACGACGCCCACGACGTCTTCTCCCAGTTCGCCGAGGACCTCTGGAAGGGGCTCCCGGGCTTTCGCCGGGAGAGTTCCCTCCGGACCTGGGTTTTCCGGCTCGCCTTCCACGCCGCCTCCCGCTACGCCCGCGACCCCTACCGGAAGCGAGGCCGCCCCATCTTGACCACCGAGGCATCCAAGATCGCCGAGGAGGTCCGCTCGACGATGTCCACCTACGCCCCGGGCGGCCGGGCCGACAAGCTCATGAAGCTGCGCGAGTCGCTCGACCCCGAGGAGCAGACCCTGCTCATCCTGCGCGTCGACAAGGCCATGCCCTGGGAGGACGTCGCCGAGGTCATGCGGGCCGACGGAGAGCCGGCCACCCCCGCGGCGCTGCGCAAGCGGTTCGAGCGGCTCAAGGAGAAGCTCGGACGCCTTGCACGGGAACAGGGGCTCATCGAGTAGCCGGGCAGCGCGCGTGGGGGAGCGCCCGTGCCGGAAATTCGACGGGCACGGGGCTGCGTGGGAACCTTCTGCCATGTCCCGGGTGCTCCTCGCCGCCGCTGTCGCGGCCATCCTCCTCGCCGTGGGCGCCTTCGTCCCGGTGAACGGAAAGACCCTCGTGGAGCGGTGGAACGCCGCTCCCTCGGCCACCCAGTTCGCCGCACGCGGGTGGAGCGAGGCCGTCACCGGGTGGGACCGGCTCTGGGGAGTGAAGCCCTCTGCCAAGCCCGCGCTCCGCCAGGGCCCGAAGAATGCCGGGACCACCCGGACAGGTCAGCCGGCGACCACCCCTGCCCAGAAGCCGGCTCCGGAGCCCGTGGAGCACCACACCGACGCGGACCGCAACGCGATCGACCGCATCGTGGCCGAGCACGCGGCCGAGGCGACGGCCCCCCGGCGCTGACAGTCGAATCGCGGGGTTGCGTTCTTCGCGGGGGTCGGGTAATCAACCCCCCGAATGACCGACAAGACCGTGAAGACGAAGGCGAAGAAGGCCGCCCCGAAGGCCAAGGGCGCGGGCAAGAAGACCTGCAAGATCCAGGGCTGCAAGCGCGGCTACCGCGCCAAGGGATTCTGCTTCTTCCACTACTCCAAGTGGCGGCGTGGCGAGGTCGAGGCCGTGCCCCGCCGCTGGAAGACCTGCGGCAAGGAGGAGTGCAAGAAGAAGGTCTTCCAGCACGGCCTCTGCAAGGATCACTTCGACGCCTGGACGAAGAGCCGCAAGGGCGCGAAGCAGGTCGCAGCGGAAGCACCCGCCGCCTAGCGGTTCCCCTCGCCGCCTGCTGGTCCCGTCGCGAGCATCCGCTCGAGCGATCGGACCGCGGCGGCGAGAAGCTCGGCCTCCCGCTGCGTGGGCTCGGCCCGCGCGAGCAGCATTCGCCACTCGGCGAGGATGGCGTCCGGATTTTGTGGATTGAGGTATCCCGCGCGGGAGAGGAGCACCCGGGCGCGGGACCAGAAGGCCTCCACCGTCTCGTGGCGCGCCGGCTCGGCGTCGGGTAGTGCCGGGACGGTCGCGCCAAGCGCCAGCGAGACCTCGTAGGCCAGCACCGCCGCGGCCTGGGCCAGGTTCATCGAGTCGTAGGCCGGGCCGGTGGGGATGGTGCAGACCGCGGCGCACGGGGCCAGCTCGGCGTCCGAGAGCCCGCGCCGCTCCTCCCCCAGCACCACCGCCACCGGACCGCCGGCGCGCCTCCGCGCCACCTCGGCCCCCAGCTCACGGGGCGTGAGCCGGGGCCGCCCCTCGACGTCCCGGGAGGTGGTTCCGCAGGCCCAGACCGTGCCGGCGAGCGCCGCGCCCATGTCGGTCACGACCTCCGTCGCGTCGAGCACGCCCCTCGCCTTCCTCGCGGTCCGGCGGGCCCTCCGGAAGACGTCCTCCGTGGCGTTCTTCCCCCACCCGGTCCGGGGCGCTCCGGACCAGGAGGGGGGCGCAACCACCCGCATCCGGGAGAGGCCGAAGTTCGCCAGCACCCGGGCCACGGCTCCGATGTTCTCGGCCGAGGAGGGGCGGTGCAGCACGAAGATCACGTCGTCCCGGTCCAAGGCGAGCCTATGCTAGCATTTGCGCCCATGATTCCCGACGACAGGCTCCGCGAGCAGCTCGCCCACACGCTCCAGCAGTTCGACGCCCCGGCGCTCGGAGAGCTCTACCGGGGAAAGGTCCGCGACAACTACTCGCGCGGCGACCGGATCGTGATGGTCACCACCGACCGCATCAGCGCCTTCGACCACGTGCTCGGGACCATCCCGTTCAAGGGCGAGGTGCTGTCCCGCCTGACCCGCTTCTGGTTCGACAAGGTGAAGGACATCGCCCCCACCCACATCCTCGACAACCCGGACCCGAGCGTCATGGTGGTGAAGCGGGCCCAGCCCTTCCCCGTCGAGATCATCATCCGTGGGTACATCACCGGGTCGCTCTGGCGCGACTACCTGGCCGGCAAGGCCGGCGCCTACGGCATCGAGTGGCCGCAGGGGCTCCGCAAGGACCAGAAGTTCCACCTGCCCATCGTCACGCCCTCCACCAAGGCCCAGTACGGCAAGCACGACGAGCCCATCAGCGAGAAGGCCATCGTCGAGCAGGGGCTGGTGCCGGCCAGGGTCTGGGCCGAGGCCACCGAGGTGGCCCGGGCGCTCTTCCAGCGCGGCCAGGAGTGGGCGGCGAGCCGCGGCCTCATCCTCGTGGACACCAAGTACGAGATGGGAATCGCCGACGGGAAGCTCGTGGTGATCGACGAGATCCACACCCCGGACAGCTCCCGCTACTGGGTCGCCAAGGGCTACGAGGAGCGTCTGGCCGCCGGCCAGGACCAGCAGATGCTCGACAAGGAGAACATCCGGCAGTGGCTCATCACCGAGCACGGGTTCTCCGGCCACGGCAAGCCCCCGGCGCTCACCGACGAGGTGCGCATCATGCTGGCGCGGAAGTACATCGAGGTCTTCGAACTCCTCACCGGCGAGAAGTTCGAGTCGCCGCTGGGCAGCGTGGACGCGCGGATCCGCGGGAATCTGAAGGCCAAGGGTTATCTGTAACGGCGGAGTTCGCGGGCCACGAGGTAGAGGAGCGGCCCGAAAGACCCCGCCAGGACGGTCAGGATCACGAACGGCCACGGGTTCGCCCCTCGCGCCCGTGCGTCCGCGACCATCCAGATGCACGACAGCACCGCCAGGATCACGAGGTCGGCGAAGACCTGTGCGGGGCCCCAGGCCTGGAAGTGCGGCCTGAAGATCCCGAGGATTCCGACGTCGAGGATCGCGACCACGGTCAGCGCGCCGAAGAGGGCGACGACCACCAGCAGGGCAAGCAGACGGAGGGACACGGGACTCTCCCGGGGCGAGAAGTTCGTCCGCACTCTGGTCCCTAGCCGATGGGCCATCAATTACCTCGTGGGTCATTGAATGGCCCTCGCGGGCCCGCGAGAATGGGCGGACCACCCCGGAGGCAGCACGTGCAGCCCACTCCGCTCCAGCCCCGCGACGCCGATGCCGCGACCTTTCCCCAGATCCTGAGGAGCTGGCGCTCGCGCCGGCGCCTGTCCCAGTTGGAGCTCGCGCTCGAGTCCGGCGTCTCCCAGAGGCACCTGAGCTTCCTGGAGTCGGGCCGCTCCCGGCCCAGCCGCGCCATGATCCTGGAACTCACCGAGGCGCTCTCGGTGCCGCTGCGCGATCGCAACACCTGGCTCCTCGCAGCCGGATTCGCGCCGGTATTCCGATCGCGCCCGCTCGACGACCCGCAGATGGCCCAGGTGATGTCCGCGGTCCGCATGATGCTCGCCAACCACGAGCCCTTCCCGGCGATCGCCATCGACCGCGCCTGGAACATCCGTCTCTCGAACGGTCCCTTCGACGCGCTGGTGTCGAGGATCGGCCCGGATCTCTGGACCCGCGTCGGCGGCGAGCAGCGCAACCTCATGCGCCTGTTCTTCCACCCCGCCGGGATCCGGCCCCTGGTGGTGAACTGGGCGGCCATCGCGCCCCTGCTCTGGCACCGGGCGCAGCGCGAGGCCGAGGCGCTGGGCGCGCGGGAAGGACACGAGATCCTGGCCGAACTGGGTCGCTACGTCGACTCCGAGTCCCTCCGGGTGGCGGAGGACACGGCGCTCCTGCCCGTCCTGCCCGTCGTGCTGGAGAAGGACGGGTTGCGCGTGTCGCTCTTCACGGTCATCGCGACCTTCGGCACGCCCCAGGACGTGACGGCCGACGAACTGCGCGTCGAGAGCCTGTTCCCTGCCGACGAGGCCACGGAGAGGCTGTTCCGGGAAGCCTAGCCCTTTCCGAATACCCGCTCGAAGATCGTGTCCACGTGCTTCAGGTGGTAGTCCGCCGAGAAGCACGCATCCACCTCGGCATCGGTGAGGGCCTTCCGGACCTCGGCGTCGCCCTTCAGCGCCGTTCGGAAGTCGACCTTCTCCTCCCAGACCTTCATGGCGTTGCGCTGGACGAGGACGTAGCCCTCCTGCCGGGGGATCCCCTTCCCCACCAGCGCCAGCAGCACCCGCTGGGCCTCGTAGAGGCCGCCGGTCTGCTCGAGGTTCTCCCTCATCCGCTCCGGGTAGACCCGCAGGTCGTCGATCATCCGGGCGAAGCGGCTCAGGCCGAAGTCGAGCGCGATGGTGGCGTCCGGGCCGATGACCCGCTCCACCGAGGAGTGGCTGATGTCCCGCTCGTGCCAGAGCGCCACGTCCTCCAGAGCCGGGACCGCCCAGCCGCGCAGCAGGCGCGCCAGGCCGGTCAGGTTCTCGGAGAGGATGGGGTTGCGCTTGTGCGGCATGGCCGAGCTGCCCTTTTGACCCGCGGTGAATGGCTCCTCGGCCTCCCGCACCTCGGTGCGCTGCAGGTGGCGGATCTCGGTGGCCTGCTGCTCCATGACCGCGCCGGCCACGGCGATGGCGCAGAAGAGGTCGGCGTGCCGGTCGCGGGCCACCACCTGGGTGGCCGCGCCCTCGGCGCCCTCGAGCCCGAGCCGCTCCATCACGAAGGCCTCCACGCCCGGCTCCACGTTGGCGAAGGTGCCCACCGCCCCGGAGATCTTGCCCACCGCGGCGACCTTCCCGGCGGCCACGAGCGCGTCGCGCCGGCGCCCCCAGGCGTCGTACCAGCCGGCCAGCTTGAGCCCGAAGGTGATCGGCTCGGCGTGGATGCCGTGGCTGCGGCCGATCATGAGCGTGCGCCGGTGCTCGAAGGCCCGCTTCTTCACGGCCGCCCTCACCCGGTCCACGTCGGCGACGAGCAGCGCGGTGGCCTCGCGGAGCTGCACCGCCAGCGTGGTGTCGAGCACGTCGGAGGAGGTCATCCCCTTGTGCAGGTGGCGCGCCGGCAGCCCGCCCCTCTCCTCCACGAAGGTCAGGAAGGCGATGACGTCGTGCTTGGTCACCTTCTCGATCTCGTCGATGCGGGCCACGTCCGCGGCGGAGAACTCGAAGCCGTCGAAGGCCCGCCGGAGCGCGGCCAGGTCCTCGGCCGGAACCTCCCCGAGCCTCACCATGGCCTCGGCGGCCAGCAGCTCGACGTCGAGCCAGATGCGGAAGCGCCGCTCCGGCGACCAGATGCGGGCCATCTCGGGACGCGTGTAGCGCGGGATCATCCGACCCTCCACGGCCGCCTGGCGGCCGGTCTCTCGTTTCCGGCCTACCGGCCGGTGGAACCGAATCCTCCGCCGCCCCGCTCGCTGCCGGGCAGCTCGGCCACTTCCTGGAGCACGGCGCGCGTCACCGGGGCGATCACCAGCTGGGCGATGCGCTCGCCCCGGCCGAGCCGCACCGGCTCCCGGCCCCAGTTCACCAGGATGACCCCCACCTCGCCCCGGTAGTCGCTGTCCACGGTGCCCGGGGCGTTGGGGATTCCCAGGCCGTGCTTGAGCGCAAGGCCCGAGCGCGGGCGGATCTGCCCCTCGAAGCCGGGCGGGATGGCCACGGCGATGCCGGTGGGGACGAGCCGCCGCTCGCCGGGGGCGAGCTCGACCGTCTCGTCGGCGCGCAGGTCCATGCCGGCGGAGCCGGCGGTCTGCTGCCGTGGCAGCTCGAGCGGGTCGCCACGGCCGCCAACCCGAAGCACCGCGACGGGGATCGGGGTGCCGGCCGTGGTCACCGCTCTTCTCCCTAGCCCTTGGCGGGCGCCGGGTCGGTCCCGGGGGAGCCGGACTTCTGCGCGGCGGCGTCGGCGAGCGCCTCCTTGCGGGAGAGCCGGATCTTCCCGGCCCGGTCGACCGAGATGACCTTGACGAGGACCTCCTCGCCCTCCTGCAGGACCTCGGAGACCGACTTCACCCGCTTGTCGGAGAGCTCGGAGATGTGGATGAGCCCGTCGGTGCCGGGGAAGATCTCCACGAAGGCGCCGAACTCGGCGATCTTGCGGACCGTGCCCAGGTACGTCTTGCCGACGTCCGCCTCCTGGGTGAGGTTCTTGATCATCTTGATGGCGGCGTCGACCTGGACCTGGTCGGAGCTGGCGATGTTGATGGTGCCGTCGTCCTCGATGTTGATGCTGCAGCCGGTGCGGGCCGTGATGTCCTTGATCACCTTGCCGCCGGGCCCGATGACGTCCTTGATGCGCTCGGTCCGGATCTTGATGGTGGTGATGCGCGGCGCGTAGGCGCTGATGTCGGTGCGCGGCGCGGACAGGGCCTTGGCCATCTCGCCGAGGATGTGCTTGCGGCCGGCTGCGGCCTGGTTCAGCGCGTCCTCGAGGATCTTGCGGGTCACCCCGCCGATCTTGATGTCCATCTGGATGGCGGTGATGCCGGCCTCGGTGCCGCAGACCTTGAAGTCCATGTCGCCGAGGTGGTCCTCGTCACCGAGGATGTCGGAGAGGATGGCGATCTTGTCGCCCTCCTTGATGAGCCCCATGGCGATGCCGGCCACCGGGGCCTTCACCGGGACGCCGGCGTCCATGAGCGACAGGCAGCCGCCGCAGACCGACGCCATCGACGACGATCCGTTCGACTCCATGATGTCGGAGACGATGCGGATGGTGTACGGGAACTTGTCCTCGGGCGGCAGGACGGCGCGCAGCGCCCGCTCGGCCAGCACGCCGTGCCCGATCTCCCGGCGGCCGGGGCCGCGGAGGAACTTGGCCTCGCCCACAGAGAAGGGCGGGAAGTTGTAGTGCAGCATGAACTTCTTGAAGATCATGCCGTTCAGCATCTCGACGCGCTGCTCGTCCTGGGAGGTGCCCAGCGTGGCGGCCACCAGCGCCTGGGTCTCACCGCGCGTGAAGAGCGCGGAACCGTGGACGCGGGGGAGGATGCCCACCTCGGAGGCGATGAAGCGGATGTCGGCCGGACCGCGGCCGCCGATCCGGCGCCCCTCGTCGGTGATCATCTTCCGCATGTAGTCGTACTTCACGTCCTCGTAGTAGCCCTTGATCTCCTTCTCCCGGGCGGCGAGGGAGGCGAGCTGGGCGGGGTCGCCGGCGGCCTCGGCCTTGAGCCCCTCGAGCATCTCCTTCTTGATCTCGGAGAGCCGGCCGTAGCGATCGTGCTTCTCGTTGCGGGCGTAGGCCTCCTTGACCTTGGCCCAGGCCAGGGCCTTCACCTTCTCGCGCAGGGCCAGGTCGTTCTTGGGGGGCTCGAAGGTGCGCTTCGACTTGCCGACGGTCTTGGCGAGCCGGTCCTGGGCGTCGAGGAGCGGCTGCACCGCGGCGTGGCCGAAGAGCAGGGCGTCCACCATCACGTTCTCCGGGATCTCCTTGCCTCCGCCCTCCACCATCACGATGGCGTCGCGGGAGGCGGCCAGCACCACGTCGAGGTCTGCCTCGGCGCGCTGGGCCAGCGTGGGGTTGGCGACGAACTTGCCGCCCACCCGGCCGACGCGGACGCCGGCGATGGGGCCGTTGAACGGGACGTCCGAGACGGCCATGGCCGCCGAGGCGCCGGTGAGCCCCAGCACGTCGGTGTCGTTCTCCTGATCGAAGGAGATGACCGTGCAGATGATCTGGGTCTCGTTGGCGTAGCCTTCGGGGAAGAGCGGGCGGCAGGAGCGGTCCACCATGCGGGAGACCAGGGTCTCCTTCTCGGTGAGGCGCCCCTCGCGGCGGAAGAAGCTGCCGGGGATCTTGCCCGCCGCGAACATCTTCTCCTGGTAGTCGACGGTGAGGGGGAAGAAGTCGATCCCCTCCTTGCGCTCCTTGGCCGACACCACGGTGACGAGGACGATGGAGTCGCCGTGGCGGATCCAGATGGATCCGTCGGCCTGCTTGGCGACCTTGCCGGTCTCGAGGGAGATCTCGCGATCACCGACCTGCGCGCGTTCCTGGATGGCTTTCATCTGGCACCTTCACGAAGTGAGCCGGGGAGCGCTTTGAGCCCCTCGGTCCCGCCGTGCGAGTTGCCGCCGCCATGCCCGCGGTGCCTCAGTTTCTCACCCGGTCTCCGCTCGCGTGGGGAGCGGAACCCGAGTCGGAAACGGAAGCGCCGTCGACGGTGCGCCGGCCCGCTCGCTGGCGGGCCTGTTGACCTGCTACTTGCGGAGTCCGAGCTGCTCGATCACGACCTTGTAGCGGTTCGCGTCGACCTGCCGGAGGTAGTCGAGGAGCCGACGCCGCTGCCCGACCAGCTTGAGCAGGCCGCGGCGGCTGTGGTGGTCCTTCTTGTGCGTCTTGAAGTGCTCGGTGAGGTAGGCGATCCGCTCGGTGATGAGGGCCACCTGGACCTCGGGAGACCCGGTGTCCTTGTCGTGCCGGCGGTACTTCTGGACGACTTCCGACTTCTTCTCTGCGACGAGCGCCATATCGGTTGCTCCCTGGTGAAGCCGTTCCCGTCTCGGGGGCGAAGGCGTTGCGCCACAAGGACAGAGGACGGCGGGTGAGGAGGGGGTCTTTTAGCGGCCGGGGCCGGGGAAGTCAACGTTGGAGCGGCCCAGGCCCTGGGATGTCGGGGGGTTGCACGAAGACCCGGACCGGCCGGATCCCCTCCCCTTCGGCGACCGGCGCGACCATCGCCACGAGCGCCCCCTCCTCGTCGAGGGCACGGCCGAGGGCCCCCGGGGCCTCCCGGCGCAGGATCTTACCCTGGGCGAGCGCCCGGACCTCGTCCCGGGTCACCCGGAGCACGGGGAAGGCGGCCAGGGCATCGGCCGGCGAGACCAGCCTGGCGTCGAGGCTGCCCCGGTCGGAGGCGGCGAGACGCTCCAGCTCGTCGAGGGGGAGCGCGGTGGCGATGGTGAACGGGCCGGACGCGGTGCGCCGGAGCGCGGCCAGGTGGGCCGGGACGCCCAGCGCGGTCCCCAGGGAGGCGGCGATGGTCCGGACGTAGGTGCCCTTGCCGCACCGGACGGCGATCCGGGCCCGGGCCAGGCCGTCCAGGGCGGGCTCGAAGGCCAGGAGTTCGAGGGAGTGGACGACCACCCGGCGGGCCACCCGCTCGACCACCTTGCCGGCCCGGGCCGACTCGTGGAGCCGACGACCCCCGACCCTCACGGCCGAGTACATGGGCGGGACCTGGTCGATCTCGCCGACGAAGGCGGGGAGCGCCGCCGCGACGCGCTCCGCCGTGAGCCCGGTGGGATCGCCCCGGGCGATCTCCCTCCCCTCGCCATCCTCGGTGTCGGTGGCCACGCCGAATGCGACCAGCGCCTCGTAGGCCTTGTCCCCCTCGGTGATCCAGTGCTGGATCTTCACGGCGTCTTCGAGGCAGACGGCGAGCACGCCGGTTGCGGCCGGGTCGAGCGTGCCGGTGTGGCCGGCCTTGGCCGCGCCGAGCGCGCGCCGGACCCGCTCCACCACGGCGAAGCTGGTGGGGCCGGCCGGCTTGTCCACGACGAGGATGCCGCCCTTCATGGAGTTCGAGGACATCGGGGCGGCGGAGTGTCGCAGAAGCGGGCGCGGTCACAAAGCGCCGGGAGGGTCGTCCCGCCATCGAACGGGCCCGGGTTGCCTCGGACGCACGGGAAATGCCAACATCCGGCGTCTTCCCAACGAGAGCCGGGAGGGGCGGCAACGATGTCGCGTGGCGCCGGAGACCCCAGTACCGATGCCCCGTCGTTGCAGCCTGGGCAGGTCACACGACTGCTCCAGGAGATCATGTCTGTCCCCGAGGACTCCCTGGCGACTCCCTCGGTCGTCGGGGATCGGCTCGGGAGGTTCCTCCTCGTCCGGGAGATCGGGCGTGGGGGGTTCGGGCTGGTCTTCGAGGCGGAGGACACCCACCTCCGGCGCCGCGTCGCGATCAAGATCCTCCGCCCCGAGCGGGGACGCAGCCCGAAGACCCTCGAGTGGATCCAGCGCGAGGGCGAGGCGGCGGCCCGGGTCCACCACCCCGCGGTGGTGACGCTGCACGACGTCGGGCAGTGGGAAGGCGGAACCTACCTCGTCTACGAGCTCCTCGAGGGCGAGACCTTGAAGAGCCGCCTGGCGCGCGGGCCGCTCCGCCGTCCGGAGGCGCGCCAGGTGCTCCGCTCGGTGGCGACGGGCCTCGCGCAGATGCACACCGCGGGCGTGATCCACCGCGACCTGAAGCCCGGCAACGTCTTCATCGAGACCGACGGAGGCATCAAGATCCTCGACCTGGGGCTCGCGCAGGTGGCAGGCGCCGTCGGGATCGTGGCCGGGTCCCCCCCGTACGCCGCGCCGGAGCAGTGGGAGGGCAAGGCGACGGACGCGCGGGCCGACGTGTTCGCCTGGGGGGTCCTGGGCCAGCGGCTGCTCACCGGAAAAGCCTCGGGGGAGGCCACCGGGCCCGTGGAGACCCGGCCCCTGACCTTCCGCGCCCTGGCCGAGCAGGCACGCGCCTCGGACCCGGCGCTGCGTCCGGCCGACGGCATGGCGCTCCTGGCCGCGCTCGACCGGCTCGACCGGCGGAATCGAAGGGCGACGCTCCTGGGCGCCGCCGCGCTGGGGCTGGCGCTCGTCGGGTCCGTCTACGGACTGGGCCGGATGCTGGGGCCTCGCGCTCCGGTTCCATCGGGACCCTTCCGCGTGGCGGTCGCCGACGCGGAGAACGGGAGCGGAAGGCCGGCCCTCGACGGGATCGGCGACATCGTCGCCCGGGAGATCCAGGCCTCGCCCCGCTTCCAGGTGCTCGACCGGAACCGGCTGGACGGCGTGCTGCGGGCGTCGGGACGGGCGGCTCCCGAGCGGCTGGACCGGGGCATCGCGGCCTTCGCCACGCGGCAGGCTGGGGGTGCGGCACTCCTCGTCCCCGTGATCGGGCAGGAGGGGGACGCCTTCTCCATCGCCATCGAGGCGCTCGAGCCGGAGAGCGGCCGCCGCCTCTTCTCCATCGCGGAGCGCGCCGACTCGGAAGAGGCCGTCCTCCCAGCCGTGCAACGACTGGCCGTCCGCGTCCGGGCGCAGTTGCACGACCGGGAACCGGAGGTTCGAGGCGCGGACCAGGAACTCTCCCGCGCCGTCTCCTCGAGCCTTCAGGCGCACCAGCACTACCTCGCGGGCGTTCGCTGCATGGACGTCCCCTCCGGCGCCGGGGGCTCGAGCTTCGAGGAGTGCGACGGCCACTTCCTCCAGGCGCTCGCCATCGACCCCGACTTCCCCCTGGCCCACTTCGAGCTCGCCCGCATCAAGTGGTGGGCCGACTACTCTCCCTCCGAGCTGCGGCGCTCTCTCGAGATCCCGCTGGCGCGGCTCGATCGGCTCTCCCTGCGCGAGCGATCCATGGTGCTGGCCTGGGACGCGAGCCTCTCGCCATCCCCGGGCAAGGCGGTCGAGATCCTCGAGGCCGCCGCGAGGGACTTCCCGGACGACAAGAGGATCCACTACGCGCTCGCCGAGGTCCTCTACCGCCAGGGGCGCAGGGCCGAGGCGGTCCCGTATCTGGAGAAGGCGATCGAGCTCGATCCCGGCTTCGAGCTGGCCAACGACACGCTGGTCTTCACGCTCGGAATCCTGGATCGGCGCGACGACCTCCTGCGTTCGGCGGCGCGGCTGGCAAGCACCCCGCCCTCGACGGGGACGCTGATCGCCGAGGCCAAGGCGAGGGGATTCACCGGGGACGCGGAGGGTGCGGTCCGGGTCCTGAGGCGCGCCGCGCCGGCGAGGGCGGGCCTGGCCCGGGACGACCTGGAGAACGCGCTCGTGGCGGCGGGACGGTGGGAGGAGGCCGAGGCGATGCTCCGGGAGGACGCGGTCCAGAACCCCGGGCGCGCCGACAGCCGCCTGGTCCGCTACCTGCTCCTGCGTGGCCGGATCAGGGAGGCGACGGCGTTCCTGGCCCGTCTCCCTCCTCCCCCTGACGCGCGCCTCCGCTACTTCGCCGACTCGCGTCGCCTGAACCAGTTCCTCGTCCCGAGGCGCGACCTGCCCGAGGTGGAGGCCGTCGTTGCCCGCACGGCAGCATGGTCGCCCCAGACGGCCGCGCAGCTGGCCCCCGCCGTGGCCTACGCGGGTATCGTCGATCGCGCCAACGAGCTCGTCGCGGCGGACGGCATCGACATCGCCACCCGCAAGCTGGTCGTCGCAATCGCGACCTGGCGGCGCGAGGGACCCGCCGCTGCGCTCCCGGCGCTTCGTGGGCTGGCCCGCGGGGATCCGCTGGCGGTCGAAGGAGGACCCCCGGAGGCCCCCTCCTGGTACGCCGCCGAGTGCGCCTTCGAGGCCGCCCCGGACGCGGCGGCGCTCGAGGACCTTCGCCGCTTCCAGCGCTTCTACTACCCGCTCGGCCAGTGGGGGACCTGGGCCTACCCGCGCAGCCTGCTCCTCGAGGCCCGGGTGCTCGACCGGATCGGCAACCGGGACGAGGCGCGCGCCGTGCTTGCGAAGCTCGAGGACCTGCTGTCGCAGGCCGACGCCGACCTGCCGATCCTGGCGGAGGCGCGCAGCGTGCGCCGGAAGCTGGGACGCGGCCAACCTGTCGCAGCGACGGCTCCCGATCCCGGGGGTCGGAATTCGAAAGGAGGAGAGTGATGGCACCGAAGAAGTCGAAGAAGCTGTCCAGCACCAAGCCGGTGGCCCGACCCGGGACCTTGACGAAGGGCGGCCGGATTGCTCCTGGCGCGAGCCTGAAAGTGACCCTGAAGACGTTGACAAGGGCCGAGGTCGACCAACTCCTCAACGACTTCCAACCCCCGAACTGGCCCTGGCCCGAACCGGTGGTCTTCAAGGCCCTCATCGTGCACGGGAGCCCGTTCGTCTCCCTCACCATCTCCCCGACCCGCGGCGGCAACGATTGAGGAGATCCCGCGGCCCGGGCCAGGTCGTCCTCATCGCCTGCCCTCCCGGTGACGAGCACGCCATGGCCGTGGCGCTCCAGGTCGCCGACCTCGGCCTGCGCCCGGTGCCCTTCTTCCCATCCCGCCTCCCCGAGGCCGGGCTCCACGCCCGGCTCGGCGGCGGGCGTGCGGCACGCTGCCTGCTGGGTACGCCCGAGGGACAGTTCGATCCTGCCGAGGTGCGGGCCGTCTGGTGGAGGCGCGCCCCGCCCGTCGAGACCTGGCCGCTCGACCCGGAGAACCGAGCACTGGCGGCGGCCGAGTGGTCGGCGGCGCTCTCCGGGGCGATCCGCGTCAGCGGCGGGTTCTGGGTGAACGACCCCGGCTCCGAGGAGGTGGCCCGGCGGAAGCTCGTCCAGCTCGAGGCGGCCCGGCACGTGGGGTTGACGGTGCCGCGAACGCTGGTCACGAACGACCAGGCCCGCGCCGAGGCCTTCGCCCGGGGGCTCCGCGGAGGGGCCATCGTGAAGTGCCTCGGCTCCACCGCGGAGGGCGGGTTCACCCGCCGTCTCATCCCCGGGGACGACTGGCTGGGGGCCAGGCTCCGCACCGGGCCGGCCATCGTCCAGGAGCGGGTGGACGGACTCGACCTGCGGGTGACGATCGTCGGCCGCGAGGTCTTCGCGATGTCCCTGGATGCCCGGGCCGGCGGCGATCCGGACGACGTCCGCGTGGACTGGGAGCGGGTCTCGGCCACGGCGCTCCCCGTCGCGTTGCCGAACGATCTGCGCCGCAGGCTGCTCGCGCTCCAGCGCACGCTCGGCCTCCGCTACGGCGCCATCGACCTCCGCCGACGACGGGGGGGCGGCTACGCCTTCCTGGAGGTGAATCCGGGGGGACAGTGGATGCACGCCGAGGCGGCCACCGGCCACCCCATCGGCGCAGCGCTCGCGCGCCTGCTCGCCTCCGGCGGCTCCGCTTCGGACCGCCGTCCCCCCCCTACTTCCCGTCCTTCTCCCTGGCTTCCCTGAGGAGTCGGTCGATCTTGTCGCCCTCGGCGATGCTCGCGTCGTAGGCGAAGCGCATGTGGGGGACGACGCGGAGCCTGAGGTTCCTGGCCGCCTCCCGCTGGATGTAGCTCGTGGCGGCCTTCAAGCCCTCCATGGTCTTCGCCCGCACCGCATCCTCGCCGTGGACCGACACGTAGACCGTGACCTCGCGCAGGTCCGGCGACATCTTCGCGCCCGTCACGGTGATGAATCCCACCACGCGAGGGTCCTTCAGGCCGCGTGTCAGGACCGCCGACACCTCGTGCTGGAACTGCTCGGCCACCTGGGCCGGCCGGTCATGGGCCATGTTCGTCCTCCTCCGCGTCCGCCAGGGTCCGCCACCCGCCGCCCAGGTCTCCGCCGAAGGGGACGATCTCCATCTCCCGATCGGTGATCATCATCTGCCCCCCGTGCACCGACGCCACGAAGCCCGTCACCTTGTCGAGCAGCTCGTTCACGAAGGCGTGGTCGTTTCCCACCGCGGCCACGCCCACCACGCTGCGCTGCCAGGTGTCGTTCTCGCCCACCTCGGCGATGGCCACCGGATAGCGGGCACGGACCCGGTCGAGCGCCGAGCGCAGCAGGTGCCGCTTCGACTTGAGCGACCCCGCCGCGGGCAGGTGCAGCGTGATGCGGAGGATGCCGACGAACACCGCGACCTCCCCTGCAGCGCGCCGCTAGTCCAGCGACGGCCGCGTCTCCTCGAGCTCGTAGACGTCGAAGACGTCGCCGACCTTGAAGTCGGTGAAGTTCTCGACCCCGATGCCGCACTCGAAGCCGGCCTGGACCTCCTTCACGTCGTCCTTGACGCGGCGGAGGGAGGCGACCTTGCCGGAGTGGACCACCTTGCGGTCGCGCAGCACGCGCAGGTGGGCGCCGCGCTTGATGACCCCCTCGGTGACCGCCGAACCCGCGATGGTGCCGGCGCGGGGGATGTTGAAGATGGCCCGGACCTCGGCCTTGCCGAGCGGCTTCTCCTTGATGATGGGGTCGAGCAGCCCGACCATCTCCTCGCGGATGGTGTCGGCCGCCTCGTAGATGATGTCGAAGAGCAGGATCTTCACGCTCTGCTGGCTGGCGATCTGATCGACCTTGGTCTCGGGCTTGGTGTGGAAGCCCACGATGATGGCCTTGCCGGCCGCGGCGGTGAGGACGTCGGACTCGGTCACGGCGCCCACGCCGGAGTCGAGCACGGTCACCTTCACCTTGCGGGTGGAGAGCTTGGTGAGGGCCTGCGAGATGGCCTCGGAGGAGCCCTGCACGTCGGCCTTGACGACGACGTTCAGCTCCTTGGGACCGCCCGGCTTGGACTTGGCGAAGAGGTCCTCGAGGGTGGCCCGCTTCATCGAGCCGAGCTCCTTGGCCCGGGCCTTCTGTGCGCGGTGCTCCGCGACCTCCTTGGCGGACTTCTCGTCGGAGACCACGTTGAAGTCGTCGCCGGCGGTGGGCACGCCCGACAGGCCGAGGACCTCCACCGGGTAGCCGGGGGGAACCTCCTTCACCTGCTCGCCGCGCTCGTTCATCATGGCGCGGACGCGTCCGTGGTGGATGCCGGTGACGAGCGCATCGCCCACCTTCAGGGTGCCCTCCTGCACCAGGACGGTGGCCACCGGACCGCGCCCCTTCTCCAGCTTGGCCTCGATGACCACGCCGGCGGCGATGGCCTCGGGGTTCGACTTGAGGTCGAGAACCTCGGCCTGCAGCGCGATGTACTCGAGAAGCTCGGGGAGCCCCTGCTTGGTGCGGGCCGACACCGGCATCATGATGGTGGTGCCGCCCCACTGCTCGGGCACCATCTCGTACTCGGTGAGCTGCTGCATGACGCGCTCGGGCTGGGCGCCCGGCTTGTCCGCCTTGTTGATGGCGACGAGCACGGTGACCTTGGCCTCCTTGGCGTGCTTGATGGCCTCGATGGTCTGGGGCATCACGCCGTCGTCGGCTGCAACCACCAGCACCACCAGGTCGGTCACCTGGGCGCCGCGCTGCCGCATGGCGGTGAAGGCCTCGTGGCCCGGGGTGTCGAGGAAGGTGATGGGCCCGTGGGTGGTCTGCACCGAGTAGGCGCCGATGTGCTGGGTGATGCCTCCGGCCTCCCCCCCGGCGACGTCGGCCTTGCGGATGGCGTCGAGCAGCGAGGTCTTGCCGTGGTCCACGTGCCCCATGACGGTGACCACCGGCGGCCGGTTGACGAGCTTCGTCTCGTCCACCTCGACCTCGGGGATGAACTCCTCGACCTCGAACCCCTGCTTCTCGACCGTGAAGCCGAAGTCGGTGGCCAGGACGGCGGCGGTCTCGGCGTCGATGAGCTGGTTGATGGTGGCCATCGTGCCGGAGGTCATGAGCTTCCGGATGAGGTCGGAAGCCTTCACGCCCATGGCCTGCGAGAGGGCCGAGACGCTGATCGACTCCTCGATCCGGATCACCTTCTTGTGCTCGGCGCGCTCGGTCACCTGCGTCTTCTGTCCCTTCTTGGTCGGCTTCTTCTTCTTGCCGCGCATCGGCACGAAGGACCGGTCGGCGACGGCGGCCTGCAGCAGGTCCTTCGGCGTGAGCG
This sequence comes from uncultured delta proteobacterium, assembly GCA_963828255.1. Lineage (GTDB taxonomy): Bacteria > Myxococcota > Myxococcia > Myxococcales > Anaeromyxobacteraceae > CAIOAK01. The sequence continues at coordinate 3,508 of CAWHDZ010000015.1, read as the reverse complement.
ACTTGACGGCCTCGTCGGCCGGGCGTCCGCCCACGCCGCGCCGCTTCTTGTCCTTGGAGACGTCGATGAACTCGCGCTCGCGCCCCAGGCTGCCGGGGACGACCTTGAGCTCGCGGACCTCTCCGAGCGCCCGGGGTCCGGGCGCGGCGGGGTAATTGCCGCGCGCGGAGGTGGGCGGAGTGACCCGCCTGACCGGAGAGGTGGGCCTGGAGATCACCACCGCCTGCGTGGAGGTGGGGCGGATGCTGCGGGGATCGGGGCGGTGGACCGCGGGCGGGGGGGCGACGGTTCCGGGGCGGGCGACCGGCGCGTGCGGCGTGGGTCCGTGCGACGGACCGTGGGCCGGCGGGTGGGCGACGGGTGCGCCCGGAGCGGGGGCGTTGGGGACGGGCGCGAGGTGCGCGGCGGCCTGCACCGGCGCGCCTGCCTCGCCTGGAGGCGCCTCGGGCCCCGGGGGCTGCTGCTCCGCACCCTCGGCGGCCACGGCAGCCTCGCCCTCGGCGACCGGCTGGACCTCGCCCTCGGCGGCGGCTGCGGCCTCCTCCGGCTCGAACTCCTCCTCGTCCTCATACTCGGGCTCGGGGGGCGGCGGCGCGGCGACGACCGGAGCCGGCTCGACGTGGGCGCGCTTGCGCACCACGAAGCCCGGGCCGGTGGGGCGCGGAGCGGCGGCCTTGGGCTTCTTCTCGGAGACGATGCGCTCGTAGGCGGACTGCGACTGGTCTTCCTCGAGCGAGGAGGAGTGGCTCTTCACGTCGTAGCCCAGGGCGTGGAGCTTCTCGACGAGCTCCTGGTTCGAGAGCTCGATCCCCGCATCCTTGAGCTGCTTCGCCAGCTCGTGTACGCGCTTCTTCGACATGGAACCTGTCTCCTAGACCCTGCCGCCGTTGCCCGTCAACTGCTCCCGGAGCCGCGATGCATCGACCGATACGGCCTTCCGGAAGGCCCTCTCGAAGCCCTTGCGCTTCACCGCGCGAGCCAGGCAGGAGCTCTCCGCGTGCATCCAGGCGCCGCGACCTCCACGGCGCTCCCGATCGACGACCACTTCGCCCTCGGCCAGCCGCAGGCGCACCAGTGCCGTGGCGGGCAGCTTCGCCCCGCATCCGACACAGCTGCGCTCGGGCGTCGCCATCGTCAGACCGGGGACCCCGAGCGGCTGCGCTCCGCATCGAGCTCGTCGCGGAGGCGCTTCTCCTCCTCGAGGTAGATGCCGACCGCGTGCTTGATCTGGCGGGCCTTCTTGATGCCCAGGTCGGTGGAGTCGCCCAGCTTGTTGACGTCGGGCTCGGCGTTGATGGCCTCGACCGTGCCGTAGCCGGCGCTCTTCAGCTGCTCGATGGTCTTCTCGCCGACCCCGCGCACCCGGGCCATGCGCTCCTCCTGCGAGAGCGTGCCGGGGTGGCGGCGGGCCTCGGCGATGCGAGCCGCCTCGCGCTCCTGCTCGAGCCGGATCTCCTCCTCGGCGTCGGAGATGGCCTGCTCGCGGGCCTTCTTCTGCAGGGCCGGGATCATGTCCATGTCGAAACCGGGGAACTGCGTCAGCATGTCCGGCGAGGCGTTGGCGATGTCCTGGGCCTTGCGGAACCCGTGGGCGTAGAGCATCTCCTGCGTCGCCTCGGGGACGTCGATGGCCGTGAAGCTGCGGGTGGCGAACTCGCGCATCTCCTTCACGCGCGACTCGCTGTTGATGTCGAGCTTCCAGCCGGTGAGCTGGGAGGCCAGGCGCACGTTCTGGCCGCGCCGCCCGATGGCCAGCGAGAGCTGATCGTCGGGGACGATGATCTCCATGGCCCGGTTCTGGTCGTCGAGGAGGACCCGCGAGACCTCGGCGGGGGCCAGCGCATTGCAGACGAAGCGGGCCGGGTCCTCGTGCCAGGGCACGATGTCGATCTTCTCGCCGCGGAGCTCCTGGACCACCGCCTGCACGCGGCTGCCCTTCATGCCCACGCAGGCGCCGACCGGGTCGACGTCGCTGTCGCGGGAGGAGACGGCGATCTTGGCGCGGCCGCCCGGCTCGCGGGCGGCGGCCTCGATGACCACCACGCCCTCGGCGATCTCCGGGACCTCCATCTCGAAGAGCTTGCGGAGCAGCTCGACCGAGGCGCGGGAGAGGATGATCTGCGGCCCGCGCGACTCGCGCAGCACGTCGAAGACGTAGGCCTGGATGCGGTCGCCGGCGCGGTAGCTCTCGCGGGGCACCTGCTCGCGCACCGGGAGCACCGCCTCGGCGCGCCCCAGGTCCACGATGACGTTGCCGCGCTCGAAGCGGCGGACGATGCCGGTGATGACCTCGCCCTTGCGGTCCTTGTACTCGTTGAAGATGTTCTCGCGCTCGGCGTTGCGCGTTCCCTGGATCATCACCTGCTTGGCGGTCTGGGCGGCGATGCGGCCGAAGCTGCGGCGGTAGGTCTTGAGCTTGAGCAGGTCGCCCCACTGCTCGTCCTGGGCGCGGGCCAGGGCCTCGTCGTCCGGGCTGTAGTAGATGGGGAAGTCGAGCTCGTCGCCGGGCTCCACCTCGATGCCCTTCTCGTGCGCGAACGACACCGGGATCATGTTCACCGGGTCGGGGAGCGGGTTCTCGTCGGTGGGATCGGCCACGATGGTGAGCACCTGGAAGGTGTCCACCTTGCCGCGGTCCTCGTCGAAGACGGCCTTGAGGGCCCGCTCCATGCCGAAGTGCTTCTTGGCGGCGGTGGCCAGGGCCTCCTCGAGGATGGCCACCAGCGTGGCCCGGTCGATGCCCTTGTCCTTCGCGACCTGGTCCAGGATGAGGGAGAGATTCACGTTGGGCTGCATGGCTAGGCCTTCCTCCTCAGATCGGCTTCGAAGTCGTACTCGAGGTGGGCCTTGGCGATCCGGTCCACCGGGATGCGGTGGACCTTGCCGTCCACCTGGATTTCCACGGCGCCGCTGTCGAAGCCGCACAGGGTGCCGGTCCATTGCTTGCGCGGCGCGAGGCCGGGGGCGCTCTCGAGGGGCCCGAAGGCCTTCACCTTGGCGCGCTGGCCTGCGAAGCGCTTGAAGTCCTCGGGCTTGCGCAGGGGGCGGTCGATGCCCGGGGAGCTGACCTCGAGGCTGTAGGCCGGCTCGATGAAGTCCTCGACGTCGAGGATGGTCTCGACCAGGCGTGAGGCCGCGTGGCAGTCGTCGATGCCGATGCCGCCCTGCTTGTCGACGAAGAGGCGGAGCACCCAGGAGCCACCCTCCCGCTGCCACTCGACCTCGACCAGATCGTAACCGTCGCGCGCGAGCACGGGCTCGAGGAGCTGTCGCGCCCGTTCGGCGACGGATTCCTGTGCGATTCCGGTCATGTGTCTCTGAAGAATTTGTCCCCTGAAAAAGCGAAAAGTGGGCGCTACAGCGGCCCACTTTCGAGTCCCGGCTACCCGGGGACGAAAATGTGGGCTGTTCGTAACCTAGGGTGCCTCCATAGTCAAGGACGGCAGGGGGGCGGCCCGGAGCGGACGGTGGAGGAGGAAGACGCCGGGGACGAGGAAGGAAAGGCCCG
>CAWHDZ010000014.1:0-59323 GCA_963828255.1 uncultured delta proteobacterium | reverse complement strand
CAGAGGAGCCAGCGCACGTTGAAGGCGAGCATGTTCATGACGGTGCCGGAGTACTGCCCCTCCAGCGTCCCGGCGAGCGGGCCGCGGTTCTGGGAGAGCGGCAGGTTCCCACCCACGATGAAGGTGTTGGCGAGCCCGAGCTGCACGGCGTCCGAGGTCTGCCACTGCGCGCCAAGGGAGAACCGCCACGCGGCGCCAACGGGGGTGAACACGGTGCGGTCGGCGTCGTTCATGATCGAGCTATCGAAGGCGAACCCACCGGAGAAGGTCCACTGGGGAATGGCCTTCCACTGGGCTCCGGCCGCGACGTGCCAGGTGTTCTTGTAGGGGATCGCGGTGGTCAGGCTGGTCGGGTTCGCAGTGTTGACGCTCACCTCCACCTCGCCGTACTGGGACCAGCTCTCCCATCCGAGATCCGCCATCACCGCCCACTCGGGCCCGATCTCCTGGCGCACTCCCAGCATGAGCCGGTTCGGAAGCGTCATGCCCAGGTCGATGCTCGCGCCGAGCAGCCCCGTCTGGCGCAGGGCCAGCTCGAGGCCCGGCCCGAGGCCCGTGAAGGAGGGCGTCGACGAGAAGGGCAGGTGGACCTGCGAGAGCCAGGTGAACCCCACGCGTGTTCCCTTCACCGGCTCGACGAGGACTCCGATGTTGCCCCCGATGCCGAAGGTATCGGCGCTGGTCTCCACCTGTCCGTCCGCGAGGCTGGGCAGGACGTTGTTCACCGCGATGGTGGCGCGCTTGATGCCCCACATCAGATTCAGGCCCCCGCCCACCGAGATCCAGTCGTTGATCTTGTACGAGGCGGTCGGGAGGAAGCTCACCCCGAGGAGCAGCCCCTTCTGGCCGTAGTAGCGCCCCACCCAGCCGGGGTCGTAGTCCAGGGCCGAGCCGAAGTACTGGGCGACGCCGAGGCCGACGCGGACCTTTGGCGCGACGTCGGCCACGAAGAAGAGGCTGCCTCCGGGGAGGACGCCCACCGCGTTCCCTCCGTTGCCGCCGGAGGGGGTCGTGCCCGGTCCCGGCGCGAAGGTGAAGTTTCCGTAGAGCAACTGGGCGCCCACGAGGAGTTCGTGCTTCTCGAGAAGGGACATCCCGGCCGGGTTCGTGAAGAGTGTCTCGGCGTCGCCGGCGCGGGTCGTGTACCCGGCGGAGGCGAGCCCCACGCTCGGCGTGCCGATCTCGTACAGGTAAAACCCGGCCGCCCGGGAAGCGGACGGGGCGGCGAGCAGAACAATGGTGGCGGCGAGCGCGAGGCGGTTCATTGGATCCCCTTTTGAAGTCGCTGCGACGTAACCCGCAGGGTCGACGGCTGCAAGCGCACCACGGGGTGGCTCCCCGAAAGAAAGCGCTTTCAGCCCGGTGGTGGCGAACTCGGCCGCTTCCCTTAAGAAGCACGCTCCACGAGGGAGGCTCGATTGAGCGAGGTTCGCCGCATTGCGTCATTAATCGTCGTGACTGGAGTGCTCTGGGCGGCTCCAGCCCGCGCCTGGATGTGGTGTGAGCACCGGGACATCGCGGTGACCGCCATCCAGGGGATGCCGCCCGCCGAGCAAGCCCAGCTCGAGGCGCTCTGGGCCAGCCTGAAGAAGGAGGCCGGACCGCAGCTCTGCCCCACGCTCGTGAACCCGGGGGCTGCGCCGCAGAGCGCCTTCGGAGACTGGAGCGGCATCTGCCTCGACTTCCCGTCCTATCCGGCCATGGGCGGCGACCACTCCTGCTCCTCGGCGGAGCTGCGGGCCGTGACCGAGCACGAGGAGTGGGGCCGGAGCGTGACCTGGGTCGCCGAGTGGTCGAAGCAGAGGTTCGCCGAGGCGCCGAACCGGGCAGCCCGGATCGACGCCTGGAACAAGTCCCACCTCGCCATGCAGTTCGTCGATCCGAGGTACCTCTCCCGCGCCTCCTCCAACAACGCCCACTTCCTCGCGCCCCGGGAGCCCGTGGCGGCGGAGGAGACGCTCGAGGTCTACGTGAAGCGCGTGCTCGCCCCGGACGCGGCCATCAGCGCCACCGCCGTCTACGTGCAGTACCACGCCATCGCGCTCCGGCTCGCGGCGCAGTGGCGCGTGGCTCCCGAGGCGGCCCGGCCCGACCTGGCTCGGCGGGCGTTGCTCGCGGAGGGCATCGCCCTCCACTTCCTGGAGGATTCATTCTCCGCTGGCCACTACGCCGCCACCTGGGGCGACTCCGCCTGGCAGAAGGGAACCCACGACCTCTACTGCGTCCAGGGGCTCACCTCCAAGACCTGGGGCGGGGACCTCTTCGCGGGGCACGGGGACGCCCACATGACCGACCACGACCGGGCGGTGGCTGGCGCCGTCGTCGGCCGCAGCCTGTCGCAACTGGCCGGGGCCGCCAGCGGGGCGGTCGCGGTCTCCGCCGCACCTTCCACCAAGGCGGAGCGCGAGATTCGAGGATCTCGACTTCTGCAGGGTGCAGAGCCTGCCGGCGATGGCGCCCGACCCGGTCGCATACTCGGCCGCGCTGGTGACGCTCCAGGCGTCGCCCATCCCGGCCGGGGACGTGGACGACATCCACCCCCCGCGCGCCCGGGCGGACATCGGCTTCTTCGGAGGCGTCGTCGCCGGCATCGGCGCCGGCCCGGCCTGGGGCGGGTTCGACACCAGCGCGGGCTGGCGCTTCCGGAGCGAGCTCGAGGTCGGCGCCCGCTTCGGCTACGGGCTCCAGGGCGTGCTCACGACCAACATGGACGGCCAGCTCTGGGCTCAGGCGTCCCTCGTCGCCGATCCGGTGCAACTCGACGCATCCTGCCCGGGCTGCCCGGGCGGGGCTCGCAGCAACCAGGCGCTTCCGCGGGTCCCGGCCCGCTCCGCCCTGAAGCTCACCTTCCGCATGCCGTACTACGTCATTCCGTTCGACCTCATCGTGCTCGGCCCGGCGATGTTCCTCGTCTCGAAGGAGGCGGCGCAGGACGTGGTCTTCAGGGCCACCGGCGGCGGCCTCTGGACGCTGCAGCGCCCCATCGCGACCTCGCTCGGGACCTTCCAGTTCATGGCCGGGCGGGAGATCGGGTTCACGCTGTGGGGGCTCGGGGACCCGAACCAGTTCGTGGCCACACCCGAGGGCGGTGAGCCGCTGCTCGTGGACTTCCGGCAGCTCGAGCTCGACTTCCCCGTCTTCGAGTACGAGCCACCGCGCGCCTTCGCCACGACGCTCGCGCTGGCGGCGCAGGTGCAGCTGGGTTTCACCGTCCAGCTCGCCCCCAGGGCCTGGCTTCCCCAGCAGAACAACGCGCCCTACGATGGGCTCGGGGCGAGCTGGTTCGTCTACCTTCGACTGAGGCTCGATGCGCGCAAGTACTTCGGCGGTTCCCCGGAGGACTGGAAGAACTGACCCATGAGCCCTGAACTTCGAGTCCTCGCGGCGGCCACCCTGGCCCTGAGCAATGCGGCCTGCATGTCGCGGCAGGGTCCGCAGCCGCCCACGTTCCCCGACGGCGGGCTCCTGGCTCGGTCGACCCCGCCTCCGAATCCTTGGTCGCTCCAGAAGGCCCTCGACGGCGTCTACGACACCTCGAACCGCTTTGGGTCGAACGTGGTCGTGCACGCCAGCCAGTGGGGCGGCGTGAATCCAGGAGCCGGCATGGAGGCTTCTGTCTCCATTCTCGCCGAGGACCACGCCGGCTTCGCCGTCATGCAGCCGGGGTGTTTCCTGGACACCACCGGAGCGACGCCGCTCCCCCGTCTGGTCCTGGAAGGCTACTGGCGATACCTCGACGACCCAGATCCCGATCCGACGTCGACCGGGCTCATCCGGCTCTTCGTCTCGCCCCCGGAGATCGTGGACTACGTGTGCAACGCGCCGGCCTGGGATCCCAGCGGCCCGCCGGGGGACCCGCGTCCGGCGCCCGCCGCCCGCGCCGCCTTCGTCGGCGCCACCGGAAATGGGGTGAGCGCCCCGGGTTCTCCACTCACGGTGAGCTGGGTGCGGGCCCGCAAGAGCCGCCTCAACGCCGAGGGGAAGAGGACCTTCTTCGTGGGCGCCCGCCAGGGGGGATGCTCGAGCAGCGACGACTGCGGGATCTCCGGAAACACCCCCGAGGGGGCCATCCTGGCCGCCCAGCTCGGGGCCGACTACCTCGAGATCGACGTCCGCCTCACCAAGGACCAGGTCCCGGTCTTCATCCACCAGGGGCTCTTCCCGGGCTCCGTCCAGGGGATCTACTGCACCGGCAGGGTCGAGGACTACAACTACGCCGAGCTGCTCGCGAACTGCAGGCTACGCAATGGCGAGGTCATCCCGCGTGTCGCGGACATGCTGGAGTTCATCTACACGCGGACGAACCTGCCCACCTGGCTCGACAGCAAGAGCCCGGACGTCATCGTGCCGTCGAGCGCCATCCTGGGCGACCTCCAGAAGAGGCTCGTGTCGTGCAACCCGCCGCCGCCGGAAGGGCTGCGGGAGGGGCAGAGGTGCCTCTACCCCGGCAGCGCGCCGGTGTGGGAGCGGGGCATCATCGCCCTGCCTTCCGCCGATTTCGTGACCGCCTACGAGGAGGCGCAGGCAGCCGGTCAGCTGGCGCCGAACCAGCACTGCCTCACCGAGGAGGACCCGGCCGCCGTCACCCGCATTCCCTGCGTCGCCTGGAAGCCGCGCTACACGCTCGGCCCGATGAGGGACGAGATGCGGTCACTCCAGCAGCAGGGCTTCTTCACCGGCTACTGGACCATCAACGACCCGATCACGATGGACGCATTGCTCACCGCGGGGATCCCGAACGGGATCCTCACCAACCGTCTCGGACTCCTGAACCAGCGCTTCGAGATGGTCGGGACCGCGCCCCCGTACACGCCGTTCCGGTTGGGCACGCCGTGAGGCCGTTCATTCTCTGCTTCGACGGGGAGTGCGGCCTGTGCAGCTGGGCCGTGGCCTGGCTTCACGCGCGCGACCGGCGCGCTCGGATCTGGTTCGCACCGCTCCAGGGAGAGTTCGCGGAGCCCTTCCGAGGCGCGGCCCTGGGCGCTCCACCCGGCGGCAGCGGGTTCGCGACGGTGTTGTTCCTGGAGACCACCCCAGGCGGAACTGCCGTCCACGCGCGCTCCCGTGCGGTTGCACGGGCCCTGCGTGCGCTCGGCGGGGCATGGGGGTTCCTGGGCGCCGTGATGGAGCGGGTGCCCCGGTTCGTCGCAGACGCGGCCTACGACGCGGTCAGCCGGCGGCGGGCTTCACTGGGCGTGGCGTCCTGCACCCTTGCCGGGAATCAATCCCGCCTCCTGCCGTGAGCGAAGGCGATACGGACCGCATGCCGCCAGTCCGGTCGGCCGGCGAGGAGGCCCTCGCCGCCTCGCCGCGCCCCGCTCTGATGGCGAAGAACTTCGCCCGGCTCGATCCCGCGGAACGCCGGGCGATCCGGGACCGCGCGTCGGAGATCCTCGGCGACCTTGACGCTCTGTGACCCCGAGCGGTCCGGCCTACCTGCGACTGTTGCCCGGCGGAGGCGGCGGCTGACCCGAGGGAGGACGGGCCGGCGGTGGCGGCTGGCTTCCGGACGGCGGCCGGGAGGGCGGCCGCGGGGGCGGAGGCGCCGACGCCGACGGAGGCCTGGGAGGGGGCGGCCGCGGCGGCGGCGGGCCCCATCCGCGCGGCGGCGGCTGGTGGTACCAGGGGCGGCCGCGGTAGTGCGCTCCCCAGTAGGGCCCGACCGAGAAGCTGACCATCGGGACCCCGAAGCGTGGGCCGGAGTTCATGATCAGGACCTGCTGGCCATTGAACGGGATCGCCAGGAATCGCCCGTAGACCCACCCGCGGTTGAATCCGAAGGCGACGTCGCACCAGTGCCAGCCGTTCAAGCACCCGAAGACCGTGACGGGCGTGCCACCCTGCAGCCAGGAGACGAGCGGGAAGCTCCGGTCGGGCCCTGCGCGCAGGTTGACGGCCGCCGTGGTGAAGGCCTGTGTCGTGGGGATCGACCGCGTGACCACGACCTGCGCGAGCGGTTCCATGGGCAGCAGCACGGCCGCCACGAGGACCGTTCGCCTCACCCATGCCGTCCGACCGAGCCTGGTCCGTTCCACGGAGTTCCCCCTGGGGTGCCGCGAGCTATTCCGGGTAAGAGGCCGCGCCGGACACCGGCGCAGCGTCGGCCAGGATGAAGAGCAGCACGTTGCCGGGTTCCGACGTGGCGTCACTGCGCAGGCCACCGACAAGGCCGTCGACCGGGCTGGTGTATTCCGCCACCACTTCGCCGAAAGCGCAGCGCTGGATGGCCACCTTCTGTCCCGACGTGACCTTGGCATTCAGCTTGACCAACAATTCGATGAATCCACCGTGGGTGGTCAGCACGGGAATCGCATTCTTCCCGACATAGACGTTGGCATCGACGGCGGTGCGTCCGATCGCTCCGGGAACCACGCCGTAGTGCTTGAACACGTTCATCGTGCCTTCGACGAAGATCGGAATCATGTCGAGATCCAGCCGCCGCGCCACGCCCACCTCGGGCGTGAAAGAGGGGATGCCCGCATCGATGTAGGCGTTGTGGAGCACACCAGGGTAGGCCGGGTTGTCCCAGATCGCCGGAACTGGGTAGAGCATCATCATGGTCTTCACGTCCGGGATGCGCATGTCACCGATGTGAAAGGCGGCTACGTCCAGGCCGCTGGTCCCGGTATGGAAGTCGATGGCCAAGTCCGTATTGGGCTTGAGCAGCCGGTTGAACACCAGCCCGGCTTGGCGGCTGACGGCACCAAGGCCGTTTTCGTTGCCCGGCCATTCGCGGTTCATGTCGGTCAACTCCAGGCCGCGCCCGGAACTCGGCCAGCGGCGCTGCATGCTCTCCATGGCAGGGCGCGCAATGTCGAGCACCGCCATGACCGTGCCCGACATTTCGGCCGGCTTCAATTGAGTCATGACGGTCTGCACGGTGTGCACCGAACTCATCTCATCACCGTGCACACCGCTGGTCAGGGTGATGCGCTTGCCAGGCTTGGCTCCCTTGGCCACGATCACCGACACGTACCAGTGCTGTCCCGTGGACATCTGCACACCCTGGAAGTAGAGCAGGTGTTTTCTGCCAGGCTCCAGGTCATCGGTGCTCAGCGAGCTCACCACCTTCTTGCCGTTGATCACGTCGCCGGTGTAGAGCGTGCGGATCTTGGCCAGGGTTGCAGGAGCGCCGACCTGGGCTTGCGCCGTGCCGACACCGGTCAGCGCAATCGCGGCGACGAGCAACGATTGCATGAGACTGCGGCGCCTGCCGCCAACCAGGAGTTCTTTGAGCATCGTCAGTTCCTCGTCAGAGGTGCGACATTTCAAAGTCCAAGAAAGAGATTGAGGCGCGAGTGATTCGTCACGATGGCGTGGGCCGAGTTCGGCTTGCGCAAACGGAGGATGATACTCTGCGAGGGCAGGAAGCTCACGTTCATTGGAGTCTCGACCCATTCGATGCGAATCCTAGAGGCCGACCTGGCGGCGTACGTCCGGAGCACACGAGTCCAGAGCGGGCCAGCCGAGCAGTCTGCGTCCGGGCGCGACGCCCGGGTCGCTCAGGCTTGTGCGTCGAGCTCGGCCAGAAAGACCGCCAGGCCCACGATCCGGAGGCCGGCGTAGCCGTCGAGCGGCGTGAGGTGGCGGGTGTTGCCGCTGACGACCCGCCGGGCCCCGCCAGCCAGCGCTGTCGCCAGGTAGACGTTGTCCAACGGATCGGCCTTCACCACGTCGACTGCCGGAAGGAGGTCCGTTGCGACCATGTGCGCGCTCGACATGGCCCGCTCGACGAGGAGCCGAGGGTCGGTCCTGAACTTCGCGGCCAGTTTCGGGTACTCGATGACGCGGAGGCATTCGGCGACGATGGGGGCGGACCAGACCAGTTCGAAACCGTCGCGCCGACGCACCCGTGACAGGAGGTCGGCGCACTTGCCCGCGCTCAGGGCGGCGGTGACGACGACGTTGCAGTCCAGGACGGCCCGGATCACCGGGCCCTCGTGGCCCGCCTCGCCTCGTTGACGACGTCCACGGCCTCGTTCTCGGTGAGGCTTCCGGGCCCGGTCGCGCGCAGCTGGTCGCGCAGCTGGATCGCGGCCAGGTCTCGGCGCAATTCGGTCTCGATGATCGCCCGGCCCCACTCCGAGGCGTCCTCGCCGTTGGCGGCCGCCACCCGCTTGATGGCGGCGAGGGTCTTCCTGGGCACCCGCATCCGGTAGACGGCGTCCTTTCGCATGAACGGAGTGTAGCTACAACGGCGCTACAGTTCAAATGGGCCTCGAACCGGATGGGAGGTGATCGAGCCGACCTGGCGCGGGCGCCTCGGAACACTGGCGCGCTGGCTTGCTCGGGCACCGCCATACGTTGTATAGCTAACGGCATGGCTACCAGGGACGTCATCATCCCCGTCCGAGTCACCAGGGCCGACCGTGACCTGCTCAAGCGCATGGCGCCGGGCGGGTCGGTGTCCGCCTGGCTTCGCGACCTGGCGATTGCCGCGGCCCGCAAGCGCCGGGCGGTCGTCGACCTGGCACGGCTGCTCGACGCGACCAAGGCCGGCGGAGACATGACCGACGAGGAGGCGGCCGAGCTCGCCGCCGAGGCGAAGCGAGAGGTGCGGAGCCGCCGCCGGTGATCCGCGCGGTCGTCGACACGAACGTGGTGGTGAGCGGCATTCTCAACCGGGCCGGCGTGCCGGCGGCCGTCCTCAGGGCGGCCGGGCTCCGCTACGAGCTGGTGTGGACGCCGGCCATCGCCGTGGAGTGCCGTCGTATCCTCGACCTGCCGCGCATCCTGAAGCGGCTGCAGGGACGTGAGACGCAGGCCCGACAGGTGCTCGCAAGGCTCGCTACCATCGCCACCATGGTGCCGCCCGACCTGCTCGGCGACGTACGCGTCGTCGAGGCGGACCCCGATGACGATGTCCTCTTCGCAACGGCGCTCGCCGCTGGGGCCCGGACCATCGTGAGCGGCGACGGGGCGGTGCTCGCCGTCGGCGGCTTCGCGGGCGTCATGGTGGTCAGCGCCGCCGAGTTCCTGGCGACGCTCGGCGAGGCATGAACCGGGGGATGCACGGGAGCCGGTCCAGCGGCGCATTCGCTTCACCGACACTGCATTCCGCGCACCGAAGGTGACCATGCGCACGAATCCTCTCGAAGCCGCCACACTGCAAGGCGACGAGCTCATCCATACCCCGATCGGGGACATCGAGTTGCGCCACAGCTACTTCGACGACGACGCCTCTCGGCGGCTGTTCGACGAGCTGGACTTCCAGCGGGCTTGCCAGGCCTACCTCTGGAGCCATCCGATCGTCAGCATGACCACCTGGCGCCTCCGCCAGGGAGAGGCCTTCGGCGTGAAGGGTCCCCACGACTTCGTCGTGCTGAATACGCTCAAGGAGAAGCGGGGCAACGTGACGGCGAACCTGACCACACCCTACGTCCTGCTATTCACGAGCCTGAAGGACGGGCCGCTCGTGGTCGAGTATCCCGCCGGGATGACGGCCGGTGGATTCATCGACCTCTGGCAGCGCCCGGTGGCGGACTCGGGCCTGACCGGTCCCGACGGAGGCAAGGGCGGCACCTACGTCGTCGTCGGCCCGGAGTGCGACCCCAAGGCGTACGAGAAGCCGGGCACCTTCGTGGTCCAGAGCGCGACGAACGTCATCCTCTTCGGCCTGCGGATCCTGGACCCCGATCCGGCGTTCTATGCCCGGGTGAAGTCCAGCCTGAAGATCGGCCGGCACGGAGGCGCCGCTCGCGACCTGCCCGTTCATCGAGGGTCGCGACGTCGAGTGGAGCGCGACCGCGCCACGGGGCCTCGCGTACTGGCAGGTCCTCTAGGAGGCGATCCAGGACGAGCCGGTGCGCGCGGTCGACAAGGCCTGGATGGCGATGCTGCTCCCGCTCGGCATCGAGAAGGGAAAGCCCTTCCGGCCCGACGCGCGGCAGGAGTCGATCCTGCTCCGTGGCGCGGCGATGGGCGAGCTCATGGCCCGCAACCTCCAGGTGAACCCGCGCTTCGCCGAGCCGTACTGGAAGGGCACCCACTGGTACAAGTGCTTCGACTTCACCATCCCGCAGGAGACCGAGACCCGCGTCGAGCTGGACGAGCGGAGTTCCTGGTTCCACGAGGCCGTCACCAGCAGCAAGGGCATGGTGAACCCCGAGGTGGGCAAGGGTCAGGTGTAACGGATGGTTCGTCTACTTCCGCCTCTACGCCCCGCTGCAGCCGTTCTTCGACAAGACCTTCGGCCTGGGCGATTTCGAACCGATTGGATGAACGGACCCCGGTAGGGAGCGCCCAAGCGGAGGGCGTCCGCACGCTACCAAAAACGAAGGCCCCGAGGCCGCCGCTTTCGCGAGGAACCTCGGGGCCTTCCATGAGTCGGGGCGACTGGATTTGAACCAGCGACCACTTGCACCCCAAGCAAGTGCGCTACCAGGCTGCGCTACGCCCCGGGTACGACAGGGACGCGATAGGTAACACTCGCGCCCCCGAGGGTCAACCGCTTCGCCACACGGGGGATTTCGGCCGGATCGTCGAGCCGCCGGCCCCTCCGGGCTACACTCCGCGGATGCCTTCGGCCCCCCCGCCGCCCTCCCGACCCGCCGGCCTGCCGCCCGGCACCGTGAGCTGGCTCGAGATCGACCTCGCCGCCCTCGCCGCCAACGTCCGCGCCTTCCAGGGACGCCTGGGCGGGGCCAGGCTCGCGGCCGTCGTGAAGTCGGAGGCCTACGGCCACGGCGTGGCCCTGGTCGCCCCCGCCGCCCTGCGCGCCGGCGCCTCCTGGCTCGCGGTCTGGGGCGCCAACGAAGGCATCCCGCTGCGGGCCCTGGTCGGCCCGGACGTCCCCATCCTCTGCCTCGGCCACACGCCGCCGCAGGACTTCGCCGACGCAGTCGCCGCCGACCTGCGCCTCACCCTCTACGACCCTTCCGCCATCCCGGTGCTGGCGCGCGCGGCCCGCGCCCAGGGGCGCACGGCGCGGGTGCACCTCAAGCTCGAGACCGGTACCCACCGGCAGGGGCTCGAGGCCGGGGAGGCGGTGGCGCTCGCCCGCGCGGTCGCGGCCGAGGCGGGCCTCCTCCTGGAAGGGATCTCCACCCACTACGCCGACATCGAGGACACCACCGACCACGGCTACGCCGAGTCGCAGATGGCGAGATTCACCGAGGGTGTCGATCGGGTCGCCGCCGCCGGCCCGCGTCCCACGGTGCGCCACACCGCCTGCTCGGCCGCCGCCATCCTCTTCCCCCGGACCCACTTCGACATGGCCCGCGTCGGCATCGGCCTCTACGGCCTGTGGCCGTCGCGCGAGACGCTGGTGTCGGCGCGGGAACGCGGGCTCTCCGGCTTCGCGCTGTCGCCGGTGATGACCTGGAAGGCGCTGGTGGCCCAGGTGAAGGACGTGCCGGCCGGCGGATACGTCGGCTACGGCCGGACCTGGCGGGCCCAGCGCCGCACCCGCATCGCGGTGATCCCGGTGGGCTACTTCGAGGGCTACTCCCGGGCGCTCTCCTCGCGGGCCCACGTCCTGGTGCGCGGCCAGCGGGCGCCGGTGCTGGGGCGCGTCTGCATGAACATGTTCATGGTCGACGTCACCGACGTCCCGGACGCGGCGGCCGGCGACGTGGCGGTCCTGCTGGGGCGGGACGGAGAGGAGAGCGTGTCGGCCGAGGCGCTGGCCGGCTGGGCCGGCACCATCCACTACGAGATCACCACCCGGGTGAACCCGCTCCTGCCGCGCGTCGCGGTCTGACCTATTTCACCCAGGGTGACACGGCCTTGAACTCGGGCGTGGCCGCCTGGTGGAGCAGGTCGAAGATGGCGGTCTCTGCAGTGGTGACCACCGCCCCGGCCTGGCGGCACAGGTCCAGCCCCCGCACCCGGTGCTCCTCGGTCCGGCTCGACACCGCGTCGGCGCAGACCTGCACGTCGTACCCCATGGCGACGAGGTCGCGCGTGGTCTGGAAGACGCAGACGTGGGTCTCCATGCCGGTGATCACCACCTGCTTCCTTCCCGTGGTCTCCAGGGTGCGCTGGAAGACCGGGTCGGCGCCGCAGGAGAAGTGCACCTTCTCGAGGGGAGGGGAGGGGAGGAGCTCGAGGAGCGCGGGGAGGGTGTGCCCGAGCCCCTTCGGATATTGCTCGGTGCAGAGCACGGGGAGCCCCAGCGTCTTCCCGCAGTGGATGAGGGCCCGGGCGTACTTCACCAGGCGTGCCAGGGTGTCGGGCGGCATGGCCGGGGTGAGCCGGTCCTGCACGTCGACGACCAGGATCACGGTGCGGTCGCGGTGGAGCTTGGGGTGGGGAGCGGGCATGGCGTTCTCCGTTCAGACGGCGTAGCCGGCGGCGCCCGACGAAGCGGCGGCCTCCGGGTCGATGGCGACGTCCACACAGTAGACGGTCCCGGAGGCGAAGGCGCGGTCCAGGGCGGCGGGCAGGTCGGCCGGGTCGTCCACGTGCTCCCCCTGGCCGCCGAAGGCCTCGACCACCCGGTCGTACCGGGTGGAGGCGAGACGGGTGGCCGGGCTCTTCGCCTCCCCGTACATGTTGCGCTGCGGGATGAGGATCTGCCCCCAGGCGGCGTCGTTGCCGACCACCACCACCATGGGGAGGCCGAAGCGGACCGCGGTCTCGAAGTCGAAGCCGTTCAGGCCGAAGGAGCCGTCCCCCTGGATGACCAGCACCGGGCGGTCCGGGGCGAGCGTCTTCGCCGCCAGCGCGAAGGGCGCGCCCACGCCCAGGCAGCCCAGCGGCCCCGGGTCGAGCCAGCGCCCGGGCCGCGGGAGCTGGATGCTCTTCGCCGCCACGGCGACCACGTTTCCGCCGTCGGCCACGAAGGTGACGTCGCCGGCGCGCCGGGCCGCCGCGTCGATCTCCATGCCCAGCCGGAAGTGGTGGATGGGGCGCTGGGCGCTCTGCTCGAAGGCCGCCTGCCGCTCCAGCTTGACGGCCTCGCTCGCCCGCAGCCTTGTCCGCCAGGCCGCCGCACCGGGGATGGCGCTCGCGCCGGCCTCCAGCTGGTCGAGCACGCTCCGTGAATCACCCACGATGCCCGCGTCGATGCGCCGGTTGCGCCCGATCTCGGCCGCCTCGACGTCCACCTGGATCACCCTCGCTCCCGCGGCGATGGTGGGCTCGCTCCCGTAGCCGACCCGGAAGTCGAGCGGGGTGCCCACCACCAGCACCACGTCGGCCTCGCCGAGCGCCTCCTTGCGGGTGTGCTGGAAGAAGCAGGGGTGGCCGGGGGGCAGGCAGCCGCGCCCCATGCCGTTCAGGTAGACCGGGATCCCGGTGCGGGTGGCGAACCGGTCGAGCGCCAGCGGGGCGTCGTCCCACCAGATGGAGGAGCCGCCCAGGAGCACGGGCCGATCGGCCCCGGCGAGAAGCGCCAGCGCCTGGTCGATCTTGCGCGGGTCGCCCGGGCAGCGGGCATCGGTGCGGTAGCCGGTGAGGGCGTCGGCCGTGGACGCGTCGGCGCCGTTGGAGAGCACGTCCCAGGGGATCTCGAGGAAAACCGGCCCGGGCCGGCCGGCGCGGGCCACGCGGAAGGCCTTCGCCATGTAGCTGGCGAGCAGCTCGGGCGAGGGCACCCGGTCGCTCCACTTGGTGATGCCCTGGAAGAGCTGGGTCTGCGGCATCTCCTGGAGGGACCCGCGCCCCTGGTTGAAGGTCGGGGCGGCCCCGCCGATGAGCAGCAGCGGCACGTTGGCCGCCCAGGCGTTGGCGACCCCGGTGACCGCGTCGGTCACGCCCGGACCGGCGGTGACGATGGCCACGCCCATGCCGCGGGTGAGGCGGGCCCAGGCGTCGGCGGCGTGGGCCGCGGCCTGCTCGTGGCGGGTGTCCACGATGTGGATCCCCTCCTCGACGAGCCCGACGTAGATGGGCGCGACGTGGAGGCCTGAGAGGGTGAAGACCGTTCCCACCCCCTCCTTCTTCAGCATGCGCGCGACGAGCTGGCCACCGGTGAGCATGTCCATGGCGTGCCTCCTAATGGCCGCTGGGTCCGGAAACGACGAACCCCGCGCGCCTTCCGACGTGCGGGGTCCGTGGACCAGGCTCGCGCCCTGTCGCGGGCGGAGACTAGGCCTTGCGGAACCGGGACAGGTTCGCCGGCAGCTCGCCCAGCGCCGGGAAGGACTTGTCGGCGTGGATCGTGGCCAGCTTGGCGTAGTTCTGCTCCTCGGTCTCCGGGCGGGCCGGATCCGGCACGCAGCAGTCCACCGGGCAGACCGCGGCGCAGGCCTCCTCGTCGTGGAAGCCGACGCACTCGGTGCAGAGGTCGGCGTTGATGATGTAGATGTCATCGCCCTGGGTGATGGCGCCGTTCGGGCACTCGGGCTCGCACGCGCCGCAGTTGATGCACTCCTCGGTGATGATGGTCGCCATGGGTCTCGTCTCTCCTGAGAGGTTTCCCGATCCGGTCGGGGGACGAGGGTTATCCGACGTAGGCCGGGACTCGTCAAGGGGCGGGCAGGCGTGGGATGCGGTATGGAGAGTGGACCATCTTGGTACGCAATGGCAAAACCCTACGACCCCAAGGACCGCTTCTTCCAGAAGGCCAAGGAGCAGGGGTTTCGCGCCCGATCCGCCTTCAAGATCGAGGAGATCCTCCGGAGGCAGAAGCTGCTCGGGAAGGGCGGCTCGGTGCTCGATCTGGGAGCAGCGCCGGGAGGGTTCCTCCAGGTGCTCGCCGAGGTGGTCGGCCCGCGGGGGGTCGCCGTCGGGGTGGACATCGTCGAGATCCGGGCGCTCGGGAAGCCCTGGGTGAAGACCGCGGTGCTCGACCTGCTCGCGCCCGACGCGCTCGACGGCATCCGCGCGCTCCACCCCGGACGGTTCGACCTGGTGACGAGCGACATGGCGCCGAAGACCATCGGCGTGAAGGTGACCGACGAGGCGAGGTCGCTCGAGCTCTCCCGCATGGCGCTCGACGTGGCCGGCGAGACGCTCAAGCTCGGCGGCTCCTTCGTGGTGAAGGTCTTCATGGGGGGCGACTTCCCGATCTTCCAGAAGGAGGTGCGCGCCCGGTTCGGCAAGGTGGACGTGGTGCGCCCCGAGGCCACGCGGGAGCGCAGCTTCGAGGTCTTCGTGGTGGGGCGGCTCTTCCGGGAGTGAGGCCACCCCGATTGGGTCGCGGCGCCCCTGCCGTGAAGGGCGTAGCGTTCCAGGGAGTGAAGCGCCCGGGAGAGGGGGGCCGCCATGCCCGCCACGTCGCCCGCATTCGAGGCGGTGGGGATCACCAAGGTCTACCGGATGGGTGAGGTCGAGGTGCACGCCCTCCGCGGCGTGAGCCTCAGGATCTGGGACGGCGAGTTCGTGGTGATCCTGGGCCCCTCGGGTTCCGGGAAGTCCACCCTGCTGAACGTGCTGGGGGGGCTCGACGCTCCCTCGGCGGGGGTGGTGCGCTACCGGGACCACGACCTGGCCCGCGCCGACGACCGGGCGCTCACGGCGTACCGGCGCGAGCACGTGGGATTCGTCTTCCAGTTCTACAACCTGGTTCCCAGCCTCACCGCCCGCGAGAACGTCGCCCTCGCCGCCGAGATCGCGCCCGACCCCCTCCCGGCCGAGGAGGCGCTGGGGCGCGTCGGGCTCTCGGAGCGGCTCGATCACTTCCCGTCGCAGCTCTCCGGCGGCGAGCAGCAGCGCGTGGCCATCGCCCGGGCCATCGCCAAGCGACCCGACGTCTTGCTCTGCGACGAGCCCACGGGCGCGCTCGACGCCGCCACCGGACGCTCGGTGCTCGAGGTCCTCGAGCGGGTCAATCGCGAGCTCGGCACCACCGTCGCGGTGATCACCCACAACGCATCCATCGGGGGAATGGCCGACCGGGTGGTCCGGATGGCGGATGGGCGGATCGCGTCCGAGACCCGGAACGAGCGGCGGGCCTCCGCGGGGGAGATCTCCTGGTGAGGGCCCTCACGCGGAAGCTCTGGCGGGAGATCCTGCGCACGCGCGGGCAGGGGATCGCCATCGCCGGCCTGGTCGCCTGCGCCGTCGCCACCTTCGTGGGCGCCGTGACGACCTGGAGGGCCCTGCAGCGCACCCGGGACGTGCTCTACGAGACCCACCGCTTCCCGCACGTCTTCGCCGAGCTGGTGCGCGCCCCGGAGGTCCTGGCGTCCCGCCTGGCGGCCCTCCCTGGCGTCGCCGCGGTGGAGACCCGGGTCATGACCGAGGCGCTGGTGGACATCCCGGGCCTGCCCGACCCCGCCAGCGCCCTGATCCGCTCCGTCCCCGACGAGGGCGAGCCGCGGCTCGACCGGCTGCACCTGCGCGAGGGGAGGTCGGTCTCGCCGGGCGCCGCCGACGAGGTGGTGATGAGCGAGGGCTTCGCGAGCGCCAACCGGATCCGCCCCGGGGACCGGATCTCGGCCGTCATCGACGGCCGGTGGAAGGCGCTCCGCGTGGTGGGGGTGGGAGGATCCCCGGAGCACGTCTTCACGGTCCGTCCGGGCGGGATCCTGAACGACGACCTCCACTACGGGGTCCTGTGGATGTCCCGGCGGGCGCTCGCCGCCGCCCTCGACCTCACCGGCGCGTTCAACGCCGTGGCCGTGCGGCTCGCGCCCGGAGCCAGGGAGGAGCCGGTGATCGCCGGGATCGACCGGATGCTCGCGCCCTGGGGCGGGCGTGGCGCCTACGGCCGCGACCTCCAGACCTCCCACCGGCTCGTCACCGACGAGATCGGGCAGATGAAGGTGATGGCCACGACCATCCCGGTGGTCATCCTGGGCGTGGCGGCCTTCCTCCTCGCGCTGGTCCTCTCCCGGCTGGTCGCCACCCAGCGCATGCAGATCGGCACGCTGAAGGCCCTGGGATACGGCGACGGAGCCGTCGGGCGTCACTACGGGGCGATGGCGCTGGTGCTGGTCGCGGCCGGGACAGCGGTTGGGGTGGCCGGTGGCTACTGGCTCGGGAGCTCCCTCTCGGCGATCTACGCCCGGTACTATCGCTTCCCGGCCATCCTGTACGAGGCCGAGCCGGCGGTGGGGCTCGCCGCCGCGATCCTGGCCGCGGCGGTGGCCCTGGTGGCCGTCGCCGGCGCGGTGCGGAGGGCGGTGCGCCTCGCCCCGGCCGAGGCCATGCGCCCCGAGGCGCCGCCCACCTTCCACCCCTCCTGGCTGGAGCGTGCCGGGCTGGGGAGGCTCCTCTCCCCGGCGGGCCGGATGGTGCTCCGGGATCTGGGGCGCAGGCCCACGCGGGCGGCGCTCTCCGCGCTCGGGATCGGCGCTGCGGTGGCCTGCACCATGGTGGCCGCCTTCACGCGCGACGCCTCCTCCACGCTGGTGGAGCACGAGTTCGGCCAGGTGGCCCGGGAGGACCTGGCGGTCCACTTCACGCAGGCGCTCCACGCCGGCGCCGCACGGGAGCTCCGGGCGCTTCCCGGGGTGTGGGACGTGGAACCGTTCCGCGCCATCCCGGCCAGCGTGGAGTCGGGTCACCGGAGTCACCGCATCGCCGTCCTCGGACTCGACCCCGGCGGACGCCTGCACCGGGTCGTGGACGCGCGGCGCGGCGGGGTTGAGGTCCCTCCGGCGGGAGCCGTCGTGAGCCGGCGGCTCGCCGGGAAGCTCCAGGTCGGCCCGGGGGATCCGATCCGGCTGGTCTTCCAGGACGGAGCGCGCCGAACGGCCGAGGTGCCCGTGGTGGCGCTCGTCGACGACCTCGTGGGGCTGCAGGTCGTGATGGACCGGGAGGCCCTGAACCGGATCGCCGGCGACGGGGCGCTGGTCTCGGGGGCGTACCTGGGGATCGAGCCCGGGGCGTCGGGCGACGTCGGGAAGCGGCTGCGGCGCATGCCCCGGGTCGGGGGCGTGGCGCTGGCCGACGCCACCCGGAGCTCGGTCGAGCGGATGATGGAGGACAGCCTGCTCTGGTTCACCGGCATCCTGACCCTCTTCGCGGTCCTCATCTCGGTGGGTGTTGTCTACAACGGCGCCCGGATGGCGCTGGCCGAGCGGGAGCGGGAGCTGGCCACGCTCCGGGTGATCGGTTTCACCGTGGGAGAATCGTGGCGGATCGCGGTCGGC
The DNA here is from genome assembly GCA_963828255.1 of uncultured delta proteobacterium. GTDB lineage: Bacteria > Myxococcota > Myxococcia > Myxococcales > Anaeromyxobacteraceae > CAIOAK01. Next base: position 41,339 of record CAWHDZ010000014.1, on the reverse strand, counting down.
GAGCTGGCGGTCCAGGTGGTGGCCGGCCTGCCCGTCGGCTGGCTGGCCGGATGGGGGTTCGTCGAGCTGACCGTCTGGGCGACCTCCTCCGACCTGATGCGCCTGCCCGCGGTGGTCAGCCTGGCCAACGCGGGGCGCGCCACGGCGGTGGTGGTGGTCGCGGCGATGGTCGTGGCGCTCTGGTCGCGGCGCTGGCTCTCGCGGCTCGACCTGGTCTCGGTCCTCAAGGCGAAGGAGTGAAGCCATGAAGGTGCGAACCGTCCTCACCGCCGGCGCCGGGCTCCTCGGGCTCGCGGCGGCCGCGTGGCTCCTCCGCCCCGGTCCGCTCCCGGTGGAGGTGGGAAAGGTCGGGCGCGGCGCGCTCCGGGTCACCGTGGAGGGGCCCGGCAAGGCCCGCGTCCGGGACCGATTCGTGGTCACCGCCCCGGTTCCCGGCCACCTGGCCCGGGCGACGGCCAGGGCGGGTGACGCCGTCGGGGCCGGGTCGGTGGTCGCCGTCGTCCGGCCGGCGACGCCCGCTCCCCTGGACGACCGCACCCGCGCCGAGCTCCGGGCGCGCCTCGCGGCGGCGCGCGCCGCGGAGGCCGAGGCCCGGGCAGCCCAGGATCGGGCCGGCCACGTGGCCGCCCAGGCGAGGCGGGAGCGGGACCGCACCCGCTCGCTGGCCGCCGCCGGGTCGGTGACGGCGCGGGACCTCGACCTGGCGGAGTCCACGGCCGAGGAGAGCGCCCACGCGCTGGACATGGCCGGGGCGGCGCTGCAGCGGGCCGGCCGGGAGGTCGAGGCCACCGAGGCGCTCCTCGGGGCGCGCGCCGCGCCGGTCGGGAAGGGCGTGGAGGTCCGGGCGCCTTCGGACGGCCGGGTGCTCCGGGTCCTCCAGGAGAGCGAGGGGCCGGTGGCGGCGGGAACGCCGCTGCTGGAGATCGGGGATCCGGAGCGCATCGAGCTGCGGTTCGACCTCCTCACCAGCGACGCGGTCCGCGTCCGGGCCGGGGCGCCCGTGGACGTCGTCAACTGGGGCGGGGACCGGGTGCTCGCCGGACGTGTGCGGATGGTCGAGCCCTCGGCCTTCACGAAGGTCTCCGCCCTCGGCGTGGAGGAGCAGCGGGTGTACGTCCTCGTGGACCCGGCAACCCCGGGAGCCTGGGCCGTGCTCTCCGACGGCTACGCGGCCGACGGGAGGATCGTGGTGGCCGAGCGGCCGGACGCGCTGCAGGTCGCCGCTGGCGCCCTCTTCCGGATGGACGGCGGCTGGGCCGTCTTCGTCCTCGACGGAGGACGGGCCCGGCTCCGCAAGGTCCGCATCGGGGACGCGGCCGGGACGGCCGTCGAGGTCGTCGAGGGGCTCGCGGAAGGCGACCGGGTCCTGGTCCACCCCGGCGACAAGGTGACCGAGGGTGCGCGGGTCCGCGCCTCCTCCGGCTAGCGAAGACGAAGCTTCGCGAAGTGGCGCTTGCCCACCTTGACCAGGTACTCGCCCGCGGCGAGCGGCGCCTGCGGGTCGCTGGCCCGCTCCCCGTTCACGGTGACCCCGCCCTGCGCCACCAGCCGCCGGGCCTCGCTCCGGGACGACGCCAGCTTCGCGTCGGCCAGCGCCGCCACGAGCGGCAGGGTCGCCTGCCCGCCCAGCGACAGCGCCACCTCGGCCACGTCCTCCGGCGTCTCCCGCCGGCCGTGGACCTGCTCGAAGTGCTGCTCGGCGCCGCGCGCCGCCTCCGCGCCGTGGAAGCGCTCCACGATCTCCATGGCCAGCGCCACCTTGGCGGCCTTGGGGTGTCCGGCCCGCAGCGCGGCGATCTCCAGGCTGGTCCGCGCCGACAGGAGCTCGTAGTAGCGCCACATGAGGTCGTCCGTGACCGACATGAGCTTGCCGAACTGCTCCTCGGGAGCCTCGGCCACGCCCACGTAGTTGCCCAGCGACTTCGACATCTTGTCGCCGTCGATCTTCCCGGTGGCCGGGTCGAGCTTCGCGTCGAGCCCCTCCAGGATGGGGCCGGTGAGCACGATCTGCGGCACGAGCCCGTACTGGTTCATGAGGGCGCGCCCCACCAGCAGGTTGAAGAGCTGGTCGGACGAGCCGAGTTCGATGTCGCACTTCAAGGCCACCGAATCGTAGCCCTGCGCGAGCGGGTAGAGGAACTCGTGGATGGAGATGGGCGTGTTGCCGGTGTAGCGCTTCTTGAAGTCGTCGCGCTCCAGCATGCGCGCCACGGTGTGCCGGCTGGCCAGCCGCACCACGTCGGCGAAGGTCATGGGGCCGAGCCACTCGGAGTTGAAGCGGACCTCGGTCACGGCCGGGTCGAGGATCTTGAAGACCTGCTTCTTGTAGGTCTCGGCGTTCCCGAGGATCTGCTCGCGGGTCAGCGGCGGCCGGGTGGCGTTCCTTCCGGTGGGGTCGCCGATCATCCCGGTGAAGTCGCCGATGAGGAAGATGACGGTGTGGCCGAACTGCTGGAACCGGCGCATCCGGGAGATGAGCACGGTGTGGCCGAGGTGCAGGTCGGGCGCGGTGGGGTCGAAGCCCGCCTTCACCCGGAGCGGAATCCCGGTGTCGTGGGCCTTCTGGAGCCTCTCCCGGAGCTCCTTCTCCACGTGCAGGTCCACCATCCCGCGGGTGACCTCGCGGAACTGCTCGTCGGGGGTGGCGCTGCGCAGCCTGGGGTCTCCCTGTGGCATCGTCACTGCTCCTCGTCCTTCTCCTGGACCCGCTCGATGGAGCGGGCCTTGCCGGTCGCGTCGTCGATGTCCACGAGCGCCCCCTGCAGCCAGACGTCGCGCTTGGCCGGCTCGAACTGGACCGGGCGCTGCGAGAGGAAGCGCTCGAGCACGAGCTCCTTCTTCACGCCGATGACCGAGTCCCAGGGGCCGCACATGCCCACGTCGGTGATGAAGGCGGTCCCCCCGGAGAGGATGCGGGCGTCGGCGGTCTGCACGTGGGTGTGGGTCCCCAGCACCGCCGAGACGCGGCCGTCGAGGTACCAGCCCATGGCGTTCTTCTCGCTGGTGGCGTCGCAGTGCATGTCCACGAGGATGCAGGTGCACCCCTGGGACTCGAGCTCGGCCACCAGCCGGTCGGCGGCGCGGAAGGGGTCGTCGAGGTCCTTCATGAAGACCCGCCCCTCGAGGTTGAGCACCCCGAGCTTGCGCCCGTCGGGGGTCTCGATGACGGCGTGGCCGCGCCCCGGCGCGCCCTGCGGGTAGTTGGCGGGCCGAAGCAGCTTCGCGCCCTTGGCCTCGAGGTAGGGCACGATGTCCCGCTTCGACCAGATGTGGTTCCCGCTGGTCAATAGATCGACCTCGGCGGCGAGCAGCTCGTCGGCCGTCTCGGGGTTCACCCCCACGCCGTTGGCGGCGTTCTCGGCGTTGGCGACGACCAGGTCCACGCCGTGGCGGGTGATGAGGCGCGGCACGAGCCGCTTCACGGCCGTGCGGCCGGGCTTTCCGAAGACGTCGCCGAGGAAGAGGAGTTTCAAGGGGGCGGGATCTCGCTCACGCGTCCGGCACCGTGTCAACCGGGTCCGTGGCCCGGTCCACGCCCGGCGCGAGCACGCGCAATCCGGTCACCACCGCGTCGAGCGGGACGTCGTGGGGCTCCGTGGGGACCTGGTCCACCACCTGCTCCTCGAAGGCCAGCCCCACGCGCACCGCGCCCGGCCGGAGCAGGACCAAGGTGGCGTCGTAGTGGCCGCGCCCGCGCCCCAGCCGCCCACCACGGGCGTCGAAGGCCACGCCGGGGACGACGAAGAGGTCGATGGCGTCGAGGGGGAGGGACGGGGCGGAACGAGGCGGCTCGAGCGCCCGGGCCGGGCCGGGGACGAGCTCGCCGGCGGTGCAGCAGGCGAACTCCAGGGCGGGTCCGGGGGAGGCGATGCGGGGCCAGGCGATCCGCTTGCCGGCGCCCTCCGCAAGCCGGACGAGCTCGGCGGTGTCCACCTCGGCCCCCAGGGGTGAATGGAGCGCGACGGTCCGGGCGCGGCGCCAGGCAGGGAGGGCGGCGACGCGGGCCGCGATGGCCCGGGAGGCGGCCTCGCGGACGGCGGGGGGCAGCCCGGACCGGACGGCGATGAGCCGCTCCCGGAGGGCGCGCTTGCCGGCGCTGGCGGAGGTCGTGGACACGAAAGAAAAAACCCCCCGCACAGGCCGTGTGGCTCGGTTGCTTGGACCTGTATTGCTACAGGTGGGGCACGTCGAGGCACCGCGCGTAGGCTTCTCCCTTGCAGCGTGGGAGCTTGCACATGAACGATGCCAGGTGCTCCTCTTTGTTCTGAGTCGGCCCAAACGACGCGAAGCCAATCGCGAACCCAGCAGGGGGCAGATCGAGGCAGTGAAAGAGCAATAACCTCTCGAAATCACGAGAAGTTTGATGACTGGATCGTAGGAGCCACCGGGGCCCCTGTCAAGCGATTGCGTCGATCAGGGCGCCGAGAGCGCCGCCCGGACCCCTTCCACGATCCCGGGCAGGACGCGCAGCGCATGGTCCACGTCGTCGTCGGTGCTGCTCCACCCCAGCGAGAGGCGCAGCGTGGCCCGGGCCTCGTCCACCGTGAGTCCCATCGCCGAGAGCACGTGCGAGGGGGTGGTCGATCCGGAGGTGCAGGCCGCGCCGGCGCTGGCGCAGATGCCCTCGAGGTCGAGGGCCATGAGCATGGTCTCCCCGTCCGAGCCGGGGAAGGTGACGGAGAGCGTGCCGGGGAGCCGGTCCGCCCCGGCGCCGTTCACCCGCGCGCCGGGCAGCGCGGCCACGAGCCCGGACTCCAGCCGGTCGCGCAGGCGGCCCACCCGATCCACGTCCACCGGGAGCGCCGCCACCGCCGCCTCGAGCGCGGCCGCCATGCCGGCCACCCCGGGCAGGTTCTCGGTGCCGGCCCGGCGCCCCTTCTCCTGGTGGCCGCCGGCGACGGGCGCGAGCCGGATGCCCGGGGCGATCCAGAGGGCGCCGGCCCCGCGGGGGCCGCCGAACTTCTGCGCGGTGAACGCCGCCAGGTCCACGCGCAGCGCCGGCAGGTCCACCGGGATCTTCCCGGCCGCCTGGACCGCGTCGCAGAAGAGGAGGGCGCCTCCGGCGTGGGCCAGGTCGGCGGCCTCGGCGACGGGCTGCAGGACACCGGTCTCGTTGTTGGCGAGCATGCAGCAGACGAGCGCGGTCTCCGGACCGACCGCGTTCCCCATGACCTCCAGGTCCACGACGCCGCGCCGGTCCACCGGGACGACCTGCACCGGCGTGCCACCGCGGGAGAGTTCGCGCGCCAGGTCGAGCACGCAGGGGTGCTCGACGGCGGTGACGACGAGGCCCGTGCGCCCGGCCGGGGCCGTCGCCAGCGCTCCGCGGATGGCCAGCATGGCCGACTCCGTCGCACCCGAGGTGAAGACCAGGTCGCGGGGGTGGACGTGCAGCGCCGCGGCCACCCGCCCGCGCGCCAGGTCGAGGATGGCCCGGGCCTCGCGCCCCGCCGCGTGGACCGAGGAAGGGTTGCCGAAGGCGCGGAGCGCGCGGAGCACGGCCTCCTCGGCCTCGGGCCGGACGGGGGTGATGGCGTTGTGATCGAGGTAGGTCACACCAGGCGTCGCGCGCGGGAGCCCTCGACGCCGAACTCGCGCAGGAACGACCGGGAGACCCGGCGCAGCAGGCGGCTCCGCACCGCCGGGGTCATGCCCTTCAACGGGAGGCGCGCGCCGGCCATCGACCCGTGCCCTCCGGCGGTCCCGCCCTCGGGCTCGATGACCTCGCGGACCATCTTGCCGGCGTTCATCCGGCGGTCGCGGGTGCGCACCGAGAAGTAGAGGCTGCCGCGGTACTCCCCCACGGCCAGCGACCACTTCACGTCGCCCATGGAGAGGAAGCGATCGGCCACCTCGGCCACCAGGTCCGGGTAGTAGACCCTGCCGAGGTCGCAGATCACCGCGTCGCCGTGGAGCCGGGCCTTCTCCACCGCGGTGTGGAACAGGCGGAAGTAGTCCTCGGGCAGCCGGGGCCGCTCGATCATCGAGAGCGCCTGGGTGTCGGCCTTGGGGAAGAGCCAGAGGTAGGCCTCGATGTCCGGCGCCGTGGTCTCCCGCTCCAGGTCCCGGGTGTCCGACTTGATCCCGTAGAACAGGGCGGTGGCGATGGCGGGGGGGATCTCGAGGCCGCTGGCCCTCAGGTAGTCGGTGACCACGGTCGAGGTGGCTCCGGTGTCGCGCCCCACGTCGGTGACCACGGCGAGCCGGGTCTCCGGCCGCTCCGGGTGGTGGTCGATCACCACGTCGGGGAAGTGGGCCGCCGGCAGCGAGTGGTTGCCCTGCTCCGGCTGGGTGTCCACCATGGCGATGAGGTCGAAGTCGCCGAAGGCCACGCTCCCGAGCGGCACGACCGGGAGGCGCAGGATCTTCACCAGGGCCCGGTTCTCGGCCCGGCCCACGATGCCGCCGTAGGCCACCACGGCGTCCACCCCGGCCATCTGCTCGAGCAGCCAGGCCAGCGCCACCCCGGAGGCGATCGAGTCGGGATCCGGGTTGTCGTGGGTGAGGATCAGGGCCCGCCGGTGGCCGCGCGCGAAGGCGACGAGCCGGTCGAGCCGCTGGCGGACCTCGCTGGCCGAGCTCCCGCCCAGCCGGACCCGCGTCCGGGTGCGCTCGCCGGGGGCGCGCCTCCGGTGGCTGGCCTGTTCGCGGGTCATCGCCGCAGCGACCGGAGCACGTCGAGGTTCTCCCGGAAGCGCATCTCGGTCTCCAGGAACCCGGGAAGGGTGGCGAAGCGGGGGTCGTTCACCAGGAGCCGGAAGGGCTCCCGCCCCAGCGACCCCTCGCCGATGTGCTCGTGCCGGTCCACCCGGCAGCCGAGCGGCTTCTTGCAGTCGTTCAGGTGGAAGGCCGAGAGGTGCTCGAGGCCGATGACCTGATCGAACTCGCGGAAGGTGCTCTCGTAGCCGGCCTCGCTTCCGAGGTCGTAGCCGGCCGCGAAGGCGTGGCAGGTGTCGAAGCAGACCGCCACCCGGCGCCGCGCCGCGCCCGGGATGGCCGCCCGGATGGCCGCGACGTGCTCGAAGCGCCACCCCAGCGACTTGCCCTGGCCGGCGGTGATCTCGACGAGGAGGCGGGCCTTCCCCTTCACCCCGTCGAGGGCGCGCTCCACCCCCTCGGCCACGAGCTTCAACCCCTGGTCCACGTCCTCGTTGCTGCCGGGGTGGAAGACCAGGAAGGGGATGCCGAGCTGCTCGCAGCGGCCGAGCTCGTCCTCGAGCGCCCTCCAGGACCTCTCCCGGAGCTCGGGGTTTCCGGAGGCGTGGTTGGCGAGGTAGATGGAGTGGGCGGCCGAGGTCATGCCGGTCCGCTTGGCCTCGGCGCGGAAGCGCTCGACCTCCTCGTCCTCGATGGGCTTCGAGGCCCAGCCGCGGGGGTTGCGGACGAAGATCTGGATGGCCTGGGCGGTGTCCTGCTCAGCCCGCTCGAACGCGCGGGATACCCCGCCAGCGATGCCCTCGTGGGCGCCCAGGATCATTGCGGGGCACCTCATACACCAACGGAACCCCCGCCGCCACGGGCAGCGGGGCCGCCGGGCGAGGGGGCCCGCTACCGGGCCGAGCGGCGCGCCCGGGCCGGGGTGGCCTCGGCGAAGTGCTTCTCGGCGTGACCGAGGGCGTTGTCCATGGCCTCGATCATGAGGTCGCGCAGGACGGCCTCGGGCATCTTGAAGGAGTCGTAGTAGCGCTGCCGGTCGATCGAGTGGATGACGCAAGGCAGGAACCCGCCGCGGATCAGGTACAGATTCGCCAGCAGTCGCGCCATCTTGCCCGAGCCGTCGGTGTAGGGGTAGACCTGCATGAACCCGTGCTGGAGGCGCGCCGCCTGGACCACGGGGTGCGCCTTGCGGAAGTCGGCCGTGTCGGTGACGTCGAGCACCTTGGTGAGCAGCGGCGCGATCCGGGGAGGCTGGGCGATCTCGTGGAAGTAGGCGCGGTGGAGGGGCATCTCCTTGCGGAACTCGGACGGCCCCTTGCTCTGGATGCCCTTGTAGAGGGTCTCGTGGATCTTCTTCACGAGAGCCGGCGTGACCTTGACCTTCTTGGCTCCGGCCTCGGAACGGACCAGGTCGATGGCCGCCTTGTGGTTCCGGACCTCCTGGAGGACCCCGATGACCATGGCGTCCGCGACCGGCTGCGGCGTGGCGAGGCCGACCACCAGTTCCTGGACGGTGTAGATGACCCCTTCGAGGGCGTTCTCGTGGTACATCCAGGAAAGTTCGTACTTTTTCAAAAAATCATCAGCGAGATCGGTATCTTCCCGCATTCTCTCGTTGAGGTCCTGGGTGCGATCGTCGAGGTCGAGGTAACGGGTACGCATCTCGGATTGACTCCGCTCAAGTATTGATAAACAGACAAAGAATCGGGCCAGGTCGCCCCATTGGATCTAACGGGGCGATTGACCGTCGCAAGGGCGAACGCGCCACGGCCCCGGCTATTCCCGGGGTGCGACCACACGCCGCAGGTGGTGGCCTGGGCTATTCGAGCCGCTTCGCCAGGAAGAGCCACCCCTCCGGCGCCGGGCGCATGCCGCGCTGGATCCCGGTGAGGACCTCGTAGACCTTGCGGGTGTGCGGGCCGATGTGGCCGTCGCCGACCCGGAGCTCGGTGGCGTCGTCGAACACGTAGCTCCCCACCGCCGAGACCACCGCAGCGGTCCCGAAGCCGCCGGCCTCGGTGATGGCCCCCGACCGGACGTCGTCCAGGAACTGCTCCACGGGGATGCGGTCCTGCCTCACCCTCACGCCCAGGTGGCGCTCCCCGAGTTCCAGCACCGACTCGGAGGTGATGGACCGCAGGATGGTCTCGGTGAACGTCGGGATGAGGAGCTCGCCCGAGCGGGTGACGTGGAAGTGGTTCATGGCCCCGGCCTCCTCGATGTACCTGTCGGACACGTCGAGGAAGAGGACCTGGCTGGCGCCGTGCTCGTGGGCCACGTGGCCCGCCATGAGCGAGGCCGCGTAGTTCCCGCCGGTCTTGAAGGCGCCGGTGCCGCCGGGCGCGGCGCGGTGGAAGCGGCGGGTGACGAGGAGCTTCACCGGCTCGCGGAAGCCGGCCGGGTAGTAGGGGCCGCTCGGCGAGAGGAAGACGCAGAAGGTGTAGCGGGAGCTTGGCTTCACTCCAAGTGAATCCTGGGTGCCGAAGACGAAGGGGCGGATGTAGAGGGATGCCCCCTCCTGGTGCGGGGCCCAGAGCCGGTCCACGTCGAGCAGCGAGAGGATGGCGTGGACCTGGTCGTCCTCGGGGATGGGCGGGATGAGCACCCCGGCCCCGGACCGGTTCAGCCGGGCGGCGTTCCTGTCGATCCGGAAGGCGTGGATCTCCCCGTCCTCGTGCAGGAAGGCCTTGGCGCCCTCGAAGATCTCCTGCGCGTAGTGGAGGGCCACCGCGCCGGGGGCCAGCGCGAGCGGGCCGTAGGGCACGATGCGCGGGTCGATCCACCGGCCGTCCTCGTAGTCCATGAGGAACATGTGGTCGGTGCGAAGCTGGCCGAAGGGAAGCGGCCCGTCCGGGAGGAAGGGCTCCTGGCGGCGCGCCGAGCGCGGCTTGAGCTGGTATCGGATGTCCATGGCGGGGCATCTCCGGGGCGAACGCCCAGGATACTACGAAGCCATGACGTGCTCGAAGGCGGCCCGCACGGCGCCGGTGACCCGGGTGTACCGGGCCAGCAGCCGCGCCCCAGGGTCCTCGCCGTGGTACCCGAGCCGCCGGGCCAGCTGGGCCAGCGCATTCCCCTCGGTCGGGAGGTAGTCGATCCCGTAGTCGTGGACGATGCGCATCCGCGTGGCCAGCCGCCGGTGGAACTCGTAGCCCTCGGAGAGCGCGGCGTGGTCGGCGTCGGAGAGGAGCCCCGCCTCGCGGAGCCGGCGCAGCGCCGCCGGCGTGGACGGGGTGCGGATGGCCGGGTGGTCGTGGCCGTGGGCCAGCTGCAGGTACTGGACGGCGAACTCGATGTCCACGATGCCGCCCCGGCCCACCTTGGGATTCTTCCCCCGGGTGGCCTCCTTGCCGATCTCGCTCTCCATCCGCTCCCGCATGCGGCGGACCTCGCCGGCGAGCGCCGACCGGGAGGCGTCGTCGCCCGGGGCGCCGAAGAGCACCGGGTCGAGGACGTCGCGGCGGATGCGCGCGTAGAGGGGCTCGTCCCCGGCGGCGAGCCTGGCCCGCAGGAGCGCCTGCCGCTCCCAGAGCTGGCTGCGGGTCTGGGGGCTCCCGGCCTGGGCCAGGTGGTAGCGCGCGAAGCCCTGATCGCTCGTGACCAGGGCTCCCTGGTTGCCGGAGGGGCGCAGCCGGGTGTCGATCTTGTAGAGCAACCCCTCGCGCAGGGGCATCTGGAGGAAGGAGAGGAAGCGCTCGGCCAGGCGGGCGTGGAGGATGTGGGCCGGGGTCTGCCCGGGGGCGTCGACCACGCCCGGCTCGGTGGCCGGGTAGAGGAAGATGAGGTCGAGGTCGGAGTGGTAGCCGAGTTCCCGGCCGCCCAGCTTCCCGAGGGCCATCACGGTGAGCCGGCCCGGGGGCATCCGCCCCTTGGCCCGGGCCTCCTCCTCGGCGAGGCCGAGCGCCGCCCCGAGCAGCGCCTCGGCCAGGTCGGAGAGCTGCTCGGCCACGCTCGAGAGCGGGATGCTGCCCGCGATGTCGTGCATGGCGATGCGCAGCACCTCCTCGTTCTTCACGCGGCGCAGCTCGGCGAGCTTCCGCTCCATGGCCTCGTCGACGGGGGTCTCGGGGGGAACGGTGGCGAGCCGGGCGGCGATCTCGTCGCGGAAGGTGGCCAGGTCCTTCTCCAGGACCACCTGGTCGTCCCGCAGGAGCTGGTCCACCAGCTCGGGGTGGCGCAGGAAACGCTTGGACAGGAAGTCGGAGGTGCCGAAGAGCGAGACCAGCTGGCGCGCGACCCGCGGCGCGTCGCGCAGGAGCTTGAAGTAGGGCTCGGGGGACTTGAGGGCCGCGGCGAACTCGGAGAGGTGGGCGATGGCCTGGCCGGGGTCGGGCGTGGCCACCACCTCCACGAGGAGCGCCACGGCGGCGGCCGGGTCCCCCATGCGGGAGAAGGGGGTCTCGCGCCGGGCCAGTGCATCGAGCGCGGCCACCGCGTGCTCCGGGTTGTCGAACCCGCGCCGCGCCGCGATCTCCCTGCGGCGCTCCGGTTCCACCTGCTGGTCGGCGAGCAGCGCCAGTTCCGGGTCGAGCGGCGCCGAGCCGGCGGGGGTGCCGAGGAGCCCGGCGAAGAGCGCGGACACCCGGTCGCGGTGGCCGGCCAGGGCGGCCTCGAACTTCTCCACGTCGGCGTAGCCCATGGAGCGGGCCAGCCCGAGCCGCTCCTCGGGAGGGGGGAGCCGGTGGGTCTGGCGGCCGTCCACCATCTGGACGCGGTGCTCGGCCCGCCGCAGGAAGAGGTAGGCGTCGGAGATGGCGTCGCGGTCGCGGGCCTGCACGATGCCGGCGAAGAGCAGGCGGTCGAGGGCGCGGAGCACGGCCCGCTCCCGGATCCCCGGGTCGCGCAGCTTGCCCCCGTTGAGGAGCTGGAGCGCCGAGACGAAGAACTCGGCCTCGCGGATGCCGCCCCTGCCGAGCTTGAGGTCGTCCTTGCCCTCGGCGCCGGCGCGGGCGTCGATGCGGGCCTTCATGGCCTGGATCTCCTCGATGATCCCCAGGTCGAGCGAGCGGCGCCAGATGAACGGCTCGAGCTGGGAGAGGAGCTCGTCGCCCACCGCCAGGTCCCCGGCTCCGGGGCGGGCCTTCACGAGCGCGTTGCGCTCCCAGGACCGTCCGAAGGACTGGTAGTAAAGCTCGGCGGCCCGGAGGCTGTTCACGATGGGTCCGCTGCGCCCGTCGGGGCGGAGGTTCAGGTCGACCCGGAAGACCATCCCGTCCTCGGTGACCCGGGAGAGGCTCTCGGTGACCAGCTCGGCCAGCTTCGCGTAGTAGGCGAAGTGGGTGAGGGGGCGCTCCCCGGTGGTCGTGCCGTCCGGCCCGTAGACGTAGATGAGGTCGATGTCCGACGAGAAGTTGAGCTCGCGGGCCCCCAGCTTGCCCATGGCGATGGCGCAGAAGCCTGCCCGGGGGGGTGATCCGCGAGCCCCTCGGGCGGCCCGTGACGCGCCCGCAGGCGACGGTCGTGGAAGGCGATGGCGGTCTGGAGGGCCGAGGTGGCGAGCGACGAGAGCGCGCCGGTGACCTCGTCCACGCGGGCCCGCTGCAGGTCGCGCAGCGCGATCCGGACGATCTCGCGGGCGGAGAAGCGGCGCAGCAGCCGGTGCAGCCCGTCCACGTCCTCGGGGTCGAGCCGCCGGGCGGCGCGGGCGAGGACCCCCCGCATGGACGCCTCCGGGCGCTCCCGCCGCACCCAGGGCGAGCGGGCCGCGCGGCGCAGGAGCCCGGGGTCGCGCGCCAGCGCCGAGGTGGCCAGCCGCGACGACCCGGTGAGCAGCACCAGCGCCTCGACCAGGTCGCTCCCACGGGGAAGCTCGGCGACGTCGAGGAAGCGCTCCACCCCGGAGAGCGCCCGGTCGGGGTCGGGCGCCAGCCGGCAGAGCTCCACGACCTCGGCGGTGGCCCCGCCCAGGCGGCGTCCCAGGCGGACGAGCCGCTCCGGGGCGTCCGCGGCCCGGAACGGGGCGGGTGCGACTCCCAGTCCTGGGACGAGGGCCTCGCCGAACATGGTCCGTTCCGGCTACCGCCGCCTCACTGCCAGGGGGGAGAAGGCCTGCTGCTCGGGCATGAGCTCGATGACGTTCACGTTCACGTGGGGCGGCCGGGTGACCGCCCAGTGGATGGCGTCGGCCACGTCGGCGCCGGTGAGCGGCGTCACGCCCTGGTAGACCGCCCGGGCCTTCCCGGCGTCCTTGAGCCGCACCAGCGAGAACTCGGTCTCGGCCATGCCCGGCTCCACGCAGGTGACGCGCACGCCGCTGCCGACCAGGTCGGCGCGCAGGTTCAGCGAGAACTGGTGCACGAAGGCCTTGGTGGCGCCGTAGACGTTCCCGCCGGGGTAGGGGTAGTGGGCTGCGACCGAGCCCACGTTGACCACGTGCCCGCGCCCGCGCTCGACCATGCCCGGGAGGACCTGCCGGGTCATCACCACCAGCCCCCGGTTGTTGGTGTCGATCATCTGCTCCCACTCGTCGGTGCTGGCCCGGTGGGCCGGCTCGAGCCCGAGCGCCAGCCCGGCGTTGTTGACCAGCACGTCCACCTCTGCGAACGCGGCCGGGAGGGTGGAGAGGGCGCGCTCCACCGCGGCGCGGTCGCGGACGTCGAGGGTGAGCGGGTGGACCGGTGCCAGGGCGGAAAGCCGACGGGCCAGCGCCTCGAGCCGGTCGGCGCGCCGTCCGGCCAGGATCAGGCGGGCGCCGTCCCTGGCGAAGCGCTCGGCGGTGGCCTCGCCGAAGCCGGCGGTGGCGCCGGTGACGAGGACGGTCGGCGGGGCGGTCACGGGGTCCCTCCCTCCATCTCGCGCCGCAGCGCCCAGTACTCGCGGTGGATGTCGAGGTCGAGCGGGTCGGCGCCCAGGGCCTCCTCGTACTGGGCGCGGGCGAATCCGAGGTTTCCCACCGCGCGGGCCACCTTGGCGCGCGTCAGGCACTGCCGCACCCGCGCCTCCGAGCCGGGTCGCTCCCTCAGGAACTCCAGCCGGCGCTGGGCGAGCAGCGCCTCGGGGAGCCCGGACGCGATGCAGCGCGCCACCCCCAGGTGGTTGCCGCTTCGCGCGTCGTAGGCGAGCCGTTCCGAGGCCACCCCGATCACGTCGGCGGCGAAGGCCACCCGGGCCAGCAGCGGGGCCACCAGCGCGGCGTGCCGGGGAGAGAGCTTGCGACCCCGCAGCCCCTCGAGCTGGACCCGCAGCGCCCGGGCCCTGCTCTGGACCTCCTTCAGCTCGGCGTCGTGCGGCAGCCCCAGGAACTCGTAGTGCGTGCCGGCGGAGTGGGTCTCGAGCGCATCGAGCAGCGCCGCCGCCGCCTCGTCGGAGGGGCCGGCGCGGGGCGTGGAGGAGACCCCCCCGGTCAGCCGCTCCAGGGCCGCGCGCTCCGCCGGCGTGACCGGGAGGAACTGGACGGCGAACCCGGCCGCCATTCCCCAGGCCGCGGCGTCCTCGGGCCGGACCACGCGCACCACCTCGGCGGGGACCGGGGAGGAGCCGGAGCCTTCGTCCGGAACCGAGACCACGGCCCGCGAGAGGGGCGCGGGCAGGGGAGGCCCGGATTCCAGGTACACGCCGCCCCGGGTGAGCTCGGAGGCCGGGAAGGCCCGGGCCTGGGGCTCGCCGGCCAGCTGGACGCGGATGGAGGGCCGCGGCGCGGCGACCGGCGTCGGAAGAACGGGCGGTGGTGGCTCCGCCCGGGGAGCTTCCTGGTCGCGCCAGGCGGACAGGGCGGCTGCGAGGGCGCCCATGTCCTGGAAGCGGTCGTCCGGGCGCTTGTGCAGGGCCCGCAGGATGGCGTCGTCGAGCGCAGCGGGGAGCGCCCCGTTCACCGAGCGAGGCGGGCGCGGGGTCTCCCGGACGTGGGCCATGAGCAGCTGGGTGATGCTGCCGGTGAAGGGCAGCACCCCGGTGAACATCTGGTAGGCCATCACACCGAGCGCGTAGACGTCGGTGCGGGCGTCGACGGGCCGGTTGTCGCACTGCTCGGGCGCCATGTACTCCGGCGTCCCCACGAGCATCCCGGCCGCGGTCTGGGCGCCGGTCGGCCCGTCGCGCAGCTTGGCGATCCCGAAGTCGAGCAGTTTCACGAAGGGTGCACCACGGCGGTGCAGCACGAACACGTTGTCGGGCTTGAGGTCCCGGTGCACCACGCCCCGCTCGTGGGCGCACTGGAGCGCGTCGCACAGCTGCAGGAGGATGGCCGCCGCCTCGGGGAGGGCCATGGGGCCGCGGCGGAGGAGGGTCGAGAGCGCGTCGCCGTCCAGGTACTCCATGACGATGAAGTACCGGTTGGGCGGGAGCATCGAGAGGTCGAAGATCCCCACGATGTTCTCGTGCCCGATCCGGTTCACCGCGCGCGCCTCGTCGTAGAAGCGGGCCACCAGCTCCGGGTTGGTGGCCATCGACTCGTGCAGGAACTTGATGGCGACGCGGCTGCCGATGACCGGGTGCTCGGCCAGGTAGACCGTCCCCATGCCCCCGCGCCCGAGCGCCCGCACCACCCGGAAGCTCCCCACGGTCGAGCCCACCATCGGGTCGGACGGCCGGAGCCCCTCGGGTCGCACCTCCGAGGCATCCATCGCCAGCGTGCCGGTCCCGGCACCGGCCAGGCGCGCCGCGGTGCAGGGCTCCCCCGGCCGGTGGGGGTGGCCGCAGCTGCCGCAGATGGGGGTGGGCTCGAGGGTCTCTGGTTCTCTGGGCTTCAGGGGTTCCTCGCGATCCTTCCACGTTAGCAGGCCTGCCCGTTCCAGACACCCCGCACCGTTTCGGCCACGATAACCCCGCCGGGTGACGTACCCGGAGGCGATTCGTCCACGTGGCGCTTGACGCGCCGCCGGGGGAAGCCTTTTCTACGGGCACCATGGCGACGAAGAAGCCCACCAAGAAGGCCCCGGCGAAGCCCACCCCGAAGACCCCCGCGAAGAGCGCGCCCGTTGCGGCGCCGAAGAGGCCCCCGGCTCCGTCAGCCAAGGCCCCCGCGAAGAAGGCCCCCGCGAAGAAGGCGCCGGCGGCGAAGGTCGCGGCGAAGAAGCCCATCCCTCCGAAGGCGAGCGCCGCGAAGGCGCCGGCCCGCGGCAGGGGGCCAACGCGCCCTCCCGCGGTGGGCGGGCTCGATCCGGACGGTTACTTCGTCGCCCGCGTCCTCGGCGAGGAGGCTGCCAGGCGTGCCCCCCACCCCATGACCGAAGGGGAGGAGCGGGAGGATCCGATGGCGCTGCGGGCCCTGGCCGACGTCCCGGTGCCCGCCGACGACGAGGGGCTCGGCGACCTGCCCTGGAGCTACGGCGAGGACGTGTTCGTCGGGCTGCCGCGCGACCCCCGGACGATGTTCTTCTACTGGGACCACTCCGAGGAGACCCGCAAGCAGGGCTTCGAGTGGCTGGACCGCCCCCGCGCCCAGCTGCGGGTGCTGGCGCTGCGCGGGGACGGGGAGTGGGAGACGGTGCGCGTCGCCGAGTTCGCGCTCGAGGCCCGCGGCTTCTACGTCCACGACCTCGAGCCGGGACGCACCTACCGCGGCGTGATCGTGGCCGTGTCCAGGGACGGCAGGGAGCGGCGGGTGGGCGAGCCGTCCAACGAGGTGGCGCTGCCCGCCTCGGGCCCCTCGCCGGTGGTGGACGATCGCTTCGCCACCATCCCCTGGGACCTCCCGCTCGACTCCTGGCTGCGCGATGCGCGGGTCGGAGCGGCCTTCCCGGAGGAGATCCGGGCCATGCTGGCCCGCCTGTCGAAGGGCGGAAAGCCCACCGCCCCGGCCTGGGACGTCCGCCCGGAGCCGGCACGCCCCTCCTCCCCGACCCGGGCCTGGGGCGGCGGGAAGCGGCGCGGTGGGAAGGAAGGCGCCTAGATGGGCGAAGTCCAGGGCTACCTGTCGCTCCACCTCCACGCGCACCTGCCGTTCGTGCGCCACCCGGAGCACCCGGAGTTCCTCGAGGAGGACTGGTTCTACGAGGCCATCACCGAGACCTACCTGCCTTTGCTGAGGATCTTCGACAAGCTCACCGAGGAGGGGATCCCGTTCCGGATCTCCATGACCATGTCGCCGCCGCTCGTGGCCATGCTGCGGGACGAGCTCCTCATCGGGCGCTACGCGAAGCGGCTGGAGAAGCTCTGCGACCTCACCGACAAGGAGGTCCGGCGCACCCGCCACGACCCCACCTTCCACGGGCTGGCCCAGTACTACCAGCACGAGTTCCGCGAGCTGCACGGGCTCTTCGAGGACCGCTACGACCGGGACCTGGTGGCCGCCTTCCGGAGGCTCGAGGACGCCGGCCGGCTCGAGCTCATCACCTGCGGCGCCACCCACGGCTTCCTCCCGCTCATGCAGCAGTACCCCGAGGCGGCCCGGGCCCAGGTCGCCGTGGCCGCGGCCAGCCACCGGCGCCACTTCGGCCGCAGCCCGGCCGGCATCTGGCTGCCCGAGTGCGGCTACTACCCGGGCGTGGACGAGCTGCTCGCCGAGGAGGGGATCCGGTTCTTCTTCACCGACACCCACGGTGTGGCCGACGCCACCCCCCGCCCGCGCCACGGGGTCTACGCGCCGCTGTTCACCCCCAGTGGACCGGCCGCCTTCGCGCGCGACGCCGAGTCGTCGCAGCAGGTCTGGAGCGCGGAGCACGGCTACCCGGGCGACCCCGAGTACCGGGAGTTCTACCGGGACATCGGCTGGGACCTCGACTGGGAGTACATCAAGCCCTGGATCCAGCCCGACGGGAACCGGAAGAACGTGGGCATCAAGTACTTCCGCATCACCGGCAAGGGCGGCCACAAGGAGCCCTACGACCCCTGGCGGGCCCGCGAGCGCGCCGCGGCCCACGCCGGGAACTTCATGTACAACCGGGAGCGCCAGATCGAGCACCTGGCCGGGAACATGCGCGGCGTGCGTCCCATGGTGGTGTCGCCCTACGACGCCGAGCTCTACGGTCACTGGTGGTACGAGGGGCCGCAGTTCATCGACTTCCTGGTCCGCAAGGTGGCCTTCGACCAGAAGGTCTTCCGGCTGGCCACGCCGGGGGACTACCTGCGCGACAACCCCGAGCAGCAAGTCGCCACGCCCCCGCTCTGCTCCTGGGGCGCCGGTGGCTACGCCGGGGTCTGGCTCGACGGCTCCAACGACTGGATCTACCGCCACCTCCACAAGGCGGCCGAGCGCATGATCGCGCTGGCCCGCGACTACCCCGAGCCGGAGGCCCTGGCCCGCCGCGCCCTCAACCAGGCGGCCCGCGAGCTCCTGCTGGCGCAGTCCTCCGACTGGGCCTTCATCATGAAGACCGGCACCATGGTGGACTACGCCATCCGCCGCACCCGGGAGCACGTCATGCGCTTCACGCGGCTCCACGACCAGATCCGCGGCGGCACGATCGACGAGACCTGGCTCGACCAGGTGGAGTCGCGGGACAACATCTTCCCGGAGCTGGACTACCGCACCTACAGCCCGGCCATCTGATGGCACCGCCGCGCCCTGCGCGGCGGAAGACCCCCGGACGCCCGCGCGTTGACCGCGAGGGCTTTCACCGTCTAGCCTGCGCCCCGAAAGGGCGACCACGGAAGCAGGAGCACGAGGGAATCGATGTCCGAGGAGCTGGGAGCCACCGAGCGCGAGATCGTCGCGCAGCGGCTGAAGAAGGCCGAGCAGCTGCGCCAGCTCGGCGTGAACCCGTACGGCAACGGCCACGTCCCGGCCGACCTGGCCCGAGACCTCCACGCGCGCTACGGCGAGGCGCTGGCCCCGGAGATCGCCCTCGACCCGGGCGACTGGTCGGTGGCCGGGCGGGTGCTGGCGGTGCGCAGCTTCGGCAAGGCCGCATTCCTCAAGGTCCGCGACCGCTCCGGCGAGATCCAGGTCTGGGTGAAGAAGGACAAGGTCGGGGACCCGGCCTTCGAGGTCTTCAAGCTCCTCGACGTGGGCGACGTGATCGCCGCCCGCGGCCCGGCCACCCGCACCAAGACCGGTGAGCTCACCGTCGAGGCGGCCACCTTCACCATCCTCACCAAGGCCATCCGGCCCCTGCCCGAGAAGTGGCACGGCCTGGCCGACGTCGAGCAGCGCTACCGGCAGCGCTACCTCGATCTGGTGGCGACCCCCGGCGTCCAGGATACCTTCGTCAAGAGGGCCCGCATCGTCTCCACCATCCGGCGCTTCCTGGACGAGCGCGGCTACCTGGAGGTGGAGACCCCGACCCTGCACAAGCCGGAGGAGGCCGGCGGCGCCGCGGCCCGCCCCTTCGAGACCCACCACAACGCCCTCGGGCTCGACCTCAAGCTGCGCATCGCCACCGAGCTCCACCTCAAGCGGCTCGTGGTGGGCGGGCTGGAGCGGGTCTACGAGATCGGGCGCATCTGGCGCAACGAGGGGATCGACCGGCGCCACAACCCCGAGTTCACCAGCATCGAGTTCTACCAGGCCTACGCCACCCACGAAGATCTGATGCGCCTCACCGAGGAGCTCTTCCTGGAACTGGCGGTGAAGGTGTCTGGTTCACCTAAAGTGACATTCCAGGGACAGGTCATCGACTTCACGCCCCCCTTCCCGCGCCTCTCCATGCTGGAGATGGGGGCCAGGGCGCTCGGGCTCTCGCCGGAGGACGCGCTGTCCGGCCGCGGCCTCCCCGAGGCGCTCTCCCGCGCCGCCACCCGCGAGGGGGACAGCGAGGACGCCTGGAAGCTGGAGAAGGCCTCCCGGGCCACGCCGGGGGAGGCGGTGGCGCTGGCCTTCGAGGTCTTCTGCGAGCACCAGCTGCCCGCCGACCGGCCTTCCTTCGTGGTGGACTTTCCCATCGAGACCAGCCCCCTCTCGCGCCGCCGCGACTCCGACCCGCGCCTCGTGGACCGGTTCGAGATGTTCGTGGCCGGCATGGAGGTGGCGAACGCCTTCAGCGAGCTGAACGACCCGGCCGACCAGCGGGCCCGCTTCGAGGCCCAGATCAGGGCCCGCGCCGCCGGCGACGAGGAGGCCATGCCCTTCGACGAGGACTTCGTCCGCGCCCTGGAGCACGGGATGCCCCCCACGGCCGGGGAGGGGATCGGCATCGACCGCGTGGCCATGCTGCTCACCGACTCGTCGTCGATCCGCGACGTGATCCTGTTCCCGCTGCTGAAGCCGCGCGAGTGACCTTGGAGCCGGTCTTCTCCTGGCGTTCCTTCGGGCTCTCGGCCGCCGCCGTGATCGGCGCGCCGGTGCTGGCCTCGCTCGGCCACGTCTTCCTCTCCGACCGGCTCGGGCTCCCGGCCGGGACCGCATCCGGCCTGGCCATCGGGGCCGGAGCCGCCTGGGCCGTTCTCGGGGGGGCCGCGGCCTCGGTGGCCGGCCGGCGCATCGCCTTCTACGAGCTGGCGGCGGCGACGCTGCTCCTCCTCGCGCTGGCCCTCGGGCCGCTGGTGCTCGTCCTCCCGGCCCTGCGCGGGCTCCCGCTCGTCCTCCACACCTGGCAGTACCAGGGGAGGGTGGTGCTCACGGCGGGGCTCCTGCTCGCCTGCCTCTCCACGGGCGCGCTCTCCTTCCTGGGCTCGACGCTGGCCTTCCTGCTCACCGGCTCCGGGAGGCTGGACGCCTCGATCGGCTGGGAGATCTACGTGGCGCGGAGCCACCTCCGGCTCCACGCCCGCACCCTCTTCGCCCTCTTCCTCATCGTGGTGACCGGCGTCGTCCCCGGGCTGCTGGCCGGCATCGCCTGGTCGGCCTGGCAGGACCGGAAGGCCAGGCTGGCGGCGCTCTCCGGGGAGCCGCACGAGCGGCCGCGCCTGCCCGCCACCATGCTCATGACCCTCATCTCCATCGGTGGCGTGGCCACCGGGGTCTGGGCGCTCACCGTGGTGCTCTCGGTGATGAGCGGCTTCGAGCAGGATCTCAAGTCGAAGATCCTGGGGGCCCACGCCCACGGCGTGGTCCTCAAGTACGGGCAGAACGACTTCACCGACTGGCGCGGGACGCAGGAGCGGGTCCTCTCCGTCCCCGGGGTGGCGGCCTCGACCCCGTTCCTCTACGCCGAGGTGATGCTCTCTGCCGGCCAGAACCTGACCGGCTCGATCCTGAAGGGGGTGGACACCTCCACGCTGGGGAAGGTCACCGAGATCCCGCGCAGCCTGGAGGAGGGGAGGCTCGAGTGGCTCGACCGGCCCGAGGAGATCCCGCCGGCGAAGCCGCGGATGGGGCTCTCCGAGGCGCTCGACGGGGCCGGCAAGGACCGGCCTCCGGCCGGAGCGCCGACCCCCGACGCCGCCCCGGCGGAGAATCTGCCCGGGATCCTGCTGGGGCGGGAGCTGGCCCGCGGGCTGCGCGTCGGCGTGGGCGACGTGGTCAACGTGGTCTCCCCGTTCGGCGACATCGGGCCGGCCGGGCCGCAGCCCAAGAGCCGCCCCTTCCGCGTGGCCGGCCTCCTCTACAGCGGCTTCTACGAGTACGACGCCAAGTTCGCCTACCTCCAGCTCGCCGAGGCGCAGCGCTTCTTCGGCGCGGGTGACTCGGTGACCGGGCTGGAGCTCAAGGTGAAGGACGTGAACGCCGCCCGCCCGGTGATGCGCAAGGTGCTGGCCGTCCTGGAGGGCTACCCCTTCCGCACCAAGGACTGGGGGGAGATGAACCGCAACCTCTTCTCGGCCCTCATGATGGAGCGGATCGCCATGGCGGTGATCCTGGGCTTCATCATGCTGGTGGCGAGCTTCATCGTGGTGGCGACGCTGGTCATGCTGGTGCTCGAGAAGACCCGCGAGATCGCGGTGCTCCGCTCCATGGGCGCGACCACCACGAGCATCATGAAGATCTTCGTGGCCGAGGGGCTGGCCATCGGCACCGTGGGGACCGGCTTCGGACTCCTGCTCGGCCTGGGAACGACCTCGCTGGTCTCCCGCGTGGGCATCCCGCTCGACCCGGAGGTCTACTACATCAGCCACCTGCCGGTGCTCGTGGACGGGGGTGACTTCGCGCTGGTGGCGCTCGCCGCCATCGCGCTCTCCTACCTGGCCACCATCTACCCGGCCACCCGCGCAGCCCGGCTCGAGCCGGTCGAGGGGCTGCGAGGCGAGTGATGCCCTCCCTGCTCGACATCCAGGGTCTCGGCAAGACCTACCTCACCGGCGGGAGGCGGCTCGAGGTCCTGCAGGACGTCACCCTCTCCATCGAGGCGGGCGAGATGGTGGCGCTCACCGGCCCGTCGGGCGCCGGGAAGAGCACCTTCCTGCACCTGGTGGGTGCCCTCGACGCCCCCACGGCCGGGCGGGTCCTCTTCGAGGGGCGCGACCTGGCCTCCCTCGACGAGGGGGAGCGGGCCGGGTTCCGCAACGAATCGGTGGGGTTCGTCTTCCAGAGCCACCACCTGCTGCCGGAGTTCACCGCCCTCGAGAACGCCATGATGCCCGGGCTGGTCCGGCGGCTTCCCCGGGCGGAGGCCCGGCGCCGCGCCGAGGAGAGCCTGGAGCGGGTGGGGCTCTCCGGGCGCATCGCCCACCGGCCCGGCGAGCTGTCCGGGGGGGAGCAGCAGCGGGTGGCCCTGGCCCGCGCGCTGGTCCTCCAGCCGCGCCTGCTGCTCGCCGACGAGCCCACCGGAAACCTCGATCCGCAGACCGCCGAGGGCATCCACGACCTGCTCCAGCAGCTGAACCGGGACCTGGGCATCACCGGGGTGGTGGTGACCCACAACGAGAAGCTGGCAGGCTCCCTGGGTCGCCGGGTGCGCCTGGCGGCCGGCCGCCTCGTCTAGGCAGGCGGAAGGACGGGCAATTGCCTTTGAGGTTTTCCCGGGCATGCACTAGATTCCGCGGCTTCGTGAGGAGCACCCTCCCCATCGCAGCACTCGTCTGCCTGCTGGCAGGTCCGCCGATGGCGCGCGCCCAGGCGGAGCCGCCCGTCGCGACCCCTGTCGCGACCCCCGTGGCCGCGCCGCCACCGGACCCCGTGGCGCCGCCGGTGGCGGTCCCCGAGCCCGATCCCGAGCCGGCCGCGGCCGAGCCGTCGGGTCCGACCGTCGCCGCCATCGAGGTCGAGGGCAACCGGCGCGTCGAGGTGGACGCCATCAAGGCCGCCATGACCACCAAGGCCGGTGGCCCGGTGGACGCCCTCTCCATCCAGCAGGACGTCCGGGCCATCATGAAGCTCGGCTACTTCTCCGACGTCTCCGTCGACGAGAAGGGACCGGCCTCCCGCCCCACGCTGGTCGTGAAGGTGATCGAGAAGCCCTCGGTCCAGGACTACAAGCTCGAGGGCAACGACGAGCTGTCGGCCGACGATCTCAAGGAGTCCATCGAGATCAAGCGCTACGCCATCCTCGACCTCGCCGCGGTCCGCAAGACCGTCAAGAAGATCCAGGAGAAGTACACCGAGAAGGGCTTCTACCTGGCCGAGGTCACCTTCCGGATCGAGGACCGGCCCGACAACCAGGTGGTGGTGGTCCTGGTCGTGAACGAGCGGGCCAAGGTGCAGGTCCGCCGCATCCACTTCGTGGGGAACGAAAACATCCCCAAGGACGAGATCCTCCCCTACATGCAGACCCAGGAGGGCAACTTCCTGGCCTTCCTCTCGTCGGCGGGCACCTACAAGGAGGACGCCTTCCAGCGCGACCTCCAGGCCATCCAGGCGGTCTACCTCGAGAAGGGCTACGTCAGCGTCAAGGTGGGCAAGCCCACCATCGCGCTCAGCCCCGACCGCACCATGCTCTTCCTGAGCATCCCCATCGAGGAGGGGGAGCAGTACACCGTGGGCAAGCTCGACTTCTCGGGCGAGCTGCTCGGCATGCGCCCCTTCCTGCCCCAGCTCCTCCAGTCCACCGAGGGCGCGCTCTTCGTGCGCTCCAAGGTCGGCCACGACCTCTTCGCGGTGGCCGACTTCTTCAAGGACATGGGCTACGCCTACGTCAACGTCAACCCCGTCACCAAGCTCGACCCCAAGGAACGCACGCTGGGGCTCACCTTCGACGTCCAGCCGGGCCGCAAGGTCTTCTTCGAGCGCATCGACATCCAGGGCAACGCCAAGACGCGCGACAAGGTGATCCGCCGCGAGCTGCGCATCTTCGAGGGCGACCTCTTCAGCGCCACCGCCATCAAGATCTCCAAGCAGCGCATCACCGCTCTCGGGTTCTTCGAGACCGTCGAGATCTCCACCAAGAAGGGCAGCTCCGACGACCGCATCGTGGCGGTGGTGGAGGTGAAGGAGAAGGCCACCGGAACCTTCCAGGTCGGCGCCGGCTTCTCCTCCTACGAGAACTTCATCCTCACCGCCCAGATCAGCCAGAACAACTTCTTCGGCTGGGGCCAGACCCTCTCGCTCCAGTTGCAGTGGTCGTCGCTCCGGCAACTCGGCCAGATCCAGTTCGTCGAGCCCTACTTCTTCGACACCAAGTGGACCTTCGCCTTCGACCTCTACGCCAACGAGAACCTCTACTCCACGTTCACGCGAGGTGCGATCGGCGGTTCGGTCACCTGGGGCTACGAGCTGGCCGGGCTGTCCTGGTTCCTGCCCGGGCTCTCCAAGCTGGAGGACCTGCGCGTCTTCCTGACCTACACGCTGGAGCGGGTCCGGGTCACGGCGGCGGTCCAGGACCTCCTGCTCTACAACCGCTACCGCTCCGGGGTCACCAGCGCGGCGCGCCTGGCGGTGGCCTGGGACCGTCGCGACAACCGGCTCTTCCCCACCAAGGGCTTCTTCCTCTCGGCCTCCATCGACCTGGCCCCGCCCTTCCTGGCGCCCAGCTTCCTCTTCGGCGACCAGGTGAACCTGTTCTACCGGGAGACGCTCGAGTTCCGCTTCTACCAGGAGATCTGGCAAGGTCTGACCGGCCGCTTCCGGATCCTGCTCGGCGTGATCCGGGGCTGGAACGAGAACAACCCGGTCCCGGTGTCGGAGCTCTACTATGTGGGCGGCGTGAACACCGTCCGCGGGTACCGGCTCTACTCCATCACGCCGGTGGCGGCGGTGGGCGCGAGCCCCAACCCGGACTCCTCGATCCGCCTGCTCCAGGTGGGCGGCAACAAGCAGCTGGTCATGAACTTCGAGCTCGAGTACCCCATCATCGAGAAGATGGGCATCCGGGCGCTGGTCTTCTTCGACATGGGCAACGCCTGGGCTCCGGGCATCTACATCGATCCCAACGTGTCGTTCTCGCTTTACAAGGCCTGGGGTTTCGGCTTCCGGTGGTTCAGCCCCATTGGCCCGCTCCGCTTCGAGTGGGGCTTCCCGTTGAACCGCCGTCGCGACCCCATCACCGGCGCCTTCATCGACGCCCCCGTCGACTTCCAGTTCACCATCGGCAGCTTCTTCTGACCGAAACAAGAGGAGAGTCCATGCGCACCGTCCCCGTCCTCGCCGCCTTCGCGCTGGCGATCGCAGTCCCCCAGGCCGCCCGGGCCGCCGAGGCCAAGATCGGCTACGTCAACCTCCAGCAGGCGGTCACCGAGGTCGAGGAGGGCAAGGCCGCCCGCGACGTCCTCAAGAAGGAGTTCGACCAGAAGCAGAAGACGCTCGACGACAAGCAGAACGAGCTCAAGCGGATGAAGGAAGACCTCGACAAGCAGATGGTCGTCATGTCCGACGAGGCCAAGCGCGAGAAGGCCATGGAGTTCGAGCGCAAGGTCAACGAGATGCAGCAACTCTACGTGCAGATGCAGAAGGACCTGCAGGAGCGCGAGCGGGAGATGATGAAGGTCATCTTCGACAAGATGGAGGCGGTCATCAAGGACATCGCCGTCGCCGAGGGCTACGGCTACGTGTTCGAGCAGCAGAACGCCGGCCTGATGGTGGCCCCGCCCGCGGGCAACATGACGAACGAGCTCATCCGGCGGTACAACGCCAAGTACGGCAAGACGGGCACCCCCGCCAAGAAGGCGGACGCCAAGAAGGCCGCGCCGGCGGCTCCCGCCGCGAAGTAGGAGGTCCCGTGCACTTCAGCCTCGCCGAGCTGGCGGAACGGGTCGGCGGCCGCGTCGAGGGGGACGGCTCGCTGCGCATCGAGCGGGTCATGCCGCTCGAGGAGGCCGGGCCGTCCGACGTCTCCTTCTTCGCGAACCGCAGGTACGCGGCGGCCTTCGCGGCCACCCGTGCCGGCGCGGTGATCGTGGGGGAGAACGAGGAGGCGCCCGCGGGGCGCACGGTGCTCCGGGCGGCCAACGCCTACCTGGCCTTCGCCAGGATCGCGACGCTCTTCCACCCGCCCCGCGAGCCGGTCCCGGAGATCTCGCCTCGCGCGGTGATCTCCGACGGCGCGGTGATCGACCCGAGCGCCGAGATCCAGGACCTGGCGCACGTCGGAAGGGGCGCCACCATCGGCGCCCGGACCATCCTCTTCCCGGGGGTGGTGGTCGGCGACGGGGCGCGCATCGGCGACGACTGCGTCCTCCACCCCAACGTGGTGGTCCGGGAGCGCTGCGTGGTGGGAAACCGGTGCACGCTGCAGCCCGGAGCGGTGCTGGGAGGCGACGGCTTCGGGTTCGCCTTCGACATGGAGGGGGACGGCTCCGGCCCCCGCCACGTCAAGGTTCCCCAGTCGGGCATCGCCGAGCTGGAGGACGACGTCGAGCTGGGCGCCAACTCAACGGTGGACCGGGCCACCCTGGGCAAGACGATCGTGCGCCGGGGGGCCAAGATCGACAACCTGGTGCAGCTGGCCCACAACGTGGACATCGGCCCGCTCTCGCTCATCGCCGCCCAGAGCGGGATCTCCGGGTCGACCAAGGTGGGCATGGGCGTCGCCATGGGTGGCCAGGTCGGGATGGTCGGTCACCTCACCATCGGCGACGGGGCCAGGTTCGCGGCCAAGGCGGGGGTCCACAACGACGTGCCGGCGGGCGAGATCTACTCCGGCTTTCCGGCCGGGCCGCACCGGGACTGGCTGCGGGAGTCGGCCGCGGTCCGCGCGCTTCCGGCGCTGGTGAAGCGGGTTCGAGAGCTCGAGAAGGCCTTGAGGAAGCTCCAGGAGGAAGCATGAGCGACAAGCCCGTACCCCTGATGGACGTCAATGCCATCGAGGCCATCCTCCCCCACCGCTACCCGTTCCTGCTGGTGGACCGGGTGCTCTCCATGGAGCCCATGAAGACGCTGGTGGCGGTGAAGTGCGTCACCGTGAACGAGCCCTTCTTCGCCGGCCACTTCCCGGGACACCCGGTCATGCCCGGCGTGCTCATCCTGGAGGCGCTGGCCCAGGCCTCGGCGCTCCTCGCCAAGGGGTCGATGCTCGAGGAGCCGGGCGACAAGGTCACCTACCTCATGGCCATCGACAACGCCCGCTTCCGCAAGCCGGTGGTCCCGGGCGACCGGATCGAGCTGCACGTCGAGGTGGTGAAGCGCAAGGGCGCCATCTGGAAGCAGAAGGGCAGGGCCGTGGTGGACGGGGAGACCGTCGCCGAGGCCGAGTTCATGGCCATGCTGGTCGATCGGAAGAAGGAAGGCTGACCGTGGCCATCCATCCCACCGCCGTCGTCGCGTCGGGCGCGGAGATCGATCCGGGCTGCGAGATCGGCCCCTACGCGGTCATCGGCCCGAAGGTCCGCATGGGCCCGGGAAACACGGTCGGGGCCCACGCCCTCGTGGACGGCAACACCACGCTGGGCAAGGGCAACCGCATCTTCGCCCACGCCGTGGTGGGGGCGCCGCCGCAGGACCTCAAGTACCGCGGCGAGGACACCCGCCTGGAGATGGGGGACGGGAACCTGGTCCGCGAGTTCGCCTCGGTCCACACCGGTACGGTCGGGGGCGGCGGGGTGACCCGGCTCGCCAACCAGTGCCTGATCATGGCCTCGGCCCACGTGGCCCACGACGTCCAGCTCGGCGACCGCTGCATCGTGGCCACGTTCTGCGCGCTGGCCGGACACGTCGAGGCCGAGGACGGGGTCATCTTCGGGGGGCTCTCGGCGGTGCAGCAGTTCTCCCGCATCGGAAGGCTGGCCTACGTGGGCGGCCTGACCGGCGTGAACATGGACGTGGCCCCCTACCTCATGGCCTCGGGCCAGCGCGGCGAGATCATGGGCATCAACACGGTCGGCCTGCAGCGGGCCGGCTTCACCGAGGAGCAGGTCGCCCGGGTGAAGGAGGCCTACCGGATCGTCTACCGGGCCAAGCTGCCGCTCCAGGATGCCCTGGCCCAGGTCCGGTCCGAGCTGGGACAGCACGCCGAGATTGCACACTGGGTGAAGTTCATCGAGGGCTCCAAGCGGGGGATCATGCGCTAGGCATGGCCACCATCGGCCTCATCGCCGGCGGCGGACGCTTCCCCCTCCTCTTCGCCGAGAGCGCGCGCCGCGCGGGTCACCGGGTGGTGGCCGCGGCCCACGTGAACCAGACCGACCCGGCCCTCGAGAAGATGGTGGACGCCTGCACCTGGGTGAAGCTCGGCCAGTTCGGGAAGGTGCTCGAGGCCTTCAAGTCCGGGGGCTGCACCGAGGTGGTCATGCTCGGCTCCATCGCCAAGGCCCGCTTCTTCCGCGACGCCTGGCTCGACGGGCTGGGGCTGCAGATCGTGGCGCGGGTGGCGGTGAAGAGCGACGACAACGTGCTCCGGGCCATCGCCACTGCGGCCGAGGAGCGCGGCCTGCCGGTGACCGACCCGACCCGCTTCCTGCAGGACCGCCTGGCCCGCGAGGGCGTCCTGGGCAAGCGGCAACCCACCGAGGAGCAGTGGGCCGACGCCCGCTTCGGGCTCGAGCTGGCCCGCGCCGTCGGGAGGCTCGACCTGGGGCAGACGGTGGTCGTGAAGGACCGCACCGCCGTGGCCGTCGAGGTCCTGGAGGGCACCGACGCCTGCATCCGGCGCGGGGGCGAGCTCGCCCGGGAGGGAGCGGTGGTCGTGAAGGCGCTGAAGCCGCAGCAGGACCGGCGCTTCGACCTGCCCGCGGTGGGGCCCGACACCATCGACTCGATGAGGGAGGCGGGCTGCCAGGTGCTCGCCGTCGAGGCCGGCACGACGCTGGTGATGGATCTGGACGAGATGGTCCGCCGCGCCGACAAGGCGAAGATCGCGCTCGTCGGGATCCGCTGATGCCCTGGCTCCGCGAGGCGCCGGGCGGGGTGATCCTGGAGATCCTGGTGCAGCCCAGGGCCTCCCGCACCCGCGTGGTCGGGGTGCACGACGGCCGGCTCAAGGTGCAGCTGGCCGCACCCCCCGTGGACGGGGAGGCCAACGCCGCCCTGGTGGAGTTCCTGGCCGACGCGCTCTGCGCGCGCCGCTCCGACGTGTCCATCGAGCGAGGGGACACCGGGCGGCGCAAGACCGTCCGGGTCGCCGGGGTCGCCGCCCCGTCCGTCCGGGCCGCCCTCTCCTGATAGCGCCGCCGGGGTTTCCCGCGCGCTGGCCCCCTCCGGGGGGCCATGTTATGAACCCCGGCCGATGAGCCCGACCTCGAACGAGCCCTCGTCCCGCTTCCTGCGCGCCTGCCGAAGACTGCCCGTGGACCGCGTCCCGGTCTGGATGATGCGTCAGGCCGGACGCTACCAGCCCAGCTACCGCGCCGTCCGCCAGAAGGTCGGGTTCCTGGAGCTCTGCCATTCCCCGGAACTCATCGCCCAGGTGACGGCGTCGCCCATCGACGAGTTCGGCTTCGACGCGGCCATCCTCTTCTCCGACATCCTCATCCACCTGCCCGCCATGGGGCTCGACCTCACCTTCGAGAAGGGGGAGAAAGGCAAGGGAGACGGGGGCCCGAAGATCGCCAACCCGGTGCGCGACCGCGCCGGCGTGGACGCCCTCAAGATCCCCGACCCGGCCCGCGACCTCCCCTACGTCGCCGCGGGCATCAAGGCCATCCAGAGGACGCTCTCCGGCAGGGTGCCGCTCATCGGCTTCGTGGGCGGCCCGTTCACCGTGGCCAGCTACGCCGTCGAGGGGGGCAGCCAGGGCTTCACCCGCCTGAAGACGCTGCTCTACACCGATCCCCCCGCCGCCCACGCCCTCTTCGAGAAGCTCACCCGCGCCGCCATCGTGCAGCTCCAGGCCCAGGTCGATGCCGGCGCGCAGGCCGTGCAGATCTTCGAGAGCTGGCTGGGCGAGCTGGGGCGCGAGGACCTCGAGGCCTACGTCTTCCCGTACCTGGCCCGCATCGCCGAGGCGGTGCGGCCGCTGGGGGTGCCGTCGATCCTCTTCTCCACCACCACGAGCACCCACATCGGCCCGATGTCGAAGCTGGGCTACGACGTGCTCTCGGTGGACTGGCGCATCCCCATCTCCGAGGCCCGGGCCCAGGCGTCCGGCCTCGCCATCCAGGGGAACCTGGACTCGATCCTGCTCCTCGGGCCGCAGAAGCTCCTCCTCGAGCGCACCCGTGCGCTGCTGGAAGAAGGGAGCCGCGCCCCCGGTTTCATCTTCAACCTCGGGCACGGCATCACCCCGCCCACGCCGCCGGAGAACGTCAAGGCGGTCGTCGACGCGGTCCACGCCTTCCCCGTTCCCCGTGGGTGAGCCGTGACCTCCATCCCCCCTCCCGAGTTGATCCAGAAGTACGACCGGCCCGGACCGCGCTACACCAGCTACCCGACCGCGCCCGAGTGGACCGACGCGCTCGGCCCGGACCAGTTCGCCGGGCACCTGGCGCGAGCCGACGCGGTGAAGGGACCGCTCTCCATCTACGTCCACCTGCCATTCTGCCGGGAGATGTGCCGATTCTGCGGGTGCAACGTGGTGGCCACGCACGACCGCACCCGCGCCGACGCCTACCTCGACGTCCTCGAGAAGGAGGTCGCGCTGGTGGCCAGGCACCTGCCCAACCGGCGCACCTTCACCCAGCTCCACTGGGGCGGCGGCACCCCCACCTTCCTCGACGAGAAGCAGCTGGCCCGCTGCCACGAGATCATCACCCGCCACTTCGCGTTCGCGAAGGACGGGGAGAAGGCCGTGGAGATCGACCCGGCCATCACCACCCGCTCGCAGATCGCCGCGCTCGCCGGGCTGGGCTTCAACCGCATCTCCATGGGGGTCCAGGACTTCGATCCCAAGGTGCAGGAGACGGTGGGGCGCATCCAGAGCGAGAAGGAGACCGCCGACCTGGTCCAGGCGGCCCGCGACGACGGTTTCAAGGGCGTGAACCTCGACCTCATCTACGGGCTGCCCTTCCAGACCCGCGAGACCTGGAAGCGCACCCTGGAACGCATCCTGGCCATCCGGCCCGACCGCCTGGCGGTGTTCGGGTTCGCCTACGTACCGTGGGTGAAGCCGCACCAGCGGCTGCTTCCCGAGGCGGCGCTGCCCAGGACCTCGGAGCGGGTGGCCCTCTTCTTCGACGCGGTGGAGACCTTCACCCGGAACGGGTACCGGCTCATCGGCCTCGACCACTTCGCGCTGGAGGCCGACGAGATGACCCGCGCCCAGGACGAGGGCGTCCTCACCCGCAACTTCCAGGGTTACACCGTCCGTCCGGCCGACGACACCATCGCCTTCGGCATGAGCTCCATCTCCGACCTGGGAGGCGCATACGCGCAGAACGCCCACAAGCTCAGGGAGTGGACCGAGAAGGTGGAGGCCGGCATCCTCCCGGTGGTGAAGGGCGCCTCGGTGAACGAGGACGACGTGATGCGGCGCCACGTCATCAACCGGGTGATGTGCCTGCTCCGGCTCGACCTCCGGGAGGTCGCGGGGATGTTCGGGCCTGGGGCCCGCGCCGAGATCGAGGCCTCCATGAAGTCCGGTCTCGCCGAGCTGGTCTCCGACGGACTCGTCACCTTCGACGGCGACGTCCTCAAGGTCACGCCGGTCGGGCAGCTCCTGGTCCGCAACGTGGCCATGATGTTCGACGCCTACCTCCCGCGCCGCGCGGCCGACAAGAAGCAGACCTTCTCCCGGACCGTCTGAGATGAAGAAGACCGCAGTCTTCCTGATGAACCTGGGCGGCCCGCGGAACCTGGCCGAGGTCGAGCCCTACCTCTACGAGCTCTTCGCCGACCCGCTGGTGGTCACCGCCCCCTTCGGCCCGTTCCGCCCGCTCTTCGCGAAGCTCATCAGCAAGCTGCGTGCGCCCTCGTCGTCGGAGAAGTACGCGCTCATCGGCGGGCGCTCCCCGCTCGTCGAGGGCACCGAGGCCCAGGCCCGGGCGCTCCAGGACGTGCTCGGGCCCGACTTCACGGTCCAGCTGGCCATGCGCTGCGGGCACCCCAGCACCGGGGAGGGGATCCGGGCCGCCCTGGCCGCCGGGGCGGAGCAGGCGGTCTCCCTGCCGCTCTACCCCCAGTTCGCGAACGCCACGACGACGAGCTCGCTGCGCGAGATGCGCCGCCTCTGGCCCCGGGAGAAGCCGCTCTTCGAGGTCTGCAGCTACCCGGACCACCCTCGCTACCTGGAGGCCTCGGCGGCCACGCTGCGCGACGCCATCGCCAAGGTGAAGCCGGAGAACCGCGACAAGCTGCTGGTGGTCTTCAGCGCCCACGGGCTCCCCATGAGCCAGGTGAACAAGGGAGACCCGTACCCGGCCGAGGTCGAGAAGAGCGCCCGCGGCACCGCGGAGCGCGCCGGGGTGAAGGAGTACCAGGTCACCTACCAGAGCAAGGTGGGGCCGGCCAAGTGGCTCGGCCCCGACACCAGCGAGTGGCTCGAGGCCAACTCCCGCGGGCGCGCGGTGGTGACCCACCCCATCGCCTTCGTCTCCGAGCACCTGGAGACCCTCTACGACATGGACATGCTGGCGGCCGATGCGGCCAGGAAGGGCGGGGCGCTCGAGTACCACCGGGCCGCCGCCGTCGGAGTTCACCCCGAGTTCATGGGGGCGCTCGCGGACGTGGTGCGCTTCACGCTGGAGCGTGCAGTCCCGTCTCCCCGGGGGTAGCATCGGGCGTCGCCTCGCGGCCCGCCCCGGCGGCGGCCCCCAGCTCGGCGGCGCCGGTCCGCAGCAGGAACCAGAGGAGCGACCCCGGCCGGCCCGCGCCCTGCACCAGGTCCTGGACCGTGGCCCTCCCGTCCATCGCCGAGAGGGTGGCCAGGTCGTCGGGGTCCGGCGCGAGCTCACGCAGCACGGAGCCGGAGGCGGCGGCGCGGCGCGCCACACGGTCCCCCGATCCGGCCAGGGCCTCGGCGTAGGAGGGCTCGTCGGCGGCGAGGCGCAGCCCGGCCAGCAGCGGGGCCAGCGCGGGCATGCGCGCCCCGCGGACCTCGGAGGCGAAGTCGGACCCGGGGTGGAATCCGAAGGACCCGTACCCCGCGGCGCAGAGGGAGGCGAGCGCGCCGGACGGCTCGCCGCCGGCCCGTTCCCCGGCGACCCGGATCTCCACCGTGGCGCCGCGCAGGAGGAAGATGCGATCGGTGCCGCCGGGCCGGTCGATGGAGACGATCCCGTCGGCCGCGGTCCGCCAGAGCCGGGCCATCAGATCGGCGAGGGAGCCGAAGGCCAGCGGGCCGGTCTCGAGCGGCGGGCGGGAGAGCACGCGCGCGGTTCCCGGGCCCACCGGCTCGGGCGCTGCGGAGAGGGCGCGCGGCGCCGGCGCCCCGAGCCGGACGCGCAGCCTGCGGGCCATGTCGGTCCAGGGCTCCTCCGGCGAGAGGAAGAGGATGGACGGGTCGGCCCGTCGCAGGCGGGCGATCAGCTCCTCGGCGTCCTCGCGGGGGAGGCGCCGGCCCAGCACGACGACGCCGGGCGCGAAGGCGGTGAAGGCCTCCCAGCCCGCCTCGGGATCGCCGGCGGCGACCACGTCGAGCCCCTCGCCGGCGAGGGCCCGCTCGAGCGGTTCGCGGGATGACGGGTTCCCGTCCACGATGAGGATGCGCGCCAAGCGACGGGATTGTACGTTGATCCGGGATGCGGAACGACTTCCTGGCCGGGGCCCGTGGGCCCCTCCTCGCCGACCTGGCCGCGGTTCCGGTGCCCCGGTCGGTGCTGGCGCAGGTGGCCGGATGGGAGGCGGAGGTCGGGAGGAGGCTTGCGGGGCTTTCGGGCTGGCACGTGGAGCACAAGAGGTCGACGCTCTCGATCCACTACGGGATGGGGAGGGAATGGAGCAGGGTCGAGAGGAAGGTGTGGGCGGCGGGGCGGGCGCTCCGGGGCGCGAGGCTGCTGCCCGGGAAGAAGGTCCTGAACGTCACTCCGGTGAGCTTCCCCACCAAGGGGGACGCGGTCCGGCGGCTCCTGGCGAGGCGCCGCCTGGACGTGGCGCTGTTCCTGGGGGACGACCGGACGGACGAGGACGTGTTCCGAATCGGGGAGCCTTCCGTCGTGGGGGTGAGGGTGGGCCCAGGGCGGAGCGAGGCCAGGTGGAGACTCAGGTCCCAGGAGGACGTGGACGAGGTGCTCGAGCGACTCAGGGAATTGCGCGCGCCGAGGCGCGCGGTGCGAAGGGCGCTGGGATGAAACTGCTCCTCTTCCGTCACGGCCCGGCCGGCGACCGGGTGGCCTGGCGCGCGGCCGGGAAGGAGGACTTCCTGCGGCCGCTCACCCCGGACGGCCGGGCCCGCACCCGGGCCGCCGCGAAGGGGCTCCGCCGCCTCGTCGATTCCCCGGCGGCCATCGCCACGAGCCCGCTCGCCCGGGCCACCCAGACCGCCGACGTCCTCGCCCGGGCCTTCGGAGCGGAGGCGCCCGAGGAGTTGCGCGCCCTCGTCCCGGACGCCGAGCCTGCCGAGGTCCTCCCCTGGCTCGTGCGCCGGGCCAGCCTCGACCTCGTCGCGCTGGTCGGCCACGAGCCCCACCTCGGCAGGCTCGCGGGCTGGCTGCTCACCCGGTCGGAGGGCTCGTTCCTGGAGCTCAAGAAGGGGGGCGCCTGCCTGCTCGACATGGGGGACCGGCCCCGGCCCGGGGGCGCCCGGCTCCTCTGGATGCTCGCCCCCGCCCAGCTTCGCCGTCTGGGGCGGTGACCCCGGCACCGCCCCGCGGTAAGACACACCCGTGGCCCGACCCGTACCGCCGCCCCAGCCCGGACTCTTCGACAGGCCGCCCGCGTCGCCGCCGCGGCGGGAGCCGCGCGTGCTCACGGTCACCGAGCTGACCCGCAGGCTCAAGGGGGCGGTCGAGCCGGCCTTCCTGGACGTCTGGGTGTCCGGCGAGGTGGGGAACCTCCGGCGCCAGTCGAGCGGCCACGTCTACTTCGGCCTGAAGGACGCCGAGGCCTCGGTGGACGCGGTGCTCTGGGCCTCCTCGGCACGGAAGGTGAAATTCGACCTGCGCGACGGGACCGAGGTGGTGGCCCGGGGGCGCATCGAGATCTACGCGCCGCGCGGGCGCTACCAGCTCGTCGTCCAGGAGGTCGAGCCTCGCGGGGCGGGTGCCCGGGCGCTCGCGCTGCAGCAGCTCCGGGAGAGGCTCGCCGCCGAGGGGCTCCTCGACCAGGCCCGGAAGCGGCCGCTGCCCTTCCTCCCGGGGTGCATCGGCGTCGCGACCAGCACCTCCGGCGCCGCGCTGCAGGACTTCCTGAGGGTCGTGCACGGCCGGTTCCCGGGGGCGCGGGTCGTGGTGGCCGGCTGCCGTGTGCAGGGGGATGGGGCCGCGGCCACGGTGATCGCGGCGCTCCGCCTCCTCGTGGACTTCGGCGTGGACGTGGCCGTGGTCACCCGGGGCGGCGGGTCGGCCGACGACCTCTGGGAGTTCAACGACGAGTCGCTGGCCCGCGCCATCGCCGCCTGCCCGGCGCCGGTGGTGAGCGCGGTGGGGCACGAGGTGGACGTCTCCATCGCCGACCTTGTGGCCGACGTGCGCGCCGCCACGCCCACCCACGCCGCCGAGGTGGTGGTCCCGGTCCGTGACGACCTGCTGGCCTCGCTGTCGGCGCTGCGGGGGCGGCTCGTCCGCGCGGAGGGCAATGCGCTCGGGGGGCGGCGTCGCGTCCTCCGGGCCCTGCGTGCCGAGCTCTCCGACCCCCGCCGGGTCCTCTCCGACCAGCGCCGCCGCGTCGACGAGGCGCTCCACCGGGTCGCGGCATGGAGCTCGTCCACCTTCCGGCGGGAGTCGATGCGGGTCGCCGGGCTCGCGGCCCGCCTCGAGCCGGCCAACGTGGGAAGGATCCTCACCCGGGGCTTCGCGCTGGCGCTCCGGGACGGGCGCCCCCTCCGCAGCAGCCGTGAGGCCGCTCCCGGGGATCCCGTGCGGGTCGTCCTGGGGGAGGGGTGGCTCGACGCCCGCGTCGAGTCCCGCGACCAGCTCCCCCATCCGATCCCGGGGCTCCCCGCCCGCACCGAGGAGGCATAGAGTATGGCCGTGAGTACCTACGACGAGCTCGTGGAGCGGCTCGAGAAGCTGGTCGTCGAGCTGGAGGGGGGCAAGCTCCCCCTCGAGAAGTCGCTCGAGACCTTCGCAGAGGGCGTCCGGCTCGCGCGCGAGGCGGGGCGCAAGCTCGACGACGCGGAGCGCAGGGTGGAACTGCTGCTCCGGGCCGATGACGGCTCGGTGGTGGCGCGTCCGCTCGGCGAGGAGGAAGAAGCCCCATGACCGAGCGCAAGCCGAAGGTCACCATCGTCGACGACGACCGGGATACCCGGGAGATGCTCACCCTCGCCCTCGAGCTGGAGGGTTTCGAGGTCTCCCAGGCGGCCAACGGCCTGCGCCTCATCTCGGCCATGCACGTGGACCGGCCAGACGTGATCCTGCTCGACGTGATGATGAGCTGGATCGACGGCTTCGAGCTGTGCCGGGCCATCAAGAAGAACCCAACCTTCGGCGACATCCCGGTCATCTTCATCACCGCCCGGAAGAGCCCGGAGGACGAGCGGACCGGCATGGAGGCCGGCGCCGCCGACTACTTCACGAAGCCGCTCGACGTGGACCGTCTCATCGAGCGGATCCGCGGGATGATCCCGCCCCGTTAGTGGTAGAAGCGTCCCCGTGTCACCGTCGTTCGCACTCGATCCCTACCTGTCCGGCGTCGCCGCGCGCGTCGAGGGGGAACTGCGCCGCGCCGCGGAGGCGGGCGCCCGGGGTGGCCCGGCCCGGCTCTGGGAGGCGATGACCTACGCGCTCCTGGGGGGCGGGAAGCGGCTCCGCCCGGCGCTCGTCTGCGCCACGGCCGAGGCCTTCGGGGCGGACGCGGGGGAGGGGAGCCTGGCCATCCGCTTCGCCGCCTCCCTCGAGATGATCCACACCTACTCCCTCGTCCACGACGACCTTCCCTGCATGGACGACGACGACCTGAGGCGGGGACGCCCCACGGTCCACCGGGCCTTCGACGAGGCCACCGCCGTGCTGGCGGGGGATGCGCTGCAGTCGCTGGCATTCGAGCACCTGCTCGCCGGATCCGACGGCAGCGACAGGGCGGCCCGGCTCGCCGGGTTGCTCGCCTCGGGCGCCACCCGCATGGTCGAGGGGCAGTCGCTCGACCTCGAGGCCGAGACCCGTGCCCCCGACCTGGAGGGGGTCCTCGACCTCCAGAGGCGCAAGACCGGCGCGCTCCTGGCCGCGTCGGTGGTGGGGGGCGCCATCGCCGCCACCGGGACCGACCAGGGGCTCGGACCAGCCGGACTGAGGCTGGGACTCGCCTTCCAGATCGCCGACGACCTGCTCGACCTCACCGCCACCACCGCCGACCTGGGCAAGAGGGCCGGCAAGGACGCCGCGGCCGGGAAGGGCACGCTGCCCGCCCTGCTCGGCGTGGAGGAAGCGCGGAGGCGCGCCGACGATTACTGTGAAGAGGCCCTCCAGGCCTTCGCCGGCCTGGGGGAGAGGGCGGAGGCCCTGCGCGCGCTGGCGCGCTTCGTCGTCTCCCGGAGGAAGTGATCCATGCCGAGACTGCTCGACGCCATCGACTCCCCTGCGGATCTCAAGAAGCTCTCGCTGGAGGAGCTCCCCCGGCTCTGCCAGGAGATCCGCGACGAGATCATCGAGGCCTGCGCCCGGACCGGGGGTCACCTCGGCTCGTCGCTCGGCGCCGTCGAGATCAACGTGGCGCTCCACTACGTCTTCGAGTCGCCCACGGACCGCATCGTCTGGGACGTGGGGCACCAGGCCTACGCCCACAAGCTCCTGACCGGGCGGCGCGACCGCTTCCGCACCATCCGCACCGAGGGGGGGCTGGCAGGCTTTCCGGAGCGGGACGAGTCGGAGCACGACGCCTTCGGCGTGGGGCACGCCTCCACCGCCGTCTCGGCGGGCGTGGGCATGGTGGAGGGCAAGCACCACCTTGGCCAGGCGGGCAGGGTGGTGGCGGTCGTCGGCGACGGCGCCCTCACCGGAGGCGTGGCCTTCGAGGGGCTGAACCAGGCGGGCTACCTCCAGCGCAACTTCATGGTGGTCCTGAACGACAACGAGATGTCGATCTCGCCCAACGTGGGCGCGCTCTCCGAGTGGTTCTCCAAGAAGTTCGCCTCCCGCACCTACAACCGCTGGCGCCGCTCGGTGAAGGACTTCCTCCGCCACATGCCCAAGGGGGAGCAGGCCATCGAGATGGTCCGCCACGGCATCGACGCCACCAAGGCCCTCATCACGCCGGGCATCCTCTTCGAGGGGATGGGTTTCCAGTACGTGGGGCCGGTGGACGGGC
This sequence comes from uncultured delta proteobacterium, assembly GCA_963828255.1. GTDB lineage: Bacteria > Myxococcota > Myxococcia > Myxococcales > Anaeromyxobacteraceae > CAIOAK01. The sequence continues at coordinate 3,346 of CAWHDZ010000014.1, read as the reverse complement.
ACGACGTGGCCGAGCTGGTCCGCAGCTTCGGGAAGCTCCGGGAGATCGACGGGCCGGTGCTGGTGCACGCCATCACCACCAAGGGCAAGGGCTACCACCCGGCCGAGTCGGACAAGGCCACCCGCGGCCACGGGCTCTCCTTCTTCGACGTGGCCACCGGCAAGCCGGTCCCCAAGAAGCCCGCGCCCAAGGCCTACACCGACCTCTTCGCCGAGGCCCTCTGCGAGCAGATGGAGCGCGACCCGCGCGTCGTCGCCATCACCGCGGCCATGCTGGAGGGCACCGGCCTCATCCGGTGCCAGCAGCGCTTCCCGGCCCGCACCTACGACGTGGGCATCGCCGAGCAGCACGCCGTCACCTTCGCGGCCGGGCTGGCCTGCGAGGGGATGCGGCCGGTGGTGGCCATCTACTCCACGTTCCTCCAGAGAGCCTACGACCAGATCATCCACGACGTGGCGCTGCAGCGGCTGCCGGTGGCCTTCGCCATCGACCGCGGCGGCCTGGTGGGCGCCGACGGCAAGACGCACCAGGGCGCCTTCGACCTGTCCTACCTGCGCCTCGTCCCCAACCTCGTGGTGATGGCCCCGTCCGACGAGAACGAGCTGCGCATCGCGCTCGCCACCTCCCTGCACCACGACGGGCCGGTGGCATTCCGCTTCCCGCGCGGGTCGGCGGTTGGGCAGCCGCTCGCGCCCTCGCCCGTGGCGGCCGAGATCGGCAAGGCCCGCGTCCTGCGCCGGCCCCCGGGCAAGCCCGACCTGCTCATCGCCGCGGCCGGGACCACCGTCCAGGCGGCGCTGGCCGCCGCCGAGACCCTGGCCGGGCAGGGCATCGAGTCCGCGGTCGTGGACGCACGCTTCGTGAAGCCTCTCGACGAGGAGACCCTCTGCGGGCTGGCCGCCCAGGCCCGCCGGGTGGTCACGGTGGAGGAGAACGCGCTGGCGGGGGGCTTCGGATCGGCCTGCCTGGAGGCGTTCGAGAGGGCCGGGCTGGTCGAGCAGGGCATCTCCATGCGGCGGCTCGGCATCCCCGACGCCTTCGTCACCCACGGCGACGCGGGCAAGCAGCGCGCCGAGCTGGGGATCGACTCGGCCGGCATCGCCCGGGCCGGCCGGGAGCTGGTGGGCAATCGTCAACCGGCGGGGCGAAACGCCGGGTAGGCGTTCCGTCCCTCGAGGCCTCGTGCCCCCCCGTCGCCAGCGCGCCGACCTCCTGCTCGTCGAGCGGGGGCTGGCCGCGTCGCGCACCCAGGCCCAGGCGCTCGTCATGGCCGGCGCGGTGGTGGCCGGCGACGCGGCGTCGGGCGAGGCCCGGGTGGAGAAGCCCGGACAGCTCCTCGATCCGGACGTTCCACTTCGGGTGAAGGACGGCGCCGCGCCGCAGAAGTACGTCTCGCGCGGGGCGCTCAAGCTCGAGAAGGCGCTCGAGGTGCTGCCCGTGGACCCGGCCGGCCTGGCCTGCGCCGACCTGGGGGCGTCCACCGGCGGCTTCACCGACCTGCTCCTGCAGCGGGGCGCGCTGCGCGTCCACGCCGTGGACGTGGGCTACGGGCAGCTGCATCCCAGGCTGCGCGGCGACCCGCGGGTGGTCGTGCACGAGCGGGTGAACGCGCGGTACCTCGAGGCCGGGGCGCTGGGCGAGGACGTGGACCTGGTGGTGGGAGACCTGTCGTTCATCTCGCTGCGGCTGGTGCTGCCCGCGGTGAAGGCGCTGCTCAGGCCCGGAGGGGCCGCGGTGCTGCTCGTGAAGCCGCAGTTCGAGGTGGGGAAGGGGGAGGTCGGGAAGGGTGGGGTGGTGCGGGAGGACGCCAAGCGAATCGCCGCGCTGGAAGGGGTGGAGGCGGCGGCGCGGGAGCTCGGCTTCGCGGTGCTCGGCCACGCCGAGTCGCCCATCGCCGGGCCGGCCGGCAACCGGGAGTGGCTGCTGGGGTTACAGTTGCCCACCTGAGGGCCTTTCACCAGGAGTGCCGCCGTGGCATCGTCCCGCCATGACTGCTCGCCGCGCCACCGTCCTCCTCGTCGTCCTCGCCGCGGCCTGCGGAACCAAGGACCCGGTCACCTACTCGGCCCCGGTCGGGATCTCGCTCGACGTGAAGTCGAGCGACGTCGCCGGTGAGACCATCCGGGTCGACAAGAACATCACGACCGAGTCGGGCAATCCCTACGGGGCCTTCGTGAACGACGCGGTGAAGGCGCTCGGCGGGGACCCGTCCCGGATCGGCGTGGTGTCGGCGACCCTGGCCCTCGAACCTTCCTCCACCGGCGTGACGGTCCTCCAGCAGGTCTTCACCGGCACGGTCCGGCTGTCGTTCGAGCCGAACGGGACGAGCACACTCTACCCGGCGGCAAGCGTCGAGATGCCCACCGGTGCTGGCCCGGTGCCGATGCAGGTCTCGTTCGACTCGATGTCGATGACGCCGGCCGACTTCGACGCCCTCGTCGGCGGGAACTTCCAGGTGGTCCTGACCGGTATCCCCACGACGGGGTTCGGGAGCGCCGCGGCGACGGCCAGGCTCCAGGCCGTTCTGACCTTCGTGGCGTATCCGTAGACGGCACGATCCTCGCGCACGACAGGGTTCCGCGTGAAGAGGTCCATGTGGGCGTCGCCGTAGGCCTGTCGCGCCGCGTACACGTTGTGAACCCTGCAGGCCAGCCGACAATTCTCCACGGTCGAAGGACCGCCGCGCCCCCGTGGAACCACGTGGTCGATCTCCAGCCTCGTCGTGGAACCGCACACGCCGCCCCCGTCCACCGGCCACTGGCATTTGCCGCCGTCCCGCGCCCACACCGAACGCTTCACCGCCGCAGGGACGTGCCCGGCCTTCGCCGGACGCGGCTTCTTCTGCGGCCTCTTCACCTCCGCGCGGCGGCTGGCCTGCTTCTCCAGCAGCAGATCCAGCGCCGCCTCGATCACCTGCTCCTTCGTGGCGCCCGGCTGCACGTGCCCCTGTCCCCGGCGGGCCGCCTCGAGCTTGTCGAGGAACTGGCTCGACACGGTCAGGTGAATGCGGCTTTCGTTGGCCGTCAGCGGCTCGACCCTCATCGGCGGCGCCGGGCGCGCCTCCGGCTCCGGGCTGGTCAGGGGAGTTTCGTCCGGACGAAAGTCGGCCGGCCGCACCTCGGGCCGCACCACCGCACGAACCCCGGTGACCACCTCCCGCCTCGGGATCACCGCCGCCGGCAGGATCGCCGCCGCCACCGCCTTCGCCTGCCGCTTCGACATGTGGAAGAACTGGGGCAGGGTCTCCACCCGGTTCTCCGGGGTCATCACCCGGGCCAGCTCGACGATGCTCGTGAGGCAGAGCTTGCCCTCCCGGAGCGGAAGGACCACCTCGGGGAATCGCTGG
>CAWHDZ010000013.1:0-51854 GCA_963828255.1 uncultured delta proteobacterium | reverse complement strand
ATACGCCTGCGCATCGTCACCATCATCCGCAACCTCGCCGCCAGCGACTTCCTGGCGAACCGTGAGGAGAACGCGCGCCTCTACCGAGAATCTCATCACCATCGTCCAGCACGACACCAAGAAGAAGGGGTGACCATGGAGCACGAGTTGAAGACGTGGCCCGTCCCTTTTCAGGCGATCCTCGATGGGCTCAAGCGCTACGAGGTCCGGCGCGCCGATCGGGGCTTCACTGTCGGCGATACGCTGCTCCTCCGGGAGTGGCGGCCGGCGCACGAGGGGTCGTGCGTGTTCGAGGGTGATGATGAGACCCTCCGTCGACGCCCTGGGGAGGTGTCCTCCAAGATCTGCGCCCTTTGCAGGCGTCGTGCTGGCGAGAGCCTTCCCGGCGAGTACACCATCCGCAAGATTCGCGTGCGGGTCACCTACCTCACACCGGGCGGCCAGTTCGGGGTGCCCAGAGAGTACGTGGTGCTCGGCGTCGAGCGGGTCGAGGGCGACCACTGGAAAGTACGCGCCGAGCGTGCCGAGGCAGTCCTTGCCCAGATCCGGACGCGCCTCTCCACGTACGAGGGCGACGTCAACCTCCTCGTGCTCACAGGGGAGATCGTCGCCATGGTCGGGGCGACCCCTGTGGCGCTCCCTACCTCGGAGGTCGCTCGGCAGTCACCCCCACAGCCTGCCGGACCTCTCTCCACCTTCGCGGCCGAGCTCGACAAGATGGCCGAGTCCATCGATCGCGCCTACGCCCAGGTCTCGCCGGACATGCAGGCCCTCGGCAAGATCCGGAGCGAGGCCCTGCGGGAGGCCGCGACCCAGTTCCGAGAGAAGGCTTGCGTCCGGGCCTACACCCACGACTGCCAGTGCGCGGCGTGCCGCGCGAAGCCGGAGCACAACGTGCGCGGGTGGCAGCCGTGAACGCCATGGATCGGGGTGCCGGAATCGCGCGGGAAATGACGCTTGCGAACCGTGCCGCTCGCGCCAACCAACGAGTCACGACGGACGTGGACCCGACCTTCAAGGAGAAGGTGGACAGGGCCACCGCAGCGCTCGCCGATCTCCGGCCTTCCTCCTCACCTCCTCGCAACGCCCGCAGCGCTTCCAGGAGGCGAGTCGCGTGGCGCTGCTTGCGCGCCAGGTCTCCCTCGCGGGCGCAACCCGCGTCGCAGAGTTCGGCAACCACCACGACGCCTACAACATTGCCGCGGGCGCCGCGGCGGCCGAACCCCCGATCTTCGTGGGGGCCGGCTTCCAGGAGCCCGCGATCGGTGCCGCGGTCCAGGGTCCCTGGGTGGGTGCCAACATGGGCGCCAACCCGTACCCCGTGAACGAGGCCGGCATCGAGCGACGCAACCTCGCGCTCGCCGTCAACCCGCTCCTCCAGAGCCAAGCCGAGAGCGCTCGCGCGCTCACCCGTAAAGCCCAGGCCGAGGAGCTCGACCATCTCACCAGGCTCCGGAACGAGCTTCGCGCCAAGCCGAGCACCCCCGAGGGGGTCCGGGGGGACGACTCCGCAACGCATCGAGAAGATCTACGCCCTGCTCGAGGCCGACCCCGACCTCCGCGCGACACCCGATCCCGCTCCGGAGAAGGCGTCGACCGTTCGCAGCCTGGGGAAGGGTCATCGACCGCCCAAGACGCGGGTGAAGCGTGGCTCGACGGCCACGGCCCCGGCCATGGTGGCCACGAGGCACCGCTGGAAGACTGCTCCTCCTGCCGGGAGAAGACGCCCCTTCTTCGAGTGCCCGAAGTCCAAGCGCGCGTGCGGCCACCACTGCAACCACTCCTGGAGCCAAGACGAGTGCTGCTGGTGCGGCGTTACGTTCAGGAGCGAAGACGAAGAAAGCGAAGGTCACGATGGCTGAGAAGAACAAGCCCAAGAAGAGCCCTTTCCTCTGGTACATGCCGACGACGCATGGGGACATCCAGCTCACCTCGCTCGGGCCCCGCCGCACGCAGTTGCGGGCCTTCCATGTCACCCCGATCGAGGAGCAGGCCCTGCGCATCCTGCGCGACCACGCGCTCCGCAAGCGTCGGCCCTGGGCGTCGCAGGGCTGGGCCAAGCCAGACGCCTTCCTTCCCCTCGAGTCCTCTGCGTACCGTGACCACGCCGACGGCGTCGTCGTGGAACTCGCCGCGGGCCTGCACGAGGTCTCGGCGGTGCTCGCCCAGCCTCTGAAGCCGGGTCGCAAGCTCCTCCACGCCGTGCGCTACAAGGACGGCAGCATCGAGGAGGTCTGGGGACAGCCCCAGGATCCGCAGGCGGTCGGCGAACTACCGCCGCAGCCCTCGCTCGCGGCCGGCGACAAGACGATCGAGGACGTCGTCGCCGAGGTGCACGCGGAGGAACCGGCCGCGATGCAGACCTACCGCACGCCTGCGCCTGCGTCGGCTGCCGAGGAGAAGCCGGTGGAGAAGCTGGTGGAGAAGCCCGCGAAGAAGCCCGAAGCGGGGGTCACCGTCGCAGCCGCGATTGTCGGCTGTCCGATGCCCGAGTTCGACGCGCCGAGATCCGCGCGCACCGCGTGCTCGAAGCCTTCCTCACCCCCGACCAGCGGGACGACTACCGGACGCTCGGACGCTTCGTCGTGGTCGGCGCCGACTCCGGGCGACGCTATCTGCTCGCGAGCCGCGACCAGCCCCACCTCCTCGCCGGCATGGGTGGCCGGCAGGTGTTCGATCTCGACCGGAAACTCCCCATCTGCGTGCACGACTGGACGGTGCCGGCCGCCGAGGAGTTGCTCACCCTCGCGCTCATGCTCCAGTTGCCTGGCAACGAGCGCTTCGTCCTCGGGCTGCCCGAGGCCCAGGCTGGGGTCGATCTCGCTGCGGCCGGAGCGCTCGCCGGGATTTGGGCGTAGCCCATGGCCGAGCAAATCATCGTCATCTGGCTGCTTGCGGGGATTCCAGGAGCCGTCGTGATCGGTAGTTGGGTGCACGACACACTCCTTGACCGCGGAGCGAAGGGCCCCGCACCAAAGGGTGTTGCGCTGGGCGTCATCGCGTGGCTGGTATCGCCCCTCACAACCCTGCTCTTCTTCATGCTCTTCGCACGTTTGTTTGGCGTGCACTTCGAGAACTCTTCCCTGGGGCTTCTTCGGTGAAGATGCGCGCGAATCTTGTGGGAGCAATCCCTGTAGCAACCCCAGAAGAGACCACTCTTCATGGTAGCTACCGTGGAGAAACATGCCCCTATTGCGGAACCACAAGGCCTGTTGGAAAGAGGACGCTGTAGAGCGGGAGGAAGCCATGGAGAGTACCGAGAGAGACTTTCGTGTGCGTGTTGCGTCGGCGGTCATCCTGCGCACCGGGCGCATCCTTCTCACCCAGCGGCGGCCCGACAAGGACTACCCCTGGACGTGGGAGTGCCCGGGTGGGAAGGTCGAGCGACACGAGACCCTGTCGGAGGGGCTCGCGCGCGAGATCCGCGAAGAGCTCGGGCTGGAAGTTCCGGTGCAGGCGCCGTCGCAGGTGGACTGCCTCTGGAACGGCTCCTTCGAGCAGGGGCCACCGTCCGCGCCGCGCTTCGATCTCTTCATGATCGCGACCCACATCGGCGATCAGAATCCGCGACCCGTCGAGGGCCAGGGCATGGGCTGGTTCACGATCGAGGAGTTCCTCTCCCTACCGCTCGCGCCCGGAAATGAAGCCGCGCGCTCCTTCATCCTGCTCCGGATGCTGCGCGAGAAGGGTGAGGCCCTCGGCTATTACGACAGACCCGCGAGCGAGGTGATCGAGGGCCGGCAGACGCTCGTCGAGATCATCCAAGGTGGCGAGGGTGCCTGCCTCGCGTTGAACAGCCAGCGCGTCGCCGGCCGCAAGCCGTGGGCGGGCGGGCGCATCCTCTTCACGTTCAAGGTCGCCCTGCGGGACGTGCTGCAAGCGGTGGCGCCCGAGCTCGTCGCCCAGCTTCCCTCGCGCAAGGAGGACGACGACTACGCACAGGCCGAACAAGAGCTCCGCGCACAGGGGGTCGACGTCGAGGCCTTCACCCGGCGCGTGCGCCGCAGCATCCTTCGGGTCTGGGCGCGCGATCGTGGCCCCCACCCTCTGCATGTGAAGCTCTACGACGAGGTGATCGCTCTCCTCGACGAGGCAGAGGCGAAGGCCGAGGCGACGAGGACCCTTTCGACGGAAGCGCAGACGTGAGCGCGACACGAACCGATCGCGCAGGGCTCATTCTCACTGCCGCGGCTCTCCTTCTTCTCCTTGGCTTCTTTGTCGGGAACGTTGTTGGCGCTGTCGTCACCGACTGCCGAGACGGGCGTCGGTGCGAAAAGACGGGTCGCTGCGATAGGGGAAAAGCGACTTGGGTCGACAGCAAGTGCGTGTGTGTCGTCAGCGCTTCGACAGGCACACCCTCTCCGGAGTAGCCTTGCGCCATGGCCCGCCGCGCCGCACGCAAGCCCTCCCTCGCCAAGCACCTCGGCGCCGACGCGCGCGACTTTCGAGCCATCGACGCCGACGCGCGCGACATCCAGCACCGTGTGCACGCGCTCCAGGCGCGCGACAAGCCGCTTGGGCACGCGGGAGGGGCGCTCGCCTCGGAAGAGGTGGGTCTCTACAAGACTATGAGCGGGGCTGTGGGCCTTCGAATCCGCCGCCACACGGGTGGGTCGCGCGTCTACTACTCTTACACCGGGAAGTGGGGTGCTGGGAGCGGGGGCTCCTTCGAGGACATGGCCCGCGCTCTCGAGGTCGCCCTCCATGGGAAGCGTGGGGTGAAGGTCGTCAAGGACTTCTTCGCGCACGCGCAGAGCGCGCCGCCCGGACACGCCGCCGGGCGCCGAAAGCGGATCGATCCGCACTCGGCAGACGCGGCGCTCGAATACTCGGCACCGATAGAGCAGGCTGCGCGGCAGGCGCTCGAGGTCGCGCGCGAGACACGCGCGTTCCTGCGCGGACACCCCTCGGCGGGCGCCGTGTTCGACGCGAAGAAGCGCATCGTCGCCGTCTACACCCCCCTTTCGGAGGTGCTCCAGCGATCGGGTCCGGGCACTCGCATCGCGATCGACAGGATCGGTAAGCTCCCGATCTACGGCGACCACGAGCACCCCTTCGCTCGCGCACGCGAGGCTGCGGCACACCTCGATCGTGTCTACGGTGAGGCCGATCGGCTCAGGAACGGGCTCAGCCAGGCTGCGATCGGTGATCGCGCGCGGGTCGAGGGCGCCCTCGACGCCGTGCTCGCACACCCCTGGGTGTTCGAGGCAGGCCTCTCGTCGGGCGAGTGGCAGCCTTCTCGGTTTCGCGATCTTGCGAACTCGCTCACCGGCAAACAGCAGTTCCTGCTCCAGGTCCACTACCGGCACGACCCCGAGGCACGCATCGCGGGGGACTACCGCTCCGTGCCGAAGACGCACCCGCATCAGTTCGACGAGTACGTCCTCACGGTGTCCAAGAAGGACGTCCTGTTCTCGACGATCGCGCTCCTCGATCTGCACAGGCACCTCCACGGAAAGGAGGAGTCGAAGGAAGGGTTCCGGCGTCTGCTCCGCCAAGCGAACATCCCGCTCACGATCGACAAGGGCGATCACGTCAAGAGCCTCGCGCTGGCCGAGCTCAAGAGCATGCCCGACCGCAGGATCCTTGCCTCGGCGTCGTTTCGACCCTCCGGGAGCGGCTTCGCCGCCGGTCGCCACGCAGGCGCGACCCCCATCGTCTGGGAGACCCTCGCCAAGGTCGTCGAGGACTCTCCCGCGGTCCTCACCCCCGGGGGCGCCGCCATTGTCGTGCGCGCGCACGAGCCCACCTTCCGCACGCACGTCAACACCGCCATCAAGCTGGGGCTGCTCGTCCCGGTGGCCATCCCCGGTCGCAAGCGGACGGACCTCTTCACGATCCCGCCCGAGCACCAAGTGCACCTCGACGTGCGTCACGATCGACCCCCGGTGCCGCGACCCGCGCCTGCGATCACCGGCGTCAATGCCTTCGTGCTCCAGGGGCTCTCGATCGTGAACCCCGATCTCTTCACCGGACAGGGGACAGGACTGCGCCTTCACAGCACGAGCGCACCCCACGTGCGCCGGCTCATCGCCCTGCGCGCGCTCGAGCCCGTCCCCGGCACCAAGAAGAGCTTCCGGCTGACCGAGCTCGGACGGCAGACGCTCCGCAAGGAGGCCGTCTTCCTGCGCGACAACCCCCACATGCAGGAGAACCTCGTGCGCATGCGCGAGGCCACCGCCGATCAGATCGCGGCGTACCTGCACCACGTCTTCGGGTGAGCCTCAGGGGTCGAACGAGTGGAGGAAGAGCCCGCACTCCTCGCACTCCATATGGCCCCAGGGGACGCCGCGCGGGTAGCCCAGGAAGGCGCGGCGCAGGTAGCCGTCCACGCGCATGCTGCGGTGGGCGCATTGGCGCAGCGGCCCAGGCTCCTTGTCCGAGAAGCGCTCGCGCTTCGGGCTGGGCAGAAGATCGAGGTCTCGTACGCCTTGCTTGGTGAGTCGTTCCTTCATCGAAGACGGGGTCGTGTCGCGGGGGCCCGAAGTGGCCCCGCTACTTGCTCTTCACGAGATCGAGATCCCTCCGCAGCGTCTCGAGGTCGAACCCCGCGGGCGTCTTCTTGGTCCTCTTCGAGAGGAAGTCCTCGGAGAGGAGCGCGTAGGCCTCGTCGCAGTACGTCTTGAAGAACGCCCACGTCATGCGCTGCACCTGCCCCCACGTGATGCAGGTGAGCCCGCGCGCGTCGTAGTCGAGGATCGGCACCGCGTGTCCGCCCCACGATCCGACCTTGCCCTTGCCACGAGCAGCGCCCCCAGGCGGCACGTCCCACACGCTCTGGTCCTGCGCGCTCTCTGGCAGCGCGAACCCGGTGTAGATGCCCCCGAAGAGGTGGATCGAGTCCTCGACGAGGATCCGATCCGAGAGTGACACCGCCGCGAAGGCGCCGATCTTGTGAATGCGCCCTCGCGACCCTTCGATCCCGATCTTGCGCCACGCGCGGAGCACGTCGAGCTCGACCGCCCCCTTGTCCGTGCTCGGGCGCTTCGGATCGTAGCCGGTCACCTTCGAGTAGAAGCCGAGCACGGAGCGCTCGGTCACCTCGATCTCCTTCGCTTGCCCGTTCGCGGTCCAAGCCTGGATGAGGTGCGCTGCGGTCGCGCACGTGCAGTCGCCGACGCGGTCGTTCGCGTACATCGGCCAGTGCTCGTCGCACGCCTTGGTCCACGCGACCGAACGTGGCGGATCGGGCAGCCGTGGGGTCAGGTACTTGGCGATCTGCAACGTGCGCACGTCGTGGCGCGGCGTCTTCTTGCCGAGGGAGAGGCTGCGCAGGCTCATGCGTCGATTGTCCCCAGAATTGCCCGGGAAATCGAGCTTCTTTCGGGGCTCGCGACGACTCACCTAAGGAAGTGGGTGAAAACTAAGGCTTATTTCCTTGGACGACGCCTGGACCGAGGCGGCATGCTCCTCTCACCCATTCAGGAGGCTTGCCCATGTACCTGTCCCGCACCGATGTCGACCACTACCGCGGCTACTCGACGCCCGCGATCGTTCGCGCCGAGCGCGCGGAGGCCAAGCTCGAGAAGAAGGAGAAGGCCGAGAAGCGCACGGGGATGCAGGTCCTCGGCGCGGTCGAAGTCGGCGGCACCGCCTTCGGCTGGGGCTTCCTCCAGGGCTACCGCGGCATGCCCGGCTGGGGCTCGCTCAGCGCCGACCTGATCACCGGCATCGTCCTCCACGCCGCCTCGTTCATGGGGTACACCAAGGGCTGGGACGAGCACGTGGTCAACATCGCCAACGGTTCGCTCGCCTTCTGGGGCGCCAACCAGGGCGCGATCCTCGGCGAGCGCATGAAGAACCAGAGCGCGACGCCCGCTCCGGGCGCTGCGGCCAAGGGCGAGTTCGGCCACCTGCTCGGCGGCGGCGGCATGCCGTTCGGCGCCGACCAGTACGCCTCGCTCTACGGCCAGGGCTGATCGCCTCTCCACCTCCGTGAGGGGGTGGGGGTTCGGTCCCAGATCCGGGCCGCAAGGCCACCGCGCTTCGCGCACAAGAGACAGGTTCGAACGAGAGCTGCTGTGGACGGGGGTCCCTTGCTCATCAACCAGGAGGCACGTCCATGTCCCGTACCATCGATCCCCGTCTCGCTCACGCCATCGCTCTCCGCGCTCAGTCCATGCAGGCCGCCCGTCGTCAGGGCGCGCGCGTCCAGGGCGGCGGCTACGCCCGCGGCAGCGACCTCTCCTGGGCCGGCACGCCGCAGGAGAACTTCAGCCCGCTCGGGCAGATCATGCAGAAGGCCGCCAACTGCCTCGCGCCCTCCGGCGCCGGCGGCGGCGCCGATCCCGGCTGCTGCTACGGCACCGGCGGCAGCGCGTTCTGCTCGACCCCCGACGGCCGCCCGGTCCGCGCGCGCCGCACCCTGCTCGCCATCCCGGAGCAGGTCTTCACGGCCCCCGCCGGAGCGCCTCCGACGACCAGCCAGAGCCAGACCATCACGATCTACCCCCCGCAGCTGTTCCGCGGCCTCCGCCTCGCGGTGCCGTCGACAATCAGCGATGCGTTCGCGATCGAGCAGCTGCGTGTGAACAACACGCTGCTCCTCCTGATCCCCGCGAACGGCGTCATCCCGGCGCGCATCCTCTCGGAGGTCGGCGACGACAGCGCCTTCATCCAGACGATCACCGCGGGCCCCTCGAGCCCGTTCTACCTCCAGGTGCGCTACACCGGCGCCCCGGGGTCGAGCGCGACCTTCTCGGGCGCGATCCTCGGCGACACCGTCGACTGCGGCTGATCCCAGCCTCGGGCTCGACCCTCGGCACGACCCCATCACCCTCCAACAGGTGGGGGTGGGCGTGCTGCGGGTCGGACCCGTACCTGGCTCGTTGACCTGTGCGGCAGGCCTCACCCCCGGGGCTCCACGGCAGTTCTCTGAGGAGGCTCACGTACCTTCTCGGATGGACCTGTTTCTGCTCTCATCGGTCGACGCGCCAGTTACGGGGTCACCCAGAGAGGACAGGCACAGCCGGTGTACGACGGGACGTTCAGCCTCGACTTGATGAACGGACCGAGCGATCCGGTGGACGTGCTTTTGTCCGACCGCGCGCTCGGGCACATGCTCAACGCCTTCTTCGGGATCTACTGCGACTTCCTCACGGCGCACCCCAACTTCCCACGCCTCTACGACACCGGCGTCTTCTACCTGACGCCCGAGGCGCCGTGTGGCGGTGACCTCTTCCAGGACCTGCGCACCACCCTCCAGCGCGGACATGGCGACTGCAAGGAACTCTCCTGCTGGCGCGCCGCCGAGCTCTACGTGCGCGACCACATCGAGACCGCGCGCCCTTGCTTCCGACGTCGCTGGGTGCTGCGCGACGAGCGGGGTCGATCGGTGCCGTTCGCGCAGGCCGCCGCGCTCTATCACGTCGGGGTGCGCGTCCACGGCTTCACGGTCGAGGATCCGAGCCGCCGGCTCGGCATGCCGGACTTTGCGCCCGAGTTCGCGCGCGACGCGGGCCTCACCGAACCCTCGGCGTGGATGGTCCACGGCGAGACGCCCTTCTACGAGGCTGGCTGACGGCCTACGATTGAGCTCTCCCACCACCTCCTCAAGGTCCCGATGAACCCCTTCGTCCTCCTCGCTCTCCTCGCGGCCGGTGCCTTCGTCGTCTCGTCGTCCTCCAAGAAGACGCCGACGCCGACGACCGGACCGGGTCCGCTCCCGATCCCGCCCGGCACCAAGACCAACCCGAAGGGCTCTCCGTGCCCGACCGGCGTTGCCGACGCGGGCATCGAGGGGCTCCCGTACGAGCAGCGGACGGCCGTCTCCTCCGCCATCCTCGCGGCGACCGACGCGAAGAAGCTCTACGAGCTCGCCGACACCCTCGACGACGTCTGTCAGTTCAAGGCGGCGACCGAGGTGCGCACCGTCGCCAAGGCGCGCGAGGGGGCTGCGGTTCCCGGCGCGATCCCCGCCATCCCCGGCACCCCTGTCGGGCTCGCGGTCCCCGCGCTCCCGAAGGTCGGGCAGTCCTTCCTCCCGGTGTCCGAGGGCAGCGACGTCAACATCGGCTCGCTCACCACCGCGATCCAGACCGCGCTCGCGCGCGTGCCCGGCGCTCTCTCGTCTGCGATCGGGGCCGGCCTCCCGACGTACTCCTTCCCGTCCGTCTGACCGCTCGGAGAACGCATCATCATGGACACCAAGCTCCTCACGTCGTCGACCGGTGAACAGCGCATCGCCTTCTACGACTCGATCCCCGGTCAGCAGACCGCGGTCGGCCTCATGGACAAGGACGGCGCGCAGGGCGCCATCGTGCTCCCCTACAAGAGTCCCGGAGCCCAGGTCGCGTTCGTGCAGCTCGAGAGCGACAAGGCCTTCTACCCGCTGCACGAGATCGCCTTCTCGGTCGACGAGGCCGGGGGTGTCGTCAAGGATTCTCTCGGCCACGGAGAAGCTCGCCATCGCGCAGAGCAACCCCGACAACTGGATCCCGTACTCCGAGGTCGTCAAGCAGGCCGATGGGACCGAGGAGTTCGTCGGCGGTTTCCGCGCGACGCTCCCTGGTGGTCGGTCGGCCTTCGCCCTCATCCGTTTCTGATCCGACCGACGACACAGCCGCTTCGACTCCCGGTAGCATCCCCTTCGAGGTCCCCTCCCATGCCGTCTCCCCTCCTTCTCCTCGCCGCAGCGGTCGCTGGCTTCGCCGTCATCGCGACCAAGAACACTCCGGCTGCGGCCAAGCCGGGGCTCGCGGGACCGACCCCCAACCCGACGCCGCCGCCGAGCCCGAAGCCCGGGCCGGTGGGCATGCCGAACCCGCTGAGCACCGATCCGTGCGCCTCCGTCGTCGACAGCGGCCCGGGCGGCTTGCCGACGAGCCTCCAGGCCGCCTACGCCAACGCGCTCACGGTCGAGAGCGATCCGAGCAAGATCGAGGCGGTCGCGATCGGCCTCGAGAAGGTGTGCCAGAAGAAGAGCGCCGCGGTGCTCCGCGAGAAGATCGCGCTCATCAAGGGCGTGCCGAGCCCCACCGGCTACGGAACGCCGACCACGCTCCCGGTCCCGACCGCGGTCCCGAGCACCGTGCCCGGCTTCCCGAGCCTCCCCGGCGTCAAGGTGAATCCCAAGGGGATTCCCTGCCCGATTGATCCGACGACCGGTCAGCCCTACCCGGACAGCGGCATCGAGAACCTCCCGGGCGACCTCCGCACCGTGGTCTCGGCCGCCGTGCTCAACCCGGCTTCGACCGCCCAGCAGCTCGAGGATCTCGCCGTCACGCTCGACGACGCCTGCCAGACCAAGGCCGCCGCCGAGGTGCGCGTCGTCAAGGCCGCGAAGGCGACCCCGGTCCTCGGCCCCGACGGCTTCCCGGTCGGCTTCCCCGGAGGCTTCCCGAGCGGCTTCCCCGGCGGCACGCCGACGACCAGCTTCCCGACCGGAGGCATGTAGCCCGTGCCCTTCTTCCTCCTCTTCGCCGCCGTCGCGGTGTTCGCGCTCGCCACACGGCGGTCGAGCGCCGCGACGCCTGCGCCCTACCCGACCGCCGCGCCCCCGAAGGCGCTCCCGCCCGCGTCGACGAAGCCGACGCCCACGGGTATGCCGGGATCGAGCGCGGGAGGCACGACCCCGATCGCGAGCCCCACCGTGCCCGGCACGTACGACCCCACCAAGACGTGGGCCGAGCAGGTCTCGCACCAGATCGGCAAAGAGGAGTACGGCCTCCCGAGCGCGCCGCCGAACACCGACGTCGACAACATCACCGATCCCGACCTCCGCTCGCTCGTGCTCGAAGGCCTCTCCTCGAGCAACCCCGACCTCGTCTACGGCGCGAGCACCGCGGCCTACAAGGCCGGCTACACCGCCGCGGGCGACAAGCTCCTCTCGCGGTGGATCCGCATCCAGACCCTCACCGGAGACAGCACGCCGTGAACCCTCTGATCTTCGTCGCGCTCGCGGCCCTCGGTTTCGTCGCCCTCACCAGCAAGAAGGCCCCCGCGGCTCCGGCAGGCGGACAGCCGGTCGGAGGCATGCGCTTCCGGGTCGAGATGGCTTGGCCGGCAACGGCATCCGCGCCGAAGCCCGGCGATGCGGTGATCGCGAACCTCTACGGCAACGCCGGCACCCCTGTGTCGGCCGGCGGCACGGAGACGTTCCTCGGTCCCGCCAAGGTCGTCCTCCAGAAGCGCCTCCAGGCGGGGGACGCGACCAAGGCGGAGCTCTGGGATGCGCAGGTCGCCGAAGACCACTCGGGCATGGCGGAGTGGCCGGCCAAGGGCCGCGTGCTCACGCTCCGCATCCTCGGGCTCACGTCGGGCGCCGGAGGCGCGGTCGACGCCATCCTGGGTCCGCGCATGCCGGGTGGAACCGAGAGCCCTGTCGGCGGTGCGCGCGACCTCGCGCCCACCAAGACCCCGTCGAGCGCCCTTCGCCGCACGAGCCCGTTCGGGAGCGCCGTGAGCGCGATCCCCGGCATGTTCGGGAAGCAGCATGCCCGCGGTGGCCGGCACGCTCGCCGACCTCCCCGACGAGGTGGAGGCGGCGGTCGCGACCGTGTTCGAGACCCCCGATTTCGAAGCTCGACCCGGCGGCCGTCGACTCTCTCGCCGACACGCTCGACGCGACCGGCAAGCTCGGCGGCCTCTCCGACGCGGCCAAGATCTCGCTCGGGCGCTTCGCCACGCTGCTCCGACAGAAGGCCGGGCGGGTGCGTGACGCGCTCGACAAGGCCGCGAAGGAAGCGGCGGCGGCGGCGATTGTGGGACCGCGCGGGCTCGACCTGCTCCCGTTCCTCGCCGAGCTCCCGACGACGATCCAGAGCGCGGTCGTGCCGATCTTCAATCAGGTCTCGGGGGGTGGCGACCTCCGGAACCTCAGTCCAGCCGACGCGCTCCTCCTCAAGCCGGGTGTCGGGCTCATCCCCGTGCCGGGAGAGATCCTCCCCTCCGCCAGGATCTGACGGCGACGGCCGCAGCGACGCGCATGCTCACCAAGGGCACCAGCGCCGAGGCTGCGGGCGAGGCCGCCGCGTACTTGCTCGAGGTGCTCGCCACCGATCCGAGCGTTCCGAAGGTGCTGTTCGTCACGGCTGCGGGGGGCTGACCGTGAAGCTCTCCCTCGAACGACTGCGGCGACAGGCCTGGGTGCGCGGGGCGGACGAACGCGCCAATCGGCGCGCGCTCCTCGCCGAGGCCTCTCGCGGCCTCGCGCAGCGGTCCGAGAGGAGGAGCTCGACCTCTCCATGGTGCGCGAGCTCACCCCTACCTCCGGCTTCGAGGTGCTCTGATGACCGCCCCCCTCTCGATGCTGTCCGTCTTCCCGGCGGGCGTCCTCGGCTCCCCGCTCGTGCTCCGGCGCACGCGGGAGAAGCCGTTCCCGTCCGTGCTTTGGCCGGTGCTCTGGGAGAACCGCAATCGGATGGAGCGCCCTCGCCGGGGGAGTGCCTTGACGGGAGCGCGTGGCTCCCCCTGCCGATGCCCGATGGCTCCATGCAGCCCGTCTGTCCGACCGACCCCCGCTTTTCGCAGGCGCAGGCCCTGAACGCGCCGCGCGTGCCGATTGCCTTCCGCGAGATGCAGGGCAACACCGCCGAGCCGGCCGTCGAGGTCACGTTCCTGCCCGAGGGCGCGCCGAGTGGGGATGCGATCCGGGTGCGCGGCCGGGCGACGTTCCCGTGCGAGTCCGAGCTCGAGGCCCGGGTCGTCGAGTTCGAGGATTCGCTCAGCTACAGGGGGCGCGGGCTTCGCATCTACTTGCTGCCCGCGGGGCTGCTGCGCGGGAGCGCGAAGTGCGACAGCCCCTTCCTTTTCGAAGGCACCTTCCCCGTCGCGTGGGCCGGGCCGCCGAAGGGGCTCCGCGTACAAGTGATCGCCGCCGGGCGGTTCGGGCACTCGGGGTTCGACGAGGAGATGCTCCACGATCGCTCCGTGCTGGCGGCCCGGGAGCGTGGACTGCTGGTGAACGCCATCGGCGACGACGTCATCCGGCTGGCCCCGGCCCTGATCCTCACCGGGGCCGAGGCCGACCAGGGCGTGGCCCTGCTCGCCTCCGCCATCTCCGCCGCGCCGGCGGTTGCATGACCGCCCCTGCGGCGACCAAGCGCGACCTGCTTCGCCTGACCGACCTCTCCCGGGCCGAGCTCCTCGACCTGCTGGAGCGCGCCGCCGAGTGGAAGCTCATCGGGAAGCGGGGGCCGCACCCGCTGGCCGGCCGGGCGGTGGGGCTGGTCTTCGAGAAGGCCTCCACCCGCACCCGGGTCTCCTTCGCGGTGGCCTGCTCCCAGCTGGGCGCCTCGGAGATGATGCTCTCCCCGCGCGACATGCAGCTCGGCCGCGGGGAGCCCATCCGCGACACCGCCCGCGTGCTCTCCCGCTACCTCGACGCGCTGGTGGTGAGGACCTTCGCGCACGCCAAGCTGGAGGACATGGCCCGCTGGGCCACCGTCCCGGTGGTGAACGCCCTCACCGACGCCTCCCACCCCTGCCAGGTGCTGGCCGATCTCATGACCGTCGCCGAGCGCCTGGGGCAGGACCGGGTCTCGCGCGGCGAGCTCGTGGTGGCCTGGGTGGGCGACGGCAACAACATGGCCAACAGCTGGCTCGAGGCCGCCATCCTCCTCGGGTTCGAGCTGCGCGTGGCCTGCCCGCCGGGCTACGGCCCCGACCCCGAGCTCCTGCGGCGCGCCGGGGGCAAGGTGCGCGTCGCGGCGAGCCCCGCCGAGGCCATGCGGGGTGCACACGTCGTGAACACCGACGTCTGGGCCAGCATGGGGCAGGAGGCCGAGGTCGAGGAGCGCCGGAGGGCGTTCCGCGACTACATCGTCGATCGCAAGGGGATGGCGCTCGCCGATCCGGCCGCCATCGTCCTCCACTGCCTCCCCGCCCATCGGGGGGAGGAGATCGAGGAGGAGGTGCTGGAAGGGCCCCAGTCCGCCGTCTTCGACGAGGCAGAGAACCGGCTCCACGCCCAGAAGGCACTCCTCGAGTTCCTCCTCGCGCCTCCGTGACCGGCCCTGGCGTTGACCCACGAGATGCCCGAAGGCTACATTTGGGAAATTGGGTGACCGCCGGGACCAATCCCGGGGAGGGCGGCGTGAAGGCCGACCGGTACCACGGATTCCTCTTCAATCCCGCCGATTTGTCCGAGGACGTCGACATCGACGTCGAACGCAGGCGCGAGATCCTCTACCTGGTGGCCTCGATGGACGGCTGGACCCACTGGCAGGTTCTCGGCGTCCCCTGGAACGCCCCCGTGGAGGCCGTCCGGGACGCCTACCGCGAGAATGCAAAGGTCTTCCACCCCGACCGCTATCCCGGGCGCCGCCTGGGCTCCTTCCGCGGCCGGCTGGAGCGCATCTTCCGGCGTCTCACCGAGGCGCGGGACGTCCTCGCCGCCGACGCCACCCGCGCGCCCTACGCCAGGCGCACGGCCCCGCCCGAGGAGGTCGCCCGGGTTGCGGCCCGCCAGATCGAGAACGACGCCCGTTCCCAGGAGCGGCGCGCCCGCCTGGTGCGGAACAACCCCATGGTCTCCCGGGTGGCCCGGGTCCGCGAGCTCCTCGACCGGGGCCGCCGGGCCATGGCCGAGGACCGCTTCGCCGACGCGGCCCGCGATTTCCTCACCGCCGCCGCGCTCGATCCCGCCGCCACCGAGGCCAAGGCCCTGGCCGAGCAGGCCCGGCGCAAGGCCTCCTCCGGCAAGGCCCGTGAGCTCTGGGAGAAGGCCCGGGCCTTCGAGCTCACGCACGAGCTGGAGCGCGCCCAGCTCCTCGCCGAGGCCGCCGCCGACGCCGAGCCCGGCGAGCCGCGCTACGTGGTCTACGTGGCCCGCATCGCCCTCGAGCGGGGCGCCCTGGAGACGGCCCGCCAGCGCGCCGAGGCCGCCGTGCGCGCAGCGCCCACCCTGGCCACCGCCCACGAGGTCCTCGGCGAGGTCCTCGCCATCCAGGGGGACAACGGCGCGGCCAAGCGCTCGCTGGAGCGCGCCCTGGAGCTGGACGACGGACTCACCGGGGCGCGGGATCGCCTCCGCAAGATGCGCTGGAGCTTCCTGAGATGAACGAGAACGAGCCCTTCATCGGCATCGACCTGGGCACCACCAACTCGGTGGTCGCCACCGTCATCGACGGGGTGCCCCGGGTCATCGCCAGCCGGACCGGCCAGACGCTCACACCGTCGGTGGTGGCGGTGGCCAGGAACGGCAAGCGGCTCGTCGGCCACATGGCCAAGCGGCAGGCCATCACCAACGCCGAGAACACCGCCTACGCGGTCAAGAGGCTCATCGGCCGCCGCTGGGGAGCGCCGGAGGTCGAGGATGCCCGCAAGGTCCTGCCCTACGAGCTCGTCCCCGGGCCGGAGGGGAACGACATCCGGGTCATGCTGGGCGGCCGCGCCTTCGCCATCCCGGAGGCGAGCGCGCTCGTGCTCGCCGAGCTCAAGGCCGACGCAGAGGCCTTCTTCGGGCGCAGGGTCACCAAGGCGGTGATCACCGTCCCCGCCTACTTCAACGACGGCCAGCGCAAGGCCACCAAGGACGCCGGGCGCATCGCCGGCCTCGACGTGGTGCGGATCATCAACGAGCCCACCTCGGCGGCCCTGGCCTACGGCTTCGGCAAGCAGATGGAGAAGAAGGTCGTGGTCTTCGACCTGGGCGGGGGCACCTTCGACGTCTCCATCCTCGACGTGGGCAAGAGCGTCTACGACGTCATCGCCGTGGGCGGCGACACCTACCTGGGAGGCGAGGACTTCGACCGGCGGATCATCGACTGGCTGGTCTTCTCCTTCGCCCAGGAGCACCAGGCCATCGACCTGCGCCAGGACAAGATGGCGCTGCAGCGGCTGCGCGACGCCGCGGAGCGGGCCAAGATCGAGCTCTCCGAGGGGCGGCAGTCCACCATCCACCTCCCGTTCCTGGCCAGCGGCGCCGAGGGAAAGGCCGCGCTGCACCTCGACCGGCAGATCTCGCGGGAGAAGCTCGAGGACCTCACCCAGGACCTGGTGGACAAGGCCATCTCGGTGGCCGACCGGACCATGCGCGACTCCGGGGTGCGCCCGTCCCAGATCGGCGAGGTGCTGCTCGTGGGAGGCATGACCCGCATGCCCCGCGTCCAGCAGGCGGTCAAGGCCTACTTCGGCCGCGAGCCCTCGCGCGGCGTGCATCCCGAGGAGGTGGTGGCGCTCGGGGCGGCCATCCAGGCGCACGCCCTGCTGCATCCACAGAAGGGCAAGGAGGTCCTCCTCCTCGACGTCACCCCGCAGAACCTGGGCATCATGGTGGTGGGCGGCTACTTCGCCACCATCATCCCCCGGAACACCACGGTTCCCACCAGCCAGTCCCACCTCTTCACCACGGTGCAGGACAACCAGTCCTCGGTGCGCATCGCCGTGCTCCAGGGCGCCAGCGACAAGGCCATGGAGAACGAGTTGCTCGGGGAGTTCGTCCTCGAGGGGATCCGCCCGGCCCGGCGCGGCGAGGTGGAGATCGAGATCACCTTCGACATCAGCGCCGACGGCATCGTGGGCGTGTCGGCCCGCGACTCCGCCACCGGAACCCGCCAGTCCATCACCGTCACCGCCACCTCCGGCCTCACCGAGAGCGAGATGCGGCGCATCCTCGAGGAGAACCTCGACGAGATGCTGACCCGCCGCCAGGTGGGAGACTTCGAGCGGCTCCGCGATCGCACCCAGGTGGTCATCGGCGAGATCGAGTCCCTGGCGCCAGCGGTGAAGGAAGCCCTCTCCCGCAGCCGGTTCGGCAAGGACGCGGTGACCCGCGCCGAGGAGGTGGTGGCGCGGGCTCGCGCCGCAACGGCCGCCAAGGACCTCCAGCAGATGATCGCGGTCGAGGAGCAGCTCGACCGGGCCCTCCAGCTCTTCAAGGGGCTGGCCGGCGGCGTCCCTCCCGGCGAGAAGGGGTCGGAGTCCTGATGGCCACCGTCGCGGAGCTGCTCGACCAGGGAGTGAAGGCCTACACCCGGGGTGACTCGGCCGAGGCCGAGCGCAACTGGCTCCAGGCGCTCGAGATCGACCCGCAGAACGAGCGGGTGCGCGCCTACCTTCGCCAGATCCGGGGCGAGCAGCCGGCCCGGCCCGCGCCGGCCGCGCCGCCGCCGCCCCCCTTCGCGCCGTCGCCTTGGGACGCCGGTCCTTCCACGGCCGCCACCGTGGTGGTGGTGGACGAGGGATCCGGGATCGACCTGGGGGCGGTGGACGAGAAGTCGGACATCCGGCCGCTGGTCGCCGACCAGCGGGCGCCCTCCCGCCCGCCACCCCCCGGCGACGTGGCCACCTGGATGGAGGGAGCCCGGGAGCTCTTCGCGCTGGGCGACTTCAGCGGGTCGCTGGAGATGATCGAGCGCATCCTGCGCCTCGATCCCACCCACGCCGAGGCCCGGGCCTACCTCCGCCAGAACGAGTCCACCCTGGTCGCCATGTACGAGTCCAAGCTGGGCTCCCTGGGCACCCGGCCCCGCCTGGCCATCCACGCCGAGGAGGTCATGTGGCTGAACCTCGATCACCGGGCCGGGTTCCTCCTCGCCCAGATCGACGGGACGGTCAGCTACGACGATCTCTTCGCGCTCTCCGGCCTGCCCCGCCTGGACACGGCCCGCATCCTGGCCTCGCTGATCGCCGAGGGCGTGATCCGCTAGAGCGCCTCAGCCGCGGACGACGGCGGACCATCGGGCCACCAGCACCCGCTCCCCAGCCGCGTTGGTGGTCTCGCTCCGCACGGTCAGGAAGTCGAGCGAGCCGCGGCTCCGGATCTCCGCGATCTCGCCCACCGTGGTGAGCTCGTCGCCGGGGCGCACCGGCGCGCCGTGCTCGAACTCCTGCTCGGCGTGAAGGAGCCGGAGCAGGTCGAGCCCCAGCTCCGGGTCGGCGCAGGCCATCGCGAAGGGCTTCATGGCGAAGGTGACGCCGAAGGTGGGCGGGGCCACCAGCGCGCCGTCGGACGAGCGGCCCGCCGCCGCCTCCTCGTCCACGTTTCGCGGGGCCGGGTCGCCCGGGGCGGTCCAGGAGTAGCCAGGGACCCCGCCGGAGACGGCGGTGGTGAAGGCGCGGATGTGCTCGGCGCAGATCGTGTTGCGGAAGGGGCCGTAGCGGCGCCCCACGTGACGCGGGTCGATGGGCATCAGCGGTCCTCCACCCAGCCCTCGGCCGAGGCGCCCTTGAGGACCTCCTCGCCGCGCTGGTTCCGGGCCTCCACCTGGAGGCGGATCACCGGCCCCTCGACGGCCACGCAGCGGCCGCGGAAGGTGACCACGTCGCCCACCACCACCGGCCGGGAGAAGCGCACCCGCAGCTTCCGGACCCGCGCCGGGTCGCCCAGGTAGGAGGTGCAGGCGTCGGCCAGCCAGGCCATGGTGCACATCCCCTGGAGGATGGCGTCGGGGAAGCCGGCTGCCCGCCCCACCTCCCGGTCGATGTGGATGGGGTTGAAGTCGCCCGACACCGCCCCGTAGTAGATGGGCCGGTAGCGGTCGGCCTCCCGCACCAGCTGGAACGAATCCCCCACCCGGAAGTCGGTCGCCTGCTTCATCGGGACTCCTCCCCGTCCTCGGGCGGGGACGGCTCGGGCGGCGCCAGGGGGTCGTCGTCGGCCTCCCGGGCCACCGCCTGCCGCTTCTCGAAGTGCTCGCGCACGAAGGCGATGAGCCGGTCGAGGTAGGCGGTGATGGGCGGGCAGCGCACGCCGGTCCCGTCGAGGAGCTCGAGGAGGTTGCGGGGGTTGTAGAACGCCAGCTGGTTCACGGACTCGATGGCCGCCCGCTGCTGGCGAGAGAAGCGCTCCAGGACGGGCAGCGACAGGAAGGCGTCCACCATCTTGTGGGGGAGAGAGACCCGCGGTATGCGCCGGTGGGCCCGCTCGGCGATCATCTCGTAGACGCGCCGGGCCGAATGCGGGGCCGGGTCCACCAGGTGCACGGTCCTGCCCACCGAGGCCCGGTTCCGGCCGATGGCCAGGGTGGCGTCCACCAGGAAGTCCACCGGGACGACGTTGAGCGGCGCGCCGCCGTCGCCGGGGAGGGGAAGGGGAACCGCGAGCGGGGAGGTGACCAGCAGGATGGCCAGATAGTAGGGGCCCTCGAAGCGGTCGATCTCCCCGGTGCGGGAGTCCCCCACCACGATGGCCGGCCGGTAGATGGTGGTGGGGACGTCCCCCATGGCCCGGCGCACCAGCTCCTCGGCGCGGGCCTTGCTCTGCTCGTAGGGGGTGCGGAAGCGCTGCCCCACCATGAGCTCGTCCTCCATGATGACGCCCCGGCGGTCGCCGGCCACGAAGGCGGAGGAGAAGTGGTGGAGCCGCGGCGGGCGGGGCGCCGCGCGGGCCAGCTCGAGGACGTTCCGCGTCCCCTCGATATTCACCCGTCGTGAAATATCGCTGGCCGAGTCGAGGCGGGAGGCGGCCGCCAGGTGCCAGATGCAGGTGACGTCGCGGAGCAGCGACTTCCACTCCCCGCCCGACAGCCCCAGGTGCATGGCCGAGACGTCGCCCTCCCAGACCTCGACGTTGGCCGGGGCGTGGCGCGCCACCTCGGCGCGGGCCGTGGCGCCCTGGTCGGGCTGCACGAGGAGGACCATCCGCCCTCCGCGCCCCTCCTCCAGCATGCGGTGGACGAGGCGGCGCCCGATGAAGCCGGGGTATCCGGTGAAGAGGGTGGTGCCGGGCGTGTCGGGCATCGGACCCCGTCAATAGCGCGCCGGGGGCGCGTTGGGAAGGCGGCGGGTGAGCCCCGAGCGCAGGGCGGCGAGCAGCGGGGCGGCCCGGGAGCGCAGCGAGGCCAGATCCCCCTCGTTCGAGACCACCACGTCGGCGCGGCGGGCCTTCTCGTCGATGGGGAGCTGGGCGGAGAGCCGGGCCTCCGCCTCCTCCTGGGTCATCCCGTCGCGGGACCGGAGGCGGGAGAGCTGGAGCGCCGGCGGGGCGTGCACCACCACCGCGCAGTCCACTTCCCCCTCGAGCCCCCGCTCGAAGAGCAGGGGGACGTCGTAGAAGGCCAGGTCGTGCCCGGCGGCGGCGAGGCGCGCCGTCTCGGCGGCGACCTCGGCCCGGACCGCGGGGTGCACGATGGCCTCGAGCCGGGCGCGTGCGGCCGGGTCGCCGAAGACGATGGCCGCCATGGCCTTGCGGTCGAGCTCGCCGTCCTTGGCGAGCACGCCCGTGCCGAAGATGCGGGCGATCTCCCGGAGGGCCGGGGTTCCCCGCCGGACGGCGGCCCGGGCGATGGCGTCGGCGTCGATCACCGGCGCCCCCAGGTCGCGGAGCGCCGCGGCGAGCGAGCTCTTCCCGCTGGCGATGCCACCGGTGAGGCCGACCAGGCGCACGGAGGCGTGCCGTCAGCGCCCGGCCGGAGCGGCCGGAGCGGCCGGGGACGTTCCCGGGGCTGCGGCCGGGCCCTCCGCAGCGGCCGGTGCGGGGCGGTGGGACCTGTCGGCGGCCTGGAAGCGGATGGCCTCCACCGCGCCGTCCTTCCCGAAGAAGACCACGACGCCGATGGCGCGGTAGAGCCAGACGGTGCGGAAGTCGTCGGTGAAGGTCTTCTGGGGATCCTTCCCGAAGGTCCCGAGGACCGCCTCCTTCTCCAGCTGGGATGCCGGGAAGACGTTGATCTCGGCCACCTTCCCGTCGTCGGAGACCAGGAACTGGGCCTGGCGGGTGCCCACGATGGCCTGCTCCGCCTTGTAGACGAGCGCCGTGCGCCCCTCCAGCTTGCCCTTGGTCGAGGGCTCGCCGAAGCGGGCCACCACGTCGGCCTGGGTGCTCTGGCCCGGGGTGATCCCCTGCCAGGAGCGCGCGCGCGCCGTCCCGGGAAGGGCGAGGAGAAGCAGGAATGCTGCCAGGAGGTGGGGGAGCCGGACCATGAGGCATTATAGTCGCGCCATGCCCTTTCGCGTCTTCCGAGCCGAGTTCCTCCGCACCGCCGTGAAACGGCAGGAATGGCCCCCGCCTCCCCACTTCCCCGAGTTCGCCTTCGTGGGGCGAAGCAACGTGGGGAAGTCCTCCATGCTGAACGCGCTCTCCCGGAAGCCCGGGCTGGCCCGCGTCTCCAACACCCCCGGCCGTACCCGCGCCCTCCAGTTCTTCGAGCTCGAGGTCCAGCCCTCCGGGTCCCGCAAGGTGACCCGGATCCGCTTCGGCGACCTGCCCGGCTACGGGTACGCCAAGGTCTCCAAGGACGAGCGGCAGAGCTGGGTGGCGATGATCGAGTCCTACCTGCGGGAGCGGGAGCCGTTGCGGGCGGTGGTCCTCATCGTGGACGGGCGCCACCCGCCCCAGCCGAGCGACCACGAGGCGCTCGACTTCCTCCGCTCCACCGGGCGCAAGGTGGTGGTGGCGGTCACCAAGATGGACAAGATGACCCGGAACCAGCGACTCCCGGCCCTGCGTGCCGCGGAGCAGGCGCTGGGGCTGCCGCGCGGCGAGGCCATCCCGTTCTCCGCCGTGGAGGGGACCGGCTCGGAAGCACTGTGGGAGTGGATAGCGGCCATGGCCGGGGTCGAGCCGGAAGGCTAGGAAGAGCGGGCCTCGATCTCGCCCAGGATCCGTTCCAGCCGCCGCTCCTCGGTGGAGACGTCGAATCCCACGGCCCGGGCCCCGTCCACCACCGCGACCAGGAAGAGGAAGAGGTCGAGGTGGTCGCGGGTGACCGGCTCGCCCGGGTGGTCCACGAGCAGGTGCTCGATCCGGCCGGCGGTGGCGGCGAAGTCGCGGAAGCAGACCACCGCGGGCAGCCCCGGGAGCGGCCCGGTCGCGGCGGCGAGAGGCTCGAAGGCGATCCCGACGTCGGCCAGGATCACCTGCCGCCCGTCGTCGCGGAGGAGGGCGAGGTAGGGGGATCCGGTGTCGCGGTTCCTGCCCTCGGCGAGCCCCTCGAGCCGGGTCCAGTCCACCGGCAGGACCTTCCCCGAGAAGAGGTCGAGGAGGGCCGGGGAGGCCGCGTCGAGGAGCAGCGCGGCCGGCCGATCCCGGACGAAGCGCTCGAGCAGCGCCTTCTGGGCGGCCCGGTCGCGGATCACCTCGGGCGGACCGTTCACGCCGGAGCCTTCCAGGAGACCCGGATCAGGGTGACCTCGACGGGCCCGGCCGGACGGAGGAACCGCACCACGTCCCCCTTGCGCTTGCCGAGCAGCGCCCGCCCCAGGGGAGCGTCCACGCTGAGCAGGCCCGCCTCGACGTCGAACTCGTCGGGCCCCACCAGCCGATATCGCTTCTCGGTTCCGTCCTCGTGCTCCACCGTCACCCAGGCCCCGAAGTAGGCCCGCCTGGACGGGTTGGGCTTCGGGTCGACGACGGTGAGCGAGTCCATCCGCACGGAGAGCTCGCGCAGCCGGCGGTCGAGCTCGCGCAGCTTCTTCTTCCCGTAGACGTACTCGGCGTTCTCGCTGCGGTCGCCCAGCGCCGCGGCGGCCTCGACCTCGGCCACCACCCGGGGGCGGGACACCGTCCAGATGCGCTGGTGCTCCGCCGAGATGCGCAGGAAGCCCTCGGGGGTGATGTAGCGCGCCGCACGGGGGGGCTTCTCGGTGCTCATTCTCGCGTGCGTCCTCTCCGGCGGAATATACTCGCGCCCCTGTGAAGGTCACGGACATCCTCCGGTTCGCGGGCGAGCGCGGCGAGCCGGTCTTCTCCTTCGAGTTCTTCCCCCCCGCACCGACGAGGGGGAGCGGCAGCTCTTCCTCACCGTCGAGGCGCTGCGGCCGCTCGGGCCGGGCTTCGTCTCGGTGACCTACGGCGCCGGCGGCTCGGAGCGGGCACGCACCGTGGACCTGGTGAAGCGGCTCAAGCGCGACGTCGAGGTGGAGCCGGTGGCCCACGTGACCTGCGTCGGCTCCCCGCGCGACGAGGTGGCCCGCGTCCTCGACGACGTGGCGGCCGCCGGCATCCAGAACGTGCTGCTCCTCCGCGGCGACCCGCCGCGCGGGGAGAAGGCCTTCGCCCCGCACCCGGACGGCTTCGCCCACGCCGGCGACCTGGTGGCCTTCGTGCGCTCCCAGCCGGAGCGCTGGCGCTTCTGCGTGGGGGCGGCGGCCTATCCCGAGGGGCACCCCGAGACCCGCGACCTGGCCCTCGACCTGGCCCATCTGAAGGGGAAGGTGGACGCGGGAGTGGACTTCCTCGTCACCCAGCTCTTCTTCGAGAACTCCCACTACTTCCGCTTCGTGGAGCGGGCCCGGGCCGCCGGGATTTCACTCCCAGTCATGCCCGGCGTGATGCCCTTCACCAGCGTGGACCAGATCGAGCGCTTCACCGCGATGTGCGGCGCCTCCATCCCCCCGCCGCTGCGGGCGGCCATGGGGGTGCGGCGCACCGACGCCGAGGCCTCGCTCCAGCTGGGCGTGGCCTACGCCAGCCTCCAGTGCGCCGACCTGCTGCGCCGCGGAGCCCCGGGGATCCACTTCTACACGCTCAACCGGTCGCCCAGCTCCCGCGCCATCCTGGCCGCGCTCCGGGCCAGCACGCCCTGGCGCGACGGGGGCTGATCACGGCCAGAAGACCGCCTGGCAGGCTGGCGAGAGCCGCTCCCGGGCCGTGACCAGGCAGGCGATGGCGCCGCCGTCGATCACCGGGACGCCGGCGCAGAGCCTTTCCCGGTCCGCCCCGCACGCGGAGTTGAACCACTCCACCCCGGCCATCGCCTTCCTGCACTCCGAGGAGAGCTGGTCGCGGTGCCCGGCCAGGCAGGCGAAGAGGCGCCCCTTGCCGGCCGGCACCCCCTGGCACCAGGAGAAGGCGTCGGCCTGGCAGTCGAGCGCCACCTCGTTGGCCCGCTGCCGGGACCAGTCGAGGAGCTGCTGGCAGCCGTCGGAGAGCTGGTTCCAGCTGGAGCGGAGGCAGTAGTAGACGCGCCCGGCGCCGGGGGCCACGGTCGGGCAGAGCCGCTTCGCGTCGGCCAGGCAGGCGTCCTCGGCCGAGGCGGGGAGGGCGAGGAGGCACCCGGCCAGGACCGCGGCGGCCAGTTGTGACTTCGAGTGAATGAACACGGGAGCCTCCGGGCTAGAGGAAGAGGGTCGCGACGCTCTTGCAGGAGATCTGGACGCGCCCCACCGCGTCGTTGGGCGACCTCGACGTCGTGTCGTAGATCCCGAACGACGGCCCGACCACCGACACGGTGCAGCCGTCGTCGGCCGCCGGAAGCGCGCCGGCGAGCAGGCAGGCGCAGGCGAGGACCCTGAAGCGCATCCCCGGATGCTAGCCCACTCCCGGGTCTTTGCCACTCCGGGGACGGCGCTGATCCTCCACCGCCCCGGACCGGTCGATCCCCTGGAACCACAAGGGGGCGTCCGGCCCGCAGAACGGGTACGATCAGGCCCACGGCGTGTTCCGCATCCCCTTCGCACGGTTCGTGGACTTCTCCACCTTCCCCGCCATCGAGGAGAAAACCTGATGGACCTATTCGCCCTCGCGCTCGCCCTGCTGCTCGCGGCGCCGGCCGTTGCCTCGCCCGAGAAGCCGCCCGCGGCGAAGCAGGACGCGAAGGCCGGCGATCCCTGGGCCGCCCTGCGCTTCCTCGTCGGCGCCTGGAAGGCCGACGCGGGCGGGGGAAAGCCCGGCGAGCCGGTGGGCGGGGGATTCACCTTCTCCATCGACCTCGATGGCAAGGTGGCGGTGCGCCGCGGCCGGTCCGAGTTCGCGCCCCGACCCGGCGAGGCCAGGGGCGCGGTCCGCGAGGACCTGACGGTCGTCTACCCGAAGGGAAAGGCCCTCCAGGCGCTCTCCTGGGACAGCGAGGGGCACGTCATCCGCTACGGGGTTCGCAGCGGGGCCGGGACGGTGATCTTCGAGAGCGAGCCGGGCCAGCCGGGCCCCAGGTCCCGCCTGGTCTACGCGCGGCGCGGGGCGGACGAGGTCGAGGTCTCCTTCGCGGTGGCCCCCCCGGGAAGGGACTACAAGCCCCACGTCAGCGGGCTGGTGCGGCGGATCCGGGAGCCGGAGCCGGTCCCTGCGGCCGGACCAGGGCGCGCACCGACGCCACCAGTTGACGGTAAGTAAATGGCTTGAAGAGCACCGGAGCGGGGAAGAGGGAGTCCCCCACCGCGGCCGGCGCCCGGGCGGTGACGAAGAGCACCGGGACGGCGGCGAGCCCGTCCTGGTCGCGGATCTCCCGGGCCGCCACCGGCCCCTCGCCGTCGGGGAGCAGGACGTCCATGACCACCGCGTCCGGGTTCAGGTCGTGGGCCGCCCTCACCGCCTCGCGGCGGCTCCCTGCCGCGGCCACCTGGTAGCCGGCCTTGGTGAGCCCCTTGACCACGGCCTCGCGGAGGCCGGGGTCGTCCTCGACCAGCAGGACGAGCGGGTTCTGGCGACGGGAGAGGGATGCCATCGGTGCCTCCAGGCCCCGGGGAATGGATCGGGGCCGACGTCCTGTGGAGCAACCGGCGTGCCCGCGACGAAGGTGAAGGGGTCCGGGCTCTTGCGCACCGCGGCCCATGGTTTCCCTGCCAATCTGGCAGGGCGCCTCCCGCGCCCACGCCATTCTGGCAGCGGCGAGGTACGATCGTTCCATGGCCGATCCACGACAGCCGTCCCAGCCTCCGCCCCCCGACCCGCACGCCGACCCGAACGGCGACCCGGCCGAGCTGGCCCGGAGCGCCACCCTGGACGAGCTGCAGCGGATGAAGGCCGCCGAGGAGTTGCACCGGCTCCGCTCCGAGCGGACCGCCCACCGGTCCCGCCTCTCCCTCGTCGGCCCGGTGCTGGTTGGCTACGTGGCCCTTGCTGGACTGGGGGTGAATGCCTACCAGACCTGGTCCAACAAGGCGCAGCAGGAGCACCGCGACCGGACCGAGCAGGACAAGTGGAACAAGGAGTTCGCCCGCGCCAGCCAGGCCGACAAGTACCGGGCCTTCTTCGAGACCAGCATGCTGGCGACCGACACCGTGAACGCCGACAAGCGGCTGGTGGGATACGCGCTCCTGCAGGAGTTCGTCCGCGACCCGACCTACGACGAGAAGGCCATGATCATGCTCGAGGAGTCGCTCTCCCAGGAGCTGAAGGGTGCGCCCCGCGACAAGCTCGACGACGCCCGCCGCGCTGCGGTCCGTGCCATCCTCACCTCCCTGGCCGGGACCGACGACTGCCGGGCGCTGCAGCGCGCCTCGCGCAGCGTGGATCGGGTGGCCCGCTACCACGCCCGCACCCGCGACGACGGGGAGACGCGGGAGGTGGTGGACGTCTACGTCCGCCGGCTGGTGGGGCGGGCCGCGCTGGTCTGCGGGACCTTGAAGGACTTCCGGGCCGTCCGCCAGCCCATCCGGGACACCATGCTGCGCAATCCCGAGCTTCTCGGCCTGAACGAGCCCACCGAGGCGGAGGCCAACCTCCTCGTGGCCGGCATCCTGGTGCAGAAGTGCGAGGAGGAGATGGCCTACTCCGGCGCCAGCGACTGCCCCGCCATCCTGCGGGCCTACGCCGCGCTCTGCGAGACGGGGGGGCGGGAGCAGGAGGACGAGCGGGCGGCCTGCGAGGTGGCAGTCCGGGCCGTTGCCGCCATCCCCCGGCCCGCACCCGCCGCACCCGCCGCAGCGCCCGGGAGCGCGCCGTGAAGGGGTTCCGCGACGAGGCGGAGTTCCGGCGCGTCTTCGAGCGCGTCTTCGAGCTCATGAACGAGACGCCCGCGGTGGGGCGCAAGCTGCGCGACGCCCGCGCTCCCCACCGCTTCCTCATCACCGACCTGGGGATCGAGTTCAACGTGACCGGGGCGCCCGACGCCGAGGAGGCGAAGGGGAGGTTCCTGCGCTGGACATGGGGCCCGGCCGATTGGGAGCCGGTGATCACCATGCGGATGGCGAGCGACGTGGCCAACCGCTTCTTCCAGGGCAAGGAGAGCGTGCCGCTGGCGCTTGCGCTGGGGCGCGTGAAGCTCTCCGGGCCGCCGCTCACGCTTCTCCAGCTCGCGCCGGTGACCAACCCCATCCACCCGGTCTACCGGGCCTGGCTGAAGAAGAGCGGGCTCGACCACCTGCTGGCGTGAGACCCGTGCGCACCCCCTTCCGCAGCGTTGACGCGTCCTGGCTCCGCATGGACGAGCCCGACAACCTCATGGTGGTCACGGGCGTCCTGGTGCTCGACGCGCCGCTCCCCCTGGCCCGGCTCCGCGAGCTCGTGGAGAAGCAGCTCCTGTGCTTCCGGCGCTTCACGAGCCGCGTGGTCCCCCCGTTCGCCGGGGTGGGGCTTCCCTCCTGGGAGCCCGACCCGGAGTTCGACCTCGACCGGCACCTCCTCCAGGCGAGGCTCGGGCCGGGCGCCGGGGAGCCGGTCCTCCAGGCCTTCGTGAGCCGACTCCTCTCCGAGCCCCTCCCGGCCGGGCGGCCGCCCTGGACGATCCACCTCGTCGAGCACTTCCAGGGCGGGTCGGCCGTGGTCGCGCGGGTCCACCATTGCGTCGGCGACGGGATGGCGCTGGTCCACGTGCTGCTCTCCATGGCCGACGGCGCCTCCGGTCCGGGGCGGCGCGGAGCTCGCCCGAGCGCCTCCTGGGCCGTGACGCTGGGTGAGCAGGCGCTGCGGGGGGCCCGCGCCCTGCTCGCCCACCCCGGCCGCATCGGGGACCTGGCGCGGCTCGCCTCGGGGAGCGCCGGGTCGCTGCTTGGCCTGCTGGCGCTGCCCGACGACCCTCCCACCCGGCTCAAGGGGACGCTGGGAAGGGCGAAGATCGCCGCCTGGTCGCGCCCCCTCGACCTCGACCATTTCGTGTCCATCGGCCGGGCCACCGGCTCCACCGTGAACGACGTCCTCATGGCGGCCCTGGCCGGGGCGCTGCGCCGGTATCTGGTGTCCGACGGCGAGCCGCCCCGGGAGATGGACGTTCGCGGGGTCGTGCCGGTGAATCTCCGGCGCCCCGAGGCGGCGGGACGGCTGGGCAACCGGTTCGGCCTGGTCTTCCTCTCCCTCCCGGTCGGCATCGAGGACCCGCTCGACCGGCTCTTCGAGGTCCGCCGCCGGATGCGCGCCCTGAAGGACTCGCCCCAGGCGCTGGCCGTCTACCAGGTGCTCTGGGCGGTGGGGGCGGCGCCCCGGCCGCTCTTCGACCTTGCGCTGCGGATCTTCGCCGCCAAGGGCACGGCGGTGGTGACCAACGTGGTCGGTCCGAGGCGCCCGATCTCCATCGGTGGCGCGCCACTCCGTGAGCTGATGTTCTGGGTTCCCAGCGCCGGCCGCCTGGCGCTGGGCGTCTCGGTGCTCTCCTACGCCGGCAAGGTCTCGATGGGGATCCAGTGCGACGCGGCGGTGATCCCGGACCCCTCGGCCCTGCTGGCCAGCTTCGACGCCGAGGTCGAGGCGCTGCTGGAGCTGCGCCGCCAGGCGGGATCCTGAGCGGCATGCGAGGGAAGAATTGCCCGTTCCTGCAAGCAGGAACGGGCTGTAAATGACCCCACGCGGATTCGAACCGCGGTTGCAGCCTTGAAAGGGCCGAGTCCTGGGCCTCTAGACGATGGGGTCGGGGCGCGGAAATTAGCCGAAGAACCGGGCCGGGGCAAGGCTCGCGGTCCAGCACGTGGCCCGGGGGCCGTGCCGGGTCAGGCAGCCGCCTTCCCGGCCTGGGTCGGCCAGACCATCCGGCGGGCGGCGGGGCGCTCCCGGAGGTAGAGGGCGAACCCGCCCAGGATGGCCAGCGTGGCAACGGCCAGCGCCGCCGCGAGCACGGTCCTCGGCCACTCCGTGTAGATGGCCGCGCCGCCGACGCCCAGGAGGAGCACCCAGCCGGCCTGCTGGACCGCGGTCAGGAGGCGCAGCCGGCGGAGGCGGGCCGGATCGAGCGGGGCGAGCCGCTCCCAGAGCAGCTGCTCCTGCCGCCAGTAGGTGTAGACCACCGGGATGATCTCGAGGGTGAGGAAGGCCGAGGTGATGAGCCCGCCCACCATGGGGGCGGCGATGCGCTTCATGACGTCGGCGCCCGATCCGGTGGCCCAGAGGAGCGGCAGGAGGCCAACCAGCATGGTGCCCACGGTCATGAGCTTGGGGCGCACCCGCATCACCGTGCCCTCCAGGTGGGCCCAGATGATGTCGTCGAGGTCGCGGATCTTTCCCGCAGCGCGCCGCCGCTCGTAGGCGGTGTCGATGTAGACGATCATGACGATGCCCGTCTGCGCGGCCAGTCCCACCAGCGCGATGATCCCGACCCAGACCGCGGTGGAGAGCCGGTAGTCGAGGAGCCAGAGCAGCCAGACGCTCCCCACCAGCGCGAACGGGATGGAGAGCAGGACGATGAGCACCTCGGTGACGTTCCGGAAGTGCCAGAGCAGGA
The DNA here is from genome assembly GCA_963828255.1 of uncultured delta proteobacterium. Classification (GTDB taxonomy): domain Bacteria; phylum Myxococcota; class Myxococcia; order Myxococcales; family Anaeromyxobacteraceae; genus CAIOAK01. Next base: position 21,666 of record CAWHDZ010000013.1, on the reverse strand, counting down.
GCACGATGATGATGATGAGGGTGAGCGGGATCACCACCCGCAGCCGCTCGTTCATCTTCTCGAGGAGCTCGTACTGGCCGGTCCACTTGAGGAAGTAGCCGGGCGGAACCGCGAAGCCGCCGGCCTCCGTTGCCTCGGCGACCTCCTCCTTGGCGTGGGCCACGTACCCGCCGATGTCCACCGACGGGTCCACGTCCACGTAGACGTAGCCGACGAGCAGGCCGCCCTCGTCGCGCAGCATGGGAGGGCCGCCGACGATGCGGATGTCTGCCACCTGGCCGAGCGGGACGAAGGAGCCGCTGCCGGGGCTGCCCCCGGCCTTGAGCGCGCGGTCGCCGAGCGGGAGCTGCTCCAGCCGGGAGCTGGGCCGGGCCCAGTCGAGCGCCGGGGCGTCCGTGGCGCTCGAGCCGCTGGGCGGCCGGGCCGCCGCGGCCCCGCCGCCGCCGCCGCCCATCTGGGCCAGCATGAGCCGGGGGATGGTGGGTGGGGTGAGCGAGCCGGAGCCGCCCATCCCGCCGCCGCCGCCGCCGGGCCGGCCGCCGGCCGCCGGAACCGGGACCAGGACCTGCTTCAGCGCCTCGACGTCGCTGCGGAGGTCCTGCGGGTACCGCACGCTGATGGAGAAGCGGGCCCGCCCCTCCACCGTGGTGGAGATCGAGGCGCCGCCGACGGCCGCCTCGATGGTCCGCTGCACGTCACCCACGGTGAGGCCGCGCCGGGCCAGGGCCTCGCGGTTCGGGTAGATGTCGAGGTAGAGGCCACCCGTATTCCGCTCGTAGTAGACGCTGCGGGTTCCCGGGACCGGCGCCAGGATCCGCTCCAGGGCCACCCCGAGCTTCTCGATCTCGCCGAGGTCGGCGCCCATCACCTTCACCCCCACCGGGGTGCGCACGCCGGTGGTGAGCATGTCGATGCGCGCCCGGATGGGCATGGTGTAGGCGTTGGTCCAGCCGGGGAACTGCGTCTGCCGGTTCATCTCGGCGGTGAGCTCGTCGAACTGGATGCGGCGCCGGTCCGGCCAGACGGGGCGCAGGAGCGTCTTCATCCATCCCGGGGCCCACCCCGAGTACCAGCGCGGAGCGTCCACCATCCGCCACTCCGAGGCGGGCTTGAGGCGCACCGTGGTCTCGAGCATGGTGATGGGGGCCGGGTCGGTCGCGGTCTCGGCCCGTCCCACCTTGCCGAAGACCGAGATCACCTCCGGGAAGCTCCGCAGCACCCGGTCCTGCCGCTGCAGCGACCCCTTGGCCTCCTCGATGGAGATGCCCGGGAAGGTGGTGGGCATGAAGAGCACGTCCCCCTCGTTGAGGGGCGGCATGAACTCGCTGCCCAGCCGCAGCGCCAGCGGCACGGCGGAGAGGATGGCCATCAGCCCCAGCGCGATGGTGGTCTTGGGCCAGCGCAGGGCCACGAAGACGAAGGGCTTGTACACCTTGATGATGGCCCGCGAGATGGGGTGCTTCGACTCGGGGCGGATCTTCCCGCGGAGCAGGAGGTCCCGCAGCGCCGGCGCGAAGGTGATGGAGAGCACCGCCGCCGAGAGCATGACGAAGGTCTTGGTGAAGGCGAGCGGCCGGAAGAGGCGGCCGGCCTGGCCGGTGAGCGTGAAGACCGGAAGGAAGCTCACCGCGATGATGAGCAGCGAGAAGAAGATGGCCGGCGTCACCTCGCGGGCGGCCTCGGCGAGCAGCTTGTGCCGGTCGGCGCCCGGTGGGGCCGACTCGAGCCGCTTGTGGGAGGCCTCGATCATGACGATCTCGGCGTCCACGGTGGCCCCGATGGCGATGGCGATCCCGCCCAGGCTCATGATGGTGGCCGGGATGTCGAGGAAGTACATCGGGACGAATGCCAGCGCCACCGCGATGGGGAGCGACAGCATGGGGAGCAGCGCCGAGCGCACGTGGAGCAGGAAGATCAGGATCACCGCGGCCACGGTGAGCATCTCCTCGAGCAGCGCCCGCTTGAGCGTGCCGATGGAGCGGAAGATGAGCTCGGTCCGGTCGTAGGCCACCTCGGCGGTGACCCCGGGGGGGAAGCCCGGCTTGAGCTCCTCGAGCCGCTTCTTCACCCGGTCGACCACCTCGAGGGTGTTCTCCCCGTAGCGGACCACCACGATGCCGCCCACCGCCTCGCCCTCGCCGTTCCAGTCGAGCGCGCCGCGCCGGATGTCCGGGCCGAAGCGCACCGTGCCCAGGTCGCGCAGGAGCACCGGCACGCCGGAGGGGCCGTTGGCCTTCACCGACGTGGAGGCCAGCGCGCCGATGTCCTGGATGTATCCGCGGCCGCGCACGTAGTACTCGCGGCCGGACATCTCGACGACCCGCCCGCCCACGTCCTGGTTGGACTCGCGGATGGCCCGCACCACCTCCTCCAGGCTGACCCCGTAGGCGCGCAGGCGGTTGGGGTCGATGGTGACCTGGTACTGCTTCTGGTAGCCGCCGACGCTGGCCACCTCGGCGACGCCGGGCACGGCGCCGAGCGCGTAGCGCAGCGAGAAGTCCTGGAAGGTGCGCAGCTCGTCGATGGAGGTCCGGCCGCTCTTGTCCACGAGCGTGTACTGGAAGGCCCAGCCGATGCCGGTGGCATCGGGCCCCAGCGTGGGCACCACGCCGTCGGGGAGCCGCGCCCGCATGGTGCCGAGCATCTCGTTCACCCGGCTGCGGGCCCAGTACATGTCGGTGCCCTCGTCGAAGATGACGTAGACGAAGGACATGCCGAACATCGAGTAGCCGCGGACGTCCACCACCTTGGGCGCCGAGATGAGCGCGGACACCACGGGGTAGGTGACCTGGTCCTCGATGAGGGTCGGGCTGCGCCCCATCCACTCGGTGAAGACGATGACCTGGGGGTCGGTGAGGTCGGGGATGGCGTCGATCTTGGTGCGCGAGATCGACCAGGCCGCCGCCATGGTGGCGATGGCCACGCCGAACAGGACCACCAGCCGGTTCCGGGCGCAGAACTCGATGATCTTCGAGACCATGGGCGCCCCCTACTTCCCGCCGAAGCCCTGGATCGCCGCGCGCAGCCGGCTCTCCGAGTCGATGAGGAAGTTGGCGGTCGTCACCACGTTCTCGCCGGGGTGCACGCCCCGGAGGATCTGGACCTTGTCCGCCGTCCGGACGCCCACCGTGACCGGACGAGGCTCGAAGCGCCCCCCGGGAAGCGCCACGAAGACGTACTGGGACTCGCCGGTGTCCACCAGCGCGTCGGCGGGGATGGTGGTCCCCTCGGTCATGCCCAGGTCGATGGTCACGTCGGCGTACATCCCGGGGCGCAGCCGCCCCTTGCTGTTGGGGACGACGATGCGCGCCTGCATGGTGCGGCTCTGCGGATTCACCGCGGGATACAGGTAGGCCACCTTGCCGACGAAGGTCTCCCCGGGGAGCGCCTGCAGGGCGAGGCTGGAGCGCTGCCCGGCGCGAACCCGGCCGATGTCGGCCTCGTAGACGTCGGCCAGCACCCAGACGTTGGCGATGTCGGCGATCTCGTAGAGCTCCTGGCCCGGGGTGACGTAGGCGCCCACCTGCACGCCGCGCCGCCCCACGTAGCCGTCGATGGGGGCCCGGATGGAGAGGAACTCGAGCGGGGTCTTCTTCTCCTCCAGCTCGGCGATGTCGATGGGGGTGAAGCCGTTCAGGACGAGGCGCTGCCGGGCGTCCACCTCCAGCGCCTGGGTGCCGGCCTGCGACTGCCCGGCGCTCCAGTCGCGGGTCCACTTGATGGCGTTCAGGTAGTTGAGCTGGGCGTTGTTGAGCTCGAGGCTGTAGATCTTGGCGAGCGGCTGACCCTTCTTCACGCGCTCCCCGCTCTGCGAGACCATCACCTTCTCGACCCAGCCGGTCACGCGGCTCGTCACCACCGCGACCGCCCCCTCGTCGGGAGCCACCATGCCCACGGTGCGGAGCGTGGGCACGAGCTTCTCCAGGACCGCCGGCGCGGTGCGCATGCCGATGAGCTGCAGCCGCTCCTGGCTCACGTCGATGGGGGTGAGTCCCGGCACCTGCTCGCGCGGGATGAGCTTCATGCTCCCGCACTTGTCGCAGATGGCGTTGGGGTCGTCGCTGGCCACCTCGGGGTGCATGGGGCACCAGTACTTCCCGGGGGCGGGAGCTGCGTCGCCGTGGGCGTGGACGCCCACCCCTCCCTTGGCCCCCTCGCCCAGGCTGGCGATGGAGACCAGGTCCATGCCGCAGATGGGGCAGCTCCCGGAGCGCTCGGAGAGCACCGACGGGTGCATCGGGCAGACGTAGTTGGCCTGCGAGCAATCCGTCACCTCCTGGCCGGTGCGCGCGAAGTGCACCCAGGCCGCCACGGCCGCCACCGCCATGAGGCCGATGAGCGCCCAGCGGACGAATGCCATGGTCCTGACGCCCGGGGGCGCGGACTCCCGCCCCTCTGGGAGCTTCTCCTCGGGGCCGGGTGGCTGAATCGGGTCAATGGAGCTCATCGAGACGTGTCCCTTCCATCCTGGTGTTCGTGCGACCGGGAGAGTCTGAGCATATCCCCAGATCGGCAAAAATCATTCTTGCCGCACGGTCCATTTGCCCTCCGCACCTCCGGGACGGACCTCGATCCTTCGGGGTGGGTCAGATGCGTCCAACCGGTAGGGCGCCCAACGTGCGGGCGGTGTGGCACGTCCGGTGACGGGGGAGTGCTCGTCCGAGGTTCTTGCTCGCCGCACTGCGGCTCGCCGTGCGGTGTCAGCACCGGGTGCTACTCCGATCCCGTGACGGCGCCGGAGAAGCGATGGGTGGAGGTCGAAGGGGGCGTCGACGAGGCGTCCTCGTCCCGCCTCGCCGGGGCGCTCGGGCTCCACCCGCTCGCGGCCCGGGCGCTCGCCGCCCGCGGTCTCGCCGACCCGGTCCTGGCCTCCCGGTTCCTCTCCCCGCGCCTCGAGGACCTCCCCGACCCCTACACCATGAAGGGGATGGAGGGCGCGGTGGCGCGCATCGTGCGCGCCGTGGAGGAGGGGCAGCGGATCGCCTGCTACGGCGACTACGACGTGGACGGGGTCACCTCCACGGTGCTGCTGTCCGGCTTCCTGGGCGCCGCCGGAGGTGTGGTGAGCACCTACATCCCCCACCGGCTGGTGGAGGGCTACGGCCTGAACGGCGCGGCCGTGGAGCGGCTGGCCGACCAGGGCGTGAACCTCATCGTCACCCTCGACTGCGGCATCACCAGCGTGGCCGAGGTGGCCGCCGCGGCGCGCCGGGGCGTGGACGTGGTGGTGGTGGACCACCATACGGTCCCGGTGGACCTGCCGGCGGCCAGCGCCATCCTGAACCCGCACCAGTCCGGCTGCGCCTATCCCTCCAAGCACCTGGCCGCGGTGGGCGTGACCTTCAACCTGGTCATGGCGCTCCGCAGGCGCCTCAGGGAGCGGGGCCGGTTCGGCGCGACCCGCCCCGAGCCCAACCTGCGCGAGATGCTCGATCTGGTCGCGCTGGGCACCATCGCCGACGTGGTGCCGCTCGTCGAGGTGAACCGGGTGCTGGTCCGCTTCGGCCTCGCCGAGATCGGAAAGGCCCGCCGCCCGGGGGTCCGGGCGCTCCTGCGCGTGGCCGGGGTGGCCACCGGCGAGGTCACCGCCTCGCAGGTCGGCTTCCGGCTCGCACCCCGGGTGAATGCCGCCGGACGGCTCGACGACGCCGGCCGGGGCGTTCGCCTCCTCTCCACCGCCGATCCGGCCGCGGCCGACGCGCTCGCCGAGGAGCTCGACCGGGAGAACCGGGCCAGGCAGGAGATCGAGCGGCAGATCCTGGAGGAGGCCCTGGAGGACGCGGCGCGCCTGGTGGCGGCCGGGGCCCGGGGGCTCGTTCTCTCCCGTCCGGGCTGGCACCCCGGCGTGGTGGGCATCGTCGCCTCCCGGGTGGTGGAGCGCTTCCACCGGCCGGCGGTGCTGGTGGGGGTCGCAGGCGGCGTGGGGAAGGGGAGCGGCCGGAGCATCGCGGCCTTCCACCTCCACGACGCGCTGGCCGCCTGCGCCGTCCACCTGGCCCGGTTCGGCGGCCACAAGCACGCCGCCGGGGTCACCATGGATCCCGGGGCCATCCCAGCCTTCCGGGCGGCCTTCGAGGCCCACGCCGCCTCGGTCCTCCGGGACGACGACCTCGTCCCGCGCACCCGCATCGACGCATGGGTGGACCCGCTTGAGCTCGACGACCGGGCCGCGACCGACCTCGAGAAGCTGGCCCCCTTCGGCGCCGGGAACCCCGAGCCGGTCTTCGGGGTGCGCGCCCGCCCGTCGCGCGCGCGGCAGGTGGGGGCGGCCGGCGTGCACCTGAAGCTCGTGCTGGCCGACCGCGACGCCATCGCCTTCCAGATGGGCGACCGGCTGGCCCTGTGCTCGGGGCCGGTCGAGGCCGCGGTGTCGCTGGGCTTCGACGACTGGGACGGGATGCGGCGGCTGCAGCTCCGGGTCCGCGACCTGAGGGGCGCGCCCCGGCCCGTCCCGGCCCTCCAGGGCGCGAGAATCGCGCCTTGACGCGCCGCGTTCGCCGGTGCTACCGAGCAAGGTTCCCCAGAGATCTCGCCGGGAGGCACGCGTGGCCCGTTTCATCACCGAGCAGAAGCGCACCCACAGCTGCGGACAGCTGACGAAGGACGACATCGGCAAGGAGGTCGTCCTCTTCGGCTGGGTCAACAACCGCCGCGACCACGGGGGCGCGGTCTTCATCGACCTGCGCGACCGGGTCGGGGTCACCCAGGTGGTCTTCGAGGAGGACGTCCGCCCCGAGGTCCACGAGGTGGCCGAGAAGGTGCGGCTCGAGTACTGCGTGGGCATCCGGGGCAAGGTGGTCTCCCGCGGGTCCAACGTGAACGCGCGGCTCGCCACCGGCGAGATCGAGGTCCACGGCACCGAGGTGGAGATCTTCAACCGCTCCGAGCCGACGCCCTTCCCCATCGAGGATCAGATCGACACCGCCGAGGAGAAGCGGCTCCAGTACCGCTACCTCGACCTGCGCCGCGGCCCGCTGCAGAGGACCCTCATGACCCGGGCCCGGGTCAACCACCTGACCCGCAACTACTTCACCGACAGTGGGTTCCTCGAGCTCGAGACCCCCTTCATGGTGAAGTACACTCCGGGCGGGGCCCGCAACTTCCTCGTCCCCAGCCGCCTCAACCCGGGCAAGTTCTACGCCCTGGCCGAGAGCCCCCAGCTCTTCAAGCAGCTCTACATGATCGCCGGCTTCGACCGGTACTTCCAGATCGTCCGCTGCTTCCGCGACGAGGACCTGCGCCTCGACCGGCAGCCCGAGTTCACCCAGATCGACGTGGAGATGAGCTTCGTCGAGCAGAACGACGTCTTCGACGTCATCGAGGGGCTCATCGTAAAGCTCTGGAAGGAGGTGCTGGGAGTCGAGATCCCGCGCCCCTTCCGGCGCATGCCCTTCGACGAGTCGATGGACAAGTACGGCAACGACAAGCCCGACCTGCGCTTCGGCATGGAGCACGTGGTCCTCACCGGCCTCGTGAAGGAGCACGGCGGGGGAGGGGTGCCGCTGCTCGCCGAGGCGGTGGCCGCCGGCGGGATCGTCAAGGGGATGAAGGTCCCGGCCTCGGCCGCCTTCTCCCGCACCGAGATCGACAAGCTCGAGGAGTACGTCAGGGGCATGGGCTCGAAGGGGCTGGCCCGGGCCAAGATCGGGGAGGGCGGGGAGTGGACCCAGTCGCCCTTCGCCAAGACCATCACCCCCGAGATGCGACTCGCGGTGAATGCGGCAATGGGCGTCGTGCCCGGCGACCTGGTCCTCTTCCAGTTCGGCAAGCCCTCCACCGTGCACACGGTCATGGCCAACCTGCGCGTGCACCTGGCCAAGAAGATGGGGCTCATCCCCGAGTACGGGTCGGGGGGGAACTGGAACTTCCTCTGGGTGGTCAATCCCCCGCTCTTCGAGTACGACGAGGAGGCCGGCACCTGGGCCGCGGCCCACCACGCCTTCACGCGACCCCGCGACCAGGACCTGCCCTACCTCGAGTCCGACCCGGGCAGGGTCTACTGCTGGCGCTACGACGTGGTGCTGAACGGCTTCGAGATCGGCGGCGGCTCCATCCGCCTCCACGACCCCGAGGTCCAGGCCCGGGTCTTCCGCGCCATGGGCATCTCCGACGAGGACGCCCGCAGCAAGTTCGGCTTCCTCCTCGACGCCCTGAAGATGGGCGCCCCGCCGCACGGCGGGATCGCGCTGGGCATGGACCGCCTGGTCATGCTCCTCACCGGCGCCGAGTCCCTGCGCGACGTGGTGGCCTGGCCCAAGACCCAGAAGGGCACCGACCTCATGACCGGGGCCCCGGGCGACGCCGACCAGAAGCAGCTCCGTGAGCTCTCGGTGAAGAGCACCGTGGAGCCGGGGAAGTAGCCGCCTCCCATGGCGGCACCGGCTCGCGAGCACGCCTACGACGTCGTCGTCCTCGGGGGCGGCGTGAACGGCGCGGGCGTGGCCCGCGACTGCGCCATGCGCGGGCTGTCGGTGCTGCTCCTCGAGAAGCAGGACCTGGCCTGTGGCGCGTCGGGCGGCAGCTCCGGGATGATCCACGGCGGCATCCGCTACATGACGAGCGACCGGCGGGTGACCGCGTCCGCCTCCCGCGACGCCGGCTACATCCGGCGCATCGCGCCCCACCTCACCTTCCGCATCCCATTCCTCCTCCCCTTCGCCACCCACGAGGAGGGGTCGCGTCTCCTCGACCGTGTCGCCTGGTACGCCACCGAGGTCTACGTCGGCACCTACGACCTCTTCCAGCCGCTCAAGGGAGGGAAGCCCTCGGTCCGCCTCTCCGCCGACGAGCTCTACCGGATCGAGCCCTCGCTGCGCCCTGGCCTGCACGGCGCGGTGACCCTCGACGAGTGGGGGATCGACGGGCAGCGGCTCTGCCTGCTGAACGCGCTCTCCGCCGCCGACCACGGCGCCGACGTGCGCACCTGGACCGAGGCCGAGAGCCTGGTCCGCGAGGGGGGCAGGGTGGTGGCGGTGCGGTTCCGCGACACCGTCACCGGCGAGCACGGCGAGGCCCGCGCCGGGGTGGTGGTGAACGCCACCGGGGGCTGGTCGCCCCGCCTTGGCCGGTCGAACGGGTTCCAGGTTCCCATGCGTCCCGGCAAGGGGGTCCACCTCTCCCTCGACCGGCGCCACGGAAACTACGGGATCATCTGCACCGCCGTGGACGGGCGGCAGATGTTCCTCATGCCCCACGAGATGGAGTCGATCATCGGCACCACCGACGACGACTTCTTCGGCGACCCAGACGACCTCGACGCCACCGCCGACGAGGTCGAGTACCTGGTGGACGGCGCCGCGTCGCTGGTGCCGTCCATCCGCCAGGCGCGCATCACCCGGGCATGGTGGGGCGTCCGCACCACGCTCTTCGAGTACGGCGTCGAGGAGGACGACCTCTCCCGCGACCACCGGATCCTCGACCACGCCGCCGAGGGCTCGGCCGGGCTGCTCTCCTTCGTCGGCGGCAAGCTGGCGAGCTACCGGGCCCAGTCGGAGGAGCTCGCCGACCGGGTGGTGGCCATGCTCGGCAAGGGGGTCCTTCCCTGCCGCACCCACGAGGTCCCGCTGCCGGGAGGGGACGAGGTCCCTTCCCCGGGCGAGCTGGCGGCCCGGCACGGCATCCCCGAGCCGGTCGCCGCGCGCCTGGTCTTCCGGCACGGGTCGAGGGCCCGCGAGGTGCTCCGGGTGGCCGACGACGACCCGCGCATGAAGCTCGTCCTCTGCCGCGACGAGGGGATCCTGGCGGCCGAGGTGGCCTGGATCGCCAGGCACGAGAAGGTCCGCCGCCTCCAGGACCTGCGCCGCCGCTGCCGGCTCGCGCTGGGGGGCTGCGGCGGCCTCGACTGCGCCCGCCCTGCGGCGCAGATCGTGGCGCGCGAGCTCGGCTGGGACGCCGACCGTCTCCGCGACGAGCTCGCCGACCTGCTCGAGGTGGGCTGGCGGGAGCGCAGGCCGGTCCTCGACGGGTGGCAGCTCGCCGAGGAGGAGCTCCTCCGTGCGGTCCACCGCGGCCTGGGAGGGCTCTAGCGTGGCCCCCTCGACGCGCATCGAGTGCGACGTGCTGGTGGTGGGCGGCGGCATGGCCGGCGCCACCGCCGCGCTCGCCGCGCGGGAGGGGGGCGCCCGGGTGGTGCTGGTCCGCAAGGCCCCCGGGAGTACCGGCCTCTCCGGCGGCGCGGTCTCGGTGGCCCAGGACCCGGGCTGCATGCCCGATACCCCCTTCGCGGCGCGCGCCGGGGTGGTCGAGTCGGCCCGGCGGATCGCCGCCACGCGCCCCGGCCACCCGTACCGGCTCCTGCGCGACCGGCTCGACCGGCTCTGGAACGCGGTCGAGTTCGCCACCGGGCAGATGTCGGACGTCCTCGCGCCTCCCAGCGGCCGCAACCGCTGGCTCCTCACCCCGTTCGGCCACGCCCACGCCGCGGCCGCCTGCCACCGCTCCATGGCGGCCGGCGATCTCGCCGAGGTCCGCGGCACGCTCGTCGTCTGCGGCTTCGAGGGGCACCTGGGCTGGGACCCGGGGCTCATCGCCTCCGGGGCGGTGCGGGTCCGGGCGCTGGGAGGGCCGACGCCCCGCGCCGTGCTGCTCGACCTCTTCCGCTGGGAGGAGGGAGCGCTGGGGCGCCCCTTCGACCTGGCCCGGCTGCTGGAGGCCCCCGGTGCGGCCGAGGAGGCCGGCAGGGTGCTGCGACGCGTGCTCCGGCGCGGCGACGCCGCCGCGGTCCTGCCCGCCGTGCTCGGCATCGACCCCGCCACGCGCGTCCCGGAGCGCATCGCCGCCGAGGCCGGGATCCCGGTGGCCGAGATCCTCTCCGACATCCCCAGCGTCCCGGGGCTCCGGTTCCACCGGGCCATCGACGCCCGCCTGGCCGCCGCCGGCGTCGAGGTCCTCCAGGGCGAGGTCCGCTCCGGGGCCGGCCCCGACCTCCCCGCCGCGGTGGGGGGGCGCGAGGTGCTGGCCCGGTCCTGGGTGCTGGCCAGCGGCCGCTTCGTGGGCGGCGGGATCGAGCGGCGCGGCGAGCTGCGGGAAGCGGTCCTGGGGCTGCCGGTGCTGGCCTCGGAGGGGCCCTTCGCCGACCCCTCGGTCCGCTTCGCGGCCCGCCCGCCGGCCAGTCTCACCCTCCGTGACAGCCGGGCCCCCCAGCCGCTGCTGGCGGCCGGCCTGCGCGTGGACGGCGAACTCCACCCGCTCGACGCCGAGGGGCGGGTCCTCCACCCGCGCATCTTCGCGGCCGGTGCGGTGGTCGGCGGGCACGACCCGTCATCCGACGGCACCGGGATGGGCGTGGCCATGTTCACCGGCTGGCTGGCCGGCCGCTCGGCCGCCGGGAGGGGCGCGTGAGCAAGGTCCGCAGCTACGCCTGGCTGGCCTGGCGGGCCGCCGTGTCCCACCCGCTCCGCGCCATCGGACGCCGCGGCACCGGCGAGGAGCGCTTCCTGGCCAGCTACGCGGTGGAGCGGCTCGCCCCCACCGGCGAGGACGTCCGCGCGGCCGCCGAGGCGGCCAGCGCCTGCATCTGCTGCGGGCTGTGCGAGTCGGGCTGCACCATGCGGGCGGCCATCCCGGCGGTCCGCTCCCTGGGGCTCCACGCCGCCTTCCGGCTCCTCGGGAAGAGCGACGAGATGCTGGCCCGCTCGGGCGACGCGCTGGCCGCCTGCACCACCTGCACGGGATGCGAGACCCTCTGCCCCACCGGCGTGCCCATCACCCGGCTGGTCCGGCTGCTGGCCGCCCGCTCGGTGGACCTCGACGCGCCGCGGCAGGCGCCCCCCGGTGAACCCCGGTAGACTCCCGCGCCGGAGGCCGTCCTGCGACCTTTCCTCATCGTGAACCCCGCCAGCGGGGGCGGCCGCACCGGCCGCCACTTCGACCGCATTGCACGCGCGGTGAAGGACTCCCACGGGGACTTCCAGGCGGTCTTCACCACGCGCCAGGGCGAGGCGGTGGACATCGCCCGCGACGCCGCGCGGAGCGGGGAGCGGATGGTGGTGGCGGTGGGCGGGGACGGCACCGCCAGCGAGGTGGTGGACGGCCTGACCGGGGCCGGCAAGGTGGTCGAGCCGGAGGTGCTCTTCGGCTGCATCCCGCACGGCACCGGCGGCGACCTGCGCCGGTCGCTGGGCTGGCCCGGGACCCCGGAGGAGGCGGCCCGGGCGCTGGCCGTCGGGGTCACCGTCACCTGCGACGTGGGGCTCGTGGAGTTCACCGGGCACGACGGCTCCCCGCAGCGGCGCCACTTCGTGAACGTCTCCAGCTTCGGGGTGTCGGGGAGGGTGGTCCGGGAACTGGCGCGCGGCGGGCACCTGGGCGGTGGCAAGCTCACCTACACGCTGGCCAGCGCGAAGGCGCTGCTCGGCTACCGCGACCAGCCGGTGCGCTGGAGGGTGGACGGCGGGGAGTGGACCGAGGAGCGGATCACCGCCGTCGCGGTCTGCAACGGGCGCTACTTCGGCGCGGGCATGATGGTCGCCCCCGGGGCCCGCATGGACGACGGCCTGCTCGACCTCACCGTCTGGAAGGGGCTCGGCTTCACCGACTTCCTGACCAAGCGGGGCATGCTCTACGACGGGACCCACGTGAAGCTCCGCAACACCCGCTGCCTGCGGGGGCGGGTCGTCGAGGCCGAGCCGGTGGACGGTGCCGAGGTGCTGCTCGACGTGGACGGCGAGCAGCCCGGGCGGCTGCCGGCCCGCTGGACCCTGCTCCCCGGTGCGCTCCGCGTGCGGGTGCCGCTGGCCCGGCCCTGATCAGGTGCGCCGCGCCCTCCGCGCGATGACCTCGTCGCGGTAGGCCCGCTCCCCCGAGACGTCGCGCACGCGGACCTGCTCGAGCCACCCGGGCGGCCCGGCGTCGGCCGGCCCCACCGCGAGCGCGAGCGCGCGGTCGAGGTACTCGTCCACCCGCCAGCCGCTCCCGGAGGGATCGATCCTGCGGACGCGGTGGAGGCGCCGCCCCTCGGTGAGCGGCCAGTAGGCCTCGAAGGTGGCGGCATCCACCGGCTCGCGGACCGCGCCGCGCCGCCTTCCCGGCCCGGAGGCGACCTCCCGGAAGAAGCGATCGCCCGAGCCGCTGCGCAGGAGGCGGAAGCCCTCCCGCCCCGCCGAGTCGGGGAGCCAGCCGGCCTCCTCCTCCACCGCGCCGGGCCACTCCCTCGCCCCGGGAGGCAGGGAGTCGAGCAGGTGGCGGGACTCCGGGCTCTCCGGCCCGTGCCGCGCGGCGTTTGCGACGAGCGCCTCCGCCACGGCCAGCGCCGGGTCGAGCGAGGCGCTCCCCTCGCCGGAGAGCACCTCCCGCCGGAGCTGCTCGTACGCCGCCGCCGCGCGCCGCTCCGACCCGAGCTCGAGCGCCAGCAGTCCCGGGCGCAGGCCGGGCCCGTGGCCCGGCTCCTCCTCGCGGAGCCGCTCGGCCTCGGCGTCGTGGCGCGCCACCCGGATGACCTCGCCGGCGACGAGCGCGTCGTTGAGCTCCCCGAGGAGGTCCTGGAACCTCTTCAGGGCCTTCACCGCGCCGGCCGCGTCGGCACCGGGGGTGTCGCGGAGCGGCTCGAGGAGGTAGCGCAGCCGCTTCCCCTCGATGCGGGCGCGGTGGGCCAGCGGGGCATCGGCGGGGGTCTCCACCCGGGAGAGCCAGGACGCCACCGCGGCCACCTGCTCCCGGATCCGCGCCGCGATGGCCTCGCCGAAGGTCTCCCGGGAGGGAGGCGGACGCTCGTGCTTCAGGCGGCGCGACAGGGAGTCGGCGGCCTCGACGAACCGCTCCACGGTGGAGGAGAGGTCGGAACGTCCGGCCTGCGGAGCGAGCCTCCGGGAGAGCCACCCGGCCGCGGCGCGGTGGGCGGGCGGGAGCTCCTCGCCGGCCCGGGCGATCCAGGCGAGCAGCACCTCGGCGTCGCGCGCGTCGCCGGTGGCCCGGGCCACGCGGCGCAGCCGGCGCAGGTCCTTGCCCCGCACCGCGCCGCCCAGGACGTCGCGCCAGGCGCGCAGCGCGGACCGCAGCCGGCGGACCGAGACCCGGAAGTCGTGCAGGGCCTCCTCGTCGCCGGGGTCTCCCATCCGTCCGGCCCGCTCGCGCGCCTCGGCGAGGAAGGCCAGGACGACGGTTCGCGCTCCCTCGGAGGGAGGCCGGTCGAGGAGCTCGGGGTGGAGGGCCATGAGCCGGCCAGGGATCCTATCAGGTGCAGCGCCACCAGGCGGTGGCGACCAGCTTGCGCCGTCCCCGGACCTCGGCCCGGCGGCGCATCTCCCCGATGGCCCGGTCCTTCTCGGCGTGGCGGAGCGACTCGGCGCCGCGCAGCGCGTCGAGCCTTCGCCGGTATTCCCGCTCGGCCCGCTCGACGTGTCCGCGGCGATCGGGGAGGGGCAGTGTGCTCGCCGGGTCGTGGAGCGCGGCGCGGGCACGTCCCCACTCCGCGCGCGCCGCGTCGGCGGCCTGGCGCGGGGCCTCGAGCCCGTCCTCGATCGACCGGTCCCAGCGCTCCCGGGCGAGGTCGATCGCGGCGTCGGAGCGGGCCACGACCTCGTCGCGGGCGGCCGCGGAGAGGCGCGCCACCGCCTCCTCGGGGAGCGAGCCGAGCGGCGCGGCGCCACCCGGTGCGCCGGAGCCGGCCCGGGCGGGCAGGGCTGCGAAGAGGGCCGCGTCGGCGGAGTCGAGCACCGCCCAGCCGTCGCCCTCCTGCCGGAGGACGAGGTGGACGACCCGCTCCTCGGGGACGAGCCCCTCGAAGCTGAGGCGCCAGGCGAACCACCAGCCCTCGCGCCCCGCCAGGTGGCCGAGCCGGGCCGGGAGCGAGCCCGAGTCCACCTCGATCCGGTGGACGGCCTCGGCCGGGCGCGCCCGCACTGCCTCGGCGGCGGCGAGGGCCAGGCGGCCGCGGCGTGCCGGCACGGAGAGGTCGGAGCCCGCGTCCAGCACCGACCGCACCAGCGCCTCCTCGTCGGCGGCGCGGCGGCGCACCGCCTCCCCGGCCTCGCGCTCGGTGAGGCGCATCCGCGCCCGCACGTCCCCGTCGAAGTGCTCGAAGAGGAGCGAGCGCGCGGCCGAAAGCCGCGCCCCGATGCGGCCGTCGAGGTCGAGGCGCAGCTCGTCGAAGGCCCGGTCGATCTCCGCGGAGGTCCGGCAGGACTGGTAGATGTCGAGCACCCGCCGCTCGAAGTCCACGCCGCTGCCCAGCGCCCCCAGCACCTCGTCGGAGGAGCCGAAGACGCCGTCGAAGAGGGCCAGCTTCTCGCCCAGCAGGTCGTAGAGGCGCGCGTCGGCGGCGTTGCGCCGGTTGAGGAAGTTCACCACCAGGACGTCGCGCTCCTGGCCGTAGCGGTGGCAGCGCCCGATGCGCTGCTCGATGCGCTGCGGGTTCCAGGGGAGGTCGTAGTTCACCACCAGGTTGCAGAACTGGAGGTTCAACCCCTCGGCCCCGGCCTCGGTCATGAGGAGGATCTGGGACCGGTCGCGGAACTCCTCGACCAGCGCCTGCCGCCGGTCGGCCGACCCGGCATCCCCGGAGAGGCAGGTGACCGACAAGCCCCGCGCCGCGAGCAGCTCGCGCAGGTAGTCCTGGGTGCGCCGGAACTCGGTGAAGATCACCGCCTTCTCCGGCCAGGCGCAGGCCCGCGCCACGGTGAAGGCCCGGTCGAGCCCCCGCGACAGCGCCTCCCCCTTGGCGTTCACGCGGATGGCCCGTGCGGAGGCGGCGCAGGCGCGCAGCTCGGCCAGCTCCGTCTCCATGATCCGGCGCAGCGACGGGGCGCGCCTCGGTGCGGCTCCGGCCCGCTCCTCCCACTCCTCCGCCTCCTCGGCGAAGCCGGCCAGTTCCGGGCACTCGGCCGCCACGGCCCCGGCGCCGGCCAGCCTCTGCGCGAGGGAGTCGGCCAGCCGGTCGAGCGTGCTCGCCAGCGCGAAGGAGGAGGAGGCCAGGATCTTCCGGTACACCAGGACGAGCAGGGCCCGCCGTGCCGGCGGGATGGCCACCGCGTCCTCGCGGCGCAGGTACTCGCTCACCCGGTCGTAGAGGGCCTGCTCCTCCGGGGAGGGGGCGAAGTCCTCCACCATCGATCGGCGCGCGGTGAAGCGGACGTACTCCTTCACCTGCCGGCGCAGCGTGCGGAAGACCACCGGTGCGAGACGGGCCTGGAGATTGGCGGCGCGCTCCCCGGTCAGCTCCCCGGTGGCGTAGCGGAGCCGGAAGGAGTCCTCGTCACCGAGCAGGGTCTCGTCGAGGAAGGAGGCCAGGCCGAGCAGCTCCATCAGGTCGTTCTGCAGCGGGGTGGCGGTGAGCAGCAGCTTGGGCGTCCGGCGCAGGGCGCGGCGCAGCGCCTGCCCGGTGCGGTGGTCCTTCCGCCAGGCGTTGCGCATCCGGTGGGCCTCGTCGAGCACGGCGAGATCCCAGGGCACGCGCGCCAGCTCGTCGGCGCGCAGGGCGGCGAAGGCGGTGGAGACGATGACGATGCCGGGCCGGTCGAAGGGGTTCCCGGGATGGGCGCGGGCGCTCTCGCCGTCCACGACCTCGGCGGCCAGGCCGAAGCGCGACCGCAGCTCGTCGCGCCACTGGTTGCGGAGCGACGCCGGCACGAGCACCACGGCCCGGTCGCGCCCCTCCGACGCCAGCTGGGCGAGCACGAGCCCCGCCTCGATGGTCTTGCCGAGCCCCACCTCGTCGGCCAGGACCGCCCCGCCGGTGGACAGGGCCGAGAGCGCGAAGGCGGCGGCCTCCACCTGGTGGGGGTTCAGGTCGAGGGAGGCGTGGGCCAGGGCGGGCGCCAGGCGGGCCGTCCCGACCCCTCCGCGTGCGGTGAGGGTCTCGGCGGCGACGAGCTGGTGGAAGGGGGTGAGGGCCACCGGCGACTCTACCACGCCGATTGCCTTCGGGCCCCCGGCGCTGTAGATCCGCCCCCGATGCAGATCTCCATCAACGGCGAGATTCGCGAGGTGGCCGACGGGACCACCGTCTCGGGGCTCCTCCTGCTGCTCGGCGTGAAGGCGCCGCGCGTCGCGGTCGAGGTGAACGAGACCGTCGTCACCCGGGACAGCCACGAGGGGCACGTGCTCCACGGTGGCGACGCGGTCGAGATCGTGGCCTTCGTCGGAGGGGGGTAGCGGTGGAGACGCGCGCGGCGGACATTTGGTCGATTGGCAAGCACGCCTTCACGAGCCGCCTGCTCGTGGGCACCGGCAAGTACGCCGACTTCCCCACCATGCAGCGGGCGCTCGTCGCCTCGGGCGCCGAGGTGGTCACGGTCGCCGTCCGCCGGCTCGACCTCTCGAAGCAGGGGGAGGCGTCGCTCCTCTCCTGGATCCCGAAGGGCATGAAGCTGCTCCCCAACACGGCGGCCTGCTTCACCGCCGACGAGGCGGTGCGGACGGCGCGGCTCGGCCGCGAACTCGACATGGGCGATCTCGTGAAGCTCGAGGTCATCGGCGACCGGCGCACCCTCTTCCCCGACGTGGTGGGGCTCGTCGAGGCGGCCGCCGTGCTGGTGAAGGAGGGCTTCACCGTCCTCCCGTACACCAACGACGACCCGGTCACCGCGAAGCGGCTCGAGGACGTGGGCTGCGCTGCGGTCATGCCGCTCGGCGCGCCCATCGGCTCGGGGCTGGGCATCCGCAACCCCTACAACCTGCGCATCATCATGGAGACGGTGAGGGTGCCGGTGCTGGTGGACGCCGGGGTCGGAACGGCCAGCGACGCCGCGATCGCCATGGAGCTGGGCGCGGTGGCCGTCCTCATGAACACCGCCATCGCCGAGGCGGGCGACGCGGTGCTCATGGCCGAGGCCATGCGGGACGGGGTGTCGGCGGGGCGCAAGGCCTTCCTGGCCGGGCGCATGCCCATGCGGCTCCACGCCGCGGCGTCGAGCCCGATGACCGGGCTGGTGGGTTCGCCCCGGTAGCCGTGAAGCCCGGCTACCCGCGGAACGGCGCGATCTTCTCGAAGCGGTCGGCCACGAACCGGAAGACCCGCGACGGGCGCCCCCAGTTTCCGGCGGCGAATCCCTGGCAGATGCGGTCGTAGGCGGCCGGGTGCTGGTGGGGGGCGAACTCCTCGACCGTCCCCTGCAGCGCCCAGCCCTCGAAGGTGTCGAGGTCCACCACGATCCGGGTCTCCTGCCGGTTGTGCTTCAGGTTCATGTAGGTCTTGAGCGCCAGGCCGTCGCCGTGGAAGAGGACCAGGCGGTCGAGCTTGCTCTCGTGGTGGAAGACGAAGCGGGGCGAGATGTTGGCGGTCTCGCCCATCCCGACGAAGGCGTACTTCACGCTCCCCACGGTCTGCTCGACCTCGTCGTAGGGGATCTGCTCGAAGAACTTCATGGTGTATGGGCTGTGGTGGACCGTGTAGATCTGCCGCCCCTCCACGACCAGGTCGTCGCCGCTGGCCTCGAAGACCTGGGTCTCGGAGCCGGCGCCGGAGAGCGGCCGGGACTTGATCTGGTACCCCTGGTACTGGTCCACCTTGTCCACGTGGACGGTGACGCACTCGTTGCGGGCCAGCGCGCGCGGCAGGCGGCCGCGGAGGTGGACGCGCATCTCGGAGGGCGAGGCGCCGGGCTGGAGCCGGACGATCGGCAGGACGGCCACCGCGGCGTGCGTGCCCGGTAGGCTGGTGGTGCCCATGAAGGTGAGCACCTTGTCGAACTTCACGGTCGGGAAGTGGGGGGCCTGCTTGGCCCGCTGCGCTTCCAGGAAATCGAGGAGGGTGCTCACGTCGCTGTTCAAGGAGGTGACCTCTCGGGCATGCTCGGTGCGAAAGCCGCCGAATGATGCCCCCGCGCCCTCCGCGTGTCTACCTCGTCACCGACCCCTCCTGGGGCAGTCGGCTCGTGGCGCACACGGCGGCGGCCCTGCGGGGATCTCCGCCCGGCGGGGTGGCCGTCCAGCTCCGTGCGCGCGGAGCCACCGGACGGGAACTGCTGGACATGGCCCGTGCACTCCGGGTGGTCGTCTCGGAGGCGGGCCAGCTCCTCCTCGTCAACGATCGGTTGGACGTGGCGGTGGCGGCCGGCGCGGACGGTGTCCACCTGCCCGCGGCCGGGATCCCGCCGGGGGATGCCCGGCGGCTGGTCGGAAGCGGGCGTCTCGTCGGCGTCTCCTGCCACTCCGCCGCCGACGTGGAGCGGGCGAAGGCTGCCGGCGCTGATTTCGCGACCTTCGGCCCGGTCTTCGAGACGCCGTCGAAACGGGGGTACGGCCCGCCGGTCGGGCTCGGCCCGCTGCGGGAGGCAGCCCTGCTGGGGCTGCCGCTCGTGGGGCTGGGCGGGGTGGAGGTCGAGAACGCGCCGGAGGTCGTCGCCGCAGGGGCGCACGGGCTGGCCGCGATCCGGGCCTGGCTCGACGCTCCCGATCCGGCGGTCGTCGTGCGAAGGTTCCTGGACGCGACGGAGATGAGAAAGAGGTGAGAGACATGCACGGTCACGGGCACCAGCACGACCACGATCACGATCACGAGCACGGCCATTCGCACGGGCCGTATGACAAGCACAGGAACCCGGAGGACTTCGCCCGCTACCTGGGCAAGCTCGAGGACCCCGAGCGGAAGGCCTGGCAGATGCCCGACCGGGTCGTCGAGGCGCTGGCGCTCCGTCCGGGCGACGTGGCCTGCGACGTGGGCGCGGGAACGGGCTACCTGGCGCTGCGGATGGCCCGCGCCGTCGGCCCCGAAGGCGCCGTCTACGCCATCGATGTGGACCAGAGGATGATCGAGGAGATCGGGAAGCGCATCGGGGAGTCGGGGATCGAGAACGTCCACCCCATCCTCTCCGACGCGCGGCGCGGCGCGCTCCCGCCGCGGCGCTGCCAGGTCATCCTCGTGGTGAATGCGTTCCACCACTTCCCGGACGGGGCCGGGTATCTGAAGCGGCTGGCTGGAAGGCTCGCGGCCGGCGGACGCATCGTGATCGTGGACTTCCACAAGCGGGAGCTGCCGGTCGGGCCGCCGCCGGGGCACAAGATCTCCCGGACCGAGGTCGCCGCCGAGGCGCGCAGAGCCGGGCTCGAGGTGGCCCGGGAGCGGCGCTTCCTGCCCTACCAGTACTTTCTGGAGCTGGCCCCGATCAGGGCGCGCGCGCCGGGTCGAGGGCCGGGGAAGGGGAAGGCGGGGGTGAAGGCGACGAGGCCGCCACCCCGAGGGCCCAGGCCAGCAGCGCGAGGTCGCGCAGCACGGTCCACCAGGTAGCCGCGTCGGTCCCGCCGAAGCAGCCGCAGGCGAGATCGATCCCGCGGGCCAGGGCGCTCGCGAGACCGACGGTGAAGACCGCGAGGAGGGCCGCGAGCACGAGGGCCGCGGCCCGGGCCCACACGCTCAGCATGAGGGCGACGCCGGCCGCGATCTCCACGCCGACCACGGCCGCCGCCACCACCGGCACGAGCGACGGGGGGACGATCCGGTAGTTGGCGACGCCCTCCGCGAAGGCGGCCATGTCCGGGACCTTGGTGACCGAGGCCCAGAGGAAGAGCGCGCCGAGGATGATGCGCGCGGCACGGGCGAGGAGCTTCATTTCCCGAACGCCTCCGCGCCGCAGGCGCCGCACATGCCCGCCGCCGACGGCCCCTGGGCGGCGACCCAGGCGGGCCAGGCTCCCTGGAGGACCCGCACGTCGGGAAGCCCGGCGCGCCGCAGCCGCCCGGCGACGTCGTCGGCCACGGCGCAGCTGTAATCCCCGTCGTAGACCACCACGAGCGGGTAGGTGCGGAGCTGGGCGACGACCGCGGCCTCGTCGGGGTGGCCGGCCGCGGGCAGGTGGACGGCGTTCTGGATGTGGCCGTGGGCGAACTCGTGCGGGCCGCGGGCGTCCACGAAGCCGGCCAGGCAGGCGGTGCAGAGCCCCTTGGCCTCGTCCACGCCGATGCGGACCGGCCGCCAGGGGGGAGGGGTGGACGTGGAGGGGGCGGCCGAGGCCGGCATGGCGCAGGCGCCGCCCCCGGATTCCGCGGCCGACAGGACCGGCTGCCGGAGCTCCGCCGGATGGGGCGAGACCGCGTTGGCGGCGAGCCCGAGCGCGCTTCCCGCGGCGGCCAGGAGGGCCATCTGTGCGACGGTGTTCATCGGCGGCGGATGCTAACCCGGGAACGCCGCGGCGGGGGGCCGGATTCCCGCCGGGAGGTCGCCCCCCGGATGCCGGACAGGCCACGTACCGGACGGGGTGCGCGTGCGCCGGGGTGCGGCTATATTGCGCGCCGCCATGGGCGTACCCGTCTACGAGATCTCGAAGGACTTCATGTTCAGCGCCGCGCACCAGATCCGGTTCCACCCGGGGAAGTGCGAGCGGTTGCACGGCCACAACTGGCGGATCCGGCTCCACGCCCGGGCCTCGAGCTTGAACCACCTCTCCATGGTGGTGGACTTCGCAGATCTTCAGCGGATCGTCGCCGAGATCGGGGCGCGGTTCGATCACCGGAACGTGAACGAGATCCCTCCGTTCGACGAGTTGAACACCACCGCCGAGAACATCGCCCGGTACTTCTTCGACGAGGCAAATCGAAAGATCGCGGAGACCGAGGGCGAGCGGGTCCGGGTGTCGAAGGTGGAGGTGTGGGAGAACGAGGGGTCGCTGGCGGTGTACCGGGAGGAGTGAACGGCGCCGGCTACGAAGTAGGCGGCGCAATGGCCGCGCAGGACCGTCTCCTCCGCGTCACGTTCCCCGGAATTCGCCTGGGCGAACTTTTCGCTCCCCGGTTCAC
>CAWHDZ010000012.1:0-84261 GCA_963828255.1 uncultured delta proteobacterium | reverse complement strand
ACGACGTCGCCGGCCTTCACGCCGCGGACCATCACGCCGAGGAGCATGCCGCGACCGCGGACCCCCACGACCCGGCCGCCCGGGATGGCCGAGAGCCTTGCCCGGAGCCGCTCGGCCACCTCTCCGGACGCCGGAAGCACCGCACGGATCTCCCGCAGGGTGGCGAGCGCCACCGCCGAGGCCAGCGCCGTCCCGCCGAAGGTGCTGGCGTGGCTGCCCGGCGTGAGGTGCATCCCCACCTGCTCGGTGGCCAGCATGGCCCCCATGGGAAAGCCGTTGGCGAGCGCCTTGGCCGAGCTCATGATGTCGGGCGTCACGCCCTCCCACTCGTGGGCCCAGAGCTTGCCCGTGCGCCCCATGCCGGTCTGCACCTCGTCGAGGCAGAAGAGGGCGCCGGCCGCGTGGGCCAGCCTCCGCGCCTCGGCCAGGTAGCCGGCGGGGGGCGGGAGCACGCCCGCCTCGGCCTGGATGGGCTCGACCACGAAGGCGGCGGTGCGGGGGCCGAGCGCCTGCTCCAGCGCCGGAAGGTCGCCGAAGGGGACGTGGCGGACCGAGGGCACGAGCGGCTCGAACCCGTGGTGGTACTTCTCCTGGCCGGTGACGGTGAGCGCGAAGAGGGTGCGCCCGTGGAAGGAGTTGACGCAGGCCACGATCTCGTTGCGCTCCGGGTGGCCTTCGTCGGCGTGGACCTTCCGGGCCAGCTTGAGCATGGCCTCGTTGGCCTCGGCCCCCGAGTTGCAGAAGAAGACCCGCCGGGCGAACGAGCCACGGACGAGCTCCTCGGCCAGCTCCACCGCACGCGGGGTGTAGAAGAGGTTGGACACGTGCCAGAGCGCGCGCCCCTGCTCCTCGAGCGCGCGGACAACGGCCGGATGGCAGTGCCCCAGCGCGTTCACGGCGATGCCGCAGATGAGGTCCAGGTACTCCTTGCCGTCGGCGTCCCAGACCCGGCTCCCCTGCCCCCGGACCAGCGCCACCGGCGCCTGCCGGTAGTTGGGGGTGAGGACCGCCTGCGCCCGTGCGGCGATGGAAGCGTTGCCGTTCATCGTGGAATCCATAGCACAACTCAGAGGATGTACCGCGACAGGTCCTCGTCGCGAACCACGCCCTCGAGCCGCTCCCGGACGTAGCGCGCGTCCACCGGGATCCGGGCTCCCCGCATGCGGTCGGCGTCGAAGGAGATCACGTCGAGGAGCTTCTCCATCACGGTGTGGAGGCGGCGGGCGCCGATGTTCTCGCCGCGCTCGTTCACCTCCTCGGCGATGCGGGCGATCTCCTCCACCCCGTCGTCCTGGAAGACCACCTCGACCCCCTCGGTGGCCAGCAGCGCCTCGTACTGCCGGGTGAGGGAGGCCCGCGGCTCCCGCAGGATGCGGGCCAGGTCGGCCCGGGTGAGGGGCTCGAGCTCCACGCGGATGGGGAAGCGCCCCTGCAACTCGGGGATGAGGTCTGCGACCTTGGCCACGTGGAAGGCCCCGGCGGCGATGAAGAGGACGTGGTCGGTGCGCACCGGGCCGTGCTTGGTGGCGACGTGGGAGCCCTCCACGATGGGCAGGAGGTCGCGCTGCACGCCGCCCCGCGAGACGTCGGGGCCGGACGCGGAGTCGCGGGAGGCGATCTTGTCGATCTCGTCGATGAAGACGATCCCGTGGTTCTGGGCCCGGTCGAGGGCCTCGCGGACCACCCGGTCCATGTCCACCATGCGGGCCGCCTCCTCCCCGGAGAGCAGCTCGACCGCCTCCTTCACCGGGAGCCTCCGCTTGCGCTTCTTCCCGCCGCCGAAGATCGACCCCAGCCCGCCCGGCCCCATGTTCTTGAACATCTCCTGGAGCCCCTGGGTCATCTCCTCCATCCCCGGGCCGGCCATCATGGGGACCTGGGGCGCGGACTCGGCGACCTCGATCTCCACCGTCTCGTCGTCGAGGGTGCCGGCCCGCAGCCGGGCCCGCCCCTTGTCGCGATCCCCGGCCTGACCCAGCGCGGAGAGCACCCGGTCCTCGGCCGCCTCGCGGGCCCGGGAGCGGTGCTTCTCCATCTCCTCCTCCTTCACGAGCTTCACCGCCGCCTCGACCAGGTCGCGGATCATCGAGTCCACGTCGCGCCCCACGTAGCCCACCTCGGTGAACTTGGAGGCCTCGACCTTCACGAAGGGTGCATCGGCGAGACGGGCCAGGCGGCGGGCGATCTCGGTCTTGCCCACCCCGGTGGGGCCGATGAGGATGATGTTCTTGGGCATCACCTCGTCGCGCAGGTCGGCGGCGACCCGCTGCCTCCGCCAGCGGTTGCGCAGGGCGTTGGCCACGGCGCGCTTGGCGGCGTCCTGCCCCACGATGTGCCGGTCGAGCTCGGCGACAATCTCCCGCGGCGTCAGGTCCTTGGGCTGCATCGCCTAGACCTCCTCGATGGTCAGCCGGTCGTTGGTGTAGATGCAGATCTCGGCGGCCAGCTTCATCGACTCCTCGGCCACCGTCCGGGCCGGCAGCGACGTGTGGGCCAGCAGGGCCCGCGCCGCCGAGAGTGCGTAGGGGGCTCCCGAGCCGATGGCCGCCACCGCGCCCCCCGGGACGGCGTCGGGCTCGATGACGTCGCCCGACCCGGAGAGCACGAAGAGGCTCCCTTCGTCGGCGACCATGAGCAGGGCCTCCAACCGGCGCAGGAAGCGGTCGGTGCGCCACTGCTTGGCCAGCTCGACCGCGGCCCGCGGCAGGGACCGGCCGTGCTCCTTGAGCTTCTTCTCGAAGAGCTCGAAGAGGGTGAAGGCGTCGGCGGTGGCGCCGGCGAAGCCGGCCAGCACCTTGCCCTCCCCCAGGCGCCGCACCTTGCGGGCCCCGGACTTCATCACCGTCTTGTCGAGCGTCACCTGGCCGTCGCCGGCCATCGCCACCCGGCCGTCGCGGCGCACGCAGAGGACCGTCGTCGATCGGATCATCCGGACGATGTACCGCGGCTCCGGGCCCGGCGCTACGGCCCCGACCGGGCGCGGGGGTGGGCCCGGTCGTAGACGTCGGCGAGCCGCTTCCAGTCGAGGTGGGTGTAGCGCTGGGTGGTGGAGAGCGAGGCGTGGCCGAGCAGCTCCTGGATGCCGCGCAGGTCGGCGCCGTTGCCGAGCAGGTGGGTGGCGAAGCAGTGGCGCAGGACGTGGGGGTGCACGTGGCGGGGCAGGCCGGCGGCCGTGACCCAGCGATCGAGCCTTCGGGCCACCGAGCGGGCCGAGAGCCGTCCGCCCCGGTAGTTCACGAACAGTGCACCACGGGCCCCTGCGCCGTCCACGCCGGCGAGCAAGGCCCCCCTCCCCTCCTCGATCCATCGGCGCAGCGCCTCCCGCGCCGGCCCTCCCACCGGGACCACCCGCTCCTTGCCCCCCTTGCCGAGCACCCGCACCAGCCCTCCCGGCAGGTCGAGGTCGTCGAGGTCGAGCCCGGTGAGCTCGGAGACGCGCAGCCCGGAGGAGTAGAGGAGCTCCAGGAAGGCGCGGTCGCGCAGGCCGAGCGCCCCCGGATTGGCCGGGGCCTCGACCAGCGCCGCCACGTCGGCCTCGGGAAGGACCTCGGGCAGCCGGTGGGGGCGCCGGGGCGCCTGGACCGCGCGGGCCGGGTTCACCGTGGAGAGCCCCTCCTTCACCAGGAACCGGTGGAAGGTGCGGACCGTGGAGAGCTTGCGGGAGAGCGAGGTGGGACCGTTCGTGGCCGACTCCCCGCCCAGCCAGCCGCGCACCGCGGCCGGGGACGAGGGCACGAGGGGGACGCCCACCGAGGCGAGGTGGGCCACGTAGGAGGCCAGGTCGGCCAGGTAGGCGCGGATGGTCTGCGGCGAGGCGCGGCGCTCGCCGGCCAGCCAGCGCGAGAAGCGCTGGACCTCCTCGGGGAGCGCGGCGACGTCCTGGGCCACGACTCCCTGCTACCACGCGCCAGGGGGCCGGGCCATTCGCCGGCCTCCTACGGCAGGTCGGCCACGAAGACCCCGGCGCGCTCCGGGGCGGTTCCGATCCAGGCGGCGCGCTTGCCCTCCGGCGGGAGCAGGAGCGGGCTGCCGGGGAGCACCCTCCCGTCGAGCGGGACGAGCCTGCCGCCCGCCCAGGCCGACAGGTCCGCGCCGGCCCCGTCCCGGCGGGCCAGCGCGACGAGCACCCGCTCGCCGCGACCAGGGGCGACGGCGAAGGAGGCCACCCCGTCGGCCAGCCACTCGGCCTCCCGGGACGGGCCGGCGGACGGGACGCGGAAGAGGGCGCAGCCGTCGCCGGAGGGGGCGCACCCGGCCCGGTAGTGGAGGAAGCGGCCGTCGGGGGAGAAGGCGAAGGCGGCGGCGTCGCGGGTCACGGTGGCCGGCGCGGCCGCGCCGGACGGGGAGAGCTCGAGGTTGGCGGCGTATCCACCCTCGGTGACGTGCCGCACGTAGGCCAGCCGGTCCCCGCCGGGCGCGAGGTCGAAGGCGGTGACCCGGTCGCCGTGGACCACCGGCGCCTCCCCGGGACGGGCGGAGGCCAGCCTGCCCGCGTGGACGCGGGCGTCGAATCCCTCCAGCCAGGCGAGCCGGTCCGCGCCCGGGGCCCACTGGAACGGGCCGACGGCGCGGGCCACCATCACCGGCTCCGCCGCGGTTCCCGCCGGCGGGCTCACCGGGACGGCCACGAGGTTTCCCTCGCTCCCCGGCGCCACGCCGGCCACCGCCGCAAGCCAGCCGCCGTCGGGGGAGAAGGCGAAGGAGCCGACGTCGCGGGCCACCACCGCGGGCTCCCCGGCGAGCCCCCGCCAGAGCAGGAGGACGGGTGACCCGCCCGCGCCGCGCACCCGGGCCGCCAGCGCGCGCGCCGGGGCCGGGGCGAAGGCGAGCTCGAGGGCGCCGCCGCCGCTGGGAAGGCGCACGGGGTCGCTGCCGGGCGCCGCCACGAGGAGGTCGCCGTCGGCGACGAACGCCACCTCGCCACCAGGACCACCGGTGAACAGCCTGGCCCGCCGGGCGAGCAGCCGGGGTTCCGCCCCGGGCCGCCACACCACGAGCTCCCCCGCGCCCGAGACCGGATCCCGGCTGGCCAGGGCGGAGAGCGAGCCATCGGCGTTCCAGGCGTGGGAACCGGCCGCCAGGGCCACGTTCTCGGCGACGCGCACCGGCGCCCCTCCACCCGCGGGCGCGCCACCCGCGGGCGCGACGAGGAGGCTGCAGGCGGGCCCCTTCCCCGGGACGGCGGCGCAGCCTTCGAGCCAGGCCAGGCGGCTCCCGTCCGGCGAGGCGGAGAGCGCGGCCGCCGCTCCCCCGGAGATCCGCTTGCCGGCCGTGACCGGCGGCGCGGTGCGCGGGGTGCACGCCTGCCCGGCGAGGAGGGCCGCGATCGCGGCGAGGGCCGTGTGGGTTCTCATCCGATCCACTCCTTCAGGTCCTTCCGGGCGCGCTCGGCGTAGGCCTGCTTGCGCTCCCCCTTGCCGCGGCGCCGCCCGTCGAGCGGCGGGAACAGCGCGAAGACCACGTTGGACGGCTGGAAGGCGAGCCCCTCGGGGTGGGCCACGCCGGTGACGTGGCGGTGCAGCGCCCCCAGCGCCGTGGTGGCGGGCGGGGGGCGGAACGGGCGCCCGGCCAGCCGGTCGAGCACGGCGCGCGCCGCCAGGAGTCCCGAGCCCGCCGACTCGACGTAGCCCTCCACGCCGGTGATCTGGCCGGCCAGGAAGAGGTCCGGGCGGGCGCGGAGCGACTGGTCGGGGGAGAGCACCCGGGGCGCGTCCACGAAGGTGTTGCGGTGGACCTGGCCGAGGCGCTGGAACTCGGCCGAGGCGAGGCCGGGGATGAACTCCCGGAAGATCCGCTGCTGCTCGGGCCAGGTGAGGCGCGTCTGGAAGCCCACCAGGTTCCAGGCGGTCCCGGCCACGTCCTCCCGCCGGAGCTGCACCACCGCGTGGGGCCAGCGCCCGGTGCGCGGGTCGTCGAGCCCCACCGGCTTCATGGGGCCGTGACGGAGGGTGTCGGGACCTCGCTCGGCCATGACCTCGATGGGCAGGCACCCCTCGAAGTAGCGCGGCTCCTCGAAGCCGTGCGGCACGACCTTCTCGCCGGCGAGCAGGGCGGCCACGAAGGCCTGGTAGGCGGACGCGTCCATGGGCAGGTTGAGGTAGTCGGCCCCCTCCCCCTTCCCCCAGCGGGAGGCGGCGAAGGCCACGGTCCGGTCGATGCTCTCGTCGGTCACCACCGGCGCGATGGCGTCGTAGAAGGAGAGACCGGGCCCGACCAGGGCGGCCAGCGCCGCCGCCAGGGAATCTCCGGTGAGGGGCCCGGTGGCCAGGATGGCGAGGCCGTGGCCCTCGGGGAGCGACGCGACCTCGGCACGCTCGACGCGGACGAGCGGCTCCCGGGTGAGCCGGTCGGTGACGAGGGCGCTGAAGGCCTCGCGGTCCACGGCCAGCGCGCCGCCGGCCGGCACGCGGGTCTGGTCGGCGCAGGAGAGCACCAGGCTCCCGGCCCGGCGCAGCTCCTCGTGGAGGAGGCCGACGGCGTTCAGGGGATCGTCGGATCGGAGCGAGTTGGAGCAGACCAGCTCGGCGAAGCCGTCGAGCCGTTGCACGGGGGAGCGCCGGACCGGCTTCATCTCGACGAGGTCCACCGGCACCCCGGCACGGGCCAGCGTCCAGGCCGCCTCGCTCCCGGCCAGGCCGGCCCCGACCACGGTCACCCTCCCCGACCTGTCGTCCGGCGGCGCCATCGCGGGCGGTACTTATCACGCCGCCGCCGGGTACGCCCCTGGCGATGCCTTGCGAACCGCCCCCCGGGAGCGCACGCTACGGGGGATGCCGGGCTCCCGCCCGGAGAGGAGGATCGGATGCGCCAGAAGCAGCTCGAGGCCGCGAGGAAGCGCCTGGAAGCGCGCCGGCAGGAGCTCGCGACCCTCATCAAGAACGGGAACGCAGGCATCGCCGAGATCCGCGCCGAGCGGGAGATCGAGTTCGCCGACGGAGCCCAGAGCGAGGAGGAGCAGGAGCGCATCGCGCTGGTCGGAGCGGTCGAGACCGCCGAGCTGGCGCGTGTGGACGGCGCGCTGGCCCGCATCGACACCGGGACCTACGGAATGTGCGCCGGCTGCGGGGAGCCGATCGAGCAGCGGCGGCTCGAGGCCAGCCCGTACGCCGTTCAGTGCGCCGCTTGCGCCGGGGCGGTGTCGCCCCCCGCCCGCCGGTAGCCGCATTCCTTGATCGGGCAGGCCACCACCGCGCCGTCGCGCTTGGAGAACTTCTCCACGAGCCACGGGTTCTCGCAGAGCGGGCACTTCTCCAGCCGGGGCTTGTCCCAGGAGACGAAGTCGCACTTGGGATACGCCGTACAGCCGTAGAAGGTCTTGCCGCGGCGGGAGCGGCGCTCGGAGAGGTCGCTGGCGCACTTGGGGCACGGGACGCCCAGCGGCACCGACTTGGTGCCCTTGCACTCCGGGTAACGGGTGCAGGCGAAGAACTTCCCGAAGCGCCCCCGCTTCATCACCATGGGGGCCGCGCACTCCGGGCACTTCTCGTCGGTGGGGACGTCCTCCTCCTTCATCGGGACGACGGCGTCCCCCTCGCGGCGGAAGTTCATGGTGTTGCGGCACTCCGGGTATCCCGGGCAGGCCAGGAACTCCCCGTTGCGCCCCCACTTGATGACCATGAGCTTGCCGCACTTCTCGCAGGGGACCTCGGTGGGCTGCTGCTCGGTCTTCACGTCCCGCATCAGCTCGCCGGCCTTGGCGAGGTCGACCTTGAATCGGTCGTAGAACTCGGTGAGCACGGCCTGCCAGCCGGTGGTGCCCTCCTCGACCTCGTCGAGCTTCTCCTCCATGCCGGCGGTGAAGGCCACGTCGAGCTCGCTGGGGAAGGCCTTCACGAGCTCGTCGGTCACCACGAGGCCGAGGTGGGAGGGCTTGAAGACCCGCTCCAGCTTCTCCACGTACCCCTTGTCCTGGATGGTGGAGAGGATGGAGGCGTAGGTGGAGGGGCGGCCGATGCCCTTCTCCTCCAGCTCCTTGATGAGCGAAGACTCGTTGAAGCGCGGAGGCGGCTGGGTGAAGTGCTGCTCGGGGAGCAGCCGGACCAGTGTCAGATCCTGGCCGGCCTCGAGCGGCGGCAGGGAGCGATCCTCCGCCTTGTCGCGGGCCCCCTCCTCGCCCTCCTTCTCGACCTCGGCGCCGGCCTCGTCCTCGGGGCGCTGCGCCCCGTAGACCGCCAGGTACCCGGGGAACTTCATCACCGAACCGGTGGCCCGGAACGTGGCCCGGCCCGCCTCCACGTCCACCACGGTCTGGTCGTAGACCGCCGGCACCATCTGGCAGGCCACGAAGCGGTTCCAGATGAGCTCGTAGAGCCGGCTCATGTCCCGCTCCCCCTGCGCGTCGAGGTGGGGGGCCACCTTCTCGGGCGGGAAGGAGGTCGAGACCGGGCGCACCGCCTCGTGGGCCTCCTGGGCCTGCTTCTGCTTGGTCTTGAAGACGATGGGGGCCTCGGGAAGGTGGTCCTTGCCGTAGACCTGCCCGATGTAGGCGCGGACCGACTCCACCGCCTCGGGGGCGAGCCGCACCGAGTCGGTGCGCATGTAGGTGATGAGGCCGGTGGTGCCGTCCTCGCCCAGGTCCACGCCCTCGTACAGCCGCTGGGCCAGCGTCATGGTCTTCTTGGCGCTGAAGCCGAGCCGGTTGGCGGCCTCCTGCTGGAGCTTGGCGGTGGTGAAGGGCGGGGGTGCGTTGCGGCGGCGCTCCTTGCGGTCCACCGAGGCCACCGTGAAGCGGGCCTTCCCGATCTCGGCGGCGAGGCCGCGTGCCGTGTCACCGTCGGTGACATCGGCCTTCTGCCCGTCGACCTTGGCCAGGCGGGCGCGGAACTCGGGAGGGAGCGCGGCGGCCAGGTCGGCGTCGAGGGTCCAGTACTCCACCTTCACGAAGGCGTCGATCTCCCGCTCCCGGTCCACCACCAGGCGCACCGCCACCGACTGCACGCGGCCGGCGGAGAGGCCTCGCCGCACCTTCTTCCAGAGGATGGGGCTGATCTGGTAGCCGACCAGCCGGTCGAGGATGCGCCGGGCCTGCTGGCTGTCGTACTTCTTGCGGTCGAGCGTCCCGGGCTTCTCGATGGCGGCCAGGATGGCGCCCTTGGTGATCTCGTTGAAGAGGACGCGCTGGACCCGGGCGTCTCCTCCGGGCGCGTCGAGCTCCATGGAGAGGTGCCAGGCGATGGCCTCGCCCTCGCGGTCGGGGTCGGTGGCGAGCAGGATCCGGTCGGCGTTCCTGGCCGCCTTCTTGATGTCGGCGACCACCTTGGTCTTGTCCCGGATGACGACGTACTGGGGCTCGAACCCATGCTCGACGTCCACGCCGAGCTTGGACTTGGGCAGGTCCATGATGTGCCCCACCGAGGCGAGGACCTCGTAGGAGCGCCCCAGGTACTTCTTGATGGTCTTGGCCTTGGCCGGCGACTCGACCACCACCAGTGTCCGGCCAGCGACGCGGAGCGCCGCCTTCGCGGTCTTGGCGCCCTTCGCGGCCTTCGCGGCCTTGACCGGCTTCGCGGCCTTGACCGGCTTCTTCGCTGCGACCTTCTTGGCTGCCGTGGCCATCATTCTCCTTGTGACCCGACTTCACGCCGGGCGAATCCGCGCCCCGGCCTCCGTTCCACGAGCCCGAGCAGCTCGAGCTCCATCAATCCAGCCAGCACCGCGCCCGGGCCGACACCGGCCCGCCGCGCCACCTCGTCGGCTCCCCGCGGCTCGCGGTCGAGCGCCCTCCAGAGGGCCGCCGCCTCTCCGGCCAGGCGGCCCGGGTCCGCGTCCGGCGCGGACCCCACGTCCCGGGCCTCGAGCCCGAGCCCGGCTGCGAGTTCCTCCACCGTGCGGAACTCCGCGGCTCCAGCCGCGGCGAGCTCCCGGAGCCCTGCTCCGTCGTCACCTGCCACCCCCGCGGCAACCCAGACCGGCTGCCCGATCCGCGAGGCGTGCCCTGCCGTGAGGAGCGCGCCGCTTCGCGTACCCGCCCTCACCACCACCGTCGCCTCGCCCAGCGCCGCCACGATCCGGTTGCGCTTCGGGAAGCTCCACGTCGCCGCACGCTGGCCGTCGTCCACCTCGGCGAGCAGCCCGCCGCCCGTCTCCACCACCCGGGCGAACAGTTCCCGGTTCTCCGCCGGGTAGAGGTGGTCGAGCCCTCCTCCCAGCACCACGACCGTCCTGCCGCCGGCCTCGACCGACCCTGCGTGGGCCGCGGCGTCGATCCCGACGGCCCCTCCCGAGACGAGCCAGGCGCCTGCCCTGGCCAGCATGGCGCCGATGTCCCGGGCCTGCTCGAGCCCCGACGAACCAGCGGTCCGGGACCCCACCACGGCCACCGCCCGGGCACCCGGGCGAGGCAACTCTCCGCGAATCCGGAGGAAATCCGGTGGGTCTGGAAGGAGGTCCAGGGCCCGAGGCCATCCCTCCTCACCGCGGCGGATGGTTCGAGCACCCCACATGAGGCGGGGTCATATACGCACCGAGGCGGGGCAGGTCAAGGGACGCCCCGCCCAGGCCCCCGCGCCGGGGAGGTCTAACCTCCTTGTTTCACTGGGGCTGCATCGGCCGTGGGCCGCATCTCGACGTGGTCGCCCACCAGGAGCTCGGAGATGGACCTGCGCACGTAGGCCGACGACGCGCGCTCCTGCGCGTCGAACACCACCACGTGGCCGATGACCTCCCGGGGCAGCCCGGGGGTGTTGAGCGGCCGGTCGATCCGCTCGTACAGCGGGTCGCCCGCCCGGACCACCTCGAAGGTGTTGCCCACGTCGACGCCGTCGGCCTTGCCCTTGTCGAGGTAGACCACGTTGAACTCGGCGGCGCCGGTGAGGATGGACGGCTGGACACCGATGACGAAGGCGTCGAGGGAGGAGCGGTTGGGGCGCACGAAGAGGGGGCGGCGCGCCTGCTCCGACGGGGGTCCGATGAGATCACCGCGCTCGATGCCGTCGTTCACGTAGGTGATGACGAGCGAGGCGGCCTTGCCCGGCTCGACGGCGGTGACCCGGGCGGTTCCCAGGATGACGGTCTTCCAGCCGAACTGCCGCCTGGTCACCGGGTGGATGATGGCCCCGTCGGTCCGGTAGACGGAGAAGACCTGCCCGACCTTGACCGAGTCGGGGTCCTTGAAGCGGCCGTAGATCCGGTCGCCGCCCGAGAGGATCATCTTCTCCTCGAAGGCCGCGATCACCGTCCCGGAGGCCTCGAGCTGGTTGGCGGTCACGAAGCTGTTGCGCAGCACCGCCGGCCCCTTCGGCCGCATCCCGCCGATCTTGTACGGGCCGCCCACCGTCACCGTGTCCTCGTCGTCGAGCATCTGGGCCCGGTCGATGTTCCCCCGGGTCAGGTCGTCGAGCTCCCTGGGAGGAACGGCGTCGGCGCCGCCGGCCACCTCGATGATGCGCGCCGGACCCTCGGCGCCCGCCGCCGAGAGCCGGAGCGGGTTGCCCGGGTAGATCCAGTGCGGGTTCTCGATCTGCGGGTTGTAGGACCAGAGCTTGGGCCAGTACCAGGGGCTGTCGAGGAACTTGCCGGAGAGATCCCAGAGCGTGTCGCCGCGCTGGATCACGTGGGTCTGCTGGACCAGACCGCCCGCGTCGCGGGCGCCGGTGGGCGCGGCCGGATCCGCGGTGTTCCCCTCGATCCGGTCGGCGGCGGCGTTCAGGTTGACGGTCCCGTCCGCTCCCACCGGGAGCGGCGCGTCCTGGGCGGCGTCGATGATGACCACGGTGCGGGCCGTCCCCCTGTCCTGGACGGCCTGCGTCCCCCGGGCCTGGTCGAGCGCGTTGGACTGCGGCTGCGCCAGCGACGGAAGCGCGGCGAGGAGGAGGGCTACCTTCCAGTGGGTCATGGCGCGGCTCCTTGCACCGACGGGGCGTGCTCACGGGCACGCTTGCCAGCGGGTGAATCGGGGAAATCCTTGGCGAGGCGGGTCTGGAGGCGGCTCGCCTCGGCGGGACGGCCCCTGCGAAGCTCGCAGGCAGCCTGCCCCTCGAGGGCGTCGGGCATGGCGCGCGAGGCCGGGTGCTCGGCCACGGCGCGGGAGAAGTCCTCGCACGAGCCGTCGGGGTCGCCGGCCTCCATCCTCGTGCGGGCCGCGTCCACCAGCGCCTCTCCGGCGCGGGCGTTCGACGGATAGGCGTCGGCGAACTGCTCGAAGGACCTGGCGCGGGCCAGCCCCTCCTGCGCCCGGGCTCGCTCGTAGGCCGCCGGCGCGCCGGACGGGGACGGCCTGGCGCCCGGGGCCAGCGAGGCCATGGCCTCGGCCGATGGCTCCTGGATGGGCGTGGCGGTGGGGACGGGCGGAGCGGCGGACGGGGACTTGCCGCCCTTCGGCGCAACGGTGCTCCCGGCAGGATCGAGCCGGACGACCTTCAGGTGGGCGGGGACGACGAGGGCGTCCTCCACGGCGGCGAATGTCGCCGGGCCCGTGCCCGCGGCCGCGGCCGGAGCCGGGGCCGGAGCCGAGGGCTTCGCGGCGGCGGGCGCGACGGCGGCAGGCGGAGCGCTCGCGCGGGCGGCCCGCGCGTTCATCACGTCGATCTGGGTCGCCATCGACTCGACCCGCCTCGCCAGGTCCGCGTTCTCCCGCTGAAGCGTGCGGACCTCGGCGCGGAGCGAGGAAACGTCGGCCTGGACCTGGCCCCCTCCTGTCGCGCACCCGGACAGGAGAAGGAGAGCCGCAACTGCGGCGCTGGCGGAGGTCGAGGACAAATCCTCGAGAATTCTCGGGCGTCTATCCATGGCAGTCAAGAAACGGTGGAAATGAAGGCGACGTGCCTCCCCGTCAACCCCCGATCGCGTCTGTGGGAAAAGAAGGTCCTTTCCTCACACGAGGTGCACCGTCCCAGGGTCTCGATGCGCCGCCGCGCGAGCCCGGCCTTCCGGAGGAGGAGCTCGTTGGCCCGCCAGAGGTCCACACGGGAGCCCTGATCTCGCGAGGTTGCGGTGACCGGGCCGACCTCGTCCCGGAACCGCGCCGCCAGATCCCGGGACACCTCGAAGCAGCAGGGGCCGATTCCCGGGCCGATGGCCGCGAGCATCTCGTCCGGACGGGCGCCGTGCCGCTCGACGAGCGCCTTCACCCCGGCCGCTGCCGCCCCGTCGATGGTCCCCCTCCACCCTGCGTGCACCGCGGCCACCGCGCCGCTCCGCGGATCGGCCAGCAGCACCGGCACGCAGTCGGCCACCGAGACGCAGGCGGCCACTCCGGGCGCGGCGGTGGCCACCGCGTCTCCCTCCTCGGCCGGCTCGGTGCCGGCGGCGGCGTCGACCACGCGGCAGCCGTGGACCTGGCGGACCCGGGCGAAGTCGAGCCCGGTGGCGGCGCGCAGCCGCTCCCAGTTCTCCCGGACCCGCGCCGGGTCGTCACCCACGGTGGTGGAGAAGTTCAGGGTCGCGAAGGCGCTTCGCGAGACGCCTCCTTCACGAGTAGTGAATCCATGCCTGTGGTCCCCGAGGATGCGGGCGGCCAGGATGGCGGGTGCAGGCATGGATTCCTAGCGCCTCACCGGGAGGACGCCCCGGGCGATCTCGTCGGCACGGGGGCGGGCCGCGGCCAGATCGGCCTCGTGCTTGAGCAGGACGTTCAGGGTCTCGGAGACCACCCGTCCGTCGAGCACGTGGGCCTGCAGGAGCACGAGGGAGCGGATCCAGTCGAGCGTCTCGGAGATGGAGGGCGCCTTCCTGAGATCCATCGAGCGCAGGACCGCCACGGCGGCCACCGTCTGGCGCGACAGCTCCTCCGGGACGCCCGGGACCCGGGAGCGGACGATGGCGAGCTCGCGCTCCTGCGTGGGGAAGTCGATGAAGAGGTGGAGGCAGCGGCGCCGGAGCGCGTCGGAGAGCTCCCGGGTGGCGTTGGAGGTGAGGACCAGGCGCGGGGGGTGGCGCGCCCGCATGGTGCCGAGCTCGGGGATGGTCACCGCCTGGTCGGCCAGCACCTCGAGGAGGAAGGCCTCGAACTCGGGATTGGCCTTGTCCACCTCGTCCACGAGGAGCAGCACCGGCACGTCGGAGAGGACCGCCTGGAGCACCGGGCGCGGCAGGAGGAAGCGCTCGTGGAAGAAGACGTTGCCCTCGGCGTCGAGCCGGTCGGCCGCCTCGGACAGGGTGCGGGTCCCGGAGAGTGCCTCGCCGATGCGCTCCTTCAGCATCTGGGTGTAGAGCAGCTGCTTGCCGTACTCCCACTCGTAGACCGCCTTGGCCTCGTCGAGCCCCTCGTAGCACTGCAGGCGGAGCAGCTTCCTGCCCGTGGCGGCGGCCAGCGCCACCGCGAGCTCGGTCTTGCCGACCCCGGCCGGCCCCTCCACGAGCAGCGGCTTCTCCAGCCGCTCGGCCAGGAAGACCGACGTGGCGATCTCGCGCGACGGGAGGTACCCCTTCCCCTCCAGCAGCCGCGCGCCCTCCTCGACCGACGCGAGCATCCACCCATGCAACCACACGCGAGATTCCCCCGCCACCATTCGCGGGCTAGACTGCCGGCATGGAAGCGTCCCAGGGTCCCTTGAGCGAGGAGATGTTCCACTCCTTCCTGCAGCTGGCGGTGAAAAGACAGGCCAGCGACGTGCACTTCGAGGTGGGATATCCCCCCACCTACCGGGTCTTCGGCGAGCTGCTGGCGGCGAAGGTCCCGCCGCTCGGCCACGCCGACACCGAGGCCATCGCCAACTTCGTCCTCCAGGCCCCGGGCTCCGGCTTCGGGCCCCTCGACTTCCGCGAGGTGGACCGCAGCTACTCGCTCCCCGGCGTCTCCCGGTTCCGCGCCAGCATCTTCAAGCAGCGCGGCAGCTGGGGTGCGGTGATGCGGACCATCCCCTTCGCCGTCCCGGACTTCGCCACGCTCAACCTTCCCCCCGTGGTCAACACCGTCGCCGAGGCGCGACGGGGGCTGGTGGTGGTGAGCGGGGCCACCGGCAACGGCAAGTCCACCACCATCGCTGCCATCATCCACCACATCATCCAGCAGGAACGGCTGCACGTGGTCACGGTGGAGGACCCCATCGAGTTCATCTTCTCGTCGGGGCGCGGCCTGGTCATCCAGCGCGAGGTCGGCTCGGACACGGCGAGCTACTCCGACGCGCTGCGGGCGGCGCTGCGGCAGGATCCCGACGTGATCATGGTGGGGGAGCTGCGCGATCGGGAGTCGGCCGACATCTGCCTCAAGGCGGCCGAGACCGGCCACCTGGTCATCACCTCGCTGCACACCCCCGACGTCCCGCGCGCCATGGGGCGGCTGGTGGGGCTCTTCCCCTCCGACGAGCAGGAGACGGTCCGGGCGCGGCTGGCCGACAACCTCCAGGCGGTGGTTGCGCTGCGGCTCCTCCTGCGGGCCGACACGGCAGGGCTCATCCCGGCGGTCGAGGCGCTGCTGGCCACGTCGTCGGTCCGCGAGATGATCCGCGACGCGAACCGCATCAAGGAGCTGAAGCCCTACATGGAGACGGCTGGCGCCGACCTGGGCATGCACTCCTTCGACCAGTACCTCTACAAGCTCCACGAGTCCCACCGGATCTCGCTCGACACCGCGCTGGGCAGCGCCACCAACCGCGCCGATCTGGAGCGCCGGATCCTCATCGAGTCCGGGGGCCGCCCCGCGTGACCCTCGCCGCGGCCAGCTCCGCGCGCATCCTCGTCGTGAGCCCGGATCCCGAGCTCGCGGCGGTGCTCCACGCCCAGGCGGCGGAGGCGGGCTGGCAGCTCTTCACCGCGCCCGGCCCGGCCGAGCTCGAGCCCCTGGTGCGGGCGATCTCCCCGCTGCTGCTCGTCCTGGTCCTCCCGGCGTCTCCCGACGCCACCTGGGGAGCGGCCCTCACCGCCGCTCAGGTCGCCGCCCGGTCCGGGGTCCGCGTGGTCATGGTGGCGCCCTCGCGCGAGGTGGTCGAGCCGCTCGCCGCGGTGGCCGGGGCGGAACGCGCCCTCTCGCGCGACGAGCTTCTCGCCCGGCCCTCCGCCCTCGCCGACGCGGCGCCGGCGCGCGCGGTTCCGGTGCGTCCGGATCCACCGCGCCCCAGGGCGCCGGTCATCCACCCGCCGCCGCCGGCTGCCGGTCCCCCGCCCTCCCCTCCGCCCTCCGCGCCGCGCCCCCCGTGGAACGCCCCCTCCCTCGCCGAGGCCGACGAGCCACCGCCGCGCGCGCCGGCCCGGCCCTCACCGGACCTCATGTCGCTCATCGACGAGGAGCTCATCGAGGAGCGGCGCCGCCCGCCGCCCGCCAGCACGCGGGTCGAGGTGGCGGTGAGCCTGGTGTCGGAGCACAACTTCTACGTGGGCTCCACCCGCCGCATCGACTCGGGCGGCGTCTTCATCGCCACCGCCATGCCCCCGCCGGTGGGGACGCGCATCCAGGTGCGGCTGGGGCTGGCCGACGGCCGGAAGCTCGAGCTGGACGGCGAGGTGGCCTTCCTGCGGTCCAAGTCGGCCACCACCGGCAGGCAGCCGGCCGGCTGCGGCGTCCGGCTCCAGGGGCTGCCGGGCTGGTCGGTGGACGCGATCGAGCGCTTCCTCCAGGCGCGCCAGCCCATCATCTACACGGCGGTGGACACGCGGGGGTAGAGGCGCCGCAGGGCGCCTCCTCCCTACTCGTCCACCGCCCGGTCGGTCCGGCGCACGCCGAGCAGGTACGGCTCGATGAACCCCTCGATCTCCCCGTCGAGCACGTCGTCCACCTTGCCGCTCTCCACGCCGGTGCGCAGGTCCTTCACCAGCCGGTAGGGCTGCAGCACGTAGCTGCGGATCTGCGACCCGAAGTCGATGTCCTTCTTCTGGGCCTCCACGGCGTCGAGCACCGCCTGCCGCTTGCGCTCCTCGTGGTCGTAGAGCCGGGAGCGCAGGATCTTCCAGGCCACGCCCCGGTTCTTCTGCTGGCTGCGCTCGTTCTGCACCGCCACCACGATGCCGGTGGGGATGTGGGTGAGTCGGACCGCCGAGTCGGTCTTGTTCACCTTCTGGCCACCGGCCCCCGACGACCGGTAGGTGTCGATGCGGACGTCGGCCTCCTTGATGTCGATGACGATGTCGTCGTCGATCTCGGGGGTCACGTCCACGGCGGCGAAGCTGGTCTGGCGACGGGCGTTCTGATCGAACGGGCTGATGCGCACCAGCCGGTGGACTCCCCGCTCCGCCCGGAGGAAGCCGTAGGCCCACTGTCCGCGGGCGATGAAGGACGCCGACGAGATGCCGGCCTCCTCGCCGGCCACCATGTCGGCGGGCTCGACCTCCCAGCCCTTGCGCTCGCAGAACCGGACGTACATCCGGTAGAGCATGGCGGCCCAGTCCATGGCCTCCACGCCGCCGGCCCCGCTCTTCACCTCGACGATGGCGTTGGCGTGGTCGTGCTCCCCGGAGAGCATGCGCCGGAACTCGAGCCCGGCCACGTGGCGCTCCACCCCGTCGGCGTGGGCGGCGGCCTCGGCGCGGGTGGCCTCGTCGGCGGCCTCCTCGGCCAGCTCGTCGAGGGCGCGCCCGTCCTCGAGGGCCTGGAAGGCCCGGTCGAACTCGGAGACGGCCCCCTCGAGCTGCGCCTTCTCCTTCAGCAGCCCCTGGGCCTTCTGGTTCTCGCCCCAGAAGCCCGGGTCCTCGGAGAGGCGCGAGATCTCGGCGGCGCGGGAACGCTTCCGCTCGACGTCAAAGCGACCCCCGGAGCGCCTCCAGGCGTGCGGAGATCTCGTCGAGGCGGGCGGCGGTCGGGGACGGCATGGCGGTCGGTTCTCCTGGCTCTGGCTTCAAGCGGGTCGGCGGAGGATCGCGGCGCCGAGCACGAGCACCGACGCGATGGCGCATCCCCAGGCGAAGATATCACCGAACCGGGTGTAGGGCGTGCGCCCCTTCAGGATGGGGATCTCCCCCACGAGCAGGCGCGGCGGCTCGTCGGGATCGGGGGCCAGTTCCCGGTCAACCGGACCGACCTCGAGGGCGCCGGGGGCCACCTCGCCGGTGGGGTAGACGAGGGCGCTCACGCCCGAGTAGGCCGGCCGGGCCACCGACCGTCCGGTCTCGATGGCCCGCATGCGCACGATGGCCAGGAACTGGTAGGGACCGGAGGAGTAGCCGTACCAGGCGTCGTTGGTGGGGTTCAGCAGGAAGTCCACGTCCTCCCGCGCGAAGGTGCGCGCCACCTCGGGGAAGATGGCGTCGAAGCAGATCATGGGGGCGAAGGAGATCCGGCGCCCGCCGCTCTCGAAGGACATGGGGACGAGCCGCCCCCCGGCCGCGATGGGCGCCATGGCCGGCACCACGGCGCGCAGGAAGGGCAGCCACTCCCGCAGCGGGACGTACTCCCCGAAGGGGACGAGGTGGTGCTTCACGTAGCGGTCCTGGACGCGCAGGTCGGGCCCGAGCAGGAAGGCGGTGTTCTCCACCTGGGGGACGCGCCCCTGCGGCCCCTGGATCCACTGGACCGTGGTGGCCCCCAGCAGCAGGTGGGCGCCCTGGAGCGGCTCGAGGTCGGGCGCCACCGCGAGGAGCCCGGGAAGCGAGGGAGGGAGCGCCCGCGGCCAGGAGGCCTCGGGCCAGGCCACCAGCGCCGCCCCCTGCCGGTCGGCCTCGAGCGTGAGCGGCCACATCCGGCCCACGATCCGCTCGGCGTGGCGCGGTCCCTGGTTCTTCACCTCCTGGCTCACGTTGGCCTGGACCAGGCCGATCTTCACCCGAGGTGCACCGGCCATCTCGCGACGCACCGTGGAGAGGTTCCAGGCTCCGTATCCGAGGGTGAATGCCATGGCCGCCGCCGCCGCCGCGGTGGCCCGCCACGGCCGCGCGGCGCCTCCCCCGGCGCGGGTGCTCGACCACCAGGCCGCGACCACGCAGTTCACGAGCACCACGAGCCCGGCCACCGCGTAGACGCCGCCCAGCGAGGCGAGCTGCGCCACCGGCCCGTTGCGCACCTGCGTGTAGCCCAGGTTCCCCCAGGGGAATCCGGTGAAGAGGTAGTTGCGCGAGAACTCGGTGGCCACCCAGAGCACCGGGAGGTGGGCCCATGTCGGCCAGCCGGTGCGGCGCCGGACGATCGAGGAGGCCCAGAAGGCCGCGCCCCAGTGGGCCGCCATGTAGAGGACCAGCGCCGAGAGACCGACGAAGGCCACCCCCTGGGAGAGGCCGCCGAAGGCGGTCATGGCGTGGCTCACCCAGTAGATGGCCGCGTAGAACATGGCGGCGCCGGCGGTGAGGCCGAGGAGCGCCGCCTCGAGGGGCCCCGTGGCCGCCTGGAGGGCGAGGATCGCGGGCACGAGGCCGACCCAGGCGAGCGGCTCGAGGAATCCCGAGGGATTGACCTGGCGGAGCCCGAGCCCCGGCACCACCAGCGGCAGGGAGAGCGCCTCGAGGAGCCCCCCCAGGGCGGCGAGCGCGAACCGGCCGGCGCGGGCCCTCATCGCCCGGCGCGCCTTCCCGTGGACCCGGTCACCGTGGACCCGGTCACCGTGGACTCGGTCACCATGCCCGTCCGTCCCAGCAGCTCGTCCTCCACCCGCGCCATCTCGCGCGCCTCGCCGGGGCGCAGGTGGTCGTGGCCCAGGAGGTGGAGGATGCCGTGGACCAGGTAGCGATCGACCTCGTCCCCCAGGCTGCGGCCGGCCCGGCGCGCCCTGCGCAACGCGATGTCGAGGGAGACGGCCAGGTCGCCCAGGTGCGGGCCGCTTCCGGGCGGGTCGTCGGCCGGGAAGGAGAGCACGTCGGTGGCGTGGTCCACCTCGCGCCAGCGCCGGTTCAGGGTGCGGATCCGCCCGTCGGTGGTGAGGAGGATGGACAGGCCGGCCTCGGGGCGCCCCAGGGCGGAGAGCACCGTCCGGACGCGGGACCGAACGCGGCGGGCCACCGCTCCGCCCGAGGGGTGCTCGCTGCGCAGCTCGAGCTTCACGGCCGGACGAGCTGGAGCGACGCCGCGCGGTCGGGCGGCGACGGGGGCGGTGACGCGCCGGCCGATCGAGCCCGGTAGACGGCGTCGAGGGAGGAGGCCATGGCGCGGGCGATGGCGTCGAGGTCGCCGATGGTGAGCTCGCTCTCGTCGAGCTGCCCCTCGTCCACGATCTCGGAGATGCGCCGGCGCACCAGGTGGAGCAGCCGCTCCGGCGAGACCTCGGGGAGCTCGCGTGAGGAGGCCTCGCAGGCGTCGGCGATCATCACGATCCCGGCCTCGCGGGTCTGGGGGCGCGGACCGCCGTAGCGGAAGGAGGGGTCGAGCACGCCGGCGGTGTCGCCCGGTCCGCGCTCCTTCGACCAGAAGAAGGAGACCAGCCGGGTGCCGTGGTGCTGCTGCACGATGTCCACCACCGCCCGGGGCAGCTTCCAGCGGCGCGCGGCGGCGACCCCGTCGTCCACGTGGCGACGCACCCGCTCGGCGCCGGTCGCCGGCGGGAGGTCGGCCAGCCGGTTCTCACCGCGGGTGTTCTCGATGAAGGAGGCCGGGTCGGTCCCCTTCCCCAGGTCGTGGTAGTGGGCGCCCACCCGGGCCAGCAGCGCATCGGCGCCGATGGCGCCGGCCGCCGCCTCGGCGAGCGACCCCGCCACCACCGAGTGGTGCCAGGTCCCGGGGGCCTGGACGATGAGCTCCTTCAGGGCCGGGTGGTTCAGGCTCGCCAGGTCGCGCAGCCGCAGGTCGCTCGCCAGCCCCAGGACCCGCTCCAGCAGCGGCACCAGGATCACCACCGCGAGCGGCAGCATGAGGGCGCCGGAGAGGAAGGACGCCACCAGCGACGCGACCAGCTCGAGGGGTGGGACCTCGAACCGGGCCCTCCCGGCGAAGAGCCAGGCGGCGGCCACCAGCACGGCCTGGAGCGCCCCCACCGCGAGGCCGGCACGCCAGACGTGGCGCCGCCGCTGGGCGCGGGCCAGGAGGAGCGCGGCGGCCACCGACGCCAGCGTGACCTGGATCCCCAGGACGACCGACGGCCCGCCCAGGAGCCCGACCGACGAGCCCACGGCGATGGCGAGCAGGACGCCCGCCGCCGGGGAGAGCAGCATGGCCGCCACCGCGGCGCCGGCCGGGACCGGCACGAGCAGCGACAGGGGCTCGATGCCCAGGGTTCCGAGCTGGTCGTGGAGCAGGTCGGCGAGCGCAACGCCGCCGGCCGCCGCCGCCAGCATGGCCAGGTAGAGGGCGGAGAGGAGGACGGCGCCTCGCCGGCGCGGGCGGATGGTGCCGCCCAGCCGCGCCGCGGCCGCCCAGAGCACGATGAGCGTGGCCGCCACCAGCACCCCGGCGCCGACCCGCATGGCGGCCCGGTCGAAGTGCCGGGTCTGCTCCTTCATGCCGCGCAGGAGCGCCAGGTGGCGCCGCTCGATCGGCTCGCCGGCGGGGACGATGACGTCGCCGCGCCGGATGGGGACGACCACCGGTGCGACCGCCGCCTCGGCCAGCGACCGGCGCCGCTCGGTCTCGGCCTGCGAGAGCACGAGCGACGGGCGCAGGAGGTCGGAGGCGACGCTGGCCAGCGCGTCGCGAAGGCGCGGGGGGGTATCGGGCATCGCCCCGGCTTCG
This sequence comes from uncultured delta proteobacterium, assembly GCA_963828255.1. Lineage (GTDB taxonomy): Bacteria > Myxococcota > Myxococcia > Myxococcales > Anaeromyxobacteraceae > CAIOAK01. Next base: position 62,804 of record CAWHDZ010000012.1, on the reverse strand, counting down.
CGGTCCACGCCGGCGCGGGCCTCGGCCAGGTCGCCGAGCCCGTCGAGGTTCCGCACCGTGCGCTCCCCGCGGACCGACCCGCCCTGGACGTCGCGGATGCGGATGCCGCGCTCCCGGTCGGCGGCGAGGAGCGACCGGTCCTCCACCACCGGCGCGGCCAGGCCGCGGCGGGTCAGCGCGAGCAGCTTCGCCTCCGTCCCCTCGTCGAAGCGGCTCTCGGAGAGCGCCACGAAGCTCGGGTCGTCCACCAGGAGCTGGAGCCGGGAGGCGAAGTCGTGCCGGCGGGTTGCGAACTCGCGGAGAAGCTCGGCCTGCTCGGCGCGGGTCTCCTTGCGCCCCGCACCGCGCCGCTCCTGCCAGCGGGCCTCGGTGGCGCGCATGAGCTGGAAGGCGCCGTGGACCCGGGCCTCCACCTCCGCGCCTGCGCCCAGGTCGCTGTCGAAGACGCGGGGCTCGGCGGCGGCCGCCTCACGGCGCCTTCGCAGGGTCCCCTCCTCGTCCGGGATGGCCAGGTCGCGCGGGGCCCGGATGGTGGCCGGTGCGGGCAGCCCCAGGGCCTCCTCCCCCGGGATCTCGAGGCGGGCCAGGGGGATGGCCAGGAAGGCGGTCGCCACCGCCGCGCCGACGAGCAGCAGCGATGCCGCCACCCGCTCCGGCAGGCGGAGCGTCGGTCGCGCTCCGGGGCGCGGATCGAGGGGTTCGTCCACGAGGGCGGAGGTTCGCACCGGGGCGGACGGATGGCAAGGGAGGCGGGGAACAGCGGGGGACGCCTGCGAGGCCGCGCCGGACGCAAGACGCTGGACGGTGGTCCGCGGCGTGGACCGTCGGGCAGATGGGTCGTGCGTGGAAGCGCGATGGAAAGTGCTTGACGCCTTTCGCGACGATTTCACGTTCCGCGAACGGGTCGCGCGTGGAAGGCCCGCGACGCGGCCACATCGGGCCGTGGGGCGGCGATCGATGAGCCTGGCGAGGTTCGAGATCTCCGCACGGAAAGGCGCGTGCCCGGGCTTCCTCGCGCGCTTGGCGAGGTCGAAATTTCCCGTGAGACAGTGGATCCATGAACGACACGAACCTGTCCTCGGCCCGCGAATCCTCCCGCCGTCTCGCCGACCTGCTCCACCGCGAGCACGTCGCCCTCGCGGACTTCCTCGTCGCCCTCTCGGAGTTCGACCGGGCCGGGGCGTACCGGAGGCTTGGCTTCGCCAACCTCTTCGACTACTTGCTCCGGGAGTTGAAGGTGTCCCGGGGAGCGGCCCACTACCGGAAGGTGGCGGCCCGGCTCGTCGCCCGGTTCCCCGAGGTCGTGGAGCCGCTGCGGGACGGGCGGTTGTGTCTGACCAGCATCGTCCAGCTGGCGAAGGTGATGACCGAGGCAAACCGGGCCGAGGCGCTGCCGAAGTTCTTCCACTGCTCGAAGCAGGAGGCGAAGCAGGTGGCGGTGGAGATCATGCCGGCGGCGGTGGTGCCGAGGAGGACGGTCGTCACCGAGATCCCGCCCCCAGTGAAATCAACGACTTCGCCAGTTCATCCGGGTGAACTTTGGGCGGCTCCTCCGGAACTCGCGCGGGAACCGGTGAGGACCATCGTCGAGCCCCTCACCTCGACGGTGAGCCGGATCCACGTCACCGTGTCGAGGGCGCTGGTCGCGAAGCTGAAGCGGGCCAGGGCGGGGCAATCGCACGTGCAGCCGGGGGCGACGGACGAGCAGGTGATCGACGCCGCGCTGGACCTCCTGCTCGCCCAGCAGGAGAAGCGGCGGGCCAGCGTTCCACCCAAGGTGAAGCGGGAGGTTCGCAAGCGGGACGCGGGCAAGTGCCAGTGGAAGGTCGATTCGGGCGGCGTGTGCGGCTCGGAGGTGAGGCTGGAGATCGACCACGTGGTGCCACGCGGGAGGGGCGGGCCATCCACGGTGGAGAACTGCAGGGTCCTCTGCGACGTCCACAACAGGGAAGCCGCACGCCAGGTCTACGGCGACGCCCACATGGACCTATTCACCCGGAGTGCTCCGGTGGCCGGGGAACCCCCGGGGATCTACGCCCCTCCGCCCTTGGGCGGCAGCCGCGCCTCGTACCCCTCGTACGCCTTCACCACCTCCTGCACCAGCGGGTGGCGCACCACGTCCACCTCGCTGAACGAGCAGAAGGCGATGCCCTCCACGCCGCGCAGCACCTTCTGGACCTCCATGAGGCCGCTGGCGCGACCGCTCGGAAGGTCCACCTGGGTGACGTCGCCGGTGACCACCGCGCGCGATCCGTAGCCGAGCCGGGTGAGGAACATCTTCATCTGCTCGGTGGTGGTGTTCTGGGCCTCGTCGAGGATGATGAAGGCGTCGTTCAGCGTGCGGCCGCGCATGAAGGCAAGCGGGGCCACCTCGACCGTGCCGCGCTCGATGAAGGCCGACGCCTTGTCCTCGGCGACCATGTCGAAGAGGGCGTCGTGCAGGGGGCGCAGGTACGGATTCACCTTCTCGGCGATGTCGCCGGGCAGGAAGCCGAGCCGCTCGCCGGCCTCCACGGCGGGCCGGGTGAGCACGATGCGCTTCACCTTCCGCTCGACCAGGTGGGCCACGGCCATGGCCATGGCCAGGTAGGTCTTGCCGGTGCCGGCCGGGCCGATGCCGAAGACGATGTCGTTCTCCCGGATGGCCTGCACGTAGCGGCGCTGCCCCAGGTTCTTGGGCGTGATGATGCGGTGCCGGGCCGTGACGTAGATGGTGTCGGCGAACACCTCGCGCGGCGACTGCCCCTGCGCCACGAGCTTGGCCGCCTGGTCCACGTCCTCCAGGTAGAGCGGATAGCCCGAGTCGACGAGCGCGTAGAGCTCGCGCACCACCCTCTCCGCGAGCGCCCGCGCCGCCGGGTCGCCGCCGGAGACGACGACCTGGTTGCCGCGCGACCCGAGCTTCACGCCGGTGCGCCGCTCCACGAGCTTCAGGTGTTCCTGGTGGGCGCCGCAGAGCATCCGCAGCTTGTCCACGTCCGGGAACTCGACCCGCACCGAACTCGACGACTCGGACTCCTGGGACAATCGTCCTCCTGGGGCGGGGCGCCCCTCACTCCACGGGCGGCGCCAGCAGGTACCCGTTCCCCTGGCGCCGGTAGGCGTAGGCCTGGGACCACGGATAGCGGAGGTCGCGCGGCCGCGCCAGCCCGGTCTCCACCAGCGCCTCCAGGCTCTGCGGATAGGCGCCGTTCTCCACCCGGTAGACCTCGAGCGCCGCCCGGAGCCGCTCCACCTGGTAGCGCGAGATGAAGCGCTCGGCCCGGTTGTCGTCGACGGGGCGCAGCGGCGCCCGGCCCGGGGCACCGCCGCCCGTGACCACCAGGACCAGCGCCGCCAGGGCCACCGCGATGACCACCGTGGCGAGCACTCCGGCAGCGCCGCGCCGGACCCGCTCCCGCCAGCTTCGCGCGTAGGCCTCCACCCCCGCGGCCGCGGACCGGCTGGCGGGGGGGATGGCGCGCAGCACGCCCAGGTTCACCAGGTTGAAGAGCGCCTTGGACGCCTCGAACTCGCCCAGCCGGGAGCGGTCGGAGATGCGCTCGACGGTGGCCCCGTCCACGGCCAGCCCGTAGACGCGCCACTCGTTCTTCCCCAGCGCCGCCGACTCGCCGTCGCGGGGGCCCCGCCCGTCCACGGGCCCCGCCGAGGGGTCGAGCTCCTTGAGCCGCTCGAAGGTCATGGCCGCCGAGGTGATCTTCCGGCGCACGATGGGCCACTCGTCGATGATCCGGTAGCCCTCCATGAGCACCGACTCGCAGCGAAGCGGCGAGACCGTGTCGCGGTCGAAGGTGACGTCCCGGGGCTCGAAGGCGTAGGTGCCGGTCTTCCAGGGGAAGAGCTTGTAGAGGGTCTGGGTGGTCTGGAGCACGGTCATCTCGCGCAGCTGCTCCTTGGTCACCATCCCCAGCTCGACGACGATGTCACCGAGCCGGCGCAGGGTCCGCTTCTGCACCGAGAGCGCCTCCTCGAGCTGCTCCGGGGTGATGAGATCGGCGCGCACGAGCAGGCTGCCCAGCCGTTCCCGGGCCTTGCGTCCGGCGTACTCGGCGCTCACCACCGAGCCCATCCACATCACCACGTGGATCTCGTCGGCCTTGTTCTTGAGGTGCAGCACGCCGCTCTTCGACTGCTGCCCGATGAGCTGGAGGATCTCGGCGATCCCGAAGTCCTTGAGCGTGCCGGTCAGCGCCATGGATCAGTCCTCCCGCGTGCGGCGGAAGGCGTCGCGGACCGCGAACGCGTAGAGGAGCACGAAGAGGGGAACGGCCACGCCGAGGCGCAGCGCCACCGCGTACGGGGAGTGCTGGGGAGGCGGAACCACCCCGTGCCAGAACCAGGCCAGGAACCCCAGGAAGAGGAGCGCGAAGACCACCACGAATCCCTGCAGGGGGCGCCCTCCCACCACGTGACCCGCGCCCCCTCCGGCGACGGCCAGGGCGCGCTCGATCCAGCGCCGGACCTGGGCGTGGCGCCGGACCTGGATCTCCTTGCGGTTGCGGTCGCGCGGGTCCACGGCGTTCTGGCGCATGAACACGTTCACGCACTGTCCGCAGCTGGACGTTGCCCCGGGGTCGCAGCGCCTGCAGGCGGACCGGCCGCACCGGTCGCAGGGGGCCGCCGGTGCGAGCCGCGGGACGAGGAGAGCGAACACCCAGAGCGAGGCGACGAGCCCGAGCGGCAGGAGGGGCCACCCCCATCGGGCGAGCGGCCCGGCCACCCGACGCAGCGCCGCCTCACCGACGGCGCGCGGCCCCGGGTCGCGGGCGGCCAGCTCGGCCAGCCGGTCGGCGGAGGGGAGCGCGTCCACCAGCCAGGCGTTGGCGCGGAAGTCGTCGTCCGAGCCGTACCGCGCCAGGTAGGCGGCGTCGGCCTGCTGGGCCTTGCGCCTCGCCTCGGAGCTCTGCCCCACGCTGGCGAGCCGGAGGTACAGCTTCCCGAGATCGTACTGGGCGGCCGCGAGCGTGGAAAGATCGCTGGACCGCTCGACGGCGGCCAGGTAGGCGCCCTTGGCCCCCTCGAGGTCCCCCTCGAGGAAGAGGACGTTGCCCAGGTTGACCTGGGCCTCGGCGGATTGCGGGTCGGCCTCCAGGGCGGCGTCATACCACCGGCGCGCCTCCACCAGCTCTCCCTGCCGCTTGTGCCAGCGGCCGATGGCGAGCAGCGCGGTCGCCGGGAACGGCTCGCGCCTGGAGCGCTCCTTCATCTCGGCCACGAACTCCGGGGTGGGCCAGCCCGCCTCGATCTCGTGGACGTCGTCGGCCAGCGTCCCCTGCCATGCGGTGACCCGGGAGGCCTGCCCGGCCAGGGCGGGGATGGCCACGAGCGCGAGCAGCGAGACGGTGATGGCGATGCGCTCCCAGGTCGAGAGATAGGCCCAGGCCGCCAGCGACGCGACGAGGAGCACCGCGAAGGGCCCCAGGCGGAAGACGAACGGCAGTGCGAGCAGCGCGAGCGCGAGCGCGGTGGACTGACCCGGCGTGCCCGACCGGACCACCGGCAGGTGCCGGAAGTCGTGGAGGAAGATGCGCAGCCGGGAGAGGAAGAGGACGCCGATGGTGGCGGCGGCGGCGCCGAAGAGGGCGGCGAGGGCCGCCCCGGTGACGTCGCCCAGGAGCGCCCGCGCCACGTGCGGGTCGCGTGCGGCGGCGACGAGGCCGGCCCAGGCCGCCGCGAGCGCGGGGAGCGGCCGAGCGGGCTCTGCGGTGATGCGGGCCCGCGCCAGCGCGAGGTGCGGCTCGGGCAGGTCGGGGGCGAGCACGACCGCGGTGGACGCGTGCTCCACGGCGTCGTCCACGGCCCGGGTGCGCAGCGACCGCTCCGCGTCGCGCACCTCGGCGATGGCGTGCCAGGGGAGGCTCGCGATGCCGAGTTCCCTCATCGCGTCCCGGAGAGAGACGGCCGCGGCCCGGCTGGCCGGCCCGTCCTGCTCGCGGCTCGCCTTGCGTCGCGTCTGCCACAGCTCGTCGATCCGGGAGGGTGAGATGCCGACCGGCTGCAGGGGGCGCTGGAGCTTCTTCAGCTCCTCGGGTCCGATGCTCACGCCCGGCGCCACCCCCTGGATGAGCGGTGCGGCGGAGGGCGAGGGGACCACAGGGGGAGGTGGGAGGGGCTCGGGGGGCAGAGCCGGCTCCGGGACGGCCTCGCCCGACCGGGCGGCAGCCTTCGCCTTCGGATCCTCGTCGCGGAGCTCCCCCTCGACGAGCGAAGGGGCCTGGACCTGGGCTCCTGCCGGGGATGGCGGGAGGAGCAGGAGCCAGGCGGCGAGGGAGGCGATCGCTGGGATTCTCACGCGAGATTGGGATGCTAGCACGTGGGATTCCGCGCTAGAAACCGGCGATGAACCGGACCTCGAACGCCGTCCTGCGCCTCCTCTCCATCATGGCCCGCCTTCGGGGGCCCGACGGCTGCCCCTGGGACAGGGAGCAGACGCTCGCCACGCTCCGCCCCTACGTCCTCGAGGAGACGTACGAGGTCCTGGAGGCCATCGACGGCGGCGACCCGCAGGCACATCGCGAGGAGCTCGGCGATCTCCTGCTCCAGATCGTCTTCCAGGCCCGGCTCGCCGAGGAGGAAGGACTCTTCGACTTCGCCGGCGTCGCCGACGCCATCTCGGAGAAGCTGCTCTCCCGCCATCCCCACGTCTTCGGCCCGGGCGCGCGCAGCGCCGACGCCCGCCCCGATCCTGACGCCCCGGAGATCACCGACGCCGACGGTGTGCTGCGTCAGTGGGCCGCGCTCAAGAAGAAGGAGAACCAGGCGAAGGGGCGCGGGAAGAGCGTGCTCGAGGGCGTGCCGCGCGAACTCCCGGCGCTGGCGCGGGCCGAGCGGCTCACCGAGAAGGCGAGCCGGGTCGGCTTCGACTGGCCCGACGCGTCAGGGGCCCGCGCCAAGGTGGCCGAGGAACTGGGGGAGCTCGACGAGGCCATCGCGTCGGGTGACCGCGCGCGGATGGAGGACGAGCTCGGGGACCTGCTCTTCGCGGCGGCGAACCTGGCCCGGAAGCTCTCGATTCCCCCGGAGGAGGCGCTGCGGGGAACGCTCCGAAAATTCGTTTCTCGCTTCGAGTACGTCGAGGAGGCGCTGGCGGCCCGCGGGGTTTCCCACGGGGGGGCAACCCTCGAGGAGATGGACCGGCTCTGGGACGAGGCGAAGGCGGTTTCCCGACGAACGTCGGGCACTTCTTGACCCTTTGGCTGGTCCCCCGCCCTTTGTGGAAAGTACGTGGATGAAAAAGGCGGGTCACGGTCGCTCCCGGTCGACGACACCTCCTTGACACACGATGAAAAGCTCCAACAATCCATATGTATTCAATGATTTCATGGGTTTGCATGTCATTGGTCCAGCCTGCAATTCGGGCTCGCATCCCGTCGGGGTGCCTTGACCGCTCCAGAATCCCAGCGGTGGATAACTCGGCGTGTCGTCAGGAAATGTGGTGCGCCAAAAGGCTTGACGGGCAGCAAGCCGAGCGGTAGAAACCGCGACCTTCGAGAACCCCCAAGGGAGAAGCACACTTGGCAAACACCCGCTCCGCCGAGAAGCGAAATCGCCAGACCCAGAAGCGCCGCGCCCGCAACCAGGGCGTCCGCACCCGCGTGAAGACCGCCGTGAAGTCGGTCCGCGAGTCGCTGGAGCGCGGCGAGGTCGCCGCAGCCCAGGAGGCCTTCAAGACCGCCGCCCGGGCCATCGACAAGGCATCGTCGAAGGGCGTGGTCCACCGCAACACCGCATCGCGGAAGATCTCGCGCCTCGCCAAGGCCCTCCACAAGGGCGCTGCGGCGAAGTAGCGCAACGGGTTCGGGCTCTACGGAGCCTCGAGCCGCTCGACGATCTCCCGGGCGGCCTCGCTGGCCGCCCGCCGGATGGCAAGCCTGCGCCGCCCCTCCGTGGCGACTGCGTCCACCTCGCCCAGGTAGTCCACCTCGCGACGCGACCTGACCTGGGCGGCCTCCCGGCCGTCCACCACGAGGCGCGCCTCGACCTCGAAGGCGAGTCGCCAGGTCCCGCCCTGCGTGGTGAGCGGCGACGACGACACGCGCGTGACCGTTCCCTCGATGCGCGTCGAGGAGCCCTCCCCTCCCGCGACGCCGCGACGCGAGAATTCCTCCCGCAGCGCCGCCGCCACCAGCGCGCCCGCCTCCGCGTCGGCGGTGCGGTTCTCGAGGGGAGCCACGAAGACCGGGCCGGCGCCGGAGGGGAGCCGGGCCGCGCCCGAGCCGACCGCGTAGCCGCAGCCCGACCCCGAGGCGAGCACGGCGAGGACGGCTGCGATCCCGGAGCGGCTCATGTGACCACGAAGTTGATGAGCCGCCTGGGAACGAAGACCACCTTGCGGACGGTCTTACCGGCCAGGTGGGCCTTCACCCGCTCCTCCTGGAGGGCCAGTTCCCGCACCTCGGCCTCGCCGGCCGAGAGCGGCGCCTGGACCTCCCCGCGCAGCTTGCCGTTCACCTGCACGGCGATGGTGACCACGTCGGCGACGACCAGCGCCGGGTCGTAGGACGGCCAGGGCGACTCGGCGAGGAGCTGGCCGCGCACGGCGGGGCCGAGCACCTCGTGCCAGAGCTCCTCGGCGACGTGCGGGGCGAACGGGGCCAGCATGGCCGCCACCGCGACGAGCGCCTCCCTCACCGCGGCGCGATCCGCGTCGGTGGAAGGCTCGAGGGCGTAGAGCTCGTTCACGAGCTCCATGAGCGCGGCGATGGAGGTGTTGAACTTGAGGTCGCCCTCCAGCCCCTCGGTGACCCGCTTGATGGTGCGGTGGGTCTTGCGGCGAAGCTCGAGGAACGGGCCGGCGGCGTCGGCGAGCACCCGGTCGGGGACCTGGAAGGTCTCCTGGCGCCCGTGGAAGATGCGCCAGACCCGCGACAGGAAGCGGAACATCCCGTCCACCTGCTCGTCGGACCAGTCGATGTCCTTCTCGGGCGGGGCCGCGAAGAGCATGAACATGCGCATGGTGTCGGCGCCGAAGCGGTCGATGATGGGGCCGGGCTGGACCACGTTGCCCCAGCGCTTGGACATCTTCCGGCCGTCGGGGCCGTTCACGATCCCCTGGGTCACCAGACGCTTCACCGGCTCCTTCTCGAAGACCAGCCCGAGCTGCTCCATGACCCGGTGCCAGAAGCGGAAGTAGAGCAGGTGCATCACCGCGTGCTCGGGACCGCCCACGTAGACGTCCACCGGCAGCCAGCGGCGCGCCTCGGCCTGGCCGAAGGGGCGCTCGGCGTCGCGGGGCGACAGATAGCGCGCGTAGTACCAGGACGAGTCCACGAAGGTGTCCATGGTCTCGGTCTCGCGCCGGGCCGGCTTTCCGCACGTCGGGCAGGTGGTGTTCACGAAGGCCGGCACCTTGGCCAGCGGAGGCTCGCCGGTCCCGGTGATGATGGCCTCGGGCGGCAGCGTGACCGGCAGGTCGGCGTCGGGGACGCCCACCGCCCCGTGGTCGGGGCAGTAGACGATGGGGATGGGCGTTCCCCAGTATCGCTGGCGGCTGAAGCCCCAGTCGCGCAGGTGGTACTTCACCGAGGGCTCGCCGAACCCCTTCTCCGCGGCCAGCGCCGACATGCGCCGGCGCGCCTCCTCGCCGGGGAGGCCGGTGAACGACCCGGAGTCGACCAGCACCCCGTCTTCGGTGAAGGCCTTCCCGAGCAGGTCGCCGGCCGGGAGGCGCTCCCCCCCGGCGGGCTGGACGACGACGCGAACGGGGAGCCCGTACGTGCGGGCGAACTCGAGGTCGCGCTGGTCGTGGGCCGGGACGCTCATGACGGCCCCGGTCCCGTACCCGGCCAGCACGAAGTTGGCGATCCAGACCGGGACCTTCTCGCCGCTGTACGGGTTCACCGCGAAGGACCCGGTGAAGGCCCCCTCCTTGGGCGCGTCCTCCCCGGTGCGTCCGGCCGGGTCGATGCGGGCCATCCGCTCGACGAAGGCCTGCACCTCCGCCTTCCGCTCCGGGGTGGTGAGCCGGGCGGTGAGCGGGTGGTCGGGCGCCAGCACCACGTAGGTGCAGCCGAAGATGGTGTCCACACGGGTGGTGAAGACGCGGATGGGCTCCGCCTGGCCGGCCACGGCGAAGTCGACCTCGGCCCCCTGGCTGCGCCCGATCCAGTTGCGCTGCATGGTGGTGATGCGCTCGGGCCACTCGCGCAGGCCGTCCAGCCCCTCGAGCAGGTCGTCGGCGTAGTCGGTGATGCGGAAGGCCCACTCCGGGATGACCTTCTCCTCGACCGGCGAGTTGCAGCGCTCGCAGAGGTCGTCGTCCACCACCTGCTCGTTGGCGATGACGGTGTTGCAACCGGTGCACCAGTTGGCCTTGCCCTGGCGCCGGTAGACGATCCCCTTCTCGAGCATGCGCAGGAAGAACCACTGGTTCCAGCGGTAGTACTCGGGGTCGCAGGTGGCGAACTCGCGCTCCCAGTCGAAGGCGAACCCGGCCCGCTTCATGTCCTCGCGGAAGGAGACGATGTTCTCGCGGGTGCGCTCGGCGGGATGGCGCCCGTCCTTGAGCGCGGCGTTCTCGGCCGGGAGCCCCAGCGCGTCGAAGCCCATGGGGTGGAGCACGTCGTACCCGCGCATGCGCAGGAGCCGGGCCAGCGCGTCGCCGATGGTGTAGACCCGCGCGTGCCCCATGTGCATGGCGCCGGACGGGTACGGGAACATCTCGAGGACGTAGCGCTTCTCGGCCCCGGCGCGGCGGCCGGCCTTGAAGACACCGGCTTCGTCCCAGCGCTTCTGCCAGCGCGGCTCGATGGACCTGGGCTCGTACCGCTCGTTCATGGAGGTCATGGAAGCCCGCGATATTACCGCGGGACGGCGATTTTGCACCTGCGCGATCGGCCTGGGCCCGGGGTATATTGCGCGCCTCCCTCGACCCCGGAGATGGTCCAGATGCCCGAGAACGTCTACGTCGCCGACATCGCCGCGCACGAGGGGAATGAAGTCACCCTTCGCGGCTGGCTCCACAACCGCCGCTCCTCGGGCAAGCTCCACTTCCTCCAGGTCCGCGACGGCACCGGCACCATCCAGTGCGTGGTCTTCAAGGGCAACGTGACGCCCGAGGTCTTCTCCGAGGCCGACCACCTCCCGCAGGAGACCTCCGTCTCCGTGACCGGGCTCGTCAAGAAGGAGCCCCGCTCCCCCATCGGCTTCGAGATCGACGTGCGCGGCCTGGTGGTCCACGCCCGGCCCACCCAGGAGTTCCCCATCGGCCACAAGGAGCACGGCGTGGCCTTCCTCATGGAGCAGCGCCACCTCTGGCTGCGCTCCCCGCGCCAGAACGTGATCCTGCGGGTCCGCCACACCGTCGAGAAGGCCATCCGCGACTTCTTCGACCAGCGCGGGTTCACGCTGGTGGACGGACCAATATTCACTCCTAGTGCGTGCGAGGGAACCAGCAACCTCTTCGAGGTGCCCTACTTCGACCTGGGCAAGGCCTACCTCACCCAGTCCGGCCAGCTCTACATGGAGGCGGCGGCCATGGCGCTGGGGAAGGTCTACTGCTTCGGGCCCACCTTCCGCGCCGAGAAGTCCAAGACCCGCCGCCACCTCACCGAGTTCTGGATGGTGGAGCCGGAGGTGGCCTGGCTCGACCTCGACGGCGACATGGTGCTCATGGAGGAGTTCGTCTCCTTCGTGGTGCAGGCGGCGCTGGCGAAGCACCGGGACGAGCTCGTCCGGGTGCTGGAGCGGGACGTCTCGAAGCTGGAGCGGGTCACGCCCCCCTTCCCGCGCATCACCTACACCGAGGCGGTGGAGGTCATCCGCAAGGAGCAGGAGGCGCAGCGCGCGTCGCTCCCGCCGGAGGAGGCCGCCAAGCTCCCCCCCATGATGGTGTGGGGCGAGGACATCGGCGGCGACGAGGAGACCCTGGTGGCGCGGAGCTACGACCGGCCGGTCATGGTGCACCGCTACCCGACGCTCATGAAGGCCTTCTACTTCAAGAAGGACCCCCAGGATCCCAAGGTGGCCCTGGGCTGCGACGTCCTCGCCCCCGAGGGCTACGGGGAGATCATCGGCGGCGGCCAGCGCGAGGACGACCTGGAGACCCTGGAGAAGGCCATCGCGCACCACGAGCTGCCGCGCGAGGCCTTCGAGTGGTACCTCGACCTGCGCCGCTACGGAACCGTTCCCCACTCCGGGTTCGGCATGGGCGTGGAGCGCTGCGTGGCCTGGATCTGCGGACTGCACCACGTCCGGGAGACCATCCCGTTCGCGCGCATGACCGAGCGGATCACGCCGTAGGCTGGTCCGCCCGGGCGGCCGTCCGGACCACCTCGACGGCGATCGAGAGCTCCCGGGCCGCCGCCTCCAGCGCCGGCGCCACCGCACGGACGTCGCCGAGCACCACCTGCCGCGCGAAGCCGGCCGGCGACGACGCCTCGACCCATGCCCGCGCCGCCACCTGGAGGGGGGCCCCGTGCGGGAAGGCGATGGCGATCTCGCGGGCCCCGGCGCGCCGCAGGGCCTCGCAGGCGTGACGGACCGCCAGCGCCACCGGGCGCGGAGCGGGGTCGTCCAAGCCGAAGAGGAAGATGCGCCGGGCGCGCAGCCGCCCGCCGGAGGGAAGGAGCAGCGCCTCCCCGTGCTCCGGGGTGACGGTCCCGGCCAGGATGGCCCGGGAGACGGCGCCGGCGAGCCGCCAGTCCACCAGCGAGGGGAGGCCGGCCAGCGGACGTTCCGCACCGACGAAGGCGGCCAGCGACTCCACCTCGAGCGCGTCGAGCGACGCGAGCGAGAGGTCGCAGAGCTCGATGCGGAGCTTCACCGGCCGGGCCCGTCCCCGCGGCGCGCCTCGGGAAGGGCCGCCGCGATCCGGTCGAGCACTCCGTTCACGAAGGCCGCCGAGCTCTCGCTGCCGTACTTCTTGCCCAGCTCGATGGCCTCGTTGATGCAGACCTTCACCGGGACGTCGCTTCGCCAGCGCAGCTCGAAGACCGCCAGGCGCAGCACGTTCCTGTCCACCTTGGCCATGCGGTCCATGCGCCAGTTGGTGGAGACCTCCTCGATGGCCTCGTCGATCTCGCGCCGGTGGCTGGCGACGCCGCGCACCAGTTCCTCGGCGCCCTCGCGGACCTCCTTCTCCACCGGTTCGAAGCTGGGCCAGAAGCGGGCCAGCGCCTCGTCGAGGTCGGTGGCGGCCACGTCGATCTGGTAGAGCGCCTGGAGGGCGCGCTCGCGTGCCTTGGTGCGCCGGGTGTGGGCCATGTGCCCCTTGCTACTTCCCGCCGGAGATGGCGCGGAAGAGGTTGGCCTGCTCGATGGCGGCCACGGCGGCCTCGGCCCCCTTGTTGCCGCCCTTCACGCCGGCCCGCTCCAGCGCCTGCTCCATGGTGTCGCAGGTGAGCACGCCGAACCCGACGGCGCAGTCGGCCTCCATGGACACCTGGGCCACGCCCTTCGAGACCTCGCTGGCCACGTACTCGAAGTGGGGGGTGCCGCCGCGGATCACCGCGCCCAGCGCCACCACCGCCTGGAAGCGCCCGCTCCGGGCCACCCGCCGCATCACCGGGGAGATCTCGAAGGTGCCCGGACAGCGGAAGACCTCGACCGCGTCCTCGGCCACCCCGTGGCGCCGGAGGGCGTCCTTCGCCCCCAGGAGCAGCTGCTCGGTGACGAGCGAGTTGAAGCGCGACACCACGATGGCGAACCGGAGCCCCTCGCCCACCAGGTTTCCCTCGAAGACCTTCATGACCGTCCTCCCTTGGCCGCGCGGCGCGGGGCCTTCCCCTTCATCTTCCTGGAGCGCTCCGGGGCGAGCGTGAGCAGGTGTCCCATCTTGTCGCGCTTGGTCGTGAGATAGGCGCGGTTCCCCCTGGACGGGGGCGTCTCGATGGGGACCCGCTCCACCACCTCGAGGCCGTAGCCCTCGAGCCCGACGATCTTCTTCGGGTTGTTGGTGAGGAGCCGCATCTTCCCCACGCCCAGGTCGCGCAGGATCTGGGCGCCGATTCCGTAGTCGCGCAGGTCGGGCTTGAAGCCCAGCTTGACGTTGGCCTCGGCGGTGTCGAGCCCCTGGTCCTGGAGGTTGTAGGCCTTGAGCTTGTTCACGAGCCCGATGCCGCGTCCCTCCTGGTCGAGGTAGACCAGCACGCCCTTGCCGGCCCGGGCGATCTGCCGGAGCGCGGCGTGGAGCTGGGGGCCGCAGTCGCAGCGGGCGCTGCCGAAGACGTCGCCGGTCAGGCACTTGGAGTGGACGCGGACCAGCACCGGCTGCCCGGGCTTCCAGGCGCCCATCACCAGGGCCACGTGCTGGTTCTTGTCGATGTCGTTCTCGTAGGCCACCGCGGTGAACTTCCCGTACCCGGTGGGGAGCGGCGCCTGCGAGGCCCGGCGCACCAGCGAATCGCGGGTCATCCGGTAGAAGATGAGATCGGCCACCGAGGCGACCGGGATGTCGTGCTCCCGGGCCAGCGTCTCCAGCTCGGGCATGCGCGACATGGTGCCGTCGTCGTTCATGATCTCGCAGATGACCGCGGCCGGGTTCATCCCTGCCAGCCTGGCCAGGTCCACCGAGCCCTCGGTCTGGCCGGCGCGCACGAGCACGCCCCCCGCCCGGGCCCGCAGCGGGAAGACGTGTCCGGGCCGGACCAGGTCGGTGGGCCTGGCGCCCGGGGCCACGGCGGTGAGGATGGTGTGGGCCCGGTCCTTCGCGCTGATCCCGGTGGAGACGCCGCGGGCCGCCTCGATGGAGACCGTGAAGGCGGTGCCGAAGCTGGAGGCGTTCTGCCCCTCCGGGACCATGAGCGGCAGGTCGAGCGAGCGGGCCTTCTCGTCGGTCATGGCCAGGCAGATGAGGCCGCGGCCGAACCTGGCCATGAAGTTCACCGCCGCTGGCGTCACCTTCTCGGCGGCGATGCAGAGGTCGCCCTCGTTCTCGCGGTCCTCGTCGTCCACGAGGATGATCATCTTGCCGCGGCGCAGCGCGTCGAGGGCCACCTCGATCCGCTCGACCGCGTGTTCCGAGTGGCGGGTCACCTCCCCACCTCGCCGTATCCCCAGTCCTTCAACGAACCCTCCGTGACGCCAGCCGTGCCGGCGAACTCGCGAAGCCGGGCCACGTGGCGGGCCACCACGTCGGCCTCCAGGTTCACCGCGGTCCCCGGCGCAGCGTCCCCCAGCACCGTGCGTGCGAGCGTCTCCGGGATGAGCGCCACCTCGAACCGGTCGCGCCCGGCGCTCGCCACCGTGAGCGAGACCCCGTCGATGGCGATGGACCCCTTCTCGGCGACGAGCGGCGCGATGGCCGGCGGCATCCACAGGGTGAACCGCGCCCCCTGCCCCTCGGCGACGCGGGCCAGCACCTTGCCCACCGCGTCCACGTGCCCCTGGACGAGGTGGCCACCGAGCCGGTCGGAGAGGCGGAGCGCCCGCTCGAGGTTCACGCGGGTCCCCGGCTTCCAGGTTCCGAGCGTGGTGCGCGAGAGCGTCTCCGGGACGGCGTCGAAGGACATCCGCCCGCCGCCCCGCTCGACCACGGTGAGGCAGGCCCCGTTGCAGGACACGCTCTCCCCGGGAACGAGCTCGTCAACCGGCAGGCTCCCGGGTCGGATGGTGATGCGCGCGCCTCCGGCCCTCGGCTCGAGCCGCTCCACCACGCCCATGTCGGAGATCAGTCCTGTGAACATCGGGGAGGAATCTTAGTCCACGCGGGGGGTTCGGGCACCTTTCGGCGCCGGGCGTCCGGTGACCAGGAGGTCCCCGCCCACGTTGCGGACCTCCATGTCTTGCAGGGCGAGGGCGTCGGCCATGCGGCCCGGCCCCTTCCCGGGGAGCCAGGAAAGGCCCCCCCCGGCGAGCTTCGGGGCCAGGAAGAGGGCGAGCCGGTCCACGAGCCCCCCCTCGAGGAGGCTCCGCGACACCTCCGCCCCCCCCTCGACGAGGAGGGTGGTGACCCCGCGCTTCCCCAGCCGGGAGAGCAGGTCCTCGAGGTCCACCCGGCCGCGCCGCGCCTTGCAGCGCAGGTACTCCACGCCGCGCCTTGGGCTTCCCGGAGGGGTCCCCGCGACGTGGGCCACGATGGTCGGCGAGCCGGAGCGCTGCCGGAGGAGGCGAAGCCCGGGCGGGAGCTCGAGCCGGGAGTCGAGGACCACGCGGATCGGGTCGCGGCCGCGCCCCCCGGGGAGGCGCGCCGTCAGGCGGGGATCGTCGGCCCGGGCGGTCCCGGCGCCCACCAGGACCGCGTCGGAGGCGTCGCGGAGCCGGTGCACCAGTGCGCGCGACTCCGCGCCAGTCACCCAGCGTGAATCGCCCCCCGCGGTGGCGATGCGCCCGTCGAGGGTGGAGGCCACCTTGAGGGTGACGTGGGGGCGCCCGGTGGTGATGAACCGGGCCCAGGGCTCGATGACGGCGTCGCACGCGGCGCGCAGGACCCCGGTCTCCACGGCGACACCGGCCCGGCGCAGCCGGCGGATCCCCCGGCCGTTCACCTGGGGATTGGGGTCGCTGGATCCCGAGAGCACCCGGCGCACCCCGGCCTCGAGGATGGCCAGGCTGCAGGGCGGCGTGCGCCCGAAGTGGTCGCAAGGCTCGAGCGTGGTGTAGAGGTCGGCGCCGCGCGCCCGCGCGCCGGCGTCGCGGATGGCGGCCACCTCGGCGTGGGGAGCCCCGGCCCGGGCGTGGTGCCCGCGTCCCACCACCCGGCCGCCCTTCACGAGCACGGCCCCCACCGCGGGATTGGGGCTGGTGCGCCCGAGCCCACGCCGGGCCTCGCGCAGGGCGAGCCGCATGAAGCGCTCCTCGGCGGGGGGGAGCCTCACGGCTTCTCCTTCAGCCCCTCTACGGCCGCGGTGAACTCGCCGACGTCGCGGAAGTCCCGGTAGACCGAGGCGAAGCGCACGTAGGCCACCGGGTCCTCGGCCCGGAGCAACTCCATGACCAGCTCTCCCACGGCGCTGGCCGCGACCTCCTTCTCGCCGGACTCCTGGAGGCGCCGCTCGACCCGGGTGGCCATCTCGTCGATGCGCTCCTGGGAGACCGGACGCTTCTGGCAGGCCCGGCGCATCCCCTCGAGCACCTTGCGCCGGTCGAAGGACTCGCGACGCCCGTCCTTCTTCACCAGCGCCGGCAGGCTCTCCTCGACCCGCTCGTAGGTGGTGAAGCGGCGCGCGCAGCCCAGGCACTCGCGGCGACGGCGCGTGGCCTGGCCGTCCTGCGCCTCTCGCGAGTCGACGACCCGGTCCTGGAGGTGGCCACAGAAGGGACAGCGCATTCGTCGATGGTCCCCGGGCCGGCCTTCAGACCCGGTCGGGGTAGAGGGGGAACCGCCGGGTGAGCTCGTGGACCTCGCCCCGGACCCGGGCGAGCGACGCCTCGTCGGCCGGCGCGTCGAGGACGCGTCCGATGAGCGACGCCACCTGGCCCATCTCGGCGACCCCCATTCCACGGGTGGTGAGGGCCGGGGTCCCGACGCGGATGCCGGAGGTGACGAAGGGCTTCTCCGGGTCCCAGGGGATCATGTTCTTGTTCACGGTGATGCCGGCCTTGCCGAGGGCCTCCTCGGCGATCTTGCCGTTGAGCTTCTTGGGGCGCAGGTCCACGAGCATCAGGTGGTTGTCGGTGCCACCGGAGACGAGCCGCAGCCCCGCGGCCACGAGCCCCCGGGCGAGCGCCCGGGCGTTGTCGAGGATCTGCTGCTGGTAGGCCTTGAAGCCGGGCTGGAGCGCCTCGTGGAAGGCCACGGCCTTGGCCGCCACCACGTGCTCGAGGGGGCCGCCCTGGGTGCCCGGGAAGATCTGGCTGTTGACCGCCTTGGCGTGCGCCTCGCGGCAGAGGATCAGGCCGCCGCGCGGGCCGCGCAGGGTCTTGTGGGTGGTGGTGGTGACGATCTCGGCGTGCGGCACCGGGTCGGGGTGAAGCCCCGCGGCGACGAGCCCGGCGATGTGGGCCATGTCCACCACCATGGCCGCCCCGACCTCGCGGGCGATCTCGGCGAACTGGTCGAAGTGGAAGAGGCGCGGGTAGGCGCTGGCGCCCACCACCAGGATGCGCGGCCTGTGCTCGCGGGCCAGCCGCCGGACCTCGTCCATGTCCACCGTCTCGTCGGACTGGCGCAGGCCGTACGGGACGATCTTGAAGAGGCGGCCGGAGAAGTTCACCGGCGAGCCGTGGGTGAGGTGGCCGCCGAAGTTGAGGCTCATGGCGAGCAGCGTGTCGCCCGGCTGGGCCAGGGCGAAGTAGGCCGCCATGTTGGCCTGCGACCCGGAGTGCGGCTGGACGTTGGCGTGGTCGGCGCCGAAGAGCCTCTTCGCCCGGTCGATGGCGAGTTGCTCGACCTGGTCCACCACCTCGCAGCCACCGTAGTAGCGCTTCCCCGGGTAGCCCTCGGCGTACTTGTTGGTCAGGGCCGAGCCGGTGGCCTCCAGCACCGCGGGGGAGACGAAGTTCTCGCTGGCGATGAGCTCGAGCCCGTCGGCCTGGCGCCGGGTCTCCTCGCGGACGAGCCGGGCGATATCGGGGTCGGCCTCGGAGAGGCGCTGGGTGGGCATCATGTGGAACGCTCCTCTTGAAAGGGGGACTGAATACCGCGCCCCGCCTCAGCGGTCGAGGGCCGAGATCTTGTCGACCCGCCGCTGGTGCCGGCCGCCCTCGAAGGGCTGGGAGAGGAAGGCCGCCACCACCGCGCCCCCCAGCCCGAGGCCGATGACCCGCTCCCCCACGCAGAGCACGTTGGCATCGTTGTGGGCCCGGGCCATGCGCGCCTCGTACTCGGTGGTGCAGTGGGCCGCCCGCACCCCCTTCACCTTGTTGGCCGCGATGGACATGCCGATGCCGGTTCCGCAGACGAGGACGCCGAGCCTCGCCCTCCCCTCGGCGACCGCCTGCCCCACCCGCGCTGCGAGGTCGGGGTAGTCGACGCTGTCGGTCGAGAACGGGCCCAGGTCCTCGACCTGGAACCCCGCCGCGGTGGCGACCCGGACCGCCTCGGCCCTCAGGGAAAGCCCCGCGTGGTCGGACCCAAACGCAATGATGTCGGGCATTTCTCGTCCCTTTCGGGGATATTGGTGAAAATTAATCAATTAATTCGGTCACATAGAGACAGTGTAGGCCTTGCGCGCCGCGCCATCGACGGGTAGAGACTTTGCCACGCAACCGTCCATCTACATCAGGAGGCCTCATATGCGCACCGCAACTCCGTACCTCGCCATCCTCGCCGCCGCCACCGTCCTTGGCTGCGGAGCCGGCAGCAGCGGCTCCGCCGTCTCCGTCAGCTCGGCCGTCAAGACCGGCACCTCCAATCTCAGCTCGGTCGCCACCGCGTCCGGCACCGCCAAGCTCGACAACCTCTACCTGGTCGTGAAGGAGATCGAGCTCAAGAAGGGTTCGACCGGCGCCACCGGTCCCACCGGCGCCACGGGCCCGACCGGCTCCACCGGCTCGTCCCACGACGAGGCCGACGAGCTCGAGGAGCTCGAGGTCGGCCCGTACGTCCTCGAGCTGGCGATCACCGACACCAGGCTCGCGCCCGTGCAGCCCTTCATCCCGTCCACGGTGGTCCCGCCCGGCTCCTACAAGGGCATCGAGTTCGAGATCCACCGGGTTCGCTCCACCGAGAAGCTGAACATCCAGACCACCAAGGGGGGCAACAAGCTCGACGGGCTGTCGATCGTCCTCGAGGGAACCTGCACCCCGGCTCCCTCCACGCCTCCCACCACCCCGGCCCCGGCCGCCAGGCCCTTCGCCGTCACCTCGACGATGGAGGTCGAGGTGGAGTACGAGAGCCCCTTCGAGGTCGTCCAGGACGCCCAGTCCAACGTGACCCTGGCGTTCGACGCCTCGACCTGGCTGGCCGGCCCGAACGGCACCACCCTCGACCCGTGCACCAACGACCCCGAGGTCAACGCGAAGATCATGGCCAACGTGAAGGCCTCGCTGAAGGCCTTCGGCGACGACGACTGCGACGGGAAGGAAGACCACGACTAGGCCGGACCTCCGGACCTCGCGGTGAGACGGCCGGCGCCAGGATGCGCCGGCCGTTTCCTCTTGCCGGCTAGACCTTCCGGAAGGCGACGACCGCGTTGGTCCCGCCGAAGCCGAAGCTGTTGGAGATCACCGCCTCGAGCTTCACGTCGCGCGCCACGTTGGGCACGATGTCGAGCCGGCACTCCGGGTCCTGCTCCTCGACGTTCCGCGTCGGGGGCACGACGCCCCGGTGCAGGGAGAGGACCGAGAAGACCGCCTCGGCCCCTCCGGCCGCGCCCAGCATGTGGCCGGTCATCGACTTGGTGGAGGACACGACCAGCCCGCGATCGGCCCAGTCGCCGAACACCCTGCGGATGGCCTGGCACTCGGCGATGTCGCCCTGCGGGGTGGACGTGCCGTGGGTGTTCACGTAGCCGTACTGGTCGGTGCGGAGCCCGGAGTCGGCGATGGCCATGCGCATGGCCCGCTGCCCCCCTCCCCCTCCGGCGCGGGGGAGGTGACGTGGTTGGCGTCGCAGCTCGCGCCGTACCCGCACAACTCGGCGTAGATGCGCGCCCCGCGCTTGCGCGCGTGCTCGTACTCCTCGAGGACCAGGACTCCCGCGCCCTCGGCGGCGACGAACCCGTCCCGCCCCTTGTCGAACGGGCGGCTGGCGTTCTCGGGCGCGTCGTTCCGCTCCGACATGGCGCGCGCCGCGCAGAACCCGGCCAGCCCCAGCGGCGTGATGGTGGCCTCGGTGCCGCCGGCGATCATGACGTCGGCCATGCCGCGCTCGACGTACATCATGGCGTCGCCGATGGAGTGGTTGCCGGTGGCGCAGGCCGAGACCGGCGAGAAGTTGGGACCCTTGAGGCCGTAGCGGAGCGCGATCTGCCCCGGGGCCAGGTTGATGATGATGGCCGGGATGAAGAACGGGCTCACCTTGCGCACGCCCCGCTCCATGAGGGTCTTGTGGGTGTCCTCGATGGTGGCGAGTCCGCCCATGCCCGAGCCGACGATGACGCCGATCCGCTCCGGGTCCTCCTTCCCGAAGTCGATGCCGGAGTCCTTCACCGCCATGTCCGCGGCGGCCAGCGCGAACTGGATGAAGCGGTCGTTGCGCCGGACCTCCTTGCGATCCATGAACTTCTCGGGCTCGAAGCCCCTCACCTCGCCGGCGATCTTGGTGGGGTAGGTGCTGGCGTCGTAGTGGGTGATCGGGCCGATCCCGCTCTTCCCCGCCACGAGCGCCTGCCAGCTCTCCTCCACGCCGACGCCGACCGGGCACACGAGCCCCAGTCCGGTGACAACGACACGACGCCTGGACATCCGACCGACCTCCTCTCGCCGCACGCGCGCGCCGGCACGGATCCCTCCCGCGACCTCGACGGTCCCGGTGGGATCCCCGCCGTCCCGCCCGCGCCTACTTCTTGTGGGTGTTGATGAAGTTGATGGCGTCCTGGACGGTCTTGATGTTCTCGGCCTCCTCGTCGGGGATCTCGACCTCGAACTCCTCCTCCATGGCCATGACCAGCTCGACGATGTCGAGCGAGTCGGCGCCCAGGTCCTCGATGAAGCTGGAGGTGGTCTTGATCTCGTCCTCGGCGACCCCGAGCTGCTCGGCGATGATGCCCCTGACCTTCTGCTCCACGTTGCCCGTCGTCATCGATGCTTCCTCCTGTGTGGTTGACCGTCTCGCGGGGGATCCCCGCACTACATGTGCATGCCGCCGTTCACCCGGAGCACCTCTCCGGTCACGTACGACGCCTGATCGCTGCAGAGCCACGCCACCGCCGCGGCCACGTCCTCGACGCTTCCGAGGCGCCCCAGCGGGATCATCTCCGCCATCTTCTGCTTGGCGTCCGCCGGCAAGGACGCCGTCATGTCGGTATCGATGTAGCCGGGAGCG
The DNA here is from genome assembly GCA_963828255.1 of uncultured delta proteobacterium. Lineage (GTDB taxonomy): Bacteria > Myxococcota > Myxococcia > Myxococcales > Anaeromyxobacteraceae > CAIOAK01. Next base: position 40,999 of record CAWHDZ010000012.1, on the reverse strand, counting down.
ACCGCGTTCACCCGCACGTTTCGCGAGGCGAGCTCCCGGGCCACCGACTTGGTGAGTCCGATGAGACCCGCCTTGGTGGCGGCGTAGGCCGCCTGGCCTGCGTTTCCCATCTCCCCGACCACCGAGGTGAGGTTCACGATGGAGCCACCGCGCGCCTTCATCATGGGGCGGGTGGCGGCCCGGATGAGGTGGAAGGCCCCGGAGAGGTTGACGTCGAGCTGCCGCTGCCAGTCGTCGTCCTTGATGCGCATGACCAGCTGGTCGAGCGCGATCCCGGCGTTGTTCACCAGGATGTGCAGGCCGCCCATGGTGGACACCACCTCGTCCACCGCCTTCCCGACCGCGACCGGGTCAGCCACGTCGAACTGGAAGAGGCGGGCCTCGGGGGAGCCCGCCTCGCGCACGAGGCGCAGCGCCTCCTCGGCGGCGGCCTGGTTCCCGGCGTAGTTGAGCGCAAGCCTTGCCCCCCCGCGGGCCAGCTCGACCGCGATGGCCCGGCCGATGCCGCGCGAGGCGCCGGTGACGAGGGCGGTCTTCCCCTGGAAGGAGTTCACTGGGCTGCTCCGATGGCGGCGAGGGTCTTCTCGAGCGAGACGGGGTCGGAGACGGAGTGTACCTCGACACCCTTCTCGATCCGTCTGACCAGCCCCCCGAGAACCGCTCCGGGGCCGACCTCGACGACCCGCGTCACGCCCTGCCGGGCCAGCTCCTGGACGATCTCGATCCATCGGACCGGGGCGGTCACCTGCTCGACCAGCAGCGGGACGATGCGCCCGGCCTCCCGGTTGGGAGTTGCCTCGACGTTGGTGACCACCGGCGCCGAGGGCTCCGCCCAGGCGAGGGCCCGGAGCACCGCCTCGAGCCTTGGCTTCACCGGCGCCATGAGCGCGCAGTGGAAGGGGGCGCTCACCGGGAGGGGCAGGACGCGCTTCGCCCCGGCTTCCTTGAGCTTCAACCCGGCCTCGGCCACCGCGGCGACGTCCCCGGCGATGACCGTCTGGCTGGGCTCGTTGTAGTTGGCGGGGGAGACCACCTTGCCGGTGGCGCCCTGGACGGCCTCGCAGACGGCCCGGACCCGGTCGGGGTCCAGCCCCAGGACCGCCGACATGGCGCCCTGCCCCGCCGGGACCGCCTCCTGCATGAAGGTCCCGCGCGCCCGCACCGCCCGGGCGGCGTCGGCGGCCGAGACGGCCCCGACGGCCACCAGCGCCGAGTACTCGCCGAGCGAGTGGCCGGCCACGAGGTCCGGCCGGATGCCCCGCGCGGCCAGGACGGCGGCCGCGGCGGCCGAGACGGTGAGGATGCAGGGCTGGGTGTTGGCGGTGAGCTTGAGCTTCTCGTCCGGCCCCTCGAAGCAGAGGGTGGAGAGCTTCTCCCCGAGCGCCGCGTCCACGGCGTCGAACACGGCGCGCGCCTCGGGGAAGGCGTCGAAGAGCGCCTTGCCCATGCCGGTAGCCTGGGAGCCCTGTCCGGGAAAGATGAAGGCCAGCTTCGACACGGAGTCCTCCTACCAGCGAACGAGCGCGCTGCCCCAGGCCATGCCGCCGCCGATGGCCATCATGAGGATGAGATCGCCCGGCTTGAACCAGCCGGCGCGGTTGGCCTCGTCGAGGGTCATGGGAACGCTCGCCGACGAGGTGTTGCCATATTTCTCCAGGTTCATCCAGCACTTCTCGGCCGGGATCCCCAGCCGTTCGAGCGTGGAGTCGAGGATGCGCTTGTTGGCCTGGTGGGCGATGACCCAGGTGACGTCCTTGGGCTGCAGGCCGTTGGCCCCGAGCGCCTCGCGGGAGACCTCCTCGAGCGCCCGGACGGCGACCTTGTAGACCTCGCGGCCGTTCATCTTCACGGTGTTGAGCTTCTCGTCGAGCACCTTCTGGCTCATGCGCATCCGCGTCCCGCCGCCCGGCGTGTACAGGATGGGCCAGAGGGAGCCGTCGGTGTGCAGGTGGGTGGAGAGCATGCCCCGGTTCGGATCCTGGGTGGGGACGAGGACCATGGCGCCGGCGCCGTCGCCGAAGAGGATGCAGGTGTTCCGGTCGCCCCAGTCGGTGATGCTGGTCAGGATCTCCGCCCCGACCACCAGCGCCACGCGGGCCACGCCGGAGGCCACGTAGCGGTCGGCGATGGAGAGGGCGTACAGGGAGCCGGCGCAGGCCGCCGACACGTCGAAGGCGAAGGCCTTCTTGTTGTGGAGCTGGGCCTGCAGCACCGCCGCCGACGACGGGAACGGGAAGTCGGGCGTGATCGTGCCGACCACGATGAGGTCCACGTCCTCGGGGCGCACCCCGGCCATCTTGAGCGCCTTGAGGGAGGCCTTGAGGGCCAGGTCGCTCGTGGCCTCGGTCTCCGAGGCGACGTGCCGCTCCCGGATGCCGGTGCGCTCGACGATCCAGTCGTCGCTGGTCTGGACGAGGGCCTCCAGATCTTTGTTGGTGACGATCTTCTCCGGCGCGTAGCTTCCCGTCCCGACGATGAGCGACCTCATTTGCTCCTCCTGGTGGATCCCGCCTCGTCCTGCTCCTCTTCGAGGAGCCCGGCCGCGAGCGCAGCCGCCTCCCCCATCTCGCCGGTGCAGCTGGCCCGGGCGCCGTCGGCGGCGCGGGCCACGGCGTTGGCCACGGCGCGCCGGTCGGAGGCGCCGTGGGCGATGACCGCGACCCCGTTGACGCCGAGCAGGGGGGCCCCGCCGATCTCCCGCCAGTCCACGCGGCGGCGGATCTCGTCGATGGCGGTCTTCACGAGCGCCCCGCCCAGCCGGGCCGGGAGGGTGCGGCGCAGCGCCTCCTTCATCATCACGGCCAGCGCCTGGGCGGTGCCCTCCATGGTCTTCAGGGCCACGTTGCCGGTGAAGCCGTCGGTGACCACCACGTCCACCTCGCCGGCCAGCAGGTCGCGCCCCTCGCAGTAGCCCTGGAAGCGGAGACCGGACCGGGAGAGCGCAGCGGCGGCGGCCCGGGTGAGCGCGGTGCCCTTGCCCGGCTCCTCGCCGTTGGCGAGCACCGCGACCCGCGGGCGCGACACGCCCAGCACGCGCCGGGAGTAGACCTCGCCCATGAGCGCGAACTGCACCAGGTGCAGCGGCTTGCAGTCCACGTTGGCGCCGGCGTCGAGCATCACCGGCCGCCCCTTCGCCGCCGGGAGCACCGAGAGGATGGCCGGTCGCTGCACCTCGCCGGAGCAGCCCAGGACCATCATGGCCCCCGCCATCACGGCGCCGCTGTTCCCCGCGCTGACGGCGGCCGAGGCCTCTCCGTCGCGCACCATCTCGAGGGCCACGCGGATGGAGTTCTGCTTCTTGCGGCGCATGACCTGGCCGGGGTGGTCGTCCATGCCGACCACCTCGGGGGCGTGGCGCACCTGCACGGGGAGGTTCCAGCTGGCGCGCAGCCGTTCCAGCTCGGCGCGCACCCGCTCCTCCGGCCCCACCAGGATGACCGGCTGCCCCTTGCGCGCTGCGTCAATGGCGCCCTGCACGATGGCGGCAGGGGCATTGTCGCCCCCCATGGCATCCAACGCGACCGGCGCGATGCCCGGGGCCATCGGGCCCTATGCGCCCTCGGAAACCTGACGGTCCTTGTAGAACCCGCACGCCGCGCAGACCCGGTGGGACATCACCGGCTCCTTGCACTTCGGGCAGAGGGTCACGTTGGCAGGCGTGATCTTGAAGTTGGCCGCGCGCCGACGGTTGCGCCGCATGCTGCTCGTTCGCTTCTTGGGAACTCCCACGGTGTTCGCTCCTTGTGAATGTGTCTCGGTACTACGACTGCCGGAACTTCTCCAGCCCCGCCCACCTGGGGTCGGGCACGTGGCGGTCGCAGCCGCACGCCTTCTCGTTCTGGTTCTGGCCGCAGACGGGGCAGAGCCCCTTGCAACCCTCCTGGCACACCGGGTACGCCGGAAGCGCCAGCACCACCTGCTCCTCGACCAGGGGATCGAGGTCGATCACCTTGCCCTGGTAGGTTTCCTCGTCCACCTGGTGGGGCGTGAAGCTGCCCTCGGAGTGCTCCTCGCCGTCCTCCCGGGACCCGCCTTCCGACTGCGCGGCCTCCTCGACCGGGACGAGGGAGAGCTGGAAGTCCACCGGGACGGTGGTCCGGGCCGGGGCGAGGCAGCGGCCGCAGGGAGAGGTGAGCTCGACGCTGGTCACCGCCTCCAGCCGGACCCGCTTCCCCAGCCGCCCCAGGCGAGCCTCGACCCTGGCCGGACGCACGGCCTGGTAGCCGGCACGGTCGCCGCGGAGGGCTTCGTCGAGGCGGGCGGTGGGGATCTCCCAGGCACGCTCGAGGCCAGAATCCTTGATTTCATCAATATTGACGCGCATTTGCGCAACTTCGGGCTCGTGAAAAGCGGTCCATTATAGGGACCGACCCCTGCAAGTCAAGGCAGGCCGGGACACCCGGCACTCCGTCCAGGCCCGGAGGGTATAACCGGCGACGCTACGGCTTCACGAGACCGCGAGCCACCGCGAGGAGCGCCGCCTCCGCCTTCGTGGAGACGTCCATCTTCTCGTAGATGCGCTTCACGTAGGTCTGGACGGTCCCCTCGGCGATCCCGAGGGCGTTGGCCACGTCGGCGTAGGTGTGGCCGTGGACCAGGAGCTCGAGCACCTCCCGCTCCCGCTTGGAGAGCGGCGGTCCGTGGTTGCGCTGGTCGGGCGCGTCGCCGCGAAGCTCCGCCAGCAGCACCTTGGCGGCGCGGGGGCTGATGGGCGCGGAGTCGCCGCGGAGCACGTCCTCGACGGCCCGGGCCAGCTCGCCGGCGTGGAAGGGCTTGAGGATGTAGCCAGCGGCCCCCGCGCGCAGCGCGCCCAGGACGCGGGCAGGGATGTCCACCGCGGTGAGCGCGATGCACATGGTCTTCGGGACCTCCTGGCGGATGGCGGCGATGACGTCCTCGCCGCTCATCTTGGGGAGGCCCAGGTCCACGAGGGCGACGTCGGGGACCTCGCGGCGCGCCAGCGCGATCCCGTCCTCGCCGGTGGCTGCGGTCCCGCACATCTCGAAGCCGTGCGCAGTCAGCACCTGCGCGATGAGGCGGGAGACTGCCTCGTCGTCCTCGATGGCTATGGCTCTCGTCGGCATCCTTGGTTCCCCTGCCCCCTGGGGCGCCCTTCACCCCACGTCAGATCATGCGGCGTACCACGGACAGGGTACCCCGGCAATCGGCGGCGCGCCACACCGCGATGCACCCCGGCGCGTTCAGCCCGTCTCGGTCGGGGCCTGCGCAGCGACCCCCCGCGCGCGGATGCGGGGAACCAGGATGAGCGCCAGCCCGTAGAAGGCGAAGGCCAGGATGAGGGTGACGGGACGCCCCCGCGGAAGGTCCTCGAGGAGCATCTTCAGGCCGATGAAGCCGAGCAGCGGATAGGCGAGCCAGCCGGCCTCGGCCTGGCCCGGGGTGCGCCCCAGGAAGGCGGTGGCCAGGACCGCGGCGACCAGGACGACCGTGCGGAGCGTGGCGAGCGCTCCGGGGCTCGTGCCCGGTCCGACCCCGGCGACGAACGGCGCCAGCCAGGCGACCAGGGTCCCGCAGGTCCCGACCACCACCACCACGTGGAGGAGGACCGGCGGGATGCGCTCGAGGAGGCTGGTCCGGGGCACCCGGCCGGCCAGCCAGGCGCTCGCCGCGACGGCGAGGAGGACCGCCGTGGTGGCGAAGGACGGGCGCCACCCGACCTCGCCGCCGACGAAGAGGGTCCAGATGGACCGGGCGACGAGCCCGCTCCCGGCGGCGGCGGCGACGGCGTAGACGGCCGCGTGGGTGGAGAGCGTGCGGCTCTTCCGCGAGAGCGAGAGCCAGGCGAAGAGGACGGCGAGCGCGCCCCAGACCACCGACCGCGCCGGCTCGCCGAGGAGCAGGCCGGTCCCGGAGAGCAGGAAGACGAGCGCGATGGACGTGTAGAAGTAGAAGTTCTCCCGGATCTTCTGGCGCCGCTCCACGAAGGCGAAGGCCACCGCGTAGGAGGCCACGCCGAAGACGACGGAGGTGACCCCGAACCCGGCCTGGCCGAGGCCAGAGCGGACGGCCACCCAGACCGCCCCTCCGATGCCCACCACGATCACCGCGGCGGCCTGGAGCATCTCGAAGGGCACCACCTTGCGCCCCATGTACAGGGTGCGGGTCGCGAAGGAGCCCAGGAAGAGGGCCACCAGCACCGCCTGGACGAACAGCGCCGAGCCTGGCCCCTCGTTGGTCATCCGGTCGCCGGCCTTCACCGCGACGACGAGGATCATCACGTCGGCGACGAGCGCCACCGGCCAGCGGATGCCGGTCCAGTCCCGGATGTAGCCGATCCAGGCCACGGCGGTCCCCAGCGCAACCAGGTAGAGGGCCCCGGGGACGAGAACCTTCGAGGTGGCCATGAGCCAGAGCGCGGTGGCCGTCCCGCCGAGGGACACGACCCAGGCGAGCGACTGCAGCCCCCGCCGGGTGGCCAGCAGGAGGGCGGCCCCGGTGAGGGCGGTGAGCACGAGCGCGCTGCCGCCCGGCGAGAAGAGCTTGAACCTGTTCGTCCCCTCGATGAGGAGCGGGAAGCCGATGATCACCACCGAGGCGGCGTGGAAGGCCGCCGACAGGGTCTGCCCGGCCTTTCCGGCCCGGTCGGCCATGATCATCCAGGCGCCGGCGTAGACGAAGCCGAGCCCCACGCCCAGCCAGGAGGGGATGCTCCCCGCGTCGGTCACGGCGCGAAGCACGAAGGCGCCGGCCAGGACGAGCAGCGTGCGGCCGCCCAGGGAGACGACCCGCGTGGCCTGGCCGGCGTCGAACGCGCCGGTGCTCTCCCGGGAAGGGATGGCGGACCGGTCCAGGGCGGCCTGCGCGGCGGAGCGCCGGCCCGGGGTCGCGGCCCGCTCCAGCGACGCCACGCGCGCATCGAGCCGCGCCACCACGTCGGCGAGATCGGCGAGCCGCGCCTCCAGGAGCGATGTGTCCCCCATGTTCACGGCACGTGACTGGCGGGGGACGCCTCGGCGGGAGCGGCCGGCGGGCTGCCGTGGCCTGCGCTCCCCTCCGGCTCCTCGATGCCCAGCACCCGGTCGAAGACCCAGAGGATGACGAAGGGCGCCACGAAGAGGGCGATGGCCATGAGCACCCCTTCCCGCCCGAACATCTCCGGCTCGTACGGGGAGCGCAGCCCGCGCAGCGACTTGGAGAGGAGCTGTCCGCCGATGACGATGTTCCAGCGCATCGAGAAGACCTGGATGAGCGTGAGGAACGCGGCCACCGTGGCCAGCGTGTTGCGCACCTTGTCGTGCAGGTAGCGGTTCATGAGCACCACCACCGCCAGCAGGATGAGCGGGATGAGCCCGCCGATGATCATCTGCATGGTGACGTAGGAGAAGGAGAGCCGGGTGGTGAGCAGCTCGGAGATGATGAGCCAGGACTCCGACTTCTCGTAGGCCATCACGATGAGCTCGAGCTCCTCCAGGGTGATGGTCAGGATGAGGAAGAACCAGAGCCAGCTGGCCAGGGCGGAGACGCAGGTGGCCACCACCGGGCGCCGGTCGAGCTTGGCGTACACCTGGTAGAGGAGGATGAGCAGCGCGATGCCGGAGACCGCCGCCGAGAGCAGGAAGATGACCGGCATGAGCGGCGTGGACCACCAGGGGTTGGCCTTGATGGCGCCGAAGATGAACCCCACGTAGCCGTGCAGCATGCAGGCGGCGGGCAGGCCGATGCCGGCCAGGATCTTGATGGCCTTGTGGTCGATCTCGATGGCCTCGGGCGAGGTGTCGTAGGTGCCCAGGGCCAGCGCGGCGTAGAAGGCGCGCTTCATCCCGCGGCTGCGCCGGGCCCGGTCGATGATCTCCTGCCTCCACACGAACCAGAGCTCGAGCACCAGCACGAGCATGTAGAACGAGTAGAGGATGCCGAAGCCGGCCATGGCCGAGGTGAAGTTGGGCGTGATGATGACGAACGGCCCGCGCTGCGGCTGCCCCAGGTGGAGCTGGAGCGGGAGCGAGGCCACCAGCAGGAAGGCGAAGGAGGTGGCCATGGCGAGGCGCGCCACCGGCTTGAACTCCTGGCGGTCGAAGAGGTGGTAGAGCGAGGTCACGATGAAGGAGCCGGCCACGAACCCGGTGATGTACGGGTACATGACGATCATCAGGCTCCACGTGACGTGGATGTCGTTGGGGAAGGAGAAGCCGGTGATCTCGGGCATCACCTGACCTCCTTGTCGAGGTGGGTGTAGTAGCACTGGGGCTCGGTGAGCAGGTGCCCCTGGAGGATCTGCACGCGGTCGTGCTCGACGACGGCCCGCACCGGGTCACCGTCCTTCTTCAAGTCGCCGAACTGGCGTGCCTGGGTCGGGCAGACCGTCACGCAGGCCGGCTTCAGCCCCTTGGTGATGCGGTGGTAGCACCAGGTGCACTTCGAGGCGGTGTGGGTGGCCGGGTGGATGAACCGGCTCCCGTAGGGGCAGGCCTGGACGCAGTAGCCGCAGCCGATGCAGCTGTCGGCGTCCACCAGGACCGCGCCGTCCCTGGTGCGGTACGAGGCGCCCACCGGGCAGACCTGCGTGCAGGGGGTGGCCCGGCAGTGGTTGCAGATCTTGGGGACGAAGAAGGACTTGTTGGCGACGAAGCCCACCTGGACCGGCGGGAAGCCGTCCATGCCGCCGTTGGGCGAGTCCACGTGGCTGTCGTCGGTGCCCACGGCATAGCGCTCGATCCAGGTGCGGAAGAATCCGTCGGGCACGGCGTTCTCGGCCTTGCAGGCCCGGGCGCAGGAGCCGCAGCCGATGCACTTCGTGGTGTCCACCAGGTAGGCCCAGAGGTGCTCGTTCCAGTCGTACTCCCCCCCGCCCGGCACCGGCGCGCTGGTGGGGCCGGAGGAGGAGGCCAGCGCCGAGGCGCCGATCACGGTCACCACCGCGCCGCCGGCCAGCTTCAGCGTTCCGGAGAGGAACTCGCGGCGGCTCCCGTTGCACCCGTCGTGACAGTCGCTCATGGTGTCCTCCTTCACGGCTTCGGCGAGTGGGGGTCGTGGCACTGCAGGCAGACCTTGCCCTCGACCGGCCCGTTGACGTGCTGGTCGAGGTCGACCTGCGGGAACTTCGGGGGCCGCGCGGCCATCTTGCGGTGGCAGCGCGCACACAGGGTGAACGAGCGGTCGATGGGCGGCTTGACCACCGAGCCGTCGGCCAGGACGTGGGCGCCGAGCGGGGCGTGGCAGATCTCGCAGCTCACGTTCCGGTGCGCCCCGGCGGTACGCTTGGCGGCCTGGTCGGAGTGGCACTCGGCGCAGGCGGCCGCGCCGGCGTGGAGCACGGGGCGCGCGTTCATCTGCTCGGCGACGTTGGCTGCGCGGTAGCGGCCGTACAGGCCGTAGGTCTTGGGGATGAGCAGCCCGCGCCCCAGGATCACCACGACCAGGATCACGGCCACGAGGATGACGATTCGGAAGACGTGCTTGCCGTGCTCCATTCAGTGGGCCTCCGGCCCGGGGCGGCCGGGCGGGTCGATGGGTTCGGGAGCGAACAGGAAGGAGAGCCAGTCTCGGTGCGTGCGCTTGCGCTCCGGGTCGACCGGGAGCGACTCGCGGGAGACGAGGACCGCGAGGAGCGAGCGCCGGCCGCCGGACGACCCGGATGGGGCGTCGGGGAGCGACTCGACCTCGAAGAGGACGCGGAGGAGCGAGGGGCGGGGAGACTCCGGAGCGGGCGGCGGCGCCGGCGGCAATTCCTCCCGGATGAGGCCGGACTGCACCATCTTCCTGAGCCGTTCGAGACGTCCAGCCAACGAAGCACCCCCGATTCCGGCGAAGGGAAACACACCCGACCGGGTGCAAGCATTTCGCTGCGCGTCAAATCGTACCGGGACCTGATCCAGATCAACTGGAGGGGTGTCCGGGGTGGCTGCTAAGGTCCTCGGGACCTCCATGCTGCTGCACGCCGCGCTCGCCCTCGCCCTCTCGGCCGCCCCCACCTGCGTCGAGATCCTGTCCCTCTCCGACCTGCACGGACGGGTGGACGCGCTCCCCCGCATCGCGTCCGCCATCGCGCCGGTGCGGGCCCGCGGTCCGTCGCTCCTGCTCGACGCCGGCGACTCGGCGCAGGGGACCATCGAGGCCAGCCTCTCGGCGGGGGACGCGGTCACCGCCGGGCTTGCTGCACTGGGAGTGGATGCGGCGGCGCTGGGGAACCACGACCTCGACTTCGGCCAGGAGGCGGCCCGCCGGCGCATCGCCGCCGCCCCCTACCCCACCCTGGCCGCCAACCTCCGCGACGCCCGCACCGGACGCATGCCGGACTGGAAGAACCTCGAGCCGGGCCGGATCTTCAGCCTCCCCGGGGGGCCGGTGGTCGGGGTGTTCGGCCTCTCCACGCCCTCCACGCCGCGGCAGACCATGCCCGCCAACGCGGCCGGGCTGCGCTTCGGCAAGCTGGCCCGGGAGGCCGAGCGCCAGGCCCGCGACCTGCGCGCCCGGGGCGCCGGGCTGGTCGTGGGCGTGGTCCACGCCGGCGGGTCCTGCCGCGAGCGCGCATCCCCCGACGACCTCTCGTCGTGCGACCCCCGCGGCGAGCTGTTCTCGCTGGCGCGGGCGCTGCCGGCCGGCCTGGTGGACGTGCTGGTGGGCGGCCACACCCACGGGTATGTTTCACACAGGGTGAACGGCGTGGCGCTCCTCCAGGCGGGCTCCAGGGGGGAGTCGGTGGGATGGCTCACCCTCTGCGCCGGGCAGCCGGCCCGCTTCCACCTGCCCATCCGCCCTGGCGACGGGAAGGGCGGCGGCCCCGTCGCCGAGGACGCGAAGGTGCGCGCCGCGGTGGCGCCCGCGCTGGCCGCGGCCGACGCGGAGCGGATGCGCCCCGTGGGGGTGCGGCTCGACCGGCCGCTCGGGCGAGGGCGCGACCGGGTCTCCCCGCTGGGGGCCACGGCCGCCCAGGCGGCCCGCTCGGCCATGGGAGCCGAGGTCGGGCTCGTCAACGCCGGCGCGCTCCGGGCCACGTTGCCCGCCGGGGAACTGCGCTACGGCCAGGTGTACGAGGCCATGCCCTTCGACGACGGGCTGGCGGTGGTGCGGATGCGGGGGGCCGACCTTCTCGCTGCGCTCTCCGCGCTCTCCTCCTTCCGCAACGAGGCGCCGCAGGTCGCGGGCGTGGTCTTCGACGGCGCCGCGACGCGCACCTGCGCCGGCGTCCCCATCGACCCATCCCGGACCTACACCGTCGCGATGAACGAGTTCCTCGCCGAGGGCGGCGACGGGCTGCGCGGCGTGCTCACCCGGCTCCAGCCCGGCGCGAGGACCATCCGCGGCGACCTCCGGCTGCGCGACGCCGCCGTGGCCTGGCTGCGCACCGCTCCGCCGGCCCTGCGCGGGCTCCCCTGCCCCTGACCGGACCGCCGGGATGCTCCTTGCCTTTCCGGCCTCCCTGCAATAGATACGCGGGCGCCTGCGCGATTAGCTCAGCTGGATAGAGCATCAGCCTCCGGAGCTGAGGGCCACAGGTTCGAATCCTGTATCGCGCGCCAACTCGAACGCTTCATCTGACCCTGCCAGGTCCTCGCGACCCGGCAGGGTTTCTTCTTTACTTGCCAACCTCCGACCTCGCAGCGGCTGACACGACCCCGTCGGCCTCCTCCTCGGACACCACGCCAAGGCTGGTGAGGTCGCCGATGAGCAGGGCCACGCAGCGGACGTACTGCCCGTGGCTCTTCCATGGCGCCACTGCAGGGCAATTCGAGTAGATCTCGTCGTTCGACATCGTCACGCTCCCGACAAGCGTGCCCGGACTCGAAAAGGCGTAGAGATCGAAGGCTGGTGAGAGGAGCGTCGCCGGGAGTCGGGGCGCGACGTCCGGTTCCGCTGCTTGCGATGTCGTCCGGGGCAAGGCGTACAAGCGGAACGGCGAGGGGCCGATGCCCATCCTGGCCCTGATCCGCCATGTCAGGATTCTGCCGCCGGTATTGGCAGCGGAGCCGGGGTTGACGCTGACCGCGATCGTTTGGCCGGCGGCTACACCATTGACCGCACCGACCGAACCGGCAAGCGGGATCTCGATGATCCGGGTCGACGGGACCCCGGTATCGGAGATGCCGCTCTCGACCTCGAGGTGGAGCACGAGGTCGGTCAGAGCCTGCCCGCGGAGCGGCGAGCCAACTTCGACCACGTCGGATCGGTTGCTGATCACGAGCTTGAATGGAGACGGCTCTACTCCGCCAATTGCCAGCCCGGGAATTCCAATGCCGAGCACCGCGCACGCCACCACGAGCAGACGCTTCATGCTTCCCCCCTGCGGGCGAGATGCCCGCGTCGATGCTGCGAAGCCGAGGGTGAAAGAGGGGAGCCTGCCGGCTGTGCCAGCATTCACGGCTTGCGCGGGGATCATGGGGCGACCTCGGGGAGCGAACCGATGGGGGGCGTGTGGATGCGTCCGGTCCAGATCGGGCCTTGACCTGGGCAACACGCAGCCTGCATCGCCCATCCGGTGGCTTGCTTCTCGTGGACCTCCTCGCGACCATGGGTGCGGGGGAACCATGCCACGACGGCTTCCATCCCGATGCATCGCACTCGTCGCATCGGTCGCGGTCCTGGAGGGCGCGGGCTGCTCCTGGATCTTCGTGGCCAGGGCTCCCGAGTTGCCCGTTCCTTTGGAACCGCCGGTGGCGTGCACGACCTCGGTGGCGTCCCCGGTGATCGACACCGTCGCGGGGGCGCTGGTGGCGGCCATGGGCGTGGCGTTCATCGCTTCGGGAACCATGCCCGTGGCGCCCTGTTCGCCTCCCGACTGGTGCTTCGGCCAGGACCTGTCTCGCGGTGTCACCACGGGACTTGCCGTGACGGGGGGCGTGCTGCTGGCCTCGGCGATCCCGCTCGCCTTCTCCGCCGGGTACGGGTACGCGAGGACCGCCGACTGCCGGCAGCTGAAGGAGTCCCAGCTCGCGTGCGTGAGCGGGGTCGAGGCGGCCTGCCTCACCTTGAAGGAGCGAAGGCCGTGAGTACGGCGCCCGCTACTTCTTCATGCCGGCGACGTACTTCCCCATGGCCGCGACCTCGTCGCCGGTCATGCCCGTCTTTTCCATCGGAGGAGGGTGGTTGCGCACCACCTTGGCCACGGCTTCGGCCGGCATCCCGGCGATGACCGGTGTGGCGGTTCCGCCCTGCCCCCTGGCCCCGTGGCAGTCGGCGCAGTGCTTCTGGTAGAGGGCGGGGATGTCGGCGGCCAGTGCCGGGCCTGCCCAGAGGACGACCGCGACCAGGATGCGCTTCATGGCGTGACCTTTCGCAGGTTGACCTACGCCTCCGATCCTCCGGGCCTGGCGGTCGAGCGTCAACCCGTCCTCTGGGTGTAGCCGGCCGGCCTTCTCGCCCCCCGATCGGGACGCCCCTCCCCGGCCGCCCCGGAATCCCCTCGCCGGGGTGGGAGGGTGGGGCCACCATTTTCACAGGATGTCGTAGGTGCCTCGGTCACCCCTGAAGGGGAACGAAGGAGCGCCCATGAGGAGGGCAATTCGACTGCTGGTGACGGCTGGGCTCGCACTCGGGATCGCGGGAGTCTCCAACGTCGTGCTTGCGCAGGAGGAGGGGGAGCACAGAGGGAACACGGCGGAGGTGACGTGCGAGGGAACGCCCTCCGATCCGTGCGTGGACATCGAGCCGGGGGCGGCCAGCATGGAGCCGCAGCAGGCGCTCGAGGACCCGGCGAGCGTCGAGGAGTCCGAGGCCCACGAGAAGTGGCTCGAGGAGATCTGGAACTCCCCGTAGCGGGGAGGCGGCCGTCTAGTCCCTGACGGCCAGCGCCGGGAGGCGGCCCACCAGGTCGCCCTCGAAGTCGGCGAGCGTCACGCCCAGCGCGCCGCGGAATGCGGCCGGGAAGGCGTGCCCCTCGCCGAGGCGGGCCACGACCCGCCGGACGCCGTCCTCCCCGAAGCGATCGACGAGCGCGCGGAAGGCCCAATCGGCCGTACCGTAGACGACGGCGGGATCGGTCCGGAGGAATGGGCCCGGGCCTCCGACCGCCTCGGCGCGGGCGACGGCGTGCCGCTCGCCGGCGGCCACGCTGGCCATCCCCTCCTGGAACCAGAGCGGGATCCGCCCGGCGCGCCCGTCTCGCCCGGTGGCCTGGAAGAGGGCGCAGTGGGTGAGCTCGTGCGCGAGGATCTGGGTGAGCGCCTCGTCGGAGGCGCGCCCCCGCGACCAGGTTCGAGGCGACTGGAGATCGACGGCGCCGACGCGCGCCCAGGCCCTCATCCAGGGACTCCCGGTCCGGCGCGTGGCTGCCTCCAGCCCGGCGTGGGTGGGGTGGACCGTCAGCGTCACCGATGCCGGGAGCGGACCCCACCGGGTCGCCAGGTTCACCGCCCGTGGAAGGACCCGGCGCACCTGCTCGGCCACGGCCTCGTCCCCCTCGTCGCTCCGCAGCGCCACCGAGGTTCCCGCCACGGAGATCGACTCCAGGGCGTGCGACACCTCGCCCGGGTGGACCTGGGCGGAGACGAGGCCGGCGATGAGGATCGGGAGGATCATGGGGTCTAAACTATTTTTCTTGTCCGGGAATCCAGCCCGGGTCAATGCCAAATCGGGGCGGCCCGGCCGGGGGTACTTCCCCACCGGAAACCGGCAGTACGAAACGCCTTCTCAGGCGGCAACTGGATCCTGTACGGGTGGGGCCATGGCGAAACTGAGGAAGAGACGCCGCCTGGGGAAGCGGTTCGACGACGCGCTCCTCCACGCCCTGGAACTCCACCGGAAGCAGGCGCGCAAGGGAAAGCCCGGCGTCCCCTACGCCGCGCACCTCCTCGGGACCGCCGGGACGGTGCTCGACTTCGGCGGCGACGAGCCCCAGGCCATCGCCGCCCTGCTGCACGACGCGGCCGAGGACCACGGCGGCCGGCCGAGGCTGGCCAGGATCCGCGCGCGCTTCGGCGAGGACGTGGCGAAGATGGTGGAGGACTGCACCGACACCTTCGAGAAGGTGAAGCCGGACTGGCGCCCTCGCAAGGAGGCGTACATCGCGTCCCTGCCCGGCAAGCCCGCCCGCTCCCTGCTGGTGTCCGCCGCCGACAAGCTGAACAACGCCCGGGCCATCGTCGCCGACCTGCGCGCCGACGGGCCCGGCACCCTCGATCGCTTCAGCGGGAAGGCCGAGACCACCTGGTACTTCCGGGAGCTCGTGAGGGTCTTCCGCGAGCGCCGGGTGGGCCCCATCGCCGACGAGCTCGCCGTGGCGGTGGACGAGATGGCCGCGCTCGCCGGGCGCCGCCCAGGGCGACGCGGATGAAGGGCGTCCGGCTGGCCGCGGTCGCACCCGCCCTGCTCGCGCTGGCCTGCGCCTCGGCGCCCCCTCCCCTTCCGCCCTCGCGGTGGGTTCCCCCGCCCCGATCGGCCTCCTGCAGCGACGCCACGCCTTGCGAGAACGTGAAGCGCTGGTTCGCCATCGAGAAGGAGGCGGCCGAGGCCTGGTCCGCCTGCCACCCCGTCCCGCTGCGGGGAAGCGAGCAGGCCTGCGCGCGGGCCGACGCCTCCTTCGCGGCGGTCCACAGGGAGCAGCTCGACTACGTGGACGGGCTCTGCACCCGCTCGGTGGGTTCGGACGCCTGGACCGTGCTCCCGTACCTGGGCACGCCGGAGAGCGACCGCATCGCCTCCTGCGGGGGCCGGGGCGGCAGCGGGACGTTCACGTGCCGTGTCCTGGAGTGGACCTGGGCCACCTCGACCAGGGGAGCGGCCTTCGTGCTCTTCCTGGTCGAGCCCAGGGACGCGCCACCGGGAGTGTGGGCCGTGAACAGCTGCTCCTACTGCGAGACCGGCGGAGCCTGCCGGGAGTTCCCCGTCAAGCCTTGATCGTCTTCAGCACCGACCGCCTGTCGCCGAAGGCGCTCCGGATCCGCACGTAGTCCTGGTCGTCGAGCAAGAGCCCGCGCGAGATGGTGCGGATCTCCTCCTCCTCGGGGCCGGTGACGACGCCGTCGGCGGCCGCCACCGCGAAGAGGCACTGGAGGAGCCCGAGCTTCTGCTCGAGCGTGGCCTCCTCCCGGAACTCGCGGATGGCCACGAAGTTGTGGGTGGGGCCGAGCAGCTTCTGGGTGGCCCGGGCGATCTCCATCACCAGGGCGGCCTGCGACGCCGTGAGCCCTCCGTGGGTGGCGGTGAGCTGCTCCATCTCCGCCACCTCGGCCGGGTGGACGACCAGGTCGGCGTGGGCGACGCGGGCGAGCAGGAAGGCGAAGAGCGAGAGGTGGCGCGCCTCGGCGGGGTCCATCGAGTCGAGCTGCTGCGAGATCCGGTGGACGACCTCGGCCTCGGGGTCACGGGCGCGCGCCGGGGCGATCCCCAGCCAATCCAGCAAGGACATGGTCGAAGCCTAACGGGCGCGCCGGCCCCCCGCAGGATAGAAGGGCGCCATGGCCGACAAGCTCATCCTCACCGACGCGGAATGGCGCGCGCGCCTCTCCCCCGAGGCCTACGACGTCCTCCGCCGCCACGGCACCGAACGCCCCTTCACCGGCTGCT
Organism: uncultured delta proteobacterium; assembly: GCA_963828255.1. Classification (GTDB taxonomy): domain Bacteria; phylum Myxococcota; class Myxococcia; order Myxococcales; family Anaeromyxobacteraceae; genus CAIOAK01. The sequence continues at coordinate 24,538 of CAWHDZ010000012.1, read as the reverse complement.
TCGTCGGCTCGCACCAGCCCGGGATTTACGTCTGCGCCGGCTGCGGAAACCCGCTCTTCCGGTCGGGGACCAAGTTCGAGTCGGGGACCGGCTGGCCGTCGTTCACGCAGCCGGTGGGGCCCGACGCGGTGGTGGACGTGGTGGACCGCTCCCACGGGATGGCCCGCACCGAGGTGCGCTGCGCCCGCTGCGACGGCCACCTGGGGCACGTCTTCCCGGACGGCCCCCCGCCCACGGGGATGAGGTACTGCATGAACTCGGTGTCGATGAAGCACGTCCGAGACCCGTGAGAGTTTGAACCCGGCGACGCCCGCGCCACTCGGGATCGGCCGGGCGCTCCGTCACTGTCGCGAGAAGTCGTAGCTCCAAGAGGTACCGATTTCCGGGTCCGAGCCCGCCCCGGTGATCCGGAGGCCGTCCGAGTTCATCGCGCCGGGCCCCTGGAACCAGAGGAAGGACGCCGGCGCCGAGAAGGGGACCCTGCCCGGGCAGGTCACCGTCGACATCACGTCACTCTGGCCGTTCCCGAAATTCACCTGGGGGTCGACCATGCCGTAGTAGACGACCAGTTGCCCGTCGGTGGGGCCGATCGCCGTGCTGTCCGGAACCACGGTACAGCCTTCGCCGGCGATGTGTTCAACCACCGTGAAGGCTCCGCTCGGCTGGTACACGGCAGTTCCCGGCGTCGACAGGGCGGCGCTGTACATCCACGTCACCGTGGCCGTCACCTTGCTCTTGAGGGACGGGAACTGGTCAAGGGTCACGGTCGAGGTTCCCGCCCACGCGTTCTGGCACGTGGCTGCGAGCGCCGAGCCGCCAGGGCGCACCATGCCGGGTGCGGGGTTGCAACTCGTCTGGAATCCGACGCGGAGCTTCGCGCCTCCTCTCCTCGACATGGTGGAAAGCGCCACGACGGCGTCCTGGGCCTCCGCGGGGCCTGCCCGGTAGGCGAACATCGCCGGAACCAGGCCGGAGGCGGGAGTCACCGACGCCCCTCCGCTCTCGAGTGCCGCGCCGACCTGGACCGCGAGGTCGACCGCTTCGAACCTGTGGCGAACCATCACCAGGAAGGGCCTCTCGCCGTCGGGGACGATCCGGTTCAGCGTGTCCTGGTTCGACTCCTTGTAAGGCGCCTTCAGCCCTTCGGCGAGGATCTCCACGCAGGAACCGTTCCGCCACAGGTCCCCCTCGCCCAAGAGGACCGAGGACACGTACAGATGCGCAAGCCCGAGCAGCTCCTTGCCCGTGTTCCTCGCAAACGGGCCGTCAAAGTTCTGCGACGTCCTCGTCACACGGAAGGCGGTGTCCTTGCCGGTGTCGATGCTCCCGGCCCACTCGACGAACATGCCGCCGCCTCCTGGCACGAGGGTGTTCCCGGGGGCGAGGGTGAATTCCAGGCGGCCATCCATGTGGTATCCGGAGACCTGGCCGTCTTCCCCGATGCGAGCGATGCCGCTCATGTCGACGAAGTAGTCGTAGCCTCGCGTGCCTGCGGAACTGCGGGTGCGAACGGTCAGGTGGAGCGGGACGTTTCCCTGGGGATCCGGGCAGATGTCCGAAGCGAGCGTCACCGAGATGGTCTCGGTGATCGTGGTTCCGTTGGGCGCCATGGTGGTGACGGTGGACAGCACCGTGGCCTCCACCTTCGACCCGGCGACCGTGGGGTGGTACTCGAGACTCGTCGTCACCCCGTTGATGGTCGAGGTGCTCGTGATGGAGGGCAAAGCCGCGGGCTGACCCCCGCTCCTGCCGGCGGCGCGCGCGATCTGGCCGGTCATCATGGTCACCATCATGACCGCCATCGGAACCTCGACCCAGGAGGCGGCCGCCGACTGGACGGCGGTCCCCGCACGTACCAGCGGAAGCACCGCGAGCTGCGCGGCCGCGTCGGCCTGCGCCGCCGCGCGCGCCTCGCCGAGCAGCCGGAACGTGTCGTCCGCCCCGCCTCCGAGAAGCTCGCGAACGCCGCTCGCCTGCCGCGCCAGGCCGGCGACCGCGGTCTCCACCCCCATGATCGACGCCGGGTCCAGGGCGCCCGGGGCCGGAACCGTCGGCGCTCCTGCCTGGAGATCGAGGGACTCGGTGGACCCGCCAGTCGAGCCGCAGGCCGCCAGCACGAGTGCCACCGCGAGCAGCATGGATCGATTCGAGCAGCGCATCGGGCAACCTCCAATCGTTCAACGCCTCAGATCCCGGAGACCTCGTGACAGAACTCCCGCTCCATCCGCTTCTGGATCGAGGCCGCCAGCCGAAGCGTCTCGCGGAAGAACTTCTGCTCGAGCGGGTTGAGCGCGTAGGGGTCGATGCGGTTGTGCGGCGCCTCTCCGCCCCGCCCCTGCTCGAGCTGGTGCTGGAGGCGAAGGACCTGCACGAAGTGGAAGGCCTCGACCCATCCCTCCACCTCGCGCCGGTCCACCCCCGCGGCCGCCGCCGCGCACCGCATGCGATCCTCGGTTCCCGGAGCCCCTTCGCCCGCCGCGAGCGCGTAGATCCGCGCCGCGTCCACGAAGAGGGCCGCCGCGATCGCGGGACCGGCGGCGCGCCGAGCCCGCGGCGACCGGTCCCAGCCCCAGGCCGATCGCCACCTCCGAGATGACCCGCTCCTCCGAATCGACCAGCCCGTCCACCGCGGCGAGCCGCATCACCGCCGCCAGGTACATCTCCCGATCGAGGGTCTCCGTGCCCCGCTCCCCGGTGCAGCCGCCCCTGTCGCCCACGTTCTCGAGAGCCTTGGTCACGTTACAGAGGACAGCGTCGGAGGGCGGATCGGACGGGCGCGTCGGGCCAGGATGGCCCTTTGGGGCGTCCCCCGACAGAGTCAGGGCGAATTGGCGCCGATCCCCCGCGGAATTCAATAGGCTTCGGCCCCGGAGCGCGAACCCTGGCCAGACGCATCGGCACTTCCTGGAAGCAGAGCCCGGTCGACGGCCCCTTCGACGCGGTGGTGATCGGCTCGGGCATCGGCGGGCTCGGCGCCGCTGCCCTGATGGCGCGCCGGCGCGGGATGCGGGTGCTCGTCCTCGAGCGCCACTACACGGCCGGCGGCTTCACCCACACCTTCGAGCGGGACGGCTTCGAGTGGGACGTGGGGGTCCACTACGTCGGCAAGATGGTCGGCCGGCGGGGCGCCTTGCGCCGCCTGTTCGACTACGTCACGGACGGTGAACTGGACTGGGCGGCCATGCCCGAGGTCTACGACCGGATCGTGGTGGGCGGCCGGGAGTTCGACCTGGCTGCCGGCCAGGACCGGTTCGTGGACGGGCTCGCCTCGGCCTTCCCCGCCGAGAGGAAGGGCATCGAGGGCTACCTGGCGCAGGTGAAGTCCTGCGTCCGCGCCGCCGGCCCGTACTTCGGGACCAGGGCCCTGCCTCCCCGGGTGGCGGGGCTGCTGGGCGGCCTGATGCGCCGCGGCTTCCTCCGGCACGCCCGGAGGACCACCGGCGAGGTCATCGCCTCCCACGTGAAGGACCCGGTGCTGCGGGCCGTGCTGGCCGGGCAGTACGGGGACTACGGCCTGCCGCCGTCGCTCTCCAGCTTCGGCAACCACGCGCTGGCCGCCGAGCACTACCTCCACGGCGCCGCCTACCCGGTGGGCGGGTCGAGCCGCATCGCCGCCACCATCCTGCCGGTCATCGAGGCGGCGGGAGGGCACGTCGCGGTGGCCGCCGACGTCGAGCAGGTGGTGGTCGAGGACGGGCGCGCCGCCGGGGTGCGCCTGGCCGGCGGGCGCATCGTCCGCGCCCCGGTGGTGGTGAGCGACGCCGGGTGGGCGGCCACGGTGGGCCGGCTCGTGCCCCAGGAGTGGCGGTCCCGCTTCCCTGCGCTCACCGGCATCGGCCCCTCCTGCGCCCACCTGTCGCTCTACCTGGGGCTGCGGGGCACCGCCGCCGAGCTCGGGCTCTCGGGGACGAACCAGTGGCTGTACCCGGACGCCGACCTCGACGGGGCCTTCCAGCGCTTCGGGAGGGACCCGGAGGCGCCGTTCCCGGTCATCTACCTCTCCTTCGCCTCGGCCAAGGACCCCACCTTCCTCGACCGCTTCCCGGGAAAGGCCACGCTGGAGGCGGTCACCATGGGGCCCTTCGCGCCCTTCGCCCGCTGGGCCGACACGCGCCCGGGCCACCGCGGCCAGGAGTACGAGGAGCTGAAGGAAGGGCTGCGCCAGCGGCTCCTCGCGGTGGTGGAGGCGCGCATTCCCTCGATCCGCGGGCGCGTCGAGGTGGCCGAGCTCTCCACGCCGCTCTCCACCCGCCACTTCGCCGGCCACCCCAGCGGCGAGGTCTACGGGCTCGAGGCCACGCCCCGCCGCTTCGAGGCCAGCATCCCGGTCCGTGCGCCCCTGCCCGGCCTCTTCCTCACCGGCGCCGACGTGGCCACCAGCGGCCTGACCGGCGCGCTCCTGGGCGCCGCCCTCTGCGCCTCGGCCGTCTTGAAGGAGAACACCATCGCCGCGATCCTGAAGGAACCGGATCGGCGGCGCACCGCTGCAGGAGCGACCACATGACCCATGTCCACGGACCGGTTCTGGGAATGCCCGAACTCGACGCCCCGCACGCCGACATGCTGACCCGCGCCGACGACCTCGCCGCCGCGATGAGGTCGCGGCAGGCCCGCAAGGCCATCCTCATCCTCGACGGCCTCGTCGAGGCCACCGCGCTCCACTTCGCCTACGAGGAGGAGTGGATGGACCGCACCTCCTATCCGGACCGGGTTGCCCACCGGACGGCGCACGACCTCTTCCTCCAGGACCTGTACACCTCGGGCCTGGCGCTCCGCGCCTCCGGCGTCACCCCGCGGGTCCTCGACTGGGCCTGCGGGAGGCTCCAGACCTGGCTCCGCTTCCACATGGATAAGAACGACCGGCCGCTGGCCCGCCACCTCGAGCGGGCGGAGCAGAAGCGGCGCGGGGCGCCCACCCTGCACCGGAGCTGACTATCTCCTGGCCGGCGGCGGCGGCTGCACGAACCGCTCGAAGAAGTCGCCCTTGTTCCAGGCAGGGCGGTCGGCGCCGTCCGCCACGACGAGGGCGACGAGGAACTGCAGCCGCGCGAAGCGGGCCGTCTCCTCCCAGAGCCATGCCCCGTCCACCCCCGGCTTCCCCACCGGGGCAAGGTGGAGCGAGGGCACGCCGACCCTCACGAAGCTCCACTGGTCGGAGCGGACGAAGGCGCCGGCCCGGGGGACGGGGTCGGGGACGAGATTCACCCCAAGTGAACCGGCGGCGCGCCGGACCGCGACCGCGAGCGTCGAGTGCTCCGCCCCCAGCGCCACGGCGGACTCGAGGGGCGAGGTGGTGGGCGCGCCGTCCACGTTCAGGGCGGCCACGATCCCCTCCGGCGCCACCACCGGGTGGGTGGCGAGGAACGAGGATCCGACCAGCCCCTTCTCCTGCCCGGTGACCGCGGCGAAGAGCACCGAGCGGGCCGGCCTCCGCGGCAGCGCGGCGAAGGCCCGCGCCACCTCGAGGAGCACGGCCACGCCGACGGCGCTGTCCCCGGCTCCGTCGAGGTGGGCCGTGACCACCACGGTCTCGCGGGCCAGGGCCGGGTCGGAGCCGCGCAGGATCCCCAGGACGTTCACCGAGCGGGTGGTGCGGACCTCGGCGACCGACCGCATGCGGGCCTTGACGGGCCAGTCCTCGGCGGCGAGCCGGTTCGCCTCGGCCCTGTCCAGGATCCCGCGGGCCCCACCCGCCACGCCCGCGGCAGCCGCCAGCTTCTCGAACCCGCGCATCGACACCACCGCGCGGGCCGGAAGCCCGCCGGCGCCGTCGCCGAACCGGGTCCCCTCGGTCCATCCCATCCCCTCGAGCCGGGCGTTCCGGGCGAAGACCTCCCAGGGGAGAATCCGCTCCGAGTCGGGCGTGTAGACCAGGATCACACCGGCCGCGCCGCGAGCCGCCAGCCTTCGCAGCTTCCCCGGCCGGTCGGCGTAGGCGGCGCCGGGCGCCGGCGGGAAGAAGTCGGGGCGGTCGGAGGACGGGGCGCCCATCAGCACGACGGCGATCTTCCCGGTGAGGTCGATCCCCTTCATGTCGTCGTAGCCGTACTCCGGCGCGGAGATGGCGTAGCCCACGAATGCGGTCGCGCCGTCGAGCTCCACCTCGGCGTTCTCGCCGTCGGACAGGGAGACGAAGTCCAACTCGCGCACCAGCCGGACAGGGGGGCTGCCCGGCCCGTGGACCACGAGCGAGGATGCTTCCGGGTCCACGCGCCATGCCCGGAGCGGCACGGTCTGCTCCCAGCGCCCGTCCCCCGCGGCCGGCTCGAGGCCGATGGCCTGCATCTGCGTGGCCACCCAGAGCGCCGCGATCTCGTGCCCCCGGGTGGCCGTCCCCCGCCCCTCGAGCAGGTCGGAGGAGAGGAAGCGGGTCCCCGCGGAGAGCGCGGCCGGGCTCACCGCAGCGAGCCCGGCCCCGGTCCCCTGCGGAAGCGCGGGTTCGGCGGCCGTGGCCGGAGCGGCGGCGACGAGGAGCAGGAGGACGGCGGCCCCCAGCCCTCTCCCCGGCGCCCGCCGCGCGTGGGCCAGCTGGGCGGCGCGCGCCACCGCACCCGCGCCGGCCAGCACCGCACCCACCGTCACCACCCAGCCGACCCAGGGCAGGGCTGACGCCGCCCTCAGGAGAAGCAGCGCGGCCAGGGTCCAGAGGAGGCGCGAGCGCAGCCCGGGAACGCCCGGGATTCGCCGCGTCCGGGCCCGCAGCCAGGCGCCCAGAAAGATGGCGGTGGAGGAGTATCCGGCCAGCACGAGCAGCACCCAGGCGCACGCCACGCCCAGCGCGACCGGGATGCCCACGATCGAGAGCGCGAGCAGCACGGCGGCGAGCGGGAGCCCGAAGACCGCCGCGACGCCCATGGTCTCGGCGAGCCCCGGATTTCGCCACTCGATGGCCGCGGCGTCCCTGGCCAGCACCGGCGCGAGCGCCATCCAGGCCCATGCGAGGAGCAGCATCCCGATCTGCATCAGCGCCGCCCGCGCCCCGGCCACGACCCATGCGCCCAGGGTGGCTGGGAGCGGCGCGGAGACGGTGACCTTCCCCGCGATCTTCGCCCCCTCGGCGATGCGCGGAGGGTTCGCCCCCAGGACCACGAGGTCGCCGCGCAGCCGCGCCTTCGGACCGATCACCACCTCGTCGGAGCGAAGGCGGACTGTCCCCAGCACGTCGCCGTCGATCTCCACGTACGACCCCGTGGCGTCGAGGTCCCCGTCCACGTCGCCCAGGTCCACGATCCGCCGCCCGAGCAGCATCGCCTTTCCCCAGACCCTCGTCCCCCGGGTGAGCGAGAGTTCTCCGCCCGCCGCCAGGAGGTCGCCGCTCACCCAGCCCTGCACGATCACCCGGCCGCCCAGGGCCCGCACGTCGTCCCCGACCACCCCGCCCACGTGCACGAGGAGCGCGGCGGCGTTCACGTCGCCGCTCACGGTCCCGTCGAGCCCGGCCTGGAGCCCCACCATGGTGAGGTCCCCCTCCACGGTCCCGTGGACGTCGACGGTGCTGCCCGCCAGGTACTGGTCGCCCGTCAGAGTGCCCTTCTTCACGAGCAATTGCCGGACCTCCTGCGCCTGGAGCGCGAGCGGCCCGCCGAGCGCCAGGGCCATCGCCAGGAACCGCACCACGCGCCCGGCCGTCATCTCGCCTCCTGGCGGGTCCGGGTCTCGAGGGTCGGGCAGCGGATCTGGCTCTTCATGCCCGGGCATCCTATCGTGGCGCCTCCCACACCCGGAGGTCCACATGCGAATCCTCGCCGCAGCGCTCCTGCTCGCCGCCCTGCCCGCCTCCGCCACGGAGGTCGCGGGCGTGACAGTGGCCGAATCCCTCCCCGTGGACGGCAAGACGCTGGTCCTGAACGGCGCCGGCGTGCGCACGAAGACCATCTTCGCCGTCAAGGTGTACGTGGGCGCGCTCTACGTGACCCAGCGCTCCACCGACGCCGTCGCCATCGTCGCGCTCGACGCGCCCAAGGTCCTCCGCCTCACGCTCCTGCGCGACGTGGACAAGGAGACCATGCTCTCCGCCTTCCGCGACGGCATCGAGAGCAACTCGCCCGGCCAGTCGGCGGCGCTGGCCCCCAGGCTGAAGCTGGTCGAGACCTCGTTCCCGCCGGAGTTCAAGGAGAAGCAGGTCCTCGCCGTCTCCTACGCGCCCGGCCAGGGCACGACGATCGGGGTCGAGGGCGGCAAGACCATCACCGTCGAGGGCAAGGACTTCGCCGATGCGCTCTTCCGCATCTGGCTCGGCCCGAAGCCCACGGACGGCGGCCTCGAGGAGCTCAAGGCGGCCCTGCTGTCCGGGAAGTGACCGCGTCTCCGCGGCAGCCCGGGCTCAGCGTCGCTGGGCGGCGGTCACGAGAGCGGCCATGGCGCGCGGAACGGCGATGCCGAATGCTTCTCCGCGCTCCCGCATCCGCTGCTCGGCTGCCGCGGCGAGCAGAGACCTCACCTGCTCGTTCGGGTGGACCCCGTGCTGGCGGATGACCGAATCCACGAGGCCGAAGACATCACCGGCCGCATCCATCGTCATTGCTCCCACGCCCATCGCCGCCTCCCACCTTGCCCCAAGGTCCGGCGACGAAGGTACCAGGGATATCGCCCGGGGCAAGCCCGCTCGCGAGCCCATTCGGGTCGCATCCAGGCCGCCCGGTTCCGTCACCGAACCCGCGGGCCGTCGTGACCCGGCGCGTCGCGCGGGGGCGGCATCCTGATTCCGGGCGCTTGCCTCGGCGTCACCCTTGGCAGGCCTCCTGCAAAATCAATCCGAGAGGTCGTCAGGCGCCCGGTCCCCTCGCTCGACCGCGGCGAGAAGCTCGTCGAGCCGGGAGAAGAGGGCCCGGTTGCCGTCCTGGTGGTAGGCCTCCAGATTGCGGCGCAGTTCGGGCAGCCGCTCGAGGAACTGGCTCAGGACTTCCCCGGTGGCCTCCTCCGCGGCGATCCCGTAACCCTCCTTCTGGAGATAGCGGGCGTTCAGGACCTGCTCGAACTGCTTGCGGACCGGAACCGAGAGCAGGGGGCGGCGCAGGTAGACCGACTCGCCGAGCAGGGTGAAGCCTCCATTCGCCACCACGCCGCGCGCGGAGCGGAGGTCGTCCACGAACCCCTCGTCGGAGAAGGGCTTGAAGCGCAGGTTCCCGTCCCGCTCCTCGGCCCGGATGCCGCGCCGGACGCCGTAGACCCGGCACTCCAGGCCGGTGGCGCGCAGCCGGTCGAGCAGCGCCGCGTCGCTCGTGGAGGTCTGGTAGACGAGCAGGTGCTCCCCCTCCTCGGGCCGGGCAGAGAGCACCAGCGGGCGCAGGATGGGAGGTACCAGCGTCGTGCGTGGCTTCACGACAGGTGGATGGAAGAAGGTCGTGACCAGGTAGTGCAGGCAGCCGGGCAGCTTGGCCTTCACGATGGCGCGGGTGAGCTGGGCCTCGGCCTCGTGCCCAGCGAGCACCTCCGGGGGCAGCTCGCAGCGGGCAACGATCTGCTGGTTGTCGAGCGAGATGACCGGGATCCCGTTCATGCGGGCGAAGAGGTAGCTCCAGGACTCGAAGTCGCTCACCACCACGTCGGGGCGGAAGCGCTCGGCGAGGTCGAAGAAGGCCCGGATGTTCTCCGGCCAGCCCCCCTCGACGAGCGCCCCCTTCAGGTTGGCGAGGAGGGTCCGGAAGTTCCGGATCTGGTTGTCCTCGTAGACCAGCGAGAGCCCCCAGATGCGGTTCACGCCCAGGCGCTCCGACTCGAGGGATTTCAGATACGCGTGGGCCCGGCCCGAGACCACCACCTCGATCTCGTGGCGCCGGGAAAGCTCGTCGAGCACCACCCGGGACCGGATGGCGTGCCCCATTCCCTCGCCGACCACCCCGTAGAGGATGCGCACCCCTGGAGTGTATCCGTGTCGCCGGCCGGATTCCGCGCTAGATAGGGGGGACGCGGGCGAGCGCTCCGCGGGGAGGTACGCATGGTCAGGAGCTCCGAGGCCATCGGGGTGGGAGAGCAGGAGATGGATGCGGAGCACGACCTGCTCCTGGGCGTGGTCCACGCGCTCGAGAAGGCGGTGGATGCGGCGCCGCGGGCCCCCGTGGAGGAGCTGCTGAAGCAGCTCTCCGAGCTCAGCCGGGTGCACTTCGCCACCGAGGAGATCCTGATGCGGCTCCACGCCTATCCGGAGTTCGCGGCTCACCAGCTCGAGCACGCCCGGCTGGTGGAGCAGATCGAGCAGGTCCGCGCCGAGTTCGCCAGCGGGAACGTGCAGCCCACCCGCAACTTCGCCTCCGCGCTCCACCACTGGTTCGCCGAGCACATCCGCAGCCACGACGTGGCGCTCGCCCGTTCCATCCGGGCGTCCCGGCCAGCGTCACCCTGAGCCAGGGCCGGCACCGCATGGGCGTCGTCGAGGTCGAGTCCCCGATCCTGCCCGGCGCGCCCTGCCGGATCCTGGTCCGCGAGGCCGGGAGCGGCCCTGCGGTGGTGCTCCTGCACAGCGGCTGGGGCTGGGAGGCCTACCCGTTCGACCGGCAGCTCGAGCAACTCTCCGGGACGTTCCGCCTGGTGGCACCCGACCGGACCGGCTACGGCGGCTCCCCGCTCCTGACCGCCGTTCCGGACGGGTACCACCGGATGTTCGCGGTCGAGTGCCTGGGGGTCATGGACGCGCTCGGCATCGAGCGGGCCGCGCTCTGGGGGCACAGCGACGGCGCGGTGGTGGCGGCCTGGATGGCCATCGAGGCCCCCGGTCGCGTGCGCGGCATGGTCCTCGAGGCCGCCCACTTCTTTCGCGCCAAGGTGGGATCCCTCCCCTTTTTCGAGACCGCGGCGAACCGTCCGGAGGAGTTCGGCCCGGCGGTGGTGGAGGCGCTGGTCCGCGACCACGGCGAGCCCCGCTGGCGCGGGATCATCTCCGAGGGTGCGCGGGCCTGGCTGCGCATCATCGAGCGCGGCCGGCGCGAGGGGGGCGACGTCTACGAGGGGCGGCTCGGCGAGGTGACCTGCCCGGTGCTCCTCCTGCACGGCTCCCGCGACCCGCGCACGGAGCCGGGGGAGATCGAGGCCGCCTGCGCCGCTCTCCCCGACGCCCGCATCGCCTGGGTGGATAGCGGCCACGCCCCGCACGCGAGCCCCCGCGCCGCCGGGGAGGCCACCCGCCTCGCCGCGGAGTTCCTCCAGTCCCTCCCCCCGTGATATCCGGGGGCACCCCTTCCAACCTACCGGAGCTTCAGAATGGCCGACATGCCCGAGATGGACATCCAGATGGACGCTGCCTCGCTGTACCGCGAGGAGATCTACACGGACCGCAAGATCGGGACGATCCGGGCGCTCGTGCCGGTGACCTCCGAGGGGATCGCCGACCTCGGCCGCAAGGTGATCTACATCGGCGAGGCCCAGATCGTGACCCAGGTCGGCCCGCTTCCGGTGAGCTTCGAGATCGACGCGCCCAACCTGGGTGCGGCGGTGACCGGGTACGGCGCCGCCGCCAAGGTCGGCGTCGAGAGGACCATCCAGCAGCTCCAGGAGATGCGCCGCCAGCAGGCCTCGTCGATCATCGTGCCGGGCGCCGGAGCGGACCCGGGCATCCTTGGCGGCAGCGTGCCGCCGGGCGGCGGGTTCCGGAGGTAGAAAAGGCACGGACCGCGGCTCTGCGAGCCGCGGTCCGTGGTGGAACGGAGATGCCGGTCGGCTACGGCGTCTCGACCTGGACCACGGTCGGCGCGGCGCCTTCCGCCCCGCCACCGTACACGACGGCGCCCAGGTACTTGGTGGCGGGCAGGAGCCCGGCGAACGATAGGTCGATCGTCGCGGTGCCACCGACGGTGACCGTGGACGGGGCGCTCACCGTCGTGTTCCCGGCGTCGGGGCCGACCACCCAGGCGAAGAGCCGGAAGGTGCTCGGGTTGGCGGTCGCGTATCCGTTGACCTCGACGTAGTAGGTGCCTGCCGAGGGGCGGGCGAGATCGACCTGCTCGGCGGAGGTGGCGCCGGCGCTGGTCCCCACGATGGTCCCGTCCGCCCGGTAGACGTACAGGTCGAGGTCGCTGGCGGGCGCCGTGGTCGCATCGAACAGCGCGAAGCGGGCCAGCACCGAGCCCGCCGGGACATCGACCACGTACCAGACCGATTCGGCGTCGGAGACCGATCCGTCGGCGGTGTCGGCCGGCACGAGCCCGGCGGGAGACGCCGTGAACGGGCCGGAGAACCCGGCGGTCACCGGGTAGCTCAGCGAACCCCCGGTGCTCGCCAGCTGGGCCGGCGCGCTGAGGATCAGCGGCTGGAGCGCGACGGGGCTCGTCACCACGTGGCCGCGGTTGCCGGTGCAGGTGAGGAAGCCCTGCGCGTAGGCTCCGAAGGGAGCCGTGCCGCGGGTGAACGTGGCGCTCAGTGCCTGGGTCCTTCCCTTGCGGATGGTGAAGGAAGCCGGGCTCACCGTCGCGGTGAAGCCGGGAACGCTGGCCGAGCACGCGTAGGTCTCCCTCTCCGAGGAGACGCTGGTCACGGTCCGGGTCACCGTCCGGACGCCGGTGAGGGCGGAGACGCCGATGGACGCCTGGTTCAGGTTGGACGGGCGGATGGCGATGGACGGGCAGTAGGAGGCGGTGAGCTGGCCCGTCCCGCAGAGGAACGCGATGTAGTCGTCGAAGCCGGCGTCGAACACCAGACCGGGATCGTTGGCGGACGTGGGCACGACCTGACCGGCGCCGTAGTCGAAGAACCCACCGGGAATCGCGAAGACCCCCGCGATGGTGCGGCTCGCGGTGGTCACCATGGCTGAGCGGATCATGGCGGGGCTCCAGTCACGGTGCTTCCCCATGAGCAGCGCCGCGACGCCGGCGATGTGGGGGCTCGACATCGACGTGCCGGAGTAGAAGTCGAAGCTGCGGCCTCCGTTCACCGGCGAGACGGCTGCCAGGATGTCCTGGCCCGGGGCCATGATGTCCGGCTTCAGGATGTCGCCGGAGGAGAGCGCGGGGCCGCGAGACGAGAAGTCGGCCACGAAGGGGGCGTACTGCTTGGTGGCGACCATGATCCCGAGCTGCCCCACGGGACTCGCGGCACCACCCACGTAGGCCTTGATGGCGACGCCGTCCTCCTGGCTGAGGTGGATGGTCGGGACCGAGTGGGGAAGGACGAGCTGGGTGGTAGCGCCTCCGGGGACGTTGACGAGGAGCACGCCCACGCCTCCGGCGTCCTTCACCACCTGGCTCTTCTCCACCAGGGCGTTCGAGCCACGATCGCAGACCACGATCTTCCCGGTCACGATCGCCGGGTCGAGCGCGCCGATGAAGCAGCGGCTCGCGCTGGACACGGGTACTCCCGGCAGCCCGGCAGCCCCGGCGAGCACCAGGGGGCGGCTCGGCGTGCCGGTGCTCATCGAGGGACCCGTGTACTTGGCCCCGTTGCCCAGGGTCGCCGTGGCGATGAAGGTCCGATCGTGCGTGCCAGCGGCGACGGACGTCACCCAGGGGCTGTTGTGCGCGACCGTGCTCGCTGCTGGCCCGCTGTTGCCGGCCGACGTGGCCACGAAGACGCCTGCGTCGGCTGCGTAGAGGAACGCGACCTCGACCGGGTGGAGGAAGCTCGTGCGGGAGCCGCTGATGGAGTAGTTGATCACGTCCACGCCGTCGGCGACGGCGTCGTCGATGGCGGCCACGGTGTCGGAGGTGGCGCACCCGGCCCCAGGCTCTCCGCCCCGGCCCCAGCACGCCTTGTACATGGCGAGGCGTGCGCGAGGCGCGATGCCGCTGGCCTTGCCGAGATTCACGCCGTCCCACATGGCGGTGACGCCATGGTTGCCCGCGGCGGTGCTGGAGGTGTGGGTCCCGTGACCATCGGCGTCGCGTGCGGAGTTGTACTCGTACGGGAACAGCGCCTTCACGCTGGCGGGTCCGCCGAAGCCGGCGTCGTAATACCGGGCTCCGATGAGCTTGTTGTTGCAGGTGGTGGCCGGAAAGGCCTCCCCGGCGACGCACCGGCCGACCCAGTTCTTGTGCTCTGTGTAGTCGTCGTCGAAGCCGCGTCCCGCGAAGCTGGGGCTCTCCGGCCAGATGCCTCCGTCGACGACGCCGACGATGACGTCCTCGCCGGCGTGCTCGACGCCGCCCACGTCGTGCCAGAGCCCGCCTCGACCGGTGAGTCCGAGGAAGTCGGGAGTGGTGATGGTGTCGAGATGCAGGATCTCGTCCGGCTCCACCGAGATGACGCCGGGAACCGACTTGAGCTTCTCCGCCTGCGCGGGGGTGAGGGTCGCGGCGAAGCCGTGGATGCTGAAGCGGTAGTCGTGGACCTTGCGACCGCCGACGGCGCGCAGGGCCGCGGCGCTCCGATCGGTCAGGTGCTTGGCATAGCGTTCGACTTCGGGGCGCCTCCGGTCGATCCTCTGCCCACGGGCCGGGCGCGTGGCGGCCAGGCCAGCGATGCCGCCCTGGTACGCCACCACCGGATCGCCGTCCATCTGGACGACGTAGATCCGGGCGACATCCTCGGCGGCCTGGGCTGCCGTGACCATGAGCGTCACGGTGAGTGCTGTGATCACCTTGCGGAACATTCGTTGCCTCCGTGAGACATGAAGAAGATGGACACCTGTCTGACTCGCCTCGTGACCGCGCGACCCACGCCTCGTGGCCCGCGCCAACTCACCCCACTGCGCGCCGCCACCCCGAAGTGGGGATGGACGACGGGACTCCCGCGTCTCGGATTTTTCGATGTCGGCCAACATAGACAGGGCGGGCTCACGAATGCGACCCGGTCAGCCGTTCGGGGCAGAAAATGATCGATTACGAGGGAGCTCTCATCTGGACTCCCCGGGCGCCCGGCCGAGGCGGCGCTCCGGCGCTCACCCGACAAGGCGGCAGTGCCCCCCCATTGACAGTCGACGGCCCGATGCTAGGGTGCGACCCGGGAGGCAATTCATGATGCGTCGAGCGGGATTGCTGGCGGTGCTGCTCTTCCTCGGGGTCCTCGCACCGGACCGCGCACGCGGGATCGAGGTCCGGCCCTTCGTGGACTTCGAGGCCGGCCCGGCCTTCCCCGGGTACAACGACGTCCGCATTCCCGGGGACGGCGGGACGAGCTTCTCGCTGACGCAGCAGCTCAAGGCCCCGGCCATCCCGTACTTCCGGGCGCGCGCGGGTGTCCGCATCGGCCGCCACGAGATCTTCGGCTTCTTCGGCCCCGTGACGATTCGCGCGACGGGCACGGTCCCGTACGACGTCCTCTTCGTGGACGCCGTGTTCCCGGCGAACACGTTCCTCGACGCGAACTGGACCTTCGATACCTACCGGCTGACGTACCGCTACTACGTCGTCGACAACGAGAGCTGGCAGGTCGCCGTCGGCGCGACCGCCTTGGTCCGCGTGGCGTCGATCTCCCTCACCGGCGGCGGCCTCCACCAGGTGAAGGACAACGTCGGGGTCGTTCCCCTGTTGAGCTTCAAGGTGGCCTGGAATTTCGCCGGAGCCTGGGCGATCCTCCTCGACGGGGACGCGCTCGCGGTCCCCCAGGGGCGCGCCGAGGACGTGTTCCTCGGGGTTCGCTACCGCTTCGGCGATGCGGTCAGCGGCCGCGTCGGCTACCGCATCCTCGAGGGCGGGGGGGACAACTCCAGCGTCTACAACTTCGCGCTCGTGAACTTCCTCGCGTTCGGGTTCGACGTCACGCTCTGACTCGGGTTTCGCCGTTACGCGGCGCGCCTGAGCCATGATTCTCGTGGCCTGTGGGACTGCGGCCGGGGTTTACGTAAGTTACCGAGACTCCGGCGCGGATCCAGAACGTCCAGCGGCGTGAGCGCGCGCTGAGCGGTGCGAAGGACGTCGGCGAAGCTGAGCCCCTGCTTGTGGCGGTACCACGGCCGGACTGGCGGGGTGGCGATGCGAGTCCGGTAGATGCCCTCGGAGAACCAGAGGACGAGCGTGGTGTAGACGAAGCCGACGAAGGGGGCGGTGCGCTCGACGGCAGCACGCTTGCGGGCGCTGGAGTCGCCGAAGCCGAGGAGTTGCTTGAGGTCGCGGAAGCAGACCTCGATGGCCCAGCGGCCGGCGTAGGTCTCGAGGATGCGCGGTACGTCGAGAGTGGCGTCGGTGGAGAAGAACACGCGTGTGCCAATGGCGCCGTCCTCGACCTTCACGACGACGATGCGCAGGAGGCCGACGCCGCAGGCTCGATACCACTGGGCATCGACTGTCTTGAATCGAACCACGCGGCGCACGCCGTAGAGATGGGCCTCGCACGAGAGCCACGGTCGGCGGCCGTCCTTGGCGATGACCTCGGGCTTCGCCACGGTGCGGCCTCGACGTGACGGGCGGCCGGGCTTGCGCGGTCGGGCGGGAGGAAGAGCGGTCAGCACGGCATCCGGCCGCATCGCGCCGAACAGTACGAAGTTGCTGGGCAGCCCGCGCATGATGGTGTCGTTGCAGTAGGCGCTGTCTGCGGCAAGTTCCACGCGCTGGCTGCCGACCCATTTTGCGAGCACGTCGAGCAGGTCGCGCGCCAACTGGGTCTTCTTGCGATGCGGCTGGCCGGCCCGCTCGCAACTCTTCACGGTGCGATAGAGCCGGAACAACACGGGGAGAGCGAAGACGCGCGCCGAGAACGGTACCGGCAGGAGCACTGCCAGCACCACCCAGCAGTGGCCAAAGGCGAAGATCTTCTGCCGGCGAGTGGATCGGACCGCGTCGAGATGGCTGCCGATGCCGAAGACGTGCGGCCCCTTCTTGGTGGCGAGAGTATCGTCGAGCACGACGCGGATCGCGGCGCCCCTCGGCAAGTGGCGGGAGATCCATCCGAAGAGCAGCCGGCCGACCTCGTCGGGCTCCCACGTTCCGCGCGAGAAGAATCGGTGGAACGCCTCGTGGTGGCGGCGACCGGCAACGCCGGTGGTCACCAGCGCCTGCGTCACCGCGTGCGGCCCGGCGGTGAGCGCCCACCCCGCGAAGACCACCACCAGGTTGGCGTAGCCGGGCCGAGTGAAGGCAGGTCGAACCACTTCCAGCGCGTCCAACAACGTGCGAAGAGCCTCGTGGACCATCGGCGACCTCCTGACCAGCGAGGTACGCCCCGGAGGATCCTGTGGCAAGAATCGGGACCAAGCAGCGCCCAGCCGTCGTCCGCGTCCAGACTCAGGACCGCGCCGCCGAGATCCTGGCCCTCTGCAACGAGAACGACATTCAGGTGCTCGTCGGCGTCGAGCCGGACAAGGCCGAGGACATTAGCGACGTCGAGCGGATCCTCGCCCCACCTTCCCCCGCCCTGACCGGGCCCAAGGTCGGCCGCAACGACCCCTGCCCGTGCGGCTCGGGCAAGAAGTTCAAGAAATGCTGCGCAGACCTACCCGCCGATGGTTGAAAACGGCGAAACCCGAGTCTGATTCAGAACGCGTGCACGAAGAGCCCTGATCGCAGCTTCGGCTCGAATCGAGCCGGGGCCGATCGCACGCGCTTCACCGGATTGCACCGAGCGTCAAGCGGCTGATTTCGCTGGAGCGGGGGATCCGCCTGGATCGCACGCGATGCACGAAGAGGCACCCGACGCGACGCGTGGACTGCTGGCGGACTGCGGGCAGAGCTGCCGAGCACCCTCCCCGCTCCCGGTGCCGAGCTCTTCATCCGGGCGGGTGCCATCGTCGCCGAGCGGGCGCTGAGCGACGCGGGAAGTTGCGCCGCCGTGGAGGTGATCCGCCGACGCGCATCCGACCAGGCCGCGGCAGCCCACCGATAGCCTCGGGCAAGGTCTCCCGGTGCCCGGGCGGGGGTGCGAGCGCTGGGCGCCATCACCGATCCTCTTCGAAGGTCGCCTTCACCTTGCCCTTGCGGACCGCCCGCTCGAGTGCCGCGTGGTCCTTCTCGTTCTGATCCGCATAGGCCATCGAGAATGACGCGATGGCCTCGTCGAACGTGTCGCTCTTCCCCATGTACCCGCTGAGCTCCGCGGAGAGCCCGGAGCGGGCGTGGGACAGCGCCAGGGCCTTCCCGCACCAGGTGGCGTACTGGTCCATCACGGTCTCGTCGAAGGTCTCTACCCGGGGGCTGACCTTGATGTCCCGGAGCTGGCGCACGAAGAAGTCGCGCTTCGGGCCCCGGGTCCATCCGAGGAACATGTCGCTCGCCGGCTGCATCCGTCGGTATCCGTCCACCACGCGCTGGCCCTGGTTCGGAAAGGCGCTCTTCCCCGCGTAGCGCTCCAGCACGGAGCTGCGCGCCTCCTTGACCTGGAGGAAGAGGGGATCGCCCTCGCCGGCCATGAAGAGCAGCACCCAGCACGACGTCCCGACGCTTCCGATCCCCACCACCTTGATGGCGGCGTCCCGCAACTCGTAGCGGTCGAGCAGGGACTGGTAGGCGGGTGGCAGCGTGGCGCGGTATCCGGCGATCGTGTCCCGGACGGCCTGGTGAATCTCGCCGGGAGTGTGATCCTCGTGGTGGAAGATGGTCGGGAGCTGATCCTTGATGACGGGCAGGTCCCCCCTGTGCGCCGCGAGCTTCGGGAAGATCTCCTCGCCCTTGCTCTTCCCCCTCTCCTTCTCCAGCCGCTCGACGACTCGCCGGTGCATCGCCGGGTCCTTGATGGTGCGCAGCAGGTCACGGGCCTCCAGCGACTCGTACCAGAGCTCCAGCGTGTTCATCTTGCTGTACCCGGCCATCGCCTCGCGGTAGGTGCGAACGCAGGTCGTCACCACGCCCCTGCCCGCCGCGTCCTTCAGGTCGTTGTCCCGGCAGGCCACGACGAAGCTCGCGGCGAGGCGCTTGACGTCCCACTCCCATGGAGCCGGAAGGGTCTCGTCGAGGTCGTTGATGGAGAAGATGATCCTCCGCTCCGGCGTCGCGAATCCACCGAAGTTGGAGAGGTGGGCGTCCCCGCAGCACTGGACGCGGATTCCCGACGTCGGAGTGGTGGCCAGGTCGGCCGCCATCGGAAGGGCCGATCCCCGGTAGAACGTGAATGCGGAACGGGCCATGCGGCCGTGGCGGAGCGGGAGCAACTCCGGCAGCCGCCCCTTCTCTGCCGCGAGGACCATCTCGATCGGGTCCGCCCGAGCGGGCGGGGCCTTCCAGGTCGAGTGCGACTCCCGGGGGCAGGACTGTCGCAAGGCCTTGCCCGCGGCGTAGCGGTCCCTCCACGACGGGAACTGCCCCCCTGCGCCCGGGGCCACCGGGACCGGCGCGCCGTCCTTCGGGGGGGACCCCAGCTTGTTCCTGACGTTCGGTCGGGTCATCGATCCTCCTGCTGCTCGGGTGGTCGTCGCACCGTATTCCGTCACCAGTCGAAGTAGTAGGCGAGGCCGAGCCCGACCCCGTACTTGAAGGTCACCGGCACGGCGGCGCTGGTGAGCGCCGCCTGGTACCACGCCGAGATGGACACCGACCTCTGCCGGTCCACGAAGATGCCCCCCACGCCCTTCATCACCGGGGCGAAGGTGCCCCGGAAGAAATCCCAGCCGAGCTTGGTGTCGAGGGCCAGGAACGTCCTGCCGGGAAGGTTGAAGACCAGGATGGGCTCGAACCAGAGCTGGTTCAACTCCTGGTAGCCGTCGCTCGTCCCGAGCGAGCGCATCCAGTAGACCTGCGTGGTGAGCGACACCCACCGGGCCAGGCCAACGGCGACGGCGTAGGAGGGAACGAGGCCCCACGTGTAGCCGGTGACCGGGAACGTGGCCGTCTCCCACTGCATGCCCAGCCCGAGGTACTGGCGCACCTGCCCCTGGGCGAAGAAGTTCCAGGTGAAGGACGTGAACAGGGTTCCCACGCCGAGCATGGTGGGGTAGCTGGGGTCGGTGGGGACGCTGACGAGTAGCGGGACCTTGGCCTGGACGGCGAACTCGTTGCGGCGCCCAAACACGAACTGCGGGTTGAAGGTCAGCACGCCGGAGTTGGCGACGTCCTGGTACCGGGTGAAGCCGTCCACCTGGATGAGGATCTGGCTTCGAGCGAAGGCGACCGAGTCGATCCCCTGCAGGATCTCGAGCGCCTCCAGGATCCGGTCCTTGTTGCCCATCTCCTCGACGACGTCGACCAGGCTCGCGGCCTCCATCGCCTTGCGAACGTCGGCCGCGTTGCACTCTGGCGACAGCTTGGCTTCGTTCGCCTGGAGGCACTCCAGCAGCGGGCCCGCCAGCTGGGGGACGTCGCGGCACAGGCGGGCGGCGTCGGCCTGGCAGGCGCTCCGCAGGGTGGCGATGCGCTCCCGGGCGTCGCTGATCCGGCTCATCTCGCCCTTGCACGGCGGGGAGAGCTCGGGCAGGTGCTGGTTGAGACATCCCAGCACGCGCCCACCGCCGGGATCGACCCCCGGGCAGAAGCGATCCACGTCCCTGCGACACGACCGTCCGAACTCCTCGATGAGCGCCTTCGCCTTCTGGTGGGAGGCGTCAAGGCGCGCGCCGCAGGCGGCCGAGACCCGGGCCTTGTTCTTCTGCAGGCACTCGACGACGCGGCTGCTCCCCGGCTTCACGTCCGGGCAGAGCTGCCGGATGTCGTCGGCACAGACCTCGTCGGCCCGGATCTCCTCGTCCGCGGCCCACCCGAGCCCCGGCACGACGAGTCCAGGCACGACGAGCACCACCACGAGGGACATCCACCACGCACCTCGCATCGGAGGCCTTCCGTCCATGGTCGGGTCTTGCGCCATCTCGGCGTCACCGCCTGTACGACCACCCGATGGTGATCGACAGGTTGAAGTCGTTGTTCACCCCGCCCTCCGGGGGCCGGGTGTCGTACGTGTCGGTGAAGTTCAGCCCCGTGTTGAAATCCAGGAAGATTTCGTAGGTGACCCTGATCCCCCCTGGAGCAGGACACGCCCGAAATCGGTGAGGTACGGAAACGCGGCCAGGTCGACCTGCGCGTCGAGCTTCGGGCTGTCGTAGCGAAAGACGCTCCACGAGCCAGCCAGGTGTCCGGCGAGGTACCACCTGGGGTCTCCCGTCGTGTACTGCTCCCGGATTCCAGCGAGTCCTGCGGTCGCGAACAACTCCATCAAATTCGTCTGGATGGCCGAGTACCTGGCGCCGCCGAGCAGGATGAGGCGGAGCTTGAGGTCGAGTTCGCTGTTCTCCTGGCCGACGGCGCCAACCGTGGCCGTCCATCGACCGAAGTACAGGTCTCCCGTCCACTGGATCGTGGCGCTGGACGCGGCGGGGGTACCGTTCGTGCCTTGCAGGTACAGGTTGAACTGGATGCTCGTACCCATCCGCTCGCCGCGGTAGCCGACGAAGCCGTCCGAGGTGAGGGTGAGTGCGTTGTTCGCCTTGGCGAGCGAGAGCCCGAGGTCGAAGTACGCACTGAGCCGGCTGAAGAAGCCGGCGTCGATGGGGACAAGGGAGACGATCTCCTCCACGGGGATCCGGGTTCCGTCGTGCAGTTGGACGACGCCGCGTTCGTCGCCGTCCGGCGCGAACAGGGCGCTGTAGCGCTTCACCCCTGCCGAGGTCTCGACCTCGTAGGTGAACGTGCTCTTTACCCGGACCACCTTGAGCCACTCGACGGAGAGCCGGCCCGCGTCGTCGGTCTTGAAGTCGAGCTTCCCGCGCGAGAGTCCCATGATCTCGCCGTTGAGGTTGTTCCCGTTCACGAGCACGACGAGGTCGGTCGTCTCCCGGGCGACCGCGGGCCCGGGAGAGACGAGCGCGACCAGAGCGACGGTGGCGGCGGAGAGATTCGCATGGCGGTGGCGCAAGCGGGAGTCCGGAGCGGCCTTCCCCTCCTACTTGTTCTCCTCCAGCCGCCGCGCCCCCTCGACGAGGGAATGCCACCCGTAGAGGAGCGAGAACACGAACTTGTCCATCTGCAGGGAGTTGGGGGAGCCGCTGCTCACGAGCATCATGTAGCTCGCCGTGAGCCCCAGGTTCTCCGTGATCTGGTAGCCGGCCGTGGCGCCGATGCCGAAGTTGCCGAGCTTGTCCCCGGCGACGCCGTCGATGGACGTGGTTCCCCCGAGGAACCAGAGGACGTCGAGGGACACCCAGAGGCTCGACGTGAGGTCGCGCGTCACGTGCCCGTCGAGCTGGAAGAGGAGGTCCGTCGTGAGGGTCTTCCCCCCCATGTAGTTGGTGTTGGCCGCGAACCACCACAGCGCGGGAAGGGCCTCCACGGTCGTCCGCTCCCCCGGGACCCATGGCCCGAGTTGCCAGACGATGGGCGCGCCCACGCGCCCGTACCAGCGGTTCTGTCCGAGGTTCAGGGGCTGGCTGCTGCTGTACTGGCCGATGGGGAACGCCAGGTCGGCGAGGACGTCAAGGGAGAACCCGGGCTCGTAGCGCACGACGTCGGCGAGATTCTTCTGCGCGGGCGGGCCGATGACGTTCACGACCAGCTCGATCATCGGATCGCCGAAGCCGTTCGCCGACTGGAAGAATGTGTTGCCCGCGAGCCTGGACTCGCCCGAGATGTGCCCCATGGGGACGATGATCGCGGCCATCGCCCCGCGGTCGAAGAGCGAGAACATTCGCGAGTAGCCGGCCATGCCGATCGTTCCCGAGACGGTGCTGCCGGGCACGACCGTGTGGGCCGGGTCGGCCGGGTTCGCGTTGCCGCTCAGCACCTCGAAGATGACCGGGACGACGTTCACCCCGGCGAGCGACTTCCAGTAGTAGCGCGCCTGCGCCTCCGCCACGCGCGGGGACAGCACGCACAGCGCGGCGAGCAGGGCGGGGAGGAAGCGGAGCGGTGCAACCGGCCTCATGGGACCTCCGTCCAGTGCGATCATGGCTTGGGCTCCGCCACCAGGTCCTTCGGGGGCACGAACTGCCGCTTGTAGATGAGCGGGGGGAATCCCGGATCGACCGGCGTGCGCGGCGGGAGCTGGTCCACCAGGGTCTCGAACACCGAGCGGCTGGGCAGGATCACGTTGTTGGCCTTGACGTAGTCGTTCCAGAGCGCGACGAGCGCCTTCACCTTGTCGGGCCGCGCCGCGGCCAGGTCCTTCCGCTCACCGGGATCCGTCTTCAGGTTGAAGAGCTCCCATTCCCCCTTGCCGAGCGGCTTGTACTGCCAGCGCAGCTTCCAGTCCCCCTGGCGGACGGCGTGGTTCCCGAAGAGCTCCCAGGCGAGGTAGTCCTCTTCCGTCCGCGGCGACTCCGCCTTGCCGGCGAGCACCGGGCCCCACGACTTGCCGATGAGCGGGGGAAGCGCCTGCCCACCCTGCGTCTTCGGGTACGTCGTGCCGGCGATCTCGAGCAGCGTGGGCAGGATGTCGGCCACGTGCATGACCCCGTGGTTGATGTCTCCCTTGACCCGCTTCACGACTGGACCGCTGACGATGAGCGCGTTCCGGACGCCCCCTTCCGCGACCCATCCCTTGTACTGGCTGAAGGGCGTCATCGAGACCTGCGCCCACATCGGCCCGTAGGCGACGTACGACCCCGGGTCGCCCCAGGCGTTGGGATGGGTGTTCGACCAGTTCTGCGCGGCGAAGAGGAAGTTCAGCGTGCCGGGACTGCCGGAGATCATGGCGAAGAGGTCGGTGCCCTCCGCGCCGTTGTCCCCGAACACGATGAACACCGTGTTGTCGTACTCGCCGATCTCCTTCAGGTGATCGACGAGTCGGCCGACGTGGAAGTCGAGGTTCTCCACCATGCCGGCATAGAGTTCCATCTTCTTTCCGAGCAGGGCCCGGGCGACCGGCGCGAGCACGATGGGATCGGGAATGAACCACATCCGCTCGGAGAGGTCCGCGTCCTTGGGCAGGATTCCGGACTCGATCTGCCGCTTCATCCTCTCCTGTCGGACGGCGTCCCAGCCCTTGTCGTACTCGCCGACGTGGCGGGAGCGCCAGTCGCGGGGCAGGTGGTAGGGGTCGTGCGGCGCCTGGTGCGCGACGTAGGCGAAGAAGGGCTTGCCGTCACCGCGGTTGGCATCGATGAAGCCGATGAGCTTGTCGGTGTAGGTCTTCGTCGCGTAGAAGTCTGACGGCAGCGAGCTCAGGTACTTCCCGTCCTCCGTGTAGACCGACCGCGGCGACATGGCGGTGAAGTTGGTCATGTCCCAGTAGCTTCCCGCCCCGTCGAGCAGCGAGAAGTCCCGCTCGAACCCGCGAGCCGCCGGAATGAGGTCGGGCGACTTCCCCAGGTGCCACTTGCCCACCATGTACGTGTGGTAGCCGGAATCCCGGAGCAGCTGCGGCAGGGTGGCCACGCGGTGGTTGAGGTGCCCTTCGTAGCCCGGGACGCCCTTCTGGTTGGGCGCCGTCCACTCGTCCATGTTGCCCAGCCCGTTCACGTGGGTGTCGACTCCGCTCAGGATCATGGAGCGGGTGGGCGAGCAACTCGCGTGGGTGTAGAAGTCGGTGAAGCGCGTGCCGTTCGCGGCCAGGGCATCGAGGTTCGGCGTCTTGATCTCGCTGCCGAACGCGCCCATGTCGGAGTACCCGAGGTCGTCCCCCAGGATGATGACGATGTTGGGCCGGCGGGGTGCGTCGGCTGCGAGGGACGTGGCGGGTGCGGTCAGCGCAGCAGCCAGGCCGACGAGTCCGGCGAGGGCCGATCGTCCGCGCAAGGTCTTCATGAAGAACTCCCTCTCCTGGATGGATCCGTCAGGCTCATGCGCTACGGAGGCGGCACGACGAGGTACCAGGTGCCCTTGTC
>CAWHDZ010000011.1:0-264007 GCA_963828255.1 uncultured delta proteobacterium | reverse complement strand
CCACGAGCATGGTGATGGCGAAGACCACGTCGCCGAGCTGCATCGGGATCGCGTCGGCCGAGAGCAGGACCGGGAGGATGAAGACGTCCACCACCAGCATCGCCAGCAGCGACACACGGCCGGCGCGCGTCCGCAGGAACGGCTCTCGTGTCACCCGGGCATCCTATCGAAACCCGCGTGGCAGGGTCATTCTGCGGCGACGCTCCTTGCGGGGCGCGACCGTAAAGGGTATCTCAGGCCGTCTCGGTGAGCTTTGGCCCCGTAGCTCAGGTGGATAGAGCGGCGGTTTCCTAAACCGTAGGCCACGTGTTCGAGTCACGTCGGGGCCACCATAAACAAAGGCAAATATGACAGACCGGTCCCACGGGGCCGGCTGTTATTGCCTTCGTGGGACCACCGTGGGACCATGTTTCCGGGAGGCCCGGCATGGCCAAAGTGAAGGCAAAAAGACGTCGCGGAGCGGCAGCGGAGTTGGGTGCCACAAGGGCGTGGCCCGGTGGTTACGCGAGGCGCACCGCTGACGGTCGCGAGGTCTTTTACATCCACAAGCGGGTGGCTGGCCGGCGGTGGAAGAAGGCGCTCCCGGTGGCCACGGAAGCGGAAGCCCTGGACGAGCTTGCCCGCTTTCGGTCGGACCCTGCGGCCTACGTTCGGGGTGAGAGCCTCCGCATCGACGATGGCCCCCTGTACCTCTCGCCTGACCTTATCGCCGCCTACGTCGCCCACGCGTCGGCACCCAGGAGCGAGGGCGGCGGGGCGAACAGCGGCAAGTGGCTGGCCGAGAAGCGGAAGCATCTCGCGTGGTGGGCGACGGTGCTGTGCGACGGCGAGGGCAGGGCGCTCGACCTGCGGCGCGTAGACCTCGCCCGTCATGTGCTGCCGGCTCTGGAAGAGGTCGGAGGGAAGCGCCATCGCCGGGAGGCCATCAAGGCGATTTATGCGTGGCTGGCCAAGACCGGCCGGATCAAGGCTCACGAGGATCCTGTTGTCCGGTTGCCAGTAGGGCAGGGTGGCGTTTCCCAGACCAAGGGTAAGTCGAAGGTAGTTCCACGTGAGGATGTCCACCGGGTCATAGACCGGCTGCTCGTCGGCAAGGGCTCCCGCTACGGTCACGCCCTCGTGGTGAGTGCAGCGACCGGCTGGCACGTGACGGAGATCGAACGGTTCGTTACGAAGGGCGAGATCATCGAACCCGTCCCGGTAGCCCTGCGGGAGCCCGGCGTGGTGGCCATCCTCTCGGCGCCGCACAAAAGCGGACGCACGCACTACACCAAGGTCGGTCCCGACGCTCTGCGTTCCGCGAAGGCGCTTCTCGCTGGCGAACGAGGCTTCTCGCGACGTCACTACGATGCGGCTGTTCGTGGGGCCTGTAAGGCGCTCGGCGTCACAAAGTTTACGCCGGCCTGGATGCGGCATACGGCGGCTACCCATGCCGTCCAGCAGCCCGGCGTATCTGACTCGGATGCGGGGAAGTTCCTGGGTCACGCTGACGCAAAGATGGTTCACAATGTCTACGGCCCCATCCGCACACCGCCCAAGGTTCCGACGATCATGGACGAGCTGGGCCCCGTCGCTAAACCGGAGCCCGGCATCGGTGAGCTTGTCGAGGAGGTCAGGCGGCTTCGCGCAGAGGTCGCTGCGTTGAAGCGCGGCGGGAAGAAGAAGGCGAAGGCGCGGTAAGTGCATCGAGGTCGAGCCGGGCGATGGCTGCGCCAAGGTCCGACGCCAGGGGTCTAGCCGGCTGCACCTTCCTCGCCTCTGGTAGCCCGTCCCGCTCGATGCGCTCGATCTCGGCCACGGGAACCCGGGGCCTACCATCGACGCTGACCGTCTTGACCCTTCCGTCAGCGATGGCGGGAGCCAGCGTGCGGCCGGCGCTGACCCCTAACCGCTCCGCTGCGTGGCGAACCGATAGGAGTTTGGCAGGCACCCGCTTGCGCCCTGCCGATGGCGTGGGAGCGAGCCGGGCTGCCATCTCCTGTCGCATCGCTGAGTTCTCGGCCCGTAGGGCTCTGACCTCGGCCAGCACTTCCGCTAGAAGGGCGTTCGCGGTCACGGATCGGTTGTGACAGACGGCTCTGACCGCTACCGTTCCTTCGCCATGGGTCCCGGTCATGCCTCGGCCCCCTTCCGGCGAATGGTCGGCGCCACGGCCTGCCGTAGTGGCCGGCGCATGACGTCAGCGGCGATGGTCTTAGCCCGTTCCAGTCGGGTCCTGACGGCATGGCGAGAGATGCCCAGGGCGGCGGCAGCCTCAAACTGGCTCATCCCTTCGATCCAGACCAGCCGCGCCACCGCTCGTTCCTTCTCTGGTAGCTCGCCCAGTACCCCATCGGCCGTCCAGTCGTGGCTGGGCTGGAACGTGGCGCCGGCAATCTCGGCCTCACGTTGGATGGCGGGGAGGCCATCGCTGACGAACCGGACGACCTTCGCTCTGGTCCCCGCCGGCCGGCGCGCCCGGTCAGCGGCCTTCACGCCAGCGTCGATGGCCTGGTCCTCGGACTGACCCCTATTGCGGGCTTCCAGATAGGCCGCTATCCCGTTGGCCTCTACGTCATGGCGTAGGTCCCGCTCCTGGTACGGAATCCAGCGCAGGACGCGCCACAGCGACCCCCTGAGCCGTTGAAGGCCGGGGTCGAGGGGTTGGCGGTGGTTGGGGGAGGAGGGCCGGGGAGCGGCCCCAGAGACAGCTACGCCGCTCGACCGGGGTAGGTTCCCGGGAGCGGCGCTGCCGTCATGCGCAGTTGGGCCAGGAGGGGGCCCCATGACGGTCACAGGGTAATGGACGGGCGCCGCGTCCGGCTGGCGGTGGCTAAGCATTCGCCACCACCTTGCCGCTCCAGGAGCCCTGGATGGGTGCGTCTACCCCTCCCAGATCATGACGGCGGCCTATAGGAAAAAGATGGCCGTCATCATCTACGGCCTGTTCTTTGGTTCTGTTTGGATCGGCCTTGGTAGTAACCAGGGGAGAAGGGAGGGCCGGCGCGGCGGGCACTTGCCGGGGTCCTGGGATGTAGACGTCGCCTCCCTTGGCCGTCCCCGCGATGGCCAGGAAGCCATCATCCACGGCGTTCATGAGCGCGCCGCTGATGGCGTCCCGCGTCAACCCGGTGCCCTCCCGGTACTCGCCCCTGAGTTTCGCCTTGGTGGCCTTGATCCCCATGGACGTCAGCCGCTCCACGAGGCTGCCCAGCCGCCTGCCTGTCTCGTGCCTCCTGACCCTGGTAGCCCCCTCCCGGTCCTCGGCTGCCCTGTCGGTCCCAGAGTAGACCCGGAACGTCAGGGCCCATTGGCCCTCGACCTTTTCCAGCACGGTTGGCTTCCACTTCCGCGCTGCGTTGATTTTGGGAACGGTGAGAATGAGGAGCGCATCGCGCATCCCCTCGGACGGCTCGAATCCCAGGAGCCGGCTCATCTCTGCGGCGCTGCGCTTATCGGTCGGCCACGAGGCAAGGCGAATCGTGTACCGCCCGTTGTCCGACAGCGCGCCACCGCCACGGGAGCCAAACTCGTCCATGGAGCCATCACGGGCGGCAGCCTTGGAGGTGTGGTGGACAAGGGTGATGGCGCAGCCTGTCTCCCTGGCTACCCGCTCAGCGGCCGAGATGATGGCGCTCATGGCCGGGTTGCTCTCGTCGCCGCCCATCCGGCTGACAGTCTCGATCACTACATGGTTGGCCCTCGGCGCCCTCGTCTTGATCAGGTCGATGAGCGAGGCGACGTCCGGCGAGGTGGTGAACGAGTTACCCATCCCGGTGACGAGTCGGAACCCCGTGCCGTGGGCGTCAACGAGGTGGATCCGGCTGGCCACCGCCTGCGGGTTTAGGCCCAGGTGGAGGCACCATTGAGCGATCTTCGCCTTGTAGTCAGCGGCGCGGTCCTCGGTGCTCAGGACAACCGTTTCGCCCTCCATGACGGCTCGCCCCAGGAAGGGACGCCCCACGAGGCGGTGGATCGCCAGTCCGGTCAAGAGCGAGGTTTTCCCAACGCCACCGGGGGCGATGAGCGAACCTACGTCGCCGGCAGGGATGGCTGCCTCCCAGAGCATCGGCTTGGGCTCTGGCGCCGTCAGGAGGTCCGTCAGCGTGAACGTGTGCCAGCCATCGGCCAGCTCGTCGGCTACGGCTTTGGCTACCGCCTGCAAGGCCGTGGCGGTTGGGGTCGTGATGGCGTGGGGCCTGACGCCCAGCGGCGGCGCCTCGTTCAGCTTCGCGCCGGCCGTTCCGGTGGCGTATCCCCCGGCGCTCCTGACCACCGCTTCTAGTTCAGCGTGCGGCAGGGGTGGGGAGTTGCGCTGATTCCAGCCGGCCAGCACGGCAAGGGCGTCAGCGTCGGGGAGCGCGAAGTCCCGCACGAGCCGACACGCCACTTTGTATGCCTGCCCGTTCCTCCCTCCCTCGGCCGTTCCCGGGATCGTAGCGATGTACGCGGTCGCCCTCGCTACCGGCGACGCACCGGACAAGGTGGCAGCGGACAGCACGCGAGACACGGGGCGCGGCTCGTCGGCGGGGGCGGCCGGAACGGTGAGCGGCGGGGCTTCTTCCTTGGTCGCCCCCAGGCCGGCCAGGACGTCAGCGGTGCGGTAGCGGAGCGAGGGATCGGCTGCCTCGATGGTGACGAGGTGCGTGCGCTCGGGGTTTTTGCCGTGGAAGTAGCCGGGGACGCGGAGCACGCGGGCGATGTCGCAGACGTTCCGGTCGCCGCCCAGCTTCGCAGCAATGGCCTTGAGTGCTGGCCCAACTGCGGTGACGGGTTCGCCGGGCACCAAGAGCCAGTAGAGATGCTTCTTCCCTGGCGACGTCCTGACGATGAAGGATGGTGGTACGGCCAGCGCAGCGGGGTCGATTACGCCATGGTCATCGTCAACGAACAGGGCCCGCGCAGCCTTGATGTTCTCGGTCTTTGCTCCTCGTCCATCTGTCTCTTGGACTGTGGCGAAGATGCCGCCCCCGAGGTCGTTGTCGTCGCAGAGGGCATCGTGAAGTTGGTCTATCGTTCCGTATCGGTTGCCTGCCGACGCTGGTGCTGCGTCGTGGTCCCGGATGGTGCGGAGCGCCAGCACGCCATCGGGCGAGCCTGTGAGTAGTTCCGCGTACCGCTTCGCCGCATCTCGGCTCTGCGGGTTTGGGACGTAGGTATCCACGGCAGCAGTAGTCGCCGCTCCCTGGTCGGGAGTGCTTCCATCGGTGGTCACGGTGATTCTCCAAGTTCCGCGCTGCGTCCATCCGGGGCCCTGCGGGGCTTGTCGGGTGGGTGGTGTCTTGCGGGGTGCGGAGCGTCCCGCTGCGAGCGGCCCTACGATGACATCCGGGTCTGATTTCTTACGGCCGTCGCGCCTCTTCCCTCGGTAGCTGGTCGGTGGACCCTTGCCGGGGGGAGGTCTGGGGCGGCCTTCGGGTTCGCTAGCATCCAACCGGCGATGGCCCTGTGCTGCCCGTCCTGCTGCCCTTGGTCGCCTTGCGGCGCGGGCCATGAAACAAGGAGCAATATCCGCGCCATCATCTGTAGGAAAAAAAGTCAAGTGAAATCGTCACAGGCGCCGGAGGCCGGGATCCGTTGTGCGTGATAACCGTGCAGCGGTGTGCGCGATTGTTGGGCAACGTCCTGATTCCAGGGGCTCCAGGTGCGCACCGCGCCATACGCCCGTGCAGGGTCTTGCGCGGGCTCCGGTGGCGGGACCTGTCGGGACCTGTCGCCAGCAGCGGACCCGGCGCGTCCATTCCCTGTGATGCCATCCCTCGCCCCCGACGCTTCCCCCGTCCCGATGATGAGCGCCTCTGCCCTGGCTACCCGGTGGGGCTGCTCGGTTAGGACCATCGACCGGCTGGTAGAGCGCGGGGCGCTGACGCCCGTCCGGCTGTCCGCTCGCCTGCGGCGCTTCCCGGTGGATGCGGTCCTGGCCGTTGAGGCGTCGCGTGGTGGTCCCGATGTCCCTGGGGGCCGCTGACGTCGGAGATGCGCGGAGGGCATTTTCCGCCCTCGCAGGCTTCCGGTATCGCAGAGCTTTCTGGGCGTGTTTTTCGACCCGATGAGCAGGACGGCCGTGGCGCGACTTTAAGCGCCTGGACGACCGGGGATGGGGGCAAGCGCGTCCCGTGCGTCTACGGGGCTACAGGAGCGACGGAGATGCGGAAGCTGGAAGCGAACGAGGCGCGGGGATCGTGTGGCGAGTGCAGTTACGCGGTGGTGGCCCGTGATGCGGGAGGCGTCGGGGCGTCCCTGATTGCCTCCGCTGCGGTCGTCGCCCATCGACGGGAAGCACACCCCAGGCAGAGCCAGGGCAGGCAGGCAGAGCAAACCGAGAGGAGCGCAGCATGATGGCCGTTGAGGAGACTCCGGGCAGCACCGGGCAGACCGGAAGTGTCGGGACCCGTCCGGTAGAGGCGATCGAAGCCAGGGATCGGCGCCCACGGCGGGAGATCCAGATCGACGCCCTTTTGTCCGGGATGCTCGCAGGGGACAGCGTGGTCGATGCGGCGAGGAAGGCCGGGATGGCTAGGGCGACGGCCTACGAGGAGCTACGGCGCCGGGACGTCCAAGAGCGACTGACGGAGGCGCGGGGCGATATGGTCCGCTCGGCAGCCTCCCGGGCAGCGTCCCTGTGCGGCGAGGCCGTGGCCATCCTCGCTGACCTTGCCCGATCGTCGTCTAGTGATTCGGTTCGTAGGCAAAGTGCTAGCGACATCCTCAGTCATGCCCGGGCGTTGAAGGGCGACATCGAGCTTGACGCTAAGTTGGCCGATCTGACGGCTGAGTTGGACTCGATCACTTCCCTGGGGAGGGCAGCAGTTGGCGGCCGGGCGGGCTGGTAGTAGCAGGACGTCGATGGCGCGGATCGCTGCGCTGTCGGAGCGCGTCCAGGCGGCCCGTGTCGCGGCCGGGCTCACCCCTCCAGCCCTTGCCACGGTGGTTGCCTACTCTGACGACACCCCGGATCAGATCGCGGCGATGGAGCGGCAGCACGCCGGCTCGCCGCTGATCGTGGTCGTCCACAAACTCTGTCGGCGCCCGGTGGCGTCAGCGGAAGCGGTGGCGCCGTGATCCCGCCCTTCGCCCTGCTCTGCTTCCTCGTCGGCGCCGTGGTGTACGTGGTGGCCTTCGTGGAGCCAGCCGACTAACCAGCGAGTCAGCCCCGGACGTAGAAACGCCCCCGACAGCCAGCCGGCAGCCGGGGCGTTCTTGTATCTGTGCTTGGCTACAGCGCGGCGGCTCGCCTTGCCGTCCCGCTTGAGCAGCCCACCGCCTCGCAGACCTCCGACCAACTAGCCCCTCGCTCCCGGAGCCCCTTCACCTTGGCTACCTGGGAGCGTGACAGGACCGGGCGCCCGCCTAGCCGCACGCCGCGTTGGCGAGCCCTGGCAAGTCCTAGCCGCGTACGCTCACGGATCAGATCCCTCTCGAACGTCGCCACGGCGGCCAGCATCGTAAGGAGCATCTTCGACACAGCGTCGCCGGTCGGCTTGATGTCTAGCCCCTGGGTGATGGCCAGGAAGCGGACGCCGGCTGTCTGCAAGGCTTCGATGTTTGCAAGTAGGTCGAGCGTGCTGCGTCCCGCACGGTCCAACTTCCAAACAACCACGGTATCGATCTGACCCCGGCGAGCGGCCTCTAGGATGCGCTGCCAGCCCGGCCGGTCGTTGCGAGCGCCGCTCCCTACTTCCTCCTCCTCCATCGTCAGCCTGCCCAGCCGGGAGGCGGCTTCGCGTAGTTCCGTGCGGGCCAGGGCGGGATCTTGGTCGAACGTCGAAACACGGTGGTACGTGGCGATTCGCGGGGTCGGGGTCATGGCTGCCACTATGCCACGAACCACCGTCCGTGGCAAGGCACGGGGCCACGAGGAGACACGGGGGGTTGCCGGGGAGGGAACGGGGGTCCGTTCGTGGCAGGGCAGCCACGGCCACCGGGGAGGATGGCCAGGGAGGCGGGCACGAAAAAGCCCGGGTTGGCGCCCGGGCTGGCCCTGCGTCCCCGGGGTCCGCTGTCAGGTGGTGGCTGCCAGGACGTCGGCAAGGGTGAAGCGGGAAGAGGTGCGGACTGTCTCGGTCGCGCTGTCGAGGTCGCCGGCCACAAGGTCCCTCTCGGCAAGGGTAGCGACTCGTCGGCACACGCTGACCCAGGCGGCCACCTCGCGACGCAGCTGGTCGCCAGCCGTCCCGTTGTAGCCCTCTCGCTCGCAGCGGGAGCGAAGCCCAGCGATGCGCTTTGCGAACGCCTTGGTCGCGATCACGAGTCGGCCTCATGAAACCCGGCGAGCAGGGCCACGGCGCCGGCAAGGTCGCCATCGTCTACCAGGGCGAATACCCTGGCGCGGGCTACGTCGGCAACGTCCATCCAGGCACGAAGCTCGGTAGCAAGCGCCGGCTGCGCTGCGGGGTCGGTGGCGAGGGTGGTGAGTCTGTCGAGGAACGAGTCGCTGACGATCATGCGGGGCAAGATCCCATGCCGCCCATCGAGCCTACAAGACCCCGTGCGGGCCACACTACGAGTGTGCGCAGTTGTCAGGGAGGGAGGGGGGGGTGCCGTCTTGCGCCGGGCCGCTCGTCGTCGTCGCCGTCCCCGCTCCAGGATCGGACCCCCGCCCCCCATGAAGAACCGTTCGGATCCGTTCCAGTAAACCCAAGGTGGAACAGGGTCGTTGAGAGGAGGAAGATGCGCGGCGCTGGCGTGTGCGAGGCCACCCCGTCGATCAGCGGAACGGGTCCCCGGAACGCAAGCGGGTTCCCGCCCCCCACCTCCTCGCCAATCCGGCCCGCTCGCACGCCGCCCCTGGCGACTCAACGGATAGGCCACCCATCTGCTCCACTTAGAGTGCAGGGCGGCCATCTGGGTGCCATCCCCATCCGGGAGTCACCAGCGGCGCCCAGGTCCGTCAGGTAGGGAGGATGTCTCTGCGGCCAGCGCCGCGACGGACCCTCGACTGGAGACACCATGCACACCCGAATCGTGGTTGTCGTTGTCGCGCTCTTGGTCGCAGCGTGCGGGGGGGGCGCGGATACGGCACCGGCTCCACCCCCTCCCGATCCGGCCGCAGCGTGGGAAGGCACCTATGCGGGGAGTTACGTTTTGACGTCGCCACGGCTCGCCACCGTGACCAAGGTGGGGGCGCTCTCGCTTTCGAATCCCGGGGCTGGTGTTGTGAGGATTTCGTTGACCGGAATCTGTGCCGCCATCCCGGCTGCATCAGCCTTCATCTACGTCCCGGCTGCGTCGCCGTACCGGGCGTCAGGGGACGGCAAAACCAGTTGCCTGATCGACCTGCCGTGCGGGACCGGGAATACCCTGGAGATCGGGACCATCTCTGCGGCGCTGGATGCCGCCACCCGAACCGTCGAGATCACGATCGGGGTAATGGTCCGGGGGTGCAGCGATCTGGGGGAGAACGAGTGGTATTGGGGCACCGGATACTTCTCGGGCACGAGGTAGCCACTCACCCTTGCCGTCCACGAACAGACCCCCGCGGCTTCGCGGGGGGAAGGGGACCCAGATCGCCAACGGGTTCCCGCCTCCACCTCCTCCGGTTACCGAGAGTCACTAGCGAGCGCAGACCGTGGGACCACCGCTGCCTAGAAAGCGTGCAGCGTGGGACCACCGTGGGACCAGGGCGGCTCATCGGGAGGCAAGGGGACCCCATGAAACCTACGCCAATCGACTAACCACCTGGACCCATTAGGGTTCAAGAACGTTTCCTAAACCGTAGGCCACGTGTTCGAGTCACGTCGGGGCCACCACTTTCCCCGGGGCGGCAGGGCCCCAACGTTTCACTGGCGGAGCGGGACCGGGATCTGGTCGAGTCCGGTCCCATGCTCTCCGGCAGCATCGCGGCCGCGCTGGGGGGAGCTCACCGAGGGATTGAACCTCATCGCCCGCCCGATCGTGCCCTGCCTCAGCATCCCGCTCCCCGGAGGGGAGAGGAGCGCGGGCCTGGGCGATCAAGGGCCGGCGGACGGCGAGGCCGCCATTCCGTCCATGAGCGCCTGGAAGCGGGGCTGCCCGCGCAGCGACGAGAGGTCGGGGTCGCGTTCCATCCACTCCCTGTTCCGGAACCCGGCCCGCACCACCTCCTCGAGGCAGGTGAGCGCATCGTCGAGGGCGCCCTCGACGGCGTAGAGGCAGGCCACGTTGTAGCGGACCCCGGCGTCGAGCGGGTCGATGGCGAGCGCCTGCCTCGCCCAGTGGAGCCCCTCCTCCCGCCGCCCGGTGCGGGCCAGGCAGACGGCCCGCATCGTCGCGGCCCTCGGGTCGTCGGGGTTCATCTCCATGTGGCGCTCGCAGACTCCGAGCGCGACCCGGTAGGCCTCCGCCGCGGCCTCGCTCGCTCCCCCGGCCTCGCTGGCCTGGGCGGCGAAGAAGGCCGCCTGGTAGTCCTCCCGGACGGCGTTCGCCTCGCGGCAGAGGCGGGCGGCCAGCTCGTGCCGCCCCTGCTGGAAGCAGGCGCGGGCGTAGAAGTAGCGGGCCTCCGGGCGGGAGGGATTGGCCGCGATGGCGATGAGGAACTCCTTCTCGGCCTCCTCGACGCGCCGGGAGAGGAAGAGGGTGAGCCCGCGGGCGGCGTGGGCCTCGGCGAGCCCCGGATCGAGCTCCAGGGCCCGGAGGCTGGCCGCCTCGGCGATGCGGAGCTGCTCCCCATCCGGGGACGGGTAGAGCATCTGCAACTGGGCCGCGCCCCCGGCCAGGCCGGCGTGCGCCGGCGCGTAGAGCGGATCGACCTCGGTCGCCTTCGAGAACATCTCGCAGGCGAAGCGGAGGTTGGCCTTCCGCGGGACCTTGAGGAACTGCCGGGCGCGCTGGCAGAAATCGTAGGCCCGGGCGTCGGCGGTCGGAACCCGACGCACACGCACCGGCACCGAGGCCACGGCGGCCGGGGCGCGGGAGAGCTCCTCGATGGCGGCCTCGATCCCGGGAAGGGCCTGCCCGGCGTCCCGCGGCCGGTCCACCGGGTCCTTCTTCAGCATGAGCTGGAGGAGGGGTCCGATCGAGGGGGCGCCCGCGACCTCCAGGGCCGGCGCCGGTTCGGGGCCCTGCGCGGTCCGGCCTCCGTCGTCCAGGAAGGGTGGTTCCCCGGCCAGCAGCCGGTGGAGAAGGACGCCGAGAGCGAAGACGTCGGTCCGCTCGTCCTCCGGGGCGCCTCGCCACTGCTCGGGGGCCATGTACGCCGGCGTTCCGCCGCCGGACCGCGCCTGACCGAAGGCGTGGGCCAGCCCGAAGTCGAGGACCTTGACCGCGCCGTCCTCGCAGAGGAAGACGTTGGCCGGCTTGAGATCGCGATGGACCACTCCGTTCGCATGGGCGTGCGCCACCGCGCGGGTCGTGGCCAGGACGATGCGCAGCGCCTCCGAGGGCGGGAGGGGCCCGTAGTCGAGCCGCTCGGCGAGGGTCCAGCCGCGCAGGAGCTCCAGCACCAGGTAGGGGCCGTGGGCGCCCTGCCCGACGTCGAGGAGGGAGACGATCCCGGGGTGGACGATCCTCCCCGCGACCTCCGCCTCGTGGAGCAGGCGCGCCTCGCGGATGCCCGCCTTCCCGCCGGGGCGAACCGCCTTGAAGGCCACGTGCCTGCCGGACTGCCGGTCCACCGCCTCCCAGACCACGCCGAAGCCGCCCCGGCCGATCTCGCGGACCAGCTCGACCGGCCCGACCTTCACTCCGGGTGCGAGCCAGCTGCTCCATCCCTCCCCCACCTCGGAGGGCGGGGCATCCGCCAGTTCCTCGAGCAGGCGGGTCACGGCTCCAGGCGCCGGGCGCCCCTCGTCCCTCATGCCAGGAAGGATATCAGCACCGGGGGACTGGACCCCGCCGGTCTTTTCGGCTTTGGGTAGACCACGATGGCATCCCCGGGAAACCCGCGACTCCGCCCCGCCGCCGTCCCGCCGCCGGTGCTCGGCGTCCTCCGGAGGCTGACGGATGCCGGCCACCGCGCCTGGCTGGTCGGGGGCGTGGTCCGCGACCTCCTCCTCGACCGCACCCGCCACGATCCCGGCGAGTTCGACGTGGCGTCGAAGGCCACTCCCACGGAGGTGCAGGCCCTCTTCCGCAAGGTGATCCCGACCGGCATCGACCACGGAACCGTGACCGTCGTCGAGGGAGGGGCGCGGGTCGAGGTGACCACCTTCCGCGGGGAGGAGGCCTACGTGGACGGACGCCGCCCGAGCCGGGTCACCTTCCACGACGACCTCGAGGCCGACCTGGCCCGGCGCGACTTCACCGTGAACGCCATGGCCTGGGACCCGCTCTCGGGGGAGCTGCGCGACCCCCACGGTGGCAGGGCCGACCTCGCCCGGAAGCTCATCCGGGCGGTGGGCGACCCGCGCGAGCGCTTCGCCGAGGACGGGCTCCGCCCGATGCGGGGCGTGCGCTTCGTCTCCCAGCTGGGATTCCGGCTCGCACCGCAGACCCGCGACGCCATCCCGGGGGCGCTCCAGGTGGTCGCCCTGGTCTCCCGCGAGCGGGTGGCGGAGGAGCTGTCGCGACTGCTCGTCGGGCCCCACGCCGCCAGCGGGATCGCCGCCCTCGCGGCCACCGGCCTCCTCCCGGTCGTGCTGCCGCGCCTCGCCGCCCTGCCGACCGCCCGGGTCCGGCACGCGCTCGCCGTCGCCTCCGAGCCCTTCCCGACGCCCCGAGGCGCCGTTCCGGACGAGGCGCGGGAGCGCTGCCGCCTGCTCCGGATGGCTGCGCTCCTCCATGTGCTCCCGTCGGAGGAGGCCATGCAGGCGGTGGTCGAGCTTCGCCTGCCCAACCGGCTCGCCACCGGCGTCGTCGCCCTCTCGGGCGGCCGCTGCGGGCTCGACGAGAAGGGGCCATCCGAAGGAAACGGTGGCCACGCGGGAACGAGGCGTTGGCTCGCGTCGGTCGGGCGCGAGCGGGCCCCGCTCTTCCTCGCGCTCTGGAAGGCCGACGCCCGGCACCAGGGGGCGCGGACGGCGACGCGTGTCGCCGAGGTCCGGAGATTCGCGGCCAGGGTGGCGGCCGAGCTCCGCAGCGGCGCGCCGCTCTCGGTCGCCGAGCTGGCGCTGGGCGGGAAGGAAGTCATGGACCTCCTTCCCGGAATATCGGGGAGGGAGGTCGGGGAGGCCCTGCGCCTCCTCCTCGACGAGGTCCTGGAAGTGCCCGCCACGAACACGAAGGCCCGCCTTTCCGCCAGGTTGCGTTCCTGGGGGGAGGGGCGGCCGGCGGACCTCGCGGGCGCCGGGAAGGGTTGACCCGACGCGTCGTTTTCCGGAGCCGCCGGGGCAGGGCGGGACTATCATCCCAACCCGTCCGGAAGCCCCCCACCATGCCCCAGCGCATCCTCTGCATCGAGAGCGACCTTCCCTTCCGCGCGCGCGTCCGCCGGCTCCTCGAGTCCGATGGCTTCGCGGTGGACGAGGCATCGTCCGGCCTGGCAGGCATCCAGCGGGCGCTCAACCTGCCCCCCGACCTGGTCATCGCGGACGTCCACCTCCCGGACATCGACGGCGTGGAGATCGCCAGCCGCTTGAAGCAGGAGAAGGCCCTGGCCAGCGTGCCCTTCCTGGCGCTCGGTGACGCCGCCAGCGAGCACGACCTGGCGCTCGCCGCCGGGGCCGACGCCTTCCTGGCCCGGCCGGTGGACGACGCCCGGCTGCTGGCCGAGGTCCACGCGGTGCTGGGAGGGCAGCGGGAGCGTCTTCCGGAGGCCGGGGAGCGGGCCGGGCTCCGCGCCCTCTCCGCGGCCATGGTGAACCACCTCGAGCACGCCCTCGAGGACGCCCGGGGGTGGGAGGAGCGCTGCCTCGAGCGGGACCGGCTCAGCCGCATCTTCATCGGCAACCTGGCCCACGAGCTCCGCACGGCGCTCACGCCCATGTCGGGGTACCTCAAGATCCTCGCGTCCAACAAGCTCGGGCCGCTCTCGGCGCAGCAGGCGCGCATCCTCGAGTCGATCCAGGGAGCCACCGGCCGCCTCACCCGCGTGGTGGAGAACCTGTCCGACTTCGCCACGCTCCAGTCCTCCGACGCGGCGCTCTTCCCCGCCGACGTCGATGCCGACGCCCTCGCCGAGGAGGTGGTGGCCGACCTCCGCCCCGCCATCCGCGAGGCCCGGCTCCACGTCGCCGTGCAGAAGGCCGGGGGCGGCCCCATCACCGCCGACCCCCGCAAGCTCCGGCAAGCTCTCGCCAACGTCGTGGGCAACGCCGTGAAGTTCTCCCCGCACGGCGGCGAGGTGCTCGTGGAGGTCCAGCGCGACGACAGGGCGCTGCGCTTCGCCGTGTCGGATCAGGGGCCGGGCATCGTTCCGCAGGAGCAGAAGCACGTCTTCGAGCCCTTCTCCCACGCCGCGGGGAAGGACGAGAGGGCCAAGCACCCCGGGAGCGGCCTGGGACTCCCGGTGGCGCGGCGCATCGTCGAGGCCCACGGGGGGACCATCTCGCTGGAGAGCCCGCCGCGCGCCCAGTCGGAGGGGGTGCGGCGCCAGTTCACCGGCTCCAAGTTCGTCCTCGAGATTCCCCTCCAGGCGGCGACGGGCTAGGCCGGTGCGGGTGCTCGTGGCCATGTCGGGCGGCGTGGACTCGTCGGCCGCCGCGGCCCTCCTGGTCGCCCAGGGGCACGAGGTGCTGGGCGTCTCCATGCGGGTCCGCGACGCCTCCGACCCTGCCCGGGGGCGCTCCTGCTGCTCCCCCGACGATCTCGAGGACGCCCGCGCGGTGGCTCGCCACCTGGGGATCCCCTTCTACGTCGCCAACGTGGAGGAGGAGTTCGGCCGCCGCGTGGTGGACCGCTTCGTGGACGACTACCTGGCCGGGCTCACCCCCAACCCCTGCATCACCTGCAACGCCGAGGTGAAGTTCGACTGGCTGCTGCGCCGGGCCCGCGCGCTGGGGGCCAGGCTCGCCACCGGCCACTACGCGCGGGTGGAGCGCCGCGGGGACAGGCTGGCCTTGCTGGCCGGCGCCGATCCCCGCAAGGACCAGAGCTACTTTCTCCACGGGCTGGGGCAGGCCGAGCTCGCGGACCTGATCTTCCCGGTGGGGAGCCTGACCAAGGGCGAGGTGCGGGAGCTGGCCGCCCGCGCCGGCCTCTCCACGGCCGAGAAGGCCGAGTCGCAGGAGATTCTGCTTCGTCACCGACGGCGACGCGGGCCGGTTCGTCGAGCTCAGGCGTCCCGGGTCGGCGCGCCCCGGGGAGGTGGTGGACGGGGAGGGGCGGGTGCTGGGGCGGCACGGCGGCGTGCACCGGTTCACCGTGGGTCAGAGGCGCGGGCTCGGCGTGGCCCGGGGCGAACCGTCCTACGTGGTCCGGATCGAGCCCGGTTCCGCCCGGGTGGTGGTGGGGACCGCGGCCGAGGCCGGGAGCGAGCGGTTCCAGGTCGAGGAGGTCCGCTGGTCGGCAGGGGCACCCCCGGCCGGACCACGTTCCTTCCTGGTCCGGGTGCGCCACAGGCACGATGGAGAGCAGGGAGAGGTCATGCCGGAGGCCGGGGGGAGGGCGCAGGTCCGCCTGCGCGCCGCCGTGCGGGGCGTCGCCCCCGGGCAGGCCGCGGTCTTCTACGACGGCGACGAGGTGGTGGGCGGTGGACGGATCGCGCGCGGATAGGCTCACGACGGTCTCGCTCGGGTGCCGGGTGGGCCGGGCCGACGCCGGGTCGATCGCCGCCTCCCTCCCCGAAGGCTTCCGCGCCGCCGCTCCGGGCGAGAGGGCCGACTGGGTGCTCGTCTCCACCTGCTCGGTGACCGCGGACGCCGCGTCCTCCTCCCGGCAGGCGGTGCGCCGCGCCGCGCGGGAGCACCCGGGCGCCCGCATCGTCGTGGCCGGTTGTCACGTCGCGCAGGAGGGGGAGATCCTGGCCGCGCTCCCCGGGGTCGCGGCGGTGGTCGGCCCTCGGGATCACCCGGTGATCCCCCGGCTCCTCCTGGCGCTGCGCGACGGCGCCGACGCAGGTGCGGCGCTCGCCGTGGCCAGGAAGGACGCGCCCGGATGGGGCGGCGCGCCCGCGGCTGGATCGGGTGACGCCCGACCGGTGCTCAAGGTGCAGGATGGATGCGACGACGCCTGCGCATACTGTGTCGTGCCGTCCGCCCGGGGCGGCTCCCGGTCGCTCCCGATCGGCGCGTGCCTGGCCCGGCTCGCCTCCCTCGGCGCCAACCGGTCCGAGGTGGTCCTCTCCGGGGTCCACCTGGGCGGGTGGGGACGGGACCTCTCGCCGCGCCTCTCGCTCGCGGACCTCCTGCGCGCGGTGGCGTCCGCGCGGACCGTCCGGCGCATCCGGCTCTCCTCCGTCGAGCCCGCCGAGTTCCCGGTGGGGATCCTGGCCGAGGAGGCGGGCGCCGTCCTCTGCGAGCACTTCCACGTCCCGCTCCAGAGCGGCTCCGACCGGATGCTCGCGGCGATGGGACGGCCATACCGCGCCGCAGGGTACGCGCGGGTCGTGGAGGGCGTGGCCCGGGCCAGCCCGCGCGCGGCCCTGGGCGCCGACGTGATGACCGGGTTTCCCGGGGAGACCGAGGAAGATCACCGGGACACGCTGGCCCTGATCGCGTCGCTGCCGCTCGCCTACCTTCACGTCTTCGCCTTCTCACCCCGCCCTGGAACGCGGGCGGAGGCCATGGAGGGCCGGGTGCCTTCCGAGGTGGCCGCCCGGCGCGCCGCCGGGTTGCGGGAGGTTTCGGCGCGGCGGTGGGCGGCCTTCCAGGAGGGGCTGCGGGGCCGGGAACTCGAGGTCGTGGTGGAGCGCATCCGGGGCCCCGAGGCCAGCGGAACGTCGCGCGAGTACGCCAAGGTCAGGTTCCCCGCGCACGGGTCGGTCCGGGGGGCCCTCACCAGGGTCCGCGCCGGAGACCTGGGGGTATCGCTGGGAAGCAAGGTTGCTCGCGCCGCGGCGGCGTCGTAGGAAGCAACGATGCGACTTCCCGACGGACGCGAGGTCCCGGACCTGCACGTCGATCCGGAGGTGGTGGCGCGCTGCCGTGCGCTCGCCGACCGGGTCACCGGCCAGGTGATGGGGTTCGTCGGGCGCCACACCACCGTGTCGATCGAGCGAACCGCGCTCCGGCAGCTCGGCTTCCACGACGCCGGGCCGCGCGGGATCCCGCTCGTCAACCTCATGGTGGACGCGATCCACGAGCGCGGCCTCCTGGGGAGGGGAGCGGCGTACTGGTTCGGTTGGGCGCTCCGGCAGGGCGCGCGGGACCCCGTGCAGGTGGTCGAGCGGATCACCGGGCTGCCGCGGGAGCCCGCGGCGCTTCCTCCCGGCGAGGACCGTGCGCTGCGGGAGGAGGTCACCCGGGAGGCCCGCGCCTCCGCCGACGAGCTGCGCCGCCGGATCCAGTCCCGCGACGCCCTCCGCGAGGAGCTGGGCATGGGGCCGAGGCCCCACAAGTACCTCATCGTCGCCACCGGCAACATCCACGACGACGTGGAGCAGGCCCGCGCCGCCGCCCAGGCCGGGGCCGACATCATCGCCGTCATCCGCTCCACCGCCCAGTCGCTCCTCGACTACGTGCCCCACGGAGCCACCACCGAGGGCTACGGCGGCACCTACGCCACGCAGGAGAACTTCCGCATCATGCGCGAGGCGCTCGACGCGGAGTCGAGGCGGCTCCGGCGCTACGTGATGCTCACCAACTACGCGTCCGGGCTCTGCATGGGCGAGATCGCCTACTCGGCGGCCTGGGAGCGGCTCGACATGCTGCTCAACGACGCCATGTACGGCATCCTCTTCCGCGACATCAACATGAAGCGGACGCTGTGCGACCAGCACTTCTCGCGGCGCGTGACCGCCTTCGCGGGCGTGATCATCAACACCGGCGAGGACAACTACATCACCACCGCCGACGCCGACGAGGGCGCCCACACGGTCATCGCCAGCCAGTTCGTGAACGAGTCGTTCGCCCACCGCGCCGGCCTGCCCGACCGGCTCATCGGGCTCGGGCACAGCTTCGAGATCGACCCGCACCGGGAGGACACGCTGGCGCGGGAGATGGCCCAGGCCCTGCTCGTGCGCACCCTCTTCCCCGACGCCCCCATCAAGTACATGCCCCCCACCAAGCACAAGGAGGGGGACATCTTCTTCAGCCACGCCTACGACGTGCAGGCCGACGTGGTGGCCCGGGTCACCGGCCAGTCGATCCAGCTCCTCGGCATGATGACCGAGGCCATGCACAACCCGTTCATGATGGACCGGTACGTGGCGCTGAAGAGCGCCGACTACGTCTACCGGGCCTGGAAGTCCATGGGCGGCGAGATCCAGTTCCGCAGGGGGGGCATGGTGGAGCGCCGGGCCGCGGAGACGCTGGGGAGGGCCCTCCACCTCCTCGAGGAGGTGGCCGACGAGGGGCTCTTCGCCGCCATCGGGAAGGCCCGCTTCGGGGACGTTTCGCGGCGCGAGGACGGGGGCAAGGGGCTCGCGGGGGTGGTCGAGCGGGAGCCCGGCTACTTCAACCCGTTCCTCGACATCCTGGAGGGGCGCGCGTGAGCCGCCGGTTCGCGCCCGGGGCGGTCGTCGCGGCGGCGCTGCTCCTCGTCTCCTGCGCCCGGGTGGGGCCGGTCTCGCGCCCGACGCCGGACGGATTGGCGCGGATCTACTCCGTGGCCGGCCTCGAGCTCGAGGTGCCCTCGGGCTGGCGCGCCGAGGGTGATTCACGAAAGGTGAAAGCCGCCTCGCCCGGGGGCGAGGCGATCCTGGAGGCGACGGCCACCTCCGTGGCCGGCCCTGCAGACCGGTGCCTGGAGGGGGCCGAGGAGGCGCTGGTGCGCGGCGCATCCTCCCTCACCGGCGTGCGGAGGCACGCCACCACCTTCGCGGGGAGGAAGGCCGTGGCCCAGGAGGCCGACCAGGGCGGCTGGCACGGCTGGGCCTGGGCCACCTGCGACCGCGGCGAGCAGTACCGGGTCTTCCTGTCCTGCCGCTCCCCGGTCTCCCCGGACATCATCGAGGTGCAGCGCCGGCTCCAGTCCACGGCGCGGCTGGGAGCGGACCCATGACCCGGCCCGGGAAGGGAGCGCCGCCCGAGATGGTGCGCCCGTACGGCGACCGGCGCGACGACGGGGTGGTGCAGCTCTCCTTCGTCCTGCCGGTGGAGCCCGGTGACCGGGCCCGGGAGGCGGCCACGCAGGTGGCCCGCAAGATGGGGATCGAAGGCGTGCACGTGGCCGCCATGGAGAGGGCCGCCGAGGGCTACACCTTCTTCGTGGTCTACGGCCGCACCGACGCCGCGGTGGACCTCACGGCCATCGACGTGCCGGAGGTGAAGGTCGAGAAGCGCGGCTTCGACGAGCTGAACGCGCTCGTCTCCCGCGATCTGGGGCGGCGCATCGTGGTGCTGGGCGCCTGCACCGGCTCCGACGCCCACGCGGTGGGCATCGACGCCATCATGAACATGAAGGGGTTCGCCGGCGACTACGGCCTGGAGCGCTACCCGGCCTTCGACGCGCGCAACCTCGGCTCGCAGGTGGAGAACGCGGCGCTGGCCCGGGCCTGCCGCGAGTCCGGGGCCGACGCCGTGCTGGTCTCGCAGGTGGTCACCCAGCGTGACGTCCACAAGGAGAACGCCCGGGCCTTCCTCGACGAGCTGGGGAAGCTCGGCATCCGCGACCGGCTGGTGACCATCCTGGGCGGCCCCCGCATCGACCACCGGCTGGCGCTCGAGCTGGGATACGACGCCGGCTTCGGGCCGGGCACGAAGCCGTCCGACGTGGCGAACTACATCGTGGGGCGCGTGCTCGCCAGGGCGGGCAAGGCTCCGACGGAGGAGCGAGATGGCTGACCGGGTCCTCATCCGCATGCGCATGTCCCAGGCCGACGCCCACTACGGGGGAAACCTGGTGGACGGGGCGCGCATGCTTCAGCTCTTCGGCGACGTGGCCACCGAGCTCCTCGTCCGTCACGACGGCGACGAGGGGCTCTTCCGCGCCTACGACGCGGTGGAGTTCCTGGCCCCGGTGCACGCCGGTGACTACGTGGAGGCGACCGGGGAGATCACCCGGGTCGGCGCAACGTCGCGGGCCATGCGATTCGAGGCCCGCAAGGTCGTGATCCCGCGCCCCGATCTCTCCGACAGCGCCGCGGAGCTGCTGGCCGAGCCGGTGGTGGTCTGCCGGGCCGCCGGGACCTGCGTGGTCCCGAAGGACAAGCAGCGCAGGGTGCGCGGGTAGGCGAGGAAGGGGGCAGCCGTGGGAGAGAAGGCCATCGTCACCTGCGCGGTCGTGGGGGCCGAGGTGACCCGGGAGCAGAGCCCGGCCGTCCCGTACACGCCGGAGGAGATCGCCCGCGCAGCGGTGGAAGCCTGGCGGGAGGGGGCGGCGGTCGTCCACCTGC
The DNA here is from genome assembly GCA_963828255.1 of uncultured delta proteobacterium. Classification (GTDB taxonomy): domain Bacteria; phylum Myxococcota; class Myxococcia; order Myxococcales; family Anaeromyxobacteraceae; genus CAIOAK01. Next base: position 243,741 of record CAWHDZ010000011.1, on the reverse strand, counting down.
ACGCGCGCCACCCGGACGGACGGCCCTCGCAGCGCGCCGAGCACTTCCGCGAGATCGTGGACCGCATCCGGGCGGCCGGCTGCGACGTCGTCGTGCAGTGCTCCACCGGCGGCGCGGTGGGGATGGGCGTGGAGGAGCGGCTGGGGTCCCTCGTCCCCGGCGCGGAGATGGCGACCCTGAACATGGGCACGCTCAACTTCGGCGACGACGTCTTCGTGAACGCGCGCCCCGACATCGTCCGCATCGCCGGCCGCATCCGCGAGCGGGGGATCGTGCCCGAGTGCGAGGTCTACGACGCCGGGATGCTCGAGACCCTGCGCTGGTTCCTCGACAAGGGTCACCTGGCCCGCCCCTACCACGTGCAGTTCGTGCTCGGGGTCCCCGGAGGGATGTCCGGGACCGAGCGGAACCTCCGGTTCCTGGTGGAGGGGATGCCGGAGCCGGTCCCCTGGACGGTGGCCGGGATCGGCCGCTTCGAGATGCCCATGGCCGAGCTCTCGCTTCGCATGGGTGGCCACGTGCGGGTCGGACTGGAGGACAACCTCTACCTCTCCAAGGGGGTCCTCGCGAAGGGCAACCAGGAGCTGGTGGCCGCGGCGGTCCGCCTGGTGGCGGCGTCGGGGCGCCGACTGGCCTCGCCCTCTGACGCACGGTGTATGCTGGAGCTCGCATGAGCCTCAAGGACTGGCTGGTCCGCTTCAAGACGCAGCACGAGCAGGCGCGGGCCGGGAGCCTCTCCGCCGAGGGGCTGGCGGACTACCGGGCCGGGCGCGACGAGCTGGCCCGGGCGCTGCTCGGGGCCCAGGCAGCCGGCCTCAGGAAGGGCGAGGTTCCGCGGCAGGCGCTGCGCGTCGCCCGGGCCCTGCAGGCGGACATCGAGTGGAGCGTGGACCGGGTTCGCGCGGTGACCCAGGAGGTGTCCGTGGGGGGCTTCTCGGCGCTGCTCGCCAAGTCGCCGCCCACCGACGAGGAGGTCAAGGTCAAGATCCGCCTGCCGGGAGCGGAGCCGGTGGCGCTCCGGGCCAGGGTGGTGAACGCGCTGGTCCAGCCCGGCGCCGTCCGGGTGTCGTTCCAGTTCCAGGGAATGGGTGCGGCGGAGCGGGAGCAGATGGAGTTCGCCGTCTTCGACACGGTGATCCAGTGCATCAAGGTCTGAAGGCGCCGACGGCCTCGATCAGGTCCCACGAAAGGTGAAGGCGGCTCCGGGGCCCGCCGCCCCGGAACCGCCCTCTGCGCCCCACGCGCGTTACGACTTGGCCGGCTCGGCCGGGGCCTTGGCCCCGAGGTCGAAGTCAACGTCCAGCTGGACCGTCCACATCATGTTGGACTGGGCGGGCTGTGCGTACTTGTTCAGGAAGAAGAGCGGACCGGTGATGACGTCGATGGCGGGCGTGAAGTAGACGGCGATGCCACCGCCGGCCGCCGAGTAGGCGTTGTTGCCGGTCATGATGTCGGCGACGAAGTTGAGCTTGTAGATCCCCTTCAGGTCGAGGACGAGATCCGGGGAGACGTAGGAGGCCATGAAGCCGCCGCGCGTCAGCACCACCCCGTCGACGTCGCTCCAGAGCGCGTTCGTGCCCCCCGCCCCGTAGTAGCCGCCCACCGTGACCGCGCCGAAGAAGAAGGTCTTGCCGATCTCCGCATGCAGCACGCTGAACTGGGTCCCCTGGTTGACGCCCACCCCGAAGATGCCGCCGGAGATGCCCGGGAACCAATCCCCGTAGGCTCCCTCGACGAGGCCGACCTTGGCGTTCAGCTGCAGCGCTCCCGCCGGCTGCACGAAGATGGCGCTGCCTCCCCAGTAGGGGAAGAAGAAGTCGATGCCCACCTCGGCCTGCACCTTCTCGAACGGCAGGACGCCGACCGTGAGGCCGACGTTGATCGGGTAGGCGGCCTTGTCGTTGAAGTAGGTGTCGAAGGTGAGGTGCGGCAGCAGGAACGGCTGGACGTAGGTCGTGGCCGGGGTCCAGAAGACGGTGGACGGAGTCGCCCAGGCGGTCTGCGCGGAGAGCGCGAGGGCGCAAGCGGCGGCGATACGGACGAGCTTCTTCATCGATGGTCTCCCTGGAAAGTGGTCGCGGAAGGCGATCCGTTCATTCGACTCGAGACCGCTGCACTCCCCGTGCCGCACGCCGGGCTCCGGAAATGCTCCGGGTTCACCGGCAGGCGACTGGAGCTGCACGTCCCCCGTGCAGCGGGTGCCTCCCCGGCGCGCAGCGCCGCGGGGTGAATGCGTGCCGGGCCCGTCGTCGCGCCGCGGACGCAAGACGGCCCGCCGGGCGCGAGGCACGGCGGGCCGCGGTGAGGTGGGTCGTGCGCGCCGATCAGCCGCCGACGGCCCCGCCCGAGGAGGACTCGATGTCGGCGTGGATGTAGCCGCGCTCGCCGCTCTCCGAGGTGTCCATCCCGTTCCACTCGTCCTGCTCCTCGGCCCGCAGCGGGAAGACGAACCCCACCACCTTGTAGAGGAGGAACGAGATTCCGCCCGACCAGGCGAACGTCACGGCGACGCCCACCGCCTGCCACCCGAGCAGCGACAGGCTTCCGTCGGCGCCGTCCGGGTTCACGAGCTTCGTGGCGAGGACGCCGGTGAGGAGCGCGCCCAGCGTGGCAGCCACCCCGTGTACGGCGAAGACGTCGAGCGAGTCGTCGATGCCGAGGCGGGGCCGGAGGCGCACCGCCAGCAGGGAGGCGATGCCGGCCAGCGCGCCGATGACGAGCGACGAGGCCGGCGTGACGAACCCGGCGGCCGGCGTGATGGCGACCATCCCGGCCACCGCGCCAGAGGCGAGCCCGACACCGGACATCTTGCCGTGGAAGAAGAAGAGCTCGGCGAGACCCCAGGCCGCTGCCGCCGCTGCCGGGGCGAAGAAGGTGTTGGCGAATGCATACGCCGCGAGGCCGTTGGCCGCCAGCGCCGAGCCGCCGTTGAATCCGAGCCAGCCGAACCAGAGCATGCCGGCGCCGAGGATCACGAAGGGCACGTTGTGCGGGAGCGAACTGGGGGTCTTGAGGCCGCGCCGCTTGCCGAGGAGCAGCGCGCCCACGATGGCGGCCGCGGCGGCGTTGATGTGGACCACAGTGCCGCCGGCGAAGTCGAGGACGCCCCTGGCGCGCAGCCAGCCGCCCGGAGCCCAGACCCAGTGGGCGACCGGCGTGTAGACGATGAGGCTCCAGAGGACGACGAAGAGCACGAAGGCCTTGACCCGGATCCGCTCCACCAGCGCGCCGGAGATGAGCGCCGGGGTGATCACGGCGAACATCCCCTGGAACAGCATGAAGGCGACGTGGGGGATGGTGGCGCCGAGCGACTTCTCCGGTTCGGCCCCGACGCCCTTCAGGTTGAACCAGTGGGCCCCGCCGAGGAACGAGTCGAAGGTGCCCGGGGAGAAGGAGAGGCTGTAGCCGATCACCGCCCAGAGGACGCCCACCACCGCCATGCACACGATGGAGAGGATCATGGTGTGGACGACGTTCTTGGCGCGGACCAGGCCGCCGTAGAAGAAGGCCAGGCCGGGGGTCATGAACATCACGAGGGCGGCGCTCATGAGGACGAACGCCGTGTCGCCCGAGTTGATTGGATTCAAGCGGTGCTCCTTCGCTGAAGGTGGGGTGCCTGGGCGCGTTGCAGGCGGCGTGCCGGGTCGCCGGGCAGGGGGATCGCGCGCTTTCCAGGCAGCGGGGCGTGGCCCTGCCCGCCGGGCGCGCAGCCCGCTGCACGAGGTCCGTGCAGCCTCGTGCTCGGCCGCTACCCTGGCGGGGGCCTGGGCGACTTCTTCGCGGGGGCCTTTGCCGGTGCCTTGGCGGGCTGCTTCGCACCCTTGGGCTTGCCGGTCGCCTTGGACTTGGCCGGCGCCTTGGCCGGGGCCTTCTTCCCGGGCGCCGCCTTCTGCTTCACGGCCTTCCTTTGCGGCTCCCGAGGCGGAGGCGGCGGGGCGGGCGGAGGGGGTACGTACGGGTCGTCGTCGCTCGCGCTCTGGAGTGCGGCGGGTGCGCCGTCCACGACGCGGTATCCGGTGCGGGACAGTTCCTCCTCGGCGACGGCCCTCTCGAGCCAGGCCCGGTCGGCGCCGGTGGCGCCGGAGGAATCGAGGGTCCGCTGCGCCCCGGCCCGGTCGCCGGCGCGCCCCTGCAGCGCCGCGAGGTGCAGCGCGGCCCGGCCCCGCTCGTTTCCGGGAACGCCGGCGCGATCGGCCAGGATTCCCTCCAGCGCCGGGTAGGCCTCCTCGGGCCGCGCCTTTCCCGAGAGTGCGAGCTTGGCGAGGCCGTAGGTCGCGCGGGGGTGACCGGGCGACGCGTGGAGCGCTCCGAGGTAGGCTTGCCGTGCGCCCTCCGGCTTCCCGGTCCGGCGCAGCGCGTCCCCCTGGAGCGCCAGGGCGGCGGGCAGTCCCGGGTCGGACGCCACGGCCTCGGCGGCGAACTCGGCGGCCCCGGCGGGATTTCCGGCCAGCAACGCGACCCGGCCCTGCAGCACGCGCCCCGAGGATCCGGTGCCCGCCCGCGCGGCCGAGATGGCGGCCGAACCGGCCTGCCCGCGTCCCATGGCCAGCGCCGCCCGCGCCAGGCTGGCGGCGGGGGGGATCTCGGCGGCGCGCTCCGGGGCGTCGAGCAGGCGCTCGGCCTCGACCGCGGCCCCCTCGTCCCGGTAGTCGGCGGCCAGCATGGCGAGCGCCTGTGCCCGCAGCGCCCCCGCCTCCATGGCGTCGATGGCGACCAGCGGCTCGAGGACCTGGGAGGCGGCGCGGTACCCGGCCCAGGTATCGGCCCGCATCAGCTCGCGGGCGCGGACCGTCCCCTGGGTCAGGACCTCGCGCCGGTGATGGGTCCGGTAGAGGAGCGCGGCCGCCAGGGCCACGATGGCGACGCCGGAAAGCGCCACGAGTTGAACCATCCGTGAAGAGCCGCCGCGCGGGGGGGAGGGGAATCCCGGATCGACCGGGGCCGACCCGGGACCGTCGTCGTCGCCCGGCTCGACCCAGCGTGGATCGCCGCCGCCGGGCGGCCCGCGGCTCGGGTTCGGATCGGCGCTGTCGGACGGGGGGCTTGCCATGTCCCCCCGGTATCGCTCCGGGGGGACCGGGAGTCAAAAAAGCAACGGCGCGCCGGATCGCTCCGATGCGCCGGGTGCCGCGAGGCCGGGCGGTCGCCTAGACGCCGCGCTCCCGCTCCTCGCGCTCGTCCGGCCGCGAGTCCCCGGAGAGGGAGTCGTTCACCGACGGGAGGGACTTGATCTTGTCGCGACCGTGCTTCCATGCCTGCTGCACGATCCAGGAGAGCGACCGGTCCTGCCGGTTGGCCTCGATCTGGATCTCGTTCAGCATGTCCTCGGGGAAGTAGAGTGACTGCTTGCGCTTGTCGGTTCCGGCCATCGATTCTCCCTGAGGTAGGATTGGGTGCGTTTCTGCGTTCATACGTCGCGTCTCGACACAAGGTCAAGGATGTCGCGCGGATGGACGTTCCGGGGGACGATGAACAAAAAAAGAGGAGCCGGCATCTCTGCCGACTCCCCGCAGGCCAAGAGAGGGAGGGGAGTCTCTCGGCCCGGCTTGGCGAACCACCAACGCACCCGAACATGGCGACATGGAGGGGTGAGGTCAACAGGTGGCCCGTGTAGGGAGATCAGGGGACAATAGGGTGAAGACGTTTACCTCAGCTGTCACGGACACTTGCCGGAGAAGGTACCTTCTTGGGTACACCGACACCGTCCTGGTGGCCCTGTCGGGTGGAGCGGACTCGACGGCCCTCCTCTCGGCCCTCGCCGCGATGCGCGACGCCGGCGACCTCCGCGAGGTCACGGCGCTCCACGTGGACCACGGCCTGCGACCCGGGAGCCACCTCGACGGTGACACGTGTGCGCTGGTGTGCGCATCGCTTGGCGTCCCCCTGCGCCGGGTGAAGGTCGAGGTTCGCGGGGGCAACGTGCAGGCGGAGGCGCGCAGGGCCCGCTATGCCGCGCTGCGCCTCGAGGCCACCCGGGTGGGCGCGACGCGAATCGCCACCGGCCACACCCAGGACGACCAGGCCGAGACGGTCGTCCTCCGCCTCCTCCGGGGCTCCGGCGCGCGCGGCCTGTCGGGGATCCCGCCGCGACGGGGCGCCATCGTCCGCCCGCTCATCGACCGCACCCGCGCCGAGGTGATCGCCCACGTGCGGGCGCGCGGCCTGGCCCACCTCGAGGATCCGTCCAACGCGACCCCGCGGTTCCTGCGAAACCGGGTGCGCGCCGAGGTGATCCCGGTCCTCCGATCCTTGGCCCCGCACGCATCCCGGGCCCTGGCCCGGGCAGCCGACCTCCTGCGCGACGACGAACGCGCGCTGGCCGGCGAGGGACGGCGTCTCGCGGAGGGGGGCGCGGTCCGCATCGCCGACCTCCTCGCCGAGCCGGTCGCGGTCCGGAGGCGGGTGGTGCGCGACCTCTGGCGCAGGGCCACGGGCAGGCGGGCCGACCTGGAGGCGCGCCAGGTCGAGTCGGTGCTGGCGCTGCTCGGCCGGCGCGGGCCTTCCCGGGCGCCGCTGTCCAGGGGATTCGAGGCCTGCGTCCGCTATGGGGCGCTCGCGATCCGGGCGTCGCCGGCGACCGCTCCCGCCGCCGAACCGGTCCGCATCGCGGGGCCGGGATCCCACTCCCTGCCGGAGGGCGGGGTGCTCGAGGTGGGCTCGGTGACGGGAGCGGTCTGGCCCCTCTGGTGGCGCGGGAGGCGCCCCGGCGACCGCTTCCGCCCCGGAGGGGGGCGCGGCTCGAAGAAGCTCAAGGCCTGGCTCATCGACCGGAAGGTGCCCCGGGAGGTCCGGGACGGGCTCAGGGTCCTGGCGGACGATGCGGGGTGGGTCCTCTGGGTGCCGGAACTGGGGGTCCGCTCGGAGAACCCGAGCGCCGACGCGCGCTTCGGCGGGTGAACGTCCGGGATTCCGCGGGTGGAGCCCCCGATCGCGGACTGCACCGGTGCCCCGCGCTGTTATATTGGGGGTCCTATTCGTCGCGGACGGGGAAGACCCCCGGGAAGAGGTTTCGGAAATTGCGCCAGTCCTACAAGACCGTCCTGCTGTGGGTCGTCCTCATCCTGATGTTCGTGGCCTTCTACCAGTTCTTCGCCCAGCAGGGCCGCGAGCAGAAGGAGTTCGCCTTCTCCGACTTCGTCACCAAGGTCGAGGCGGGTGACGTCCGGGACGTCACCATCAAGGACACGAACTACTTCGGCCACCTCCGGGACGGCAGCGACTTCCACACCGTCGGGCCGCTCGACGCCACCGCCTCGGTCTTCGACCGGCTGCAGAAGAAGGGCGTGAAGGTCCTCTACGAGAAGGCCGACCAGAACTCGTTCTGGGTGCAGGTGCTCGTGCAGTACCTCCCGCTGGTCTTCCTCTTCCTGCTCTTCTTCTTCTTCATGCGCCAGCTGCAGTCCGGCGGTGGGAAGGCCATGAGCTTCGGCAAGTCGAAGGCCAAGCTCATGACCGAGCACCACAACAAGGTCACCTTCGCCGACGTGGCCGGCATCGACGAGTCGAAGGACGAGCTCGAGGAGATCATCTCCTTCCTCAAGGACCCCAAGAAGTTCACCAAGCTGGGCGGGCGCATCCCCAAGGGCGTGCTGCTCATGGGCCCCCCGGGCACCGGCAAGACGCTGCTGGCCCGCGCGGTGGCCGGCGAGGCCGGGGTGCCCTTCTTCTCCATCTCCGGCTCGGACTTCGTCGAGATGTTCGTGGGCGTCGGCGCCAGCCGCGTCCGCGACCTCTTCGAGCAGGGCAAGAAGAACGCGCCCTGCATCATCTTCATCGACGAGATCGACGCCGTCGGCCGCCACCGCGGCGCCGGACTGGGCGGAGGGCACGACGAGCGCGAGCAGACGCTCAACCAGCTGCTCGTCGAGATGGACGGCTTCGAGTCCAACGAGGGGGTCATCCTCATCGCCGCCACCAACCGCCCCGACGTCCTCGACCCGGCGCTTCTCCGCCCCGGTCGCTTCGACCGGCGCATCGTGGTGCCCCGTCCGGATCTGGGCGGCCGCCTGGGGATCCTCAAGGTCCACACCCGCAAGGTCCCGCTCGACGCCGGGTTCGACCTCACCAAGATCGCGCGCGGGACGCCCGGCTTCTCCGGCGCGGACCTGGAGAACCTGGTCAACGAGGCGGCGCTCTACGCGGCCCGGCGCAACAAGGAGAAGGTGGAAGGGAACGACTTCGAGTACGCCAAGGACAAGGTGCTCATGGGCACCGAGCGGCGCTCCCTCATCATCAGCGACAAGGAGAAGCGCACCACCGCGGTCCACGAGGCCGGGCACGCGCTGGTCGCCAAGGTCCTGCCCAACGCCGACCCGCTGCACAAGGTCACCATCATCCCGCGCGGCCGCGCCCTGGGGCTCACCCAGCAGCTCCCCGAGGAGGACCGGCTCAACATCAACCAGGAGTTCGCGCTCAACCAGATCGCCATCCTCATGGGCGGCCGGGTCGCCGAGGAGCTCACCTTCGGGCAGAAGACCACCGGCGCCGGCAACGACATCGAGCAGGCCACCAACATGGCCCGCGCCATGGTCTGCGAATGGGGCATGAGCGAGCGCATGGGGCCGCTCGCCTTCGGCAAGAAGGAGGGGGAGGTCTTCCTGGGGCGCGACATGGCGTCCACGCAGACCTACTCCGAGCAGACCGCCCGCGAGATCGACTCCGAGGTGCGACGCATCGTGAACGAGCAGTACGAGCGGGCCAAGAAGGTCCTGCTCGAGCGGCGCGAGGGGCTCGACAAGATCGCCGACGCCTTGCTCGAGTACGAGACCCTCGACCTCGCCGACGTGGACGTCCTGCTGGCCGGTGGCGCCATCAGCCGGCCGCCGCCGCCCAAGTCGCAGCCGCCCTCCGCTCCCACCACCGGCGACAAGGAGAAGGCGAAGAAGGGCGGCATCCTCGGTGGCCTGGGCGGGTTGACCAAGGCCGAGCCGGGGAAGGCGTAGGCCACGTCCCGGGGCCCCGTCCTGTTCACGCCGTCGATCCGCATCGGGGGGCGCGACTTCGCGCCCCCTGGCGCGTTCGTGGTCGGAGTGCTGAACGTCACGCCCGACTCCTTCTCCGACGGCGGCCGGTTCCTCGACCCGGGCGCCGCCGTGGAGCAAGCGCTCCGCATGGCGTCGGAGGGGGCCGACCTCGTGGACGTGGGAGGCGAGTCCACCCGGCCGGGCGCGCCTCCGGTCCCGGAGGAGGAGGAACTCGCCCGGGTGATCCCGGTGCTCCAGGCGCTTTCGCGCGCGCGCTTCCCGCTGCCGGTGTCGATCGACACATCCAAGGCGGCGGTGGCGCGGGCGGCGCTCGACGCAGGGGCCGCCCTCGTCAACGACGTTCGCGCGCTCGCCGACCCCGAGATGGCCCGGGTCGTCGCCGGGTCCGGATCCCCGGTGGTCCTCATGCACATGCGGGGCACCCCGGGCGACATGCGGGAGCGCGCCACCTACCACGACCTGGTGGCGGAGGTCAGGGCCGAACTCGCAGCCGCCATGGCCCGGGCCGAGGCGGCCGGCGTGGGCCGGGAGCGCATCGTCCTCGACCCCGGGATCGGCTTCGCCAAGACGGCCGGGCAGAGCGTGGAGATCCTGGCGCGCCTCCCCGCGCTCCTTTCCCTGGGGCGCCCGCTCCTGGTCGGGCCTTCCCGCAAGAGCTTCATCGGCGCCCTCACCGGCGCGCCCCCGGAGGAGCGGCTCCCCGGCACGCTGGCTGCCGTCACCGCGGCGGTCCTGGGCGGGGCCACCTTCATCCGGGTGCACGATGTCGCGGCCTCCCGCCAGGCGATCCTGGTGGCGGCGGCCCTTCGGGCTTCTGGCCAATCCGGCACGAGCGTCTAGACTGTCGCCAGGGAGGTATCCATGGCGTCCAGTCCGGGAAGCGGCGGTGGGGCAGGGGAGGAGCGGAAGCTCTTCGGGACCGACGGGGTGCGCGGCGTCGCCAACGTCCACCCCATCACGGCCGAGGTCGCCCTGCAGCTCGGACGGGCGCTGGCGTGGAAGGTGCGCTCCGGCAGCCACCGGCACCGCATCGTCATCGGCAAGGACACCCGCCTGTCCGGCTACATGCTGGAGACCGCCATCGCGGCCGGAATCTGCTCCATGGGCGTGGACGTCCTCCTCTGCGGGCCCCTGCCGACGCCGGGGATCGCCTTCATCACCCAGTCGATGCGCGCCGACGCCGGCGTGGTCATCAGCGCCAGCCACAACCCGTACCAGGACAACGGCATCAAGTTCTTCGACCGGACCGGCTTCAAGCTTCCCGACGACGAGGAGCTGGAGATCGAGCGGCTGGTCCTGGGAGGGTCGGCCACCTCGCCGGACTTCCACAAGCTGCGCCCCACCGCCGAGCTCATCGGGAAGGCCAAGCGCATCGACGACGCCATCGGCCGCTACGTGGTCTTCCTCAAGTCCCTCTTCCCGCGCGACCTGACCCTCGACGGGATGACCATCGTCGTGGACTGCGCCAACGGGGCCGCCTACCACACCGCCCCGGCGGTCTTCGAGGAGCTGGGTGCGAAGGTCGTTCCGCTCCACGTGGAGCCGGACGGGCGCAACATCAACGATCGGTGCGGGGCCATGCACCCCGAGGAGATGGCCAGGAAGGTCCGCGAGGTCCAGGCCAACCTGGGCATCGCGCTCGACGGCGACGCCGATCGGGTCATCGTGGCCGACGAGAACGGCCGGGTGGTGGACGGCGACGCCATCATGGCCATCGTGGCCCGCGACCTGCTCCGCCACGGACGGCTCGCCAAGGAGACGGTGGTGGCCACCGTGATGAGCAACGTGGGGCTGGAGCGCTCCATGGCCGAGGTGGGCGGCGCGGTGGTGCGCACCAGCGTCGGCGACCGGTACGTCGTCGAGGAGATGCGCCGCAGCGGCTACAACTTCGGAGGGGAGCAGTCCGGCCACCTGGTGTTCCTCGACCACGTCACCACCGGCGACGGCGTCTGCGCCGCGCTCAACCTCCTGGCGGTGATGATCCGCACCGGGATGAAGATCTCCGAGCTGGCCGGGTGCTTCACCCCCTCGCCGCAGGTGCAGGTGAACGTCCCGGTGAAGGAGAAGCGCCCCCTCGAGTCGCTGGCCGGGGTGAGCGCGGCGATCGCCGACGTGGAGCGGGCCCTGGGTTCGGACGGCCGGGTGCTGGTCCGCTTCTCGGGCACGGAGAACAAGGCCCGCGTGCTTGTCGAGGGGCCCGACTCCGCCGCCATCAAGACCCACGCCGATCGCATCGCCGAGGCCCTGCGGCGGGAACTCGCCTGAAAGGGCCCCCCGGCGGGGCCGGACCGCGCTAGATTCGCGCCATGCCCGGACCCCGCCTCGGCGTAAACGTCGACCACGTCGCCACCCTCCGGCAGGCGAGGCGCGCCGCCTACCCGGACCCGGTCGCGGCGGCCATCCTGGCCGAGCTGGCCGGCGCCGACCAGATCACCATCCACCTCCGGGAGGACCGGCGCCACATCCAGGACCGCGACCTGGAGGTGATGCGGAAGACCGTCACCACCCGGCTCAACCTCGAGATGGCGGCCACCCCGGAGATGGTGAAGGTCGCACACGCGCTGCGCCCCGATGAGGTGACGCTGGTGCCCGAGCGGCGCGAGGAGCTGACCACCGAGGGTGGGCTCGACGTGATCCGGGGGCGCGACACGGTGGCCCGGGTCGTGAAGACACTGCGGGACGCGGAGGTGATGGTCTCGCTCTTCATCGATCCCGACCCCGATCAGGTGAAGGCGGCCGTCCGGCTCGAGGCCCACGCCATCGAGATCCACACCGGACGCTACTGCGACGCCCGCACCCCCGACGACCGGCGGAGGGAGCTCGCCCGGGTCGTGGACGCCGCCAAGACCGGGGCCAAGCTCGGGCTCCAGGTGGCCGCCGGTCACGGCCTCAACTACCAGAACGTGCTTCCGGTGGTGGCCATCCGGGAGATCGAGGAGCTCAACATCGGCCACGCCATCGTGGCCCGGGCGCTCCTCGTGGGCTTCGAGCGGGCGGTCCGCGAGATGAAGGACCTGCTCTCCCGGGGCGCACCGTGATCCTGGGGCTGGGGATCGACGTGGTCGAGGTGGCGCGCATCCGGCGGCTGGTCGGCGAGGGGGCGAGCGCCGGGACGGCCGAGCGCTTCCTGCGCCGGTGCTTCACGGAAAGTGAAAGACGCTTCTGCGACGCCCGGGCCGACCGCGCCACTCCGTACGCTGCGCGCTTCGCGGCCAAGGAGGCCGCATCCAAGGCCCTGGGCGCGCCCACCGGGATCCACTGGACCGACGTGGAAGTGGAACGGGAGGATGGGGCGCCGCGGCTGCGTCTGTCCGGGGTCGCCGAACGGGCGGCCCGGGAGCGCGGGGTGTCCCGCGTCCACCTGTCCCTGACGCACGACGCCGGCGTCGCGGCCGCCGTCGTGGTCCTCGAGGGAGGTCGCGAATGAGGCTGGTGAACGCGGAGGAGATTCGGGCCATCGAGCGGATCGCCATCGAGGAGATGGGGATCCCGGCCGCGACGCTCATGGACCGGGCCGGGCGGGCCGTGGCCGACGCGGCCATCGGCCTGGCCGGGCAGGACGGGCGGATCGTCGTGGTCTGCGGAGGCGGGAACAACGGCGGCGACGGCTTCGTGGCCGCCCGGATCCTCGGGGCGGCGGGTCGCGGGGTGCTGGTCGTCGCGCTGGGCGCGCCCGGGAAGGGGAGTCCCGAGTCCACCGCCGCGTGGAAGGCGGCCGAGGATGCCGGAATCCCCGTCTCCGGGATCCAGGCGCTGAGGGACTTCCCGGTCCGCCGCGGCGACCTGGTCGTGGACGCCATCTTCGGCACGGGGCTCGAGCGTCCGGCCGAGGGAAATTTCGCGGCCGCCATCGAGATCATCGCCGGGCTGCGCGAGCAGGGGGCCCTGGTCCTCGCGGTGGATCTCCCGTCCGGGCTCTCCACCGACACCGGGCACGCCGTCGGCCCTGCCGTCCGGGCCGACGCCACCGTCACCTTCGCCTTCTCCAAGGTGAGCCTGGTCCTCCAGCCGGGCGCCGACCTGGCCGGCGACGTCACCGTCGTGGACATCGGCATCCCCCCGGCGGCCGCCGCGCGCATCCTCGCCTCGGCCGAGCTCCTCGACGAGGCGACCGTTCGCGCGCTCGTCCCGCGCCGCGACCGCGAGGCCCACAAGGGAGACGCGGGGCGGCTGCTCATCGTGGCCGGCTCGGCCGGCCGGACCGGCGCGGCCAATCTGGCGCTCACCGGCGCGCTGCGCGGCGGCGTGGGGCTCGTGACCCTGGCCTCCCGCCCGGAGGTGCTCGGCCCTGCCCTGGCGGGGCGGCCGGAGGCCATGAGCACGCCGCTCCCGGGGACCGGCAGCCTGAGCCGGAGCGACATCCCGGCGCTCCAGGGCGCCGCGGCGAGCGCCAACGCGCTCTGCATCGGCCCGGGCATCCCCCGCGGCCCGGAGACCGCCCCGGCCATCCGCGGCCTGCTCGACCGCCACCCGCTCCCCACGGTCCTCGACGCCGACGCCATCAACGCGCTGGCCGACCACCCGGGGCTGGTCGCGGTCATCGGGCACGACGCGCCCATCGTGCTCACTCCGCACCCGGGCGAGATGGCCAGGCTCATCGGGGGCAGCATCGAGGACGTCCAGGCCGACCGGGTCGCCATCGCCCGCCGCAAGGCGCAGGAATGGGGCGCGGTGGTGGTGCTCAAGGGAGCGCGGACGGTGGTGGCCGACCCGGACGGCCCTGCTGCGATCATCCCCACCGGGAACCCGGGCATGGCCACCGGCGGGACCGGAGACGTGCTGGCGGGACTCCTGGGAGCGCTGCTGGCCGGCGGGATGCGCCCGCGCGAGGCGGCGCGGGTGGCCGCATGGGTGCACGGGCGCGCCGGCGACATCGCGGCGAGCCGGCACGGCGAGCGCGGGATGGTGGCCGGGGACCTGGCCGAGGCCATCGGCGCGGTCTGGGCCGAGTGGGGCCGGTGAGCCAGCCGGCGGTGGTGCGCCTCGAGCGCACCAGCCGGTCGGCGGGCGAGACCCGAAGGCTCGGCGAGCGCATCGGACGGAGGCTCGGCGAGGGGGACGTGGTGGCCCTCTCCGGGGAGCTCGGCGCCGGGAAGACCCAGCTGGCCCGCGGCATCTGTACCGGGGCCGGGGTCCCCGACGGCGAGGTCTCGAGCCCCACCTTCGCCATCGTGGCCACCTACCGGGGTAGACTATTGGTGAATCACGCCGACCTGTACCGGGTGGGCGACGAGGACGAGCTCCACGCCACCGGGTTCCACGACCTGGTGGGGCGGTCCGGGGCCACCGTGGTGGAGTGGGCCGACCGCTTCCCGGGCGCTCTCCCGGCCGAGCGTCTGGAGATCCGGCTCTCCCACGAGGACGGGTGCCCCTCCGGCCGCCGCCTGGTCATCGTCGGGGTTGGGGAGCGGCACGCCGGGCTGGCCCGGGCGCTGGCCCCGCGGGCCCGCTGATCCCGAGCGGGGCCCGCATCACCCGCAGGGCGCCGTCCACGCCGACGAAGCCGCCCTCCGGGACCACCTCCCAGCCCGAACGTCCGATGGGCTCGCTGGCCACCGCGAAGATCCGGCCTGGTCCGGCGCCGGTCGAGACGTGGAGCGGCTTGCCGAGGCGGCAGGCGCAGAGCAGGCGTCCGTCCGAGACCAGGAAGTTGAGGGTGGAGCGCAGCTCGCCCCGGTCGGCGACCGCGCGGACGATCGCCACCGTGTCCGCCATCGCGGTGCGGACCTCCTCGACGGTGGCCCGGCCACGCCCGGTGCGCAGGTCGAGCCGCGACAGGAAGAGCTGGAAGCAGCGCTCGCTGTCGGTCTCCCCGCGGAGCGCCCGGCGACGAGCCGGCGAGATGGCGGCGATCAGTGCTTCCCGGACCGCGCGGGAGCGCTTGTAGCGGGCCACGGTCCCGTTGTGGGCGAAGACCCAGGGCCCCTCGACGAAGGGGTGGGTGTTCTCGAGCGCCACCCGGCCGACGCTGGCGTCGCGCACGTGCGCCAGCACGATGCGGGAGCGGGCGCGTCTCCCGGCCCGGACGAAGTCCAGGTCGGCGTGGGCCGCCATCACCCCGCGGCGGACCTGGGGGCCGCGCGCGCCGTACCAGGCGATGCCCCAGCCGTGCGGGTGGAGATGCGACTGGGTCCGCAGCGCGTTCTCGGCGCTGCAGAGCGGCTGGCAGGCCGTGCGGTGGGCGGAGGAGAGTTGGCCGAAGAGGCGGCACATCGTTCCCGTATCGTAGCGCCCCCCCGACGCCAGCGCAGCCGGGGAGGAGCGGATTCCACCCCGTAGGCCGCGACGTCCTCCCGCGCCAACGTGACGTCGCCGGAAGATCCACCACGGGTGAAATGGTCCATGTGCGCGTCGCCGTAGGCCTGGCGCGCGGCACCTCGTGGTCCACCTCCAGCCTCACCGTCGCCCCGCAGACTCCTCCATCGGCCAGCTTCCATTGGCATCTCCCCTCGTCCCTCTTCGCGATCTCGCGCTTCACCCTGGCCGGCACGCAGGCCTTCCGCTTCGCCTGCTTCTCGATGAGCAACAGCAGCGCCGCCGTGAGCACCTCCTCGTCGCTCGCCCCTGGATTCCGGTGCGAGTCCCCCGCCTTCGCCTTCTTCAAGAGAGCCAGGAACTCCCGTGAAACCGTGACGTGCATCCGGCTCGACGAGGCGGTCATCGGCTCGACGGCCGTCCGCTCCACGACGGACCGTTCCGCCCCCGTCCGGGGCGCCCAGAGTTCGCCTGGGCGAATTTCCGGAACCGTCTGTCTCACCTCCGCGACCGGGTCCACCGGCCGAGACGGTTGCACACGGTTGGCCACCGTCCTCCTCGGGACCACCGTCCGCGGCTTCAGCTCCGCCGCCAGTCCCAGCGCCTCCTGCTTGGAGAGGCCGTAGAATCGCGGAAGCACCGCGGCCAGGTTCTCCTCCGTCGCAACCGAGGCCAGCACCGACGCGGTGGTGAAGCACAGCTTCCATTCGCGGATCGGTTCCAGCACCTCGGGGACTCGCTGGACGAGCCATGCGGCGGCGCGCCGGTGATGAGCCGCCGCGCGCGAGAGCTTCAACCCCTTGTGGAGATACGCGAAGAGGTCCGCGTGGCCGAGGGTGCGGAAGAGCTTTCGCTGGTCGAACTCGGCCAGGGCCTCGAGGAAGGCGTCCAGTGAAACGAACTCGACGCGAAGGAGGTCGGTGAGTCGGGAGTGGAAGGATCGGGCCCCCTGGAACGCACGAGGATCCCCGCCATCGCGTCCTTTCGCCCGGAGATCTCGAACCTCGCCAGACGCGGCGAAGTCCCGCGGACGAGGCTCCTGCGCAGCGACAGGAACATTCCTTCGGCCACCGCTTCACCGAAGCCGACTCTCACGGAAGCGCTGTCAATAGCTTCGTTCGCGCACACCCCAACTGGCCGAAGGTCCGCGGAACGGACGGTGTGCGCGACCCCCGCGGTCCCGACCAAAGCTCGGCCCGGCCAACTTGCCGCCCGCTCAGGAGAGACCCGCCGCGCAATCCGCCGCCGACCAGCCCTCGGCCCGGTGGACGACGCGGCCGCCCTTCACCACCAGCAACGCGTGGTTCACGCCGACGTGCCAGCAGAGGTGGGCCGGGGACCGCGCCCCCCAGAGAACCAGATCGGCCGCCATCCCGGGCGCGAGCCGCCCCGCGTCCGCGAGCCGCAGCGCGAGCGCTCCGCCGGCGGTGGCCGCCACCAGCACCTCCGGCGGGGTCAGCCCTCCCTCCAGGCAGGCGAGCGAGAGGGTGAGCCCCACGTTCTCGCTCATCGCCGTGCCGGGGTTCACGTTGGTCGCGAGCGCCACCGCCACGCCCGCGTCCACGAGGCGTCGCCCGGGTGCGAAGGGCCGGACCCGGGCGAGCAGGGTGGAGGTGGGGAGCAGCCCCGCCACCACGCCTGCCCGGGCCATGGCGGTGATGCCGGCCTCGCTCACGTTCTCCAGGTGGTCGGCCGAGGACGCTCCCACCTCGGCGGCGAGCAGGGCGGCACCGTCGTCGGAGAGCTGGTCGGCGTGGAGCCGCGGGACGAGCCCCAGGGCGCGGCCCGCCTCGAGCACGCGGCGCGCATCCTCCACCCCGAAGGCGGTCGGGGCCACGAAGGCGTCGCAGAAGCCGGCGAGCCGGCCGGCTGCCACCGCAGGAAGGAGGACCTCGAGCACCTCCCGGACCCAGGCGGCGCGGTCGCCGCGAAGCTCCGGCGGGACGGCGTGGAGCGCGAGCAGCGTCGGCGCCACGGTCATCTCGCCCGAGAGCGACCGGGCCACCTCCCGGACGAGCCGCAGCATCCGGAGCTCCTCGGCCACGGAGAGCCCGTAGCCGCTCTTCACCTCCACCGTGGTCACGCCCTGGGCGAGCAGGCGGCGGGCCCGGGCCACCGCGCCCCAGACCAGCGCCTCGTCGGACGACTCCCGCGTGGCCCGCGCCGTTGCCAGGATGCCCCCGCCCCGGCGGGCGATCTCGACGTAGGGCACACCCGAGGCGAGCTCGGCGAACTCCTCCTCCCGCTCGCCCCGGTCCCCGAACAGGAGGTGCGTGTGGCAGTCCACGAGCCCCGGGGTGACGAGCCGGCCGCGTGCGTCGATCTGGAAGGTGGACGAGAGGTCGAAGCGCTTCTCCGCCTCGGCGTCCGGCCCGATCCAGCACACCGCGCCGTCCTGCACCACGAGCGCGCCATCGGCGAGGATCCCCGCGTCGGAGGGGCCCCGGTCGCAGGTGGCGAGGGAGGCACGGCGGACGGCCAGCGTGGGAGTCACGGGATCCTCACGCCGCGCTCCCGGGCCACGGCCTGCGCCTCGGGATATCCGGCGTCGGCGTGGCGGAGGACGCCCATGGCCGGGTCGCCGCGCAGCACCCGGGCCACCCGGCGTGCTGCGGCGTCGGTGCCGTCGGCCACCACGACCTGACCGGCGTGGAGCGAGTAGCCGATTCCCACCCCGCCACCGTGGTGAAAGCTCACCCAGGAGGCGCCGTTCACGGCGTTGAGCAGCGCGTTCAGGATGGGCCAGTCGGCCACCGCGTCGGAGCCGTCCTTCATGGCCTCGGTCTCGCGGTTGGGCGACGCCACCGAGCCGCAGTCGAGGTGGTCGCGCCCGATGACCACCGGGGCGCGCAGTTCCCCCCGTCGCACCATCTCGTTGAAGGCCAGGCCGGCCCGGTCCCGCTCGCCGTACCCGAGCCAGCAGATGCGGGCCGGGAGCCCCTGGAACTTCACCTTGCGTGCGGCGAGGTCGAGCCAGCGGAGCAGGCCGCGCTTCTCCGGGAAGAGGCGGGCCACCGCGGCGTCGGTGGCGGCGATGTCGGCCGGGTCGCCGGAGAGGGCGGCCCAGCGGAAGGGGCCCTGCCCCTCGCAGAAGAGAGGCCGGATGTAGGCCGGGACGAAGCCCGGGTAGTCGAAGGCCCGGGCCACGCCGGCGTCCTGCGCCCCGGCGCGCAGGTTGTTGCCGTAGTCGAAGACCTGGCTGCCCAGCGCCCGGAGCGCCAGCATGGCCTCCACCTGGACCCCCATGGACTCCTTCGCGCGGCGGACCACCTGCGCCGGGTCATTCACGCGAAGTGAAGCAACCTCGGCCAGGGAGAGCCCGGCCGGCACGTAGCCGTGGAGCGGGTCGTGGGCCGAGGTCTGGTCGGTGACCAGGTCGGGGGCGATGCCGCGCCGGACCAGCTCCGGGTAGACCCCGGCCGCGTTCCCGCACAGCCCCACCGAGAGCGGGCGCCGCTCCCGCCGGGCGGCGTCGAGCCGGGAGAGGGCGTCGTCGAGCGAGTCCGCCCCTTCGTCGAGGTAGCCCTGGGCCACCCGCCGCCCGATCCGCTCCGGGTCCACGTCCACCCCGAGGTAGGCGGCGCCCAGCATGGTCGCGGCGAGCGGTTGCGCGCCCCCCATCCCACCGAGGCCGCCGGAGAGGACGAGGCGCCCGGCGAGGTCGTCCGAGCCGAAGTGGGTCCGTCCAGCCTGCGCGAAGGTCTCGTAGGTGCCCTGCAGGATCCCCTGGGTGCCGATGTAGATCCAGGAGCCGGCCGTCATCTGGCCGTACATCATGAGGCCGCGGGCCTCCAGGTCCCGGAAGTGCTCCCAGGTGGCCCAGCGCCCGACCAGGTTCGAGTTTGCGATGAGCACGCGCGGCGCGTCGGGGTGGGTGCCGACCACGCCCACCGGCTTGCCGCTCTGCACGAGCAGGGTCTCGTCGTCGCGCAGGTCGCGCAGCGCCGCCACGATGCGGTGGTAGCTCTCCCAGTTCCGCGCCGCCTTCCCGGTGCCGCCGTAGACCACCAGGTCCTGGGGGCGCTCGGCCACCTCCGGGTCGAGGTTGTTCATGAGCATCCGGAGGGCGGCCTCCTGGACCCAGCCCCGGCAGGAGAGGGTGGTGCCTCGCGGGGCGCGGATCTCGTCCATTCCCTGCCTCTAGCACGAGTCCAGGGCGCGCGCGCGGAGGGTCGGATACACTGGCCGGCCGTGAACGAACGCGCCTTCATCGCCGCCCTCCGCCTCGTCCCGAAGAACGCCCTCTCCCGGGTCGTGGGGGCGGCCACGCGGCTGCCCTTGCCCGGACCGGTCGGGCCGGTGCTGATGAACGCCTTCGCGCGCCGCTACCGGATCGACCTCGGCGAGTGCGGCGACCTCGGGGGCTTCGCGACCTTCGGCCAGTTCTTCGCCCGGCCGCTCCGTCCCGGGCTCCGCCCCGTCGCCCCGGGCGACGACGTGTTGGTCTCCCCGGTGGACGCGCTGGTCTCCGAGGCCGGGGTCGCCGAGGGCGGGAGGCTCGTCCAGGCCAAGGGCATCGACTACACCGCGTCGGCCCTGGTGGGCGACGAGCGGGTGGGGGCGCGGCTCGAGGGCGGCCGCTACGCCACGCTCTACCTCTCGCCGCGGGACTACCACCGCATCCACTTCCCGCTCCCCGGGCGCGTCCTGGGCTGGCGCTACGTCCCGGGGAAGCTCTGGCCGGTGAACGCGGCCTCGGTGAAGAACGTGCCCGGGCTCTTCACGGTGAACGAGCGGCTGGTCACGCTGCTCGACTCGCCGCTCGGGCTCGTCGCCATCGTGGCGGTCGGGGCCACCGTGGTGGGGCGGGTGCGGGCCAGCTACGACCCCGAGGTCCCGGTGACGAACCTGGCCGGGGCCGGGGCGCAGGCCAGGGACTACGCCACGCCCATCCCGGTCGCGAAGGGGCAGGAACTCGGGGCCTTCGAGATGGGCTCCACCGTGATCCTGCTCTTCGAGCCGGGGCGGGTGGCCTTCGCTCCCGGGCTCGTGCCGGGCGCCCGGGTCCGGGTGGGCGAGGCCATCGGCGGCCGCGCGGTTTGACCGCTGCGGAACCGTGGTCTAGAACGGCCCGCGTGAAGATCAACGGCGTCAAGGGGATGAACGACATCCTGCCCGCGGCGGTCGGCCGCTGGCAGGAGATCGAGCAGGTGGCGCGCGAGGTCTTCGCGCTGCATGGCTACCGCGAGGTCCGGACGCCCGTCGTCGAGCCCTACGCCCTCTACGCCCGCGGAGTGGGCGAGGCGACCGACATCGTCAACAAGGAGATGTACGTCTTCGAGGACAAGGGGGAGGAGAAGCTCGCCCTCCGTCCCGAGGGGACCGCCGGGACCGTCCGCGCCTACATCGAGCACGGCGCCCACGTCGAAGGGCCGCAGAAGTGGTTCTACGTCGGCCCCATGTTCCGCCGCGAGCGGCCGCAGAAGGGGCGCTACCGGCAGTTCCACCAGATCGGCGTGGAGGCCTTCGGCATCGCCGAGCCGGACGTCGACGTGGAGCAGATCGCCATGCTCGCCGACCTGTTCCGCAGGCTCGGGGTCGCACCGGTGGTGCAGGTCAACAGCGTCGGCGACGCGGCCTGCCGCCCCGCCTACCTGGAGGAGCTGCGCGGCTGGTTGCGCGAGCGCGGCGCCGTCCTCTGCTCCGATTGCAGGGAGCGGACCGAGCGCAATCCGCTCAGGGTGCTCGACTGCAAGGTCCCCTCCTGCCAGCCGGTGCTGGCCGAGGCGCCCCGGCTCCTCGCCCGGCTCTGCGACGGTTGCCGCGCCCACTTCGAGGCGGTCCGGCAGGGGCTCGACGACCTCGGCGTGCCCTACCAGGTGAACCCGCGCCTGGTGCGCGGCCTCGATTACTACGTCCGCACCGCCTACGAGTTCACCAGCGACGCCCTGGGATCCCAGTCGGCCGTGGCCGGCGGAGGGCGTTACGACGGCCTCGTCGAGACCCTGGGAGGGCCGCCCACTCCCGGAATCGGGTTCGGAATGGGGGAGGAGCGGCTCGCGCTCATCCTCGAGGCCGCCGGGCGGCCCGTGCCGTTGACCCGCCCCGTCGTCTTCTTCGTCTCGGCCGACGACGCCGGGCGGCGGGAGGCCATGCGCCGCGCCGCCGACCTGCGCCGTGCCGGGGTGGCCTGCGACCTCGACGCGCGCGGGGGCAAGCTCGCCCGGCAGTTCAAGCAGGCCGAGCGGGTGGGCGCACGCTACGCCGTGGTCATCGGCGGCAACGAGGCGTCGAGCGGCCAGGCGAAGCTCAAGGACATGGTCACGCGCGAGGAGACGCCAGTGGCGCTCTCCGACCTCGCCGCGCGCTTCCGTCCCACCCCCGCCTGAGTCGGGGCACAAGGCCCCGGCATGCCGGCCTCCCTCCCGTTCGTCGCCGTCCTGGCCGGCCCCACCGCCTCGGGCAAGTCCCGCCTCGCCGTCGAGATCGCGCGTCTCGCCGGTGGCGAGATCCTGAACGCCGACTCCCAGCAAGTCTACCGCGGCCTCGACGTGGGCACGGCCAAGCCCACCCCCGAGGAGCGCGCCACCGTTCCCCACCACCTGCTCGACCTCGTCGAGCCCGGGGAGGGGATGGACGCGGCCCGGTGGGTGGCGCTCGCCGACGCGGCCATCGCCGAGGTGTCGGCGCGCGGAAGGCTCCCCGTCGTGGTCGGAGGGACGGGGCTCTACGTCCGGGCGCTCCTGCACGGCGTTGTGGACGCGCCCGGGAGGGACCCGGCCCTGCGCACCCGGCTCGAGGAGGAGGCGCAGGTCCACGGGCGCCCCGCGCTGCACCGGAGGCTCGCCGAGGTGGATCCGCGCGCCGCCGCGCGCATCCGGGAGAACGACCTCGTCCGCATCGTGCGCGCCCTGGAGATCGCGGCCGGCGGGCGCACGCAGAGCGAGCTCTTCGAGGCCCACCGCTTCGCGCCGCGGCGCTACCGCTACCGGCTGCTCGCCCTCGACGTCCCCCGCGAGGAGCTGCACCGGCGCATCGGGGAGCGGGCCCTCTCCATGGCCGGCGGCGGCATCGTGGACGAGGCCCGTGCGCTGCTCTCCCGCTTCCAGGAGCCGCTCCCGCGCCTGCCCATCGGCTACGCCGACGCGGTGGCCTGCGCCCGGGGGGAGATCGACGCCGGGGAGCTGGCCGCGCGCATCGCGCTCCACCACCGCCGGTACGCCCGAAGGCAGGTGATCTGGCTGCGGCGGGAGCAGGACGTGGAGTGGCTCGCGCCGCCGTTCGACGCCGCCGGCCTCTCCCGCGCGTTGCGCAGTGCGCCGTGATTCCCGGCTCCCTCGTGTTATAAGCGGTCGCCGTGGCCACCCGCGTTCCGTTCACGACAGAGTTCGAGAAGCCCCTCGCCGCCCTCGAGTCGAAGATCGAGGAGCTGAAGCAGCTCTCCGGCGGCGCCGGGGTCGATTTCAGCGACGAGATCGTCAAGCTGGAGCGCAAGGCCAAGAAGCTCCAGGCCGAGATCTTCCGCGATCTCTCCCGCTGGCAGGTGGTCCAGCTGGCCCGCCACCCCAACCGTCCCTACACCCTCGACTACCTCCAGATGATCTTCACCGACTGGATGGAGCTGGAGGGGGACCGCCGCTTCGGCGCCGACCACGCCATCGTGGCCGGGCTGGCCCGCTTCGAGGGCGAGCCGGTGGTGATCGTCGGCGAGCAGAAGGGGCGCGGCACCAAGGAGAACATGCTGCGCAACTTCGGCATGCCCCGGCCGGAGGGGTACCGCAAGGCGCGCCGGCTCTACGACATGGCCGACCGGTTCCGCCGGCCGCTCATCACCTTCATCGACACCCCCGGCGCCTACCCCGGCATCGGGGCCGAGGAGCGCGGCCAGGCCGAGGCCATCGCCGTGAACCTCGAGGTGATGTCGTCGCTCGGGGTTCCCTCCATCTCCATCGTCATCGGGGAGGGCGGCTCGGGCGGGGCCCTTGCACTGGGAGTGACCAACAAGATCCTCATGCTCGAGTACTCCACCTACTCGGTCATCTCCCCCGAGAGCTGCAGCTCGATCCTCTACCGCGACGCCTCCAAGGCCCAGAAGTCGGCGGAGAACCTCAAGCTGACCGCCAAGGACCTGGCCGGCTTCGGCATCGTGGACGAGCTGATCAAGGAGGCGCCCGGCGGCGCGCACCGCGACCCCAGGCTCACCGCCGAGAACCTGGCCGGCGCCATCCGGCGCCAGCTCGCAGATCTGAAGGCGCTCACCCCCGAGCAGCTGGTGCGCCAGCGCTACCAGAAGTTCCGGGCCATGGGCGTCTTCACCGTCGAGGGCTAGAACCGCGTGGCCCTCGTCCCTCCGCACGTCGCGTCGCTCCAGCCCTACGTCCCGGGCAAGCCCATCGAGGAGGTGGAGCGGGAATACGGCGTCACCGACGTCGCCAAGCTGGCCTCCAACGAGAACGCGCTCGGCCCTTCCCCGCTGGCGCTCCGCGCCGCCCGGGAGGCCTGCTCCCGCATCCACCTCTACCCGGACGGCAGCGCCTTCCTCCTCAAGCGGGCCCTCTCGCGGCGCTTCTCGGTCCCGGTCGAGGAGATCCTGGTCGGCAACGGCTCGAACGAGCTCATCGAGCTCCTCGTGCGCACCTTCGTCCTCGAGGGCGAGGAGGTGCTCACCAGCGCGAAGAGCTTCGTGGCCTACAAGCTCGCCGCCCACGCCCACGGGCGGACCCTTTCGGAGGCGCCCATGAAGGACGTCTTCCACTACGACCTCGACGCCATCCGCGCCCGGCTAACCCCGCGGACCAAGGTGGTCTTCCTCGCCAACCCCGACAACCCCACCGGTACCTGGTTCCTCGAGGACGAGCTGCTCCGCTTCCTGGGTGCGGTCTCCCCCGACACGCTGGTGGTGCTCGACGAGGCGTACGTCGAGTTCGTCGAGGCCGAGGGCTTCCAGGACGCGCTCTCGCTGCGCAAGCGCTTCCCCAACCTGGTGGTGCTGCGGACCTTCTCGAAGATCTACGGGATGGCCGGGCTGCGGCTCGGCTACGCCTTCGCCCGGCCCGAGGTCACCGCCTACCTCGACCGCGTGCGCGCTCCCTTCAACGTGAACCTGGTATCCCAGGCGGCCGGCGTCGCCGCACTCGACGACGAGGAGCACGTCCTCCTGAGCCGCCAGCTGGTCCGGAGCGAGCGCCCCTTCCTCGAGGCCGGGCTCCGGGCGCTGGGGGCCACGGTGGTCCCCTCGCAGGCCAACTTCGTGCTGGCCGACTTCCCCGGCAGGCCGGGCATGGCGCTCTTCGACGCCCTTCTCCGCGAGGCGGTCGTGGTCCGGCCGGTGGCGGGCTACGGATTCCCCACCGCGCAGCGCATCACCATCGGGACCCACGCCGAGAACCTCAAGGTGCTCGCCGCGCTCCGGAAGGTCCTCGCGCGGTGACGGCGCGCCGGCCGTTCATCGTGGCGGTGGACGGCCCGGCGGGCGCGGGAAAGAGCACCACCTCGCGGAGGCTGGCGTCGCGACTCGGTTTCGCCATGGTCGACACCGGCGCCATCTACCGTGCCGTCGCACTGGCCGCGAGCCGGGGTGGGGTCGCCTTCGACGACGATGCCCGGCTCGGCGCGCTCCTCCCCGCGGTCCGCATCCGCTTCGAGCCGGCCCCGCCCGGCGCCGAGGCGGAGGGGCAGCGGGTGTTCATCGGAGACGAGGACGTCTCGCAGGCCATCCGGACTCCCCCCATGTCGCTGGGCGCGAGCGCCGTGTCGGCCCGGCCGGTGGTGCGGGCGGGGCTGCTCGAGCTCCAGCGGCGGCTCGCCACGGCCCCCGGGAACCGCGGGGCGGTGCTGGAGGGGAGGGACATCGGGACGGTGGTCTTCCCCGACGCCGACGCCAAGTTCTTCCTGACCGCCGCCGACGAGGTCCGGGCGCGCCGGCGATTCGTCGAGCTGCAGTCCAAGGGAGATCCGCAGGCGTTCGAGGCGGTGCTGGCCGACCAGCGCAAGCGAGACCGGGACGACAGCTCCCGGGACGTGGCGCCCCTGCGCGCCGCCGATGACGCGGTGACCGTGGACACCGGGGGGGTCTCGCTCGACGAGGTGGTCGAGCGGCTCGCCGAGGTGGTCCTGGCGCGCGTCGCCGCACGGGCCGGATCCGCCTGAGTCCGGCTGGACCCGCCGGGCGGAGACGGTTATACCGGGTCCGGGAGACGAATTGATGCACGTCAAGGTCGCGAAGACGGCGGGATTCTGCTGGGGTGTCCGGCGAACCGTCGATCAGCTCATGGACGTCGCCCGCGAGCGGCAGGCGCCGGTGGTCACCCTCGGCCCCATCATCCACAACCCGCAGTTCGTGTCCCGCACCCGCCAGATGGGCGTGGGCACGGTCGAGCGCGTCGCCGAGGTGGAGGCCGGGACCACCGTGGTGGTGCGGACCCACGGCGCCGTGAAGCCGGAACTCGATGCGGCCCGGGAGCGGGGGCTGGAGGTCGTGGACGGGACCTGCCCCTACGTGAAGTATCCGCAGGCCATGGCCCAGCGCCTCTCGCACCAGGGCTACCACCTCGTCATCGTGGGCGACCCCAACCACGCCGAGGTGAAGGGCGTGGTGAGCTACGGGACGGGGCCCTGCACCGTGGTGAAGCCCGGCGCCGAGATCCCCCCCATCGACGCCAAGAAGGTCGCCGTCATCGCCCAGACCACCTGCATCGGTGCGGATTTCGAGCGGGTCGTGGGCGCGCTGGCGCTTCGGCACAAGGAGGTCCGCGCGGTGAACACCATCTGCGCCGACACCGACGAGCGGCAGGCCGATGCCCGCCAGCTGGCCACCGAGGTGGATGCGGTCGTGGTGGTGGGCGGGAAGAACAGCGCCAACACGCGCCACCTGGCCGAGATCTGCAAGGAGATCCAGCCCCGTACCTGGCACGTGGAGACGGAGGAGGAGCTCCGTCCGGAGTGGTTCGACGGGTGCGCGGTGGTGGGCGTCTCCGCCGGCGCCTCCACGCCGGACTGGGTCATCGACGGGGTGGCCGCCCGCCTGGGCGCCATGCAGGGTCTGCCGATGCTTGACGCAGTGATCCCGCCCGTGTAGCTTGCCTCGCCTTCGTCGCCGGGAGCGTCCCGGTGACCCGTCGAGTCCCTCGATCCCCGGGGAAGCGGCTCAGGCCAACAAAGGGGGCGTCGCTGCTTTCGCCGGCAACCCAGGAGCGCGGTTCACGCCACGCCCCGCCGGCCCAAGCCCAAAGGACCGGGTTCCAATCAAAATGGAGAATCAGAATATCGGTACGCCCGAGCTGGACAGCTCCGAGGATTTCGCCGCCATGTTCGCCGAGAGCGAGGCGCGAACCGGCCAGGTCGAGGAGGGGCGCGTCGTCAGCGGCACCGTGATCCAGATCACCAAGGACTACGTGGTCGTGGACATCGGCTACAAGTCCGAGGGGCAGGTCCCGCTCAACGAGTTCATCCAGCTCCCCGGCGGTGATCCCCAGGTCAAGATCGGTGACAAGGTCGAGGTTCTCGTCGAGTCGCGCGAGAACGACACCGGCATGGTCGTCCTCTCCAAGGAGAAGGCCGACAAGATGCGCATCTGGGACGAGATCTCCGCCGCGTGCGAGCGCGACGAGCTCGTCGAGGGCATGATCGTCGGGCGCGTGAAGGGCGGCCTCTCCGTCGACATCGGCGTGAAGGCGTTCCTCCCCGGCTCCCAGGTCGACATCCGCCCGGTGCGCAACCTCGACAAGCTCATCGGCGAGAAGTTCAAGTTCAAGGTCATCAAGTTCAACAAGAAGCGGGGGAACATCGTCCTCAGCCGCCGCGTGCTGCTCGAGAAGGAGCGCGAGGAGCTGAAGAAGGAGACCCTCAAGAACCTGAAGGAGGGCGCGGTCCTGAAGGGCGTGGTGAAGAACCTCACCGACTACGGCGCCTTCATCGACCTGGGCGGCATCGACGGCCTCCTCCACGTGACCGACATGAGCTGGGGGCGCATCGGCCACCCCAGCGAGATGTTCGAGGTGGGCCAGG
Source organism: uncultured delta proteobacterium (assembly GCA_963828255.1). GTDB lineage: Bacteria > Myxococcota > Myxococcia > Myxococcales > Anaeromyxobacteraceae > CAIOAK01. The sequence goes on along the minus strand of CAWHDZ010000011.1, from coordinate 216,556 downwards.
AGGTCCGCGTCGTCGTCCTCAAGTTCGATCCCGCCAGCGAGCGCGTCAGCCTGGGCCTCAAGCAGATCCAGGAGGACCCGTGGCACCGCGCCGACGAGAAGTACCCGGTCGGCACGCGGGTCAAGGGCAAGGTCGTCAGCCTCACCGACTACGGCGCGTTCATCGAGCTCGAGCAGGGCGTCGAGGGGCTCGTCCACGTGTCGGAGATGAGCTGGACCAAGCGGGTCAAGCACCCCTCCAAGCTCCTCAACGCGGCCGAGCTGGTCGAGGCCGTCGTCCTCGACATCGACCCGAAGGCCAAGCGCATCAGCCTGGGCATGAAGCAGATCGAGCCCAATCCCTGGACGCTCCTCGAGGACAAGTACCCCATCGGCTCGGTCATCCGCGGCGAGGTCCGCAACGTCACCGACTTCGGCGTCTTCGTCGGCGTCGAGGAGGGCATCGACGGGCTCGTGCACGTGTCCGACATCTCCTGGACCGAGCGCATCAAGCACCCGGGCGAGAAGTTCAAGAAGGGCGACGTGGTCGAGGCGGTGGTTCTCAACATCGACGTCGAGAACGAGCGCTTCAGCCTGGGCATCAAGCAGAACCAGGCCGACCCCTGGACCACGCTGGCCGAGCGCCACCCGGTGGGCTCGCGCCTCAAGGGGCGCGTGACCAAGGTCACCGACTTCGGCGCCTTCGTGGAGCTCGAGCCCGGCATCGAGGGGCTGGTCCACGTGTCCGAGATGCGCGACGAGCGGGTCGAGAACCCGCACGACGTGGTCAAGGAGGGCGAGGAGGTCGAGGTCAAGGTCATCGACATCGACTCCCACGAGCGCAAGGTGGCCCTGTCCATCAAGGCGCTCTCCCGCGACGGCGGCGAGGACGAGTACCGCGAGTACCTGCGCAAGCAGGGCGACGGCCGCGCCCGCCTCGGCGACCTCATGGAGAAGTTCAACCGCCGCAAGGGCTAGCACCGCCGGCTTCGGCCGGCGGAAGAACCTCCCACCGCACCGCCTCATCCGGGTGTGGTCGGAAGGGACGGTGAACGCGCATCGGTCGCCCCTGGCGCCGGTGCGCGTTTCGCTTTCGCGATCAGTTGCGGCTCCCGGCGGCCCGTGGTCTTCTCCGGCGGTCATGAGCGAGAACGAGAACCCGGAACCGCTGCCCACCACACCCGCAACGCAGGCCCCCGCCGCGCCGCCCGCCTCGGCTGCTCCGCCCCCCTGGGCGCAGCAACCCTGGGGCCCGCCCCCTCCGGGCTGGGCCCAGCCACCGCTGCCGCCCCAGCCCCCGCCGCGCCGCGACCGGGCCGCGCTGGCGGTGGTGCTCTTCGTCTTCGGCGGCCTCTTCCTGGTCTTCTTCGCCTTCCTCTGGCTGGCCTACGGCGCCGTGAAGGGGGAGACCCCGCGCCTCGCCTCCGGCCCGCGCATCGGCGTGGTGGACATCAAGGGGCCCATCGGCATGGGGCGCGGCTCGGTGGAGTCCGAGCCGCTCTTGAAGCTCCTCAAGCGCTACGGCGACGACTCCGACATGAAGGCGGTGGTGGTGCGCATCGACTCGCCGGGCGGCGCGGTGGGCACGAGCCAGGAGATCCTGGACGGGCTGCGACGGCTGGCCGAGGACAAGGTGGTGGTCTGCGCCATGGGAAACCTGGCCGCCTCGGGGGGCCTGCTCGTGGCCATGGGCTGCGACCGCATCGTGGCCGAGCCCGGGACGCTGACCGGGTCGATCGGGGTGATCAGCGCGTTCCCCAACGTCCGTGGGCTGATGCAGCGATTCGACGTCGAGATGAACACCGTCACCTCCGGGAAGCTCAAGGACGCCGGCAGCCCCTTCCGTGAGTTCACTTCGAGTGACCGAGCCTACTGGCAGGAGCTGGCCGACCGCATCCACCGCCAGTTCATCCGGGCGGTGGCCGAGGGGCGCGACCTTCCGGTCGAGCAGGTGGAGAAGTTCGCCGACGGGCGGGTGGTGACCGGCGAGCAGGCGGTCGAGCTGGGGCTGGTCGACGAGCTGGGCGGCTTCCAGGACGCGGTGGACCTGGCCAAGGAGCTGGCCGAGATCCGCGGCGAGCCGCGCCTGGTCTACCCGCCAGACGACCGGGCCCGCTTCCTGGAGGACCTGATGGGCGGAGTGGCCCAGAGGGTGGCCCAGACCGTGGCCGAGACCATGCGGGCCGAGATGCACCGGCAGTCAAACACGGCGGAAGGGCCGGGCGTCTACTTCCTGGCGCGCTAGGCGGAGGGATCGTGGAGAAGCCGCTCTGGGCGCCGTGGCGGATGGAGTTCATCCAGGCCGGGAAGCCAGCCGGGTGCATCTTCTGCCTCTTCCCGGCCGAGGCGGGGGAGGAGGCCGATCGGCGGAACCTGATCGTGCACCGCTCGCCCCGCTCCTTCACCATCCTGAACCGCTTCCCGTACAACAACGGCCACGTCATGGTGGTGCCGCGCGCCCACGTGGCCCGGCTCGAGGATCTCCCCGCCGACGACTTCGCCGATCTCCAGGCCGAGCTGCGCCTCACCGTGGGGGTGGTCCGCGCCGCCTACGTTCCCGAGGGGCTGAACGTCGGCATGAACCTCGGCAAGGTGGCGGGGGCGGGGATCGCCGACCACCTGCACTGGCACGTGGTTCCGCGCTGGGGCGGCGACACCAACTTCATGCCGGTGCTGGCCGACACCAAGGTCATGGTCGAGCACCTCGAGACGAGCTGGAAGAGGATCCGGGACGGCTTCGGCGCCTGAGGGCGCCGAAGGCCGCGCGTCCAAATGAACTGGCTCCTCATCGCCGTCGGGCTGGCCGTGGTGGCCGCGTTCCTGGCCCACCGGCTCCGCCGCAGGCGGGAGCAGGCGCGGGCCTATCTCAAGGGCGTCCGGTCGATGATCTCCGACGACCCGGACGCCGCCATCGAGGCCCTCTCCGACGCGGCCCGGCTCTCCAGCCCCGAGGCGATCGAGACCTACCTGGCGCTCGGCGACCTCTTCAAGCGGGAGGGGGACGTTCCCCGGGCCATCCGCCTCCACCGGAACATGCTGCACCGGCCCGGGCTCCCGGCCAGCCGCCGCGCCGAGGTGGAGCGGGAGCTGGCCGACGACCACCGGCGCGCCGGGATGCTGGAGGACGCGGCCGGGGCCTACCGCAAGCTCATGGAGGCGGGTGACGGGCTGGCCGCCGCCGGGCTGCGCGACGTCCTCGTGGACCAGAAGCGGCACGCCGAGGCGGTCGAGGTCCACCGGAACCGCTGCGCCCCGGACACCCGGCTCCTGGCCCACCTGCTCGCCGCGATGGGCCGGGGGCTTCGCGACGAGGATCCGTCCGCCGCGCTCGCCGCGGCGCGGGAGGCGGTGGAGGTGGACCCGGGGAACGCCGACGCGCTGATCGCGCTCTCCGAGGCCCTTTCCGCCGGCGGCGACGGGGCGGGGGCGGTGGAGGCGCTCGAGCGGGCGCTCGCCGCGGCGCCGGAGTCGGCGCTGCTCTCCTGGCCGGCCCTCGCCGCGCTCGACCCCGCCGGGGCGACCCTGGCGCTCGACCGCGCGCTCGCGATGCGTCCCGGCGACCCACGGCTGCTCACCCTGCGTGGGCGGCTGCTCGCCGCGGCGGGTCGGTCGGCCGAGGCGCTGGCCCCGCTGCGGGAAGCACTCGCCGGCGACCAGGACGGCGAGGTGACCCTGGCGCTGCGCGAGATCCTCCGGGGGGCGGCCCCGCCCGGTCCGGGAGAGCTGGCCGGGAGGCACGACCTCATGGCCGCGGCGCTGCTGCGCAGCGCGGGGCTCCTGCGCTGCCGGCGCTGCGGTGGCGGCGCGGCGGTGCGGAGCTGGCGCTGCCCCCGCTGCGGGACCTTCGACGCCTACGGGTGAGGCTGCTTGCCGGGGGCGGCGGGCGCGGGTATGACCGTGCCCCCATGCGACAACACGTCGTCGACGTCGTGCGAAGGGCGCTCTCCCGCGGTGCCGCCGAGGGGCGCTGGCCCGCGCTCGAGACCCCCTTCACCGTCGATCCGCCGCGCGACCCCCGTCACGGGGACTTCGCCGTCAACGCGGCGATGGTGCTCGCGAAGCCGGCGGGGCGCCCTCCGCGCGAACTGGCCCAGGGCATCGTCGAGGCCATCCGCGCCGAGGACGGTGGACGCACCATCGAGTCGATGGAGATCGCCGGTCCGGGGTTCGTGAATCTGAAGCTGCGCCCGGAGGTGTGGCTGGCCGGCCTCGCCGACGTGGAGCGGCAGGGGGCTCGCTTCGGCCGGAGCGACGTGGGGCAGGGGAAGCGGGTCAACGTCGAGTTCGTCTCGGCCAACCCCACCGGCCCCATGCACGTGGGGCACGGCCGGGGAGGCGTCACCGGCGACGCGGTGGCGAGCCTGCTCGACTGGAGCGGCCACGTCGTCACCCGGGAGTACTACGTCAACGACTACGGGGCCCAGGTCCAGACCCTGGCCCGCTCCGTCCACCTGCGCTACCAGGAACTGCTCGGCCGGGCGGTGACCATGCCTCCCAAGAGCTACCCGGGGGCCTACGTCATCGAGATCGCCCGGTCCCTGGAGGCCGAGTTCGGACCGCGCTTCCTCGACGCACCCGAGGCCGACTGGCTCGACCTCTTCCGCGACCGCGCCGTCGCCCACGTGCTCGGCATGATCAAGAGCGATCTCGAGGCCGTCCACATCTCCTTCGACGTCTGGTCCTCGGAGAAGCGGCTCTACGAGTCGGGAACGGTCCAGCGCTTCCTCGAGGAGCTCGAGGCGAAGGACCTCGTCTACTGGGGGAAGCTCCCGCCCCCCAAGTCGAAGAAGGGGCAGCCGGCGCCCGTCGTCGCTGCGCCGAACGAGGAGGGGATCACCGAGAGCGAGAACCTGCTTCTCTTCCGCTCCTCCCGCCACGGCGACGAGGTGGACCGGCCGGTGAAGAAGGCCGACGGGACGCCCACCTACTTCTGCGCCGACATCGCCTACCACTGGGACAAGCGGCAGCGGGCCGACCTGCTCATCGACGTGCTGGGCGCCGACCACGGGGGCTACGTGCCCCGGCTCGAGGCCGCGCTGGAGGCGCTCGGCGCTTCCCGCCGCGACCTGCACGTCGTGCTCATCCAGATGGTGAACCTGACCCGCGGCGGCGAGGCGGTGAAGATGTCCAAGCGGGCCGGCACGGTGGTCTCGCTCCAGGAGGTGGTGGACGAGGTGGGGCGCGACGCCACCCGGTTCATCTTCCTCACCCGCCGCGCCGACGCCCAGCTCGACTTCGACCTGGAGCTGGCCAAGCGGCAGACCCTCGACAACCCCGTCTTCTACGTGCAGTACGGCCACGCACGGCTGGCCCGCATCCTCGAGAAGGCGGCCGCCGCCGGCGCCCCGCAGGCCCGCTTCGACGCCGAGACGCTCTCGGTGCTGAAGGCGCCGGAGGAGATGGATCTCGTGAAGCGCATCCTCTCCTTCCCCGACATGGTGGCCGGCGCCGCTCTGGCCTGGGAGCCGCACCGCGTGGCCTTCTGGCTGCAGGAGACCATCGGGGCCTTCCACTCCTACTACACGCAGGGAAAGCGGACCGGAGAGCGCTTCATCGGCGCCGACCCGGTGAAGACGGCGGCCCGGCTGGCCCTGGCCCTGGCCCTCAAGCAGGCGCTCGCCAACGGGCTCACCATCCTGGGCGTCTCGGCCCCCGAGCGGATGGAAAGTAGAGACCTCGCCGAAGACGTCTAGAATCGGTCCGGGCCCAGCGGGGATCCGACCATGGCGGGAAACAGACCAGCACGGGAGAGGTTCGACTTCTCCCTCGACGCGAGGCAGGTGGCCGGGGTGATCCTGGGATCGCTCGGCGCGCTCGGGCTCGCCTTCTTCCTGGGGCACGCGCTCGGACAGGGCGTGGCCGAGCGTCCTGCCGCGGCTTCGCGACCCGCGGCGAAGGCGCCTCCGCCCGCCGATGCGCTCGCGGCCCTCGACAACGCTCCCCGCACCGAGCCGTCGACCCGGCTCACCTTCCACGATTCGCTGACGAGCCCCCGGCCCCCCCCGGACCGGCTCCCCCCTGCTCCCAAGGTCCAGGGGGCGCAGGCTCCCTCACCGGCTCCGGGCAAGGTCCAGGCTCCGGTCGTGGTCGCGCCCTCGCCCTCGCCGTCGGTCGCTCCCTCCGCCGCACCTGCGGCTTCTGCGGCGCTCGCCGCATCCACCACCACTCCTTCGACGACCAACCCAGCGCCGGCATCCGCAGCCCCGACCAGCGCAGCCGCGGTCGCTGCGCCATCCACGCCACCCGCACCGAAGCCGGCGGCCAAGCCCGAACCGAAGCCCGAGCAGAAGCCGGCCCCGCCGCCCTCCGCCGCGGCTGCCACCCCTGCGTTCCGGCCGCCCGCCTCGGCCAGGGGGGCATGGGTGGTCCAGGTGGGGTCCACGCAGGAGCGCTTCGAGGCCGACCGGATCGCCGCCCGCTTCGCCTCCAGGGGAGCCAAGGTGACCGTGGCCGACGTCCCCGGGAAGGGGCGCTGGTACCGCGTCCGGGTGGGCTCCTTCGAGTCCCGCGAGGCCGCCGACCGCTACCTCAAGGACATGGAGAAGAGCACCGGAGCGAAGGGATTCGTCGCCAGCGCCAACTGAGCCAGGAGGCCGCCCCGTGAAGAAGTTCGACCAGCCGAAGCGCGTCGAGAAGCCCTGGGGGCACGAGCTCTGGTGGGCCCAGACCGATCGCTACGTGGGGAAGCTCCTGCACGTGAAGGCCGGCCAGAAGCTCTCGCTGCAGTACCACGAGAAGAAGGACGAGACGATCCACCTCTGGAGCGGCGAGCTCCGGCTCGTCCTCGACGAGGGGGAGGGGCTCGTCGAGCACGTCATGCGCCCCGGCGAGAGCTACCACGTGAAGCCCTTCACGAAGCACCGCATGGTGGCGATCACCGACTGCGACATCCTCGAGGTCTCGACCCCCGAGGTGCAGGACGTGGTGCGGCTCGAGGACGCCTACGGCAGGGCGGGGACGTAGACCTCGCCCCTGGCCGGGCGGCCGGCGCTACGGCTCGCCGAGCTCCCGGCAGATGGCCTCGGCCACCTTCATGCCGTCCACCGCCGACGAGACGATCCCGCCGGCGTGGCCGGCTCCCTCGCCGGCCGGGTAGAGCCCCAGGAGCCCGGGCGCCTGCATGTCCTCGCCCCTGGGGATGCGGCAGGGAGCGCTGGTGCGGCTCTCGATCCCGATGAGCAGGGCCTCGTCCGAGATGAACCCGCGCATGCGGTGCTCGAAGCCCCGGACCGCGGCCCGAAGCGCCTCGTGGACCTGGGGCGGGTAGAGCCGGGACAGGTCGGCATGGGTGAGCCCGGGCCTGTAGGAGCTCTTCCCGGGGGGCTGCCCAGGCTGGCCGGAGAGCCAGGCGGAGAGGCGCTGCGCCGGCGCGCGGTACCCACCACCGCCGAGGGTGTAGGCCGCACGCTCCCACTTGCGTTGCCACTCGAGGCCGGCGAGCGGCCCGGTGAATCCCTCGGTCGCGAAGTCGTCCGGCGAGACCGCCACCACCAGGCCTGCGTTGGCGAGCGGGGAGGAGCGCCCGGAGTTGGACATGCCGTTCGTGACCTGCATCTCCGGCTCGGTGGGGGTGGGCACCACCACGCCACCCGGGCACATGCAGAACGAGAAGACGCCGCGGGCCTTCCCGCCCACGCTGGGGTTCTCGGCGAGCCGGTAGTCGGCGGCGGGTAGCCCCTCGGCCCCGGCGGCGCGGCCGTACTGGATCCGGTCGATGAGCGACTGCGGGTGCTCCACCCGGAACCCGACCGCGAAGGGCTTCGCCTCGAGGGCCCAGCCGCGGGCCGCGAAGCGCTCGTAGAGCTCGCGGGCGCTGTTCCCCGGTGCGAGCACCAGCCGGTCGCAGGGGAGGGTGCGCCCGTCGGCGAGCACGAGGCCGCGGACCCGCCCGAGGGCGACCTCGACGTCGGTGGCCCGCGCGTTCCACAAGAACACGCAGCCGCCCCGCTCCAGCTCCTCGCGCATGGCCGACACCGCGGCGGGCAGCACGTCCGAGCCGACGTGCGGCTTGCCCTGGACCTTGATCTCCTCGGCCTTCCCGAAGCGTGCGAAGAGCTCGACCACCTTGCGCACGGCGGGGTGGCGGATGCGGGTGGAGAGCTTCCCGTCGGTGTAGGCGCCGGCGCCCCCCTCGCCGAAGTTCATGTTCGACTCCGGGTCGAGACTGCCGTCGCGCATCAGGCTGGCCACGTCGCGGCGCCGCGGGCTCACCTGCTTGCCGCGGTCCACCACGACCGACCGGACGCCGCGCTCCAGCAGTCCCCAGGCGCAGAAGAGCCCGGCCGGACCCGCTCCCAGGATGACCGGCGGGAGGTCGGGCGCGCGGACGGGGCGCGGCGGCGGCTCCGGCTCGGGCATGGGGTCCACCCCGGTGGGCAGGGCGGGGAGGTCGCCCTCGAGCTCCACCTCCGCGTCGATGACCCAGCGTGGATGTCCCTTGCGGCGTGCGTCGAGCGACCTCCGGGACACCGAGACGCGCAACAGGTCGTCCCGTCGCACGCCCAGCCGCTCGGCCACGCGCCGCTCGAGCGTGTCGGCCGGCTCGTCGAGCCAGAGCTGGATTCCGGGGACGCGGTAGCGCACGGGGGTGGCTATCTAGCTTCGGGAAGCTGTCGGCGCTGCGAAGCAGCCTTCGCGCATGCCTCCCGCCCCGGAGGGGGCCCGTGCGTAAGGTGCTACGCACCGGCGCGTCTCAGGGGGAGATGTCGCGCTGGCAAGCGCCCGACATTGCTGAAAGTGACCGCTTTGTCCTGGCTGGCCTGGGCGTTGCTAGGACATCCATCGCTGGTTCACTGGGCGGCTGCCGCCCGAGAGGACACCGATGCTCGCACCCATGCTCGACGCCAAGGGAACCAAGATCCTCGCCAAGTCCCTCTTCAAGGAGCTTCGCGCCAGCGGCTACAACGCCAACCAGATCCTGGGGCTCTCCACCGAGCTCATCGACCTCGTGACCCGCGACCTGCGCGCCCAGGGAGACGCCCGGCCCTCCGTCGAGGCATCCTCCGAGGCGCTGGCCCCCTAGGCGGCCGCTCCCGACCACCGCGCAGGACGGCGGCGCCGGCTCGAACCCGGCGCCGTTTCACGTTTTTCAAGGCCCTGAACTACCAAGGGTTTGCGTTTGACACCCCGTGGCCCCGCGAGTAGCTTTGCGGCCCATTTACCATCCCCGGCAATCCGGGAGAGGGAGGCCCCTGTCATGGCTCGCATCGCTATCAACGGTTTCGGTCGCATCGGCCGCTGCGTCCTCCGCGCCGCCATCGCACGGGGCGAGAAGGACCTCGAGGTCGTCTCCATCAACGACCTCACCGACACGAAGACCCTGGCCCACCTCCTCAAGTACGACTCGGTCCACGGGGTCTTCCCGTTCGAGGTCAAGGCCACCGAGAAGGGCATCGTGGTGAACGGCAAGGAGATCCAGGTCACCGCCGTGAAGAGCCCCGCCGAGCTCCCCCACGCCGCCAACGGGGTGGACCTGGTGCTCGAGTGCACCGGCCTCTTCACCGAGCGCGAGAAGGCCGAGGGGCACCTGAAGGCCGGCGCCAAGCGGGTCCTCATCTCCGCCCCCGCCAAGAACCCGGACATCACGGTGGCCTACGGCATCAACCACCAGAAGCTCGACCGGCAGAAGCACCTCATCATCTCCAACGCCTCCTGCACCACCAACTGCCTCACCCCGGTGGCAAAGGTCCTGCTCGAGAGCTTCGGCATCAAGCGCGGCCTGATGACCACCATCCACAGCTACACCAACGACCAGAACCTCCTCGACCTGCCGCACAAGGACCTGCGCCGCGCCCGCGCCGCCGCCCTCTCCATGATCCCCTCCAGCACCGGCGCCGCCAAGGCCGTGGCCGAGGTCATCCCGGAACTCAAGGGAAAGCTCAACGGCACCGCGGTGCGCGTGCCCACGCCCAACGTGTCGCTGGTCGACCTGACCGTCGAGCTCGAGAAGCCGGCCACGGTCGAGCTGATCAACGCCGCGTTCAAGGCCGCCGCCGAGGGGCCGCTCAAGGGCGTGCTCCAGTACTCGGACGAGCCCACCGTCTCCATCGACTACAACGGCAACCCCCACTCCTCGATCTTCGACTCGACGAACACGATGGTCATCGACGGCACCTTCGTGAAGGTGTTCGCCTGGTACGACAACGAGATGGGCTTCTCGAACCGAATGGTCGATGTGGCCAAGTATCTGATCAAGTAGGGAAGGCCGGGGGAGATCATGGCGGCCCAGATCCGGACCATCGACCAGCTCGACCTCGCCGGCAAGCGGGTCTTCATCCGCGTGGACTTCAACGTCCCGCTCGACGACAAGGGGCGGGTCACCGACGACGCCCGCATCCGCGCCGCGCTCCCCACCATCCGCCACGCCATCGCGAAGAAGGCCAGGGTCATCCTGGCCTCCCACCTCGGGCGCCCCAAGGGCAATCCCTCCGACAAGGCGAAGTTCACGCTCGAGCCGGCGGCGCAGCGTCTCTCCGAGCTGCTCGGCGCCGATGTCATCCTGGCCGACGACTGCATCGGCGACGGCGTGAAGAAGGCGGTCGCGGACCTCGGCGAGGGCAGGGTGCTCCTCCTCGAGAACCTCCGCTTCCACAAGGGCGAGGAGGCAAACGACGAGGGCTTCTGCCGCGAGCTCGCGTCCCTCGCCGACGTCTGGGTGAACGACGCCTTCGGCACGGCGCACCGGGCCCACGCATCCACCGCGGGCATGGCGAGGTTCGTCAAGGAGAAGGCGGGAGGCTTCCTGATCCAGAAGGAGGTCGAGTACCTCGGCCGCGTGCTCGCGAAGCCGGAGCGCCCCTTCGTCGCCATCCTGGGCGGCGCCAAGGTCTCCGACAAGATCAAGGTGCTCGAGAACCTCATCGGCAAGGCCGACTCGGTGCTCATCGGCGGCGCCATGGCCTACACCTTCCTGGCCGCCAAGGGCGTACCGGTCGGCAAGAGCCGCGTCGAGCAGGACAAGCTCGAGCTGGCCCGGCAGATCCTCGACAAGGCCAAGGCCAAGGGGTTGGACTTCGAGCTCCCGGTGGACCACGTCTGCGGCGCCGAGCCCAAGGAGACGGCCGAGCGGGTCGTGGTGAACGCCCAGGCCATCCCCGACGGCCTCATGGGGCTCGACATCGGCCCGAAGACGCTGGACCGCTACCGGCAGCGCATCCTGGCCGCGAAGACCGTCTTCTGGAACGGCCCCATGGGGCTCTTCGAGCAGAAGCCATGGGCCGAGGGCACGTTCGGAGTGGCCCGGGCCATGGCCGAGTCGCCGGCCATCACCGTGGTGGGCGGCGGGGACAGCGCCGCGGCGGTGGAGGAGGCCGGGCTGGTGGACAGGATGAAGCACGTCTCCACGGGAGGCGGCGCCAGCCTGGAATTCATCGAGGGGCGCGAGCTCCCCGGCGTCAAGATCCTCGAGGAGTGAACGTGGCCAGGAAGAAGTTCGTCTGCGGCAACTGGAAGATGCACCGCACCGCCGCCGAGGCGCGCGCGCTGGTGCGCGAGCTCCGCGCGGCCGCCGAGCCGCTGGCCGACCGCGTGGACGTGGCCGTGGCGCCGCCGTTCACGGCGCTCTTCGCGGTCGCCGCCGAGCTGGCCGGATCGCGCATCGGGCTCGCGGCGCAGAACCTTCACTGGGAGTCTCAGGGGGCCTTCACCGGCGAGGTGTCCGCCCCCATGCTCGTCGACGCCGGGTGCCGGTACGTCCTCTGCGGCCACAGCGAGAGGCGCCAGTTCTTCGGGGACACCGACGAGGCGGTCCAGAAGAAGACCCGGGCGGCGCTGGCCGCCGGCCTGCACCCCGTCGTCTGCGTGGGCGAGACCCTGCCCGAGCGCGAGTCGAGCCGCACCCTCGAGGTGGTGGGCCGGCAGGTCCGCGCCGCGCTCTCCGGCCTCACCCCGGCCCAGGTGGGCAGCCTGACCGTGGCCTACGAGCCGGTCTGGGCCATCGGAACCGGGAAGACCGCCACCTCGGCCCAGGCGCAGGAGGTCCACGCCGCCATCCGCGCCATCCTCCGGGAGCTGGCCCAGGGCGTCGCCGACTCCGTCCGCATCCTCTACGGCGGGTCGGTCAAGCCCGACAACGCAGCCGAGCTCCTGTCGCAGCCCGACGTCGACGGCGCGCTGGTGGGCGGAGCCAGCCTCAAGGCAGTAGACTTCACAGGGATCATCCAGGGAGCCATCCGTTGAACACCTTTCTCATCGTCCTCCACGTCATCGTCTCGGCCGTCCTCGTCATCGTCATCCTGCTCCAGGCCGGAAAGGGCAGCGGGCTTGGCGGAGCCTTCGGCGGCAGCACGCAGGCCGTCTTCGGAGGGCGCGGGGCGCAGACCTTCCTCGGCAAGGTGACCTCCGCCTCGGCGGCGGTCTTCATGCTCACCTCCCTCTCGCTCTCCTACCTCTCGACCCGCTCCGGGTCGGTGGTCAAGGAGGCCCCGGCGCCCACCGCGCCGGCCCCCGTGCAGTCGGCCCCGCTGCAGTCGGCTCCCGCGCTGCCCGTCCAGGGCGCGCCGGCCGCACCCGCGCCCGCCCCGGCGAAGTGACCTGGGGGCCTCGCGCCCCCGGAAACGAAAAAGGGACCCGGCGACGGGTCCCTTCCTCTTCGGCGCGATGACTGGTGCCCAGGGCGAGATTCGAACTCGCACGCCTTACGGCGCCACCCCCTCAAGATGGTGTGTCTACCAGTTTCACCACCTGGGCGTTGAAAGCGGGTCGGTTTCTAGCAGAGGAGGACGACATGGGCAAGCCTTGCCTCATCCTGCTCGGAGGCGCCGGCTGGGACGCGCGCCGGCGCGCCGCCTCGGTCGCGCTCACGGCGGCCGCATTCGGCCACCGGGTGTCGATCGCCCTCTCCGGGGAGCCGCTGCGCGCCTGGGTGGAGGGGCGCTTCGACGAGGGCTGCCCGGCGGCGCCGGAGGCCTCGCTGGTGGGCTCGCTCCGCCAGATGGTCGAGGACGGGAGGCGCGACCTGGGGGTGGAGGTCGTGGCCTGCGGCACCGAGCTCCGGCTGGCCGGGATCGACCCGGATGCGGCCCGCCCGCACCTGGACGCGGTCCGCAGCCTCCCCGACCAGTGGCGCACCGCCGGCCAGGGGCACGTCCTCTCATTCTAGGTTAGAAGGTCCGGATGGCCGTGAAGCTGTCGGGCGCGAGCGTGCTGGTCATCGGAGCGGGAGGCCTGGGCGGCCCGGCCGCGCTGGCGCTCGCCGCGGGAGGGGTCGGGAGGCTCGTCCTCCTCGACGAGGACGAGGTCGAGCTCTCCAACCTGAACCGGCAGCCCCTCTTCGGCGACGCCGACCTGGGGAAGCGCAAGGCGCCGGTCGCGGCGGCGCGCATCTCGTTGCTCCATCCCGAGGTGAGGGTCGAGGGGCGGGACCTGCGCTTCGGCCCCGACTGCGCCGAGGACCTCGTGCGCGGCTGCGACGTGGTCGTGGACGCCTCCGACAACTTCGCCACCCGCTTCCTGGCCAACGACGTGGCGCTCGCCGCCCGGCGGCCGCTGGTCCACGGCGCCGTGCTCCGCTACACCGCCCAGTTCCTCACCGTCATGCCCGGCAAGACCGGCTGCCTCCGCTGCCTCTTCGAGGCGCCGCCGGCCGAGGGTACGGTGCCCACCTGCGCCCAGGCCGGGGTGCTGGGGGCCCTGGCCGGATTCGCCGGTGCGCTGATGGGGGCCGAGGCCCTGCGCCTCCTGGCCGGCGAGCGGGGCGCCTACGCAGGTCGGCTCGTGGCCTTCGAGGCCCGCTCCGGCCGGTCGCGCCTGGTGCCCCTCCGCATCCGCGCGGGCTGCCCGGCCTGCAGCGCCGTGGCCGCCTCGACCCAGGGGCCGGCATGAGCGCCCGGGTCCCCTCGGCGCGCCTCGACGTCCGGGCCCACACCTGCCCGGTCACCTGGGTGAAGGCCCGCATCGCCCTCTCGCGCATCGCCGAGGGGGAGGTCCTCGAGGTCCTGCTCCGCGACGGGGAGCCGCGCGAGAACGTCCCGCGCAGCGCCGAGGAGGACGGCCACCGGGTGGTCCGGCTCGAGGCGGCGCCCGAGGAGGGAAGTGGAACGTGGCGGGTGTGGCTCGAGCGCGGAGCTCCGGCGGAGGCACGGACATGGCCCTGACCGATGCGGAGGTGGCGCGCTACGCGAGGCAGCTCCTGCTCCCGGGAATGGGAGAGGCGGCGCAGGAGGCGCTGCGCGAGGCCCGCATCCGCGTGACCGGCGGGGGGCTCGCGGTGGCGCCGGCCACCTACTACCTGGCCGCGGCGGGGGTCGGGACGCTCTGGTTCGACGACCCCGACGAGGTGAAGCCGGAGGCCGGCGCGGGCTTCGCGCTCGGACCGGACGACCTCGGGCGTCCACGGGGCGCGGCGCTGGCCGGGTTCGCCCGCTGGGCCAGCGGCCTCGTCACCGCCGACCTCTTCCGCCCCGGGTCGCGCCCCACGGCGCTCCTCGTCTGCGGCTCGTCGCCCGACGTCTCCCGGGCCATCGCCGACGAGGCGCGACTGCTCCAGCTCCCGCACGTGGTGGCCGACGTGGACGGGCAGGGCGGCGCGGTGACGTCGGTGCCGGTCGGGTCGCCCTGCTACTCCTGCGCCACCAGGCCCGGGCTGGGGGGCGCACCCACCGCCGAGGGAGGGGCGACGATGGGGTCCCTCGCCGCGCTGGAGCTGATCCTCCTCCTCACAGGGGCGTCGCAGGAGCCGCGGGCGCGCCGCATCGAGGTCTTCCGGGGCACGCCCCTCGTGCGGGCCACGGCGCGGCAGCCGGGCTGCGCCTGCGCCGGGCCGCTCGCCGCCGGCCTCGCCCCCTGACGGCGTCCCGGGCCGGGCCCCAGCGTGACCGACTATTCGCCCGTCGCCACCCGGCTCTCCTCCCTGGCCGAGGCCGACCCGCGGAGCGAGGTCTGCGGCTTCGTCGTGGAGGGAGCCTCCGGGAAGCTCGAGGTGGTCCCGGTCCGGAACGTGGCCCGGGAGGGTGGGCAGGCCTTCGAGGCCGATCCCGCCGCGCACCTCGCCCTTTCCCGGCGTCTCCGCAGGGAGGGCGGGCGGATCGCGGCCGTCTTCCACTCGCACGTGGACGGTCCGGCGCGGCTCTCGGCCTCGGATCTCGCCGGCGCGGTCGTGGGGAACGGCCCGGCGCTGCCCGGGGCCGATCAGATCGTGCTCGGCCTCGATGCAGGTAAAGTGATGGAAGTACGGGTATTTAGGTGGACTGATTCGGGCTTCTCGCCGGTCGCCGACCTCTGACCCCGCCGGCATGGCGCGTCGAGCGGGGCGCACCCAGAGCGAAATCGCCCCCATCGGAGCCGACGCATTTTCCGCGGGCTTCCGGTATATTGCGCCATTCGCGCCGAGTGAACCTGGGAGGGAGCATGGATCAGCAGCACGGGACGGGGTTCGTCATCTGGCTCACGGGCATGGCGGGAGCGGGCAAGTCCACGCTCGCCCTCCAGCTCTCGAAGCGCTTCGTCGCGGCCGGCCGGCCAGCCGAGGTGATGGACGGCGACGCGCCGAACGAGCTCTTCACCCGCGGCCTGGGCGTGACCAAGGAGGACCGTGACACCGCGGTCCGACGTTTCGGCACCATCTCCCGCATGCTGGTCCGGCACGGCGCCGTGGTGGTGGTGGCGTCGCTCTCCCCCTTCCGCGAGGCCCGCGACACGGTGCGCAAGGAGGTGCGCCGCTTCGTCGAGGTCTTCGTCGACGCGCCCATGGACACGCTCATCGCCCGCGACACCGAGGGCATGTACCGCAAGGCGCTCGCGCACGAGATCACCAACGTGGCCGGGATCGACGACCCGTACGAGCCTCCGGTCCACGCCGAGCTGGTCGTCCGGACCGACCAGGAGAAGCCCGACGCGGCCCTCGGGCGGCTCTTCCAGAAGCTCGTGGACATGAAGTACGTCACCCCCGCCGAGTTCGCGTTGCTCACCGGAGGGCTGCGCCCGCGCAAGGGCGGAGCCAAGCCCCCGAAGGCCGTCCCCCCGCCCAAGGCGAAGGCGGCCAAGGCGGCCAAGCCGGCGAAGGCGGCCAAGCCGGCGAAGAAGCCCGCGGCGGCGCCCGCCAAGGTGAAGAAGGCGGCGAAGGGGCGGCGCGGGTAGGATCCGCGCATGACCGCAACGCAGGAGGACCGGGCGCGGTTGCGCGACCGGTCCCGTGGACGCTTCGACGGGATGCGAGACGCCGTGCGCGCCGTCGGGGGCGTGCTGGTCGCGTTCTCGGGCGGGGTGGACTCCACGCTGGTGCTCGCCGTGGCCCGCGAGGTCCTGGGCGACCGGGCCGTCGGGCTCACCGCCCATTCGCCCAGCGTGCCCGGCGCGGAGCGCGAGGAGGCCCGGGCGCTGGCCAGGCGGATCGGCGCGCGCCACATCGAGGTCGAGAGCCGCGAGGTGGACGACCCGCGCTACCGGGAGAACACCCCGGAGCGCTGCTACTTCTGCAAGAGCGAGCTCTACCGGATCTGCGAAGAGTCCTGCGCGCGGCTCGGGCTCGTCGCCGTGCTCGACGGCTTCAACGCCGACGACCGGGGCGACCACCGCCCGGGACAGCGGGCCGCGGGCGAGCACCGGGTGATCTCGCCGCTCGCCGACGCGGGGCTCACCAAGGACGAGGTCCGGGCCTGGAGCGAGGCCTACGGGCTGCCCACCTGGGACAAGCCGCAGATGGCCTGCCTGGCCTCGCGCATCCCGCACGGTACCCCCGTGACCCCCGAGCGGCTGGCCCGCATCGAGGCGGCCGAGGCGGGCGTGCGCGCGCTCGGTCTCCGGCAGTTCCGCGTGCGCGATCACGGACTCATCGGGAGGGTGGAGATCGCGGCGGAGGAGATGGATCGGGCCTTCGCTTGCCGCGCCGGGGTGGCGCTCGCCGTGCGGAGGGCCGGCTTCGCGCTGGCCGCGCTGGACCTCGAGCCGTTCCGGTCGGGGCGGCTGAACGAGGTGGACGGCGGCTCCCCGCCCACCTCTCCCTGATTCCAGAAATTGTCAATTGGGGATTTTTTGACTTCAGGCTATCGGGTGGTAGCGTGTAGGCAAACGTAGTCACAGGGAGGCAAGAACCTACATGCGACCCATCGAGATCCCCCGGACGATTCACCAGATGCCCCTCATGGGGGGCTCCGCCACCCGCCTCGAGCCGATGCTCGTCCGGCTCCCGCCCGAGCTGGCCGCCAGGCTTCGCCGCCTGGCACGGGCGACGCGGATCCGCCAGTCGGACTACCTCCGCGAGGCGGTCTCCGACCTGCTCATGAAGTACGGCGACAACGAGGTCGGGAACGACGTCGCCACCTCACCCTGATGGGGGTGAGTCTCCCGGGGGGTAGCTCACGCCGATCAGGGTGAGCCCCCAGGCCGGAGCCCGGACTCCCCGATATCGCTCCCGGTCCCGGAGGATCTCCGCGATCCGGGAGACCGGGGAGAGGCCGAGTCCGACGGCGACGGCCGTGCCGACCAGGTGGCGCACCTGGGCCCGGAGGAATCCCCGGCCCTCGAGGGTGAAGGTCCAGAGCGGCGCCCAGGAGGCGCGCGCGACCTCGGCGCGGAGCAGCGTCCTCACCGAGCCACGCTGCTCGCCCGGCCGCGCGAATCCGGCGAAGTCGTGCTCGCCCACGGCGGCTGCGATGGCGTCAGCCATCGACGCAAGATCCAGGTCACGGGACGGGATCCCCGGGAACGCCCGCTCGTCCGGCAGCGCCCAGGCCCGCCCCTCGAACCCCTCCGGGGGCGGCGACCCGACCACGTAGACGTAGGTTCTCGACGTGGCGCTGGCCCGGGCGTGGAACGACGGCGAGGTCCGCCAGGCAGCCAGGCAGGCGATCGACGGCGGCGTCTCCCGGTTCACGGTGGCGCGCAGCACCTCAGGGTCCACGTCGGCGCGGGCGGCGAAGCTCACCACCTGCGCCAGGGCGTGGACCCCGGCGTCGGTGCGGGCGGCGACCTCGAGGCGGGGATCGAGCCCGAGAGGGGCGAGCGCCCGGAGGAGGGTCTCCTCCACGGTGGGGAGCCCCGGCTGGCGCTGGAATCCCCGGAACGCGCCCCCGTCGTAGGCGATCCGCATCGCATACCGTCGCTTCTCCACGCCGTGCTACGTTCGCACGCCCGCGCGGCCGGCGCCATCGCGCCCCGGCGGGAGCGAGGAGGCCTTTCGAGCGTGGGGACCGGAGCCGTGACGAAGCTTGACGCCCGCATCGGCGAGCTCCCGGAGGGCTCGCTGCGCCGGAAGGTGCTCGAGAGCGCGCGTCGCTTCAAGGCCTCCTGGGTGGACCTGGGACGCATGCTCGCCCAGGTCCGGCGCGAGGAGGCCTGGCGGGAGTGGGGCTGGTCGAGCTTCGAGGACTACTGCACGAAGGAGCTCTTCCTGCGGCGGGCGACCGCCGAGAAGCTGGCCATGTCCTACGGGTTTCTCGAGAAGCACGAACCGGAGATGGCGCGGTCCCGGGAACTGCGCTCGGCGCCCCCCTTCGAGGTGATCGAGGTGCTCTCGCGCGCCGAGGCTGCCGGGCGCATGGACGGAGCGGCCTGGGGGGAGATGCGGGACGGAGTGCTCGACGGCGAGGCGGGCAAGGCAGAGGTGAGCCGGAAGATCGCCGAGCGATTCGGTCCGCCTCCGAAGCCGCCCCAGCCCGGCGCCGGGGAGCGGGTGGCCCGCATCGCCGGCCTGGCCAGGCGGCTCGCCGAGGCCTGCGAGGGGGAGCGGCAGGTGCCCACGCCCGTGCGGAGGGCGGCCCGGGACCTGGCCGACGCGCTCGACCGGCTGGCCGGGGACTGAAGAGGCCCGCCCCCCGCGCCGGAGCGTCATGCGGCGCAGGGTCCGGACGCCGATTAGGATTTCCCGGCGCGGGGATCCTTGGGGAGCCCGCGTCTCTGGTGTAGCATCGGGAGAGCATCGCGCGAGAGGGCAGATTGAGCCGGAAAGACCCACATCACGGAAGCTTGAGCTGCTCCTTCTGCGGGAAGGGGCAGCGGGACGTCCGCAAGCTCATCGCCGGCCCCACGGTCTACATCTGCGACGAGTGCATCCGGCTCTGCAACGACATCATCGCCGAGGAGGGGGAGCGCGAGGACGGCCGCCCCCCGGTCTCGCTCCCCACGCCCGCCGAGGTGAAGGCCTTCCTCGACGATTACGTGGTCGGCCAGGACCGCGCCAAGAAGGTGCTCGCGGTGGCCGTCTACAACCACTACAAGCGCATCCACGCGCGGCGCGCGCCCCGGGCCCAGCGCCCCGTGCCCGGACGCGCCGGCGACGAGGTCGAACTCCAGAAGTCGAACATCCTGCTCATCGGCCCCACCGGCGCCGGCAAGACCCTGCTGGCCCAGTCGCTGGCCCGCTTCCTCAACGTCCCCTTCACCATCGCCGACGCCACCAGCCTCACCGAGGCCGGCTACGTGGGCGAGGACGTCGAGAACATCATCCAGAACCTGCTCCACAACGCCGACTACGACGTGGAGAAGGCCTCGCGCGGCATCGTCTACATCGACGAGATCGACAAGATCGCCCGCAAGGGAGATTCACCGTCCGCCACCCGCGACGTGGGCGGGGAGGGCGTCCAGCAGGCGCTCCTCAAGGTGGTCGAGGGGACCCGCGCCAACGTGACGCCCCGCGGGGGCAAGAAGTACAACCAGCAGGAGTCGATCCAGGTCGACACCTCCAACATCCTCTTCATCGTGGGCGGCGCCTTCTGCGGCATCGAGCAGGCCATCCGCCGGAGGGTGGGCGTGAAGGGGCTGGGGTTCGGGGCCAAGATCGAGGCGCGGGAAGAGGCCTCGCTCGGGGAACTGCTCTCCCGCATCGAGCCGCAGGATCTGGTGAAGTTCGGGATGATCCCGGAGTTCGTGGGGCGAATCCCCATCATCGCCACGCTCTCCGAGCTCACCGAGGACGACCTCGTCACCATCCTCACCCAGCCGCGCAACGCGCTGGTGAAGCAGTACCAGAAGCTCTTCGAGCTCGAGAAGGTGAAGCTGTCCTTCACCAAGGAGTCGCTGCGGGCCACCGCCCGCGAGGCCATGCGCCGCAAGTCCGGCGCGCGTGGACTCCGGTCGATCCTCGAGCAGTCGATGCTCGACATCATGTACGACGTGCCGTACCGGGAGGGCGTGAAGGAGTGCAAGATCACCGATGGTGTGATCCTGCGCCGCGAGCCGCCGCTGCTCTCCTTCGAGAAGGAGAAGAAGTCGGCGTAGCTAGCTCTGCGTCACCCGCACGGTGCTCTTCATCTCGCGCCCGGTGTCCAGGTCGCGGGCGTGCACCGAGAGGATCCCCTCCACGTTCACCTCGAAGAGGATCTCCAGCCGCGCCTCGCCGGCCCGGCCGGCCCGCACCCCACTAAAAGTAAACTCGCCGAGGGTCTCGTTCTTGGCCGCCTGGGGGTGGTCGCCCTGCACGATGCGCAGCACGAGCTCGGTCTGCCCGTCGCGCGAGTTGGTGGCCGAGATGGCGCGGGCGTTGGGGATGGCGGCGTTGCGCCCGAAGATCACGTGGGTGCCCCCGCCGGCCTGCTCGATGCCGATGGCCATGGGGATGACGTCGAGAAGCTGGAGCCGCTGCTCGTTCCCGGCCTGCAGCGACCAGCCGTAGAGCGCCGCGCCGATGGCCACCGCCTCGTCGGGGTGGACCCCCTTCGACGGGGGGCGGCCGAAGAAGGCGGTGAGCCGCTCCTGGATGGCCGGCATGCGGGTCTGGCCGCCCACCAGCATGACCTTGTCGATGTCCCCGGTGGACATCCCGGCGTCGGTGAGCACCCGGGCCAGGATCTCCATGCTGCGGTCGAGGAGCGGGTCGGTGAGCTGCTCGAGGAGCGCCCGGTCCACCCGCATGTCGATGTTGAGGGGCTGCCCCTGCGGGGTCATGGTGATGAAGGGGATGGAGAAGGGGGCCTCGGGGCGCGAGGAGAGGTCGATCTTGGTCCGCTCGGCCAGGTCCTTGATGCGCTGCATGGCCACCGGGTCGGAGGAGAGGTCCACCCCGTGCTTGCGCCGGAAGTCGGCGAGCACGTAGGCGATGAGCGCGTTGTCGAAGTCGATGCCTCCCAGGAAGATGTCGCCGGCGGTGGCCTTGACCTCGAAGACCCGGTCGCGGATGTCGATGATGGAGACGTCGAAGGTGCCGCCGCCCAGGTCGTAGACCAGCACCCGCTCGCGCAGGTTCTTTCCCAGGCCGTAGGCCAGCGCCGCGGAGGTCGGCTCGTTGATGATCCGCACCACCTCGAGCCCCACCAGCTTGCCGGCCTCCTTCACCGCCTGCCGCTGACGGTCGGTGAAGTAGGCGGGCACCGTCACCACCGCCCGCAGGACCCGGAAGCCCAGGTGGTCGGAGGCCACGTCCCGGATCTTGGCCAGGATGCGGGCGGCCACCTCGGAGACCTGGAAGGACCGGCCGTGGCAGTCGAGCTCCACGTCGTTGCGGGCCCCGGCGTGCACCTTGTACTGCACCGAGTGCTGCACGGTCTCCACCACGTCGTCCATGGGGGAGCGGCCGATGAGCCGCTTGGTGGCGTAGAGGGTGTTGCGCGGGTTGAGCTGCCACTGCCGCTTGGCCTCGTGGCCGATGAGCTCGTTCCCCTTGTCGTCGATGGCGAAGATCGAGGGGATGATGAAGTCGCCGCCCTTGTAGGGGATGAGGCGGACCTCGCCCGACTCGCTGGCCACTGCGGCGCAGGAGTTGCTGGTGCCCAGGTCGATCCCGATGATGGTGTCGCGCGCCGTCTCTCCCACGGTGCTCCGAGGCTACACCACGGGAGCCTGTCCGGGAATTTCCGCCTCGGCCCGCCCCCTGGGGGCGGTGTCCTGCGCTACCATGATGGCCCTGCCGCGCCCTTCCGGCGCGGCCGAAGCAACGGGGGAGACGGATGGATCGGCGGGCCAGCTGGGACGAGTACTTCATGAACATCGCGCGCATGGTGGCCACGCGGGCCACCTGCGACCGCAAGCACGTCGGCGCCGTCCTGGTGCGGGACCGGACCCTGCTCTCCACCGGCTACAACGGCTCCATCCGGGGGCTCGGGCACTGCAGCGAGGAGGGGCACATGATGGAGGACGGCCACTGCGTGCGCACCGTGCACGCCGAGGCCAACGCCATCATCCAGGCCGCCAAGAACGGGGTGGCCATCGACGGGGCCACCATCTACACCACCGCCTCGCCCTGCTGGCCCTGCTTCAAGCTCATCGCCAACTCGGGGGCGAAGCGCATCGTCTTCGGGGAGTTCTACCGGGACGAGCGCATCTTCGACCACGCCAGCAGGCTGGGCATCGAGCTCACCGAGCTCACCGTCCCGGCCCGCCCCGACGTCGAGCCCGAGGGCACCGGGACGGCGCGGTCGGTCACGCCCGGCAAGCCGGGATAGCGGGACCACCGGTGGCGCCGCGCCTGCTCATCGTGGACGACGAGCCGGACGGGCGCGAGGCCCTCGCCGACCTGGCCCGGAGCTGGGGCTGGGAGGCCCGCGACGCCGCCGACGCCCGGTCGGCGCTGCCGGTCGCGCTCTCCTGGCGCCCCGACGCCATCCTCACGGACCTCCTCATGCCGGAGCGGGACGGGATGTGGCTCCTGCGGGCGCTGCGGACCGAGCTCCCGGAGGTTCCCGTGGTGCTGCTCACCGGGCAGGCCACCGTCCCGGCGGCAGTCGAGGCCATCCAGGAGGGGGCCTACGACTTCATCGAGAAGCCCCCTGCCGCGGCCCGCCTCCGCCTGCTCCTCGACCGGGCCCTGCAGCGGCGGACCTCGCTCCGGGAGCTGGAGCTGCTGCGCGGGCGTCTGGCTGCGGCCGACCGGGGAGGGGGCATCGTGGGCGAGGCGCCCGCCACCCGCGCGCTCCTCGACGTGATCCGCCGGGTGGCGCCGGCCACCGCCAGCGTGGTCATCCAGGGCCCGAGCGGCGCCGGCAAGGAAGGGGTGGGGCGGATGGTGCACGACCTCTCCCCGCGCCGGCTCGGTCCCTTCCTGGCGGTGAACTGCGCTGCCCTGCCGGAGGCGCTCATCGAGGCGGAGCTCTTCGGATACGAGCGGGGCGCCTTCACCGGCGCCCGGGAGCGGCGCCCCGGGCTCCTGGAGATGGCCAGCGGGGGGACGTTGCTCCTCGACGAGGTGGCCGACCTTCCGCTCGATGTGCAGGGCAAGTTCCTCCGCGTCCTCGAGGAGCGGCGGGTGCGCAGGCTGGGGGCGAGCGCCGAGGTGGAGGTGGACCTGCGCGTGCTCTGCGCCACCCACCGCGACCTTCGCGCCGAGGTGCGCGAGGGGCGGTTCCGGGAGGACCTCTACTTCCGGATCGCCGTCTTCACCATCGACGTGCCGTCGCTGTCCGAGAGGCTCGACGACGTCCCGCTCCTGGCGCGCCACTTCGCCGACCGGCTGGCCGCGGACGCGGGGCGCCCCCCTCCCGAGATCGGGGCCGAGGTGCTCCAGGTGCTGCGCGAGCACTCCTGGCCGGGCAACGTGCGCGAGCTGCGCAACGTGGTGGAGCGGGCCATCCTCCTGGGCGACGGGAGGGCCATCCGGGTCGCCGACCTTCCGCCCGCGCTCTCGCGGCGGGGAGGTGCGGAGGAGTTCCGCATCCCGATCGGGCGATCGCTCCAGGAGGTGGAGCAGGGATACCTGGTGGCCACGCTGCGCCGCTTCGGGGGGAACCGGGCCCGCACGGCGGAGGCGCTGGGGGTGAGCCCCAAGACCCTCTACAACAAGCTCCGCCTCTACGCGCTCGGCGCCCCGGAGTGAACCTCGACCCTGCCGCGCCCGGAGCGCTTGGCGGCGTAGAGGGCCTCGTCTGCGTGGCGGACCAGATCGGCGCCGTCGTCGAGGCCGGCCTCCGGTCCCAGCTCGGCCACCCCGAAGGAGGTCCGCAAGGAGACCTTGCGGTCCCCCACCGAGAGGTCGGCGGCGGCCAGGCGCTGGCAGAGACGCTCGGCGAGGATGCGGCCGTCCCCGGCGCCGGTGTGGGGCAGGAGCAGCACGAACTCGTCGCCGCCGTAGCGGGCCCCCATGTCGGTGGCGCGGAGCTGTGAGCGCAGCACCTCGGCGACCGCCGCGATGGCCCGGTCGCCGGCCGCGTGGCCGAAGGCGTCGTTGACCGGCTTCAGGTGGTCCATGTCGGCCATGATGCAGGTCAGGGACGTCCCGTAGCGGCGGGCGCGCCGGACCTCGTCGTCGAGCCGGCCCCGGAAGGCGCGCAGGTTGGCGAGCCCGGTCAGCACGTCGGTCTGGGCCAGCGCCCGGAGGTGCGACTGGCGCCGGGTGAGCCGGAGCGTCCGCTCGATGCGGGCCCGGAGTTCCTGGAGCGAGGCGGGCTTCTGGACGAAGTCGGCGGCGCCCAGGTCGAGCGCGCGGACCCGCGTGGCGTCGTCGGCCTGGCCGGAGAGCAGGATGACCGGGACCTCGGCGGTGAGCAGGTCGGAGCGCAGCGAGTCGAGCACGGCCAGGCCGTCGATCCCGGGGAGCCGCAGGTCGAGGACGACCAGGTCGGGCATCCCCAGGCGGGCCGAGGCGAGCGCCTGGCTGCCGTCGGAGACCGCCGCCACCTCGTAGTCGCCCTCGAGCCCGGCCGCGATGGCCTCCCGCTCGTCGTCGTCGTCCTCGGCGACCAGGATGCGGGGGCGTGCGCCCGGCGACGTGCCGCCTCCGATGTCGCGGGGCGCAGGCACGAAGGCCGAGGCCGCCAGGCCGGCGGCCACGCGGAGCAGGTCCTCGGCCAGATCGGCGAGCGTCTCGGCGTCAACCTCGAGGAGGCGCGCGCGGGCGTGGCGTCCGGCGCCGGCGCCGGTGTCGGGGGCCGAGAGGCCGCGGGCCCGCTCGGCGAGGTAGCGGGCCCGGTCGCGGATCTCGGCGCAGAGGCGATCGGTCTGCGAGCCCACGTCGGGGCGCGACGCGCGATCGGGGTCGCCCGATCCGCTCCCCGGCCCCCCGCCCGTGCCACGCTCCGTGCTCGTTTGCGTCTCCGCGTCTGTGTCCGGAAAAAGGCTACAGGCGCGCCGCCGCAGTGTAAAGGCGGACCGGCGGAGAATGATGGTGCATCAGCGCCGCTGGTAGACGACGCGCCGGCCGCCCGAGGGCGAGACCATCTGAGGCGGCATCTTCTCCAGGTGGAACTGGAACCACTGCTCCCCGTAGATCTTGCCCAGCTTGAGCCGCTTGTCGTTCTGGAGGGCCTTCGCGGCCGACTTGAGCTTCTCGTCGCCGGGATTGGCCTTGAGCCCGCGGGCCAGCACGGCGATGGCCTGGTCGTGCTTGCCCTCCTTCTCCTCGATCCATGCCCAGGTCGCGAAGACGAGCCCTTCCTTCTTGTTGTCCTTGGCGGCCTCGTCGAAGACCTTGCGCATCTTCTCGAGGTCCTTCTTCCGGTAGTGGGTGACGGCCAGCATCGCCCTCGCCACGCCGTGACGGGAGAAGCTCTTCTCGAGGTGCGGCTGGGCGCCGGCGAAGTCCTGCCGCACGTAGCGGAGGACGCCGAGCTGGGAGTGGATCTGGGAGGCCACGAGGAACTGCCAGGGGGCCAGCGCGAAGCCGCCCTGGAGGGTCTGCAGGGCCCGGTCGAACTTCTGGGCCATCACCTCCTTCTGCACCGTTCCCATGAGCGCCTCGAGCTGCTTCCAGCTCCGGCGCGCCAGGACGAAGTAGGCCACGCCCAGGGCGAGCATCCCCGGGAGGATGGATCCCACCCAGCCGACATTGGTGCCGAAGGCGATCGCCAGGGTCACGGCGAGGCCGGCGGCCAGGCTGATGAGGAGGTTGTACATATGGACCGGATGGATACACGGCGCTGGCCCGGCGCCGCAAGGGGAAATGGCCCTCCCCGGAATCGAACCGGGACGGGGGGTGACCCCACTCGATTTTGAGTCGAGCGCGTCTACCGTTTCGCCAGAGGGCCCGCCGGGAACCTAGCAGATCCGGCGATTGTTTGCGCAATGGATCATTTCAAGGTATTCCAGCGCGCAATCGAAGCACTCCCATCGCCATATCCGAAAGCAATCCCAGAGGAGCACGAATGCCCCGTGGAAAAGGTCGCGCCAGCGCCGAAGACGTCATCCTCAAGGCCGTCGAGAGCATCGTCGATCGGGCCTCTGCCGGTATCGCCCGGGCAATCTCCGATATCCTTGCGGCGCGCATCGACGAGGAATTGAAGGCGCAGGTCGCGAAGGCCGTCGGGAAGGGGCGCGGCGGGCGCGTGGCCAGGGGGCGCGGCGCCGCGCGTCCGGCGCTCGAGAAGTGGGTGGCCGACCGGCACGCCCGCCGGGTCCCGAACTTCGTCATCGAGCAGACCGGCCTCAAGACCAAGAAGCAGATCGTGGCCCGCTACGGCGACAACGCCACCTTCGAGAAGGGCAAGGCGGCGCCCAAGGCCAAGTAGGCGGCGCGGGGAGGGCTTCAGCCCGCCTTCTTGCGCCCCTTCTTCGATGGCCCCTCGGCGGCGGCGGGCTTCGGCGCGGCTGCCGGAGCCGGAGCCGGAGCCGGAGGCGCCGCGGCGCCGTCCGCCTTGGCGGCGGCGGTGGCGTCGGCCTTCGTCTCCGGCTTGGCGGCGGCGGCGCCCTCCGCCCCCTCCTTGGCCGGGGCCTCCTTCTTCTTCGAGGCGTAGAGGTCCGAGTACCAGCCGCCTCCCTTGAGCTGGAAGGCGCTTCGCGACACCAGCTTGGCGAGCTTCCGGCTGCCGCACTCGTCGCAGCGCGCCGGCGGGGGGTCGTTCACCTTCTGCAGCTTCTCGTTGACCATCCCGCAGACTTCGCAGAGGTACTCGTAGATCGGCATGCGTCGATCATAGGAGCCGGAGGTCCGGTCTTCAAAGGGGATGCGTGCTAACGATCGCGGCGGGGAGCGCGCGCGGAGGGGGGGCGGCGACCGGGAGTGGCGGCCGGCCTGCCCCCCGGCCCGCTCCGGGCTCCGCCACGTGGAGCGCCACGCGGCCCGCCACGTCCCTCGCGTCCCTCGCGACGATCGGGACGCTCCGGCGGGGAAGGGCGCAGGGGCAACGAGAAGCGCAGGACGAGCCGGTCCACCGCGGCGCGGGAGAGGGAGAGGCTGCGCCCCAGGTCGGCGGCGCTGGGCCTCCGGCCGCCGCCGGAGAGGGCCCGGAGCTGCTCGGGCAGCCGCTTCCGGAGGTCCTCCTCGAAGCGGGGGAGGAGCCCGAGGTCGGAGAGGGACTCCTCCTCCTCGTCGATCAGCCGGGCCCGATCGGCCAGGGTCGCCTTGCGCTCCAGCACGCGGCGGCGGGCCTCCCGGATGGCCTCGACCGGCCGGGCCAGCTCGAGCCGCACGAGCGTGCTCCGGAGGTCGGCGGGCGAGGCCCCGAGGTCGCGGGCCACCCGGATCGCGACCCCGCCGTGCTTGCGGAAGGCGTGGAGCACCAGCGACCGCTCGCGCTCCGTGAAGCCCCGGGCGAGGCCGTGGTGGTCGAGGAGGCGGTCGAGGTCCGCGGAGGTCGGCGCTCCGCCCCCGGCCGACCAGCCGGCCGCGAGGGCGGCGAGGATCGCGGTCCGGTTGGCGCCGCACTTCCGCACCAGCCGGTCGAGGACGGCGCGCCCAGACTCCCGGTAGAGCAGGTCGATGGAGGGCGCCGAGGCGGGGGAGGGAGGGGTGGGCTCCACGCGGTCCCGGACCCTGCGGATCCTCGGGCCGGCCACCGGGCGGGGGGCTCGCGCGCCGCCGCGCCCCTCCTTGCGAGGGGCCCGCTTCGCCGCCGACCCCGGCCCGGGCACGACGCCCCGGGAGAGGGCGAGCAGGTCTGCGGGGGAGAGGTCGCGCGAGGGCGGCGGGTCGGCCAGGATGGCCTTCACGGCCAGCAACTCGTCCCACCCCAGCGGCAGCAGCAGGTGGCGCACCACGTCCTCGTGCACCGGGCGTCCCGACTCGGCGCACCACCGCATGGCGCGGTCGAGGATCTCCCTGTCGATCTCCGGCATCGCGGGCAAGGTGCGACGCGGCGACCGCCCAGTCAAGTCGGCGGACCGTCGCGGCGCCCCACCCGCCGGAATCGATCAGGAGAATCGTGGAGTGCGGCCGCCCGATTGGTAAGATGGCGCCGATGCCCCCAATTCCCCGCGACGTGGAGCTCTCCCCTGCGGCACGCTCCGCCCGGGTGGCGCTGTACCTGCTCCTCCTGGCGGCGGCCGCGGCGGCCCTCCTCATCCCCACCGAGAACGCGCCCGGCACCGGCCTGGGCAGGCGCGCCGAGCTGCTCGTCGCCCCGGTCCTCCTGGGCGCCTTCGCCATCGGATTCACGGCGTACCGGTTCACGCTGGTGCGGAGCGGCAAGTACCACGCGGGAAAGGCCTTCGTGCAGGTGGGGCTGCTCGGCCTCGTGCTCTTCCTCTTCGTCCCGGGCTCCGTCGAGCGCTGGAAGGCCTCGGGGGCCACCCCCCCCGTCGACCTGACCCGGCAGCTCCGTTCCGTCGATCCGGAGGCCCGCGCCATGGCCGCCGAGCTGGTCCGCCACCGCCGTCCCGAGGACGCCCGCCGCTACGTCCCGCGCCTGGTGGCCCTGCTGTCCGACCCGGCCACCGAGGTCCGCCGCCAGGCCCGCGCCTCGCTTGCGGCGATGGCCCGGGAGGACGTCGGCGGCGAGGGGCCGGACGCGGCCGACCGCTGGCGGGCCTACTGGTCCGCGCGCGGCGTGGCTTTTCCGCCCTAGGAGCGGGGTGGGGCGCGTTCTCGCTTGCCTTCCCGTTCGCCATGGGATAATGAGAATCGTTATCAACATGGCCACGCGACGCAGGGCGGTCCAGGAAGAGGAACGGACGTCGGACGGGAAGGTCGAGGCCCAGGCCGCGCTCTCCCGGCTCGGGTCCTGGCTGGAGGAGCGCGGGCTCAAGCACTCCCGGCAGCGCGACGTCATCGTCGAGACCTTCTACGGGATGGGCGGGCACGTCCCGGTGGACGGCCTGGTGGCGCGGGTGCGGTCCCTGGACGCCCGGGTCAGCGTGGCCACCGTGTACCGGACCATGAAGCTCCTCGCCGAGTGCGGGATCGCCGTGCCCCGCCGGTTCGACGACGGGCAGACCCGCTACGAGCCGGCCACCGGCCGCTCCCACCACGACCACCTCATCTGCACCGGCTGCGGGCGGATCGTGGAGTTCGAGAACGAGAAGATCGAGGAGCTGCAGAAGCGCGTGGCCCGGAGCCACGGCTTCGACGTGGAGAGCCACAAGCTGGAGCTCTACGGGCGCTGCGACCGCTGCCGCAGCGGCGAGGCCGGATCCAGGGAAGCGCGGCCGTGACCCCCGCGTCGGGCGCCTCCGCCCGCAGCCAGCCGCTCGACCACAAGGAGATCGTGGCCGCCCCGCGCACGCTGGTGCTGGTGGGCAACCCCAACGTCGGCAAGAGCGTCCTCTTCGGCGCGCTCACCGGCAAGTACGTCACCGTCTCGAACTACCCGGGCACCACCGTGGAGGTCACGCGGGGCGCGGCCGAGATCGGCGGCCTGCGCTGGCACGTGCTCGACACCCCGGGCACCAACAACCTGCTCCCCATGTCCGAGGACGAGCAGGTGACCCGCGACATCCTGCTCCGCGAGCCGGAGTACGTCTGCCTTCAGGTGTGCGACGCCAAGAACCTCCGGCGCGGGCTCCTGCTGGCCTGCCAGCTCGCCGAGGCCGGCGTCCCCTTCACGCTGGCGCTCAACATGGCCGACGAGGCCGCCGCCCGCGGGATCCGCATCGACACCGACCGGCTCTCCGCCGCGCTGGGGATCGACGTGATCTCCACCGTGGCGGTGCAGCGCACCGGCCTGCCGCTCCTGCTCGAGCGGATCCCGGAGGCGGGCGTCTCCAGCTTCCGGCCGCGCTACGACCCGGCCATCGAGTCGGCGCTCTCCGACCTCGAGCCGCTCCTGCCCGCGGCGCGCCTCTCCCGGCGCTCCCTCGGCCTCATGGTGCTGGCCGGCGACGACTCGCTCCAGCCCTGGCTGTTCTCCGGGGCGTCCGCCGAGAGGCTGCAGCGCATCGAGGGGATCCGGCGCGCCCTGGCCAGCCGGTACCCCGAGTCGCTCCGCTTCGTGGTGGCCCGGCAGCGGCTCGCCGCCGCCGACCGGCTGCACGACCAGGTGGTCACCCGGGGGAAGGCCTCGGCGGGAAGCGCGCTGGCCCGCCGCATCGGCGCCTGGTCCACCGACCCGGTCAAGGGCATCCCCGTCCTCCTGCTGGTGCTCGCCGCCGCCTACTTCTTCGTGGGCGTGTTCGGCGCCAAGACGCTGGTGGACTTCCTCGAGAACACGGTCTTCTACGATCACGTCGTGCCCTGGACGGAGGCCTTCCTGCGCTTCGTCGTTCCGGCCGGAGCGATCCAGGAGTTCCTGGTCGGTCCGCCCGGGCTTCCCTTCCGGGAGACCAGCGGCTTCATCATCGGGAGGTACGGCCTGGTCTCCATGGGGCTGGCCTACGGCATGGCCATCGTGCTGCCCATCGTGGCCACCTTCTTCCTCTCCTTCAGCGTCCTCGAGGACTCGGGCTACCTGCCCCGGCTCGCGGTGATGGTGAACCGGGTCTTCAAGTGGATGGGGCTGAACGGCAAGGCCGTCCTGCCCATGGTGCTCGGCCTCGGCTGCGACACCATGGCCACCATGACCGCCCGGATCATGGAGACCCGCAAGGAGCGCGTGATCGTCACGCTGCTCCTGGCGCTCGCGGTGCCCTGCAGCGCGCAGATCGCCGTCATCTTCGCGATGCTCCAGGGGCTCTCCTTCGCCGCCTCGCTCTGGTTCTCCGCGGTGATCGTCCTCGTGCTCTTCCTGGTGGGCTGGCTGGCGGCGCGGGTCATCCCCGGGCGGGGCTCCGACTTCGTTCTCGAGCTCCCGCCGCTGCGCGTCCCCCAGCTCGGCAACGTGCTCGTGAAGACGCTGGCGCGCATGGAGTGGTACCTGCGCGAGGCGCTCCCGCTCTTCGTCCTGGGCACGCTGCTCCTCTGGGTGCTCGACCGGACCCACTTGCTGGGGCTCGTGGAGCGGGCGGCGGCGCCGGTGGTGGTCGGAATCCTGCAGCTGCCCGAGCAGGCGGCCAGCGCCTTCATCCTGGGGTTCCTGCGGCGCGACTACGCCGCCGCCGGGCTCTTCCAGATCTACCAGCCCTTCATGACCACCGGGACCATGACCCGGGTGATGGAGATCCAGGTCACCGTGGCGCTCGTCACCGTGACCCTCTTCATCCCCTGCATCGCCAACTTCCTCATGATCCTGAAGGAGCGTGGATGGAAGACCGGGCTCGCCATCGCCGCCTTCGTGCTCCCCTTCTCGGTGGGCGTGGGCGCCGCGGTGAACCTCCTCATGCGCAGGTTCTACTAGGGGTGAATGTGCCGGCCCTCGTCCAGCGACAGGAACGGTGCCCGCTCTGCGGGATGGCCTTCGACGCCGAGGGACAGGGCTGCCGCCCGTCCTGCCCTCTGGCCACCGGGTGCCGGGTGGTGTGCTGCCCGTCCTGCGGGTACTCCTTTCCCCAGGAGACCGGGTGGGCGGGCAAGCTGAAGGGCTGGCTGGATCGGCGCAAGGAGGCGGCACGGTGAGCGGCATGGATGCACGCAGGGCGGAGGAGTTCCTCGAGGCGGTCTTCGCCGAGGCGGAGATCGGGCAGGACGACGTGGCGAGCGTGCTCTCGCGGGTGGGCGACCACGCCCCCGGCTCCGGCGCCGCCGACTTCGGCACCCTGGCGGGAATGGGGCTCGTCCGGGTCGAGGGCGACCGGGTGACCCTGACCGAGACCGGGACGGCCCGGGCCCGCGGCGTGATCCGGCGCCACCGCCTGGCGGAGCGGCTCTTCCGGGACCTGCTCGACCTGTCGGAGGGGGTGGCGGAGAGCCAGGCCTGCGAGTTCGAGCACATCCTCTCCCCGGAGGCGACCGACTCGGTCTGCACGCTGCTCGGCCACCCGCCCACCTGTCCTCACGGGAAGTCGATCCCGCCGGGGGACTGCTGCAGCGCCGCCCACCGCAGCGTGCAGTCGCTCGTCACCGGGCTGCCCCACTTCCCCATCGGCGCGACCGGCCGGATCGTCTTCATCGCCCCCCGCTTCCACGAGCGGATGGACAAGCTCGCCGCCCTGGGCGTTGTCCCCGGGAGCGAGGTCCGGCTCCACCAGCGCTCCCCCGCCTACGTCCTCGACATCGGCGAGACCACGGTGGCCATCGACCCGGAGATCGCCAGCGAGATCTTCCTGAAGCGGGTCGAGAAGGGCTGACGGCGCCGGCCACCGCCTCCACCGGCGGCTATCGGCCGATTTCTGGACGGTCCCGACCCCCCTGGTAGGGTGGCCGCGAGGCCCGTGAAGCGCGCGAAACCATGGCTCATCGCCTACTCCGGCGTCGTGGCGGCCCTGTTCGTCGCCTCGGCGCTGCACCCCGCCGGCCTGCGAAAGCACCGGGCGCTGGCTGCCGACGTGCGGCGCGTCGCCGACGAGAACGAGAAGCTCCGCGAGAAGAACCAGAAGCTGCGGCGCGAGGCCCGCGCGCTGGCCGGGGACCCGGCGGCGCTGGAACGGGCCGCCCGGGAGGAGCTCGGCTACGTGCGCCCCGGCGAGCGGGTGTACGAGCTGCCGCCTCCGGGAGCGCAGCGGTGAGCCCGCCCCCCGCCAGCGCAGCGGCCGGCGCGGTGCGGAGGAGGCGCCAGGTCCTCGACGGGCGCGTCACCCGGAGTCGCATCCACGCCGCCATCCACGGCGCCTGGTACCGGGACGACGGTCTCCTCGGTCCCCCGGTGCGCCGCCGCGCCGCCCGCACCGCGGGCCGGACGCTCCCCGGCGCCGCCGCGGTGCTGGCCGCGGCCGGAGTCGCCCGCGGCTGGTTCGCCGGCCCCGGCGTCGGGCTCGAGGAGTGGGGCGTCCTCCTGCTGCTCGGCGCGGCCGCGTCGGTCTCGTCGGTGCGCGCCGTCCGCCGCTCGGCCGACGGGCGCGTGGCGCGCGTCGGCGAGCAGCTGGAGATCGGCGCCATCTTCGTGGTCGGCGCCGCCGCGCTGGCCCAGCTCACGTCGTCGGGGAGCGGCGAGGGGCCGCTCTTCCCGCTCGTCTACCTGACGGCCGCGGTGGCGGTCTCCTTCCTCTCCCTGCCGGTGGGGCTCGCGCTCGTGGGGCTGGCGGCGGCGCTTCAGCTCGGGGTCTGGTGGAACGCCGGCGCGGAACCGTCCGGGTTGCCCGGGATGCTGGCCCGGGTGGGGTTCATCCTCCTCTTCGCGGTCCTCTACCACGCGGTGCTCTGGGCCCGGCTCGCGGCGGCGCAGCGCAACGAGCGCGAGGCCGTGGACCGGCGCCTGAGGGACCTCGACGAGCGCGCCCGGGAGATGCGGCTGCTGTCCCCGCGCGGGCTCGATCGCGGCGCATCCGCCGACGAGGAGCGGGCGCTCCTGCGCGGACGGGCCGCGGCGGTCCAGGTCGAGGCCGCCATGGCCGGGGCCATGGAGGTCGCCGAGGCCGCGCTGCGCTGCCATACCTGCGCGCTCTTCCTGCTGTCGCCGGACGACGCGACGATCACGCTCCGGGAGTGCCGGTCGCTCTCCGACCACGTCTCGCGCCAGCCGCTCCCGGCCGCCGAGGGGGTCCTGGGCAGCGTCATCTCCCGGCGCGCGCCCCTGCGCCTCTCCGGCGAGATCCGCTCCGCCACCTACTACGACGACGGGACGCGCCCCAGGGCCCTCGTGGCGGCGCCCCTGGTGGACCGGCGCGGCGGCCACGTCCGCGGGGTGCTGGTGGCCGACCGGCTCGAGAACCTGCCCTTCGACGAGTCGGACGAGAGCCTGGTCGCGCGCGTGGCCGGGGAGCTCATCCGCGCCGTCGAGTCGGAGCGCATCCTGGTGTCGCTCCAGACCGAGCGGGACGAGAAGGAGCTCTTCTACGCGGCCATCGAGCAGCTCAACCGCACCTCCAAGACCCAGGACGTCCTCGACGCTGCCATCGAGGTGGCCGCGCGCATCGTCGATCTCGACTTCGGCGCGGTGACCCTCCACGAGCCGGAGGAGGCCCGGCGCCCCCACCGTGTCGTGAAGGCGGTGACCTCCTCCCCGCAGGGGTGGCAGCCCTCCGAGATCCTGGGGCTGCGCTTCTCCGCCCAGAGCGGGCTGGTGGCCTCGGCGGTGCGGCACGGCTCGTCGCTCCCCGGGCAGGGCGATCGGGTGGACCGGATGCGCGTCTTCGACGAGGGCACGCGGTTGAAGGGGCTGGGATCGATCCGGGTCTTCCCGCTCAAGTCGGGTGACCAGGCCATGGGAACGCTGGTGGTGGGGTCGAGGCGCCCCGACGCCTTCGCCCGGGGGGCGGCCCGCCAGCTCGAGGTGATCGCCATGCAGGTGGCCGACGCGCTCCTGCGGGCCCGCCTCTTCGAGCAGACCGAGCGGCTCGCCAGCACCGACGGCCTGACCGGCCTGCACAACCACCGCACCTTCCAGTCCCGCCTCGACGAGCAGCTCCGGCTGGCCCAGCGCCACGGCAAGCGGCTCTCGGTCGTGCTCTGCGACGTGGACCGGTTCAAGTCGGTGAACGACGCGCACGGCCACCCGGTGGGCGACCTGGTGCTGCGCGGGGTGGGGCACGTCCTCGGCAAGGAGGCCCGCGGCACCGACCTCGTGGCCCGCTACGGCGGCGAGGAGTTCGCCATCGTCATGCCCGAGACCGACGGGGAAGGGGCGCGGATCATCGCCGAGCGGGTCCGGCAGCGCCTCGAGGCCACCACGTTCCCCACCGAGTCCGGTCCGCTCCACGTCACCATCTCGCTCGGGATCGCCACCTTCCCCGAGGACGGGACCGAGAAGGCGCGCCTCGTCGAGGTGGCCGATGCGTGCCTCTACCAGGCCAAGCGCACCGGGCGGAACCGCACCGTCCGCTCGTCCGACCTGTCCGGCGGCCGGACCCCCTGCTAGACTCCCGGACGACCCCGGGCCGAAGGCGAACCGTCCCCGGGCAGGTGGGCCTTGAAGAAGAACTTCGTCCTCGACACCAACGTCCTGCTGCACGATCCGCGCTCGATCTTCGCCTTCGACGACAACAACGTCGTCATCCCGATCTACGTGATCGAGGAGATCGACAACTTCAAGCGCGACCTCTCCAGCCTGGGCCGGAACGCCCGGGCGGTGGCGCGGAGCCTCGACGACTTCCGCTCGCAGGGGCGGCTCAAGGAGGGAGTTCCCATCGGCGCAGGGAAGGGGACGGTCAGGGTCCTCTTCACCGACCGGCAGCTGCCGCCCGAGCTGCGCAACGGCCACTCCACGACCGACGATCGGATCCTGGCGGTGGCGCTCGACATCTCGCAGCGCGAGCGCGAGCTCCCGGCGGTCTTCGTGTCGAAGGACACGAACCTGCGCATCCGGGCCGACGCCATGGGGCTCA
This sequence comes from uncultured delta proteobacterium, assembly GCA_963828255.1. Lineage (GTDB taxonomy): Bacteria > Myxococcota > Myxococcia > Myxococcales > Anaeromyxobacteraceae > CAIOAK01. The sequence continues at coordinate 181,337 of CAWHDZ010000011.1, read as the reverse complement.
CCACCGAGGACTACGACGTCGAGGGCGTCGACCTCGACGAGCTCTGGAGCGGGGTGGCCGAGGAGGTGGTGGATGCCGAGGCGGTGAACCAGTTCTACGCCCAGGGCGTCGTCCCGCTCCCACCCGACGGCCCCACTCCGCCGCCCAACGAGTTCGTGGTGCTGCGCGACCGGGACAACCTCCAGCACAGCGCCGTGGGGAAGTTCAGCGCCCCGCGGCAGGCCTACGTGCCCCTCATCAAGCTCCCCAAGGAGGGGATCTGGGGCATCCGGCCGCGCAACAAGGAGCAGTCGTTCGCGCTCGACCTGCTGCTCAACGACGAGATCCGGCTGGTCACCATCGTGGGGAAGGCGGGCACCGGCAAGACCCTGCTCGCCATCGCCGCCGGCCTCCACAAGACCATGGAGGAGACCGCCTACCAGAAGCTCCTGGTCTCGCGCCCGATCTTCCCGCTGGGGCGGGACATCGGCTACCTGCCCGGGTCGGTCGAGGAGAAGCTGAACCCCTGGATGCAGCCCATCTTCGACAACGTCGAGTACCTCATGAACCTCTCGCGCTCCGACAAGAAGCTGGGGCGCGGCTACCACGAGCTGGTGGACCTGGGGATCCTCGAGATCGAGCCGCTCACCTACATCCGCGGCCGCTCCATCCCCAACCAGTTCATGATCGTGGACGAGGCGCAGAACCTGACGCCGCACGAGGTGAAGACCATCATCACCCGCGTCGGCGACGGGACGAAGATCGTCCTCACCGGCGACCCCTACCAGATCGACAACCCGTACGTGGACCAGACCAACAACGGCCTCGTGCACGTGGTGAACCGCTTCAAGCAGGAGAAGCTGGCTGCCCACGTGACCCTCTCGAAGGGGGAGCGGTCTCCCCTCGCCGAGCTGGCTGCAAACTTGCTGTAACGCTAGTGCAGGGTGGCCGGGGCCGGGAGGATGCTGGTGCGGCCGGTGTAGTCGAGCAGCTCCACGCTGCGCCGCGCGATGCCCAGCGTCAGGCTGTCGCGGTGCCCCTCGGCGTCGCCGCCCACCTGGAAGGGGACGGGGCGGTCGAAGCTCATCTCCACCTGCTCGGCCTCGAAGTCGAGGAGGCCGGGGTGCTGGAACTCTCCGGTGAAGATCTTCCTGGCCTGGAGGACCATGGCGGGCACCGGGATCCGGGTGAACACGCGCAGGTTCATGGTGGAGGCGCGCCGGCCGGCGAAGGGGAAGGCCCGCAGCTTGAATCCGTAGTAGGGCACCGTGCTGCCGGCCGCCAGCATGCAGGGGCCGGCGTAGAGCAGCTCGCCGTTCTCGACGGCGCGGCCCACCCGGTCGCCCGAGGCGTCGAGCCGCCAGGCCGGGGCGCCGGTGTTCAGGATCTCGCAGTGGACCGGGGCCCGCTGGAACACCTGGCGGGGCGCGGAGCGGAGCGCGATGGCGAGGCCGTAGCCGCGCATCCCGCGGGCGAGGCGGCCGGCCTTGCCGCCCAGCCTGGCGCGGATCCAGTTGTAGTCGTTCAGGACGGCCGCATCGAGCCCGACGCTCGCGAACGGGGTGCGCCGTCCCTCGCAGCTGATCAGGTCGAGCCGCCGGCCCGGCAGGACCTCGCCGGAGAGGTGGCGGCGGAGGTCGTCGATGGGGCGTCCGGCGCCGACCATCTCGGCCACGGCGTTGCCCGTGCCGAGCGCCAGGACGCCGAAGCGGGGCGACGGGACGGAGCGGGTCTCGGCCCGGTCGAGGATGTGGTTCACCCAGGAGACGAAGGTCCCGTCCCCCCCGCCGGTGAAGACGGTTCCGAAGCCGCGGGAGACGACCACATCGGCGATGCGGTGTGCGTCGTCCCGGTCGCGGGAGAAGAAGAGGCTCTCCGCAGGCACCAGCCCCGAGAGGGAGTCGCGGACGCGCGGACTCACCTGCTTGGCGTTGGCGTTCAGGAGGATGGCGGTCTGCTCTTGGTTGCGGCGCGCGGTGTAGGCCTGGAGCATCGAGTCCCCTGTCCAAGGGTATGACTGCGGCGTCGCACTCCAGGGGAGCAAGCCGGATGCCACACTGCGTCGTCCCGAAAGTGACGGAATTTCAACGATCCGGTGCCGGGGATGCCACGTGGCTCCGGTCACGATCGGGTAGAAAAGGTTCCATACTGCGAAGCGCTCTACGCACCCACCCGGGGCGCGGGAGCCCCCGCCAACCCCCGGATGGGGTGCGATTTTCCGGGGAGGAGGCGTTTGACTCGTCGCGGTGAGTACTTAGCCTCCTTCTCACAAGGGAGGCTTCGCACACATGGGAAAGATCATCGGCATCGACCTGGGCACCACCAACTCGGTGGTCTCGGTGATGGAGGGGAAGGACCCCGTCGTCATCACGAACGAGGAGGGCTCCCGCATCACCCCGTCGGTCGTGGCCTACTTGAAGGACGGGGAGCGGCTGGTCGGCCAGGTGGCCAAGCGCCAGGCCATCACCAACCCCGAGCGGACCATCTACAGCATCAAGCGCTTCATGGGACGCCGGTTCGACGAGGTCCAGGAGGAGAGCAAGCGGGTCCCGTACAAGGTCATGGCCGGGGCCGGGGGCGACGTCCGCATCGACATCGACGGCAAGCCGCTCAGCGCGCCCGAGATCAGCGCGCAGATCCTGCTCAAGCTCAAGCGGGCCGCCGAGAACTACCTGGGCGAGAAGGTCACCGACGCGGTGATCACCGTCCCCGCCTACTTCAACGACGCCCAGCGCCAGGCCACCAAGGACGCCGGCGAGATCGCCGGCCTGACCGTGCGCCGCATCATCAACGAGCCCACCGCCGCGGCGCTGGCCTACGGCCTCGACAAGAAGTCGAACGAGAAGATCGCCGTCTACGACTTCGGCGGAGGAACCTTCGACATCTCCATCCTCGAGGTGGGCGACAAGGTCGTCGAGGTGCTGGCCACCAACGGGGACACCCACCTGGGCGGCGACAACATCGACCAGGTGATCATCGACTGGCTCATCGCCGAGTTCAAGCGGGACACCGGCATCGACGTGTCCAAGGACAAGATGGTGCTTCAGCGTCTCAAGGATGCGGCCGAGAAGGCCAAGATCGAGCTCTCCTCCACCATGGAGACCGAGGTCAACCTGCCGTTCCTCACCGCCGATCAGACCGGCCCCAAGCACCTGGCGGTCAAGCTCACCCGCGCCAAGCTGGAGCAGCTGGTGGCGCCGCTGGTGGATCGCTCCATCGAGCCGGTGAAGAAGGCGCTCGCCGACGCCGGGCTCTCGCCCGACAAGATCGACGAGGTGGTGATGGTGGGCGGCCAGACCCGCATGCCCCTCATCGTCGAGACGGTGAAGAAGTTCTTCGGCAAGGAGCCGAACAAGACGGTCAACCCCGACGAGGTGGTGAGCGTGGGCGCCGCCGTGCAGGGCGGCGTGCTCTCCGGCGACGTGAAGGACATCCTGCTGCTCGACGTCACCCCGCTCTCGCTGGGCGTGGAGACGCTGGGCGGCGTGATGACCCGGCTCATCGAGCGCAACACCACCATTCCGGCCCGCAAGTCGGAGACCTTCTCCACGGCCTCGGACGGCCAGACCTCGGTGGAGGTGCACGTGCTCCAGGGGGAGCGCGAGATGGCGCGCGACAACCGCACGCTGGGTCGCTTCCACCTCGAGGGCATCCCCCCCGCGCCGCGCGGGATCCCCCAGGTCGAGGTCACCTTCGACATCGACGCCAACGGCATCCTGAACGTGGCCGCCAAGGACAAGGCCACGGGCAAGGAGCAGAAGGTCACCATCACCCAGTCGTCCGGCCTCTCCAAGGACGAGGTGGACAAGATGGTGAACGACGCCCGCTCCCACGAGGCCGAGGACAAGAAGCGGCGCGAGGAGGTCGAGGTCAAGAACCGGGTGGAGAACCTCGCCTACCAGATGGAGAAGCTCCTCAAGGAGAACAAGGAGAAGCTTCCCCCCGCCACCGTGACCGAGCTGGAGGGGCTGGTGCAGGAGGCCCACCAGGTCCGGGAGCGGGGCACCGCCGAGGAGCTCAAGGCGGCGCTCGAGAAGCTCGAGAAGGCCAGCCACAAAGCGGCCGAGGAGCTCTACAAGGCGGCCGGCACCCCTCCCGAGGGCGGGGCCGGTCCGGCTGGCGGCGCCGCGCCGCGGGAGCCGGAGAAGAAGGGCGGCGACGACGTCGTCGACGCGGAGTTCAAGCAGGTCTAGCCTGCGCCGATGCACCTGACGGTCCTCTCCCGCTCGGCCGGCATCTTCACCACCCGGCGAATCGTCGAGGCGGCGCGATCCCGGGGCCACGTGGCCCGGGTGATCGACCCGCTCCAGGTGGAGATGCGGCTGGGCCGGGAGGGGCCGGAGATCTTCCACCGCGGAGGGGCCTTCCCGTCCACCGACGTGGTGGTGCCGCGCATCGCCCCGTCCATCAGCCAGTACGGGCTCGCGGTGGTGAACCACCTCCAGAGCCTCGGCCTGCCGGTGCTGAACGGGGCGCCGGCCATCGGGCTGGCCCGCAACAAGATGCGGGTGCTGCAGCTGCTCTCGGCGAGCGGGGTCGAGGTGCCGCGCACGGTGATGGCCTCCGAGCCCTCCGGGCTGCGCGAGATGGTCCGCCACGTCGGCGGGCTGCCGGTGCTGGTGAAGCTCCTGCGGGGCAACGAGAAGACCGGCGTCATCGTCTGCGAGAGCCGTCAGGCGCTGGAATCCGCGCTCGAGGCCATCCTGCGGCTCGGCCAGAACACCATGGTGCAGCAGTACGTGGGGGGACGGCGCGGGGGGGACCTGCGCGCCTTCGTGGTCGGCGGGCGGGCGCTCGCCGCCTTGCGCCGGCGCCCCCGGGTGGGGCGCCTTTCGCGCAACCTCGGCCAGGGGGCGCGCTTCGAGGCCGCCGCGCTCGACGCCGGCGCCGAGCAGGCCGCCCTGGCGGCCGCCCGGGTCATCGGGCTCGAGGTCTGCGCGGTGGACATGCTCGACGCTCCGGGCGGTCCCAGGGTCTTCGAGGTCCACAGCTCGCCGGGCATCCGGGAGGCCGAGGAGGCCTGCGGGGTCGACCTGGCCGGCGCCATCGTGGAGCGCGCCGCCGAGATGCTGGGCGCCCCGGCCGTGGCGCCGCGCCGCCGCCGGCGGGTCCGTCCCTCCCCTCGCCGCGCTCGCTGAATCGGAGGGCAGGGAGGCCCGTCCCTGGTATACCCGCCCCGGAACCCGGAGGAGGAGACATGGTCCGCATCGCCCTCGTCGCACTCGCCGTCGCACTCGCGCCTCCCGCCCACGCCGGCGACGGTGCGAACGCGGCCAGCACCTACAAGGTCGTGACCGACGGCTCGTCCCGCACCCTCGAGGTGGGAAGGAAGGGGAAGGTGGTCGTCGACGTGGTCTCGCTCGAGAAGGGGATCCACGTGAACCGGGAGTTCCCCCTCAAGTACAAGGTGACGCCGTCGGCCGGGCTCGTGGTGGACAAGGTCGAGTGGAAGCGCGAGGACGCGGTGGATCCCAAGGCCGAGAACCCGAGCTTCGAGATCCCGGTCAGGGCCGTGGCCAAGGGGGGGCAACAGGTTACGGTGCACATGCGGTTCGCCATCTGCAGCGACACCTGGTGCGTCCCCCAGACGAAGACCGTCACCGTCGCCATCGACGTGAAGTGAGGCCGGCATGCGCGTCGTCTACGGGATGAACCCCGTCCGTGAGCTGTTCCGCTCCGGCGCGGAGGGGATCACCGAGCTCTGGCTCGCCGAGGGCGGGGACCGTCCCCGCGCCTTCGCCGATCTCGAGAAGGGCGCGCGCGACCGGGGCGCCAAGGTGCGAACGGCGCCACGCACCAAGCTCGACCGGCTGGCCGGGCTGACCCAGCACCAGGGCATCGTGGCGGTGGTCGCCGACTACCGCTACCGGGATCTCGACGAGATCCTGGCCGCGGCCGGCGAGTCCGGGCGCCCCCCGCTGCTCGTCCTGCTCGACGGCGTGGAGGATCCCCACAACCTCGGCGCCATCGTCCGGTCGGCCCACGCTCTGGGGGCCCACGGCGTGGTGCTGCCCCGGGACCGGGCGGCGGGCGTGACCCCGTCGGCCGCCAAGGCATCGGCCGGGGCGGTGGAGCACATGGCCATCGCCCGGGTCACGAACCTGGTCCGCTGCATCGAGGAGCTCCGCGAGGCGGGGATCTGGACGGTCGCCACCGTCCCGGACGGGACCGAGGAGCTCCGTTCGGTGGACCTCCGGGGGCCGATCGCGCTCGTCCTGGGGGGGAAGGGCAGGGGATCCGGCCGCTCGTCCGGAAGAACTGCGACCACGCCGTCCGCATCCCCATGCTGGGCAAGGTGGGCAGCCTGAACGCGTCGGCCGCGGGGGCCATCGCGCTCTACGAAGCGGCGCGCCAGCGGGGCGAAAGCACAGGCAAGATCCTGCCTTGACAAGGCCGGGAGCGTCTTGTACAAGACCCCGCTCCGACGCCGGGGACGGGTGTCCCTCGCGCCGGGTGGCCAGAGCCAGAAACTTCTGGGGATTCGCTGGCGTAGCTCAGTTGGCAGAGCAGCTGCCTTGTAAGCAGCAGGTCGCGGGTTCGAATCCCACCGCCAGCTCCAGCTGGCCCGTCGCATCGATCGTCGTGGTCCTTAGGTTCAGGTTCGAAGTGGTCAAGGAGGGGTTCCCGAGCGGCCAAAGGGAGCAGACTGTAAATCTGCCGGCTTACGCCTTCGGTGGTTCGAATCCACCCCCCTCCACTCCAGGAGATTGACGAGGTACGCGGGAATAGCTCAGTTGGTAGAGCGTCAGCCTTCCAAGCTGAATGTCGAGGGTTCGAATCCCTTTTCCCGCTCCAGGTCGCAAGGTCACGAAGAAAGGAAGAAAGGCCCTCTTAGCTCAGTCGGTAGAGCGCGTCCTTGGTAAGGACGAGGTCTCCAGTTCAATCCTGGAAGAGGGCTCCAGCATCACGGTCGAGGAGAAGTCCGCCCCGGCCGTCATCTCAGTGAGGACGGAAAGCCATGGCCGGCAACAGGACGATCATCACGCTCGAGTGCACGACCTGCAAGGAGCGGAATTACAGCACCACCAAGAACAAGAAGAAGACCCAGGACAAGCTCTCGCGTTCCAAGTTCTGTCCGCGCTGCCGCAAGCACGCGACGCACAAGGAAACGAAGTAGTCCTGTACCGGGATTTCGAAGGCCAGTAGCTCGAACGGTAGAGCAGCGGTCTCCAAAACCGCGGGTTGGGGGTTCGAATCCCTCCTGGCCTGCCAGTTCAGCGGAAGGGCAGCATGGAAAAGGGACCTGGCGTCGAGCCGAAGCGAGTCGTCGCGATCTTCTACTTCTTCGCGGCGGTCGTGGTCGGGATCTTCCTCGAGAAGATCCTTGCCCTCGGCTTCTCGTACGCGCGCCTGAACGACGTGGCCGTGCTGGGGGACGATTGGACCCTCACCACGCTGCTCGGGTACGGCATCGCGGCAGCGCTGGCGGTGCTGGCCTGGCGGTCCCCGCGCGTCAACGCGGTGTCCATGCAGGTCGCCCAGGAACTGGAGCGGGTCTCGTGGCCCAATCTCCGCGAGACGCGGGCCTCCACCGTCGCGGTGGTGGTCTTCACCTTCCTCGCGGCGTTCCTGCTCGGCATCTTCGACGTGGTCTGGTCGCGTCTCTCGTCGCTGGTCTACTAGCAGGTTGCCGGGCGCGGAGCGCCCGGAGGCGGCGCACCGAGCGTCGGGAGAACATGGCAATGGCGAAGAAGTGGTACGCGGTGCACACGTATTCGGGCTTCGAGAACAAGGTGAAGAAGTCGCTCGAGGAGCGCGTGCGCCAGGAGGATCTCCAGGAGAGCTTCGGAGAGATCCTCATCCCCATGGAGCAGGTCGTGGAGATGGTGAAGGGGGAGAAGAAGACCTCCAAGCGGAAGTTCTTCCCCGGCTACGTGCTGGTCCAGATGGAGATGGACGACCGCACCTGGCACCTCGTGAAGGGCACCGCCAAGGTCACCGGCTTCGTCGGGAGCGCCAAGATCCCCAAGGACGTCCCGGCCATCTCCGACGTCGAGGTTGCCCGCCTCACCAGCCAGATCTCCGAGGGCACCCTCAAGCCCAAGCCCAAGGTCCAGTTCGAGGAGGGCGACCAGGTCCGCGTGACCGACGGCCCCTTCTCCAACTTCAACGGCACGGTGGAAGAGGTCAAGCCCGACAAGGGCAAGGTCCGCGTGCTGGTGTCCATCTTCGGCCGGGCCACCCCGGTCGAGCTCGATTTCATGCAGGTGGAGAAGACGTAGCAGCGGCGGTTTCAGCCGCCGCAAGAGCCACTCCGCGGCGCCGTCCCGAACGACGGAACCGCAAGCGCAGTCGAGGCCTCACCCGCCGCACCCGCAGTTCACAGAGCGTGGAAGGGCTCGCCGCCCGGAAGACCACGCAGGGCCAGCCGCACGGGCCCGGAAGGATGACGAGGCATGAAGAAGGTCACAGGGCAGATCAAGCTGCAGATCCCGGCTGGGAAGGCCAACCCGGCGCCCCCGGTGGGTCCGGCGCTCGGCCAGCACGGCGTGAACATCATGGAGTTCTGCAAGCAGTTCAACGCGGCCACGCAGGCGCAGGCGAAGGAAGCGCTCATCATCCCGGTGATCATCACGGTCTACCAGGATCGCTCCTTCAGCTTCATCCTCAAGACGCCCCCGGCGTCGATCCTGCTCAAGAAGGCCGCCGGACTGCACACCGAGAAGAAGAAGGGCAGCGGCGCGCACGCCCCCGGCAAGGAGAAGGTCGGGAAGGTGTCGCGCACGCAGCTCGAGCAGATCGCCAAGATGAAGATGCAGGACATGACGGCGGGGAGCCTCGAGGCCGCGATGCGGACCGTCGAGGGCACCGCCCGGTCCATGGGCATCGAGATCGTCGGTTAGGCCGGGAGACACGCACATGGCTCACATCGGAAAGAAGTTCAAGAAGGCCGCCGAGAACGTCGACAGCAACAGGCGCTACAAGCTCGACGACGCGCTGGCGCTCGTGAAGAGCACGGCCGTCCGCAAGTTCGACGAGTCGGTGGACGCCGCCATCAACCTGGGCGTGGACCCCAAGCACGCCGACCAGGTGGTCCGCGGCGCGGTGGTGCTCCCCCACGGAATGGGCAAGACCATCCGGCTGGCGGTCTTCGCCAAGGGCGACAAGGCCCGCGAGGCCACGGAGGCCGGAGCCGACCTCGTCGGCGCCGAGGACCTGGCCGAGAAGATCCAGGGCGGCTTCATGGACTTCGACAAGGTCATCGCCACCCCCGACATGATGGGAGTGGTCGGCCGGCTCGGCAAGGTGCTCGGTCCCCGCGGCCTCATGCCGAACCCCAAGGTGGGCACGGTCAGCGCCGACGTGGGCCGCGCGGTCCGGGAGCAGAAGGCCGGCAAGGTGGAGTTCCGGGTCGAGAAGGCCGGGATCGTCCACGTGCCGTTCGGCAAGGCCTCCTTCACCCCGGACAAGCTGAAGGACAACTTCAACGCCATCATGGAGGTCATCTTCAAGGCGCGCCCCCAGACGGCGAAGGGCGTGTATCTGAAGGGTGTCACCGTGAGCACGACCATGGGGCCGGGCATCAGGCTCGACCCGGCCGAGCTCAGCGCCCACCACACGGCAGCATAGGAGACCGCATTTCCAGGTTTGCCCTCCGGCGCGTCGCCGGCGGGTGTTTCCTGGTCCAAGACAGCGGGCCTGCCCGTCCCCGGGTGCGAGAAGCGAGAAGGGGATGGGTGGCCAAGCGGGCGATTCGAGCCCGACCCGCCGAGACGGGAAGTTGCGATTGCAGCGTCCCCTGCTTGGCCAGGGGGTCCGTACCGACGTCCGGTCCGTGGCCCACATCACGCCGAGCCGCTTTGCGGCCGGTCGGGAAGGAAGTGAGAACACTTGAACCGGACGGAAAAAGAAGCAGTCATCGGGAACCTCCACGCCAAGATGGCCAAGGCCAAGGCCGCCATCCTTGCGGAGCCCAGGGGACTCAACGTGGCGACGGTCACCGAGCTTCGCAGGAAGTGCCGCGAAGCCAAGGTGGAGTACCGCATCGTCAAGAACTCCCTGGCCATCCGTGCCGCCAAGGGCACGGACCTCGAGCAGCTGGCGGGAAAGTTCGTCGGACCGACGGCGCTCGTCATGTCGTACGACGACGTGGTCGCCCCGGCGAAGATCCTGGCGGACTTCGTCAAGGACCGTGAGAACTTCACGCTCCGCATCGCAGTGGTGCAGGGAAAGGTCATCGACGTGAAGGGCATCATGGCCCTCGCGAAGCTGCCCTCGCTCCCCGAGCTGCGCTCGAAGATCGCGGGAACCATCGCCCAGCCGGCGTCGAAGCTCGTGCGGCTGCTCGCCGCACCTGGCCAGCAGCTTGCCCAGGTCCTCGGCGCGCGCAGGGAACAGCTGGAGAAGAAGGCTTCTTGACGGTACGTGAACCCGCCCGCGCGACAGCGCGGGCATGGACGCGGGGCGCTTCAGTCGCCCCCCAAGAAAAAAGGAAGACGAAGTCATGGCAGACCTGAACGCAATCGTGGAGCAGCTCTCCGGCCTCACCATCCTCGAGGCCGCCGAGCTCGTGAAGACCCTCGAGGAGAAGTGGGGCGTCAGCGCCGCCGCCGCCCCGGTGATGATGGCCGCCGGTGGGGGGGCCGCAGCCGCCCCGGTCGAGGAGAAGACCGAGTTCAACGTGGTCCTCCTGGACGCCGGCGCCAACAAGATCAACACCATCAAGGAAGTCCGCGCCATCACCGGCCTGGGCCTGAAGGAGGCCAAGGACCTGGTCGAGGGGGCCCCCAAGGAGGTCAAGACGGGCGTTCCCAAGGCCGAGGCCGAGGAGGTCAAGAAGAAGCTCGAGGCCGCCGGAGCGAAGGTCGAGATCAAGTAGTCCGGTGCGCGGGTCGGGGGGGATGGACGGCCCGGTGGCCGGCCCCCCCCTCCCTCCCGGGACGGGACTTTTGACACGGAGGGTCAGAGTGGTTAATAACCACGTCCCCCCCATGCCCATCCCCGTCCCCCGGCCTCACCGCCGGGCATGAAGTCATGAGCCGGCCTCGCGCCGGCTCGTAGTGCTTGTGACGAGACTCCTTCCGGGGAAAAGAGGAACCTGCTCGATGGCGCCGACGATCCAGAACAATTTCCGGGCCCGCAAGAACTTCGGGAAGATCCAGAAGGTTGCGGACATCCCCAACCTCATCGCCATCCAGAAGAGCTCGTACGACAAGTTCCTGCAGGCCGACGTCCCGCCCGAGAAGCGGGACGACACCGGTCTGCAGGGCGTGTTCAAGTCCGTCTTCCCCATCAAGGACTTCAACGAGACCAGCTCGCTCGAGTTCGTGAGCTACCACCTCGAGAAGCCCAAGTACGACGTGGACGAGTGCCACCAGCGGGGGATGACCTTCTCCGCGCCCATCAAGGTGGTGGTGCGGCTCGTGGTCTGGGACAAGGACGAGGAGACCGGCGCCCAGTCCATCCGCGACGTGAAGGAGCAGGAGGTCTACTTCGGCGAGATCCCGCTGATGACGGACAACGGCACCTTCATCATCAACGGCACCGAGCGCGTCGTCGTCAGCCAGCTGCACCGCAGCCCGGGCGCCTTCTTCGACCACGACAAGGGCAAGAGCCACTCGTCGGGCAAGATCCTCTACAACGCCCGCATCATCCCGTACCGCGGCTCCTGGATCGACTTCGAGTTCGACCACAAGGACATGCTGTACGTGCGCATCGACCGGCGCCGCAAGCTGCCGGCCACGGTCCTGCTGCGCGCCATCGGGTCGGTCCCCGACACCGCCAAGAAGGATCCCATCGACTTCCGGGGTTCCTCGGAGGAGATCCTCAAGTACTACTACGACACCGAGACCATCCGGGTCGAGGGCAAGGGCAAGTACGAGCGCGACGTGGTGCCCGACCTGCTCAAGGGGCAGCGCGCCACCCGGGACATCAAGGACCCGCGCACCGGCGAGGTGGTGGTCAAGAAGAACCGCAAGTTCTCCGAGGGAGCCATCAAGAAGCTGGTGGCCGCCAAGGTGAAGACCCTCCCCATCGAGCCGGAGGAGGTCTACCTCAAGTACTCCGCCGAGGACGTCGTCGACGAGTCGACCGGCGAGGTCCTCCTCGAGGTCAACGAGCAGGTCACCGAGGACAAGATCGAGGAGCTGCGCAAGCGCGGCATCGCCGAGTTCAAGGTGCTCTTCATCGACGGCCTGAACGTGCTGCCGTCGCTGCGCGACACCCTGGTGACGGACAAGGTCTCCTCTCCCGAGGAGGCGGTGATGGAGATCTACCGGCGCCTGCGCCCGGGCGATCCGCCCACGCCCGACACCGCGGCCTCGCTCTTCCACAACCTCTTCTTCAACCCGGAGCGCTACGACCTCTCCAAGGTCGGCCGCCTCAAGCTCAACTACAAGTTCGGGCTCGAGGAGCCGCTCGACAACCAGGTCCTCACCAAGCGCGACGTCCTCGAGGTGGTCCGCTTCCTCATCGACCTGAAGAACGGGTCGAACGAGCGGGACATCGACGACATCGACCACCTCGGCAACCGGCGCGTGCGCGCGGTGGGCGAGCTGCTCGAGAACCAGTACCGCATCGGCCTGGTCCGCATGGAGCGCGCCATCAAGGAGCGCATGAGCCTGCAGGAGATCGAGACGCTCATGCCGCACGACCTGATCAACGCCAAGCCGGTGACGGCGGTGATCAAGGAGTTCTTCGGCTCGTCCCAGCTCTCGCAGTTCATGGACCAGACCAACCCGCTCAGCGAGGTGACCCACAAGCGGCGCCTCTCGGCCCTCGGGCCCGGCGGCCTCACCCGCGAGCGCGCCGGCTTCGAGGTGCGCGACGTGCACCCCACGCACTACGGCCGCATCTGCCCCATCGAGACGCCGGAAGGTCCGAACATCGGCCTCATCGCCTCGCTCTCGACGTACGCCCGGGTGAACGAGTACGGCTTCGTCGAGACCCCCTACCGCAAGGTGGAGGAGGGCCGGGTCACCGGCGAGGTGCACTTCTACTCGGCGCTCGAGGAGGAGAAGCACACCATCGGCCAGGCCAACTCGGCGCTCGACAAGAAGGGCACCTTCACCAGCCCCGAGATCTCCTGCCGCAGGGGAGCCGAGTACGTCCAGGTCAAGCCCGACGAGGTGGGGCTCATGGACGTGTCGCCAAACCAGCTGGTCTCGGTGGCCGCGGCGCTCGTCCCCTTCCTGGAGAACGACGACGCCAACCGCGCCCTGATGGGCTCGAACATGCAGCGCCAGGCGGTCCCCCTCATCCGCACCGAGGCCCCCCTGGTCGGCACCGGCATGGAGGCCATCGTGGCCCGCGACTCGGGCGTGACCGTGGTGGCCCGCCGCGACGGCGTCATCCAGTCGGTGGACGCCGGCCGCATCGTGGTCAAGGCCGACGTGGCCACCTCGGCCACCGACGTGGCCAACGAGGTGGACATCTACAACCTCATCAAGTTCCAGCGCTCCAACCAGAACACCTGCATCAACCAGAAGCCCATCGTGAAGCCGGGCGAGCGGGTCAAGAAGGGGGACGTCATCGCCGACGGCCCGGCCACCGAGATGGGCGAGCTCGCGCTCGGCCAGAACGTGGTGGTCGCCTTCATGCCCTGGCAGGGCTACAACTTCGAGGACTCCATCCTCCTCTCCGAGCGGCTCCTCAAGGAGGACGTCTACACCTCCGTCCACATCGAGGAGTTCGAGGCCGTCGCCCGCGACACCAAGCTGGGCAAGGAGGAGATCACCCGGGACATCCCCAACGTCGGCGAGGAGGCCCTGAAGGACCTCGACGAGGCGGGCATCATCCGCATCGGCGCCGAGGTGAAGCCGGGCGACATCCTGGTCGGCAAGATCACCCCCAAGGGCGAGACCCAGCTCTCCCCCGAGGAGAAGCTGCTCCGGGCCATCTTCGGCGAGAAGGCCGGCGACGTCCGCGACAGCTCGCTGCGCGTCCCCCCGGGAGTCTCGGGCACGGTCATCAACGCCAAGGTCTTCAGCCGCAAGGGCGTGGAGAAGGACGAGCGCGCCAAGGCCATCGAGGACGCCGAGGAGGCCAAGCTCCTCAAGGACCAGAACGACGAGATCCGCATCATCCAGGACTCGGCCTTCCTCAAGATCCGCAAGCTGCTCTCCGGCAAGGAGGTGGCGGCGCGCCTGGTGGACGACAAGGGCGAGCAGCTGCTCAAGAAGGGCGACGGGCTCACCGACGACCTGCTCGACACCGTTCCGCAGCGCTACTGGGGCGAGATCGCGGTGGCCGGCACCCAGGACGTCCAGGAGAAGGTCCGCAAGATCGTCGAGAACTTCGAGGAGCAGCGCGAGCTGGTGAAGCTTCTCTTCGGGGAGAAGATCGGCCGCCTCAAGAAGGGCGACGAGCTGCCCCCCGGCGTCATCAAGATGGTCAAGGTCTACGTCGCCATCAAGCGCAAGCTGGCGGTGGGCGACAAGATGGCCGGCCGCCACGGCAACAAGGGCGTGGTCTCGCGCATCCTCCCCGAGGAGGACCTGCCCTACCTGGAGGACGGCCGTCCGGTGGACATCGTCCTCAACCCGCTGGGCGTCCCGTCCCGCATGAACGTCGGGCAGATCCTCGAGACCCACCTCGGGTGGGGCGCGCGCAACATCGGCTGGCGCGTCGAGGAGATGCTCGAGAAGAAGTTCGGCGCCGAGCCCATGCGCAAGTACATCAAGAAGGCCTTCGAGGGGGCGGGCGCGTCCAACGAGCGCATCGTGCAGATCATCGACGAGATCCCCGACAAGGAGGTCCCCAAGCTGGCGCAGAAGATGATCCGGGGGATCTTCACCGCGAGCCCCGTGTTCGACGGCGCGCGGGAGGAGGAGATCCGCGGGATGCTCACCCACGGGTCGTGCACCATGCAGTCCACGCTCTTCGACGGGCGCACCGGCGAGGCCTTCGACCACGACGTCACCGTCGGCATCATGTACATGCTGAAGCTGCACCACCTGGTGGACGAGAAGATCCACGCCCGGTCCATCGGGCCCTACTCCCTGGTCACCCAGCAGCCGCTGGGCGGAAAGGCCCAGTTCGGCGGGCAGCGCCTCGGCGAGATGGAGGTCTGGGCCATGGAGGCCTACGGCGCCGCCTACTCGCTGCAGGAGTTCCTCACCGTGAAGTCCGACGACGTGGTCGGCCGCACGCGCATGTACGAGGCCATCGTCAAGGGCGAGAACACGCTGGAGTCGGGCCTGCCCGAGTCCTTCAACGTGCTCATCAAGGAGCTCCAGAGCCTGGCGCTCGACGTGGACCTCATGGAGTCGCCCGAGGCCGTCAAGGCCCGCGAGCAGGCCGAGGCGGCCTCTGATCCGCTCGGCCTGGCCGCTCCCAAGAAGACCGCCTAGGCGCAGATGACCCGGAACCCGAACGCCGCATCGAGGGACGAGACGTGAAGGACATCTTCAATTTCTTCGAGAAGCCCAAGGACCCGACGTCGTTCTCCGCCATCCGCATCTCGCTGGCCAGCCCGGACAAGATCCGGCAGTGGTCGCACGGCGAGGTGAAGAAGCCGGAGACCATCAACTACCGCACCTTCAAGCCGGAGCGGGACGGCCTCTTCTGCGCCAAGATCTTCGGCCCCGTGAAGGACTACGAGTGCAACTGCGGCAAGTACAAGCGCATGAAGCACCGCGGGGTGGTGTGCGAGAAGTGCGGCGTCGAGGTCATCCAGAGCAAGGTGCGGCGCGAGCGTCTCGGCCACATCACGCTGGCCACCCCGGTGGCCCACATCTGGTTCCTCAAGTCGCTGCCCAGCCGCATCGGCAACCTGCTCGACATCACCCTGAAGGACCTCGAGAAGGTCCTTTACTGTGAGTCGTACATCGTCACCGATCCCAAGCAGACCACGCTCCTGCGCGGGGAGCTCCTCTCCGAGGACCGCTACCAGAAGCTGCGCGAGGAGATGGGCGAGGAGGCCTTCGACGCCGGCATGGGCGGCGAGGCGGTCCTGGCCCTGCTGCGCCACATCGAGGTGCACAGCCTCTCCGATCAGCTGCGCGCCGAGATGAAGGAGGCCACCTCCGACGCCAAGCGCAAGAAGATCGCCAAGCGGCTCAAGGTGGTGGACGCCTTCCGCGAGTCGGGCAACAAGCCCGACTGGATGATGCTCGAGGTCATCCCGGTCATCCCGCCCGACCTGCGCCCGCTCGTGCCCCTGGACGGCGGCCGCTTCGCCACCTCCGACCTGAACGACCTCTACCGGCGCGTCATCAACCGCAACAACCGGTTGAAGCGCCTCATGGAGCTGAACGCCCCCGACATCATCATCCGCAACGAGAAGCGGATGCTGCAGGAGGCGGTCGACGCGCTCTTCGACAACGGCCGGCGCGGCAAGACCATCACCGGTCCGAACAAGCGCCCGCTCAAGTCGCTCTCCGACATGCTGAAGGGCAAGCAGGGACGGTTCCGCCAGAACCTGCTCGGCAAGCGCGTCGACTACTCCGGCCGCTCCGTGATCGTGGTGGGCCCCGAGCTCAAGCTGCACCAGTGCGGGCTCCCCAAGATCATGGCCCTCGAGCTCTTCAAGCCCTTCATCTACAACAAGCTGGAGGAGAAGGGCTACGTCACCACCATCAAGAGCGCCAAGAAGATGGTGGAGAAGGAGCGTCCCGAGGTCTGGGACATCCTCGACGAGGTGATCCGCGAGCACCCGGTGCTCCTCAACCGCGCCCCCACCCTGCACCGCCTGGGCATCCAGGCCTTCGAGCCGGTGCTCATCGAGGGCAAGGCCATCCAGCTGCACCCGCTGGTCTGCACCGCCTTCAACGCCGACTTCGACGGCGACCAGATGGCGGTCCACGTGCCGCTCTCCACCGAGGCCCAGGTCGAGGCCCGCGTGCTCATGATGAGCACGAACAACATCCTCTCCCCGGCCCACGGCAAGCCCATCATCGTGCCGTCGCAGGACATCGTCCTGGGCATCTACTACATGACCCGGGAACGGGCCTTCGCGGAGGGGGAGGGGAAGGTCTTCTCCAGCCCCGGCGAGGTGCGCGCCGCCTACGACCAGGGCGCCGTGGATCTGCAGGCCAAGATCTCGGTCCGCATGGACGGGCAGCGGGTGGAGACCACCACCGGCCGGGTCCTGCTCTTCGACATCGTGCCGCGCCGCATCCCCTTCGAGGCCATCAACAAGGTGATGGACAAGAAGCAGCTGCAGAGTCTCATCGACCTCACCTACCGTCTCTGCGGCGAGAAGGAGACGGTGCTGCTGGCCGACCGGGTCCGCTCGCTGGGCTACGGGAACGCCACCCGGGCCGGCATCTCCATCTGCCTCGACGACATGCTCATCCCCAAGGCCAAGGTGGCCCTGCTGGAGAAGGCCACCGCCGAGGTGGACGAGATCCGCAACCAGTACGCGGAAGGGCTCATCACCGACGGCGAGCGCTACAACAAGGTCATCGACATCTGGGCGCTCGTGACCGACGCGGTGGCCAAGGAGATGATGGGAGAGATCGGCTTCGAGACCGCCCAGGGCGTGAACGAGGACGGCAAGAAGGAGGAGCGCCGCCTCCCGTCCTTCAACCCCATCTACATCATGGCCGACTCGGGAGCCCGAGGCTCGGCCCAGCAGATCCGCCAGCTGGCCGGCATGCGCGGCCTGATGGCCCGCCCCTCCGGCGAGATCATCGAGACCCCCATCACGGCCAACTTCCGCGAGGGGTTGAACGTCCTGCAGTACTTCATCTCCACCCACGGCGCCCGCAAGGGCCTGGCCGACACGGCGCTCAAGACGGCCAACTCGGGCTACCTGACCCGCCGCCTGGTGGACGTGGCCCAGGACGCCATCATCACCGAGTACGACTGCGGCGCCATGGACGGCATCACCCTCGGATCGCTGGTCGAGGGCGGCGAGATCATCGAGCCCATGGGCGAGCGCATCCTCGGCCGCGTGGCGCTCGAGGACATCAGCGACCCGTTCGCCGGGGGCGAGCTGGTCCGCTCCAACGAGGAGATCGACGAGCAGAAGGTCAAGCTCATCGAGAACTCGGGCATCGACAAGGTGAAGATCCGCTCGGTTCTCACCTGCCAGGCGCGCCGGGGCATCTGCGTGGAGTGCTACGGCCGAGACCTGGCCCGTGGACGCAAGGTGAACATCGGCGAGGCGGTCGGCGTCATCGCCGCCCAGTCCATCGGCGAGCCGGGCACCCAGCTCACCATGCGCACGTTCCACATCGGCGGCGCCGCCACCCGGCGCTCCGAGCAGTCCAACGTGGAGAACCGCAACCCCGGCGTGGTCAAGTTCCTGGGGGTGAACGTCGCCCGGAAGAAGGACGGCACGCTCATCGTCATGAACCGCAACGGCGAGGTGCTCATCAACGACGAGCAGGGTCGCGAGCGCGAGCGCTACGGCGTGGTGTACGGCGCCCGCCTGCTGGTCCGCGACGGCGAGGTCCTGGCCAAGGGCGGTACGGCGCTGGCCGAGTGGGATCCGTACTCGGTTCCCATCCTCACCGAGGTGGCCGGGCATGTGAAGTTCGGGGACCTGGTGGACGGCGTGACCTACGCCGAGCAGGTGGACGAGATCACCGGCCTGGCCCGCAAGGTGATCGGGGCCTCCAAGGACCCGGACGCCCGTCCCCGCGTCTCCATCAAGGACGAGAAGGGGGCCACCAAGAAGCTCGCCTCCTCCGACGCCGACGCACGCTACATGCTGCCCGAGGGCGCCAACCTGGTCGTGGCCGACGGCGACGAGATCGACGCTGGCGACGTCATCGCCAAGATGCCGCGCGAGACCACCAAGACCAAGGACATCACCGGCGGCCTCCCCCGCGTGGCCGAGCTCTTCGAGGCCCGCAAGCCCAAGGAGTACGCGGTCATCTCCGAGATCGAGGGCGTGGTCTCCTTCGGCAAGGACACCAAGGGCAAGCGCAAGGTGGTGGTCACTCCCGAGATCGAGGGGAAGCTGCACCCCGAGCTCCTCAAGGAGTACCTGATCGGCAAGGGCAAGCACATCAGCGTCCACACCGGCGACCGCGTCAAGGCCGGCGAGGCGCTCATGGACGGCGCCGCCAACCCGCACGACATCCTCCGGGTGCTCGGCGAGAAGGAACTGGCCCGCTGGATGGTGGACGAGGTGCAGGAGGTCTACCGGCTCCAGGGCGTGAAGATCAACGACAAGCACATCGAGACCATCGTCCGCCAGATGCTGCGCCGCGTGCGCATCATGAACGTCGGCGACACGAGCTTCCTGGCAGACGAGCAGGTCGAGAAGTGGGTCTTCGAGGAGGAGAACGAGAAGGTGATGAAGGCCGGCGGGACGCCCGCGCAGGGCGAGCCGCTGCTCCTCGGCATCACCAAGGCCTCGCTCTCCACCGAGTCGTTCATCTCGGCCTCGTCGTTCCAGGAGACCACCAAGGTGCTCACCGAGGCCGCCATCAGCGGAAAGGTGGACCACCTGCGCGGCCTCAAGGAAAACGTCATCATGGGCCGGCTCGTGCCGGCAGGCACCGGCCTCTCGGCATACAAGCACCTCGACATCGAGGTGGAGACGCCGGTGGATGCGGTGGAGCAGGCCGAGGAGGCTCTCGGCCTCGCCAGCGCCGACGAGTAGCCGAAGGACCTCCCAGGGATTCGACCGGTGGCCCGGGGCGAGAGCCTCGGGCCATCGCCCTTTTCGGGGGGTATGGGACGGGACCCAAGAAGGGGCTCGTCATACCCTTAAGGGGCGTACGGGACTGGCCGTCCGGGACGCCCCGTCCCGGTGTGGGATGGCGGAACTATTCCGTGGATCCCGGGCGTTCAAGAAAGAGTACCAGCCCTTTCGTGATTTGCCGCGTCATGAAAATCGGGACGGGACAAACCAGGAAAAGGAGT
Organism: uncultured delta proteobacterium; assembly: GCA_963828255.1. Taxonomy (GTDB): domain Bacteria; phylum Myxococcota; class Myxococcia; order Myxococcales; family Anaeromyxobacteraceae; genus CAIOAK01. The sequence continues at coordinate 161,597 of CAWHDZ010000011.1, read as the reverse complement.
CATGTGTCGGTATTACAAATCAATCATGACGGATACTTGGCTTTGGTGGTTGACTGAAGAAGTCCAGATTCGTAATATGCCGTAACGTAACTGTCCGGCATTCCGGAAGACCCGGCAGCCTGCACGGACAGTGGAGAGGCAAACGAGGATGAAGACCGCCGGTATCCAGCGCGGAAGCAGGGAGTTCGAGGAGCTCGCCCCATATCTCAAGGCGGTCCGAGACTACCCACCGCTCACCCGCGACGAGGAACACGCTCTCGCGCTCAAGGCCCGCAAGGGCGAGGTCGGGGCGAAGCAGAAGCTCGTCCGGCACAACCTGGCCTTCGTCGTGGCCATCGCCCGCAAGCAGCGTCGCGGGACGGTCCGACTGGACGACCTGATCCAGGAGGGCAACGTCGGCCTCATGCGCGCCGTCGAGAAGTTCGACCCGCACGCCGGAACCCGTTTCTCGACGTACGCGGTGTGGTGGATCCGCGCCTACGTCGGCAAGTACCTCAAGGAGGCGCGCAGCACGGTCCGGCCGCAGAGCGGGACGGTGGCGCAGCCCGACCTCTCCCTCGACAGCTACATCGACGAGGACGGCGACGTCTCGCACCTCGAGCGCATCGAGGACGAGGGTCCCGGCCCCGAGGGCGGGTACCTGTCGGGTGAGGGCGACCGCGAGGTCCGCGACGCGCTCGGCAAGGTCCGCAAGCGCATCGGCGAGCTGGGCTGGGACATCATCCACAACCGGCTCCAGCAGGACTCTCCGAAGACCCTGGAGGAGATCGGCAAGCGCTGGGGCGTCTCGCGCGAGCGGGTCCGCCAGGTGGAGCTGAAGACCAAGCAGTTCCTTCACCGCTACCTCGAGTCGGTCGAGTCGGTGGAGACGGGGCAGATCGGCAACGCCGAGGAAGCCGCCTAGTCCCTCCGGACATCGCGCCTCGACCAAGGCCCACTCCGCCGCGCGGGGTGGGCCTTTCGCTTGCACGGGAGGCGGCAGGCGGCGCCGTGGGCGGGATGAGCGGCTCCGGGGAGGTCGTGGCGTGGACGGAGCGAACGCAGGGCGGACGGTCCTGGGAGGAACGGTGACGGGGGGAGCGGCGCCCGCGCCGCGGCGCATCTCCGCCGAGGTCTGGGAGGCGCGCCGGGCGGCGCGGGAGTTGCTCGCCGGCGCGGAGGAGGAGGCCCGACAGCTCCGGGCAGGGGCGGCGGGGGAGGTCGCGCGCACGCGGGCGCAGGCCGTCGAGTCCGGCCACGCGGAGGGGCTCGCGCGGGCGGCGGCCCAGGTGGTGCGGGGCGCGGCGGAGCGGGACCGCGTGCTGGCCGGGTGCGCCGGCGAGCTCATCGGGCTCGCGGTGGAGATGGCCGGGCGGATCCTGGCCCGGGAGGTGCGGCCCGGGGGCGATGCCGTCGCCGCGGCCGGGAGGGCGCTCGCCGAGCTCCGCGGGAGCAGGCCCGTGGCGCTGCGGGTCAGCGCCGGGGACGCCGAGGCCTTCCGCGCCGGGGAGGGGGACGGGGGATTCCCTTCCTCAGCCGCAGGGGTGATCCTCGTGACCGATCCCGACCTCGCGCCCGGGGAGGTGATCGTCGAGGCGGACGGGGCAGCCGTGGACGGCCGGTTCCGTTCCCAGCTGGCAGCCTTGCGGCGCGCGGTGGACGAGGAGGCACGGTGACCGTGCTCGCCCGTGCGACGGCTGCGGTGCGGGGGGCGAGGCCCCTCCTGGCGATGGGTCGGCTCCGCGACGTGACCCCGTTCCTGTTGCGATGCACGGGCGCCGGCGCGGGGCTCCACGAGCAGGTCGAGGTGGAGGCCGATGATGGGACGGGGCGGGACGGCGTCGTGCGCGCCGAGGTGGTGGCGCTTCGCGGCGACGAGGCGATCCTTCTGCCGCTCGGGGACGCGCGGTCGGCCGTCCCTGGCGCGTTCGTCCGGAGGACCGGCCGCAGGGTCGAGATCCGGGTGGGGTGCGGCCTCCTGGGGCGGGTCCTCGACGGACTGGGGAGCCCCCTCGACGGAAGGCCCCTGCCGCCGGGGCTCACCTCCTGGGAGGTGGACCGGGCGGCCCCCGGCCCGCTGGAGCGGCCGCGGCTCGCCCGCCCGTTCGCCACCGGGGTCAGGGCCGTGGACGGGTTCGCCACCCTTGCCGAGGGGCAACGGGTCGGGCTCTTCGCGGGGCCGGGAGCCGGGAAATCCTCGCTCCTGGGGCGGCTCGCGCGCGGGTCGGGCGCCGAGGTCTGCGTGCTGGGCCTGGTGGGGGAGCGTGGCCGGGAGGTCCGCGAGATGGTCGAGGACGCCCTGGGGGCGGAGGGGCTGCGTCGAAGCGTGGTGGTGGCGGCCACCAGCGACGCGCCGGCCGTGGTGCGGATGCGATCGGCCCAGGTGGCCACCGCGGTGGCGGAGTGGTTCGCGCGGGTCGAGGGTCGCAGCGTGCTCCTGCTCGTCGATTCGCTCACCCGCTTCGCGCGGGCGGTGCGGGAGGTGGGGCTCGGCGCCGGCGAGGCGCCGGTGCGCCAGGGATTCCCTGCCCGGGTCTTCTCCGAGCTTCCCCGGCTCGTGGAGCGGGCAGGCACGGGGCCGGGGGGGTCCATCACGGCGGTGTACACGGTGCTCTCGGGAGGGGACGAGGCGGAGGATCCGATGTCGGTGGAGATCCAGGGGCTGCTCGACGGCCACCTGGTGCTCGACAGGCGCATCGCCGAGGGAGGGCGTCACCCGGCCGTGGACGTCGTCGCGAGCCTGTCGCGGGCCATGCCTGCGGTCACCGGGGCCGGGCAGCGCGCCGCGGCGGGAAAGGTGCGGAGGGCCATCGGCCGGTGGGAGGCTGCCCGGGACCTCGTGGCGGCTGGGGCCTGGGTTCGTGGCGCCGACCCCGGGCTCGATGCGGCCGCGGACGCGATGCCGGCCATCGAGGCGTTCCTCCGACAGGAGGGGACCGGTGCGACCCCCCTCGCGGAGACCGTCCAGGCCCTCGCCGGGCTCGCCGCCGGGATCGACGCGTGAAGCCCTGGCCGCTCGAGCCGCTCTCCTCGCTGCGGTCGGCGCAGGCGCTCCGCGCCGCACGGGGCGTGGCCCTCCGGTGGGCCGAGGCCGCCCGGGCGCGGGGCGAGGCCGACCGGATCACCGAGCGTGCGGAGGAGGAGAGGCGCCGTGCGGCTGCCGGCGCCGCCGCTCCGGATCCCGCGCCGGCCGGTGAGCTGGCGCGGGAAGCCGCATCGCGCGCGGCCCTCGACCGGGGCGCCCGGCGGATGGCGAGGGAGGGGCGCCTGGCGACGGAGCGGGCCGGCCGGGCGGGTCGCCGGGCAGAGGAGGCGACCGCCGCCCAGCGCGAGTTCGAGGGGCGGGCCGGCGCGCTCTCGCGCGGCGCCGCCCGGTGGGCTGAGCGGGGGCGTCGCGCCCGGGAGGCTGCCCGGGAGCGGGAGATTGAGGAGGCGTGGGGCGGGAGGGGGAGCCGGGCTGCGCGGCGGGTCTAGCGCAGGTCGAAGCCGGCCTTGCCCTGCTGGCAGGCCACGTCGAGCCGCTTCGGGCGCAGGTCGCGGGGAGCGGGCTCTCCGGCGCGCTCGAACTGGGCCGGGGAGAGCACCACCTGCTCCCGGGGGCGCAAGGCCCGCTGCTCGATTCGCCAGGTCCGGTCGAGGGTGAGCACCACGTCGGTCCAGACCTCGTCCGACTCGTTGCGCACCAGGATCTGCTGGCCACCCAGCAGCGAGTCCTTGAGCACGTGGACGTCGGCGCCGATGGAGTTGCCCGGACCCGACGAGGGGCAGGCGATCCACAGGGCGATGAACGAGGCGCCGAGCCAGCCGCCCAGGATCCCGAGGCGCGCCTTCTGCCAGCGTCCGGCCTTGCGGAACCCGTCGATCAGGCCCGACGCCGCGCGGCGCCCCTGGTCGAGCGCTCCCTCGACCAGGTCCGGCACGCGCCTGTCTCGTTCACCCATGGAGGGAGCTTACCGTCCGTCCGGTGCGTCGCCAACGTCTCCCTCGAAGCCGCGTGCGGCGACCGCCGGCTCGTCGGCGCCGCCGGGTCCCCCCGCAGCGCGGTCCATCTCGATGATCTGGCGCCTCACCTCGCGGAGCAGCGCGTCCCGGCCGGGGAACTCCGCCGCGGTGACCGGCCGTCCGAAGGTGACGCGGACCGGACCGGGGTGGACGTGGAGCAGGTCCTTCGGGGTCACCTTCCCGGCGCCGGTGATGGCCAGGGGAACCACCGGGACGCCGGCCTGTGTGGCGATGGCGAAGGGCCCCTTCTTGAAGGCGTGGACCAGGTTGTCGCGGCTGCGCGTACCCTCGGGGAAGACGATGAGGCTCGTCCCGGCCCGGACCCGCGCGGCCGCACGCGCCAGGGAGGCCACCGCACGCGTGTGGTCCCTGCGATCGACGGGGATGTGACCCCCGAGCGTCATGTACCAGCCGAAGACCGGCCAGCGGAACACCTCGGCCTTGGCCACGAAGCGGACGCCGCGGGGGATGGCGGCCACCGCCGCCCAGATGTCGAGGGCGCTCGCGTGGTTGGCCGCGTAGATGGCCGGTCCGTCGGGCAAGGGTGCGGTCCGCACGACCTGGAAGTCCACGCCGGCGATCCAGAGACCCCAGGGGCCCCAGGCCTTGCGCGCGAACCACATGGGGAGGTCGCCCGAGCGGGTCACCAGCATGACCGGCAGGGAGGAGAAGAAGAAGAGCGCCATGAAGAGGGCGGCGTAGATCGTCGTCAGCCAGCCGCGGATGCGCGCCCTCATCGGCTCGGATGATACCTTCGTTGGGACGGGAATGGGCCTGCGCATCCCCTGGTGATGGGGTATGAGGTCCGCATGTCCGGGCCCGCCCCCACGCCGACCTACGTCGCCGACGCCGCAGCCATCGAGGCGCTGGCGCGGAGGCTCGAGGGAGAGCCGCGGGTGGCGCTCGACACCGAGTCGAACAGCTTCCACGCCTACCGGGAGCGGGTCTGCCTGATGCAGATCTCCATCGCCGGCGCCGACTTCATCGTGGACCCCATCGCCGTGGACGTCCGGCCCCTCGGGGCCGTGCTGGGGGGGGAGCGGGAACTGGTCCTCCACGGCGCCGACTACGACGTGCGCTGCCTGCGGCGCGAGTTCGGATGGGACCTGGGGCGGATCTTCGACACCATGATCGCGGCGCGCAGGCTGGGCTCGAAGGAACTGGGGCTTGCGGCGCTGGTCCAGGCCCACTTCGGCGTCCGGCTCACCAAGGAGCACCAGCGCGCCGACTGGGGCCGGCGGCCGCTCACCGCCGCCCAGCTCCGCTACGCGGCCCTCGACACCCACTTCCTGCTCCCGCTCCACGACATCCTCTCGGCCGGGCTGGCCCAGGGTGGCGCGGCCGACGAGGCCCGGCGGGAGTTCGACCGCATCGCCGCGGCCCGCGCCCACGCCCGGGTCTTCGACCCGGAGGGCTTCCGCAAGCTGAAGGGCGCCCGGGAGCTCGACGCCGACGGGAAGAAGGTCCTGCGCGCGCTCTGGATCGCCCGCGAGGAGCTCTCGTCGGAGATCGACAAGCCACCCTTCAAGGTGATCCCGGAGACGGCGCTCGTCCTCCTGGCCAGGCTCCGGCCCCGCGAGGAGTCCGCCATCCGCTCCATTCCCGGGATCACACCGCGGGTGATGGACAAGGCGGGCCCGGCCATCCTCGGGGTGATGAACGCCCCGCAGGAGCGGGCCTAGAACGCCACTCCTGCCGCCGGTGGGGTGATCGGGGCGGCGGGGTCGAGGGGCGGCGGGGTCCTGCCGTCCAGGCTGCGGTACCGCGCCCAGTCGGCCAGCACCGACCGGACGTACCGGCGCGTCTCCCGGTACGGGATCTCCTCCACCCACTCGTCGAGCGGCATCCCGGCGCGGGAGCGGGACCAGCCGGCCGCGGCGGTGGGCCCGGCGTTGTAGGCGGCCAGGACCTGGGCCGGCGAGGCGAACCGGTCGGCCAGGATCCCCAGGTAGGCGAGCCCCAGCGGGACGTTCTGGCCGGGATCGGCGAGGTCCACGTCGGGTGAAAGGCCGAGGATGGCGCTCAGGCGGTCCGCGGTGGCCGGCCGGAGCTGGAGGAGCCCCTCGGCGCCGGCGCCGCTCCGGACCGAGGCCAGGAAGGCCGACTCGCGCCGCATCACCGCGAGCGCCAGCGCGGGGTCCACGCCCAGCCGCAGCGCGGCTGGCCGGAGAAGGTCGGCGTGGGCGTCGGGGTAGGCCCAGCGCCGGGCCCGGATCCCGGGCGGGAGGTGGTCGCGGGCCATCCGGAAGGGGATCTCCGGGTCGCCGGTGAAGGCGGCCACCTCGGCGAGGAGCGAGGCCCGGGACCGGACGTCTGGGGCGCGGGAGAGGCGCTGGAGCAGGGCGGCCGATTCCTCGCGGAGCCCGGCCCCGGAGAGATCGACGGCGAGTGACAGGGCCTGGCCGGCGCGGGATCCCTCTGGCGGGTCGGGAAGGGGCGACGGCGGGAGGGGGTCCGGCCCGGGGAGGGTGACCGAGAGCTGCGCGAGGCGGTATGCCGCGAGGAGGGCGTACCAGCCGTCGGGCACCTCGGAGGCGGCGGCGAGGTAGGCAGCGGCCGACCTCCCGGGGTCGGGGTCGATGCGCGCCGTCCAGTAGAGCGCCGCCGCGCGCAGGTGGCCCGTCTCCCTGGCCGCGAGCTCCGCGAGTTCCTTGCGCGCCGCCGGGCGGTCTCCGGACCGGAGGAGGGTCCAGGCCAGGAACCACCGGGCGTCGGAGGCGCGGTGCGCCCAGGGTCGCTCCCGGACGAAACCGCGGAGGGAGCGGGCCACCTCCGCATATCGCCCGGCGTCGTAGGGGAGCCAGGCGGCCAGGAAGGCGGCGTCGTCGGGGAGATCCGCCTGCTGGGCGGCGGTGAGCCCGGGGACGACGGGCCGCTCCCGGGCGACCTGCCGGTAGCGGGTGACGGCCTCGTCGATGCGCCCCTGCCGCGCGGCGGCGCGGGCGAGGACGTAGCGGGCCGCGGCCGGCTCGCCCGGTCCGGGGAGGCGCGCCACCGGTGCGGCGATCGCCTCGGCCTCGGCGGGGAGCCGGGATTGTAGATACGCCATGGCCCGCAGGACGGCGAGGAGGGGAGCGGGACCGGCCAGCGGATCGAGGGCGTCGATCTCGGCGAGGGCCGCCGCGGTCCTGGAGGAGGCGAGGAGGCGTCGCGCCCGGTCGATGCGGTCCTCGACGGTGAGGACCCCGGGCCAGGAAGCGAGCAGCGCCCGGGCGGCCTCCTCGCCTTCGGGCTCGCCCACCCGCTCGAGCGCCACGGCGCGCAGCGCGGCGGGGGCGCGCGGGTCGCCGAGCGACGCCCAGGCGCGGGCCAGCAGGAGCCGCGCGGCGGGGTCGCTCCCTCCGCCCGCGGCGGCGCGGGCGGCCTCCCGGGGCTCGCCGGCCTCGAGCCAGGCCCGGGCCTCGGCGATGGCCAGCGCGGGCCGGTCGGCCGGCTCGGCCCCCTCCGCGGCGAGCGCGAAGGCGGTGGCCGCCTCGGCGGGGCGTCCGGCGGCGGAAAGCACGGTGGCGCGGCGGGCCCGCGCGGCCGGGACGAGCATGACGGGTAGTGAAGGAAGGGCCGCTGCCAGCTCGTCCGCGGCCTCGGCGGGGCGGCGGCCGAGCTCGAGGGCGCGGGCGGAGAGGAGCCGGGCCCGCGCGCCGGCTTCACCCGAGGTGACATGGGACGAGGCCGATCGGGAGGCCCGCAGCGCCTCCGCCGGGTCCCCCGCGGCGATGGCCAGGGCCGCGGCGCCGGCGCCTTCGGCCCAGCCGGTGAAGGGCGTCTGGGCCGAGGCTGGCGCCGTGACGCAAAGTAAAAGCAAGATGGTCACGAAAGGGGTGCGCAAAACGAGCCGGATGATGCCACAACCGATGAGACTTACAGGCAAATACGTTTCTTCACATACCGGCAAATCGTGCGGCGCCGGGGGGTTGACACGCTGCGACGCGGGCAGGCATAAACGCCCCGATTCCTTGAAGGAAACATTAAGCGACGCTCACGGTCAGGAGAACGCCTTGTTCAGCAAGCCAACCCCCGCCGAGCTCAACTCCCCCATCAATCCGGAGAGGGGTGTCGAAGGGCACCGGAACCTCTTCTGCGGCAACTACGACTCCTGCCTCGACGAGGCGGTGAAGCGGTCCTGGAACAGCTGGACCTGCACGCGCTGCACCCTCTTCGCCATCCAGCCGCAGATCGAGGCGAGCATCGAGAACTACGCGACGCAGCGCCGGATGGCCTAGCCGGCCTCAGCGCTCCCCGGTCGGCGACGCGCCGGCCGGGACGGGGTCGAGCGGCTCGACCAGGATCTCCGTGAGGTAGACCACCGGCTGGCCGCCGGGCAGGGCTCCGCGGGCGATCCCCAGTCCCATCAGTTTCACCCCTGGTGCAAGCAGGTTGGCGAGGTGCGCCGGGCTCTCCACCGTGGCCCGGTGGGCGTCGAGCGCGCCGTCCCCGCGGGCCACGTTCTCCCGCGCCGATCGGAAGCGCACCAGGGACCCGGCGACCCGCGCCGGGAGGTCGCCGCCTCCCGGGAGCAGGTGGGCCACCGTCCCGGCGGCGAGCATGGCCTGGCTGTGGTTCCTGGCCTGCTCGTCGAGCGCGGACGACCCCTGGAGTGGGTCGAGCCCCTGGCGCGCCCGCAGCCCGTTCACGGCGGCGCGGATGCTGGCCTCGTCGCCGCGTTCCGCCGGGTCGGATCCGGGCGGGCCGGATCCTGGCGTGCCCGGGGTTCCACCCGGCGGCGCGTCCGTCGCGCCGTCGCCGCAGGAGACCTCCAGGATGGCGGCCACCGCCGCCCCGCGCGCGCCCGACCCGCCCACCTCGATCCGCCAGGTCCCGGCCTGGTCGAAGCGGACCGGCGCCCGGAACCGTCGCCCTTCCGCCTCGACCGGGATCTCGAAGGCGGCGCCGGACGGCGTGGCGACCCAGGCCCGGGGACCGTCGAGCTGGAGCAGAAGCCCGCCGAGCACCGCGCGGGAACCCGGCGACACGCGGCGCGGGAAGGGGTCGAGATCGGCCCGCCGCTCCGAGGCGAGCAGCACCGCCCAGGCGAGCTGCTCCTCCACCACCACCCCGATCCCCAGGTGGGTGGCGCCCCGGAAATGGGCGGCGGCGGCGACGGCCTCGGGCAGGGAGCCGACGCCGGCGGCGAGCAGGACGGCGGCCGGGGACGGGTCGGTGACGCCGGCCTCCCCGAGCGCGGCCCGCAGCGCGGCGGAGGAGAGGGGGTGCGGGTCGCCCCGGGAGGCCGAGCGGGCCAGCGCCCGGGCGGCCTGCACGAGCGCCTCCGACAGCGCCGGCACGGTGCGCTGCCGCAGCGCCGCCCGGACCTTCGCCAGGGTGGCCGCCTCGAGCGGGGAAAGCGCCGGCGCCACGGACGACGCCGGCGCCTGACCGAGCGCGGCGAGGAGCATCACCGACGCGGCGGCGGCGGTCATCCCTTCCGGGCCTGCCGGACCCGCACGTCGAGTGCGGTGACGACCGGGCGGCCGAGCCGGTCGTTCATCCGGGACACGATCGCGGCGGAGAGCTCCTCCACCTGACGGGCCCACTCCGGCGACGACGCCACCACCCAGAGGTGGCCGTCGGGCCCGAGCCCGCGCACGGTGAACTCCCGGGAGAGCGGCCACCCGCAGGCCTCGGCGAAGGCCGCTGCGGCAGCCGGCCGGCGGGCCTCGGAGCGGCGCGCGAGCGACTCGGCCACCACGCTGGCGAGCGTCCTGCGTCGTCCCCTGGGGCTGCGTCCTTCCATGGCAGAACCTTGGGGCCGGGGGGCGCGCGGCGTCAAGGCGCCGTGTGGCGCCCGCGTGGCGCGAACCCTCTGGCGCGGTTACGGCTCTCGGGAGAGAGAGGCCAACGCGCCGATGGACGGCGCCGCCACCGAGGAACGAAAGATGAAGCCCACCGTTGAAGTGACCGAGGCGAATTTCAAGGAGGTCGTGGAGAAGGACGGGCTCGTCCTCGTGGACTGGTGGGCGCCCTGGTGCGGCCCCTGCCGCTCCTTCGGCCCCACCTACGAGAAGGTCGCAGGGCGCCACCCGGACGTCACCTTCGCCAAGGTGAACACCGAGGACCAGCAGGGGCTGGCTGGGTCCTTCCAGATCATGTCGATCCCGACGCTCATGATCCTCCGCGACAAGATCCTGCTCTTCTCCCAGCCGGGCGCTCTGCCCGAGGCGGCGCTGGAGGAACTCATCCAGAAGGCCCGCGACCTCGACATGGACAAGGTGCGGGCGGAGATCGCCGCGGAGGAGCAGAAGGGGAAGGGGCAGCAGCAGAGCGGGGTGGGGTAGCCGCGACGCGATGCCTCCATGGAGGGGTTCAACTGGTGAACCGCGACACCCGTGTCGTGGTTCGAACGAAACGGTTCCGTGGGTGGCTCTTGCGCCGGCTGAAGCCGGCGCTGTGGCGATGTCAGCCCGGTACGGCCGGCTGCGGGTGGGCCAGCGCACCGCCTCCCTCCGGGAAGGTCAGCTGGACGGTGCCCTCCAGCCGCTCGGCCGCTCGCGCGCCCAGGGCCTCACGACCCGGCTCCACCTCGACCGGCCAGCCGAGCGCGACGAGGGAGTCCACCAGCGCGACCAGCCCGCTCCCGCTCGACTCCACGAGGAGGTTCAGCGAGAGGTCGCTGAACGCCTTGAAGTCGAGGATGAATCCCCCATGCCGCTGCACGGCCTCCTCCAGCCGGGAGATGGCCGCCGTGCGCGGCTCGCGGGCGACCGCCTGGAGGCGGAAGTGGTGGCCGCGGGCGATCGCCTTCCAGTAGGGGCCCAGGTCTCCGATGCCGGCCACGGATGGAGTCTACGAAGAACGAAGCGGTTCCGTGGGTGGTTCTTGCGCCGGCTGAAGCCGGCGCTGCAATGTCAGCCCCGCTTGCTACCTGAACGAACGAGCAGTATCGTTCAGGACGTGAGCCATGGGCAACGCCACCCGCCAGCAGGAAGTCCTCGAGGAGCTTCGCAGCCAGATCCGCCGCATGGAGCGGCGGCCGGGGCGTCGCGAGGGGGTGCTCGCCTGCGGCCGTCCCGAGGTGGAGGCGCTGCTCCCCGGCGGAGGCTTCCCACGCGGGTCCCTCTCCTCGCTGTGCGGCGGTCCGGCCAGCGGCAAGACCGGAGTGGCCCTCGCGGTGCTGCGGGAGGCGCAGGCCGGGGGCGGCCTGGCCGCCTTCGTGGACGGCCGGAGCGAGCTCTACCCGCCGGCTGCGCTTGCACTGGGTGTGAACCTGGCGCGGCTCCTCATCGTCCGGCCCGATCCGGCGCGGGGCGCGCTGCTCCCCGGCCTCTGGGCCGCCGAGGTCCTGCTGGCGAGCGGGGCCTTCCCCGCCGTCGTCGTCGACGTCCCCCTGCGCGGGGTTCCCGCGTCGCGCGCCGAGCCCGTGCTCCGCCGGCTGCGGGCGGCGGCCGAGAAGGGCGGGGCGGCGGCGCTCCTGCTCTCCGGGCCGGGCGACCCGGCCATCCCGGCGGCGATCCGGATCGACCTGGACGCCCTGCGTCCCGCGGAGGACGGCCATGCCGCCTGAGCGGGGCCCTCCGCGCGTCCTCGCCGTCGTCGTCCCGGCGCTGCCCCTGCAGCGGGTGCTCCGGACGCGCCCCCCGGCCGGCCCGCTCGCGGTGGTTTCGGAGGGGGAGGTCCGCCACGCCACCGCCCAGGCCCTCACCGCCGGGGTCCGGCCGGGCGACTCCCTGGTGCAGGCGCGGGCCGCCTGCGCCGGGCTCGAGGCCGTGCCGCTCGACGCCGCCGCCGACCGGGCCGCGCTGCGCGCGCTCGCCGAGGCGCTCCTCTCCCTGTCGCCCGTGGTCGAGGTGGCGCACCCCGACGCGGTGCTCCTCGACGCCGGCGGCGCGCGCCTCGCCGGCAAGGAGCCGGAGGAGGCGGAGCGTCTGCTGGCGGAGCGGGTGCTCGCCCTCTGCCGCGACATGGGCTTCGAGGGGTGGCTCGCGGTGGCCGACGGCAAGGGGGTGGCGCTCTCGCTGGCCCGCCACGCCGGCCGGGAGCGGACGCGGGCGGCGCCGGGGGAGGGGGCGCGGGCGCTCGCCCCGCTGCCGCTCGAGGCGCTCGACCTGCCGGTCGAGGTGGTGCGCTGGCTCTCCGCGGTGGGGGTGGAGCGCGTGGGCGCGCTGGCCGCGCTCCCGGCGGAGACGCTCGCCCACCGCTTCGGCGCGCCGGGCGCGGTGGCCGCCCGGCTGGCCCGTGGCGTCGATCCCCGGCCGCTCGTCCCCTTCGCGCCGGAGACCTTCCCGCGCGAGCGCTGGGATCTCGACGGCGAGGTGGGGGTGCTCGAGAGCGCCGAGCCGGTGCTCTTCGCCGCCAAGCGGCTGGCCGACCGGGTGGCGGCGCGCCTCGCCGGGCGCGGCATGGGGGCGAGCCGGCTGCGGCTCACCCTCTTCCTCGACCCGCGCGGCGAGGAGCGGGTGGACCTGCCGCTGGCACGGCCGGGCGCCGACGCGGCCCTGTGGCTGGCACCGCTGCGGGAGCGGCTCGCCGGGCTGCGGCTCCCCGCGCCGGTGCGCGCACTCGACCTCGCGGTGGTCGAGGCGGCCGAGGTCCCTGCCGAGCAACTCGCCGTGGGCGACCGGCCCGAGGTGGCGCGCGCGCTCGACGTGGCGCTGTCGCGCCTGGCGGCCCGGCTGGGGGAGGGCTCCCTCCTCGCGGCCGAGTCGGCCGACCGGCACCGGCCGGAGGCGGCCTACCGGGTGGCCCCGTTCCGCCACGAGGGGGCCGGGCGGGGGAACGGCCGGATGACCGGGACCGGGCCGCACCCCGGACGCCCCACGCGCCTCCTCGACCCGCCGCGCCCGGTCGTGGCGCTGGGGGAGGGCGGCCGGCTCACTTCACTCCGGGTCGAGGGCGCGGTCCGCGCCGTCCTCTCCCTCTCCGGCCCCGAGCGGCTGGCCGGCGAGTGGTGGAACGAGCCCTTCGATCGCGATTACTACCGGGCCCGGCTCGAGGGGCTGGGCGAGGCCTGGATCTACCGCGACGGGCGCGACGGCCGGCTCTGGCTCCACGGCCTCTTCGACTGAGGCGCGCCATGCCCCCCCGCTACGCAGAGCTGCGCTGCCGGTCCAGCTTCTCCTTCCTGGAAGGGGCGAGCCATCCCGAGGAGCTGGTGGACCGGGCCGCCGACCTGGGGCTCGAGGCGCTGGCGCTGGCCGATCGCGGCGGCCTCTACGGCGTGGTGCGGGCCCACGCCAGGGCCCGCAAGCGGGGGCTCCCGCTGGTCGTCGGCGCCGAGGTGGCCTGCGACGGCCTCGGGCCAGGACCCTCCGGGCTCACCCTGCTCGCCCTGGACCGCGAGGGGTACGCCGGGCTCTGCCGGCTGCTCACCGAGGCCCACGCGGGCGCGCCGCTCGCGGAGGGCGAGGCGCCCGACGGGACGGTGCTCCGGCCGCCCGAGCCGCGGCTCCCCTTCCTGGCGGTGGCCGAGCGGGCCCGTGGCCTCGTGGCCCTCCACGCCGGCGCCGACGCCGGGGTGGCCGCGCGGCTCAAGGAAGCCTTCGGTCCGCGCCTCGCGCTCACGGTGTCGCGCCACCGGGTGGCCGGGGAGGAGGCGCGCATCGCCGCGGTCCGCAGCGTGGGGCGGCGGCTCGCCATCCCGGTGGCGGTGGTGAACGACGTCCACACCCACGAGCGCCGCCGCCAGCCGCTGCAGGACGTCCTCACCTGCGTCCGGCTGGGCACCAGCGTCGACCGGGTGGGGCGGCGCCTCTTCCCCAACGCCGAGCGCACGCTGAAGGGGCCCGAGGAGATGGCGCGGCTGTGGGCCGACTTCCCGGAGGGGCTCGCGGCGGCCGCCGATCTGGCCGCCTCCTGCACCTTCCGGCTCGAGGAGATCCGCGGCGAGCACCCGCTCCCGCCGGTGCTGGCCGCGGCCGCCGCCGCGGCCGGCGAGGGCGACGGGCCGGTGGGGGGGATGGACCTGCTCCGGAGGCTGGTGCGCGACGGCGCGCGCTGGCGCTACGGCGGCCCGCCTCCCGACGACGTGGAGCGGCAGCTGGCCCGGGAGCTCGCGCTCGTCGAGCAGCTCGGCTACGAGAGCTACTTCCTCACCGTCTGGGACGTGGTCCGCTTCGCCCGGGAGCGCGGCATCCTCTGCCAGGGGCGGGGGAGCGCGGCCAACTCGGCGGTCTGCTTCGCCCTCGGCATCACCTCCATCGACCCGGTGCGCATGGGGCTGCTCTTCGAGCGTTTCCTGTCGGCGGAGCGGGGCGAGCCGCCCGACATCGACGTGGACTTCGAGCACGAGCGGCGCGAGGAGGTCATCCAGTACGTCTACGGGCGCTACGGGCGCGACCGGGCCGGCATGGTCTGCGAGGTCATCAGCTACCGGGCGCGCTCGGCCATCCGCGACGTCGGCAAGGCGCTGGGACTCGCCCCCGACCAGGTGGACCGGCTGGCGAAGCTGGTCGGCAGCCACGACGCGGCCGGCGAGATCCCGGCGGCGGTGCTCGAGCAGGCCGGGCTCGACCCGGAGGGATCCCCGGCGGTGCGCCACGCGCTGCGCCTCGCCGCGGAGATCGCCGGCTTTCCGCGCCACCTCTCCATCCACGTGGGCGGATTCGTCATCACGAAGCGGCCGCTCGTCGAGACCGTGCCGGTGCAGCCCGCCGCCATGCCCGGGCGCACCGTGGTCCAGTGGGACAAGGACGATCTGGCCGAGCTCGGGCTGCTCAAGGTGGACCTGCTGGCTCTCGGCATGCTCACCGCGCTCTCCCGGTCACTCGCGCTGCTCGAGCGCCACCGGCCCGCCCCCTGCGGCGCGACCGCCAATCCCTGGCCGGCCACGCTGGCGGCCATCCCCGCCGAGGAGCCGGAGGTCTACGAGATGATCTCCCGGGCCGACACCATCGGCGTCTTCCAGATCGAGTCGCGGGCGCAGATGTCGCTGCTTCCCCGGCTTCGCCCGCGCCGCTTCTACGACCTCGTCATCTCGGTGGCCATCATCCGCCCCGGCCCCATCCAGGGGGGCATGGTCCACCCCTTCCTGCGCCGCCGCGACGGCCTGGAGGAGGTCCGCTACCCCTACGAGCCGCTGCGGGCGGTGCTCGAGCGCACGCTCGGCATCCCGCTCTTCCAGGAGCAGGCCATGCGGCTCGCGGTGGTGGCCGCCGGCTACACCCCCGGAGAGGCCGACGAGCTGCGCCGGGCCATGACCCACAAGCGCTCCCACGAGCGCATCGACGAGATGCGCGGGAGGCTCACTGCCGGCATGGCCGCGAAGGGCATCCCGCGGAGGGACGCCGACGCCATCCTGGAGCAGCTCCACGGCTTCGCCGGATACGGCTTCCCCGAGTCGCACGCCGCCTCCTTCGCGCTGCTGGTCTACGCGTCGGCCTGGATGAAGCGGCGCCACCCGGCCGCCTTCGTGGCGGCGCTGCTCGACAGCCAGCCCATGGGCTTCTACGCGCCCCACACGCTGGTGGAGGACGCCAAGCGCAACGGGGTGGAGGTGCGCGGGGTCGACGCCGCGTACAGTGACTGGGAGTGCACGCTGGAAGGGGCGGGGGCGGGGGTGCCGTCGGCGCCCGGGGAGCGGCCGGCGCTGCGGCTCGGTCTCTCCCGCATCCGCGGGCTGCCGCGGGCGGTGGGGGAGGCGGTGCTGGCGGCGCGGCGGGAGGCGCCCTTCGCCTCGGTGGAGGACCTGGCGCGGCGGGCGCGTCTGTCGCGGGCCTGGCTCACGCGGCTGGCCGAGGCGGCCGCGCTCCGATCGCTGTCGCCGGGGCGGCGGGCCGCGCTCTGGACGGCGCTCGGGCTCCCGCCGGGGGGGGAGGGGGACGAAGGGGACCTCTTCGCGGGGCGGCTGCCGCCCGAGGCGCCCGCCGCGCTCGGGGAGCCGGCCGCGGCCGAGGAGGTGGCGCGGGACTACGCCGCCACCGGCCTCTCCGAGAGAGCCCACCCGGTCTCCTTCCTGCGCGCGGCGCTCGCGGCCCGCGGAGCCCGCACCGCCCGGGAGCTCTCCCGCCTGCCGAACCGGGCGCCGGTCGAGGTGGGCGGCCTCGTCATCGTCCGGCAGCGCCCGGAGACGGCGGCCGGGATCACCTTCGTCTCGCTGGAGGACGAGACCGGGATCGCCAACCTGGTGGTCATGCCCGACGTCTACGAGCGCTTCCGGCCGCTGGTGCGCAACGCCCCCTTCCTCATCGCCCGGGGGCGCGTCGAGCGCACCGGCAAGGTGGTGAATCTTCAAGTGAGGGAACTCCTGCCGCTGGCGCCGCTCGAGGGGGTGCGGACGGCCTCGCGGGACTTCCATTGACGGGGTCACTGAAGGGTTCGCGGGAATATCCGTCGGGGTTATGATGTCTACCCGTTCGAACCCTGGAGGATTCCCGAATGCGTCTCGCCGCACTGCTCGCCCTCGTCGTCGCGCTCCCCGTCCTCGCTGCCGACCCGGCCCCCGCCCCAGCGGGGAAGAAGATCGAGATCAAGGTCACCGAGAACGGCTTCGAGCCGAAGGAGATCAAGGTCAAGAAGGGGCAGCCGGTGACGCTCTCCTTCCTGCGCACCACCGACCGCACCTGCATCAAGGCCATCGACATCCCGGCCGAGAAGGTGAAGGGCTTCGAGCTGCCGCTCAACAAGGCGGTGGCGCTCACCATCACGCCGGCCAAGGCGGGCGTGGAGAAGTTCCACTGCACGGCGATGGCCATGGGGGACGGGAAGATCGTGGTCGAGTAGCGCCGGCTTCAGCCGGCGCAAGAGCGGGCCTGCGAGGTCGCTGCGACGTCACCAGAACACGCGGCGATACGGCTTTCCGCTCCTGGTCGTGTACGTGGAGCCAGCGGCCGGGGCGCCGGTGATCAGCGCCCGTGCCTCGGCCAGTTCTCGCGCGAAGAGGTCCCGAGATCCAGGACGGTGCTCGCGCCACCAGAAGTCCATCTCCGCCGCCTGGCGTTCCGCCTGGGGCGTGAAGAAGAGCTTCATCCCCGGGAGAGCAGGTTCTGGATGACGGCATCGCCGTCGACGAGTTGCCCGGCGCTGGCCTGCGCCGCGCTCAGCTCCAACGAGGCGTCCAGGCGAGCGCGCTCACCGGGCTCGAAGTCATCGTCCTCCACGACCGTGAACTCGACCTCGGTCCCATCGGGTAGCTCGGTGGGCTCGTCGAGCACCACCCGGCCACCCCTGACGTGTGCCTTGAGTGCCTTCATGGCGTCCCCATCATGCCTGGATCACCGACCCTGCGCCGCCCCCCGGCCAGCATACGGATCTGAGTTCGGCGCGACTGATACAGAAGGGCGCCCGGGAATCGAATCCGGGCGCCCTTCGTGTCTTCAATTCCCTGCGGTGAGGCGGCTTCGTGGTCCCGCTCTTGCGCCGGCTGAAGCCGGCGCAGCTAGCTACAGCCCGTGGTCGTCCCGCAGTTCATGCACTTGTAGCAGGCCCCGTTCCGCACCGTGATGCTGCCGCAGTTGGGGCACGGCGGCGCGTCGGCCTGGGCCAGGAACGGCGAGTCCTCCTGCGCGGGCAGCGCGATGACCGGCGTCGAGACCACCGCCGTGGCCGAGACGATCCGCGCGGCCGCCTTGAGGCGCGGAGCGGCCGGTGCGGCGCCCGGCGTGAGGTCCTTGGCCGCGGCCACGCCCTCCTCGGAGGGGAGGAACTTCAGGGACAGCCACCGGAAGATGTAGTCGGTGATCGACTTGGCGATGGGGATGTCCGGGTTCCCGGTGAAGCCGGAGGGCTCGAAGCGGGTGTGGCTGAACTTGTCCACCAGCACCTTGAGCGGAACCCCGTACTGGAGCGCCATGGAGATGGAGGTGGCGAAGCTGTCCATGAGCCCGGAGACGACCGAGCCCTCCTTGGCCATGGTGACGAAGAGCTCGCCCGGGGTGCCGTCGGCGTACATGCCCACGGTCATGTAGCCCTCGTGGCCGCCGATGGAGAACTTGTGGGTGATGGCGTTGCGCTCGTCCGGCAGGCGGCGCCGCTGCAGATTCGCCAGCGCCTCGGCGGGCACCTCCTCGTGCTTCGCCTCGGCTCCCTTGCCGGTGTTGAGCGGCTGGCTGCGCTTGCAGCCGTCCCGGTAGATGGCGATGGCCTTCAGCCCAAGCTTCCAGGCCTCCAGGTAGGCCGTCTCGATGTCCTCGGAGGTGGCCGCGCTGGGCATGTTGACGGTCTTCGAGATGGCCCCGGAGAGGAAGGGCTGGACCGCCGACATCATCCGGATGTGCCCCATGTAGTGGATGGTGCGGCTGCCGTTCTGCGGCTTGAACGCGCAGTCGAAGACGGGCAGGTGCTCGTCGCGGAGCCCGGGGGCGCCCTCGATGGTCTCCACCTCGTCGATGTACTGCAGGATGGAGCCGATCTCGCCGGTGGAGTAGCCGATCCGCTGCAGCGCCAGCGGGACCGTGTTGTTCACGATCTTGAGCATGCCGCCGCCCACCAGCTTCTTGTACTTCACGAGCGCGATGTCGGGCTCGATGCCGGTGGTGTCGCAGTCCATCATGAAGCCGATGGTGCCGGTGGGCGCGAGCACGGTGGCCTGCGCGTTCCGGTAGCCGTGCTGGGCGCCCAGCGCGACCGCGTCGGCCCAGGCCCGGTGGGCGGCATCCACCAGGTCGGGCGCCGCCAGGCCCACGTCGATCTGGTCCACCGCCGCGGCGTGCTTGCGCATCACCGACAGGAAGGAGGCCCGGTTCTGCGGGAAGCCGTTGAAGGGGCCCTTGTGCGCGGCGATGCGGGCGCTCTGCGCGTAGGCCTCGCCGGTCATCACCGCGCTGATGGCCGCGGCGGTGGCCCGGCCTCCCGGAGAGTCGTAGGGCACGCCGGTGGCCATGAGGAACGCCCCCAGGTTGGCGTATCCGAGCCCGAGGGGCCGGTAGTCCTCGCTGTTCTTGCCGATGGCCTCGGTGGGGTAGCGGGAGTTGGAGACGAGGATCTCCTGGGCCAGGATGGTGAGGTCCACCGCGCGGCGGAAGGAGTCGGCGTCGAACCCGCCCTCGATGGAGCGGAAGTGCATGAGGTTGAGCGACGCCAGGTTGCAGGCGCTGTCGTCGAGGAACATGTACTCGGAGCACGGGTTGGACGCGTTGATGCGCGCCGTGTCCGGGCAGGTGTGCCAGGCGTTCACGGTGGTGTCGAACTGGAGCCCCGGGTCGCCGCACAGCCAGGCGGCGTCGGAGATCTGCCGCATGAGGCTGCGGGCACGGACCCGGCTGATGGGCTTGCCGTTGGTGCGGGCGAGCAGCGGCCACTCCGCGTCGTCCACCACCGCGTGCATGAAGGCGTCGGAGACGC
This sequence comes from uncultured delta proteobacterium, assembly GCA_963828255.1. Classification (GTDB taxonomy): domain Bacteria; phylum Myxococcota; class Myxococcia; order Myxococcales; family Anaeromyxobacteraceae; genus CAIOAK01. The sequence continues at coordinate 142,406 of CAWHDZ010000011.1, read as the reverse complement.
GCACCGAGTGGTTGGCGTTCTGGAAGAACACCGAGTCGTAGGCGCCGCCGTGGACGTTGAAACCGCCGTCGTAGCCGGCCTCGATGAGGGCCCAGGCCTTCTTCTCCTCGGTGGCCTTGGAGGAGACGAACTCCTCGATGTCCGGGTGGTCGGCGTCGAGGATGACCATCTTGGCGGCGCGCCGGGTCTTGCCGCCCGACTTGATGACGCCCGCGAAGGCGTCGAAGCCCCGCATGAAGGAGACCGGTCCGGAGGCCTCGCCGCCGCCCGAGAGGTACTCCTTGGAGGAGCGGATGCGGGAGAGGTTGGAGCCCGTGCCCGACCCGTACTTGAAGAGCATTCCCTCGGTGTGGGCCAGGCGCAGGATGGAGTCCATCGAGTCGCTGACCGCGTTGATGAAGCAGGCCGAGCACTGGGGGTGCTCCTCGACCCCCACGTTGAACCAGACCGGGGAGTTGAAGCTCATCTTCTGCCGGTAGACCAGGTGGCCGAGCTCGGCCTCGAAGGCCTCGGCGTCGGCCTCGGTGGCGAAGTAGCCGTCCTTGCGCCCCCAGGCGGAGATGGTGCGGACCACGCGCCCCACCAGTTGCCGCACCGAGGTCTCGCGCTGCGCGGTGCCCTGCTGGCCGCGGAAGTACTTCGAAGCGACCACGTTGGTGGCGAGGAGCGACCAGCTCTTGGGGACCTCGACGTCCTTCTGCTCGAAGATGATCTTTCCGCCCTCACCGGTGATCCCGGCGGTGCGGGTCTCCCAGGCCAGCTCCTCGGCCGGGTCCACGCCCGGCGTGGTGAAGAACCGGGGGACGGTGATGCCCTTCCGTGCCACCTTGCGCTGCTGCCGTGCGCCGCGACGCTGCGCGGACGCGCTCTCCCGCTCGATCATTGCCGGCCTCCCAGATGCCTTGTGGAGCATGAAGCGTGGTCGCCCTCGAGCCCCGTTACCCAACCCTGCCCCCGTCCTGCGGACCGGAGGCTTTACCCGTCGCCTCTGACAAGGGGGGGCGCCTTCGCCCCGTCGCCTTCTTCAAGCCGCCCGCGTCGCCCTCCTGAACGCGTCCGGTGATGGCGGACGATATCCGCCGTGATCCGGCAGTCAAGGCGTGAACCACAATATATTGTGGGGTATGGTCTTGACAGGTACCAGCCCCGGTGAATCTGGCCTGATCCCGGGGTAAGAAAATGTAGGAAGCGGTCCTGGCCACCGGTCCCGTCCCCACCCGGGCCTCCCCCGATGTGTGCATCGCGCGCTGGTGACGCAAAGCGTCATCGCGGTGATTGCGGGGGGTGTCTCGGTCGGTATCGCGTGCTAGAAAGCCCCGACCCGATGGCTGACTCGAACCAGAACATCCGCAACTTCTCCATCATCGCGCACATCGACCACGGCAAGTCGACGCTCGCGGACCGTCTCCTGGAGCGCACCGGGACGGTCACGGCCCGCGAGGCCCAGGCCCAGTTCCTCGACAACATGGAGCTCGAGCGGGAGCGGGGCATCACCATCAAGGCCCAGACCATCCGGATGACGTACCGGGCCAGGGACGGCAAGGACTACATCCTCAACCTCATCGACACTCCCGGTCACGTGGACTTCGCGTACGAGGTGTCCCGTTCGCTGGCCGCCTGCGAGGGAGCGGTGCTGGTGGTGGACGCGACCCAGGGCGTGGAGGCCCAGACGCTCGCCAACGTCTACCAGGCCCTCGACCACGACCTCGAGATCATCCCGGTCATCAACAAGATCGACCTGCCCAGCGCCGACGTGCCCGGGGTCCGCCAGGAGATCGAGGAGGTCATCGGTCTCGACGCCTCCGAGGCGGTGCCCACCAGCGCCAAGGAGGGCATCGGCATCGAGGAGATCCTCGAGCAGGTGGTGCGGAAGGTCCCGCCCCCCTCCGGCGACCCGGAGGGACCGCTCAAGGCCATCATCTTCGACTCCTGGTACGATACCTACCGGGGCGTGGTCATGCTGGTGCGGGTGTTCGAGGGAACGCTGCGTCCCGGCCAGCAGATCCTGCTCTTCGCCAACAAGAAGGAGTTCGAGGTGCAGGGGCTGGGAGTCTTCGCCCCCTTCTCGAGGCCGGTCCAGCAGCTCCAGGCCGGCGACGTGGGCGTGGTGGTCGCCAACGTGAAGGAGGTCCTCGACGCCAAGGTGGGCGACACCATCACGGAGGCGCGCCGCCCCATCTCCGAGCCCTTCCCGGGCTTCAAGGTGGTGAAGCCCATGGTCTTCAGCGGCGTGTTCCCGGTGGACGCCGCCGACTACGACCAGCTGCGCGACGCGCTCGTGAAGCTGCGGCTCAACGACTCGGCCTTCACCTTCGAGCCGGAGACCAGCCAGGCGCTGGGCTTCGGCTTCCGATGCGGGTACCTCGGGCTCCTCCACATGGAGATCGTCCAGGAGCGCCTGGAGCGCGAGTACAACCTGACCCTCATCACCACCGCACCGTCGGTGGTCTACCGGATCACGAATACCCAGGGTGAAGTGGTGGAGATCGACAATCCGGCCAAGCTCCCGCCGGTGCAGAAGATCGCCACCTTCGAGGAGCCCATCCTCACCTGCCACATCCACGCCCGGACCGACGACGTGGGGAACATCCTCAAGCTCTGCCAGGACCGGCGAGGGGTCCAGCGCGACCTCAAGTACATCGGGACGAAGCGCGTGCAGATCACCTACGAGATCCCGCTCGCCGAGGTGGTCTTCGACTTCTTCGACAAGCTGAAGAGCGTGTCGAGGGGCTACGCCTCGCTCGACTACGAGCTGCTGGGGTACCTGGAGGCCGACCTCGTCCGTCTCGACATCCTCATCAACGGGGAGCCGGTGGACGCCCTCTCGGTCATCGTGCACAGGGAGCGGGCCTACCAGCGCGGCCGGGACAACTGCCAGAAGCTGCGCGAGGTCATCCCCAAGCAGATGTACGAGGTCGCCATCCAGGCCGCCATCGGCGCCAAGGTGATCTCCCGGGAGACCGTGAAGGCCTACCGCAAGAACGTCCTCGCCAAGTGCTACGGTGGGGACATCAGCCGCAAGCGGAAGCTCCTCGAGAAGCAGAAGGAGGGGAAGAAGCGCATGAAGCAGGTCGGCCAGGTGGAGATTCCCCAGGAGGCGTTCCTCGCCGTGCTCAAGGTGGAGGACTGACCGTGCAAGACGGACCGGAGACGACCCGCATGCCCGATTCCCCTCGCCGGACCAGGCGGCTTGAACGCGGAGCCGCGAGCTGGGTGACGTTGCTCCTCGTGCTGGGACTGGCCGGCGCGGCCTACGCCGCGGTGGTCTTCGGCCCGCCCGCGGTGCTCCACTACGAGGTGAAGCAGGTGGTCCGCGACTACGGCAACCAGGCCATCAAGAACCCCAACGACGAGAAGCTGGTCCGGGACATGATCCTGAAGATCCGCTCCCTCGACGACGTCGCGGGCGTGGACGAGGCCGGGCGGAAGATCCGCATCCCCGTGGTCGAACTCACGAGGGAGGACGTCCTCTGGGAGCGCACCAAGGACCCTCCCGAATTGCACGTCGCCTTCGAGTACCCGCGCACCCTCGAGCTGCCGTTCCTGGACCGGGTCCTCGAGCGCGTCTACCAGGTGGACCTGACCATCGACCAGAAGCGGGCGGACTGGGGTCCGCAGCGGTGACCGGGAGAGGGGGAGCGAGGACATGAACGCCGAGGCCGTGCAGCGCGCCGTCCAGCGGATCGCCCATGAGGTGCTGGAGCGGGCGCGGACGCAGGGGTCCCTGGAGAAGCTGGCCTTCGTGGGGATCCGCAGGGGAGGGGTCCCGCTGGCCGAGCGGATCCGGGCCGAGATCGCCCGGGCGACCGGGTCGGAAGCGCCGCTGGGGACGCTCGACATCGCCCTCTACCGGGACGACCTGGCGCAGCGGGGCGCGGCCCCGGTCGTCGGTCCCACCGACGTGCGCTTCCCGCTGGAGGGGCGCACCATCGTCCTCGCCGACGACGTGCTCTACACCGGACGGACCATCCGGGCCGCCCTCGACGAGCTGGTCGACTTCGGCCGGCCGCGCCGGGTCTGGCTGGCGGTGCTGGTGGACCGGGAGGGAGGGAGCTGCCCATCACCGCCGACTTCGCCGGCGCCCGGCTCGAGGTCCCCGAGGGGGCCGACGTCCAGGTTCGCTGGAGGGAGAACGGGGACGCCGAGGATTCGGTGGTCGTCCGCGAGGGGAGGAAGCCGTGATCGGACGCCATCGCCACCTCATCGGCCTGGAAGGGCTCTCCCGCGAGGAGATCCTCCAGGTGCTCGACCTGGCCGTCTCCATGAAGGAGGTTCTCTCCCGCCCGGTGAAGAAGGTCCCGTCCCTGCGCGGGAAGAACGTGGTGAACCTCTTCTTCGAGACCTCCACGCGCACCCGCAGCTCCTTCGAGATCGCCGCCAAGGTGCTCTCGGCCGACTCCCTCAACTGGACCGCGGCCCAGTCCTCCACCACCAAGGGGGAGACCCTGCTCGACACCGCCAGGAACCTCGAGGCCATGCGCCCCGACGTGCTGGTGGTCCGCCACTCGGCCAGCGGGGCCCCCAACTTCCTGGCCCGTCACGTGGGCTGCTCGGTGGTCTCGGCCGGCGACGGCGCCCACGAGCATCCCAGCCAGGGGCTCCTCGACTGCTTCACGATCCGTGAACGCTTCGGAAGCCTGGAGGGACGCACCGTGGCCATCGTCGGCGACATCAGCCACTCGCGGGTGGCCCGCTCCGACCTCCACTCCCTGCCCAAGCTGGGCGCCAAGGTGCGCCTCTGCGGCCCCCCCACCATGATCCCGCTGGGCATCGAGCGGCTCGGGGCCACCGTGCACCACGACCTGCGCACCGCCGTCGAGGGCGCCGACGCGGTCGTCATGCTGCGCATCCAGCACGAGCGCATCGGCGATCCGCTCATCCCCAACACCCGCGAGTACTCCAAGTACTGGGGGCTCAACGCGAAGAAGGCCGCCGAGTGGCTGAAGCCCGAGGCGGTCATCTTGCACCCCGGCCCCATCAACCGCGGCGTCGAGCTCTCCTCCGACGTGGCGGACGGGCCGCGCAGCGTGATCCTCGATCAGGTCCAGAACGGCGTGGCCGTCCGCATGGCCATCCTCTACCTCCTCGCCGGCGGCGCCGGAGAGGACCGCGCGGAGAAGGTCCCGGCATGAGCGATCCGAAGGAAGTGGTGGTCATCCAGGGCGGCCGGGTCATCGACCCCCACGGCGGCGTGGACGGTGTCCGCAGCCTGCTCCTGCGCGACGGCAAGATCGCCGCGGTGGCCGAGCGGGTGGACGTCCCGGCCGGCGCCCGGGTGGTGGACGCGAAGGGGCGGTGGGTCACGCCCGGCTTCGTGGACCTGCACGTGCACCTGCGCGAGCCGGGGCAGGAGTACAAGGAGAGCGTGGCCACCGGCGCGCGCGCCGCCGTGGCCGGCGGGTTCACCTCGGTGTGCGCCATGCCCAACACCGTCCCCGCCAACGACAACACCAGCGTGACCGAGCTCATGCTGGCGCGGGCCGCGGCTGCCGCCCTGGCCCGGGTCTATCCGGTCGGCGCCGCCACCAAGGGGCGCAAGGGCGAGGAGCTGGCCGAGTACGGCGAGCTCAAGGCCGCCGGATGCGTGGCCCTCTCCGACGACGGGAGTCCGGTCATGTCGTCCTCGATGATGCGGAGGGCCCTCGAGTACTCCCGGGCCTTCGGGCTGCCGCTCGCCGTCCACGAGGAGGATCTGAACCTTGTGGGCAAGGGGGTCATGAACGAGGGGCCCACGGCCACCCGGCTCGGCCTCAAGGGCGCCCCGGCGCAGGCCGAGGACGTCATGGTCCTGCGCGACCTCTCGCTGCTCGAGCTCACCGGAGGGCGGCTCCACATCTGCCACGTCTCCACCGCGGGGAGCGTCCGGGCCATCCGGGACGCCAAGCGGCGCGGGCTGCCGGTCACCGCCGAGGTCACCCCGCACCACCTCGTGCTCACCGACGAGGACGTCGCGGCCAGCGACTACGACCCCGACTTCAAGATGAACCCTCCGCTCCGTTCGGCCGAGGACGTGAAGGCGCTGCGCGAGGGGCTGGCCGACGGCACCCTCGACGCCATCGCCACCGATCACGCCCCGCACTCGCCGGAGGAGAAGAAGCTCGAGTTCGACGCTGCGCTGAACGGCGTGCTCGGCCTCGAGACGGCCTTCCCGGTCTGCCTCGACCTGGTGCGCAAGGGTCTCCTCACCGAGAAGCGGCTCGTCGAGGCCCTCACCATCGGTGCGGCGCGCTGCTTCGGCCTCCCGGGCGGGACGCTCTCGGTGGGCGCGCCCGCCGACGTCGCCATCCTCGACCCCGCGGCCTCCTGGGTCGTGGACCCGATGCGCGGGTTCAGCAAGAGCCGCAACACCCCGTGGAAGGGGCGGACCCTCACCGGGCGGTGCACCCACGCCTTCGTGGGAGGCCGGCTGGTGCACGAGACGGGAGACCCTCGATGACGAAGGCGACGCTCGCGCTCGCCGACGGGACGGTCTTCGAGGGGCTGGCCTTCGGGGCCACCGGGGAGGCCTGCGGGGAGGTGGTCTTCAACACCTCCATGACGGGTTACCAGGAGATCCTCACCGACCCCAGCTACGTCGGCCAGATGGTCTGCATGACCTACCCGGAGCAGGGGAACTACGGGACCAACCGCGCCGACGAGGAGTCGTCCCGGCCGCACCCCACCGGCTTCATCGTGCGCAACTTCGCGCCCGAACCCTCCAGCTTCCGCGCCGAGGAGGGGATCGAGGCCTACCTGGTCCGCCACGGCCTCGTGGGAATCCACGGCGTGGACACCCGCCGCCTCACCCGCCACATCCGCACCACCGGCGCGCAGATGGGGGTCATCTCCACCGAGGGGAGCGGCACGGCGCTCGTCGATCGCGCCCGCTCCCTGCCCGGGATGGAGGGGCAGGACCTCGCCAGCCGCATCTCCACGCCGGAGGCCTACTCCTGGGACGAGGGAGGCGCCGATGCCTGGAGCGACGAGGGGCGCCACGCGTCCGGGAACGCGCGCTTCCACGTCGTCGCCTACGACTGGGGGCTCAAGCGGGCCATGCTGCGGCTGCTCGCCGAGGCGGGCTGCCGGATCACGGTGGTTCCCAGCCGGACGACCGCCGCCGCGACCCTGGCGCTCCACCCCGACGGCGTCTTCCTCACGAACGGTCCGGGCGACCCGGCCGCGGTGGTCGGCGCGCGCGACACCGTCGCGGCGCTCCTCGGCAAGGTTCCGGTCTTCGGCATCTGCCTCGGCCACCAGATCCTCTCGCTGGCGATCGGCGCCTCCACCTACAAGCTCAAGTTCGGCCACCGGGGCGCCAACCAGCCGGTCAAGGACCTGGCCACCGGGAAGGTGGACATCACCGCACAGAACCACGGGTTCGCGGTGGACGACCGGTCGCTGGGAAGGCGGGCCCGGGTCTCCCACGTCAACCTGAACGACGGCACCGTCGAGGGCATCGAGGTGCTCGACGCGGCGGCCTTCGGCGTCCAGTACCACCCCGAGTCGTCGCCCGGTCCCCACGACGCGCGGCATCTCTTCGGGCGGTTCGTGGGGATGATGGAGCAGCGCAGGTGACGCTCGGCGACCTGCACGACCGTCTCCTCGCCTGGGCGGGCGCCGAGGTGCGCCAGCCCTGGCTCCTCCAGGCGCGCAGCTCCTGGTTCGCAAGGGTGGGAGAGCCGCACGAGGACGACAAGAGCTACGAGCTGCGCATGAACGGGCTGCTCGACCACTACCTCTACGACTACCGGCCGGACGGGACGGACCGCACCATCGACCTCTTCCTGCGGGACGGCGCCGAGGGGCTCACCACCGACGAGCGCGCCCAGGTGCGCGAGCTCGGGCGCAGCCGCAGGGCGCTCTTCGACGTCCGGCGCATCCGGCCCGGAACGGTGGAGCTCGAGGAGGTGCTGGGCGGGGCGCGCCACGAGGTGATGGAGAGACGCGCGGTGGTGGCGCTCGCCAAGGGGGACATCCTCGAGGCCAGGCTCCTGCCCCACGAGGGCACGCTCCAGTTCTCCTCGTCGTTCATCTACCACCCGCGGGAGGTCCGCCGGGCCATCCTCAAGGAGGCCAGGCGGCGCACCGAGGCCGCCCCTCCGGGGCAGGGGCCCGACGGCGACGAGTTCCTGGCCCAGCTCTCCAGGATGGCGCTGAGGCTCGAGCGTTACCGCAACGTTCGGGTCGAATCGATCTACGACTTCGACGCACCGCAAGGGCGCCCCGCCGTCTGAGCGCCGTCCGGAAGGCGGCCATGGACTTCTCCATCCTCGAGTTCGTGCCCGACGGGATCCTGGTCGCCGACGACCAGGGGATCATCGTCTTCGCGAACGCCATGGCGGTGAACCTCTTCGGCTGGGAGCGGGAGGAACTCGTCGGGCAGGCGGTGGAGGTCCTCCTCCCGGCCCGACACCGGGGCGTCCACCGCGGGCTCCGGCGCGGCTACCAGGAGGCCCCGCGGCCGCGCCCCATGGGGCTCGGATCGGACCTGGCCGCGCTCCGCAAGGACGGCAGCGAGTTCCCCGCCGAGATCAGCCTGTCCCCGCTGCGTTCCGGCGGCGCCACCTGGGCGGTGGCGGCGATCCGCGACGCCACCGAGCGGCGGCGCGTCGAGGCCAAGGCGCTCCTCTACCGGCAGGCGAGGGAGGAGGTCCGGGCCCGTGACGAGTTCCTCTCCGTTGCCTCCCACGAGCTGCGCACCCCGGTCACCGCGCTCCGCGTGCAGCTCCAGCTGCTCGGGAAGGTGGTCGAGCGGGTCGGCGCGCCGGACCCGGTGCGCGAGCGGGTGGCGTCGCTCGACGGGCAGGTTCGCAGGCTGGCCGGGCTGGTCGAGGCGCTGCTCGACCTGTCGCGGATCCGGCTCGGCCGCATGGAGCTCTCCCGAGAGCCGGTGGACGTCGCGGCCCTGGCCCGCGAGGTCGCGGCGCCCTACCAGGCCGACCTCGATCTGGCCCACGGATCGTCGGTGACCGTCGTCGCGCACGGCTCGGTGGTGGCCTCCCTGGACCGGGTGCGCATCGAGCAGGTGCTCGCGAACCTCCTGGGCAACGCGGTGAAGTTCGGGGAGGGCAAGCCGGTCGAGGTCCGGGTCGAGGGGCACGCGCGCGGCCTCCGCATCGAGGTGGTCGACCGCGGCGTGGGGATCGACGCCGGAGAGCTCGATCGCATCTTCGGCCGCTTCGAGCGCGCCGCGCCGCCGCACCACTACCCGGGACTGGGGCTCGGGCTCTACGTGGCCCGCGAGATCGTCGAGGCCCACGGTGGGCGGATCGTGGCCCGGGGCGAGCCGGGGAAGGGCGCCTCGTTCTCGGTCGAGCTCCCGGGGTGACCGCGCGGCTCGCGCTCGTCGTCGCCGACGACCTGGGCTACGACCCGGCCATCGACGAGGGGATCCTCGAGGCCCACCGCGACGGCGTGGTCACCGCCACGAGCGCGCTCGTCACCGGACCGTTCGCCGAGGCGGCGCTCCGCGCGGCTCCCCGCTCGCTCGCCGTGGGGCTGCACCTGGACCTCCCACCCGGCCTCGACGGCCGGGAGGCCGAGACGGAGATCCGGCGGCAGTTCCTCCGTTTCGAGGCCATGCGCGGGGCGGCGCCCGCCCACGTGGACGGCCACCGCCACGTCCACGCCGGGCCTCGGATCCTGGAGGCGGTCCTTCGCGTGGCCGCGCCGCTCCGGCTGCGCGTGCGCGCCCTCGACCCTGCCATGCGCGACCGCATCCGGGCGGCCGGCGCCCTGGCCTGCGACTCCTTCCTGGGCGATGCCGCCCTGCGCCCCTGCTGGACCCCGGAGCACCTCGCCGCAGCGGCGGGGGCGCTCGCCGCAGGGAGCACCGAGATCATGCTCCACCCGGGCCACCTCCCCACCCACGTGCGCACCGGCTTCGCCGCCGAGCGGGAGATCGAGCTGGCCGCCGCCGTCGACCCGCGCGTCCGCGAGGCCTTCCGCCTCGCCGGAGTCTCGCTGGCGGGCCAGCTTCCCGGGTGACAGTCAGTGAAACGAGGCCGGCCCTGCTCGCGGTCTTCGGGAGCTTGCGGCGCCCCGTCACCCCGCGGCCGCTCGAAGCTCCCCGGAGACGTCCACGACGAAGAGCACGCTCGACCCCCGCGACCGGCTCGGTGGGCCGAGCAGCTCGTAGAGGACCACCGAGGGGCCGAGCCGCTCGCAGAGCAGCTGCACGGCGCGCTCCCCCCGCGCGCCGGCCCCCATCTCGGCCTCCCGGTACATGTTCCTCACCCGGAGGTCGCGGCAGCAGATCTCCCCGAAGCGGTCCCGGACGAGGAGAAGGTGGTCGCACACCTCCTCCTCGGCGAGGACGTCCCAGAAGCAGATCGGGCAGAGGAAGCTGGCCAGGGCAGAGCCGTCGCCGCGCTGGAAGCGGCGGCCGTCTCCGGAGGGTTCACTGCCGCGTCCCTCATGGATGGTGGTCATTCGTCGACGATACGGATCGCGCCGACGTGGCGTTAGATGCGGGAATGGCATTCATTGTGTCATGAATGGAACAATGCGCATGCTTGCTCGATCTCGCCTGTAGGCCCACGTGGGTGGCGTGTAGGAGATCCAAGGCGCCCCTCGAGTCTGAAGGGGACCGCTCGCCCCGGGAAGGGGAGGCGTCGGACCTGGGTGCGCGGGCTGGGAGGGGGCTGGCTCACGGCAGAGACATGGCTCTCCCGCCCCTTTCGCCGGAATCCTGGCCCTCTGCTACGCTGTCCCCGTGGGCGCCCGAAGGACCTGGAAGACATCCGGATGCTCGAGGCCATCGAGAGGGAGCGCCGGAATGGTTGACTCGATGCCGGAGCCCGGCTGGAGCGGCCACGAGCGACAGCAGCGCCAGGCGTGGCTTCGTCTCACCAGCCGGCAGCGGCTCGACTGGCTCTGGCAGGCTCGGACGTTCGCCCTGCGCGCCGAGGAGGCACGGCGGAAGTCCGGCGGCCCGGCAGCCATTCCAGCGGACCCCGATCGTTCGGAGTGACGGGCCATCTCCCCTGCGTCGTCGACGCCAGACCCCGCAAGTCCACCGGAATCGACCTCCGGCCTGGAGACGGTCTGGCGACGGGGCCGCCCGGGCTGGAACGGCCGGGCGAGGGCGAGGGTGAGGACGGGAAGCTCACGATTTGCAGCGGGACGCCGCTTCATGGGAGGACACTCAGGCCGCCTTGCCAGGACGGACAGGCGCGCTTCGGCGCGAAGGGAGACGACGCAGATGGGGATCAAGAGGTTCTTGAAGTGGGTGTTGATCGGCGTCGCCGTGGTCGGCGCGGCCATGCTCGGGCTGCGGTCGTATCGGGCATTGAGCGGCCCCGCGTTGCAGCCCTGGCACACCTTCGTGCCGGCCGAGTTGCGCCAGGTCGACCTCGACGGTGCCGACTGGGCCCGCTATCTCGCACAGGAAGGGGCGATCTTCGAAAGCGTTCGCGCCGAGGTCAGCCAGAAGCTCGATCCGGACGCGCGCGTGCCGATCAACCGCTACTTCGCGCAAAGCCCGGTCTATCCGGCGCGCTTCGCCCAGGACTGGAACCGATCGTATGTCATGGAGCCCGACGGCGAGCCGATCGGCACGGCGGTGCTGCTGCACGGGCTGACGGACTCACCCTACAGCCTGCGGCACATCGCGAAGCTTTACCGCGATCGCGGCTACGTGGCGATCGGGGTCCGCTTGCCGGGGCACGGCACCGTGCCGGCCGGCCTGACCGAAGTTCGCTGGGAAGATTGGATGGCCGCCACGCGGCTTGCGATCCGCGAGGCACGCCGGCGTGTGCCCGCCCCGGGGCCATTGCATCTGGTCGGGTTCTCGAACGGCGGCGCGCTGGCCATGAGACATGCGCTCGAGGCGATCGAAGATCCGAGGCTTCCCCGGGCCGACCGCGTCGTATTGATCACGCCGATGATCGGGATCACGCGCTTTGCGCGCTTTGCCGGTCTGGCCGGCCTCCCCGCCGTGCTGCCGCCGTTCGCGAACGCGGCCTGGCTCAGCGTCCTGCCGGAGTTCAACCCGTTCAAGTACAACTCGTTCCCGGTCAACGGCGCCCGCCAGTCGTATCGGCTGACCGATGCGCTGCAAAGCCAGATCCAGCGCCTGGCGCGTGCCGGCCAACTCGGAAGCCTGCCGCCGGTCCTGACCTTCCAGTCGGTCGTCGATTTCACCGTCAGCACGCCGGCGATCCTGACGGCGCTGTATTCGCTCCTGCCCGACAATGGCAGCGAGATCGTTCTGTTCGACGTGAACCGGACCGTGAAATTCGGCCCGCTTCTGCGCCCCTCCGCCTACGTCGCGCTCGATCGGCTGACGCCGACGTCTCCGCAGCCGTATCGCTTCACGTCGATCGTGAATGCGAGCGACGACAGCGACGCCACGGTCGAGCGCAGCATCGCGCCGGGACAGTTGCGATCGGAGGACCGCGCACTGAACCTGCCGTATCCACCCGGCGTCTTCTCGCTGTCGCACCTGGCGATCCCGATTCCCATGGACGACCCGCTGTACGGCCTTCAGCCCGACCCGAGGGCGCCGCCCGAGTTCGGCTTCAGTCTCGGCGCCATGAGCGCACGCGGCGAACGTGGAACGCTGGTGGTCGACCAGGATTTCCTGACGCGCCTTCCGTCCAATCCGTTCTTCCCGTATCTGCTCGAACGGGTCGACGAAGGCATCAGTCGACCATCGGGACCGAGTGGACGCAATCTCGCCGCGACCGCAACGCCAGGCATCCCGGTGCGCCTCGAAGCCCTGCTGTCCACGTTCCTCACCGACGATGCACAGTCCCAGCCGTTCGCCGGTCCGTGAAAGCCAGGTCGGCGCCCGCCGGGAAGGTCAGGTCCGGTTCGTTCGGTCAGCCCTCAGCTGGGCACGGGCAGCGGAACACGTCGAAGGGGTGTGCGGGACTCGAACCCGCGGCCTCCGCGTGACAGGAGCCTCATCCCGCGGCGGCCGGCCGTTGCCAGTGCGGAGGGCAGGGTGGTACAAAATCGCGCATGGGACGGAAGAAGATCGCACTGATCGGGGCCGGGCAGATCGGCGGCACCATGGCGCTTCTCTGCGGGCAGCGGCAGCTCGGGGACGTGGTCCTGGTGGACATCATGGAGGGCGTCGCCAAGGGCAAGGCCCTCGACCTCCAGGAGTCCCGGGGCGTCCTCGGGTTCGACGTGGCCGTCACGGGCGGCGGGACCACCGACTACTCCATCATCAAGGACGCCGACGTCTGCATCGTCACCGCGGGCGTGCCGCGCAAGCCGGGAATGAGCCGGGACGATCTGCTCAAGGTGAACCTCGAGGCCATCACCAAGGTCGCCCAGGGGGTGAAGCAGTACGCCCCCAACGCCTTCGTCATCGTGGTGACCAACCCGCTCGACTCCATGGTCTACGCCATGTGGAAGGTGACCGGGTTCCCGCGCAACCGGGTGGTGGGCATGGCCGGCGTCCTCGACACGGCCCGCTTCCAGCATTTCGTCGGGGAGGCAGCCGGGGTGGCGCCCCAGGACGTCTGCGCCACGGTCCTGGGCGGCCACGGCGACGACATGGTCCCGCTGCTCCGCTTCTCCTCCGCGAACGGGGTCCCGCTCGGGAAGCTCCTCGACAAGGCGAAGCTCGACGCCATCGTCGAGCGAACCCGCAAGGGCGGCGGCGAGATCGTGGCCCTCCTCGGCACCGGCTCGGCCTTCTACGCCCCCGCCGCGAGCGCCGTGACCATGGCCGAGAGCTTCCTGCGCGACCAGAAGCGGCTCCTGCCCTGCTCGGCCCTCCTCGACGGTCAGTACGGGGTGAAGGGGATGTTCGTCGGGGTGCCGGTGGTGATCGGGGCCGGCGGCGTCGAGCGGATCATCGAGCTCGATCTCGACGACGAGGAGAAGGCCATGCTGGCGAAATCGGTTGCCAGCGTGAAGAAATCGGTCGAGGAGACCCGGCTGTAGACGCCCCGTCCATCCGGAGTCCCGCTCGGGCCTGCTCTTCGGGGCGGGCCCGCCTCTTTTCGCACCCCAAGGAGCGCATTCCGTATAGAAGAGAGGCCCGCAGGAGGCAGAGCCGCCCCCGCAGGGTGACCATCAGGAGGCCCCGGTGAAGATCCACGAGTACCAGGCCAAGGAAATCCTCAAGAAGTTCGGCGTCGCCATCCCACGCGGGATCCTGGCCACCACGCCGCTGCAGGCCGAGGGCGCCGCCCGCCAGCTGGGCGGCGGCATCTGCGCGGTGAAGGCCCAGATTCACGCCGGAGGGCGCGGCAAGGCCGGCGGCATCAAGCTGGCCCGCTCCCCCGAGGAGGCCCGGCTCCACGCCGAGGCCCTGCTCGGCATGGTGCTGCACACGCCGCAGACCGGTCCCGAGGGGCAGGAGGTCCGCAAGCTCTACATCGAGGAGGGCGTGCGCATCGCCCGCGAGCTCTACCTCGGCATCGCCCTCGACCGCGAGCGCAGCCGCATGACGGTCATGGCCTCGGCGGAGGGGGGCATGGACATCGAGGAGGTGGCCAAGGCGCACCCCGAGAAGATCCTCAAGGAGACCGTGGACCCGCTGCTCGGGTTCATGCCCTTCCAGGCCCGGCAACTGGCCTTCCGGCTCGGGCTCCAGGGGGACAGCGTGAGCGCGTTCGTGCGCTTCTCCACCGGCCTCTTCCAGGCCGCCATCGCCACCGACGCCTCCATCGCCGAGATCAACCCGCTGGTGGTCACCGCCACCGGAGGGGTCATCGCCCTCGACGCCAAGCTCAACTTCGACGACAACGCCATCTACCGCCACCCCGAGGTGGCGGCCATGCGCGATCCCGGCGAGGAGGATCCCAAGGAGACGCAGGCGAAGGAGTACGACCTCGCCTACATCGCCCTCGACGGCAACATCGGCTGCATGGTGAACGGCGCCGGCCTGGCCATGGCCACCATGGACGTCATCCAGCTCGCGGGCGGAGCGCCGGCCAACTTCCTCGACGTGGGCGGAGGCGCCGACGAGAAGAAGGTCACCGAGGCCTTCAAGATCATCCTCCAGGACCCCAAGGTGAAGGCGGTTCTGGTCAACATCTTCGGCGGCATCATGAAGTGCGACATCATCGCGAACGGCGTGGTGGCCGCGGCCAGGCAGCTGGGGCTCTCGATGCCGCTCGTGGTTCGCCTCCAGGGCACCAACGTCGAGCTGGGCAACGAGATCCTGGCCAAGAGCGGGCTCGACATCATCGCCGCCGAAGACCTCGGCGACGCCGCCCGGAAGGCCGTGGCGGCGACCCGGTCTCTCAAGGGCTAGGCGGGAGGAACACCGTGAGCATCCTCGTCGATCGAAACACGCGCGTCGTCGTCCAGGGCATCACCGGCTCCGCCGGCAGCTTCCACTCGGAGCAGATGCTGGCCTACGGCACCAAGATCGTGGCCGGCGTCACCCCGGGACGAGGCGGTACGCGCTTCCAGGGGCAGGTGCCCATCTTCAACACGGTCGAGCAGGCGGTCCGGGAGACCGGCGCCAACGCGTCGGCCGTCTTCGTCCCACCCCCGTTCGCCGCCGACTCGATCCTCGAGGCCGCCGACGCCGGCATCCCGCTGGTCGTCGCCATCACCGAGGGAATCCCGGTCCTCGACATGGTGCGGGTGAAGCGCTACCTGCAGGACCAGCCGGGCGTGAGGCTGCTCGGGCCCAACTGCCCCGGCGTCATCACCCCGGGCCAGTGCAAGATCGGCATCATGCCCGGGCACATCCACCGTCCCGGGCGCATCGGCGTGGTCTCGCGCTCCGGCACGCTCACCTACGAGGCGGTGCTGCAGCTCACCCAGACCGGGCTCGGCCAGACCACAGCGGTGGGCATCGGCGGCGACCCGGTCCACGGCTTCGACTTCATCGAGGTGCTGCGACTCTTCGAGGCCGACCCGGAAACCGACGGCGTCATCATGATCGGCGAGATCGGCGGCACCGAGGAGGCCCGCGGCGCCGAGTGGGTCAAGGCCAACATGACGAAGCCGGTGGTGGGATTCATCGCTGGCCGCACCGCCCCTCCCGGGAAGCGCATGGGGCACGCCGGAGCCGTCATCTCGGGCGGGGGCGACACCGCCGAGGCCAAGATGGCCGTCATGCGGGACGCCGGCATCTTGGTCTGCGAGTCCCCCTCCGTGCTGGGAGCGGCCATGAAGGACCTGCTGGCAGGGCGCAAGGCCAAGGCGGCGGCCCCCGCGGCGGCCCCGGCAAAGGTGGCTGTCCCGAAGGCGCTGTCCAAGGTCCCGGCCAAGGCTTCCGCCAAGGCCCCGCCCAGGGCGGCGTCGAAGGCCGCGGCGAAGCCGGCAGCGAAGGTCGCGCCGGCGAAGAAGAAGCCGTCCAGGCGTTAACGAACAGGAGAGAAACATGGCGATCGAGAGGACGTTTTCCATCATCAAGCCGGACGGGGTCGAGAAGGGCGTCATCGGCCGCGTCATCGCCCGCTTCGAGGCGGTCGGCCTGAAGCCCGTGGCCATGAAGCTGAAGCGGCTGTCGCAGGCCGAGGCGGAGGGCTTCTACGCCGTCCACCGGGCGCGCCCCTTCTTCGCGGACCTGGTCAAGTCCATGACGAGCGGCCCGGTCGTCCTCATGGTCCTCGAGGGCGAGGGTGCGATCGCCAGGAACCGCGAGGTCATGGGAGCGACCGATCCGAAGAAGGCTGCGGCAGGCACCCTGCGCGCCGACTTCGCGACCGACATCGAGAAGAACACGGTCCACGGGTCCGACGCCCCGGAGACCGCCAAGGTCGAGATCTCCTACTTCTTCCCGGAGATCGAGGTCCACGCCTACGACTGGAAGGGCAAGCTCTAAGCGCCTGATCTCGTTCATCTTGTTGTGATGCGCCCCGTCCGGCAAGGCCCGGACCGGGGCGCTGCGCTATATGGAAGGGCACGTGCTGGGACCTCCGACATGGGAATGGTTTGCCGCTGCGGGCGTGGTGCTGGGCTCCGCAGCCACGTCGGCGTCCGAGACCGCGCTGACCGCGCTCGGCGAATTGCGGACACGACAGCTGGTCGAGTCGGGGGGGAGGCGCGCCCGGCTCATGAGGGTCTGGCTGGAGCACCCGGAGCGCGTCCTCTCGGCAGTGCTCGTCACCAACACCCTCCTCAACATCGGCGGAGGCGTGCTGGCCGGCGAGATCGCGGCGAGCGTGGCCTCGGCCCACGGGTTCTCACCCGCGACCGCGCTCGGCGTGGCCACCGGCGTGGCGACGGTGGTGGTCCTCTTCGCCGGCGAGGTCGTGCCCAAGACCCTCGCCAAGCGCCACCCGATCCAGTTCTCGATGGCGCTCATCCCCTTCGTGAGCGCCATCTCGTGGATCCTCTGGCCCATCTCGATCGGGTTGGTCCGCGCCACCCACGGGCTGATGCGCCTCTTCGGCGGCGGAAAGATCCCGCCCGGCCCGGCGGTGACCAGCGAGGAGATCGAGTACATCATCGAGATGGGTACCCGCGAGGGCGTGCTCGACGAGGTGAAGGAGGAGCTGCTCAACAGCGTCCTCGAGTTCGCCGACCGGGTGGTGAAGGAGATCATGGTCCCGCGGACCCGGATGGTGGCCCTCGACCGCGACGCGCCACGCGACGAGATCGTCCGGGTGGTCACCGAGAACCCCTACAGCCGCATGCCGGTCTACGAGGGGTCGGCCGACAACATCGTGGGGATCCTCATGGTGCGCGACATCGTCCTCGAGGTGGCCCGGGGGCCGCAACCCATCCCCTGGGACCGGGTGCTCAAGCCCGCCTTCTTCGTGCCCGAGCAGATGAAGGTCTCGCGGCTCCTCAAGGAGATGCAGCGGCGCAAGACCCACCTCGCCGTGGTGGTGGACGAGTTCGGCGGCACGAGCGGCGTGGTCACGCTCGAGGACGTGCTCGAGGAGATCGTCGGCGAGATCCAGGACGAGGGGGACGCCGAGTCCGCCCAGGTGAAGAAGGTGGGCGCTGGAGTCTGGATGGCCGACGCGGCGGTCCCGTTGCGGGAGCTGGAGGAGTACATCGACCGCGAGAACGGGGTCGAGCCGGGGGAGCGGGGCGTCCTGCGCTTCCCGGACGAGGGGGACTACGAGACGCTGGGGGGGTTCGTCACGGCGACCGCCGGGCGCGTCCCCTCCGTCGGCGCCCACGTGGACTGCGACGGGTTCCGGTTCACCGTGCGTGGAGCCGACGACAGGCGGGTCACCCGGGTGGAGATCGCGCGGCCCGAGCCGGTCCCGGCTGCCGTCGAGGGGGGCTGACCGTGCCGCCGGCCCTCGCGGATCTCCGGTCGCTCTCCCGCGCCGGGGTGGACGCGCTGGTTGCCCGGCTGGGGGAGAAGCCCTACCGTTCCCGCCAGATCTTCCGCTGGCTGCACCAGAAGGGCGCGGCCACGCTCGACGAGATGAGCGACCTCCCGGCCGCCCTGCGGGCCCGGATCGCCGCCGAGATCCCGCTCTCCGCCCTGGAGCGGGCCGAGGAGCGCCGCTCCTCCGACGGGACCATCAAGTGGACCTGGCGCACCGTGGACGGGAAGCTCATCGAGTCGGTCTACATGCCCGAGACGGGGCGGAAGACCCTCTGCGTCTCCACCCAGGCCGGTTGCGCGGTGGGCTGCACCTTCTGCATGACGGGGACGATGGGGCTCTCCCGGAACCTCACCTCCGGCGAGATCGTGGACCAGGTGGCACGGGCCAACCGCCGCCTGATCGAGCTCGAGGAGGGCTCCCCGCCGCGCCCCCTCACCAACCTGGTCTTCATGGGGATGGGTGAGCCGCTCCACAACTACGACAACGTCAAGGCGGCCCTCGACGTCCTGCTCTCCGAGGACGGGCCCAACTTCTCCAACAGGCACGTGACCGTGTCCACGGCGGGGATCGTCCCGGAGATGCGCCGCTTCGGGGAGGAGACCGACGTGAAGCTCGCGGTCTCCCTGAACGCCACCACCGACGAGGTGCGCAGCGCGCTCATGCCGCTCAACCGGCGCTGGCCGCTCCGGGACCTGCTCGCCGCCTGCCGTGACTTCCCCATGAAGAAGGGGCGGCGCATCACCTTCGAGTACGTGCTGCTCGGGGGCGTGAACGACACCGACGAGGACGCCGTCCGGCTCTCCCGGCTGGTGAAGGGAATCCCGGCCAAGGTGAACCTCATCCCGTACAACGAGAACCCCGGGCTGGGGTTCCGGGCGCCCGAGCCGGGGCGCGTCGAGGCCTTCCGGGACAGGCTCGTGGCTGCCAACGTGACCGCCGTGGTGCGCCGCAACCGGGGTCGCGACATCGCGGCGGCCTGCGGGCAGCTCGCGGCCGAGGGAGGTCCGGGGGATCCTCGCCGTCGGGGCGCGGATCGAACGCCGACGTTGACCGGCCGTGGTTCCGCGGGGTAGAGCACCGCACCATGGCCCTGCTCGCGGTCGGTTCGGTTGCGCTCGACTCGCTCCAGACGCCCTTCGGCGTCCGGGAGGACGTGCTGGGGGGGTCGGCTACCTACTTCTCCACGGCGGCGAGCTTCTTCGCCCCGGTCCGGGTGGTCGCGGTGGTCGGGGAGGACTTCCCCCAGGAACACGTGGAGTTCCTGCGCGGGCGCGGCGTGGACGTCTCCGGCCTGGAGCGGCGCCCCGGGCGGACCTTCCGCTGGTCGGGTCGCTACGAGTTCGACCTGAACCAGGCCCACACCCTCGACACCCAGCTCAACGTCTTCGCCGACTTCCGCCCCGTCCTCCCCGATCCCTTCCGCGACTCGAGCCACGTCTTCCTGGGCAACATCGACCCGGAGCTGCAGCTCTCCGTGCTCGACCAGGTGCGGGCGCCGCGAATCGTGGCGGCCGACACCATGAACTTCTGGATCACCTCGAAGAAGAAGGCCCTCCTCGAGGTGCTGCGCCGGGTGGACCTGCTCTTCGTCAACGACGCCGAGGCCCGCCAGCTGGCCGGCGAGCACAACATCGTCAAGGCGGCCAAGGCCATCCTCTCCTTCGGCCCGCGCGCCGTGGTGGTGAAGCGCGGGGAGTACGGCGCGCTCTTCTTCTCCGGCGCCGAGGTCTTCGCCAGCTCCGCCTACCCGCTGGCCGAGCTCTTCGACCCCACCGGAGCGGGCGACAGCTTCGCCGGGGGCTTCATGGGGTACCTGGCCCGGTCCGGCGCGCTCGACGTCCCGGCCATGCGGCGGGCCATCGTGGTGGGCAGCGTGCTGGCGAGCTACGCGGTCGAGCGCTTCAGCCTCGACCGGCTTCGCGACCTGGGGCCGCACGAGATCCGGGCCCGCTACGCCGAGTTCCGGCGCCTGGCCCACTTCGACGACCTCGACGTGGACGTCCTTCCGGTGGCCCCCCGACCCTGACGATGCGGCTCGCCATCCTCAGCGACGTCCACGCGAACCTCGAGGCGATGACCGAGGTGGAGCGAGCCATCGCCGAGCGCGGGGTGGACATGGTGGTTTCGCTGGGCGACGTGGTCGGCTACGGCGCCAGCCCGAACGAGTGCTGCGAGATCCTGCGCCGCCTGGTGGGGATCGCGCTCCTCGGGAACCACGACGCGGCGGTGACCGCCCGCATGGACTACGCGTTCTACTACGACGCGGCCCGGCACGCCCTCGACTGGACCGCGGGGGTGCTGCGCCCCGAGAACAAGGCCTGGCTGGCCGGACTGCCCTACGCCGCGCGGCTCGGCGACGTCGGCTTCAGCCACGGTTCCCCGCGGGATCCCGAGGCCTACGACTACATCCTGGCCAGCGAGCAGGCGGCCGAGCTCCTCCCCGTCGTGGACACCCTCCCGCGGGTCACGTTCATCGGCCACTCCCACCTCACCAAGGTCTTCGCCCTCCAGGCCGGGAGCGAGGTGGTCGAGGTCTCGGGACGCAAGTTCCGGCTCCGTCCCGGCTACAAGTACGTGGTGACCGTGGGTGCGGTGGGGCAACCCCGGGACTGCGACAACCGGGCCTGCTTCGTCCTGCACGACACCGAGGCGCGGAGCGTGGAGTACGTGCGGGTCCCCTACGACATCGAGACCTCGGCCCAGCGCATCTTCGCGGCCAAGGTGGCGGCCAACTTCGGGCGGCGCCTGTTCCTCGGGGTGTGAAGGGCTAGCGTTCGACCAGGGAGAGGTGGCCCCGGACGCGGTCGCCGGTGAGAAGCCCCTCCGCGTCGAGCGCCCAGGTGGTCAGGTCGCCGTCCACCAAGAGCCGCGCCGGGGCGAGTGCGGGGACGCGCCCGATCGGCGCGCCCGTCGAGACGTCGAGGAGCTCCACCTCCTCCGCCGCAGCGACGACGACGCCGCGCGCGGCGATCGGCGGGATGTTCCCGGGAGGAACCGGCCTCCCCGCGCACGATCGCAGCCAGAGCGTCCTGCCCTCCCGGTCCAGCGCGCCGCAGGTCCCGTCGGCCCCCTTGGCGACCAGCACCGCCCCGCAGGGAACGAGCGAGGGCGCGCCGCCGGTGGGGGAGGGCTCGGCCCACGCCGGCGTACCGTCCTCCTCGAGCGCGGCGATGACGGCGTCGCCCGCGACGCTCCCGGCCAGCACGATGCGCCCGGCGAACCGGATCGGCTGGCCTGCGGGGCTGAAGTCGAGGGAGGTCTCGAAGAGGCGTGCGCCGGTGGACGGGTCCACCGCGGCCAGTGTGGCGCCGGTGGGCGTGACGAAGGCGAGGAGGCAGGAGCGACCCGACCCCGTCACCGGAGCGGCGAGCGGCCCGGCCCCGCGCAGGCGCCAGGCGAGCTGGCCGGCCGGATCGAGGGCGTGGACCATCCCGGTGTCGGACGCCACGACCAGGAGCGGTCCGAGCGGGAGGAGGGAGAGACGCGCCGCCCCGGGGGACACGAAGGTCCAGAGTGCGCCGCCCCGCGACGCGTCGAATGTCGAGACGGAGGGGCCCGTGGCGACGAACAGGCGCCCTCCGGGCGGGAGCGAGAGGGCGCTGCGGGCATCGGCCTCGGGGGGCGCCGGCCGGGTCCAGATCACCGACCCGCTCCCGATGTCGCGCGCCTCGATGGTGCCCCCGCGCAGGAGCGCGACGGCGCGGTCGTCGGCCGTGCACTGGAAGGCGCCGGGCGCGCTCCAGAGGATGGTGCCGCGCCCTGCGTCGAGCGCGAGCGTCCTCTCCCGGCCGCAGGCGACGAGGACGTCGCCCCGGAGGAGGAGCCCTTCCCCGGCCGGCGGCCCGACGTCGGTGGAGGCGATGCTCCGGAACGAGATCCGGCGCAGGCTGCCCGGTCCCAGGGGACGGCGGGAAGGGCGCTCCTCCCGGCCGGTCCTGACCCGTCGCCGGGACGCGAAGAGCCGGTCACCCTCGCGGGCCTCCAGGACGTGGGCGAGGGTGACGGCTGCCGAGGCCTCCAGATCGGAGAGCATGGTGTTCCCGGCCTGGCCTGGAGCGCGGCGCCGGACGACGGCGCAGAAGTCGGCGACCCCCTCGAGGATGGCCTGGGCGAGTTCCAGGGAGCCGCACCGGACCGCGACGGCCCCCCCGACCGAGACCGCGCCGTCGGCCACGGTCACCCGGGAGGTGGCGTTGCGGCCGGGGCGGGCCAGGTCGAAGGTGACCGGAGCTGCCGGCGACGCGGCGAACCGGGCCGCCGCGGCGCAGAGGTCCCGGAAGGTCAGGTAGGGCGCGCCGGCGACGGACAGGAACTCGTCCCCCGCGGGAGTGCGGAAGGAGACGCGCCCCCGGACGAGGAGGGAATCCAGATCGGTTCCCGGTCCGCGCCAGGTGGACAGTCGCCCCGCCTCGTCGTGGATCTCGAAGCTGCAGGCCGCGTCCCGCCGGCGGCGGTGGGTCCGCAGGGCGCGGGTCGCTGGAACGGCGACGGGCCCCGGGGAGGCCAGCGGGGGCGTCCGTGTTGCGGCGCGCAAGAGGCTCCGAAGCTCGGGGAGGGCGCGGGCCGAGGGGGCGATCTCCGCCACGCGGGCGCAGAAGGCGGTCGCGGCCTCCCGCGCCGCCTCGGCGAGCCGGGGAAGGTCCACCTCCACGTCGTGGGCGAGCAGCCTGGCGGGCCGGGAGAGGGTGGCCACCGAGAGCAGCGCGACCCCTCCCCGGCGGTGCAGGAGGAGCTCGACCGCCCCGTCCTCGAAGGGGACCGAGGCGTGCTCCTCTCCCGCGGCCAGCCGGTCGATGGCCCGGAGCATCCCGAGCACGCCCTCGGCGACGGGCCCCTCGGTCCTCCCGGCGGCGATGTCCACCCCTTCGACCTCGATGGCCACGACGTCCACGATGGCCCGGATGGCGGCCCGCCGGGGCTCCTGGGACCCGGCCCGCAGGCCGGCCCTGACCTCGGGGTCGGAGGCCCATCCCAAGCCGATCCGGATGCGAATCACCCGCCGCAACCCTCCACGTGACGTAAATCTCCGGTGATTCGGAGGAATTCCACGTTGACAGGGGCCCGACCTCGACACAAGATGAGCGATTGCCCGCGGCGACATCCGCCGCGAAAACTTCAAGGAATCCTGAGACTTTCATGACCTTCACCGAAGCAGCCGTCGAGGTGCTGAAGCGGGAAGGCAAGCCACTCCACTTCCGGAAGATCGCCGAGATCGCGATCCACGAGAGCCTTCTCGACCACGTCGGGAAGATTCCCGAGGACACGATGGCCGACCAGCTGGCCGCGCACTGCAAGTTGCCGCGGTCGGATCGGGCCATCGTCGTGATCCAGCACGCGACCTTCGCCCTGGAAGAATGGGGCCTGCCCGAGGACCCATTGGGGCTCGAGAACCTGGTCGAGCCGCCGCCCGTCGGCGAGCCGGCCTACCGCCCACGCGAACGCCATCCCATCCCCACCCGGGAGCTCTCCCGGGGCGCGGGGCGCGATGCAGGACGCGAAGCGTCACGGGAACCGGGACGGGGGAGGAGGCGCGAGGAGGTCGACGAGAAGAAGCGTCGCTACCCGCCGCCCGCCGAGGTGGCCTACGAGATCCTTTCGGGGGCCGACCGGCCGCTCACCCTGCGTGAACTGGCCTCGCTGGGGGCGGAGCGGATGCTCATGCCCGACGCCTTCGTTCGGGACACGGCCTCGCTGGCCGCGGCGCTGCTCGAGGACAACCGGCGCAGGGAGTCGGCTGGCCGCAAGTCGCTCTTCTCCATCGACGGGGAGACCATCGTCCTCGGCGCTGCGCCCGAGCCGGGAGACCGGCCGGCGCCCGTGGTGGCCTCGCGCTCGATGGCGAGCCCTGCGGAGATGCGCCGCTCGGCCCTGGCCGCGCTCCGGCGCCGCCTGCGCGAGTGCGACGGCCCGACCATCGAGCACCTGGTCGAGCGGCTGCTCGAGAAGGACGGACTGCGCGAGGTCAAGGTCGCGAAGCGCGGCCGGGAGAGCGTGGTCTTCACCGGGCGCAAGCGCATGGGGCTCGTGGAGGTCCGCCACGCCGTCCGCGTCCTGCGCACGGGGGGAGACATCGGCAGGCGGGACGTCGCCGACGTCCGGCGCGACCTCGGCCACTACGGCGCCCAGATCGGCGTGCTGGTGAGCTCGGGGGAGGCCCAGCGGGATGCCCGCGGAGAGGCCTCCGCGGCCGGGCAGATGCCCGTCCTGCTCGTCGCCGGTGAGGCGTTCGCCGAGGCCTTCGCCGATGCAGGCATCGGTTGCCGCATCGTCTCCATCCCCGAGGCGGACGAGGAGTTCCTCGCCACGGCGGCGGAGGCGGCGCAGCGCGAGGAAGCGGCCCGCAGGGCGCGCCGGGAGGAGCGGGATCGCCGGGAGGGGCGCGAGGAACGTGACGATTCCGCCGCCCCGGAGCGTGGCCCGGAGCAGGGTCCTGGTCAGGCGCGCGGCCGTGAAAGGGATCGCGACCGCGACCGTGACCGGGGCAGGGACCGCGAACGGCGCGAGGAGCGTCGTCCGCGCCCGGAGCCGGTGGCCGCCGGGTCCGACGAGGTCGTCGAGATCGCCGCCATCGCGGTCTACCCGGCCCCCACCCCCGAGGAGCGTCCCGCCGGCGAGGAAACCGTCCCTCCGGCCGCCCCGTTCGCGCTCCTGCCAGCGGCCGAGGCGGCCCGGACGGAGCCCCTTCCCGAGGACGATGACGCCGACGACGGCGGGGACGGCGACGACGAGGGCGACGACGACGGCACGCCGGAGGCCCAGGCCTCCGAGGGTGCGCCGGGCGAGGCGCCCAAGGAGGGCGCCGCCGGAGAGGCGCGCCGCAGGCGTCGCCGTCGCAGGCGCCGTGGCGGCCGTGGACGCGGGGAACGCCGGCCCGATGGCGCGGCCGCGCCGCAGGGCGCCGAGGGGAGCGCACCGCAGCCTCCGGCGCCTCCTTCCGGAGACGCTCCGCCCAGGGATCCGGGCGAGGGGACCTGACGGGGGGCCGGGGGGCGGGGGGAGGGCCATGCGAACGGCTGCAGGGCTCCTCGCCGGCATCCTGGTGCTCGCCTCGGCTGGTTGCCGGGGCAAGCCCGCACCCTGCGTGGTGACCGGCGTCACCGTCGAGGAGGGGCCGGGCCCGTTCCAGATGGCGGCGGTGGGGATCGGCAGGGACGATCTCCGGCGCATCGCCCTGGACGCCTTCGCGCGAACCCCCGGGTTCGTGGTGCCGGCGGCCGAGCCGCCGAAGGGGGCGCTTCGCTGCCGCGGCTCGGTGTCGCTCGAGGACGCGCGCCTCGTGGCGAAGGGGACGGGCGCCCAGGCGGAGGTGCTCCTCCGGCTGGAGGTCACGCCCGGTGACGGCGCCGACACGCTCGCCGACAGGGTGCGCGGCGCCGAGTCCGTCGTCCCCGGGGAGCCGGCGGGGAGCGCCTTCCGCCGCGCCATCCTGTCCACCTCGGTGCGTGCGGCGAGCGGCCTCGCGCTGGCGCTCGCCGAGTCCCGCAAGCCGGACGCGGAGGTCATCCGCGACCTGGAATCGGCCGATCCCCGGACGAGGGATCTCGCCGTGGGCGTCCTCGCCGACCGGAAGAATCCGGCCGCGGTTCCCGGGCTGCTGGCGCGTCTCCAGGACCCCGACCCGACCATCGCGAGCCGCGCCGTCGGCGCGCTCGCCCAGATCGGAGACCCCAGGGCGGTCGGTCCCATCGTCGAGCTCTCCCGCCGGCGGGAGGGGCCCTTCGTGGCCCAGATGGTCAGGGCCGTCGGGGACATCGGTGGCGACGAGGCGGAGGCCTACCTCGAGACGATGGCCTCCGCTCACCCCGACCCGTTCGTCGCCCAGGCCGCACGGGACGCGCTCGGTGACGCCCGGCGGCGGCGCGCGGCCGGCAAGGTGGGAGGCGGGGCGCGGTGAACCACGCGTGCGGTGGCGGCTTTGAGGGTAAGATGCGCGTCGTGATCCGGAGACCCGCACTGCTCCTCCTGGCCGCGCTCGTGGCCTGCGCGCACGCACCCACGCAGGCGCCGGCCCGGGCCCCGGCCGCCCCCGACCCGACCGCCTACTTCCCGCTCGCGGTGGGCAACGAGTGGACCTGGGTCGACCGCTCCCCGGTCGCCGGCGAGGGCGCGCCGAAGCGCCGAACCGTCCGCATCGTGTCCCGCGACGCCGAGGGATACTTCGTGGACGACTCGCGGGGGGCGCTCAAGGTCGCCCACGGCTGCATCCAGGACCGGGTCCGCCGGATCCTCTGCGCCCCCTTCGAGGCCGAGCGCTCCTGGATCTCCATCGTGAGCGAGACCTCCACCGAGCGCTACCAGATCGCCGCCACCGGCCTCACCGCCGCGGTGCCGGCCGGCAACTTCGAGGACTGCATCCTGGTGCGCGCCCGCAACCGCGCCGGCGACGACGCAGAGGTGATCCTGGAGACCACCTACGCGCCGGGCGTCGGGCCGGTCCGCATCGAGACCTTCGCGCTGGTGGGTGGCAAGAGGGTCCCCCAGGTGAAGGCGGAGCTGGCATCCCATCGCATCGTGAGGACAACGAGATGAAAGAGGTCGGCATCGGAATCGCAGGATTCGGCATCGTGGGGGGCGGGGTCCTCTCCATCCTCCGCAGCCACGCCCGGGAGATCGAGGCGCGGCTGGGAGCGCGCATCGTCGTCCGGCGGGTGGCCGTGCGGGACCCGGAGAAGGAGCGGGCCATCGACCTGGACCGCTCCCTGCTCACCACCCGCTACCAGGACCTGATCGAGGACCCGACCGTCCAGGTGGTGGTCGAGCTGGTGGGCGGGACGACCGAGGCGCGCAGCCTGGTCCTCGCCGCCCTCGGCGCCGGCAAGCACGTGGTCACCGCCAACAAGGCGCTGCTGGCCTTCCACGGCGACGAGATCTTCCGGCTCGCGCAGGAGAAGGGGGTCGACGTCTACTACGAGGGGGCCGTCGCGGGCGGAGTGCCGGTCATCCGCACGCTGCGCGAGGCGCTGGCGTCCGACCGCATCCAGGCCATCCACGGCATCGTCAACGGGACCACCAACTTCATCCTCACCTCGATGGCGGAGAAGGGGGAACCGCTCGAGAAGGCGCTCGCCGAGGCGCAGCGGCTCGGCTACGCCGAGGCCGATCCCACGCTCGACGTCTCGGGCGGCGACGCGGCCCAGAAGCTCTGCCTGCTCGCCCAGCTCGCCTTCGGAGCAAGGCTGGCCCCCCAGGACGTCCTCACCGAGGGGATCATGGGGCTCATCCCCGAGGACTTCGCCTGGGCGAAGGAGTTCGGCTATGCGCTCAAGCTCCTGGCCGTCGCCCGGCGCTCCGGGCCCAACGGCGGCGACGGGCTCATCGAGGCCAGGGTTCACCCCGCGTTCATCCCGGGCGACTCCATGCTGGCCGGGGTCCGCGGGGCCATGAACGCCGTGCTGCTCCGGTCGGAGGCGCTCGGGCCGACGCTGCTCTTCGGCCAGGGGGCAGGGGCCATGCCCACCGGGAGCGCGGTGGTGGCCGACATCATCGACCTCTCCCGCAACCTGCTCTCGGGAAGCCCGGGCCGGGTTCCGCTCCCGCCGGCCGCCTCGCTGGTGCGGCTCCGTTCCCACGCCGAGATCCGGACCGGCTACTACCTGCGCTTCTCGGTGAAGGATGCGCCCGGCGTCCTGGCGCGCATCGCCGCCACGCTCGCGAAGCACGGGATCTCCATCGCCGCGGTGCAGCAGCGCGAGCACATGGAGGAGGGGGCTCCGGTTCCCCTGGTCATCGTGACCCACCAGGCGCGCGAGGCCGACCTCCGCCTGGCCATCGGGGAGATCGACGCCTACGACACCACCGCCGCGCCCACGAGGCTCATCCGCATCGAGCAGGTCTGAACCGATGGTCCGCTGCGAGCTCCGGGTGATCTACGGCGACACCGACCAGATGGGGGTCGTGTACTACGCCAACTACCTCCGCTGGTTCGAGGCGGGGCGCACCGAGTTCCTCCGGGCCAAGGGGCTCTCCTACTCCGAGTTCGAGTCCCGGGAGAAGCTCATCCTCCCGGTCGCCGAGGCCGGCGTGAACTACCTCCAGCCGGCCCGCTACGACGACCTGGTGTCGGTGGAGACGAGCCTGGTGCTGGCAAGGCGGGCCTCGGCGCGGTTCGAGTACGCCGTGAAGAGGGGCGACGACCTCCTCGCCACGGGCTTCACCGTCCACGCCTGCGTGGACGGAAGCGGACGCATCCGGCGGTTGCCGGACGACTTCGCCGCGCGGATGAAGGCAGGCGAGGGGATCGCATAGGCTGGAGGGAGGAACCATGGACCGCAATCTGGCTCTGGAAGGCGTTCGCATCACCGAGGCCTCGGCCCTGGCCTCGGCCCGCCTCATGGGGCGCGGGGATCGGGGCACGGCCGACCGGGCCGCCACCGAGGCCATGCGGCGCGCGCTCGGCGACCTCGACGTCGAGGGCGAGGTGGTGATCGGGGCGGGGGAGAAGGGTGAGGCCCCGATGCTCTACGTCGGGGAGCGCGTCGGCAAGGCCAGCGCCGGGTCCGTGGCCGTCGAGCTGGCCCTCGACGCGCTCGAGGGCACCCGCCTCTGCGCCACCGGCGCCGCCAACGCCATCAGCGTCATCGCCATGGGGCCCAAGGGGGCCCTGCTGCGCGCGCCCGACACCTACATGGAGAAGATCGCGGTCGGCCCGGACGCGCGTGGCGCGGTGGACCTGACCCTGCCGGTCGCCGCCAACCTCCACGCCGTCGCCGACGCCCTCGGAAAGTACGTGGAGGACCTGACCGTGGTCATCCTCGACCGGCCCCGGCACGACCAGATCATCCGGGAGGTGCGCGAGGCGGGCGCCCGCATCCGGCTCATCGGGGACGGGGACGTCTCCGCGGCCATCAACACCTGCCTCCCCGACACCGGGATCGACATCCTGATCGGCATCGGCGGAGCCCCGGAGGGGATCATCAGCGCCGCCGCGCTGCGCTGCATGGGGGGCGACCTCCAGGGCCGGCTGCGCTACCGCAACGACGCCGAGCGGGAGCGGGCCCGGGCCATGGGCATCGAGGACATGGAGAAGGTCTTCCGCATCGACGAGCTGGCCCGCGGCGACGTCATGTTCGCCGGGACCGGGGTCACCAACGGCGACTTCCTGAAGGGCGTCCGCTTCACCGGGGACGGGGCCCGGACCCACTCCGTGGTGATGCGCAGCCGGACCGGGACGGTGCGCTACATCGAGACCGAGCACCACTTCCCGCGCGATCACGCCCACAGCTGGTAGCACCGGAGAGGACGGAGGCCCCATGGCGTCGAAGGTATCCAAGGAGATGGTGGTGGACGTGCCGGTGGAGCGCTTCTGGGAGGTGGTGGCCGACTACGGCGCCTATCCGGGCTTCGTCCCCGGGGTGAAGGGCTGCCGGGTGGTCCACGACGACAAGGGCGTGAAGGACGTCGAGTACGAGGTGGATCTGGGGGTGAAGACCATCAGGTACGTGCTGCGTCACGTGGAGCAGGCGCCGACGAAGATGACCTGGTCGCTCGTCAAGGGCGAGATGATGAAGGTCTCCAACGGCGCCTGGGAGCTCTCCCACCACGCCGGGAAGACCCTGGCGCGCTACACCGTGGAGGTGCAGGTCCAGAAGCCGCCGCTCGTGCCCCAGGCCATCATGGACCGGGTGAGCGACGAGCTGACCAAGGTCCAGCTCCCGCGCACGCTGGACGCGTTCAAGGCGCAGGCCGAAAAAGGTCGTTGACCTCGCGTTCTTGACCCCTCCGATCTGCGCGTGCTACCGAGATCGGAGGAGGTGGGCAGGGGATGCTGGACGCGTTCGTGATCGAGGAGATCCGCCGGCGTGAGCGGGAGCGCGGCCGCGACGACCGTCCCGGGATCCAGATCCCCGTCCAGGCGCCGGACCGGCCCTCCGACGACGAGAAGCCGCCCGAGCCGCCACCATCCGGCGGGGTCATCATCATCGATTACGGGTAGGCCCGGGGCGGGGTGCGAAGATCGGTTGACGTCCACGCGATCGAGCGGGCAAATAGCGGCTCCCCCAATTCCCTGGAGAGCCTGCCATGACCGAGATCATCAACGTCGCCGCCCGCGAGATCCTCGATTCCCGCGGCAACCCCACCATCGAGGTCGAGGTGGCGGTGGCGAGCGGCCACCTCGGTCGCGCTGCCGTCCCGTCCGGCGCCTCCACCGGCGAGCGCGAGGCGCTCGAGCTCCGCGACGGCGACAAGAAGCGCTACCTCGGCAAGGGCGTGCTGAAGGCCGTCCGGAACGTGAACGCCCTCATCGGACCGGCCATCGTGGGCATGGACGCCTCCGACCAGGCCTCCCTCGACGCGCGGATGATCGCCCTCGACGGGACCAAGACCAAGTCGAAGCTGGGCGCCAACGCGGTGCTGGGCGTCTCGCTGGCCGCGGCCCGGGCCGCCTCGCTCTCCCACGAGCTCCCGCTCTACCGGTACGTGGGCGGCGTCAACGCCCGGACCCTGCCGGTTCCCCTCATGAACATCCTGAACGGAGGCGCCCACGCCGACTCCAACGTGGACGTGCAGGAGTTCATGGTGGTCCCGTTCGGCGCGCCGAGCTTCGCCGAGGGGCTGCGCTACGGCGCCGAGGTGTTCCACGCGCTCAAGAAGGTGCTGAAGGGGAAGGGCGCCTCGACCGGCGTGGGGGACGAGGGCGGCTACGCCCCGAGCCTCTCCTCCAACGAGGAGGCCCTGGCGGTGATCATGGAGGCCATCGCGGCCACCGGCCTCAAGCCGGGCAAGCAGGTCGGCCTGGCGCTCGACTGCGCCTTCTCCGAGGTCTTCGACGCCAGGACGGGCAAGTACGTCCTCAAGGGGGAGGGGAAGACCTACGACGCCAAGGGGCTCGTGGACTGGTACGAGAGCCTGGTGGCCAAGTACCCCATCGTCTCCATCGAGGACGGCTGCGGCGAGAACGACTGGAAGGGCTGGAAGCTCCTCACCGACCGGCTGGGAGGGAAGATCCAGCTGGTGGGCGACGACGTCTTCGTCACCAACACCGAGATCCTGGCCCGCGGCATCTCGGAAGGGGTGGCCAACTCGATCCTGGTGAAGGTGAACCAGATCGGCTCGCTCACCGAGACGCTCGAGGCGGTCCGCATGGCCCACCGCGCCGGGTTCACGAGCGTCATGAGCCACCGCTCCGGCGAGACCGAGGACACCACCATCGCCGACCTGGCGGTGGCCTGCGACTGCGGCCAGATCAAGACCGGCTCGGCCTCCCGCAGCGACCGCGTCGCCAAGTACAACCAGTTGCTCCGCATCGAGGAGGAGCTGGGCAAGACGGCCCGCTACGCGGGGCGCGACGCCTTCCCCGCGCTGCGGAAGTAAGCGCCGATTCCCGGTCTGGCCGGGGTTTGACTTCGGTCAGGCCGGGGTCTACCTTCGCGTCCCCTCGTTCGCGGAGGTGGTCGAAAGATGCGGTCCGATTGGGTCGAGAAGCGCCGGGGTCAGCCGAACGTCTCGCAGATGCACTACGCCCGCAAGGGGCTGGTGACCGAGGAGATGGCCCACGTCGCGGCGCGGGAGAAGCTCGACCCCGAGTTCATCCGCAGCGAGGTCGCCCGGGGCCGGATGATCATCCCGGCCAACGTGGCCCACCCGGAGCTCGACCCCATCGCCATCGGCATCGGGGCCACCTGCAAGATCAACGCGAACATCGGCAACAGCGCGGTGGTGAGCGACATCCAGGGGGAGCTCGAGAAGCTGCGCATCTGCCTCAAGTACGGCGCCGACACGGTGATGGACCTCTCCACCGGCGGCGACATCCCGCAGATCCGCGAGGCCATCCTCCGCGCCAGCCCGCTCCCGGTGGGCACCGTGCCCATCTACGAGGCCATGGCCCACGTGAGCGACGTGGCCGATCTCACCCCGGAGCTGCTGCTCCAGGTCATCGAGTCGCAGGCCCGGCAGGGCGTGGACTACATGACCATCCACGCCGGCCTGCTGCGCGACTTCATCCCGCTGGCGGCCAGGCGGGTCACCGGCATCGTTTCGCGCGGCGGCGCGCTCATGGCGCAGTGGATGCTGGCCAACAAGGACGAGAACCCCCTCTACACCCACTTCGACGCCATCTGCGAGATCTTCAAGCGCTACGACGTGGCCTTCTCGCTCGGCGACGGGCTGCGCCCCGGGTGCCTGGCCGACGCATCCGACGAGGCGCAGTTCGCCGAGTTGCGCGTGCTCGGTGACCTGACCCGCCGGGCGTGGGGGCACGACGTGCAGGTCATGGTGGAGGGGCCGGGGCACGTCCCGCTGGACCAGATCCCCATGAACATGGAGAAGGAGCGCGAACTCTGCGACGAGGCCCCCTTCTACGTGCTCGGCCCGCTCGTCACCGACATCGCCCCCGGCTACGACCACATCACGAGCGCCATCGGCGCCACGGTGGCGGCGCAGCACGGTGCGGCCATGCTCTGCTACGTGACCCCCCGGGAGCACCTTGGACTCCCCGACGCCGACGACGTCCGGCAGGGGATCGTGGCCTACAAGATCGCCGCCCACGCGGCCGACGTGGCCCGCCACCGTCCCGGCGCCCGCGACCGGGACGACGCCCTCTCCCGCGCCCGCTACGCCTTCGACTGGAAGAAGCAGTTCGCGCTCTCCCTCGACCCGGAGACCGCCCAGACGATGCACGACGAGACTCTCCCGCACGAGGCCTTCAAGAACGCGGAGTTCTGCTCGATGTGCGGCCCCAAGTTCTGCTCGATGAAGATCCACACCCACCTGACCGACCTGGCCTGCGACGGCGATCCGTCGAGCGTGCCGGATCAGCCGCCGATCCGCACCATGGTCTCGAACGACTCCTCCTCCATGTGATGCCGATCGCGCTTCCGGGAGAGGCCTTCCCGGATGGCGGCCTCGATCTCCTCGTCGGTCCCGCTCCGGAGGAGGGGCGCGAGCGGCACCTCGTCCCGGCCTCCGAGGCAGGCGCGCAGCGCACCGGCCGCGCTCACCCGGACCCGGTTGCAGTCCCCGCAGAAGTTTTCGCTGATGGCGCCGATGAAGCCGAGCAGCCCCTGGACCTCGCGCCCTCCGTCCACCGACGTCCCGCGCATGTGGCGGGCCGGGCCCCACCCCCGGGTGGCGTCGGGCTCGAGCCGGACGCCCTGCTCCGCGAGCATCCGCTGCATCTCGACCACCGACACCGGCTCCCCGCCCCCGAAGGGCATGAGCTCGATGTAGCGGGCGATGGCGCCGTGGCGCCAGGCGAAGCGGGCCAGGTCGCCGAGCTCGCCGGAGTTCACGTCGCGCAGGACCACCGTATTTACTTTAAGCGAATGATAGCCTGCCGATGCCGCGGCGGCGATGCCGCGCCGGATGCGCTCCACGTCGGCGGCGCGGCCGGAGAGCCGCTCCAGCCGGATCCCGTCGAAGGTGTCGAGGGAGACGTTCAGCTGCCGGAGGCCGGCCTGCCGGAGCGGCACGGCCAGGTCCTCGAGCCGGTGGCCGTTGGTGGTCAGCGCGATCTCCTCGATCCCCGGGGTGGCGTGGAGGTCGGAGACGATCTCCACGATGTCCCGGCGCAGCGTGGGCTCCCCCCCGGTGAGCCGGATGCGCCGGATGCCCGCCTCGGCGAAGACGGCCACGAGCCGCCGGATGTCGGGGCGCTCCAGCGCATCGCCGTGGGCGGTCTCGAGCCCCGGGCTGCAGTAGCTGCAGCGGAAGTTGCACCGGTCGGTGAGGGAGAGGCGCAGGTAGACGATGCGCCGCCCCTGCGGGTCCACGAGCGGGGCGCGGGAGCCCGGGCTGGGGACGCCGGCGGTCACAGGGGACGGGTCTCCAGCCTTGCGATGGTCTCGATGCCGGCCTGGCCGATGGCGAGGAGCGCCTCGACCACCATGGGATCGAACTGGGTCCCCGACTGCCGGGCGATCTCCTCGATGGCCCGGGCGAAGCCCAGGCTCTTCCGGTAGGGGCGGTCGCTCGACATCGCGTCGAGCGCATCGGCGATGGCGAAGATCCGCGCCCCCACCGGGATGTTGTCTCCGCCCAGCCCGCGGGGATAGCCGGAGCCGTCGAAGCGCTCCTGGTGGGAGAGCACGATGTCGGCCGGGATCCGGAGGAAACCGATCGACTTGAGGATGTTGAAGCCGGTCTGGGGGTGCTTGCGCATCTCCTCCCACTCGGAGGGGTCGAGCGGCCCGGGCTTGAGCAGGATGGCGTCGGGCACGCCGATCTTGCCGATGTCGTGCAGGAGCGCCCCGCGGAAGATGTCGTGCCGCTCACCCATGGGGACGCCCAGGCGGTCGGCGAGTGCCAGCGTGTAGCGCCCCACGCGCTGGGAGTGGTCGCCGGTCTCGTGCTCCCGGGCATCGAGCGCCGCCACCAGCGCGTAGAGGGTGCTGTTGTAGGCGGCCTCCACCTCGACGAGCGCGCGCCGCAGGTCGGTGGCCTTCTCGCGGACCGTCCGCTGCAGGCTGGTCCGGTAGCGCTCCCGGGCGCGCTCGTCCCGGCGGCGGGAGAGAGCGCGATCGATGGCCCGCAGGAGATCCGCGGACCTGGGCGGCTTGAGGAGATAGTCGGTGGCCCCCCGGCGCAGGCACTCCACCGCGGCCTCGGTGTCGCCGTAGGCGGTCAGCATCACCACGGCGGTGTCGGGCCGCTCGCGGCGAAGCCGGTCGAGGAGCCAGAGCCCGTCCTTGCCGGGCATCTTCATGTCGCTGATGACGAGATGCGGGTCGGCCGCGCGGACCAGGTCGAGCGCGGACTCGGCCCCGGAGGTGGTCTGGCACTCGTAGCCCTCGTCGGTGAGCACCATGCCGATGGCGTCGCGGACGACCGCGTCATCGTCCACGATCAGCACGCGTGTCGCCGTGCCGTCGTCCGGCTCCAGGCTCGACGGGTCGCCTGTCATTGGGCTACCTACATACCCCACGGGGGCTCGGTGGGCCACGGGAAGTCCCGCCGCGGGAGGGGGTGCAAGCACCCTTGAACCGGCCGGGGCCGGCGTATAGGAACCGCCCGGATGACCACCCCCGGATCCAGACTGCCGGTGATCGCCCCCGACCCCGCCGACGACGGGGGGCGGGAGGCGCTCGCCTCGATCCGGGCGGCCGGGCTGCCGGTGAACGCCCGCAAGCCCGGCTGGCTCCGGGTGGGGGTCCCCGGGGGGAGCGGTACGGCCGGGTCCGGGACACCCTGTCCGGCCTGAAGCTCCACACCGTCTGCGCCGAGGCCCACTGCCCGAACGTCGCCGAGTGCTGGGGGGGCGGCACGGCCACGGTGATGCTCATGGGCGACACCTGCACCCGGGGCTGCCGCTTCTGCCAGGTGAAGACAGCGGCCCGCCCCCCTGCGCTCGACCCCGACGAGCCGCGCCACATCGCCGAGGCGATCCGCAAGCTCTCGCTCGACTACGTGGTGGTGACGAGCGTGGACCGCGACGACCTGCCCGACGGAGGCGCGGCCCACTTCGCCGAGGCCATTCGGCGCCTGAAGGAGGTCCCGGGGCTCCTCGTCGAGGTGCTGACCCCAGACTTCCAGGGGAGCGTCGACGCGGTCCGGACGGTCGGAAGGGCCTCCCCCGACGTCTTCGCGAACAACCTGGAGACCGTCCGTCGCCTCACGCCGGCGGTGCGGGACGGCCGGGCCGGCTACGACCAGACCCTGGGGGTGCTCGAGCAGATGAAGCGGGAGTTCCCCGGGGTGGTGACCAAGTCCTCCATCATGGTCGGGCTGGGGGAGCGGGCCGCCGAGGTCGAGCAGTCGATGCGCGACCTGCGCGCGGTCGGCGTCGAGGTCCTGACGCTCGGCCAGTACCTCCGCCCCTCGGCCTGGCACCTGCCGGTGGTCGAGTTCGTGACCCCCGAGGCCTTCGCCGCCTACGAGTCGGAGGGGCGGCGCCTCGGCTTCCGCTACGTCGCGAGCGGTCCGCTGGTCCGGTCGAGCTACCGGGCGGGAGAGCTCTTCATGAAGGGCGTGCTCGCGTCGCACGCCGCCCCGGCCAGGCCGTGAGAGAGGAGTCCTGATGCGACGGGTGCGCGACATCGAGGAGGCGCGGATGCGCAGGAGGAGGCTTCCGGCCGCCGGCGCGGGCGAGGGGCGCTGGGCGCGCGAGTTCCCGCTCCGGACCGTGATCGCCGACGACGGCTCGGCCGACCCCGCCGCCGTGACGCTCTCCGACGAGGAGGCCGTGGGGCTCTACCGCTGGATGATCCTCTCCCGCGAGGTGGACGAGCGCATGGTCCAGCTGCAGCGGCAGGGGCGGATCGCCTTCTACATCGGCGCCATCGGCGAGGAGGCGACGGTCCTCGGCACGGTGGCCGGCATGCGGCAGCAGGACTGGCTCTTCCCGTCCTACCGGGAGCACGCCGGTGCGCTGTACCGCGGGATGCCGCTCTCGACCTTCGTCTGCGACCTCCTCGGCAACGCCGGGGACCGGATGCTCGGCCACCAGATGCCCTGCCACGAGGCCTGGGCCGCTGGCCGCTTCGTCTCCATCAGCGCCCCCATCGCCACGCAGGTCCCGCAGGCGGTCGGCGCCGCCTGGGCCGCCCGCATCCGCGGCGACGACATGGTGGCGCTCACCTGGTTCGGCGAGGGGGCCACCAGCGCCAACGACTTCCACACCGGCGCCAACTTCGCCGGCGTCCACAAGATCCCGGTGATCATGGCCTGCCGCAACAACGGCTGGGCCATCAGCGTCCCGCGCGAGCTGCAGACCGCCTCCGAGACCATCGCCCAGAAGGCCGTCGCCTACGGGATCCACGGCGAGAGGGTGGACGGCAACGATCTGCTCGCCGTCCACGCAGCCACCCTCCGGGCCAGGGAACGGGGGGCCGCAGGGCTCGGCCCCACGCTGCTCGAGTGCGTCACCTACCGGATCGAGGGGCACTCCACCTCCGACGACCCGCGCGCCTACCGGAGCGCCGAGGAGGTCGATGCCTGGCGGGTCCGGGATCCCATTCTCAAGATGGGGCGATACCTGGGGTGGAAGGGGCTCGCCGGGGCGAAGGACACGGAGAGGTTCCGCGCCGAGGCCAAGGATCAGGTCCGGCGCGCCGTGGAGGAGGCCGAGGCCTTCGACCCGAAGCCTCCCGTCGAGACCCTCTTCGAGGGCGTCTACGCCGAGCCGCTCTGGCAGCAGCGGGAGCAGCTCGCGGAGCTGCGCGCCGCCATCGCCGCCGACCCCCGCACCGCGAGCCCCCGGTAGCCACGCCACATGCCGACGATGAACATCATCCAGGCGGTGAACGACGCCCTCCGGCTCGAGATGCGGCGCGACGCGAGCGTCGTCGTGCTGGGGGAGGACGTGGGCAAGTTCGGCGGGGTGTTCCGCGCCAGCCAGGGGCTCCAGGAGGAGTTCGGCAAGGAGCGGGTCATCGACACGCCGCTGGCCGAGAGCGGCGTCATCGGGACCGCGCTCGGCATGGCGCTCTACGGGCTGAAGCCCGTGCCGGAGATCCAGTTCGCCGACTTCATCTTCCCCGCCATGGACCAGATCCTGAGCGAGGTGGCCAAGTACCGGTACCGCTCGGGAGGGCAGTACGCCTGCCCCATGGTGATCCGCACCCCCTACGGGGGCGGGATCCGCGGCGGCCACTATCACTCCCAGTCACCGGAGGCCCACTTCATCCACACCGCCGGCCTCAAGGTGGTCGTGCCCGCGAACCCGCACGACGCCAAGGGGCTCCTCACCGCGGCCATCCGCGACCCCGACCCGGTGCTCTTCTTCGAGCCCAAGCGGATGTACCGCGCCGCCAAGGGGGAGGTTCCGGAGGGCGAGGTGGTGGTGCCCATCGGCAAGGCCAGGGTCACCCGGGAGGGCACGCAGGTCACCGTGATCGCCTGGGGCGCCATGTGGCACGAGGCCGACCAGGCGGTGAAGGAGGGCGCCGCCCTGGGGATCGACGCCGAGCTCATCGATCTCCGGTCGCTCCAGCCCCTCGACATCGACGCCATCGAGGCGTCGGTCCGCAAGACCGGCCGCGCGGTCGTGGTCCACGAGGCGCCCCGGACCTGTGGATTCGGCGCCGAGATCTCCGCGCTCATCCAGGAGCGCTGCTTCCTCCACCTGGAGGCGCCGGTGACCCGGGTCACCGGATTCGACACGCCGTTCCCCTATACGCTCGAGAGCGAGTACCTTCCTCGCGCGCCGCGCATCCTCAAGGCCATCCGCGAGGTCGTCGCGTTCTAGCCGCACCGGAAGAGGAAACATGGCCTACCAGTTCCTGCTGCCCGACATCGGCGAAGGGGTCGTCGAGGCCGAGATCCTGAAGTGGTTCGTGAAGCCCGGCGACTCCGTGGTGGAGGACCAGCCGCTCGCCGAGGTGATGACCGACAAGGCCACCGTGACCATCCCGTCGCCCAAGCGCGGCCGGGTGACCCGCCTTCACTGGAAGGAAGGGGAGGTGGCCAGGGTCCACCATGCCCTCGTCGA
This sequence comes from uncultured delta proteobacterium, assembly GCA_963828255.1. Lineage (GTDB taxonomy): Bacteria > Myxococcota > Myxococcia > Myxococcales > Anaeromyxobacteraceae > CAIOAK01. The sequence continues at coordinate 103,850 of CAWHDZ010000011.1, read as the reverse complement.
GCTGGAGCTCGAGGGGGGCGCCGTGCAGGCCCCGGCCGCCGTGGCGGCGGCGCCGGAGGCGACCGTCCCGCCCGCCGTGGAGGTCCGCCCGGCCACGGGGGCGACGGGGAGGGCGCTGGCCGCGCCGGCCGTCCGTGCGCTCGCCCGCGCGCTCGGTGTGGACATCCAGGGGGTCACCCCCACCGGCCCGTCGGGCCGGGTCACCAAGGAGGACGTGCGGGGAAGTGCGGCTGCGAACGGGTCCGCCGCGCTCGCCGCAGGTCCGGCTGCCCTGGCGGGCACGGTCGAGGTCGTTCCCGTACGCGGCCTGCGCCGCCGCATCGCCGAGAAGATGGCGCAGTCGAAGCGCACCGCCGCCCACTTCACCTTCGTCGAGCAGGTGGACGCCACCGATCTCGTGGCGCTGAAGGAGCGGATGGGGAAGGGCGCGGAGGCAGAGGGCGTGAAGATCACCTTCCTCCCCTTCGTGCTCAAGGCGGCCGTGGCCGCGCTCCGCAAGTTCCCGCAGCTCAACGCCTCCTTCGACGAGGCACGCGGGGAGATCCACCGCAAGCACTGGTACGACCTGGGAATCGCGGCGGCCACCGACCAGGGGCTCACCGTGCCGGTGGTCCGGCGGGCCGATCAGCGCTCCGTCCTGGACCTGGCCCGGGAGATCGCCCGCCTGGGCGCCGACAGCCGGGCCGGCAAGCTGCACCCGCAGGACGTGGGCAACTCCACGTTCACGGTGACGAGCCTGGGTGCGCTGGGAGGCATGTTCGCGACCCCGGTGATCAACTTCCCCGAGGTGGCCATCCTGGGGGTGCACCGCATCCGCCCCACGCCGGTGGCGCGTGACGGGCAGGTGGTCATCCGGGACGTGATGTACGTGTCGCTCACCAGCGACCACCGCGTGGTGGACGGAACCGAGGCGGCCGCCTTCACCTACGAGGTGATCCGTCACCTCGAGAACCCGGCCCTGCTCTTCCTGCACACGGTGTAGCGGGTGATCGACACCCACTGCCACCTCGACTCCCCCGCCTTCGACGGGGACCGTGAGCAGGCCCTGGCCCGTGCCCGCGCCGTGGGGGTCACCGACGTGGTGGTCCCGGCCGTGGAGCCCTCCGGCTGGCCGGGGCTCGTCACCCTCGGTTCGAGCCACCCCGGCGTCCACGTGGCCCTGGGCATCCACCCGCAGGCGTTGCCCGGGATGGCCCCGTCCGGCGACGATCGCCACCTGGCCGACCTGGAATCGCTCCTGGCCCGCGGAGGGGCCGTGGCGGTCGGTGAGTGCGGACTCGACGGCCCGAGCGTCGAGGCCGGCGCCCCGCTCGAACGGCAGCGGGCGGTGCTCCGCGGGCACCTCGCCATCGCCCGCAGGCTGGGGCTCCCGGTCCTGCTCCACTCGCTCCGGGCCCACGACGCCATGCTCGAGGAGCTGGCGAGGGACGGCCTCCCTTCCGGAGGGGTCCTGCACAGCTTCTCCGGGAGCGCCGAGCAGGTGCCCCCCTTCGCGGCGCTGGGGCTCCACTTCTCCTTCGCCGGGCCGGTCACGTACGAGGGGGTGCGCAAGCCGCTCGCGGCCGCCCGGGCCATCGCTCCGGACCGGCTGCTCGTGGAGACCGACGCCCCCGACCAGAGCCCCCACCCGCACCGCGGGACGAGGAACGAGCCGGCCCACCTTCCGCTCGTGCTCGGCGCCCTGGCCCTCGCCCGGGGCGTCACCCCCGGCGAGCTCGACCGGCTCACCACCGAGAACGCGCGGCGCCTCCTGCGCCTCACCCCGGCCTGACACGTGACCGGGAACCGCAAGACTTCCCCCCGCTCCGACCGGAACGCGCGCCTCCTCGGGCTCGAGGCGGTGGCCCGGCTCGGGGAGGCCCACGTGGTCGTCCTGGGGCTCGGCGGGGTGGGCTCCTTCAGCGCCGAGGCGCTGGCCCGCGCCGGGGTGGGATGGCTCACCCTGGTGGACGGGGAGCGGGTGGACGAGACCAACGCCAACCGCCAGCTGCACGCCCTCGACGGGGAGTTCGGCCGGTTCAAGGCCGAGGTGCTCGCCGAGCGGCTCTCCCGGATCGCCCCCACGGCCCGGTTCGACCCGGAGTGCGTGCCCTACGGATCGGAGACGGCCGAGCGGCTCGTGCCGGCCGGGACGTCCTTCGTCGTGGATGCGATGGACACGGTGGTCGCGAAGCTGCACGTCATCGCCCGCTGTCTCGACCTGGGCATCCCGGTCGTCACGTGCCTCGGGGCGGCGCGGAGGATCGACCCCACCGCGGTCCAGGTCACCGACCTCTCCGAGACCCACACCGATCAGCTCGCCAAGGACGTCCGCAAGTACCTGCGCAGGCGTCACGACATCTCGGCCACCGCCCCCCTCGGGGTGAAGGCGGTCTGGTCGGTCGAGGAGCCGCGGGAGAGCCTGTCCCTCCCGGGGGACGAGGAGGGCATCCCCGGGACCCGCCCCCGCCCGGACGGGCAGCGGCGGCGGGATCAAAAGTGCCAAGGGAGCGTGGCCTTCGTGACCGGGGTCTTCGGGCTGGTCGCGGCCGCGGTGGTCGTCCAGGACCTGGGTGGGGTGGCCCCGCGGACCCCTCGGGTCCTGGCCGACGCGGAGCGGGCGAGGCGGCAAAAGCGCGGTATATCCAGGGGAACCAGGAGAGACGGATGACGACCAAGACCTTCGACGCGGTGGTGATCGGCGCCGGACCCGGCGGATACGTGGCGGCCATCCGGCTCGCCCAGCTGGGCAAGAAGACTGCGCTCGTGGAGAAGGAGTCGCTGGGCGGCGTCTGCCTGAACTGGGGGTGCATCCCCTCCAAGGCGCTCATCGCGGTGGGCAACCTGGTGGACGAGATCCGCGGCGCGGCCGAGCGCGGGATCCTGGTCTCCGAGCCCAAGGTGGACATCGCGAGGCTCCGCGCCTTCAAGGAGGGCGTGGTGAAGAAGCTCGTCGGCGGGGTCGGCGCGCTCGAGAAGGGCAACGGCGTGGAGGTGCTGAAGGGCACCGCCACCTTCGTCGGGCCGAACGCCGTGGAGGTCGAGGCCGGCGGCGAGAAGACCCGCGTCGAGGCCGCGGCCTTCATCCTGGCGACCGGCGCGCGCCCCATCGCCATCCCCGGCTTCGCCTACGGCAAGGACGTCTGGACGGCCCGCGAGGCGCTCGACCTGCCCGAGGTCCCTGCCCGGCTCGTCGTCATCGGAGGCGGGGTGATCGGGCTCGAGCTCGGCACGGTCTACGCAAAGCTGGGCTCGAAGGTCACCGTGGTGGAGGCGCTGCCCGCGCTCCTCACCGGGGTGGACCCGGATGCGGTGCGCATCGTCCAGAAGGGGCTGCGGCAGCGGGGCGTGGACGTCCACCTGAACGCCAAGGCGAAGGGGCTGGACGCCGCCGGGGGCGCGCTGTCGGTGCGCATCGAGGTGGAGGGGAAGGAGCAGGCGATCCCGGCCGACAAGGTGCTCGTGGCGGTGGGCTTCCGTCCCAACACCGAAGGGCTGGGGCTCGAGACGGCGGGCGTGAAGCTCGACGCCAGGGGCTACGTGCAGGTGGACGAGCAGCTCCGCAGCTCCAATCCCGCGGTCTTCGCCGTCGGCGACGTGGTCGGCCCCCCGTTCCTGGCCCACAAGGCCTCGAAGGAGGGGGAGATCGCCGCCGAGGTGGTCGCCGGCCACAAGTCGGCGCGCGACTGGGTGGCCATGCCCGGCGCCATCTTCACCGACCCGGAGGTGGCCACCACCGGCCTCTCCGAGGAGCAGGCCCGGGCCAAGGGGCTCGACCCCATCGTCGGCAAGTTCGCCTTCGCGGCGCTCGGGCGCGCGATCGCCATCGATCACACCGAGGGATTCGTGAAGGTGATCGGCGACCGCGACTCGAAGCTCCTGCTCGGGGTGACCATGGTCGGTCCGGAGGCCTCCGACCTCATCGCCGAGGCCACGCTGGCGCTCGAGATGGGGGCCTACGTCGAGGATGTCGCGCTCACCGTCCACGCCCACCCGACGCTGGCCGAGGCCTTCATGGAGGCGTCGAAGGCGGCGCTCGGGGAGGCCATCCACGCCATCAACCGGCCGGAGCGCCCCCGCCGGGAGAAGGCGGAGCCGGCCGCGAAGGCATAGAGGGGCGCGCGTGCGGACGCTCCGGGTTCACAGGCTCGGAAGGGTCGAGTACGCCGACGGCCTGGAGCTCATGCGGCTCGCGGCGGAGCGGGTGCGCGCTCGCGACCCCGACGCCGACTGGCTCTTCCTGCTCGAGCACCCGCCCGTCCTCACCCTGGGTCGGGGCGCGGGCGCCGGAAACGTCGTCGCCTCGCCGGACTGGCTCGCCGCGCGGGGCTTCGAGATCCACCAGACCGACCGGGGAGGGGACGTGACCTACCACGGGCCCGGCCAGGTGGTGGCCTACCCGGTGGTGGACCTGTCGGGAAGGCCGGACGTCCGGAAGTTCGTGGGTGCGCTGGAGGAGGCCATGATCCGGGCCTGCGCCGACTGGGGCGTGGAGGCCGGACGCCACCCGGAGCACCGCGGGGCCTGGATCGGCCCCCGCAAGGTGGGGGCCGTCGGGGTGCACCTCTCCCGCTGGATCTCCACGCACGGACTGGCCTTCAACGCCCAGGCCGACCTCAGCCACTTCGGGGCCATCGTCCCGTGCGGCATCGGGGATCCGTCACTGGGAGTGACTACCCTGGCGGCCGAGCTGGCGCGGGCCGGCCGGGCCGCGCCCACCCTCGCCGAGGTCGAGGAGAGGCTGGCCGTCCACCTCTGCGCGGTGCTGGAGCGGGATCGGCGGGACGGCGACTTCGACCTGCGCACCATCTCGGTGACGGCGACCCGCGCCGACGGGAAGGTCCTGCTCCTGCGCCGGTCGGAGGAGCGGGGAGGCTTCTGGCAGCAGGTCACCGGCTGCATCGAGCCCGGGGAGGACCCGGCCGCGGCGGCGCGCCGCGAGCTGCGGGAGGAGACCGGGGCCGACCTGCCGGTCCGCCCCCTCGGCTACGTGCACGGCTTCGCCCTCGGCCCCTCCCAGTCCGCCCGGGCCGGAGGGGGGATGCGCACCGGGCGGGAGACCGCCTTCGCGGCGATCCTCCCCGACGGCTTCGCGCCGTGCCTCTCCGGCGAGCACCGCGAGTGGGGCTTCTTCACGCCCGACGAGGCGGTCGCGCGGGTTCCCTGGGCCGGATTGAAGAGGGCGGTGCGGCTCGCCGGGGCCGACCCCCGCGTCGTGCTTGCCCCCGACCTCGCTTCGTGATTCCTTTTCCGGCTCCTCCAGCGACCGGGAAGACCGAAGATGATCACGGTAGAGAAGATCGGCGGGACGTCGATGTCGAAGTTCGACGACGTCCTCGCGAACATCATGCTGCGCGACCCCAGGCAGGTGTACGGCCGGGTCTACATCGTCTCCGCCTACGCCGGCGTGACCAACGAGCTGCTCGAGAACAAGAAGAACGGCGCTCCGGGCATCTACGCCAAGTTCGCCTCGGGCGACGACTACCACGGCGCCCTCGAGGCCCTGCTCGGCAAGCTCAAGGCCACCAACGCCGGCTTTGCCGCCATCGGCCTCGACGTGGCGACCGCCGACGGCTTCCTCGACAGGCGGATGAAGGAACTGCGCGCCTACCTGGACTCGATGCGCCACGTGCTGGCGAGCGGCTACCTGCGTCGCGACAACGTCCTCCTCGCCGCCCGGGAGATGCTGGCCGCCATCGGCGAGGCGCACAGCGCGTTCAACAGCGTGGCCATCCTGAAGGCCAGGGGCGTGAAGGCGGAGCTCCTCGACCTCTCCGGCTTCGACGACGACGAGGCCCTCACCATCGACCAGCGCATCCACAAGTCCTTCCAGGGCGTGGACGTGGCCGGGCAGGTCGTGGTGGTCACCGGCTACACCAAGGGCATCGAGGGCATCATGCGGGAGTTCGACCGCGGGTACTCCGAGGTGACCTTCAGCAAGGTGGCGGTCGAGCTCATGCCCGCCGAGGCCATCATCCACAAGGAGTTCCACCTCTCCTCGGCCGACCCGGAGATCGTGGGTGCGAAGAACACCGTGCTGGTCGGGATGACCAACTACGACGTGGCCGATCAGCTGGCCGACGTGGGGATGGAGGCCATCCACCCCAAGGCCGCCAAGCCCATGGAGCTGGCGGCGATCCCGCTGCGCCTCAAGAACACCTTCGAGCCCGACCACCCCGGCACGCTCATCACCAAGGAGTACGTGGGCACGAAGGCCCGCATCGAGGTCATCGCCGGCTCGCCCAGGGTCACGGCCATCGAGATCCACGACCCGTCGATGGTGGGCGCCGTCGGCTTCGACGCGCGGGTGATGGAGGTCTTCGCCCGCCACGGCGTCTCCTACATCCTCAAGGCCACCAACGCGAACTCGATCACCCAGGTGGTCTGGGACAAGTCGGTCACGCCGGCCTTCATCGAGGAGCTCGAGAACGCCTACGAGGTGGTGACGGTGGTCCCCTCGGCCATGGTCTGCGCCATCGGCACCAACATCGCCTTCCCGGGCGTCCTGGCCCGCGCCACCCAGGCGCTGGCCGCGCAGCGCATCAACGTGAACGCGGTGTCCCAGTCGCTGCGCCAGACCAGCATCCAGTTCGTCATCGGCCGCGAGGACTACAAGCGGGCGGTGGCGGCCCTGAACGAGGCGCTCTGCCTGAACCCGCCCGCGGTGGGGTAGCTACAGGTCGAGGCCGCCCTCGTCCACGAGGCGGCACACGGCCGTGATGTCCCGGTGCAGTTCGCGGTCCTCGTCGAGGTGGGGGACCGCCTCGCGGATGCGCCGGTGGGCCTCGGCCACGCGCGCCGCGGGGCGCAGCGGACGGCGCAGGTCCAGGGCCTGGGCGGCCACCAGCATCTCGACGGCCAGGCAGGTGCGGACGTTCTCCACCACCGAGCGGGCCTTGAGCGCTGCGGTCATGCCCATGGAGACGTGGTCCTCCCGCCCTGCCGACGAGGGGATGGAGTCCACGCTGGCCGGGTGGGCCAGCACCTTGTTCTCCGAGACCAGCGCGGCGCTGGTCACCTGGGCGATCATGTACCCGGAGTCGAGCCCGGGGTTGCGGGCCAGGAAGGGCGGGAGCCCGGAGAGCATGGGATTCACCAGCTGTTCCACCCGCCGCTCCGAGATGGTGGCCAGGTGGGAGGCGGCGATGGCCATCACGTCGAGCGCCAGCGACACCGGCTGCCCGTGGAAGTTGCCCCCCGAGACGATGTCCCCCACCTCGGCGAAGACCAGCGGGTTGTCGGTCGCCGCGTTCGCCTCCCGTCCGAGCACGCCGCGGGAGAAGGCCAGGCCGTCGCGGGCCGCCCCGTGCACCTGGGGCATGCACCGGAGCGAGTAGGGATCCTGGACCCGGTGGCAGTCGGGCCCCTGGTGCGAGGCGTTCAGGGGGGAGTCGGCGAGAAGCTCCCGGAGGTGGGCGGCGGCAGCCGCCTGGCCGTGCTGGCCGCGGGCCTCCTGGATCGAGGCCAGGAACGGGCGGTGGGAACCGAGCAGCCCCTCGAGCGTCATCGAGCCGGCCACGTCGGCCATCGCGGCGAGCCGGTCGGCGCGGGTCTGGGCGAGCGATCCCACCGCAACCATGGCCTGGGTCCCGTTCACGAGGGCGAGCCCCTCCTTGGCCTGCAGCACCACCGGGCGCAGCCCGACCCGGGCGAGCGCCTCGCGCCCGGGCAGGCGGTGGCCCCCCACCCAGGCCTCCCCCTCGCCGATGACGACGAGCGCCAGGTGGGCCAGGGGGGCGAGGTCACCCGAGGCGCCCACCGAGCCCCGCTCCGGGACCACCGGGATGCAGTCCCGCTCCAGGAGGGCGAGGACGAGGTCGAGGGTCTCCTCGCGGATGCCGCTGCGCCCCTTGGCGAGGACGTTGGCCCGGAGCAGGACGAGGGCACGGGCCTCCGCGAGGGAGAGGGGGGCCCCGACGCCCGCAGCGTGGGAGAGGACCAGGTTGCGCTGGAGCTTCTCCAGATCTCCGCGGGCGATCCGGACCTCGGCCAGCGTCCCGAAGCCGGTGTTGATCCCGTAGTGGGCCTCCCCGTCGTCGAGACGGGCCTCGACGAGCGCGCGCGCCGCGCGCACGCGGTCCCGCGCGACGGAGGCGAGCTCGACCCGGGCGCCGCCTCGCGCAACCTGCTCGATCTGCTCGAGCGCCAGGCTCTCCCCGTCCAGGACGACCCTCGCCATGACCACCTCCGGCGAAAATGAATCGCACGTTTCCCTACCGATTCCCACCCCGGCCAGGATGGCGCGCGCCTTGCTCCCAGGGCCGCCGTGCCTCGACGGATGGCCCTCGCCGCGCTTCTCCTCGCATCCCTCGGACCGTCCGCCCTGCGGCGTGTTCCGGGCGCCGGACCGCCGCCTTGCGAGCCGGCTGGTCGCGGAACGCCCCCGGCCCACTGGATCGGCTGCCGGGGCGATCCCGGCGCGGACCGTCCGCTTTCCGGCCTCGAGCTGGTGCTCCTGGGCCGCGCCGTGGACCTCGACCGGGCCACCGCAGGCGACCTCGCGGCCGTGCCGGGCATCGGCCCTGGTCTCGCCGGCGAGGTGGTCCGGGACAGGGAGGAACGGGGGCCCTTCGGCCGTCCGGATGGGCTCCTCCGCGTCCGGGGCATCGGCCCCGCCCGCATGAGGCAGGCGCGCCCCTTCCTCACGGTCACGTCGCCGTAGCCGTGGATCGATGGCTCGGGGTAGTGTGGGACCGAGGGGGGCACCCGTGCGGATCCGCTGCGAACGCTGCGCGACCATCTACGAACTGGACGAGAAGCGGCTCCCGCCCCACGGGGCGCTCGTGAAGTGCACCCGCTGCGAGCACGTCTTCCGTGCGGCGCCCCCGTCGCCCGGCGCCCCCGTCTCGCAGGCGGAGGAGCGAAGGGTCGAGGTCCGGCCGGCCGGTGACGAGAAGACGGCCCTCTTCGGCTTCTCCGCGCCCGGTGTGGAGGAGCAGACGGCGAACATCGCCGGCGTGAAGCCACCGGAGCCCGCTCCGCCAAGGGTGGGTTCCCCGGTGCATCCAGCGACCTCGGCGCTGCGCCAGAGGCCCGCACCGGCGGCGCGTGGCGAGAAGCGATCGCGCTGGCCCTGGGTGCTGCTCGCGGCGGTCCTCGCAGCCCTGGCGCTCGCCGCAGGCTGGTACGCCGCTCAGAGCAGGGTCGCGACGCCGACGACCAGGCTGCCCGCCGGCGTGGTGCTCTTCCCGACCTGAAGCGTGTCGTTGAGCCGCTTGCCGGTGGAAGGGTCGGTGGCCCTTCCCGGATAGCCCAGGTTCACCCGCATCCGGGCCACGCCGCGCGCGAGCCGGTGTACGACGACCGCCGTCCCGTCCGGTTCCACCACGGTCACGAGCCCCACATGGGCCGCGGTACCTCCCGGCCGATCGGCCAGGAAGACCACGTCGCCGGGGGAGCAGCGGATCCCGGTGCGCATGGCGCCCCGTTCCCTGGCCACGTCGAGCAGCGCGCCCGCGGTCCGGGCCTCGGCGGGGAGGGGCTTGCCGGCGTGGTCGAAGGCGGCGCGGACCAGCGCGGTGCATCCGGCGCCGTAGTTGCGCCCGTCCACCACCACGTCGCGGCTGCCGACGAGCGACTGGGCGGTGTCCACGGCGCGCCGGACGTCCGGCTTCAGAGCGAGAGCCGGGCCGGCGCCGCTTGCTCCGCGGACGCCGGCCCGGCCATCACCGGCGGGCGGGGGCAGGGGTCGGCGGGTCGCGCTCGCCTTGCCCGACGCGCAGGCGACGTTGCCGATCGCCAGGGCCAGGAGGAGGAACGCGCGTGATGCCGCCATGCCGGTCATGCTATCCGCGCGGCCCCCCCCGTCCAGTTCGCGCGCCGGAGCGCGATATCGGATCTGTCGGACCACGGTGCTACGTTCCGGCGCTCGATGACGCGCCGCTACCAGCTGCGACCAGCCGCCGGCGCGCCCCGCCCGTTCGACTCCGGCGACCAGCTCAACGACGAGCAGAGGGCGGTCATCGAGGCGCCCGACGGTCCGCTGCTGGTCATCGCCGGCGCCGGCTCGGGCAAGACCCGCACGCTCACCTGGCGCGTGGCCCGGCTCCTCCACGGCCACCTCGCCCCCGAGTCGCTGCTGCTCCTCACCTTCACCAACAAGGCCGCGCACGAGATGCTCCGCCGCGTGGAGGAGGTGGCGCAGATCGACACCCGGCGCATCTGGGGCGGCACATTCCACCACGTCGCCCACCGGGTCCTTCGCGAGCACGCTGGGCTGCTGAGCTACGAGAAGGGCTACTCCATCCTCGACCGCGAGGACGGCCGCGACGTGATGGCCGCCTCCATCGCCGACTGCGGGCTCGCGGTGGGGGCGCGCCGCTTCCCCAAGGCCGACGTCCTCATCGACCTCGTCTCCATGGCGGTGAACACCCAGACGCCTCTCGCCGACGTGCTCCTCGACCGGCGCCCGCAGTTCGCCCCCCTGGTCGATGACGTCCTGCGCGTGGCGCGCCGCTACGCCGAGCGCAAGCACGGCATGAACGCCATGGACTTCGACGACCTCCTGCTCAACTGGAAGGTCCTCCTGGTGGAGCACGAGGGGGTCCGCCGCCTCCTCGCCGAGCGCTTCCAGCAGGTGCTCGTGGACGAGTACCAGGACACCAACCGGCTGCAGGGCGACGTGGTGGACCTCCTCGCCTCGCACCACCGCAACCTCTGCGTGGTCGGCGACGACGCCCAGAGCATCTACTCGTTCCGGGGCGCCCACTTCGCCAACATCCTCGAGTTCGAGAAGCGCTACCCGGACGCGCGCCGCTTTCACCTCACGGTGAACTACCGGTCCACGCCGGAGATCCTCCACCTGGCCAACGCCTCCATCGAGAACAACTTCAAGCAGTTCAAGAAGGAGCTGCGCAGCGTCCGCCCGGCGGGGTCCTTGCCCGGGCTCGTGCCCTGCCGCGACGTGGAGCAGCAGGCCGCCTTCGTGGCCCAGCGGGTGCTCGAGCTCCGCGACGAGGGCTTCCCCCTCAAGGAGATCGCCGTCCTCTACCGGGCGCACCACCACTCCATGGAGGTCCAGTTCGAGCTGGCGCGTCGCGGCATCCCCTTCGTGGTGCGGAGCGGCGTCCGCTTCTTCGAGGCGGCCCACATCAAGGACGTGCTGGCCCACCTTCGCTTCGCGCACAATCCCGGGGACGAGCTGGCGCTGAAGCGCGTGCTGAAGCTCTTCCCGGGCATCGGCAGCATGACCGCCGACGCCGTCTGGAACGCCCTCGCCGCACGGCGGCGCGGCGGGGCCGGCTCGGTCGACGAGCTCTCCTCGCCCGACGTGGCGAGCCACGTACCTCCCAAGGCGCGGGAGGGCTACCGGCGGGCGGCGGAGCTCCTGCGGGTGCTCACCCGCGCCCCCACGCGGGACCTGCCGGGAGAGTCGATCGACCGGGTCCTCGAGGGGGGCTACGAGGAGCACCTGCGCACCGCCTACCCCAACGCCGACTCGCGCATCGAGGACATCCGGCAGCTCGCCGACTACGCCCGCGGCTACGAGGACGGCGAGACCTTCCTCGCCGAGATCGCGCTCCTCACCGAGCTCACCGCCGAGACGGTGGCCGAGGGGGAGGAGCCCGACGAGAAGATGGTGCTCTCCAGCGTCCACCAGGCCAAGGGGCTCGAGTGGCGCGCGGTGTTCGTGGTCTGGCTCGCCGACGGCCGCTTCCCGAGCGCCCAGGCGCTCCGCGATCCGGAGGGCGAGGAGGAGGAACGACGCCTCTTCTACGTGGCCTGCACCCGGGCCAGGGACGAGCTCACGCTGTGCCACCCGCTCGTGGCCGCGCCGCGCGACCGGGAGCGGGTGGTCCTCAAGGCCTCGCGGTTCGTCGAGGAGCTCCCCGGCGATCCGGCCGTCTACGAACGGTGGCAGCTCGACGACGGGCGCGGGCTGCCGGCGCTCGGCCCGGGGCAGGAGGCCAGTTCCGTGCTCCCCGCCATGGCCATGCCGCGCCTGTTCGGGGCGGCGCCGGCGGGGGACGCCGACGGGGATGACGTTCCGTTCTAGAAGTTTCCCGGCCCAGGACCGTGCTACCTTTCGGGGAGATGCCTCCCTCCCTGAGCCGGGACAAGCCCATCCTCGGCATAGACCTCGGGACCACCAACACCTGCGTGGCCCACGTGCGGAACCGCATCCCGCGGGTCGTGCCGACCGACAAGGGCAGCCTCATCCTGCCGAGCGTCGTCGCGCTGGGGAGCCGGGGCGACTTCCTCGTGGGCGGAGCCGCCAAGGACCAGCTCCTCACCAACCCCCGCAACACCATCTACGGGGCCAAGCGGCTCATCGGCCGCAAGTTCAACTCGCGCGTGGTCCAGGATCTGATGTCGTACTACTCGTACGACATCGTCGAGGGGCCGCAGGGGGAGGCGGCGGTCTCGCTGGGCGACCGGGTGTACGGGCTGCCCGAGATCTCGGGGATGGTCCTCGCCCACGTGAAGAAGATCGCCGAGGCGTTCCTGGGAAGACCCATGCCCCAGGCCATCATCTCGGTTCCGGCCTACTACAACGACAACCAGCGCCACGCCGTGAAGGAGGCGGGGCGCCTGGCCGGCTTCGAGGTGAAGCGCATCGTCAACGAGCCCACCGCGGCCGCGCTCGCCTACGGGTTCAACCGCGGGCTCGATCAGCGGGTGCTGGTCTACGACCTCGGCGGCGGGACCTGCGACATCTCGGTGCTCCAGGTCCAGCAGAACGTCTTCGAGGTGATGGCCACCGGCGGCGACACCTTCCTGGGCGGCGTGGACTTCGACAACCGGATCATCGACTGGGTGCTCGACCAGTTCTGGCGGGAGCACAAGGTGGATCTCGCGCAGTCCCCCATCGCGCTGCAGCGGGTGAAGAGCGCGGCCGAGGCGGCCAAGATCGACCTCTCCCTCATCCCCAACACCGTGATCGATCTCCCCTTCATCGAGGAGCGGCGCGGCAAGCCGCTCGACCTGCGCATCCCCATCTCGAGGCAGCAGCTCGAGGAGTTCTCGCACGACCTCGTGGACCGGAGCTTCCAGCTCTGCGACGAGGTGCTGGCGCAGAAGGGGATCTCCCGGAGCTCGATCGACGAGATCATCCTGGTGGGAGGGCAGAGCCGGATGCCGCTCGTGCAGCAGCGGATCCGCGAGCACTTCGGCAAGCCGCCGCGCAAGGGGGTCCACCCCGACGAGTGCGTGGCGCTGGGCGCGGCGCTGCTCGGCGACTCGCTCGACAGCATCGACTCGGTGACCCTGGTGGACGTGCTCTCCATGCCCATCGGCATCGCCGCCGCCAACGACCGGATGCGCAAGGTGCTCGAGAAGAACCAGACCATCCCGGCCACCCGCAGCTTCCGGCTGCCGCCCCCCCGCGAGCCGGGCCGGCCCATCGAGATCGACATCTACCAGGGCGACAGCGACCAGATCGTGGACGACGAGTTCCTGGGCTCGTTGCGCCTCCCCGCCGCGGCCACCGGCCGTCGCATCGACTTCAAGCTCGACGAGGAGTGCCTGCTGCGGGTGACCTTCGACGACCCGGAGCGGGGGATGGTGGAGGTCCCCTTCGCCACCCGGGATACCCCCGAGGCCATCCGCAGGGCCATCGCCCAGAAGACGCCGCCGCCGGGCGCGGCCGGGGCCGCGCCGCGCGAGCAGCGGCGCGGGCTCTTCGGGTGGCTCACCCGGAGCTGACGGTGCACTTCGCGTCCCAGGCCTGGCTCGACGCGGTGGTGCGCGAGGTGAACGCCCACGCCGACCTGGGCCTGGCCCTGGCCGGGCTGGGTGCGGATCTGGCCGCCGTCGTGGAGCGGGACGGGCGCCACTTCCCCCACGGGACCGCCGCCTGGGGGCGGCAGGAGGGCGGGCGCATCGTGGAGTGGCGGATCCTCCCGGACGAGGACGACGTGCTGGAACTGGAACCGGCCTACGTCGTCCGGGCGCCGCTCGCGCTCTGGAAGGACCTCCTGAACGGCCGGGCCGACCCGGTCCAGGCGGCGCTCTCGGGGCGGGTGAAGGTGAAGGGGGACCTGGAGGGGCTGGTGCGGCGGGCCGGCTACCGGTACATCGTGGACGAGGCGCTGCGGAAGGTGCCCACGGAATTCCCCGACGAGGTGAGCCGATGAGCGAGAGGCGGAAGGGCATTCCCGAGGTCCTGGTCGAGCAGGGCGTGGCCGCGGCCGCCCGGGCGGCCAGGGTGGTCCTGGACGATCCGCGGGGGCAGGAGGTCCTCGCCGCGGCCGTGGGAGCGGCGCAGAAGGGCAAGCGGCAGCTCGAGGAGGTCCAGGGGATGGTGATGCGCGCCGCCGGCCTTCCCACCAAGGGGGACTACGACGAGGTGGCGAAGAGCATGGCCCGGCTGAAGCGGAAGCTGAGGGACCTGGCGAAGCAGGTGGACGCGGAGCGGAAGCGTTGACAGGGTGGGGTGCCCCCGGCATACTCCGCGGCCGTTTTGACAGGATCGGGCGCTTAGCTCAGCGGTAGAGCACTGCCTTCACACGGCAGGGGTCGAAGGTTCGAAACCTTCAGCGCCCACCAGCAGGAAAGACAATGAATAAGGGCGGTTCCGAACGAAACGGAGCCGCCCTTTTTCTTGCCCGAAACGGGCTGAATTCGATGGGACCACTCCTGGGACCACTCAGGCGGCGAGTGCCCGGTCGAGCAGCTCGCGGAGCACGGCCGACACGTCGAGGGGGCCGCCGGTGGCCTTCGCCCGGTCGCGCGCCAGGCGCCGGAGGGCCTTCGCCTGGTCAGGCCGGATGCGGACGGTCAGGACGGCCCGGCGTGGCCCGGCGGGGCGCCCCACGGGCTTGCCGGTGAGGGGGCGAGGGGTCACGCGGCCCGCCTGGTGGTGCGGAGCCAGCCCTCTGCCGCCTAGTGTTGCTGGCCCGCGTCCGCGCCGGCCACGAATGAGCATGCCGCGCCCTTATCGAGTCCGATCGCCTCGGTCACACCAGCGGTCCAGGCGTCCGCAAGAGACGTGAACCACCGGTCGATGATGACGCCATCGACAGCTGCCACCCACCGGTTGTGCCCCGCAGTCACTTCGAGCGTGTGCGTTCCAACCTGGTACACCAGTTTTGTGAGCATGCTCATCCCCTCAACCCGTAGTTAAGTCGGGATCGACGCCGGGTCGAAGACCATGGACGACTGTCGCCCGGCTCAGGGATGAGTGCCGCACACACAGTCACACACCTGTCCGTACGTACCCAGAGGGCCGAGGATGGCAGAGTTTGCTACCTGTGCGGCCAGTCCGCCGCACTAGTCGAAGACCTGGCCCGAGGGCGAGCGCCCGTTGCCTTCTGGCACCTCGGCGTCGGTGTCAGGGGGAGCACCGTTCACTCCAGTTAAGGCCCCGGTGTCGAGGGCAGCACCTAGCGAGTGCTAGGACGGCCGGCGTTGCGTCAGGCCAACCAGGAATCAGGCCGGGGCGCCGCCCATGCGCTTCCAAGTCCCGAGCAGCACGTCCGACGAGATGCGAGCCAGCCGACCGTAACCAGACCGGTACGGGAGGACCTCTACGCCCTCCGGCGGCTCGCCGCCCAGCCCGACGACGGCCAGCGTGAGAACGTCGCCCTCGACGGCGCGCACCTGGCCGATGACCGGCCCTTCAACTCCGCGCAGGCTCCACACGGACCCAACCCAGGATGTGATCGACATGTGGTGCCCCCTCGGACACGGACCCCGCTTCACCGGAAGAGTACCGATATGTGGCAGAGAATCCCGTCCCACGATTCCCAGTCACTGAGAGTGTCGGCGTGATCCAGATCAGGGCCGTCCCTCGGCGCGCCGCATGGCCATGTGACGCAGGCGACGAGGAGAGCGCAGAGGCCGGCGCCCGGAGTGGGGGCATCTCGGGCGCCACGCCCCGAGCGCGGCGGGCGGTGCCTCTGCACGGCGAAAGTCAGCCCAGAGCAGGAGGCCGTCCACCGGGCAGGCGGGGTGGCCTGATTGACGTAGCCAGAAAAGGCGAAGGCCCCACCGACGGGCGAGAGTCGGTGAGGCCCCCGGTGCTGCTCACACTTCAGCCCGCCTTCCGCAGGTTGAATGACCGGACGTCCACGGCTACCGCTCCAAGTATCTCCGCCAGGCTGGCGTCCCCGGCCCCGAAGCAATCGGCGCGCGGGAACGTGAACCCCCGAGCGCCATCGTCTTCGTTCGGGCGGTGGAGGAGCCGCTCAGCGTGCACCTGCACTCCCCGGTCGTCGCGGCGGTCGATGGGGAGAACGGGCTACTCCAACGCCTGAACGATCTAAACGCCACCATCTCCTTTGCACGCTTCTTGGCACTGAACGGTACGGTGTTTGCCGCCGTCGACATTCAGGCCGCTCCGCTGGTCCCTGCCCACCTGCACCGGGCCATCCTCGGCCTCGGGAACCTGGCCGACGGAGTCGACGAGCTCCTCCAGCGTGAGTTCGGGGGGAGGACGGCCTTCGGTGAGTTCCGGCCCAGGCCGACTGAACAGCGATTGGGATTCCGGCCCAATGACACTCGAAACTGACGGGACCGTTCGAAGGCGGACGACATCGGACTCGCCCTGGTTGGGCTCGGGTCGCGGGGCCCGACACCCCGAACGCTAGCCGGCTCCCTCCCGCGAACACTCGCCCACGTTGGGAACGCTGCCCCCGTAGCGGCGCCGCCAGGGACCTTCCGGACCCGGGCCTTCCGGGATCTGCCGATACTCGAGGTCGAGGGCTTCGTGGACGCTTCGCATCCGGGACCGGTCGTCCGCCTCCCAGCCTTCCGGCGTTCCTAGCGGCTTCAGACCCTCGCTCATGGCCCCCTCCCTGATTCCCTGGGGCGAGCGTAGCCCGGAGCGGACCCACCCAAAAGGCCATGACCCGTTGTCATTCGCCCAGGGGAGGCACGGATCGACTGCGTGCTCCCTGACGGGGCTCACTGGAACGTGGGGATCTCGACGCCCGGGCCCGATGCTAGCCTTCGCCGAGGAGTCAGCGAGACCGATCGGCGCCGGGGAGCGCCGACCTGAAGGCCCCAGAAGCGGTGGGGCCTTCACCATTTGCGGACCGGCTGCCTGCACCGCTCCGTTGTTCACCGCGGGTCGAGGTTCATGCGCCGGAGCAGGGAGGCCATCCGCGCGTCCCCCCGGATCTTCGCGAGCAGCGGATCCCAGGTGAGGAGGAGCAACCCCCCGTCGCGGGCCAGGAGCGCCTTCTCGAGCCAGGCGAAGGCCTGGTCGGCCTCGCCCCGCCAGGCGTGAACCTCGGCGATCTGGAACGGGGACGGGCTGGCCAGCTCGCCGGCGAGCTCGGCGAGCGCCGCCTCCGACTCGCGTGCATGGCCGAGGTCGTGCTCGGCGAGCGCCGCCCCGCGCAGCCTCCAGACCCCGGCGGAGCACCGGTTCGTCCGGGCGAGCGCGCCGGAAGGGTTCCCCACCAGGAGATCCCGCACCCCGAGCGCCTGGAGGACGTAGTCGTTGTCCGGGGCGATCTCGGTGGCGCGGAGCAGGGCCCCTTCGCCCGCCCGCCCCTTGGTCGCGGCGACCTCCAGGAGGCCCAGCGACATCCAGGCCGAGGCGGAGAGCGGATCGAGCTCGGTGGACCTGCGGAGCACCTCGATGGCCTCGGTGACGCGCCCCTGCGGTGCGAGCAGCCAGGCCCCCTTCTTCCGGAGGATGTCGGCGTCGCCCGGGGCCAGCGCGAGGGCGTGGTCGAAGTCCTCCCGGGCCGACTCCCAGTCCCAGCTGGTCTGGGCGAGAAGCTGGGCCCGGGCGGCGTAGGCCTCGGCCAGCCTCGGGTCGAGGTCGATGGCGCGGGCCGCCGCGGCGACGGCCTTCCTCTGGTTCAGCGCGATCTCGTCCGGATCCTCCGCGTAGTCCGCCAGGCCGCTGAAGCCGGTCGAGAGCGTGGCCCAGGCGGGTGCGAATCCGGGAGCGAGGGAGATGGCCTTCTCCGACGCGGCCACGGCGCGGAGGAATCCGACCAGATTCGACGGAGCGAGGAAGCGCCTGGCCAGCAGGTACTGGTTGTAGACCTCGGGGTCCACCGTCTGCCGCGCATGTCCGGCCGGAGTGGAAGGGAGGAGGGTGATCTGGAGGGCCATCGCGACCGCCCGGCCAATCTCGTCCTGGACCGCAAGGACGTCCCCGGCCTCGCGGTCGAACGTCTCCGACCAGAGCTGGTAGCCGTCCCGGGCGTCCACGACCTGGGCGGTCACCCGGAGTCGAGACCCGACACGCCGCACGCTCCCGTCGAGGATGGATGTCACCCCGAGCTTCCTTCCGACCTCCCGGGTATCCTGCGCCGTGCCGCGCAGCGCGAAGGTCGTGGTCCGTCCCATCACCCGGAGGCCGGGGATCTCGGAGAGTGCGCCCTGGATCTCCTCGGTCATGCCGTCGGCGAAGTAGTCCTGCCCCGCATCCCCGCTCAGGTTCGCGAAGGGCAGGACGACGATGGAGGGAGACCCGGAGACCGGCCTGGACGACGTCTGGTTGAGGAAGAGCGCGCCTCCGGCCAGGAGGAGGGCCAGGCCGGCCGAGGCGGCCAGGAGGGCGAAGAGGCGCCGGCGCTGGCGGCGGGCCAGGTAGGCGCCGGGGGACGCCGGTCGGCGCCTGCGGTCGAGCCCGCCCAGGGCCCCGCGGAGGCCCCTTCGCCGCAACTCGTCAATCCAGTCCACCCCACCTCCGGCAACGCGTGAGGGCGGATTCTACCAGACCGTGGCGCCGGTCCGTCGGGGCGGCGAAGGAGACAGCTTCCCGCACCCCTGCTAGAAAAGTCCCATGCGCGTCGCCTACCTGGGTCCACCCGGAACCTTCAGCGAGGAGGCCGTCTCCCGCTGTCCGGCGCTGGCGGGGGCCGAGCGCCAGCCGTTCCCGAGCTTCGCCGACGCCTACGAGGCCGCCCTGTCGGGCCAGGTGGACGTCGCGCTCCTCCCGGTGGAGAACTCCATCGAGGGGGCGGTGGGGGCCACGCTCGACCTCCTGGTCCACCGCCCCGGCCTTCGCATCCGGCAGGAACTCGTGCTTCCGGTCGAGCAGCACCTGCTGGTCCGCGCCGGCGCCGATCTCGCCTCCATCCGGCGCGTGCTCTCCCACCCCCAGGCCCTCGGCCAGTGCTCGGCATTCCTGCGGCTGCGCCTCCCTGGCATCCCCACCGAGCCGACGCTCTCCACCGCGGACGCGGCCCGTCGGGTTGCGGAGGAGCCGGGTATCGCCGCGGTGGGCGGCCGCGGTGCTGCGGAACGCTACGGCCTCGCCATCCTCGCTCCCTCCATCCAGGACGCGGCCGAGAACGCCACCCGGTTCCTCCTGCTGTCCCGGGAGGACGGCAAGGCCACCGGACGCGACCGCACCAGCATCGCATTCACCCTCGACCGCGACCGGCCCGGCGGCCTCTACGAGGTCATCGCCGAGTTCGCCACGAGGCGCATCAACCTCTCCCGCATCGAGAGCCGTCCCACCAAGACTGCGGTCGGACACTACGTCTTCTTCCTGGACTTCGAGGGGCACCGCGCCGAACCCGAGTGCGCCGACGCGCTCGCCGGCGTCCGCCGGCAGGTGCACATGATGCTGCTCCTCGGATCCTACCCGCGCGCCTGAAGTCCCCGGCCCGTCGCGGTGGCCAGCATCCGGAGGTGTTCCGCCCCCGCCCCGCAGCATCCCCCGGCCAGGCTCGCGCCCGCGCGGATCGCCGCAGCCACGCCTGCCGCGAACGCGGCCGGTCCGACCGGCGCCCCGGGGAGTCCCGCGTTTGGCTTCACCACCAGTGGCACGGGGATCCGCGCGGCCGCCTGGGCGGCGATCCGGATGAGCGCCGCATCCGGCGCCACGCAGTTCACCCCCACCGCCGCCGCGCCGTCCCTCCAGAGCGCCTCGAGGAGGTCGACGCCCGGGGAGCCATCGAGGGCGGCCATCCCCCCGGGAGCCGGGACCAGGAAGGCGGTGACCACCACCGGGAGGCCGGTCGCTCGCCCCGCCGCCACCGCCGCGCGGGCCTCCTCGCGGCCGAGCTGGGTCTCGATCCAGATCAGGTCCGCGCCCGCCACGGCGAGCGCGCGGCAGGCCAGGCCGTACCGCTCGCGGTACTCCGCGGGGGCCGGTCCACGCCCTCGCCGGGTGGAGAGGCCGGTCGCCCCGACGCAGCCCGCGACCGCCTCCGGGCGGGCCAGGCGAGCCAGCGCCACCGCCCGTCGCGACACCTCGAAGGCGTCGAGATCGGGTCCGGCCAGGTCGAGCCGGGCCAGGTTGAAGGTGCAGGTGAGGAGGACCTCGGCGCCCGCGCCGGCGTGGGACGCGTGGACGGCGGCCACCTCCCACGGTCGGTGGAGGACCCAGGCCTCGGGGAGGAGATCCGCCGGGAGGCCTCGGGCGAGGAGCGCCGTCCCCATGCCCCCGTCGAGCAGGACGACGCGCCCTCCGCGTGGCCCGGGGATCAACCCAGCTCCACCGTCTCGAGGTGGGAGGGGACGTGGACCTCCCAGCCGCGGGCGGCGATTCGCTCCGCCTGGGCGGAGAGGGCCGTGGGCTCGCCGTGGACGCAGAACGTCCTCCGGGGCGGCGTGGGGGCCCCGTCGAGCCAGCGCGCCACCTCGTCCCGGTCCCCGTGGGCCGAGAAACCGGGGAGGGAGACGACGCGGGCCCGGACCGGGACGTCCTTCCCGTGCATCCGGACGGTCTCGGCGCCGTTCTGCAGCCGCCAGCCGCGGGTCCCGGCGGCCTGGAATCCGACCAGGAGGACCGTCGTGGACGGCTCGGGAAGGCGCCGCTCCAGGTGGTGGAGGACGCGCCCGCCGGTGGCCATCCCGGAGGCCGAGATGATGATGCACGGACCGTGAACGCGGTTGACGGCCTTCGACTCCTCGGTGCTCCGGGTGAAGGTGAGCCTCCGCGGGCGGAGCGGCTCGACGCCCCGGTCGAGCAGGGCGTCCATGTGGGTGTCGTGGTCCTCCCGGTGGGCCCGGTAGACGGGCGTCGCGTCGGTGGCCATGGGGGAGTCGACGAAGACCGGAAGGGACGGGATGCGCCCGGACTGCTCGAGTTCCCGCAGGAGGAAGAGCACCTCCTGGGTGCGGCCGATGGCGAAGGCGGGGATCAGGATGGCTCCCCCGCGGGCCACGGCGGCGAGGACCTCCCGCTCCAGCGATGCGGCGGCCGTGTCGGGAGGGTGGGTCCGGTCGCCATAGGTGGACTCCACCACCAGGAAGTCGCACTCCGGCGGGGGCTCGGGATCGGGGAGGATGGGGGCGTCGTAGCGCCCCAGGTCGCCGGAGAAGAGGATGCGGACGAGCTGGCCGGAGGCCCCGGCAACGGTCAGCCTCGCCGAGGCGCTCCCCAGGATGTGCCCGGCCCGGGAATAACCCAGGGTGAACCCGGGCAGGATCTCGCGGGGCTTGCCGTAGCGGAGCGTCCGCAGCGTCTCCAGCGCCGCCACCGCGTCGGCGGCCTCGTAGAGCGGGAGGGCGCGGGGTGCGTGGCGCGAGTAGCCCTTGGCGTTGGCGTACCGGGCCTCCTCCTCCTGGAGCTTCGCCGAGTCGGGCAGCATGATGCGGGCCAGGTCGGCCGTGGCCGGGGTGCAGAAGGTCTCCCCCCGGAAGCCGGCCCGGCAGAGCAGGGGGAGGGCGCCCGAGTGGTCGATGTGGGCGTGCGTCAGGACCACCGCGTCGATCGAGTCGGGGGGAACCGGGAAGGGCGCCCAGTTGCGCAGCCGGAACTCCTTCATGCCCTGGAACAGGCCTGCGTCGACGAGGACCCGCCGGCCCGCCGCCTCGACGAGGAAGCGGGATCCGGTGACGGTTCCCGCCGCGCCGAGGAAGCGGATGGACGCCATGGTCCGGCGATTCTACAATGCTTCGCCGGCAAGGCGGCAGGAGGGGCGGAGGGGGCATGCGGCGCAAGATCCGGGTCGTGGGCGCGATGATCGAGAAGGACGGCCGCTACCTCATCACCCAGCGATCGCCGACCGCCTCGCTGCCGCTCCTCTGGGAGTTCCCGGGCGGCCGGGTGGAGGAGGGGGAGACGGACGAGGCCGCGCTGGCCCGCGAGATCGAGGAGGAGATGGACATCTCCATCCGGGTCGGGGAGCGGCTCATCCACGTCCAGCATTCCTACGCCAGCTACGACATCGACTTCTGCGTCTACCGGTGCGAGATCAGGGCAGGCGCGATCCAGAACGCGCGGGTGCACGACCACCGGTGGGTCCGTCCGGACGAGCTCGACCAGTTCGAGTTCCCGGCCGCCGACGAGAAGACGGTCGCGAAGCTCCTGGGTCTCGAGCCCGGCGGCCCCCTTTCGAATTGACACGGCCCGACCGGTACTTAGGTTGTGTCGCGGGAGGAACCCCCGCACCGCCGAGGCCATCGACCTCCTCGCGGTGGACGACGAGGCCCAGGACGGGACCCTGGTCGAGGAACTTCGCCCGGGGTGGCGGATCGGCGACCGGGTGCTCCGGGCTGCCCGGGTCCGGGTCGGCCGGCTCGCGCGTGCCTGACTCCCCGGGGCCCGGGGAATAGGCCCGGTGCCCATCGGCGTTTCCACCGTGCTTTCCATCCAACCATCCCGTGAGAGAGGCTCCATGAGACGAATCTTGACGCTTTCCCTGGTCGCGGCCACCGTCGTGGCCATCACGCTCGCCTGCACCCGGGAGGGGAGGGCCGACGCCGGAAGCGCGACCAAGGCGGCTGCCGAGAACCTCTGGCGGGAGCTGCCCCTGGCGGTCCCCGGCGTCCCCGTCCAGGCCGCGCCGGTCACCACGCTCGCCCCCCTCATCAAGCAGCTCAAGCCCGCCGTGGTGAACATCTCCACGACCACCGTCACGAAGGGGCACCCCAGCGTCCCTGGCTTTCCCCGCGGCGGCCCGCAGGGCAACAATCCCCACGGAGGGCAGCCCGGCGGACCGGGCGGCCAGCTCGAGGAGTTCTACGAGCGCTTCTACGGCCAGCCGCGGCAGGACCGCGACTTCCGCTCCAACAGCCTCGGCTCGGGGTTCATCATCAACAAGGACGGCTACATCCTCACCAACAACCACGTGGTCGGCGAGGCCACCGAGATCAAGGTGAAGCTCTCCGACGGGCGGGAGTTCCTCGCCACGGTGGTGGGGAAGGACCCGCCCACCGACGTGGCGCTCATCCGGCTCGAGAAGGCGCCGCACGACCTCCCCACCGTGGCGCTGGGGGACTCCGACGCCCTCGAGCAGGGCGACTTCGTGCTGGCGCTCGGAAACCCGTTCGGCCTCTCCGGCTCGGCGAGCTTCGGGATGGTGTCCGCCAAGGCCCGCTCGCTGCAGAACGGCCCCTTCGACGACTTCATCCAGACCGACGCCGCCATCAACCCGGGGAACTCGGGCGGCCCGCTCTTCAACATGAAGGGTGAGGTGGTGGGGATCAACACCGCCATCGTCTCGCCGCAGATCGGCCAGGGCATCGGCTTCGCGGTTCCCATCAGCCTGGCCAAGCAGCTCCTGCCGCAGCTGGAGAAGGGAAGCAAGATCGCCCGCGGCTACCTGGGCGTCACCGTGGGTGACCTGACGCCAGAGCTGGCGCGCGGCTTCGGCCTCGGCGAGAACGTGAAGGGCGCCGTGGTCCAGGACGTCATCCCGCAGGCCCCGGCCGGCAAGGCCGGCGTGAAGGCCGGCGACGTGGTCACCGCGGTGAACGGCAAGGCTGTCGAGGACCGGGGGCAGTTGACCCGCACGGTGGCCAGCATCGCGCCGGGCGGGAAGGCCGCCCTGAGCATCCTGCGGAAGGGGAAGAAGCAGGAGATCACGGTCACGGTCGGAACCCGCCCCGACGAGGAGGCGCTGGCCCGGGGAGAGGGCTCGGACGAAGCAGACCCCTCGGGCGACGCCGGGGTGAGCGGCAAGGGAGCGAAGCTGGGCGTCCGGCTGCAGCCCCTCACCCCGGAGATGCGCCAGCAGATGAAGCTCGAGGCGGACGTGGGCGTGCTGGTGGCGGACGTGACCGCCGACGGTGCGGCGGCGAGCGCCGGCATCCGGCGCGGCGACGTCATCCTGGAGGTCGCCCAGGACGCGGTGAGCAAGCCGGAGCAGGTGGTCGCGGCCGTCGCCAAGGCCCAGCCCGGCGACGTGGTCCTCCTCCGGGTCAAGCGGGGCAACCAGGCCAGCTTCATCCCGGTGAAGATCCCCGAGCCCGAGACCCCGCCAAAGAAGTGACCCCCAAGGGGATGTAGGCAAGGGTAGGAAGTTTGACGACACCGGGCCTCCGCCGTACCGTTCACGGCGGAGGTTCACTCCATGTCCTGGTTCCGCCGAGCAGTCGAGGAAGAGCAGCCGCCCCGGTCGCAGCCTTCCGACCGGCGGACGGGATCCAGGCTCGACAAGGTCTTCCCCGTCTGGCTCGAGGGGCTTCACGGATGCGGGATGGGCATCGCGCGCAACATCTCCGAGGGCGGAATGTTCGTGGAGACCGCCACGCCGCACCCCATCGGCTCCCAGGTGCAGGTCTCCTTCCCGTCCGAGTCCGGCGACATGACCGCCGTGGGGGAGGTCCGCTACGTCTGCCACCTGGTCGGGCGCAAGGCCGGCCAGGACGTGCATGCCGCCGTCCACGGGATGGGGGTCCGCTTCCTCTACTTCGAGGCCCGAGGCGAGGCGCAGCGCGCCCTGCACTAGCCGGATGAGCGAACCGTCCCTGGCGGTCGAGACGCGCGGCCTCTCCCGCCTCTTCGACGGAAAGCCCGCCGTCGCCTCGCTCGACCTGCGCGTCCCGGCGGGTGCGTTCTACGGCTTCCTGGGGCCGAACGGCGCGGGCAAGAGCACCACCATGAAGATGCTCACCGGCCTGCTCCGCCCCACCTCCGGGGTGGCCCGCGTCCTCGGCGCCGACCTCTCCCGTGACGGACTCTCGGTGAAGGGTCGGATTGGGGTCGTCCCCGACGGCCTGGCCCTCTTCGAGCGGCTCTCCGGCGGCGAGATGCTGCGCATCCAGGGGCAGCTCTACGGGCTCGACCGGGCCGTGGCCGCCCGCCGCGCCACCGAGCTGCTCGAGGCGATGGAGCTGGCCTCCGAGGGGGGCAAGCTCGTCCAGGATTACAGCCACGGAATGAAGAAGAAGCTGGCGCTGGCCTGCGCGCTCATCCACGGACCGGAGCTGCTCTTCCTCGACGAGCCCTTCGAGGGGATCGACGCGGTGGCGGTCTCCGGGATCCGGCGGATGCTGCAGGATCTGGTTGCACGGCGATCCCTCACCATCTTCCTGACCAGCCACGTCCTCGAGGTGGTGGAGCGGCTCGTCACCCACGTCGGGATCATCCACCGTGGGAAGCTCATCGCGCAGGGGTCGCTCGAGGAGGTGCGGGCCACCGGATCCCTCGAGGAGACCTTCATCCGCCTGGTGGGGGACGAGCGTCCCGCAGCAGGGCCCGGACTCTCCTGGCTCGGCGCGCAGGAGTCCGGGGAGTGACCTCGGCTTTGCGGGCCCTGGTGGAGCTGCGGGCCCTGCTCCTCTGGCGCCGCTTCACCTCCCGCGGTGGGATCGTCGAGGGAGTGGCGACCGTGGTGCTCCTCGCCATCGCAGTCCCGATCGGCATCGGGTTCGCCGTGGCCATCGGCTTCGGCGCCTTCCAGGCCGTCCGGGCCGGCAGCGGGCTGCGCGCCGAGGTGGGCGCCGCGGCCATCTTCTTCGGGATCTGGCAGACCTGGAGCGCGGTGAGCCTCACCCTGAACGACCGGGAGGGGCTCGACCTGCGCCGATTCCTGGTCTTCCCCATCCCGCCCGGCAGGGTCTACGCCATGGGACTGCTGACGGGCATCGTGGGCGATCCCATGGGGGTCGTGTGGGGCGCGATGCTGGGCGGAGTGCTCGTGGGCGCGGCCGTGGCCCGGCCAGGCCCGTGGATCCTCCTGCTGCTCGTCCTGCTCGTCCTCTTCGCCGTGGCGACGGTCATCGTCGTGGCGCTCGTCCAGGAGGTGCTCGCGGCGGTCCTCACCACCCGCCGGATCCGCGAATGGGCCATGCTCGGCTCGGTCGGCCTCTCGGTTGGCGTGCTGGCGATCCTCCTCTGGTCCTCCGACAGGCCGTTCCGGGCCGCGGTGGACCTCCTGCCCACGCTCAAGGTGCTCCAGTGGCTCGCCTGGCCGGCGGCCCTCTCGGCGGCAGCAGCCCGGGACCTCTTCGCGGGGCGCACGCTGGCCAGCCTGCCCTGGTTCGCCGGCCTCGCCCTCGTCACCGCGCTCACCGGGTGGATGTCTTACGGGCTCGCGATCTGGCAGGCCCGCGGCGCCGGATCGTCGGGGGAGGGGGCGCCCGGCCGGCCGTCCCCGGTCGGCCGGGGGTTCCGGGGCGGCCGCTTCGGCGCGCTCGTCGAGAAGGAGGCCCGGTACCTCTTCCGGCAGCCGCTGGCCCGGGTGGACGCCTTCCTCGCCCCGGCCATCATGGCCTTCGTGACCCTGAAGGTGGAGCCGCGCATCCCCGCCGAGGCAGGCGAGGTGATCCGCGCGCTGCCGCTCTTCGGCGCCGCCGTCTACGCGCACCTGCTCCTGCAGGCCTTCTGGCTGAACGCCTTCGGATGGGAGCGAGGCGGGATCCGGGCCTTCTTCCTCGCCCCGATCGACCTCGGCGCGGTGCTCCGCGCCAAGGCGCTCGTCCTCTACCTCTACAGCCTCCTCCTCCTTCTCCTGTCGGCGGCCGTCATGGCCGCGCTGGGGAAGGGGGCGGCGCCATGGTGGGCCTTCGGCGGGGCGGTCGTGCTCCACGCGGCGATGGCGCCGTGGCTCCTCCTGTCCGGGAACCTGGTGTCGATCCTCCGCCCCAAGGCGGCGTCGTTCGCCATCCAGCGGAGCTCGGCCGTCTCGGCCTTCTCCGGCCTGATCGGGATGGGGATCATCTCGGCGACCATGGCGCTCTTCTCCGTCCCGGCGCTCCTCGCCCTGCGCGCCGAGTCGCCGGCGAGGCTCGTGGCGGGGTGGG
Source organism: uncultured delta proteobacterium (assembly GCA_963828255.1). Taxonomy (GTDB): domain Bacteria; phylum Myxococcota; class Myxococcia; order Myxococcales; family Anaeromyxobacteraceae; genus CAIOAK01. The sequence continues at coordinate 77,042 of CAWHDZ010000011.1, read as the reverse complement.
GGGTCCTGGGCCTCATCGGGGCCTGGGCCTTCCGGAAGGGCATTCCCAGGGAGGCCAGGCTGCTCGCGGATCGCCGGGACGAGTTCCTCCCGGCGATCTGCGGCGACGACACGTGACGGCTGGCTACTGCGAGAACCCCTCGAGGAGGTAGTGGTTCTCGATGCGGCGCAGGGCGAGCGCCATGGCCGCCGTGCGCATGTCGATCTTCTTGCCCACCGCGAACCGGCGCGAATCGTAGAGCGGGGTCTTCTGCGGGCTGTCGTTGGCGATGTCGTGGATGATGCCGAAGTTGGCCTTCATGGCCCGCTCCAGTCGGTTGTTCACCTCGGCCTCGCTCCAGTGCTCCATGCGCAGGTTCTGGAGCCACTCGTAGTAGGAGACCGTGACGCCCCCGGCGTTGCAGACGATGTCCGGGATGAGGTCGATCTTCCGGTCGCGCAGCACCCTGTCGCCGTCCGGCGTGGTGGGGCCGTTGGCGGCCTCGGCCACCACCTGCACCTTGAGCCCCTCGGCCACGTCGCCGGTGATGGAGCCGCCCAGCGCGGCCGGGATGGCGATCTCGGCGTCGATCTTCCAGAACCCGTCCCGCGGGGCGCTGGCGCCTCCGGGGAACCCATCCACCGAGCGGCGGAGGTTCTCCGGGCCGGCGGCGTGGGCCAGGAGCGCCGGGATGTCGAGCCCCTTCTCGTTCACCACGGTTCCGTAGGCGTCCTGCACGCCCACCACCTTCGCCCCCATGGCGTGGAGGATCTCGGCCGAGGCGGTGCCCACGTTGCCGAAACCCTGCACGAGGACCCGCTTGCCGGCCAGGCTCTCGCCGCGCCAGCGGGCCCACTCCTCCAGGCAGTAGACGGTGCCCTGGCCGGTGGCCTTGGCGCGCCCCTCGGAGCCGCCGATGCGGACGTCCTTGCCGGTCACCACCCCGCGCATGGCGTGGGGCGTGGCGGCCCCGTCGGTGAACTGGCGCATCATCTTCGCCATGATCTCCGGGTTGGTGTTGACGTCCGGGGCGGGGATGTCCACGTAGGGACCGATGAGGTTCTTCAGCTTGTAGATGAAGCGCAGCGTGACGTGCTCGATCTCCTCCTTGGAGTAGGCGGAGGGGTCGATGCGCACCCCGCCCTTGGCCCCTCCGAAGGGGATGTCCACGATGGCCGTCTTCCAGGTCATGTCGGCGGCCAGCGCCTTGAAGAGGTCGAGGGAGACGTCCTTGTGGTAGCGGACCCCGCCCTTGTAGGGGCCGCGGACCTGGTTGTACTGGATGCGGTAGGCCTTGAACTTCTTGGGGCCGCCCTTCTCGATCCGGAAGAGTCCGCGCTTGGGGATGCGCAGCACTCCTTCACGGAGCGTGATGTCCGCCTTGAGCAGGGCGCGGCGGTGGAGGACGAACTGCCCGTTGGCCAGCGGCTCGAGGGCCTCGCCGGCCTTCACCGAGGAGGCGGGGAGGTCCTTGAAGTGGGCCTCCTCCTCCTTGGTCACCGGGACCAGCCGGTCCCGGGTCTCGATGGTGATGTAGAAGATGTGCTCGAAGTCGGGCTCCTCGAGCTCGAGCTGGACCCGCGGGTCGAGGTGGATGAGGTCGGCCGCCCGGTAGAAGGGCTCCATCGTCTCGTCGAAGATGCTCTTCCTGGGACCGTCCTTGCGTGACGCCTTCATGGCGCACCTCGGGTGGATGGGGTTGAGAGGACGCGGAGGGACGCAGCGACCGCCGCCTGGAGCAGCTCGGCTGCCCGGGCCATGGCCTCCTGGAGCGGCATCTCCGGTGGGGAGGCCTGCACGATCCGTCCGATTCCGTGGGCGAGGACCTCCTCCGCGCCCGGCCCCAGGCTGCCCGAGACCAGGAGCACCGGGACCCCATGGCGCGAGGCGACCCGGGCCACGCCCACCGGCGCCTTTCCCATGGCCGTCTGGTGGTCGGTGCGCCCCTCGCCCACCACGACCAGCCTGGCGCCACGGACCTGGTCGTCGAACCGGGTGGAGTCGAGGACCAGGTCGATCCCGGGCACGAGCCTCGCCGGCGTGAAGAGGAGGAGTCCCGCCCCGAGCCCTCCGGCCGCCCCGGCGCCCGGCAGCCCCGCCACGTCGCGCCCGGTGGCCCCGCTGGAGACCGCCGCATAGCGTTCGAGCGCCGCGTCGAGCTCGGCGACCACGGCCGGTGTCGCGCCCTTCTGCGGCCCGTAGACGGCCGAGGCGCCACGCGGGCCGGTGAGCGGGTTGTCCACGTCGCAGGCCACCAGGATCTCCGTTGCGGCCAGGCGCGGATCGACCCGGGAGAGGTCGACCGAGGCCAGGCGGGACAGCGCGGCTCCTCCCTCGGGCAGGGTGTCGCCGCGGCCGTCCAGCAGTCGCACGCCCAGCGCCTTCGCCATCCCGGAGCCGCCGTCGTTGGTGGCGCTCCCACCGATGCCGATCACGAGGCGCCTGAACCCGGCGTCGAGCACCGCCCGGATGAGCTGTCCCGTGCCGAACGTGGATGCGATGCGCGGGTCGCGCCGCCCCTCGGGCACGAGCGTCAGCCCGGAGGCCGCCGCCATCTCGACGACCGCGGTCCTTCCGTCGCCCAGGACCCCCCAGCGGGCCTCGACCGGACGCCCCAGCGGTCCGCGCACCGTGCAGGTCCGGTAGCGACCGCAGGTGGCGGTGACCAGCGCCTCCACCGTACCTTCGCCTCCGTCGGCGATGGGGATCTTCACGACCCGTGAATCGGGCCAGGCATCGAGGACGCCGCGCTCCATGGCCTCGGCGGCCTGCACGGCCGACAGGCTCCCCTTGAAGGAGTCGGGCGCGACGACGACCAGGCGTGTTTCACTCACGGCGAAGGGGCGGCCAGCCGGACCAGCTGCTTGCCCTGGTTCTTCCCCTCGAAGACGCGCAGCAGGGCGGCCGGGGCGTTCTCCAGGCCCTGGACCACGTCCACCCGGTCCTTGAGACGGCCGTCGCGCAGCCACCCGGAGAGGGCCGCCACCGCCTCGCCGGCGCGTGCCAGGTAGTCGAGCACGATGAACCCCTCCATGCGGCCGCGCTTCATGACCAGCGCCAGGTAGTTGGCGGGGCCCCGGGCGGGGAGGGCGTCGTTGTAATGGGCGATGCCGCCGCAGAGGACGACCCGCCCCCTCATCGCGAGCTGCCCGAGGACCAGGTCGAGGACCGGACCCCCCACGTTGTCGAAGAAGACGTCGATCCCCTTCGGGCAGAGCTCCCGGAGCGCCTTGCCCACGTTTGCGCCGCGGTGGTCCACGGCGCCGTCGAGGCCCAGCTCGCCGGTGAGGTAGGCGCACTTCTCCGGCCCTCCGGCGATGCCGATGACCCGGCAACCGGCGATCTTCGCGATCTGGGCCGCGGCCGATCCGGTCGCGCCCGCTGCGCCGGAGACGACCACCGTCTCCCCTGGCTTCGGGCGGCCCACGTCGAGCAGGCCGAAGTACGCCGTGATGCCGGTGAGCCCGAGCACGCTCATGGCCGTCTCCACCGGGACGCCCGACGGGATCGGGGTCGGGGAGGAGGATGTCCCCGGGCGGGCGATTGCCCAGTCCTGCCAGCCGAAGAGCCCCTGCACGAGCTGGCCGGGCTTGAACGCCGGGTGGCGCGACTCGGCCACCTCGCCGACGGCGAAGGAGCGCATGACCTCGCCGATCTTCACCGCGGGGAGATAGGTGTCGCCGGCCATCCAGCCGCGCTGGGTGGGATCGACGGAGAGGTAGAGGTTCCTGACCAGGGCCTCGCCATCGGTGGGCTCGGGCGCGGGGGACTCGACGAACTGGAAGTCGCCGGAGGAGACGAGCCCCTCGGGACGGCGGGCGAGCAGCCACTGGCGGTTCACGGGACGGGACAAGGGGGCTCCTCCTGCCGTGCATCCTACGCCGGACATGCGCGGGGCGCCTCAGGGACGGCTTCCGGGCGGCGGGGGGACCGACCCGGTGGCGGGGGAGACGCCCAGAGGGAAGAGGGTCTCGCCCGTGCCGCCGGGTCCCGCCGTCGTGGTTCCCATCGTCGTGCCCGGTCGGTTGAGACAGGAGGGTGGATTGGATTCCATCCCCAGGCACACGGCTCCCGGCGACTCGCAGAATCCGTTGCGCGGGTTGCAGACGGTCCCGCCCACGCACTGCGCGTAGCACCCCCCGGCGGACCTCTGCGCCGCGGAGGCGCCGGCGGCGATGGCGGTGTTGATGGCCGCGGAGGGAATCGTGTACGACGCCGAGGAGCCGCAGGCCGCCAGGGATGCGGCGAGGACGAACAGGAGCCGTCCAGTCCGGAGTCGAGCGTTGGCGCTGCGTCGAGGAGCCATGGGGGTTCGATTGGTGCGGTGCAGATGCTCGCCGGAGCATACCCCGGCCTGACTGCCGACCACCGAGCCCCGAGTCAGGCGCCCAGGAGTTCCTCGGCCTCGGGCGCGCCCATGCGCTGCCACTTGCCAATCAACGTGTCGAGCGAGACGCGCGTGTAGCGGACGAATCCCTACCGGGAAGGCCCCGTCGCGGCAGGGCCGGAGCGGCAGCGGCGGCAGCCGGGCAGAGGAGCCCTGGCGCCGGCCTCCTGCTCGAGTGGCGGCCTCATCATCCTGGGAAGAAAGGTGGCATATACTTGGTTCGGATAGCGAACAAAGCGGCAACGCGCACCGAACCCCGAGGCAAGCACATGACACTTCGAAAGCCGTCGTTGCTGGTCGCCCTCGCCGTCCTCCCTGGGCTCCTTCTCCCTGGCTGTGGTTCCAGCAGCGCGACCCTGTCCGCGATCGCCGTCACTCCGAGCCCCCTCCGGCTGGCGGTGGGCGGGGTCGGGCATCTCGCCGTCACCGCGATCAACAGCGACGGAACCAGGGCCCCCATCACCGCGGGCCTGACCTTCTCCTCCGACGCTTCGGCCGTCGCGGCGGTCAGCACCTCGGGTGTGGTGACCGGACTCGCCGAGGGCTCCGCCACCATCACCGCGGCGGCCTCCGGCCTGACCGCCAGCGTGACCGTGACCGTGTCCTTGGCGCCGACGCTGGTCGCCATCGACATCATCCCCCCGAGCGCCCAGGTCGCCGTCCGGGGGACCGAGCAGCTGACCGTGTCGGGGCTGTACAGCGACGCCTCGACGGCCAACCTCACGGCCGGCTCGACATTCGTCTCGTCCTCGCCCGGCGTGGCCACGGTCAGCGCGGGCGGCCTGGTGACCGGGGTCTCGGCCGGGAGCACGACCATCGTGGCCACGCACACCGCCTCGCGTCGGATCGCGACCGCCACCGTCTTCGTCGTCGTCGGCAGCGTGGCGCCCACCCTCGTCTCCGTCGCGTTGACGCCGGCCAGCTCCACGCTGGCCCCGGGGGCGACGCAGCAGCTGACCGTCACCGGAACGTACGGCGACTCCTCGACGGCCAACCTCACGGCCGGATCGACCTTCGTCTCGTCCTCGCCCGGCGTGGCCACGGTCAGCGCGGCAGGGCTCGTGACCGCGGTGACCGTCGGTTCCGCGACCATCACCGCCACGCACACCGCGTCCGGCAGGACGACCGCGACCTCCTCGGTCTCATCCCCGCAGCAGCCGACCGCCCAGACCCTATTGGATTTTGAATCCTCGTCGCCCTATCCATTCACGGATTTCGATGGAGCCGTGACCACGACGATTGCAAATCCTCACCAGACAGGCATCAACACGAGTGCCACCGTTGCGCAATCGGTCAAGGGCACCGGGGCGGTATGGGCAGGCAGCAAGATAACAATGGCTGCACCTGTCGATTTTTCTACGAAAAGGATCTTCAAGGTGAAGGTCTTCTCACCCGTGGCAGGGATCAAGCTATTGCTGAAATTCGAAGGTGCCGGTCCGTTCTTTCAGAAATTGTCGGCTCCGGTGACTGCAGCGAATGTGTGGGAGGAGTTGACTTTTGATTTTTCGGCCGAGCCAGTCAACAACTTGAATGATCAGATCGTATTCATGTTCGATTTTGGAACCGCAGGCAACGGCGGCCCACTTTCAACCTATTTGTTCGATGACGTGACGCAGTCGGCCGGCACCGGACCGATCCTGGATCTACCCGTCTTGCCTTTGACCTTCGAATCGACCTCGGTGATGTACCCGTTTGCCGATTTCGGGGGGGCGGTCACGAGGGTGTTGCCCAATCCATTCCCGACGGGCATCAACCAGAGTGCAACGGTGGTGGAATTGATAAAGGACCCAGGCGAGACCTTTGCGGGAAGTGTGATTCAGATGGCTGGACCAATTGATTTCTCCACCAACAAGGTGATCAAGGTGAAGGTGTGGGCCCCGGTTGCGGGCAAGAAGTTGATGTTGAAGTTCGAAGGCAGTCCGACCGATTTCGATGGTGGCGCCTTCGAAACAGATGCCGTCATCGACAGGGCGAATGAATGGGTGGAATTGACCTTCGACTATCAGTTCGCCCACGTTGTTTCCTCCGGTGAACAACAACGACAACAAGATCGTCTTCTTTTTCGATTTTGGTACAGCGGGTGATGGAAGCGCCAATTCGACCTATTACTTCGATGACGTGGCTTTTTCTACGAGCCCTTGACCTCGGGGGCGGTCGGCTTCTGGAAGCGGATGCCGGGCGGTGGCGTTCAGGCGCGCCGCCCGCCGCACCGCGCCGCCATGATCACCCACACCGGTCGTTTACACGGTGCACCCCACCCGGAGGCTCGGCGGTGCGCGGCGGCGGGGTACGCTGTCCGTCAACACCCGCCGCAAATGGCCCTCTTCTCAAGAGCCTGGTCCGCCCCCGCCGGGCTTCCCGGGCGCCGGGATGACGCCCCACTCCTCGATCAGGTAGCCTCGCCCCTCTGTCCCCAGGAGGATCGTCTTGGCGGGGAGCGACGAACAGCGCGACAGCGCGGCCGGGTCGAGCGCCGGGGAGCCCGGGGCTATCTCTCGGCTCCTCGTCGAGATCTTCCAGATTCCGGAAGGGGACCTCGCCGCGTCCTGGCGCGAGCCGCTCAAGCCCGGGGACGCCATCGGTCGGTACCAGATCCGTCGGGAGATCGGCCGGGGCGGGTTCGGCGCCGTGTACGAAGCATTCGACCCGGAACTGGGACGGACGGTCGCGCTCAAGGCCCTGAAGCCGGGGCGAACGAAGCACCAGTTCTCCGAGGCGTGGATCAAGAAGGAGGCCGAGGCGGTCGCGAAGCTTGACCACCCGGCCATCGTCACCATCTTCGACGTAGGAACCTGCCCGGCGGGCGCCTACCTCGTGATGGAACTGCTCCGCGGCGAGACGCTGGCGAAGCTGATCGAGGAGGGTCCTCTGCCCGTCGACGAGGCGCTGCGGGTCGCGGAACAGATGGCGGAGGGGCTGGCACACGCGCATTCCCGCGGAGTCCTTCACCGGGACCTCAAGCCCGCGAACGTCTTCGTCTGCGAGGACGGCCGGGTGAAACTGCTCGACTTCGGCCTGGCCCACCTGCTCGGAACCGAGGGGTCGAGCGGAGCCGGGACCCCCGCGTACATGGCGCCGGAGCAGGCTGCAGGGGCAGCCGTGGACGAGCGGGCCGACGTCTATGCGGCGGGGATGGTGCTGGGGGAGATGCTTACAGGGAAGCGCCCGGTGGAGCGGACGCCGTCGCCACCGCCGGGGCCTGCGGTCGCCGAGGGCGGGACGGAGCTGATGTGGGGCTCACCGCCCTCCGGCTCGCCACCGTCCACGGTGTCGCGGTCGAAGATGGGAGGGCTCCCCCGAGCGTTGGGGAAGGCCATCGCCGCGTCGGTGTCGGACGACCCGGAAGCGCGACCGCGGAACGGATCAGCCTGGCTCGCCGAACTTCACTCGGCTCGGCGGGCCATCGAGCGCCCTCGTCGCATCCGTCGCGTCACGGCCTTCGCGACTGCCTTCGTCCTCGTCGGTCTCGCCGTCGCCGGCTTCGCCACCTGGCACATCTGGGAGCGGCAGATCCCTGGCGGCCGTCCCACCGTCGCCGTCGCCGACTTCGCCAACGAGACCGGGGACAGCGAGCTCGACGGCATCAGCGGCCTCCTCATCACCTCGCTGGAGCAGGGAACGCAGCTCCGGGTCCTCACCCGCGGTCGCATGCTCGACGTCCTGAAGCAGCTGGGCAAGGCGGACGTCCAGCGCATCGACGAGACGCTGGCGCGCGAGGTGGGGCGGGAGGCCCGCGCCAACGCCCTCCTGCTCGCGTCCATCCGGCGGATGGGCGAGGCCTACGTGGTGGAGCTGCGGGCCCTCGACCCGCTCCACGACGAGTACGTCTTCACCGTGAGCGACCGGGCGCCGGGGAAGCCTGCGGTGTTCGACCTCGTCGATCGTCTCGCGTCGACGGTACGCAGCCGGATCGGGGTCGCCGAGACCGCTGGTCCGGAACCCATCGTCCGCGTCTCATCCATCACCACCGCGAGCCCCAAGGCCTGGGATCTCCTCTCCCGGAGCCGGGCCGCCCTCGACGGCGCTCGTCGCGACGAGGCCATCCGCCTCGCCGAGGAGGCTCTCGTCGAGGACCCGGATTTCGCGCTGGCCCACTACCAGCTCGCGACCATGCGGCCCTACTCGGCGATCTGGCGACACTGGGCCGAGGAGCCGGACCCACATCTTGCCGCCGCCGAGCGCCTCGCCCCTCGCCTCCCGGAAAGGGAACGCCTCGTCCTCCGCGTGCTCCGGTCGCAGGCCACGAACCGCTGGGAGGATGCCAGGGAGGCGAGCGCTCGGCTGGCCGACGCCTACCCGCTCGACAAGGAGGCCCAGTTCCTCGCGGGCGTCGTCCGGTCGAACGCAGAGCTCAAGCTGGACGCCATCCCCTACTACCGGCAGGCGCTCCGCCTCGACCCCGGGTACCGGAGGGCGGTGGTTCCCCTGGTGCGGGCCCTTGCCGACACGGGCCGCGTCGACCAGGACCTCCCCTGGCTTCGTGAGCAGGCGCGGCTCGCGACCTCGAGTCAAGAGCTCTGGAACCTGGGCATTGCCTTCCTCACCGAGAACCTGGTGGAGGAGGCCACCGAGATCTTCCGGCGGAAAGTCGCGATGGCAGGAGGGGCCTGGCCCTCCCGTCCCCTCCTCGGTCATCTCGTCTACTCGGGCCGGGCCGCGGAGGCGGAACGGGCGGCCCGCGCGGGCCTCGCTGGCGTGCCGGAGGATGCCGCCTGGGACACGATGACGGACGCCGCACGCGAGTTCAAGACCGCCCTCTTCCAGGCCCTCATCGCCCAGGGCAAGATCCAGGAAGCCAGACGAAGCGATCGTGCGGGCGCACCCGTCTCCCGCAGTGGATATGTTCAGAGTCGTCGCCTTTCGGACATGTGGGATGCGGCTTCCGCGCAGGACTTCCCCGCGCTCGAGGCAGCCACGAGGGCCTTGGAGGAGCACGAGGGCGTCGTCCACGCTGGCGGCGGCAGCGGGGGCGTGGCGCTGTCGGCGTCGCTAACAGCCGCCGAGGCTGGCCGGTTCGACCTCGCCGGGCCGATCGCTCGCCGCGTCCTGGACGGCCGAACCGCGTCGGATCCCGTGCCGGAGGGGCGCGTGCTGATGACGGCCATCGCCACCGCACACGAGGGACCGCCCGAGGCGGCGCTCCGGGCGCTCGCCCAGGCGGCCGAGCCTTCCGGTACCATCTGGCTGCTCCCCGCGAGGATCATCCGCGGCCACTACCTCCGCGCGAGGGGGGATTGCGCGGGCGCCATCGAATCCTACGAGCGGGCCGTTCACGTGAAGTTTGATCTGGAGGACGAGCGGCTTTCGTTCCTTCCGTTGATGCTGCACTCCCTGGCCCTTTGCCACGAGAAGCTCGGCGACCTCCCCACGGCCCGCGAGCGGAACGCGGAGATGTTGAAGCGATGGGAGAAGGCAGACGAGGACATGCCACTGCTCATCGAGGCGAAGGCGATGCGGGAGCGGCTGGCGGCGAAGTGAGGGCCGCTTCGGGGTCTTCTTCTTCGGTTCGCGAACTTGGTGGACGCGGAGGTCGGCGGTGTTCTTCGTTCGGTCGTGGTCCCTGGCCCTCCTCGTCGCGCGCGATGACCAGCTTGGTCGTGACCTCGCCCCTCTGGAGGTCGGCCAGGAAGGCCTCGACCTCGTCCTGGGTGAAGGAGTCGAGCCCGAAGAACGCCTTCCTCTCGCCCCACCGCTGGAGGTAGCGCGCCTGCTCGTCGACGTACTTCTCGGTGCGGCCCTGGGTGAACCGCTGGAACTGGAGGAAGTCGAGGACCGCCGGTCCCCACACGTTGCCGGCCTGGGTGCGCGGAACCTAGTGGAAGGGGTCGGCCTCGAACCGCGATCTTGCCACTGGTGTGGCGTAGGTGTGGCAAACGGGGCGCGAAAAAGCGGCCACCGGCGAACCCGAAAGGGTTACCGATGGCCGCCCAGGTGCTCGTGTTCTGGAGCCGACACCCAGAATTGAACTGGGGACCTACTGATTACGAATCAGTTGCTCTACCAGCTGAGCTATGTCGGCAAGGGCAAGAAACGCGGGGTTTCTAGCACCGCTGGCCCGGTCCCGCAAGGCCGACGGCTCGCCTAGAAGCTCTCCCCCAGCGTCACGTAGACCTGGGTCTCCGCGTACGGGTCCGGCGCGCCCGCCGGGGCGAGCAGCCGTCCGAGCCCCTGGCCGAGCCCCACGCGCAGCAACACCGGCAGGTAGAAGCCCAGCACCAGTTCCACGGCGACCTCCGCTCCCGTGCCGAATCGGATGCGCTCCAGCCAGGGGATGCCCTCCATCGGCACCCAGGCGTTCCCGGCGTCGAGGAAGAGCGAGCCGGAGATCCGGCGCACGAAGAAGGGCCAGGTCGAGTAGCCCCATTGTGGCGCGGCGATGGGGAAGCGCAGCTCGAAGGTCCCGGAGGCGAGCTTGCTGCCCTGGAAGATCCCCGAGGGATAGCCGCGCAGCTGATCCGGCTGGGAGCCGGTGCTGGCGAAGCCGAGGGCGGAGAGGAGCAGTCCGGCCACGTCGGGCTGCGGGACGCCGCCGAGGGAGAACGGGTACTGCCCTCCGAACGTCCCCTCCGAGAGCCCGGCCGCGAGGTGGAGGGCCAGCACCCACTGCTTCGTTCCGGGGACGCGCTGGTAACCGTTCCAGGCCACCTTGCCCCAGACGTAATCGAAGTCGCTGCCGAGCACCGGCGAGGTCACGCCGGCCGCCACCGAGGCCTGGAATCCCGAGATGCGCGAGATGCTGTTCACGAACCGGCGGGTGTTGTCGAAGGCGATGCTCCCGCTCACCATGCTTCGGAACCCGTCCTGGAGGGGAAGCGGCCCCGGGGGCGGGTTCAGCGCCCGGTAGAAGGTGCCGGCCCACCCGAGCGAGACGGAGAGGCGGCGGTAGAGCTGGCGGATGGGCAGAAGGATCGATGCCTGCAGCGGGGTCCAGACCTCCTGGTTCACCCCTTCCAGGTAGGGGGCGGAGCTGATCCATCGGGAGGACCCGAGCAGGAGCGGGGTCCGCAGCCACTCCCCCACGTAGGCGGCGTCGTAGACCGGCGAGGCGGTCCCGAAGCTCCAGCGGAGATCGGCGGCCCAGGAGTGGAGACCGACCACGTCCGACGCCGAGGAGATGGCACCCAGCGTGAAACCAGCGGCGTCCCAGCCGAAGACCGGCAGCCAGTAGCGGGGCAGCAGCATGGGGAGCGGGTCGTAGGGGACGGCCGGGAAGCCGGGGTCGCGGTCGTAGTCGATCCCGGCGGGGCGGGGCGGGGCGGGAAGGGCCTCCGGGAGCGGACCGGGCGGGAGATCGAGGTGGGCCAGGTCGTATCCGGCGCGGGAGTAGGAGACGTAGACCACCCGGCGCCCGTCGGGGGAGACGGCGGGCTGCATGGCGCCCGTCCCGGAGTTGGTCACCCGGCGCACCGTCCCGGGGACGACGAGGATGGACGGGAGGGGCGGTCCCGGGGTCGGCGGGACGTGAGGCGCCGCCGTGCGGGGGAAGGGCGGCACGAGGGAGAGGAGGGTGCCCGGCTCGGGGGGGAGGAGCGGGGCGGGCGCCGTCGCGACGGCGGAGCGCCAGCCGCCGGGCCCCGGCTCGAAGAGGTGGAGGTCGTAGATCCCGGTGCGGTCGGAGGAGAAGAGGAGGCGACCGTCGGGGAGCCACTCCGGGCTGGTGTCGAGCGCGTCGTCGTCGGTCACGCGCGCCACCCGCCCGTCCTCCCAGACGGCGATGTCCCGCCTCGCCCCCACCTGGATCTCGAAGGCGATGCGCAGGCAGTCCGGGGACAGCCGCGGCAGGTAGATCTGGGCGCCGGGCAGGTGGAACAGGGTCTCGGTGGTCCCGTCGGCGAGCCAGAGCCGCTCCAGCGCCATCTCCCCGGGGGCCACGCGCGCCACGTAGACCACGAAGGCGCCGCCCGGGACGACGTCCGGGTCGGTGGCCCGCTTCCCCTCGGTGAGCCGGGTCCTGCGCCCGGTGTCGAGGTCCACGCGCCACAGGTCGCTCCACAGCCAGTAGTACCGGTAGTAATCCTGGACGGCCACCACCGCCTCGGTGGGCGAGAGGAGCGCGAAGGTGCCGTTGGCCGGGATCTCGGCGGCGAGCCCCAGGTCCAGCCCCTCGGGCGTGGCGCGCCGGATGCCCTGCGGTCCGTCGAGCCCCCGGTCCCAGAAGGCCACGAAGGTCCCGTCCGGCGACCAGCGCGGGTGGTGGACCCGGGCGCCGCGGCGGGTGATCCAGGCGGGGTCGGTGACCGGCGAACGCCGGACCTCGGCCATCTGGGCCTCGTACCGGTCGCGCAGGGCCTTCCCGAACTCGCTCCAGAGCGCCGGGAAGTCCTTTCCACCCAGGGTGTCCTCGGCCACCACGCCCACCGCGTACGGCCACACCATGCGCCCCTGCCCGGCCAGGAAAGCCCGCAGCCCATCGGCGCCGTTGCGTTCGTGGAGGAAGGAGAGGAAGCGACCGCCCAGCAGGTACCACATGTTCCCGAGCGGCCAGTCGAGCGGCGGGTTCGACACCACGGACAGCGGGAAGAGCCCGCCCTCGAGCACGATGGCCCGGGTGTACATGTCGAAGAGGGCGCTGGCGTTCCGTCCATGCCCTGGCCCGGACTCGTGGAGCACCGGCATGCCCTCGATGAGCCAGGGGGGGGCCATGGCGTTGGGGACGAGGATCTTGCCGAAGACGGTGTCCACCGCGGCCGGGACGCCGCCGCGGACGTTCATCTGGACGATGTGCACGTATTCATGGGCGGCCAGGGAGAGGAGCCAGTCGGCGAAGTCGTTCAGGTCGGAGAGCGAGTCCGGCGGCGTCGCCACCAGTCGAATGGCGTCGTAGGGGAAGATCGTGGCGAGGCCGTTGGCCTCGTCGGTGTCGTCGGCAAGCACCACCTCGGTCCGGCCGGTGGGAAGCGCCGGGAAGTACGGCGCCAGCAGCTCGCGCGCCCGCTCCAGCGCTCCGGCCGTGCGCTGGGCCAGCGCCTCCGCCCCCTCGGAGTGGTGGACGCGGAAGTGGGGCGTCTCGAGCGTGCTCCAGCGCAACGACGGGTCGTACTGGCCGGAGGCCAGCCCCGGGGCGAGGGCGAGGACGAAGGCGAGGATTCGGGCGGCTCGGGTCAATGCGTGCTCGGTGGCGGTGCCGATGCTAGACGACTGGATTAGACTGCGCCAAGCACCATGGCGCACGCCCACGACCATTCTTCCGATCACGACCACGACCACGCAGCCGGAGCCCACGGTGCGTCCACGGCCCGGAGCGCGCGGCGGCTCCTGCTCTCGCTCGTCGTCACCGCCGGCATCATGGTCGCCGAGGCGGTGGGAGGGCTCCTCTCCGGGTCGCTGGCGCTCGTCTCCGACGCAGGTCACATGCTCACCGACGTGGCGGCGCTGGGGCTGGCCCTGCTCGCGGTCCGCTTCGCCTCCCGCCCCGCCGACGAGAAGCGCACCTTCGGCTTCCGGCGCGCCGAGGTGCTGGCCGCCCAGGCCAACGTGGCGGCGCTGGTGGTCCTGACCGCCTGGATCGTCTGGGAGGCCGTGGACCGGCTGCGCCACCCCGGCGATCGGATCCAACTCGGCGTCATGGCCGCCGTTGCCGCGGTCGGGCTCCTGGCCAACCTGGTGGTCCTGCGCTGGCTCCACTCCGACCACAGCCTGAACGCCCGCTCGGCCTTCCTGCACGTGCTGGGGGACGCGGTCTCCTCGGTGGTGGTCCTGGCCGGCGCCGCGGCCATGTGGCTCGAGCCCTCCTGGACCTTCATCGACCCGGTGCTCTCGCTCTGCATCTCGCTCCTCATCCTCTGGGGCGCGCTGCGCCTCTCGCTCGAGATCGCCGACATCCTCATGGAGGCCGTGCCGCGTCACCTCGCCATCGACGAGGTGTGCGGCGCCATGGGCGAGGTCGCGGGCGTCCTCGCGGTCCACGACCTGCACGTCTGGACCATCTCGAGCGGCCACCACGCCCTCTCGGCCCACGTGGTGGTGGCGGAGGGGGACCTGGGGCGGAACGACGCCATCCTCGACGACGTGAAGGGCCGGCTGCGGGAGCGGTTCGCCATCGACCACACCACCATCCAGATCGAGTCGGCCGGCTACGCCCACCTCTACGACGACGTGGACGCCCACGGCCACGCCCCGGAGCACCGCTGCGCGCCCCACGCGGCGGGGAGCTAGTGCGGTGCGGATCGTGGCCGGGACGGCGCGCGGGCGACGCCTGGCGATTCCCGCCGGGGACGCCACCCGGCCCACCAGCGACAAGGTCCGCGGCGCCGTCTTCAACGTGCTCGGGCAGTTCTTCGACGGGGGAAGGGTGCTCGACCTCTACGCCGGGACCGGGGCCCTGGCCCTCGAGGCCCTCTCCCGGGGATGCGCCGATGCGACCTGCATCGATTCCTCCCCGGGCGCGGCCGAGGTCATCGCCCGGAACGCGGCGACCTGCGGCTTCTCGACCCGGGTCACGGTGCTCCGGCGAAGGGTCGCCGACGCCCTCCCGGCGCTGCCGTCCGCCGGCTTCGACCTGGCCTTCGTCGATCCCCCGTACTCCGAGGGGCCCGGCGCGGCGCTGGCCTCCCTCGACCGGGTGCTGCGTCCCGGGGCGGGGGTGGTGGCCGAGCACGACCGGCGCTCCCCGCCACCCGACCGGGTGGGCGGGCTCGTCCTCGAGGACCGGCGCGCCTACGGCGACACGGGAATCTCGATCTATCGCAGGGAGTAGGGGATACTCCGCCGCGATGCCCCGGCTCGCCATCTACCCCGGCTCCTTCGATCCCCTCACCAACGGCCACCTGTCGCTCATCCAGCGCGGGCTCAAGATCTTCGACGGCCTGGTGGTGGCGGTGGCCAACAACGCCTCGAAGAAGGCGCTCTTCACACTCGAGGAGCGCAAGCAGTTCATCCGCGCATCCGTCGGCGCCGACCCCCGGGTCGAGGTGGACCACTTCGAGACCCTGCTCGTGGACTACGCCAAGAAGCGCAAGATCCACACGGTCCTGCGCGGGCTCCGGGCCGTCTCCGACTTCGAGTACGAGTTCCAGCTGGCCAACATGAACTCCAAGCTCGACCCCGATTTCGAGTCGGTCTTCGTCATGACCGGCCAGGACTACTTCTACGTGACCGGCAGCCTGGTCCGGGAGGTGGCGAGCTACGGGGGCGACGTCTCCGGCCTCGTCCCGGCCATCGTGTCCGAGGGGCTGCGCAAGAAGTTCCCGCCCCGGTAGAGAGTTGGTATCCTGCTCCGCCCCATTCGCGCTCCCCCTTCGCCCCAGGAGAACACGAGGATGAGACTCGCCAAGCGGCTCGACGCTGTGAAACCGTCCCCCACCCTGGCCATCACGGCCAAGGCGAAGGAGCTGAAGGCCAAGGGCATCGACGTGGTCGGCTTCGGAGCCGGCGAGCCCGACTTCGACACGCCCAAGGCCATCAAGCAGGCGGCCATCGCCGCCATCGACGCCGGGTTCACCAAGTACACCCCGACGAACGGCATCCCGGAGCTGCGCGAGGCCATCGCCAAGCGCATCGCCCAGGAGCACGGCATCGCCTACAAGGCCACCGAGGTGCTGGTCTCCTGCGGAGGCAAGCACGCCCTGTACAACCTCTTCCAGGCGCTCCTCAACCCCGGCGACGAGGTGGTCATCTTCGCGCCGTACTGGGTGAGCTACGCCGACATGGTCCGGCTGGCCGACGGCGTCCCCGTCATCGTCCCGACCCGGCACGAGGATGGCTTCGAGCCCAGCCACGAGGCCATCAAGAAGGCCATCGGCCCGAAGACCCGCGCGGTCATCGTGAACAGCCCCTCCAACCCCACCGGGGCGGTGTTCGGGCGCGCCACGCTGCGCAACGTCATCGACGAGGTGAAGGGCAAGGACATCCTCGTCGTCACCGACGACATCTACGACCGTCTCGTCTACAAGGGGCGGTTCGAGAACGTCCTCACCGTCGACCCCACCCTCCACCCCCAGGTGGTGCTGGTGAACGGCGTCTCCAAGACCTACGCCATGACCGGCTGGCGCATCGGCTGGACGGCCGGGCCGCAGGCGCTCATCAGCGCAATGCAGAAGCTCCAGGACAACTCCACGTCCAACCCCAACTCCATCGCCCAGAAGGCGGCGCTCGGCGCGCTCACGCTCCCCCTCGACGCCGAGGTGGAGGCCATGCGGAAGGTCTTCGACGAGCGGCGCCAGCACATCGTGAAGCGCCTCAACGCCATCCCCGGCGTCACCTGCTTCGACCCGGGAGGCGCCTTCTACGCCTTCCCCTACGTCGGCAACCTCCTCGGCAAGAAGATCCCCGGACAGGCCGAGCCCATCGGGACCGACGAGAAGTTCGTCGCCCATCTGCTCGACCACCACAAGGTGGCCGTGGTCCCCGGTTCGGCCTTCGGAGCGCCCGGCTACCTGCGCCTCTCCTTCGCCATCGGGCTCGACCAGATCGACAAGGGCGTGGACCGCATCGCCGAGATGGTGAAGAGCCTGGAGTAGCGCGGTCTCCCGCCGGGGGCCGCCCCCATGTTAGGGTCCGCCCCCGATGCCGAAACGCCAAGACATCAAGAAGATCATGATCGTCGGCTCCGGGCCGATCGTCATCGGGCAGGCCTGCGAGTTCGACTACTCGGGCACCCAGGCCTGCAAGGCGCTCAAGGAGGAGGGGTACGAGGTCATCCTCCTGAACTCGAATCCGGCCACGGTGATGACCGACCCGGACTTCGCCGACCGCACCTACATCGAGCCCATCACCCCCGAGGTTGCCGAGCAGATCCTGGCCCGCGAGAAGCCCGACGTCCTGCTCCCCACGCTGGGCGGCCAGACCGCGCTCAACCTGGCGGTTGCGCTGGCCAGGAACGGCGCGCTGGCCCGCCACGGGGTCGAGCTCATCGGCGCCTCGCTCGAGGCCATCGAGAAGGCCGAGGACCGGCAGCTCTTCAAGGACGCCATGAACCGCGTCGGGGTGGACATGCCCCGCAGCGGATACGCAACCACCTTCGAGGAGGGCCGCGCGGTGGCCGAGCAGATCGGCTTCCCGGTCATCATCCGCCCCAGCTTCACCATGGGTGGAGAGGGCGGCGGCGTCGCCTACAACAAGGAGGAGTTCGACGCGCTGGCCCGCCGCGCCATCGACCTCTCGCCCACCCACACCATCCTCGTGGAGGAGTCGATCCTCGGCTGGAAGGAGTACGAGCTCGAGGTGATGCGGGACCGCGCCGACAACGTGGTGATCGTCTGCAGCATCGAGAACCTCGATCCCATGGGGGTCCACACCGGCGACTCCATCACCGTCGCCCCGGCGCAGACCCTCACCGACAAGGAGTACCAGCACCTCCGCGACCTGTCGGTGCGCATCATCCGCGAGATCGGCGTGGACACCGGCGGGTCCAACATCCAGTTCGGGGTGCACCCCGAGACCGGCCGGGTGGTGGTCATCGAGATGAACCCGCGCGTGTCGCGCAGCTCGGCGCTGGCCTCCAAGGCCACCGGGTTCCCCATCGCCAAGATCGCCGCCAAGCTGGCCGTCGGCTACACGCTCGACGAGCTCAGGAACGACATCACCCGGGAGACCCCGGCGTCGTTCGAGCCCACCATCGACTACGTGGTCACCAAGGTCCCGCGCTTCGCCTTCGAGAAGTTCAAGGGAGCCGACGATGTCCTCACCACCCACATGAAGTCGGTGGGCGAGGTCATGGCCATGGGGCGCACCTTCCAGGAGAGCCTGCAGAAGGCCCTGCGGGGGCTGGAGATCGACCGGGCCGGGCTCGAGTCGCCGCTCGGCAAGCGCCCCGGCGACGCCTACACCGAGGCCGAGCGCATGCTGGTGCTCGAGCAGGCCCGCGTCCCCCGCGCCCACCGGATCTTCTGGGTGGGGGAGGCCCTGCGCGCCGGCGTGACGGTCGAGGAGCTCCACCGCCTCACCGGCATCGACCCCTGGTTCCTGCGCCAGATGCGGGGGATCGTCGAGCACGAACCCCTGCTCGCCGCCGGGCTCCCGGCCGACGCCGCGGCCTGGCGCAGGGCCAAGCGGCTCGGCTTCGCCGACAAGCGGATCGCCGCGCTGGCACGGACCACCGAGGGCGCCGCCCGGGCGGCCCGCTGGGCGGCCGGGGTTCACCCGGTGTTCAAGCGGGTGGACACCTGCGCCGCCGAGTTCGAGGCCTACACCCCGTACCTGTACTCGACGTACGAGGAGGAGTGCGAGGCCAAGCCCACCAGCCGCCGCAAGGTGATGATCCTGGGCGGGGGGCCGAACCGCATCGGGCAGGGCATCGAGTTCGACTACTGCTGCGTGCACGCCAGCTTCGCGCTCCGGGAGGCCGGGTTCGAGACCATCATGGTCAACTGCAACCCGGAGACGGTCTCCACCGACTACGACACCAGCGACCGGCTCTACTTCGAGCCGCTCACCCTCGAGGACGTGCTGGAGATCGTGCGGGTCGAGAAGCCGGAAGGGCTCATCGTCCAGTACGGCGGACAGACCCCCCTCAAGCTGGCGGTCCCGCTCGAGAAGGCCGGCGCGCCCATCCTGGGAACCTCCCCCGACGCCATCGACCGCGCCGAGGACCGGGAGCGCTTCGCCGAGCTGATCGTCAAGCTCGGCCTGCGGCAGCCCGACAACGGCATGGCCCGCAGCGCCGAGGAGGCCTTCGCGGTGGCCCACCGCATCGGCTACCCGGTCATGGTGCGCCCATCCTACGTGCTGGGCGGCCGGGCCATGGAGGTCGTCTACGACGACGCCGACCTGAGCACCTACCTGACCGAGGCGGTGCAGGCCTCCGACGAGCGCCCGGTGCTGGTGGACCGCTTCCTGCGCGACGCCGCAGAGGTGGACGTCGACGTGGTCTCCGACGGCAAGACCGTCATCGTGGGCGGGGTGATGGAGCACATCGAGGAGGCCGGGATCCACTCCGGCGACTCGGCCTGCGCGCTTCCCCCCTTCAGCCTCTCCGGCGCCGTGGTGGCCGAGATCGAGAAGCAGTCCATCGCGCTGGCCCGCGAGCTCGGCGTGGTCGGGCTCATGAACGTGCAGTTCGCCATCCAGGGCGACGACATCTACGTCCTGGAGGTGAACCCCCGTGCCAGCCGCACCGTCCCGTTCGTGGGCAAGGCGACCGGCGTCCCGTTCGCCAAGAAGGCGGCGCTGGCCATGGCCGGCATCTCCCTCGAGGAGCAGGGGCTCCGGGCCACGCCCCGCCCCCGCCACGTCTCGGTGAAGGAGGCGGTGATGCCCTTCGCCCGCTTCCGCGGCGTGGATCCGGTGCTGGGGCCGGAGATGAAGTCCACCGGCGAGGTGATGGGGATCGCCGCCGACTTCTACGGCGCCTTCTGGAAGTCGCAGACGGCGGCCGGCAACGCCCTGCCGCTGCCGAAGCGCGGCGAGGTGCTGCGCGCCTTCGTGTCGGTGAAGGACGCCGACAAGCCGGTGGCCTCGGACCTGGCGCGGCGGCTGGTGGCCCTGGGCTTCGAGGTGCTCGCCACCTCCGGCACGGCGGCCTACCTGGCCCGCGAGGGCATCCCGGCCACGCCGGTGCGCAAGGTGGGCGAGGGGCGCCCCAACGTGGTGGACCGCATCATCGACGGCGAGGTCCACTTCCTCATCAACACCACCGCCAGCAAGCGGACCATCTCCGACAGCTACTCCATCCGGCGCGAGACGCTCATGCACCGGGTGCCCTACTTCACGACGCTCACCGGCGCCCGCGCCGCCCTGGGCGCCATGGAGCGGGCCCGCGACGCCGGCTACGGCGTCCGCTCGCTCCAGGAATACCACTCGCACGGAAGGTGACACGAGGATGCCCAGCGATCGCATGCCGATGACCCCTTCCGGCCTCGTCAAGCTGAAGCAGGAGCTGAAGCGGCTCAAGGGAGTGGAGCGCCAGCGCATCGTGCGGGAGATCGCCGAGGCCCGCGCCCACGGCGACCTCTCCGAGAACGCCGAGTACCACGCCGCCAAGGAGAAGCAGTCGCACGTGGAGGGGCGCATCACCCAGGTGGAGCACTGGATCGCCACCGCCGACGTGATCGACGTCTCGAAGCTCTCCGGCGACCGGGTGGTCTTCGGAGCCACCGTCCACCTCACCGACAGCCAGTCGGGTGACGAGGTCCAGTACCGGATCGTCGGTGAGCTGGAGGCCGATCTGAAGCAGGGCAGGATCAGCGTCACCAGCCCCATCGCCCGCGCCCTCATCGGCAGGGTCGAGGGGGACGTGGTCCGGGTCCGCGCTCCCGGCGGGGAGCGGGAGTACGAGATCGGAAGCGTCGAGTTCGTCGAGGAGCAGGTCTCCTCCGAACCGGAGTAGGCAGGCACGGGAGGGGGATGGCTCCGCGCGATGTCCCCGGGGCGCCGCCCGGCGCCCGTGAGCTCGAGGCGCTCTTCGCGCCCCTGCGCTTCGCCGCCCGGCAGGAGGAGGCCGGCCTGTCGCGGCTGGCCGGGCTGGGTGGGACCGTGCGCGGCGCGGTGGATCGTGCCCGCGCCGCCGGAGCCGCGCCGGGCGCCGCGCTCGATCGGCTGGCCCGCGCCGGCGCCTCCCTCGACGCGCTCCCCCCGGGGAAGCGGCTCCTCGCCCTCTGCACGATCGCCGCCGACCTGGGCTCCCTCGTCTCCCTCCCGGAGGATCTCGAGGCCCTGGCCCGGCGCAGCCGGATCCCCGCGGCGCCGGTCCGGGTCCGGAAGGTCCCGGCCGCCGCGGCCCCGCCTCCCCTCCCGGCCGGGGATCGGGAGGGGAGGGCCGAGCGGCGCGCCCGGCTCGCCACGCTCCTCTCCGCGATCCCCGGCGCCCACCCGGCCCCGCGCGCCCTGCTCGAGGAGCGGGGGCGGGCCACGGTCGAGGCGGCGCTCGAGTTCCTGCCCCGGGCCTGGCAGGACCGGACCACGGTGCGGCGGGTGGCCGAGCTTCGCACCGGGGAGCCGGCCATCGCGGTGGTGACGGTGCGCACCGTCCGGTCGCAGCGCATGCGCAACGGCAAGCCCATGCTCAAGGTCGGGACGGCCGATGGGCAGAGCCGGCTCGACCTGGTCTTCTTCAACCCGCCCCCCTGGCGCCAGAGGCAATTCACGATAGGTGAACAGGTCCTGGTCTCCGGGGAGATCGGGGAGGGCTTCGGTGGGGTCCGCCAGATGGCCCAGCCGGAGGTGGAGAAGCTGGGGGAGGGAGACTCGGCCAACTTCGGCCGGATCGTCCCGATCTACCCGGGTCCGGCCGATCACCAGCACCCGGCGCTCCGCAAGCTCATGAGGCGGCTCGTCGAGGAGTACGCGCCGCTCGCGGTGGAGGAGATCCCCGCCCCGGTGCGGGAGCGGCGCTCCCTGCTCCCCCGGAGCGAGGCGCTGGCACAGGCCCATTTCCCGCCGGCGGGGACGGACGTCGCCCGGGCCGCGGCGCGGGCCACCGAGCCCTTCCGGCGGCTGGCCTTCGAGGAACTCTTCTTCCTGCAGCTGGCGCTGGCGCTGCGGCGGCGCGGGGTCCGGCGGGAACCCGGGATCGCCTTCGACGCTTCCCCGGCGGCCCGCCTGGCCGCGCGGGCGCGCATCCCGTTCGTCTTCACGGGAGCGCAGGACCGGGTCTTCGGCGAGATCGCCGCCGACATGGGGCGCCCCGAGCCCATGAACCGGTTGCTCCAGGGCGACGTGGGCAGCGGCAAGACGGCGGTCGCCTTCGCCGCGGCCATGCTGGCGATCCGCTCCGGCTGGCAGGCCGCCATCATGGCCCCCACCGAGATCCTGGCCGGGCAGCACGCCCGCACGCTTCGCGGCTGGCTCGAGGGCTCCGGCGTCGAGCTCGCACTCGTCGGCGCGCAGGCCCGGGGCAAGGAGCAGAAGGAGGCCCGGGCGGCGGTCCGCAGCGGGCGCGCCGCGCTGGCGGTGGGCACGCACGCGCTGCTCGAAGAGGGGGTCGAGTTCTCCCGGCTCGGACTCGTGGTGGTGGACGAGCAGCACCGCTTCGGCGTGATGCAGCGGGCCACCCTCATGGCCAAGGGGGTCCGCCCCGACGTGCTGGTCATGACCGCCACCCCCATCCCCCGGACCCTCGCGCTGGCCTTCCACGGCGACCTCGACCAGTCCAAGATCGACGAGCTCCCCCCGGGGCGCCTTCCGGTCGAGACCCGGGTCTTTCGCGAGTCGCAGCGGAGGAAGGTCCTCGAGTCGGCCCGCCGCGAGCTCGAGGACGGGCGGCAGGTGTACGTGGTCTACCCGCTCGTCGAGGAGTCGGAGAAGTCCGACCTGGCCGACGCGACCAGCGGGGCGGAGGAGCTCCGGGAGGCCTTCGCGCCCTTCGAGGTGGCCCTCGTCCACGGCCGGATGAAGGGGGAGGAGAAGGAGGCGGTCATGTCCCGCTTCCGCTCGGGGGAGGTGCGCGTCCTCGTCTCCACCACGGTCATCGAGGTGGGTGTGGACGTCCCCAACGCCACCGTGATGATCGTCGAGCACGCCGAGCGGTTCGGCCTCTCCCAGCTCCACCAGCTTCGCGGCCGGGTCGGGCGGGGAGCGGCGCGCAGCCAGTGCCTGCTCGTGACCCGCGGCGCGGGCGCCGGCTCCGACGCGCGGGAGCGGCTCGCCACCATGGTCCGGACGCAGGACGGCTTCGAGATCGCCCGGGCCGACCTTCGCATCCGTGGTCCGGGGGAGATGCTCGGCACCCGGCAGGCCGGCCAGCCCGTCTTCGAGGTGGCCGACCTCTACCGGGACGAGGCCATCCTGGACGAAGCCCGCGAGGAGGCGATGCGGATCGTGGCCGAGGATCCCGACCTGGCCTCGCCCGGCAACGTCGCCACCGGGGAGGCGCTGTCCCGCTGGTCCACGCGCCTCTCGCTGGCGCGGGTCGGCTGACTGCCCCACCGCCCTCCGGCGCTGGTATCATCCCGGCATGCCCGCCTGCGCGCTGTGCGAGAACGTCCAGCCCGCCGGGGAAGCCTGCGATCTCTGCGGCCATCCATTTCCGGTGGGGGAACGGACGCCGGTCCCGGTCGAGCCGCTCGAGGGGCTTGAGGCGACGATGCTCCCGCCGGCATCGGCCGAAGCGGAACGATTTCCCGAGCTCGAGGCGACCACCCAGGACCCCGTCCAGGTGGTGGTGGAGGCGATGGAAGACTTCATGCCCACCGACGCCGAGGGGATCCCGGACGACCCGATGCCCGGACCGGAGCCGGTGGCGACCTGCCGCTACTGCCAGAACCCGGCCCCCCCCGGGGAGGCCTTCTGCGGCCACTGCGGGATGCGGTTGCCGACCGCTCCAGGCGGTGGGGCGGCTCCTCCCCTCGAGGTCAGGCTCTGCAGCGATTGCTCCACCCCGGTGACGGGACCGTCCTGTCCGGGCTGCGGCGCCCGGGTCTCCCGCTGACCCGCCGCGCCACCCTTGCCATCCCCGACGACCTTCGGCAGATTGATCCGCCCGCCGCCATGACCCCATCCACCAAACCCGACTTCTCCGCGTGGTTCCGCTGCGCCGAGGGCTGCGCCTTTCGCGCCCCCCTCACCGAGGTCGTCTACCGCTGCCCGCGCTGCCAGGGGCTCCTCGAGGTGGAGCACGACCTCGACGCCCTCCGCGCGGTCCCCGCGGCCGACTGGAAGGCGCTCTTCGAGGGGCGTTTTCGCGGGGGCGCCTGGCCGCTTGGTTCGGGGGTGTGGGGAAAGAAGGAGTGGGTCTACCCGCAGCTCGCCGTCGAGAACGTGGTCTCGATGTACGAGGGGGGCACGCCGCTCTTGCGCCTCGACCGCTATGCCCGGGAGATCGGGCTCCGCGACGTCTGGCTGAAGGAGTGCGGCGTCACCCACACCGGGTCGTTCAAGGACCTGGGCATGACGGTGCTCGTCTCCGCGGTGAAGGAGATGCGCGCCCGCGGCGTGCCCATCCGCGCCGTGGCCTGCGCCTCCACCGGGGACACCAGCGCCGCCCTGGCGGCCTACTGCGCCGCCTCCGGCATCCCCTCGGTCGTGCTCCTCCCGCGCGGCAAGATCTCCACCGCCCAGCTCATCCAGCCCGTCTCGAACGGTGCGCTGGTCCTCGAGCTCGACACCGACTTCGACGGCTGCATGCGGGTGGTCCAGGAACTCTCCCTCACGCCGGACATCTACCTGGCGAACTCGATGAACTCGCTGCGCATCGAGGGGCAGAAGACGGTCGCGGTCGAGGTGGCCCAGCAGCTCGGCTGGTCCGCGCCCGACTGGGTGATCATCCCCGGGGGCAACCTGGGGAACGCCGGCGCCCTCGGCAAGGGCTTCCTCCTCATGAAGGAGCTCGGGCTCCTCGACCGCCTCCCGCGCCTCGTCGTCGCCCAGGCCGAGAACGCCAACCCGCTGTACCGGGCGGTCGAGCGGGCGGGGCGGGCCGATCCGGACGTCCGGGTCGAGGCCATCCAGGCCCGGACCACCCTGGCCAGCGCCATCCAGATCGGCGCCCCGGTCTCGGCGAAGCGCGCGTTGCGCGCCATCCAGGCGCTCGACGGGCTGGTCGAGCAGGCCAGCGAGCAGGAACTGGCCGACGCGGCGGCGCGGGCCGACCTCTCGGGCGCCTTCGCCTGCCCGCACACCGGGGTGGCGCTCGCGGCGCTCGAGAAGCTGGCGGCGCGCGGAGTGGTGAAGCCCCAGGAACGGGTGGTGGTCATCTCCACGGCCCACGGCCTCAAGTTCTCCGACTTCAAGGTCGGGTACCACGAGGGGACCATCCCCGGCCTGCGCCCCGCGCTGCGCAATCCTCCGGTGAAACTCGCGGCCACGCTCGCGGCGGTGCAGGAAGCCGTCGCGGCCCGCTTCGGGGAGAGCTGAGCGGTGGCGCCGGGCGACACCCGGGAGGTCCCGTCCTCCACCGAGGAAGCCGCCCTCCGGGCCGAGCACGACGTCCTGGCCGGCAGGGTGGCCACCCGCCATTCCATCGACGACGTCCGCAAGGGTGCCTATGCGTCCTTCGGCCTGGTGATGGCGGCGGGACTCACCGTCAAGTTCGCCTGGGACCGTTGGGGATGGGGACTGCGGCCGGTCCGTCCTCCCGGGCGTTATCCGCTCCTCTTCCTGGCCGCGCTCGGCCTGGCCCTCTTCCTGGCCGTCTTCGCGGTGGCCGCATTCCTGCGGGCCCGCCGCGCCATGCAGGTGGAGGACGCCGATTTCGCGCGGCTTCGCGCGATCCGCGCCCGCCTGGGGATCGACGCGTGAGCCGGCGGCGCGGACGGTTCCTGGTGCTCGAGGGGCTCGACGGGGCCGGGACCACGACGCAGGCCGCCCGCCTCCAGGCCTGGCTCTCCTCCCGGGGACGCCGGGTCCACCTCACCGCCGAGCCCTCCCGCGGGCCGGTGGGAGCCTCGATCCGTCACGTGCTCTCCGGGCGTCTCCGCGGAGCCGGCGGCGGCGGCTTCGACCCGGGGGCGCTGGCGCTCCTCTTCGCGGCCGACCGGCTCGACCACTGGGAGAGCGAGATCCGTCCGCGCCTGGAGGACGGGGTGGACGTGGTCTCGGACCGCTACGTCCTCTCCAGCCTGGCCTACCAGGCGGTGGCCACCGGCGACGCCGCCTGGGTTGCCGCCATCAACGGAAAGGCTCCCGCCCCCGACCTGACCGTCTTCCTGCGGGTCCGGCCGGCCGTGGCCCTGCGGCGCCGCTACGCCGCCACGGCCGAGCGCGAGATCTTCGAGGTCCCGGAGTTCCAGCGGCGCGTGCACCGCGCCTACGGGAGGGCGCTCACCCGCCTGGTCGAGTCCGGCGAGCGGATCGCCGTCCTTTCCGGGGAGAAGCCGGTGGACCGGGTCGCCGAGGAGGTGGCGGGCGCGGTGGGAAACGTGCCGACGTGAGCGCCGGCGCCGCGGCGGCGGTGGTGATCGTCGGCAGCGAGGTGCTGTCCGCCAAGGTGCGGGACGAGAACGGTCCGTTCCTGGCGCGCAGGCTCCACGAGCTCGGCGTCGAGCTCGCCGCCATCCACGTGGTGCCCGATCGGATCGACGCCATCGTCGAGGCCCTCCTGCTGGACCGGCGCAGGGTCGGCTGGACCTTCACCTGCGGTGGAGTGGGCCCCACCCACGACGACGTGACGTTGCCCGCGGTGGCCCGGGCCCTTTCGGTTCCGCTGGTGCGCCACCCGGGCATGGAGCGGGTCCTGCGGGAGATGCACGCGCGGCACCACTCCGGCGCGGTGCTCCCCGCCGCCGCCCTGCGCATGGCCGACCTGCCCGAGGGAACCGAGCTGCTCGGCGACCAGGAGTTCCCCACGCTGGTGGTCTCCCGGGTGGTGATGCTGCCGGGGGTGCCGTCCTTCCTGCGCCACCAGTTCGACCGCGTGGCCCACCTATTGGGCGGAGCGCCCTACCACCTGGTGAGCCTGTACTTCTCCTGGGGGGAGGACCTGCTGGCGGCTCCGCTCTCCGCCGTGGCGGAGGCGCACCCGTGCGTCGAGATCGGCAGCTACCCGCGCTTCGACGGCGCCGACCACCGGGTCCGCGTCACCGTGGAGGGAAGGGACGCCGCCGCGGTGCAGGAGGCGTCTGGGGCCATATTGGCCGCCGTCGCGCCGGATGCGCTGGTCCGCTCGGAGGGGCTTTCCCCCT
Organism: uncultured delta proteobacterium; assembly: GCA_963828255.1. Lineage (GTDB taxonomy): Bacteria > Myxococcota > Myxococcia > Myxococcales > Anaeromyxobacteraceae > CAIOAK01. The sequence continues at coordinate 50,183 of CAWHDZ010000011.1, read as the reverse complement.
AGACGTCGAAGCGGTCGATCTTCCCGGCCTTCTGGAGGATCTCGAGGCCGCCGGCCAGGCACTTCTCCCGGTCGTCGCCCTGGAGCTTCACCACGAGCGGAGAGAGCGCCCTGGCGCCGGGGATGGGAAGCGCCGCCGGGGGGACCACGGTGACTGCCCAGCTGTCCCCGAGGTCCTTGTCGATCGTGACCTCGCAGGGGGTGTTGCCGATGTAAGCACGCGCCATCTCGGGAGAACCTCGGGCCAGGGGAGCGTGGAAGATAGCCCAAAGGCGCTGGCTCGGGAAGGGGCGCGTTGGCTCCCATCCACCGTGACGGTGTGGTGACACGCGTGGCCTAGGAAGGGGGGGTGACCCAGGCACCCGAAGTCCCCGCAGACGTGGACCTCGACCGCCCCCAGTGGGTGAAGTCGATCCCCTTCCTCCTCGTGCACGCGGTCGCGCTGGCCGCCCCGTTCCTCGTCCCGCCCACCTGGCGGCTGGCCGGACTCGCACTGGCGGTCTACTCGGTCTGCATGTTCGGCATCACCGCCGGCTTCCACCGCTACTTCTCCCACCGCGCCTTCAAGACCGGCCGTGCCTTCCAGCTCGTCCTCGCCCTGCTCGGAACGCTCTCGGTCCAGAAGGGCGTCCTCTGGTGGGCCGCGCACCACCGGGACCACCACCGCTACTCCGACGGGGAGAAGGACGTGCACAGCCCGGTCCAGCGGGGCTTCTGGTGGAGCCACGTCGGTTGGATCCTCTCGGCCCGCTACGACCGGACCCGCGCCGACCGGGTGAAGGACCTGGCCCGCTACCCGGAGCTGGTCTTCCTCGATCGGTTCGGGATGCTGGTGCCCCTGGCGTTCGCCCTGGCCCTCGTCGCCGCGGGCGGTCTCCCGGCCCTGCTCTGGGGCTTCTTCGTGCCGGTGGTGGTGGCCTGGCACGTCACCTTCTCGATCAACTCGGTGGCGCACGTCCTCGGTTCGCGCCGCTACCCCACCGGCGACGACTCGCGCAACAACCCCGTCCTCGCGCTCCTCACCTTCGGTGAAGGGTGGCACAACAACCACCACTTCTACGCCAGCACCGCCAACCAGGGCTGGTTCTGGTGGGAGCTCGACATCTCCTACCTGGCGCTCCGGGTGCTCTCCGCCACCGGCCTGGTGTGGGACCTGCGCACCCCTCCGCCCCACGTGCGCGCCGGCCGGCTCCCCACGCCGGTCGGATCAAAGGAAGACGGAGCGGCGGGACGCGAGGTCGGCGTCGAGCATGCGCTGTAGCTCGGCGCGCACCCGCTCTCCCGCGGCTGCGACCGCCACCGCGTCCTCGGCCCGCTCGGGCGGGGGCGGAGCGACGGGCTGGCCGAACCGGATCGACCACCGGGAGGGCAGCGGGAGCCAGGAGAGCAGCCCGGCCAGCGGCAGCGGCGGGGCCAGCGCGAGCAGGGGCAGGTGGAGCGACTCGGCCATCCACCCCCGGCGGTCGAAGGGCGCCGCCGCCTCCTCGCTCCCCACGATGGCGCAGGGGACGATGGGCGCCCGCGCCAGTGCGGCGATGCGGGCGAAACCGCCGCGTCCGAAGCGGGTCACCCGGTAGCGGTCCGCCCAGGGGCGAGGCTCCTCGCGCGGTCCCTCCGGGAAGAGGCAGATGCTCGAGCCGCGGTCGAGGAGCGAGAGCGCCACGTCGGCCCTCAGCGGCGCCGCGCCCATCCGGACCAGGAACGGGCCGACCAGGGGGGCCTGGAGTGCGCGCGGGTCGAGCAGCGGACGCAGCTCCCGCGGGGTGACCTGGCGCGCCAGCGTGGTCCGGAGCACGGCCGCGTCCCAGTGGACCGTTCCTCCGTGGTTCGCCACCAGCACGAAGGGCTCGTCGGGCAAGAGGTCGGCGCCGTGGACGTCCACGCGCCACCAGGACCCGAGGAAGAAGTCGAGGACCGCGCGCCCCCGGACCAGCAGGTCGGGGTCCATGCCGTGCTCGTCGAGCCGGGCCGGGGACCCGAGCAGGGTGGCGAGCGCCGCCAGCGGCGCGAGCGCGTCACGCAGGGCCGGACGCAGCCGGACGAGCAGCTCGCGCAGCTCCTCGGTATAGGCGGCGGCGCCGGTCGAGCGAGCCACCTCGGCGAGCCGGGCCTCGCCGTCGCCCAGCGGCGGCTCCGGGGGCGCGTCCCGGGGCGGCGCGGGGGGACGGGCCGCGGCAGGAGGAGGCGCTGGAACGGGGTCGGGCGTGGACGGGCGCTCCGCCGCGCCCCGCTCGAACGGATCGTTTCCGAGGACCGGACGCCGGGGCTGGGCCGCGCGGGCGGGCTTCCGCTTCCTCGATGCCATCCCGGTTTCGTACAGGGGAAGGGTGCCCCCGTCAAACGGTCGGATCGGCGTGGTACGACGGAGGCGTGACGCGCATCCAGGTGCTCCCGCCCGGGCTCGTGAACCAGATCGCCGCCGGTGAGGTGGTCGAGCGCCCGGCGTCGGTGGTGAAGGAGTTGCTCGAGAACGCCCTCGACGCGGGGGCCCGGTCGATCCAGGTGGACCTGGAGGACGGCGGGCTCACCCTGGTTCGGGTCACCGACGACGGGTCGGGGATGGAGCGCGAGGACGCCCTGCTCTCGCTGGAGCGCCACGCCACCTCCAAGCTCCGCGACGCGGGCGGCCTCGCCTCCATCGCCACCATGGGCTTCCGGGGCGAGGCCATCCCGGCGATCGCGTCGGTCTGCCGGATGCGCATCGACACCTGTCCGGAAGGGCCCGCTGGCGCGGTGGTGGGTACGCGCATCGCGCTCGAGGGGGGGCGCGTCGAGGCGGTCGAGGAAGTGGCGCGGGCGCGCGGCACCACGGTCGAGGTCCGCGACCTCTTCTTCAACACCCCGGCCCGCCGGAAGTTCATGAAGTCGGCGCCGGCCGAGTCCGGCCACGCCAGCGAGGCGGTGGTCCGCGTGGCGCTGGCCCGGCCCGACGTCGGGTTCACGCTCCGTTCGGGTGGGCGCGCGGCCATCGCCACCGCGGCGGGCGCCTCTCCCGAGGAGCGGGCGGCCATCGCGCTGGGGCGGGAGGCGGCCCGCAGGCTCGTGCGGGTGGACGCCGCCCGGGGAGACGTGCGCGTCCACGGGGTGGTCACCTCCCCCGACCACTCCGCGGCCACGGCGCGCGGCCTCTACCTCTTCGTGAACGGCCGCTTCATCCGCGACCGGGCGCTGGCCTACGGCGTCCTGCGCGCCTACGCCGGGTCCCTCCCGGCTGGCCGGCAGCCGGCCGGCGTCCTCTTCCTCGAGCTTCCGCTCGACCGGGTCGACGTGAACGTCCACCCCCAGAAGCTCGAGGTGCGCTTCCAGGACGCGCGGGCCGCCAGCGACGCCGTCCACCACGCGGTGAGCGAGGCGCTCCGCCCGTCGCCCTGGCTCCACCACGGGGGCGATGGCGCCCTCCCTCCAGCCCCGGTGGCCGCCGAGCCGGACGTGGACGACATCGCCGGCGTCCTGGCGGCAGCCCGGGAGCGGACGGCGGAGCGGTCGCGGGACATGCTTCCGTTTCCCGCTCCGGCCGGTCCCGGTCCTGGCGCAGCCCACGCCTCCTCGCCCGGGCCGACGCCCGCGCAGCCGGCCGGCTACTTCGGCTCGATGCGCTACGTCGGCCAGCACGTCCGGACCTACCTGGTCTGCGAGGCGCCCGGGGGTGCGCTGGTGGTCATCGACCAGCACGCCAGCCACGAGCGGCTCCTCTTCCACCGCCTCCGGGAAGCGCTCCGCCACCGCCAGCTCGAGGTGCAGCCCTTCCTGGTTCCTCCGGTGGTCACGCTGACGCCCTCGGCCGCGCGGATGGTCGAGGGGGCCGTGGGGGACCTGGCGACGGTCGGCCTGGAAGTCGAGCCCTTCGGCGGGGACGCCTTCGCGGTGAAGAGCGCACCGGCGCTCCTCGGCGGGGCGGCCATGGGTCCGCTCCTCACCGACCTGGCCGAGCAGGTCGAGGAGGCGGGGCGGGGAAGCGCGGTCGGCGAGGCCCTCGACGGTCTGCTCGCCACCATGGCCTGCCACGCCGCCGTACGCGCCAACCAGGACCTCACCCGGGAGGAGGCCCGCGCCCTGCTCGACGGGCTCGACGCCATCGACTTCAAGGCCAGGTGTCCACACGGCCGGCCGGTGGTCGTGGAACTGCCGCTGGCCGAGCTGGAGCGGCGGGTAGGACGGCGCTGACGGAGGGGAGTGGGCGGGCTTCCGGCCGGCTGCTGGATGTCGGACGCGTTGTCCCGACCGGAAGCCTCCTCCCGTGTTGCCGAAGCGCCGCATGACCGGCACAGGATGCGGGGGGGGAGATGCCTACACTGGCCCGCAGCGCTTCGAATTGCTTATTTAGCAAGGTAGGGGCCAATACATGACACCGGCCAACACCCTGAAATCACGATGCGGGACCCCCAAAGGAGACCGCGTCGGGTCACATTCCAATTTCATTAATGAATCTTAACATTTCACGTTTGAAACGCTGGACTCCGCGGGGGCGCTGATGGCAAATTGCGCGCCGTGGCAACGCGCGACCCGAAGCTCCGGCCGTATCGCATGGCCGCGTGGATCCTCTACTTCCTGGCCATCGCCATCGCGGTCGGCTTCTTTGCGGTGAGCGTGGTGAAGACGCTCCGCGGGCGGGAGCGCCGTGCCCCTCCGGCGTCGAAGACCGCCATCCCGACCCGGGCGACGCTCCGGGTCTGCATGGACGACCTGGATGCCCTGTACGTGGAGCAGAACCAGCGCGCCTGGGCCATGGGCACCAACTTCGAGGGGCCCATGCCGCTGGCCGCCTGGCGCGAGTGGGCGCCGCGCTGGGAGGAGCGGGTGGAGGATCTCTCCGACCGCTGCCGGCTCGACTTGACCAAGGGTGAATGGGCCGTGGAGCGGGCCGACATGGCGGCGGCACGCGACGCCATGCTGGCGCTCCACCGCGCCTATACCGCCCAGGTGAACCGCTTCGCCGACGAGAACGGCGACCTGGCCCGCGCCGCGGCCGAGGCCATGTCCCACGCCCGCGAGGCGGCCCACCCCACCCGATAGCCTGGAGGCGCGGGCCCTATGGTCCGCACCCGCCCGTGGCCGACGGCTGGAAGATCCAGCGGAAGATCTGCACCTCGTAGCCGGGTGCGGCGGTCCGGTTGGGAAGGTCCCCGGGCGGGACGACCGCGCCGACGGGCAAGAAGCCGTTCGAGACCGTCAACTCGACCACGTGGACGCGCTCGGTGGGCCGATCGAAGTCCCAGGGCGAGAAGGGGAAGGGGCTCGGGAAGCGCCGGAACTGCTGGGGATCGGCGGGCGGCGGCAAGGTCTCGATCTGGAGCGGGGTGCGCTGCAGCTGGTTGTCCGGGTCGTAGTCCACGAACCATCGGACCTCCACCGGCTCCTCGCTGTTCTCGTCGATCACCGTGGCCGACACCTCGAAGATCGACCCGGGCGGGCAGGGCGTCGCCGACGCCGCCGTCCGGTAGTCGGTCATGGCGAGCCCCGGCTCCGCGCTCGTCGTCAGGACGCGCGGGGGCGTGATGGGCAGGCCGCCGTCGATGGAACCGACGCCGGGGAGGGGCTGCGGGATGGGGCACCCCCCCAGCACCGCTCCCCCGGCCAGGGTGGCGAGCAAGAGGGCGCCGACACGGGAGGCTGCGCGGTTCAAGGTTCCCCTCCGGTCTTCGTTCCGGGCGGCAAAGGGCCGCCGCGCCGCTCCGACTCGAGCTTCTCGAGGTGGCGGAAGATGGTGCGTGGGTCCACGTCGAGGTCCTTCGCCGTCTTGGTGCGGTTGCCGCCGTTTCGCTCCAGCGTCTCGCTGATGTAGCGCTTCCGGAACTCCTCGATCGCGTCGGCCAGCGGCAGGGTGGATTCGAGACCCTCCTGGCCCAGGTCGAGGTCCTCGCCGGTCACCAGCGGGCCGTCGGCCAGCACGGCCGCCTTCTTCACGCGGTTCTCGAGCTCGCGGATGTTGCCGGGCCAGGGGTACCGCCGCAGCGCGGCGAGCGCGCCGGGCGCGAACCCGCGGGCTCGCGAATCGAACTCGTCCGCGTAGCGCTGCAGGAACCAGCGGGCCAGGACCGTGACGTCGTCTCCGCGCTCCCGGAGAGGAGGCAGGTCGATGGTGACGACGTGGAGGCGGTAGTAGAGATCCTCGCGGAAGCGTCCGGACCGGACCTCGTCCTCCAGGTTCCGGTTGGTGGCTGCCAGCACCCGGATGTCCACCGGCTCACCGCGGGACTCGCCGACCCGCTGCACGACCCGCTCCTGGATGGCCCGCAGGAGCTTCACCTGGAGCGAGGGCGGCATCTCCCCGATCTCGTCGAGGAAGAGCGTGCCGCCCGAGGCGGCCTGGAAGCGGCCGGCGCGGCTGGCCACGGCGCCGGTGAAGGCCCCCTTCACGTGGCCGAAGAGCTCGGACTCCAGCAACCCCTCGGGGATGGCCGCGCAGTTCACGGCCACGAACGGCCCCACTCCGCGCGGGGAGCGCCGGTGGATCTCCCGGGCCACCAGCTCCTTCCCGGTCCCGGTCTCCCCCTGGATGAGCACGGTGACGTCGGTGGGCGCCACCTTCTCGATGCGCCGGTAGACCTCGCGCATGCTCGGCCCGGCGCCCAGGAGCTCGCCGTAGCGCCGGCTCTCGATGGCCTCGCGGAGCGCCTCGTTCTCGCGGCGGAGGTCCCGGAGGAGGAGGGCGTTCTGGAGGAGCAGCGAGGCCTGCGACGAGAAGACGGTGAGGGTCTCGAGGGAGCGCTCGTCGAAGAGGTTCCGGACGCTGTCGTTGCCCAGGTAGATGGCGCCGAAGATCTCCCCGCGGGCCACGAGGGGCGCGCACATCACCGACTGGAGCCGCAGGTCCACGACCGACGCGGAGCTCGACCACTCCGCGTCGTGGAGGGCGTCGGCCACCACCAGCGGACGGCGGGTGGAGAGGACCCTCTGGAGGATGGAGTCGGAGACGCGGGAGACCGCGTCCTCGACGCTTACCGGGGCGACGTTCCGGGAGGCACGCACCTCCGGCCTCCCGTCGGAGAGCTCGATCACGAAGCCCTTGTCGGCGCGGGTCACCTCGAGGAGCGCGTCGAGGAGGGCGTCGAGAAGGCTCTCGAGCGAGCCGGCCTCGAGCAGCCGGCGGGAGAAGCGGACGAGCGGCTCCTCCCGGACCGTCGGTCCGGCCGGTCCGGCCGGGGCGGGCGGCGGGGGGAGCGGGGAGAAGACCAGCTCGTGGCTCCCCGCGCGCAGGACGTCGCCGGCCGCCAGGCGGCAGGTCGTGCGGCGCCGCCCGTTCACCGTCAGCTCGCAGCCGCCGTGGGCTGCGACGGTGAAGGCGTCGCCATCGGCGAGGACGTGGAACGCGGTCGGAGGCAGCGCCGGGTCGTCGATGTGCAGGTCGCTTTCGGGGTCCCGTCCCACGGTGCTGATCCGGCGGGTGAGCCGGACCGACCGGGGGGCGCCTTCGCCGTCCTTCAGGATCAGTACCGCCACGGGCGCCCCCCTAGAAGTCCCACGAGAGCTTCACAGCCGTGCGCCCCGGGGTGATCTCGGTCTCGATGCGGGGGACGAAGTTGGCGAGCGAGTCCACCACGCCGTAGGCGTAGACCCCCCAGAAGAGGCCGGCGGAGACGTACTTCACGATGTCGATGTTCTGCAGCAGCGCCCGGTCGGAGTCGGGGATGGGCGGGTTGCTGCAGTTGGTGGGGGTGCTCACCAGGCATCGGCGCGAGGGGTCGTCGGCGATGGCGTTGTGCGCCAGGATCGCTCCCAGGTTGATGGCGCCTAGCACCACCTGCGACACCGCGATGACGATGCCCTTCGTGGTGTCCCCGTTCTGGAACTGCCCGACGCCGAAGGGCAGGAAGTTGAGCATGTAGACGTGCTCCTCCACCAGGATGACCTTCGATGGCGGTCCGGAGCGGATCGCCTCCTCGGCGAGGAGCCTGCGCCTCGCCTCCTCCGCGAGCCGCCCCTGCTCCTCCAGCAGCCGCTTCCGTTCCCGGAGCGGCGCCAGCTCCGGCTCCGCGTCGGCCCGGACCTTGTCGAAGAACTCCACGATGGGCGGCGGGACGAGGAACGGGTCGAGCGTCTGATCGGGGTCGATCGAGAGCAGGTGGATGAAGGCGTCGCGGGCGGCCGGCAGGTCACCGAGCTGGTACTCGGCGAGCCCCAGGATGCGCCAGGCCTCGAGCGCGACGGGCTCGGGGAGCGCCGTGCTGCGCGACAGGATCTCCCGGGCCGCCCCGGCGGCGTCGGCGTAGGCCCCGAACTCGTAGCGGTCGCGCGCGCGCTTCACGTCGGCCTCGGGGGTGGCGAGCGTCAGGACGAGGAGGAGGGCGATCATCGGGGCGGATCCTGTGTCAGGACGGCGGGGACGGAGATCTCCTGTCCGGCGCGCAAGCGCACCGTGGCGCTGGTGGCCCGCCCCCCGGGGGCCTCGAGGCGCAGGCCGACCTCACCCTCGTAGGGGTTCGGTCCGTCGGAGGGCATCCGGATCCGGAAGGGCTCGCGCTGCGAGTCGCCGGCCGAACCCAGGAACCTTCCGTCCAGGTAGACGCGGGTGGTCGGCTCCCCGCCGATGCGCAGGGTCGCCGGGCGCGGCACCAGGGGGACCTTGAGCTCGCCGAGCCGCTGGGCCGAGGCGGCGTCGATCTCGCGATCGTACGGCTCGCAGCAGGGGTGCTCGATGCGGAGCCGGTGCCCTCCCGGCGTGAGCGAGAAGACCACCCGTTGCTCGTCGGCGGCCACCTCGACGCCGTCGAGGAGGGCGCGCTGGGCGTAGGGGCGCACGTGCACCGTGAAGCTGACGGGGGCGGGCCCCTTGCGGGCGGGCGCCGGCCGGGAAGGGTCGACCGGGACGCGCGCCGGGGCCAGTGCGACCGGAGCGGTCGCGGAGGCGCCGACCGCGGGTTCGGCCACGGGCCGGGCCTCGGGCTGGACCGCTGGCGCCGCGGCGGCGGGACCCGGCTGCGCCGTGAGGGCGGGGGCTGGCCCGCCGGCGGCCACGGGGACGGACTCCGGGATGCGCGCGATCCCCATCACGGCCAGCACCGCCACGACGAGCACTCCCAGGCCCACCGCGCCCCGGCGCAGCAAGCGCCTTCGCCGGTCGGACCGCGCCACCTCGGCGAGCCGCGCGAGCACGGCGGGATGGCGGGGCTCGATGGCCAGGACCCCGTCGAAGGAGCCGAGGGCGAGCGCCACCTCGCCGCGCGCCAGGTGTTCCTCCCCGCGCCGGAGGCGCGCCGCGACGATGCGGGGGCGGAGCGCCTCGGCGGTTCCCCGGCGATCGGCCAGGAATGCCGTCAGGGTCTCGTCGGGTCGGTCGATGCCGTCGTCCCGCAGGATGGCGGCCAGCGCATCGCGGACCTGGGCGGCGCCGGCGGGGCGGGCTGCCGGGTCGAGCTCCAGGCAGGAGGCGATGAGCCGGGCCAGGGGCTCGCCGAGGGCCCTGTTCACCGAACGTGGATCGGGGAAGTCGCCGGTGACCAGCCGGTGCAGCGTGGCGCTGGGATTGGGCGCCTCGAAGGGCAGCCGCCCGGTGCAGAGCCAGTAGAGGATGGTGCCCAGGGAGAAGACGTCCGACCGCTCGTCGGCCTCCTTCCCGTCCACCACCTCGGGCGCCATGTGGTTGGGCGATCCGACCATCGCGCCGGTCATGGTCATCCGGTCGTCCTGCGAGAGGATGCGGGCGATCCCGAAGTCGGCGAGCTTCACCGCCGGTCGCCCTCCGAACTCGGCGACCATCACGTTCTCGGGCTTCAGATCCCGGTGGATGACCCCGGCCGCGTGCGCGTGCGCGAGCGCGTCGGAGAGTGCGAGCCCGACGAGCGCACCGCACTCGGGCAGCGGGATCCCTCCATCGTCGGCGAAGGCGCGAAGCGTCCTGCCGCGGACGAACTCGGTGACGAGCCAGCTCTCCTGGTTCTCGTCCCCGGAGTAGTCGTAGATCTCCACGATGCCCGGGTGGGAGAGGCGGGCCACGGCCCTGGCCTCCCGGGAGAACCGCGCTCGCGACTCCGGCCTGGTGGCGAGGTGGGGATGGAGCACCTTGATCGCGACCTCGCGGTCGAGCGACGTGTCGCGACCACGGTAGACGACCGACATTCCACCGGTTCCCACCTGTTCGAGGAGTTCGTAGCGGTCGATCCGGCGAATCAATCCACCCCCTCCGGACCGCGACACGGCGGTCCGATCGATCGCCGATCACTATGACACGGATGTCGGGGGAGGAGCCACCGGGCGGCGGTCCTTTCCCCCGCCGGTCAGGCGCGGACTTCCGGGGGCTTGGCGCCACCCTCCGGGGGAGGGGGCGTCGGCACCTTCCGGCCCACCGGATTTTCCTCGAGGGCCGCGCCGAGGACGTCGTCCATGTGGGTGGCGAAGACGAACTCGAGCTCCTTGCGGGCCTGCTCCGGGACGTCCACCAGGTCCTTCTCGTTCCGGGCCGGCATGATGACCCGCTTGATCCCCGCCCGGTGTGCGGCCAGGACCTTCTCCTTGATGCCGCCGACCGGGAGGACGAGGCCGCGGAGCGTGGCCTCGCCCGTCATGGCCACGTCGGATCGGACGCGGATCCCGGTGAGCAGCGACACCAGCGCCGTGAGGATGGTCACGCCGGCGCTGGGGCCGTCCTTGGGGATGGCGCCGGCCGGGAAGTGGATGTGGATGTCGGTCTTCTCGAGGAAGTTGCTGGGAATGCCCAGGTGATCGGCCTTGGAGCGGAGGTAGGAGAGCGCCGCCTGGGCCGACTCCTTCATGACGTCGCCGAGCTGGCCGGTGAGGGTGAGCGACCCCTTGCCCGGCATGCGGGTGGCCTCGATGAAGAGCAGGTCACCGCCCGCCGCGGTCCAGGCGAGACCGGTGGCCACGCCGGCCACCTCGGTCCGCTCGGCCGTCTCGTTGTAGAACTTCTCCGGCCCGAGCATGTCGGCGAGGTCCAGCTCCTCGATGGAGCGCCGGGCGCCGGGAGGGACCTTCCCCCCCGCCACCTCGACCGCGATGGCGCGCGCCACGTCGGCGATGCGCCGCTCGAGGTTCCGGACTCCGGCCTCCCGGGTGTAGGCCATGATGATCTTGATGAGCGCCTTCTCGGAGAACTCGATCGCGTCGGGTGAGAGGCCGTGCTCCTTCAGCTGCTTGGGCACGAGGTGCTGCTGGGCGATGTGCACCTTCTCCTCGAAGGTGTAGCCGGGCAGCTCGAGGATCTCCATTCGGTCGCGGAGCGGCGACGGGATGGGGTCGAGCAGGTTCGCCGTGGCGATGAACATCACCTTGGAGAGGTCGAAGGCCACGTCGAGGTAGTGGTCGGAGAAGCTGAAGTTCTGCTCCGGATCGAGCACCTCGAGGAGCGCCGCGCTGGGGTCGCCGCGGAAGTCGGCGCCGAGCTTGTCGATCTCGTCGAGCATCATGGTGGGGTTGTTCGCCCCCGCCTTCTTCATGGACTGGATGATCCGGCCGGGCAGCGCGCCGACATAGGTGCGGCGGTGGCCGCGGATCTCCGCCTCGTCGCGCACGCCGCCCAGGCTCAGGCGGACGAACTTGCGGCCGGTGGCCCGGGCGATGGACTGGCCGAGCGAGGTCTTGCCCACGCCGGGAGGCCCGACGAAGCAGAGGATGGGGCCGCGCATGTCGTTCTTCAGCTTGCGCACCGCCAGGTACTCGAGGATGCGCTTCTTGATCTTGTCGAGGCCGTAGTGATCGGCGTCGAGGATCTGGCGCGCGTTCTCGATGTCGAGGTTGTCCTCGGTGCGCTTGGACCAGGGAAGGTCGGCGATCCAGTCGAGGTAGGTGCGGGCCACGGCGTGCTCGGAGCTGGCCGTTGGGATGGCCTTCAACCGGTTGAGCTCCTTGTTGGCGACCTTCTCGACATCGGGGGGGAGGCCGGCCTTCTTGAGCCGCTCGCCCAGCTCGTCGAGCTCCTCCTCCTCCTCGCCCAGCTCGCCAAGCTCCTCCTTGATGGCCTTGAGCTGCTGGCGCAGGTAGTACTCGCGCTGGGTCTTCGACATCTCGCCCTTCACGGCGCTGTCGATCTTGTTGGAGAGCTTGAGGATCTCCCGCTTGCGGTTGAGCAGCTCGAGCACGAGCTTCATGCGCGCCTTGAGGTCCACCGTCTCGAGGACCTGCTGCTTCTCCTCGATGGGGACGTCCACGTTGGCGGCGATGAGGTCGGCGAGGTGGCCGGGGTGGGTGATCGAGTCCACCAGCTCGGTGGCCGCCGTGGGCAGCTCCGGCATGAGCTCGATCACCTCGCGGGCCAGCTTCTTCAAGTTGATGGCCAGGGCCTCGACCTCGACCTCGTCCACAGAGGTCTTGTCCTCCACCGGCTCGACGCGCGCCTTGAGGTAGGGCGTCTCCTGGACCAGGTCGAGGATCCGGACCCGGGCGAGCCCCTGGACCACGAGGGAGTAGTTGTCCTCCCCCATCTTGAGGAGCTTCACGATGCGGGCCACGGTACCGACGGTGTAGAGGTCGGCGGCGCCCGGGTCTTCCTCCTCGGCGCGGCGCTGGGTGACGACCCCGATGACCTGCTCGTCGCGGACGGCGTCCTTGATGAGCGCGATGGTCTTCTGCCGCCCCACGGCGAGTGGAAGCACGCCTCCAGGGAAGAAGACCGAGTTGCGCAGGGGCAGGATGGGGAGGACCTGCGGGATGTCCTCCTTGTTGATGAGGGCCGGTGGCCCCATCGCGGGGGCGACCTGGGCGCCAGCACCCTCCTTCTTCTTTTCCGACATGGCGTACTCCTTCGCACCCAGGGTATCCGACGGGACCATGATGGTCGATCTAAGACAGGAAAGGGGGGGGTCAAGCCGCCGCGGTGCCGTTTGACGCTTCCGCCCCCTGCCGATAGCATCCCGCCAGCTTGCGCCTCGGCCACGTCTCCGACCTGCATCTCTCCGACCGCGGACGATATCCGCGCAACGGCTACCTTCCCAGGGACTGCGACCGGCACTCGGCCCGGCTCGCCCAGCGCGTCCTCGACGACCTCGAGGCGGCGGGAGTGGACCACCTGGTGGTGACCGGCGACCTCACGCTCTCCTCCGAGGCGAGCGAGTTCGAGCGGGCAGGGAAGCTCCTGCGCAGGTGGGCCGACGCCGGCAAGCTCACCGTCGTCCCCGGCAACCACGACCTCTGGACGGCCGAATCGGTGAAGACGGCCCGGTTCCTCCGGATGATCGGGCCCGATGGCCGGGGCATGCGGCGCCCCGAGCCCTCGTACCCGTTCGCGGTCCTTCCCGCTCCCGAGGTCGCCATCATCGCCCTCGACAGCGCCCAGTTCGGGGAGAGCCCGCACGACACGGCCGGGCTCCTGGGCTCGGCGCAGCTCCAGGCCTGCCGCGAGCTGGTCCGGGAGCACGTGAAGGAGGGGCGGGCGGTGCTCCTCGCGCTCCACCACCACCTGGTCCTCCCCCGCGAGCGGATCCCGTCCGACGCGCTGGTGGCCCGGACGCCGCTCCAGGACGCCGACAAGATCATTCGCATGGTGGCCGACGTCCGGATCGCCGGCGTGCTGCACGGACACCGCCACTGCGCCTTCCGCGTCGACATCCCGGGCGCCGCCGGGCCCACCCCGATCCTCTGCGCCGGGTCGGCGTCGCGCGTCGCCGAGGAGCCGGTCCGCCGCGCACGCGGTTTCGTCTACGAGGTGGACCGCGGCGGCATCCGGTCGGTCCAGCCCGTCGTCGCCTCGCGGGGCTAGAGGCGGCCGGGCATGGCGAAGGGCAAGCTCCAGATCCTGGACGCGCCGCTCGAGGGGCTGTCCCGCGACCAGCTCTCGGTCTTCCTCTTCGTGGCGCTCACGCCGGAGGAGACCCGCGCCATCGTCAAGGAGCGGAAGCTCTCCATCCCCGGCTTCCGCACCGGCTCCCTCGGCGACGTGGAGCGGTGCGACGTCATCGCCGACGAGATCCGCGCCAACCCGACCTCCGCCCGGTCGGTGCTGGACGCACTCACGAAGGCCTTCGAGCGCCCCCCGTTCCCGCGAACCGTGCTGGGGATCGAGGACGCCGACGACCTGCTCGACGTGGGGGGCGGGGACGCCGCGCTCGCCCTTTCGCTCTGGAGGGTGCTCTCCGACCGCAGGGCCGAGATCCGAGCCACCGCCCTCCCGTTCCTCGACGAGCTGGCGGTCCACTACTTCGGTTCCGGCAAGGAAGGCGCCCGCCCTCCGGCCCGTGACGGCGAGGACGCGGACGATCCGGCCGCGCAGGTCGTCGCACTGGTCGGCGAGCTCGCCCGGATGGAGGCGCGGCTGCAGGAGGCCGAGAGGGCGGGCGAGGCCCGCGCCGAGGAGGTCCGCCTCAGGGGCGAGGAGCAGCGGGAGAAGCTCCAGGGCGCGCTGCGCGAGGCCCGTGCGCGGGAGTCCCGGGCGGTCGAGGAGTTGGCGCGGGCCCAGGATGCCGAGGCCGCCGCACGGCAGGAGGCGACCCGCGCGCGCGGCGAGGCGGATGCGCTGCGCGCGTCGGACGCGGCGCAGGACGCCCACCGTGCGCGCGCCGAGCTCCGCGACCTGGGGGGCAAGCTCGGCGCGCTGGAGGCGCGCCTCACGCGGTCCAGGGAGCGGGAGCAGGAACTCGAGACCGAGCTCACGCGGGCCAGGGCCGAGCGTGCCCCGCGGCCGGCGCCGGAGCCCGGGCCAGCCGCACCGGAGGAGGCGGAGGGGAGCGACCCCGAGACCTGGCTCATGCCGGTCTACACGCGGGAGTTCTACGACTCCATCGAGGGCTGGGACCGGAGGATCCTGCGGGCCGCCTTCAAGCAGGCCCACCTGCTCGCCCAGGACCACCGCCACCCCAGCCTGCGGGCCATCCCGCTGGAAGGGCTGCCGGGCTATTACCGTGTGCGGGTGGCCACCGACGTCCGGCTCATCTACCGGCGCGCAGAGCGGCAGAACACCGTGGAGATCCTCTCGCTCATCGACCGCGAGGACCTCGACCGGTACGTGAGGCAGGCGAAGACGCGCGGGTGATGACGCGCGGGTGGCGAGCCCGCGGAAAGCGCTACTGCAGGCGGCGGTAGATACCGACGACGACGCCGAGGATCATGGTGCTGCGGAAGTCGGATTCGCGGACGTAGATGGGGGCCATGCGCGGGTTGGAGGGCTGGAACCGGATGCGGTCGCCCTCGAAGTAGACCCGCTTCACGGTGGCCTCGTCGTCGATCATGGCCACCACGATGTCGCCGTCGTCGGCGTTCAGCTGCTTGCGGACGAAGATGTAGTCGCCGGGAAGGATGCCGTCGCCGATCATCGAGTCGCCCTGGACCCGGAGGCCGTAGACCTTGCGCCCCGCGCCCAGGAAGAAGGAGTCGACCTGGACGGTGTCCTCGATGCGCTCCTCGGCCAGGATGGGCTGGCCGGCGGCGACGCGGCCGACGATGGGGACGTCAACCAGGCGGGAGGCCTGCTTCGCTGCCGAGCGGGCGGCCAGGGAGATGACCTGGGCCCCGGAGCCGCGCCCGGACAGCGCCTCGCGGGCCCTGGGGGTGGGGATGAGCGCCCGGGACTTCACCGGGTCGCGCGTGAGGAAGCCCTTGCGCTCGAGCGCCTTCAGGTGGTCGTTCACGCCGTTGGTGGAGCGGATCTCCAGCGCCTCGCCGATCTCCCGGATGGTGGGCGGGTAGCCCTGCTCCTCGATCTGGCGGGCGATGAAGCGCAGCACCTCGAGCTGTCGATCGGTCAGGCCTTCCATGGCGTCCACCCTCCTGAACGCAAGTATACCCGTCGGACGTTCAGACGCAACTTCCGTTCCCTCCCGGCCTTGCCGCGGGATGGGAGGGCGCGTACGGTCCTTCGCGTGCAGGCACCAACGGTGGCAAGCGCGCTCGGCGCAGGGTTCCGGGCAGTCGCCGGGGAGTCCTGGGTGGCAGTCCTGGGGATGGGGGTGACCGTGGTCAGGGGCGCC
Organism: uncultured delta proteobacterium; assembly: GCA_963828255.1. Lineage (GTDB taxonomy): Bacteria > Myxococcota > Myxococcia > Myxococcales > Anaeromyxobacteraceae > CAIOAK01. The sequence continues at coordinate 34,333 of CAWHDZ010000011.1, read as the reverse complement.
CTGGCTCTCCCCGCCGTCGCCTTCGTCGGGGCCGTCTCCTCTATGGCCGCCCGGGAAGCCCTCCACCGGGGCGGGGGGCCGGCAGCGGCCCTGGGCGCGGTTCTCCAGGCCTGGGCGTCTCCCCGGTTCCTCTCCATCGCCCTGGGGCTCTGGCTCGCAGGGGTCCTCCTCTGGGGCGCCGTCCGGGTGGCCTGGGTGGCGGGCGCGGCTCCGCTCGTGGCCTGGCGCCTGTCCGGGGCCCGCGGCGAGCCGCCGGGGTTCGCGCAGGGTGCCGCCTGGCGCTTCCACCGGGTCCTCCCGGTGGCGGTGGTGGCGCTCCTCCTCGACCTCGCGGGCAAGGCGATGGTCGGTCTCGTTTCACTAGGAGTCATTGCGGTGGGCGCGCGAATCCAGGGGAGGGGGGCTCCCGGCGCGGCGGCCTTCGTGGCCGCGCTCTCGCTGGCCGGCGCAGCCTTCCTGGCGGCCTCCCTGTCGGCTCTGGGCGACGTGGCGGTGGCGCGCGCCGCCCTGGCCGGCGAGCCGGCGGGTCAGGCGCTGCGCCGGGGTGCGCTGGCCTTCCTGTCGCGTCCGGCGGCCTGCGTCGCCGTGGTCCTGGCGGTGTGGCTGGCGGCGGGCCTGGCCGCCGGCTCCGCCCAGGGGGTCCTCGGCGCCTTCGGGAGCATCGCCCGTGGTGGCCCGAGGATGCTCCTCCTCTTCCCGGAGATGCTGCTCGCCGCCCTGGCCGCGCTGGTGTCCGCCGGGGCGGAGCTCTGGCGCCTCTCGGCGCTGGGGGTCCTCGCGCTCTCCCCTCAGTCCGGGCGCGAGACCCGGTGGATGAGCTTGCGCAGCGAGAGCTTGGGGATCCGGCCGCCCAGCCAGTAGACGGTGAGCGACGCGCCGAAGAGGAACCCGGCCAGCAGCAGGGCCGAGAACCCCAGCAGGAGGATGGCCTGCGAGCCGGCCAGCTGCCGGGCCACCACGAAGAGGCCGCCCAGTGCCAGCGCGCTGGCGAGCAGCCCCAGGAACACGGTGAGCCCCAGCGAGCGCACGTTGTCGGCGACCCGGTCGATCGACTCCGAGCGGACGTGAACGCGGAACTTGCCGCCCTCCAGGTCGGAGAGGATCTGGGTGAGCTGGGCGGGGACGTCCTCGGCCAGCCCCTGGAGCTTCAGCATCGACTTGAGCAGCGCGCCGGACGCGTCGCCCGACTGGAACCGCGAGAAGAGCATCTCCTTCGCGTAGGGCAGCCCAACCTCCATCACGTCCAGCTCCGGATAGAGCCCGCGGATGAGCCCCTCCACGGTCACCGAGGCCTTGCCGAGAAGCGCGTACTCCCGGGGAACCTTGATCTTGTGGCGCACCGCCAGATCGAGCATGTCGGTGAGGAGCGTGGAGGAACGGATCTGGTCGAGCTTGAGCCCCAGGTACCGATCGAGGATGGCGGAGATGTCGTCCCGCAGGGTGCTGATGGAGGTGTGGGCCTCGGGGACGCCGATGCGGTAGAGGATCCGCGCCACCGTCTCGGGGTCGCGGAGCGCCACGGCCACGAGGAGCGTGACCAGCGATTCCTGCATGGGGCGGGCGATGCGTCCGACCAGGCCGAAGTCGAGGAAGGCGATCCGGTTCTCCGGGAGGACCAGGATGTTCCCGGGGTGCGGGTCGCCATGGAAGATCCCGCCGCCGAAGAGCTGGCGGAAGGTGGCCTCGATGATGTTCCTCGCCACCTTCTTCGGGTCGTACCCCTCGCGCCCCTCGATGTCGGTCACCTTGAGCCCCTCGACGAAGTCGAGGGTGAGGACGGTCGCGCAGGAGAGGGAGGCGTGCACCCCGGGGATGACGACGAAGGGCAGCCCACGGGAGGCCTCGGCCATGTCCCGGGCGTTGCGGGCCTCGTTGGCGAAGTCGAGCTCCTCGTGGATGGCCCGGTCGAACTCGTGGAGGATGTCCGTCGGGGTGTAGATGCCCGTCTCCTCCACCAGGGCCTCGAGGAGCCGGGCCACGTACTGCAGGAGGCCCAGGTCGGCCTCGAACTGCTCGCGGACGCCGGGGCGCTGCACCTTGACCGCGACCTCCACGCCGTCGTGGGTGCGCGCGCGGTGGACCTGGGCGATGGATGCGCTGGCCGCCGGGACCGGGTCCATCCAGGCGAAGATCTCGTCCGCCGGGCGGCCGAGGCCGAGCTCGATCTGTCGCCGGATGGCGGCGACGGGCACGGGCTCGCAGGCGTCCTGAAGGACGGAGAGCTCCACGATCCATGGGGGCGGGAGGATGTCGGGGCGGCTGGAGAGCAGCTGACCCAGCTTCACGTAGGTGGGCCCCAGGTCCACGAGCATCTGCCGGAAGCGGGCCGCGTTGCGGCCGTCGGACGGAGGAGGGGAGGGCTTCGAGCCCGGCGCAGGCGCGGGACGGGGGGCCGCGGAACCGAGCCGCACCCGCTCGAGGTAGGCCCCGAAGCCGTGGCGCGCGATGACCGAGGAGACCTCGCGGAGGCGGTTCAGGTCGTGGATGGCCTCGCGAAGCACCCGGCGATGCTAGAGCGCATCCCCCGACCCCGCAACCGCCACGGCGGCGGACCGGCGTGCTAGAAGCTCCCCGTGGCCGAGATCGCACAGCCGGCGACCCCCATGATGCGCCAGTACCTCGAGGTGAAGTCGAGGTATCCGGACGCCATCCTCTTCTTCCGGCTGGGCGACTTCTACGAGATGTTCGCCGAGGATGCCGTCCAGGCCGCCGAGGCGCTCCAGATCACCCTCACCTCGCGCGCCAAGGGGGACGGCAAGATCCCCATGTGCGGGGTGCCGTACCACGCCGCCCGCGGATACGTCGCGAAGCTCCTCGAGCGGGGTTTCAAGGTGGCCATCTGCGACCAGGTGGAGCCCCCGGGGAAGGGTGGGATCGTGAAGCGGGAGGTGACCCGGGTCATCACCCCGGGGACGATCCTCGACGAGCAGACCCTCGACCCGCGCGAGTCGAGCTTCCTCGGGGCGGTCTCGCTCGACCCGGCGGGCGCCGGGGGAGGCCTGGCGCTCCTCGACGCCACCACCGGCGAGCTGCGCTGCGGCGAGGTGGAGACCGACGTGCGGCTCGGCGAGGAGCTCCGCAAGGCGGGGGTCAGGGAGCTGCTCCTGCCCCGCTCGGAGGCGACCCTCCCGCGCGCCCTGGAGATCGCGCGCGCCGTGGGGGTCCCGGTCGCCGCGGTGGACGACTCCGCGTTCCAGCGCGCCACCGAGAAGCTCTCCCGGCACCTGGGCGTGGCCGGGCTCGACGGCTTCGGCGTGGGCCACCTGCCCCGCGCCGTCTCCGCCGCCAGCGGGGCTCTTCACTACCTGTCCGAGACCCAGCGGGCCGAGCCCCGCCACGTGGACCGGATCGCGCTGCTCCCCACCGATGACGTGCTGCTCCTCGACGAGAGCACGCGCGCCAACCTGGAGGTCGAGCGCACCCTCCTGGGCGGCAAGCGCAAGGGCTCGCTCCTGGGGCTGCTCGACCGCACGGTCACCGGCGCCGGAGGCCGGAGGCTCGCGGAGTGGCTGCGCTACCCGCTCACCGACGTGGCCGCCATCGACGCGCGGCTCGACGGGGTCGAGGCGCTGGCCTCGGCGGCGGTGCTGCGCGAGCGGCTGGTCGAGGCGCTCCGGCCGGTGTCCGACGTGGAGCGGCTGCTCTCCCGCCTGGCGCTCCGCCAGGGCAACGCCCGGGACCTGAGAGGGCTGGCCGGATCGCTCTCGGCCCTGCCGCCGCTGGCCGATCTCCTCGAGGGCGCCGGCGCCGGGCTCCTGGGCGCGACCGGACGCTCCCTGCGCGGCCTCGAGGATCTCGCCGCCACCCTCGAGCGGGCCGTCGCCGACGAGCCCCCCACCACCACCGCCGAGGGCGGGATGATCCGGCGCGGCTGGTCGGAGGAGCTCGACCGGGTGGTCGAGCTCTCCGAGAACGGCAAGGGGGTCATCGCATCCCTCGAGGTCCGGGAGCGGCAGCGCACCGGGATCGCGTCGCTCAAGGTCCGCTACAACCGGGTCTTCGGATACTACATCGAGGTGACGAGGCCCAACCTCCACCTGGTCCCGGAGGACTACCACCGGCGCCAGACCACCGTGGGAGGCGAGCGCTTCGTCACCCCCGAGCTGAAGGACCTCGAGGAGCGGGTGCTCGGGGCCGAGGAGAAGCGGGTCGCCCTCGAGGAGCGGATCTTCGAGGATCTGCGGGGCAGGGTGGTCGCGGAGGCCGGGAAGCTGCGGGGGGCCGCGTCGGCCCTCGCCACCGCCGACGCCGTCCTCTCGCTCGCGCGGGTCGCCGCCGAGCGCGGGTACCGGCGGCCGGTCCTGGACCTCTCCGAGTCCCTCGAGATCGTCGGGGGGCGCCACCCGGTGGTCGAGGCGATGCTGCCGGCCGACTCGGGCGGCTTCGTCCCCAACGACGTCTCCACCTCCTCCAGCGCCGACCCGGAGGGGGCACAGCTGCTCGTCATCACCGGCCCCAACATGGCGGGCAAGAGCACGGTCATGCGCCAGGCGGCGCTCCTCGTGCTCATGGCCCAGGCCGGCGGCTTCGTGCCCGCCGAGAGCGCGCGCGTCGGCGTGGTGGACCGGATCTTCACGCGCGTGGGAGCCTCCGACGACCTGGCCCGCGGACGTTCCACCTTCATGGTGGAGATGACCGAGACCGCCTCCATCCTCCACAACGCCACCCGGCGCTCGCTCGTGATCCTCGACGAGATCGGGAGGGGCACCTCGACCTTCGACGGTCTCTCGATCGCCTGGGCGGTCGCCGAGCGGATCCACGACCGGACCGGCTGCCGGACGCTCTTCGCCACCCACTACCACGAGCTCCAGGACCTGGCGCGCGAGCGCCCCCGGGTGCGAAACCTCACCGTGGCGGTGCGCGAGGTGGGAGACCGGGTGGTGTTCCTGCGCAAGCTGGTGTCCGGCGGCGCATCGCGCAGCTACGGCATCGAGGTCGCCAAGCTGGCCGGGCTCCCCGCCGAGGTGCTGGTCCGCGCCCGGGAGATCCTGCGAAATCTGGAGTCGCTCGAGGTGGACGAGGCAGGGCACGCGGCGCTGACCCGGGGCGCACGGCGGAGGGAGCGCGGGCCCGTCGATCAGCTCGGACTCTTCGCGTCGCCCGACCCCCGTCTCGAGCGGATGCGGGCCGAGCTGCGCGACCTGGTCCTCGACAGGCTCACTCCCCTCGACGCGCTCAACCTGCTCGCCGACATGAAGCGAAGGCTCGAGTAGCCTCCACCCCGCACGACCCGTGAAAAAGGCGAGGGGCCGGTCTCCCGGCCCCCCGTCGATGCGATCTGGAGATCTCGGCTACTTCTTGTGGCAGGCAGTGCAGGCCTTGGCATCCACCGGGCCCTTGGCCTTCTCCTTGTGGCAGTCGATGCAGAGGGCGTGGGCCTTGTCCTTGTTGGTGAGGTCGATCTTCGCGGGAGCGCCTTCCCCGTGGCACTTCTTGCAGCCCTGGCCCTGGTGCTTCTTGTGGTCGAACGTGACGGCCGGCTGCGTCGCGCCCTTGAGGACGACCTCGGCGGGCGGCGGGGCGGCGACGGTGTTCGAGGCAACGGCGATGAAGGCGACGGCGAGGACTGCGCTGAGGATCTTCTTCACGGAACTCCCCCTTCTAGTTGGCGTTCCCGCCGGAGGGTTGGTCCGGAAGGAATCGTTGGTTGATCAAGGGACGAAACTCGTCCGCCGAGATTCACGGTCGGGGCAGGATGGACCCACCAGGGCCATCGCGCATTGACCGCCGTCAACGCGAGAATCAGGCCATCTCGAGCACCGCCCCCACCAGCCGCTCGATGCCGGCCGCGACGGGGGCGATGGTGGGGCCCAGCATGTAGGCGGGCGTGGAGACCACCCGGTTCTTCTCGTCCACCACGATCTGCTCCACCGGGGTGTCCACGTGGACGGCTCCGAGCGCGTTCAGCGCCGCCGCCGTCGCCGGGTCGTTGCCGATGGTGAGCTTGACCTTCTTCGCGCCGAGCACCTTGGCGGCGATCACCGGGGCGATGCAGACGAAGCCGAGCGGCTTCCCTGCCGCAGCCATGTCCCGGACCAGCCGCTCCACGTCGGGATTCACCTGGAGCTTCACCCCCTCGGTCGCGAAGGTGCACAGGTTCTTCGCGGCGCCGTAGCCGCCCGGGATGATCAGGGCGTCGAGGTCCTCGGCCTTCACCGTCTTCACGTCCACGATGGCGCCGCGGGTGATGCGGGCCGCCTCGTGGAGGACGTTGCGCGTCTCGCTCCCGGCCGCCTCGCCCTTGACGTGGTCGACGACGTGCATCTGCCGGACGTCGGGCGCCATGGCCGTGACCTTCGCGCCGCGCTTGTCGAGGAAGAGGAGGGTGAGCGTCGCCTCCTGGATCTCCGAACCGTCGAGGTAGCCGCTTCCCGCGAGGATGACTCCGACCCGCTTCTCCATGGCCATGGCGAACCTCCGTTTGCTGGGGACCGGATCATACCGAAAACTGGATCGCGATATCACCGGGCGTAGGGTGGTTTCGTCCGATGCCCCCATCCGGCCACAGGAAACGGGTCACCTCCACCGCCCTCGCCCTGGCGTTCGCGCTCCTCCTGCCCGTGGACGCGGCCGGGAAGAGCACCTCCAGGGCGTCCGGCCGCACCACCCGCCAGGCGCAGGCCGCCTCCCGGCCGCGGGAGGCCGGGCCCCCCCGGCAGGCCTCCCCGGCGCTGCAGAAGGCCCGGGCCGAGCTTGCCGCGGTGAAGAAGAGCCCCGCCAGCCGCCGGTACCGCCACAACTGGGAGAGGGCCATCTCGGCGCTGGAGCGGGCCGCGCGCGGCCCTGACACCGGCCCCGCGCTCCTCGACGCCGCCCGCGCCCGCTACGCGCTCTACCGGTTCTCGGCGGTGGAGTCGGACCGCGTGGCCGCCCTCCGGCTGGCCGCACGCGCCTCGAAGGCCGGGGCGTCGCAGGGTGCGTCGCTGGCCGCCGCGATCCGGCGCGAGGCCGGGGACGAGCCGTCGCCCGTCGCCAAGGCGACCCGGAAGGCCCCCCCGTCGCCCGGCGCGCCTCCGGCCCGCCGGCCCGATCCGCCCGCCGCCCCGCTTCCCTCCCCGATGCCCTCCCCGATGCCCCTCCCGGCGCCGGCCGCCGAGGAGGAGGAATCGACCGACCCGGTGCTCGAGGATGCCGTGGCGGACGCCCAGGCGGTGCCGGCGGCGGAGAAGGGGCCCGAGCGCCCCACCGGGGCCCCGGCGCACGTCACCGAGATCAACTCCTGGACCAGCCCCGACTACACCCGCGTCGCGGTCTACCTGTCCCAGCCGGTCGCCTTCGAGAAACAGGAACTGCCGGCCACCGCCAATCAACCCAGGCGGCTCGCGCTCGACCTGCGCCCCGCGGTGCTCGACGGACCGGGCCGGGATCGCACCGTGGCCGACACGCTCCTGCACCGCGTCCGCACCGCCCAGCACGGCCCCGACACCGTCCGTGTGGTCCTCGACCTGAAGGGGAAGGACGCCTACCAGGTCTTCACGCTGGGTGACCCCCCCCGGCTCATCGTGGACCTGGGCGTGGAGGAGGCCCGGAAGGAGGCCGTCGCCAGGGCGTTGCCGCGCCCGCCCGGGGAGGACGAGGATTCCGAGGCGGCCGACAGGCCCATCCGCCGGATCATCGTGGACGCCGGCCACGGCGGGCACGACACGGGCGCCATCGGGCCCCGCGGCGTGCGCGAGAAGGACGTGACCCTGGCCATGGCGAAGAAGCTCGCCGCACGGCTCCGCGCCAGCGGGTTCGAGGTCACGCTCACCCGGACCGACGACCGCTACCTCAAGCTCGAGGAGCGCACCGCCATCGCCAACCTGGCCCGCGGCGACCTCTTCGTGTCGCTCCACACCAACGCCAACCCCCGCCGGGACCGGAGCGGGGTGGAGACCTACTTCCTGAACGTCACCGACGACCGGTACGCCCGCCGGCTGGCCGCGCGCGAGAACGGGACGATGGACCTGGAGGAGTCCCCCGGCGACGTCACGCGGATCCTCACCGACCTGAACTCGACTTCGAGCGCGGGCGCGTCGAGGACCCTGGCCCGGCAGGTGCAGAAGGAGATCACGGCCCGCACCCGGCAGGCCCAGGGGCCGGTGCGCGACCGCGGGGTGAAGAGCGCGCTCTTCTACGTCCTGCTCGGGGCCCGGATGCCGGCCGTCCTGGTCGAGACCGCCTTCATCTCCAACCGCGCCGAGGAGCAGCGGCTCGCCAGCCCCGCCTACCAGCAGCTGGTGGCCGACGGAGTGGCCCGGGCCATCGTGGACTTCGCCGGAAGGAGCCACGTGGCGGCCCGCTGACGGGCGAGCTATAGCAACCCCCCATGCTGGTCCAGGACGCATCCTTCGCCAAGCTTCCCAGGGCCGCCCCCTACGAGTTCGAGTCGCGCCTCGAGGCGATGCCGCCGCTCACCGGCGACGTCCGGGCCGACTTCAACGCCCTGCGGGGCTACGTCGAGGCGGTCCACCTGGCCGGCGGGAGCGGCCGGACCGTGGTCCGCCTGCTCAGCGCGGCGATGGACCGGATCGTCGCCGCCATCTGGGAGCGCTCCCTCGCCTCGGCGGCGGCCAGCCGGCCCCCCACGCCCGTGGCCCTCGTGGCGCTGGGGGGATACGGCCGACGCGAGCTCGCCCCCTACAGCGACCTGGACCTCCTGGTCCTCCACGAGAAGCGGGAGCCCGGACCGTACGTGAAGGAGGCCAGCGAGAAGTTCCTCTACGCGCTGTGGGACCTGCGGCTCGAGGTCGGGTACGGAATCCGCGACATCCACGCCTGCGACGAGCTGGCCGCCTCCGATCACACCGCGCGCACGGCGCTCCTCGACCTGCGCCAGCTCCACGGCGACCGGGCGCTCTTCCAGGAGCTGGAGCGCGACCAGCTCCACGGTCTCTCCCAGGCCAAGGTGGACGCCTTCATCGCCGACAAGACCCGGGAGGCGCGGGAGCGGCGCGAGAAGTTCGGCGACTCGATCTACCTCCTCGAGCCCAACCTCAAGCAGTCGGAGGGCGGCCTCCGCGATCTCCAGATGGGGCTGTGGGCGGCCCGTGCCCGCTTCAAGGTGGCCGGCATCACCGACCTCCTCTCCCGGGCGCTCCTCCCCGAGCAGGAGGTGCGGGAGCTGCGCCGCGCCCGAGACTTCGTCTGGCGGATCCGCAACCACCTCCACTACCTGACCGGTCGCAAGACCGACCAGATCACCTTCGACCTGCAGCCGCAGCTCGCCGCCTTCATGGGCTACGGGGAGGGTGACGCGGCGGTCGAGGACTTCATGCGCCACTACTACCTGGCTGCGAAGACCATCCTCGTGGCCAGCGACGCGCTGGTGGACCGCTGCCTCGAGCCCTCCCGGGCCAAGCCCTGGCGCCGCGCCGACGCGCTGGCCTCCCGCAAGGGCGCCGAGACCAGCAGCCTGGCCCCGGACGCGCGCCCCGTCCCGGGCGGTGAGTTCAAGGTGTTCCGGGGCAGGCTCACCGTGGCCGACCGGGACGTCCTGCGCCGATCCCCGGCCGCGCTGGTCCGTCTCTTCGCCGTCGCCGACCGGGAGGGGCTCGACCTCTACCCCTTCGCGCGCGACCTGGCCGCCCAGGCGGCCTCCGAGTTCCCCGCCGAGGCGGCCGCGGACCCGGAGCTGAACCAGGAACTGCTCGCTCTCTTCACCCGGCCCGGGACGCGCGGCCGCTTCCTCCAGGTCATGCACGAGGTCGGGGTGCTGGAGCGGGTGATCCCGGAGTTCGCCCGGGTCACGGCGCGGCGCCAGATCGACCTCTACCACGTGTACACCGTGGACGTTCACAGCCTGTTCGCGGTGCGGAGACTGCTCGCGCTCCGCAATGGCGACCTGCAGATCGAGGGGCTCACCGGCCTGATGCAGGGGCTCACCCACCCGCTCGGCCTCTACCTGGGCACGCTCTTCCACGACATCGGAAAGGGGTCGGGGAAGGACCACTCGACGCGCGGCGCGGAGATCGCCGCCGCTGCCTGCGTCCGGATGGGCATCGACCCGGACGAGGCGGCCGACGTCGAGTGGCTGGTGGCGAAGCACCTCCGCATGGCCAACATCGCGCAGCGGCGCGACCTCTCCGACCCCGACCTCATCCACTCCTTCGCCGAGGAGGTGGGGACTGCCGACCGGCTCGACAAGCTCTATCTCCTGACCTACGCGGACATCGCCACGGTGGGCCCGAAGACCTGGACCGACTGGAAGGGGAGGCTGCTGCGCGAGCTCTACGAGAAGACCCGGAGCCTGCTCGCAGCGGGCGGGGAGCGGGCTGGGCGACCCATCCCGGGAACGCACGAGGCCAGCGGCCGGGCCGCCGTCGCCTCCGCGCTCGCGGCGCGCGGGGTGTCCGCGGAGGAGCGTGAGCGCTTCGTCGCCGCCATGCCGGCCCGTTACTTCCTGACCGAGCTTCCGGCGCAGGCGCCGCGCCACCTGCGCCTCCTCGCGATGGGGCGCCAGAGACCGCTGGCCGCGGTGGTCCGCCACCGTCCGTCGCTGGGCCATTCAGAACTGGCACTCACCGCCGCCGATCGGGCCGGACTGCTCGCGCTCGTGGCCGGGGTGCTGGCCGCCCACCGCATCGACATCCAGCACGCCGAGGTCTTCTCCACGCCGGTGGACCCGGCGCTGGGATGGATCGCCGGGCAGGCCCTCGACCTCTTCGAGTTGCGCGGCCCGGAGGGGGGCGCCATCGACCCGGTCCGCTGGCGCGCCGCCCGGGCCGATCTCCAGGGCGTCCTGGTCGACAAGGTGGACCTCGAGGAGCTCATGACCCGGCGGCTCAAGGCCTCGCCGCTCCCGGCCCGGCCGCTGCCGCGGGTCGCCACCAAGGTGGTCATCGACAACGACAGCTCCCGTCACCACAGCGTCGTGGACGTCTTCACCGCCGACCGGGTTGGGCTCCTGCACACGCTGTCGCGCACCTTCTTCGACCTGGGACTCACCGTGGATCTGGCCCGCATCACCACCGAGGGGCACCGGGCCGCCGACGCTTTCTACGTTCGCAACCGGGACGGGCGCCGCGTCGAGGGGGCCGAGGCGAAGCGGATCGCCGACGCGGTCACCCAGGCCCTGACGCGCAATTGACCGGCGCGCCCTCCCTGGTAACCTCCGGCCAGGGCCCTTCCGATGACGGCGACCATCTGGAGCATCGACGCGGAGCACCCGCAGCCGCGGGTGGTGGAGAAGGCGGTGAGCGTGCTCGCCTCCGGCGGCCTCGTCGCGTTCCCCACCGACACCTATTACGCCATCGCCTGCGACCTCTTCGACAAGCGGGCCATCGAGCGCATCTACCAGCTCAAGGCGCTGCCCCACGCCCACGAGCTCTCCTTCATCTGCTCCGACCTGGCCGAGGTGGCGCGCTACGCCATGCTCGACAACGCCTCCTTCCGGGTCCTGCGCCGCAAGACGCCGGGCCCCTTCACCTTCATCCTGCCGGCCACGCGGCTCGTCCCCGACCTGGCCCTGCGCCGGCAGAAGACCGTCGGCGTCCGCCTCCCGGCCAGCCCGGTCGCGCTCGAGATCGTCAGGAAGCTCGCCCACCCGGTCGTCTCCACCTCCGCTGCCACCCCCGACGGCGAGGTGCTCATCGACGCCCGGGACGTCCGCGACCGCCTCGGGCACGGGCTCGAGCTCGTACTCGACGGCGGCTACCGTCCCAACGAGCCGTCCACCGTCGTGAACCTCACCGGCCCCGTGCCGGTGGTGGTGCGCGCCGGCAAGGGCGACGCCTCGGACCTCTGATGGCCCGCCGCGAGCCCCCGGGCGCCGAGGGGGGACCGCTCACCCCGGCGCTCGACCTCTTCCTCGCCCACCTGCGCGTCGAGAAGGGTCTGGCCAGGAACTCGGTCGAGTCCTACGGCCGGGACGTGCGCCGGTACATGGATTTCCTGTCGGCGACGGGGCGGAGATCCTGGGACGAGGTCTCCCGCCAGGACGTCCAGGCGCACCTGGGCGCGCTGGCCAGGGAAGGCATCGCCCCGCGCAGCCAGGCCCGGGCGCTCTCGGCCATCCGCGGCCTGCACCGCCTGCTCCTCTCCGAGCGGGTGGCCCGGGCCAATCCCACCGACGAGGTGGACGCCCCCCGCCGCACACGCAAGCTCCCCCAGCTTCTCTCCCGCGACGAGGTGGACCGGCTGCTGGCCGCGCCGCGCCAGGCGCGCGGACCGGCCGGGATCCGCGACCGGGCCATGCTCGAGCTGCTCTACGCCACCGGCCTGCGGGTCTCCGAGCTCGTCACGCTCGAGGTGAATCAGGTGGACCTCGAGTCCCGGGTCCTGCTGGCCCGGGGGAAGGGGAACAAGGAGCGGCTCGTCCCGGTGGGCGCCCCCGCCGCCGACGCCCTGCGCGCCTGGCTCGCCGGTCCCCGGGAGCGGGTGCTGCGCCTGCGCCGCAGCCGCGACCTCTTCGTCACGCCGCTCGGGCGCCGGATGACCCGCCAGGGGTTCTGGAAGCTGCTCGGCCGCTACGCCCGCGCCGCCGGGATCACCCGCCGCGTCTCCCCGCACAAGCTCCGGCACAGCTTCGCCACCCACCTGCTCGAGGGGGGCGCCGACCTGCGCGCGGTCCAGGCCATGCTCGGCCACGCCGACGTCTCGACCACCGAGATCTACACCCACGTGGACCGGACCCAGGCCCGCCGGCTGCACTCCCGGCACCACCCGCGGGCCTGAAAGCGGAGGTCGGCCGGTCTCGTTGACCGGCCGACCTCCCGGTGCTACTCAACCGTCCTTTCCCCTGGAGATATCCATTGTTTCCCTCGCTCGACCAGATCGTCCAGAACGCGCTGGTCGTCTTCCCGATCCTGCTGCTCTCCCTGACCATCCACGAGTTCGCCCACGCCTGGAGCGCGCGGCGACTGGGGGACGACACCGCCGAGCGGGCCGGACGGTACACGCTGAACCCCCTCGTCCACGCCGACCCGGTCGGGAGCGTCCTCCTTCCCATCATGGGAGTGCCCTTCGGCTGGGCCAAGCCGGTCCCGGTGAACCCGGCCCGGTTCCGGCGGGGCATCAACATGGGCAGGGGAATGATGTGGACCGCGCTGGCCGGACCACTTGCCAACATGGCGCTCGCCGTGGCCACCACCGTGGCCTTCGCCCTGACCGTGCGCTTCTCGCCGGGCGCCTTCGAGGGACAGGCGTTCCTCCTGCCGCTGTTCCAGACCACCATCGGGATGAACATCGGCCTGGCGGTCTTCAACCTGCTCCCCATTCCCCCGCTCGACGGCAGCCGGGTCGTGGAGGCGTTCATCCCCGCCCGCCTGCGTCCGCAGTGGGAGGCCTTCTCTCGCTACGGGTTCTTCATCCTGCTGGCCCTGGTGTTCGTGGGGCGACCCCTGCTCGGCCTCGTGATGCGCCCATTCGGCGCCATGCTGAACTCCATCTTCCGGGCCCTCGTCTAGCCGCCCTCGAGCCGCTTCCCCATGACCGACCCCACGCTCCCCATCGTCGTCTCCGGCATGCGCCCCACCGGCCGGCTGCACATCGGCCACCTGCACGGCGCCATCGCCAACTGGGTCAAGCTCCAGGAGACCACCCGGGCCCACTTCTTCAGCGCCGACTGGCACGCGCTGACCACGAGCTACCACGAGACCGACAAGCTGAAGCTGGCCGAGTTCGAGATGTTCGTCGACTTCCTGGCCGCCGGGATCGATCCGGCCAGGACGGTCCTCTTCGTCCAGAGCCAGGTGAAGGAGCACGCCGAACTCTTCCTGCTCCTCGGCATGATCACCCCCATCGGCTGGCTGGAGCGCTCCCCGTCCTACAAGGAGATGCGCGAGCAGATCACCGACCGCGACCTGTCGCTCTACGGCTTCCTGGGCTACCCGGTCCTCATGGCCGCCGACATCATCCTCTACAAGGCCACCATGGTCCCGGTGGGCGCCGACCAGGTCACGCACCTCGAGCTGACCCGGGAGATCGCCCGAAAGTTCAACTTCCACTACGGCGAGGTCTTCCCCGAGCCCAAGCCGCTCCTCACCGAGGCCGCCAAGGTGGTCGGCATCGACGGGCGCAAGATGTCGAAGAGCTACGGGAACGCCATCGAGCTGGGTGAGGGGGCCGAGACCACCACCAAGAAGATCATGGGGGCGGTGACCGACCCGGCCCGCAAGCTGCGCAAGGACCCCGGGAACCCGGAGGTGTGCGGCGTCTTCTACCTGCACCGCATCTACAGCACCCCCGAGACCATCGGCTGGGTGGACGAGAACTGCCGCACCGCCGGGATCGGCTGCGTGGACTGCAAGAAGAAGCTGCTCGAGCGTCTCGTCCCCGACCAGGAGCGGCTCCGCGAGGCGCGCGAGAAGCTGCTCGCCCGGCCCGACTACGTGCGGGACGTGGTGCGCGACGGGACCGCCCGGGCCCGCGCCGAGGCGGCCCGCACCATGGAGCACGTCCGCACCGCGATGCACCTGGACCAGAACTCCAGGTGAACGTCGATCCGGCCATCCCGGGCCCCTCCGCGGGCGACGGGCCGGCGCCCCAGGCGTTCCGGTTCACCTTGCCGCCGGCGCGCCCGGGCGAGCCTCCCTTCGAGGGGCCGCTCGACCTGCTGCTCCACCTGGTGCAGGAGCACCAGGTCGACGTCTTCGACATCCCCATCGCCCGGATCACCGAGGCCTACCTGGCCGCGCTGAAGACCATGCAGGAGATGGACATCGACGTCGCCGGCGACTTCCTCCAGATGGCGGCCCAGCTCATGCTGGTGAAGTCGAAGCTCCTCCTGCCGCGGACCGAGGTGGCCGAGGACGGCGGCCCCGCCGAGGAGCGGGGCGATCCGCGCGCCGAGCTGGTGCGCCGCCTGCTCGAGTACCAGAAGTACCGGGCCGCCGCGGAGGAGCTGGGGCGCCACGACATCCTGGACCGGAACGTGTTCACCCGCCGTGCACGGGCGGCGCGGTTGCCGCAACCCGACGGCCCGGACGGCCTGGCGGAGGTCTCGGTCTTCCAGCTCATCGAGGCCCTCGACAAGGCGCTCGCCAACTTGAAGCCCGAGTCACGCATCGAGGTGGAGGCCGACCGGCTCTCCATCACCGACGCCATCAGCCGGGTGGCCGAGGTCCTCCGCCTGCGGCGCCGGGTCTCCTTCGTCGAGCTGCTGCTGGCGGCGGGCGGGAGCGGCCGGTCCGCCCTGATCTCCGCCTTCCTGGCGATCCTGGAGATGGCCAAGCTCCGGCTCCTGCGCGTGGTCCAGGCGCCGCCGGGCGCGGACGGGGCAGGCGGGGAGATCCTGGTCGAGGCGCGCGAGACCCTGGGCGACGGCATCCCGGGAACGGAAGGGCTGGAGGAGTACCGATGAGCGAGAACCAGGGGCCCGGCCCCAGCACCGAGGAACTGCAGGCCCTGCAGGCCGCCGAGGAGGCCAAGGCCGATCCCTCCCTCGACGAGCTGGAGCCGGCCGCCATCGAGGTCCCGGAGGGCGGCGCCGAGCCGGAGGAGCCGTTCGAGAAGCTCGCCGCGCAGGCGCGCAAGCTCTCCCCGGAACGGGCCCGCGCCGTGGTCGAGGCCCTCCTCTTCCTCTCCGAGAAGCCCCTCACCGTGGAGGAGGTCCGGGCGGCGACCGGGCTCGACCCGGCCCGCGTGCGCAAGGCCCTCGACGAGATCTCCGGGACCTTCCGCGAGGGAGTCTCCGGGATCGTGCTCCACGAGGTGGCCGGAGGGTGGCAGCTCCGCACCTCGCCCGACACCTCCGACTTCGCCCGCCGTTTCCTCCGGGTGAAGCCGCAGCGCCTCACCCGCGCCGCGCTCGAGACCCTCGCCATCGTGGCCTACCGGCAGCCGGTCACCCGTCCCGAGGTCGAGGAGATCCGGGGAGTGGACTCGGGCGCGGTCATGAAGGCGCTGCTCGAGCGTCGCCTGCTCAAGATCCTCGGGAAGAAGGAGGAGCCGGGCCGCCCCATCCTCTACGGGACGACCCGCGAGTTCCTGGAGTTCTTCGCCCTCAAGGATCTGGCTTCCCTGCCCACGCTGCGCGAGTTCCACGAGCTCTCCGAGGAGCACCGGGAGATTGTCGAGAAGGAGGCGCCCGCCGAGGCGCCCAGCCTCCAGGGACTGGTGGCCGAGCTGGCCGACCCGAACCTTCGCGCGGCACTCGAGAAGGGGCGCGAGGAGGGGGACCAGGCCCTCGAGGAGCTGGAGCGGGCCATCGACCGCGCCGACGTGAGCTCGCGCTCGGTCAAGTCGGTCCTCGACCCCGAGCAGCCGGCCGCAGAGGGCGGCAAGGAAGGGGAGCCTTGAGCGAGCGCCTGCAGAAGTTCCTGGCGGGAGCCGGGGTCGCCTCCCGCCGCAAGGCCGAGGAGCTCGTCGCCGCCGGGCGGGTCTCGGTGAACGGCAAGGTGGTGACCGAGATGGGCACCCGTGTCGATCCGGGCAAGGACCTGGTGGTGGTGGACGGCCAGCCCATCGAGATCCAGTCCCGGGCCCGCTACCTCCTCCTCTACAAGCCACCCGGGTGCGTGACCACGCTCTCCGATCCCCAGGGGCGCCCCACCGTGGCCCAGTACCTCGGCGCCGTGAAGGAGCGGGTCTTCCCGGTCGGGAGGCTCGACTGGGACGCCGAGGGGGCGCTGCTCTTCACCACCGACGGCGACCTGGCCAACCGGCTCGCCCACCCCCGCTACGGCCACCGCCGCACCTACCTGGTCAAGGTGAAGGGCGATCCCCCGCACGGCTCCCTCGACCGCATGCTGGCCGGCGTCCGGCTCGAGGACGGCCCCGCCCAGGCCCTCGAGGCCGCCTTCCACGAGCGGGTCGAGAAGAACTCCTGGATCCGGGTGGTGGTCGGGGAGGGGCGCCGCCACCTGGTGAAGCGGCTCTGCGAGTCGGTCGGCCTCGACGTCCTGCGCCTCTTCCGCCCCGAGTTCGGCGGGGTGAGCGTGGCCGGCCTCCGGCCCGGCCACTCCCGCGACCTCCGTCCCGAGGAGGTCGAGACGCTGCGCAGGTCGGCGGGGCTGTCCAAGGCGAAGCCTGGCGACGCCACGCCCATCCCGCTTCCGCGCGCGGCGCGCCGGCACGGCCACGGCGCCCCCGAGCCGCGCCCGGTGCGCGAACCGAAGCCGGAGCGGGAGGCACGGCCGGCCCGCGAATCGGCGTCGCGCCGGCAGAGGCCCACCCCCCGCGGGCCAGCGGGGACGGGCGGGCGCGGCCGCCCCGGCGGGCGAGGCTCGAAGCGGTGAAGCGTCTCGCCGCCGCGGTCCTCGCGACGGCGATCCTGGCCTGCCGGCCCGGGGGCCAGGCCAATCTCTCCTCGGCCAATCCGGCCAGGCGCGCAGCCGCGGTCGCGCGGCTGACCGACCCGCGGGACGCCTCGGAGCTCGCCGCGCTTCTCGTCGCCCAGCAGGATCCGCATCCGCGGGTTCGCGCCGCCGCGGCGGCGGCCCTGGGCGCCCGGGGAGGCGCCCGGTCGCTCGAGGCCCTCTCGGCGATGCTCGCGGACACCGACCCGGGGGTGATGTCCGCTGCGGCCCACGCCCTCGCCACCCTGCGCCCCGGCGGCGGCGGCCCCGACGCCCGGCTCGCGGCCGAGATGAACGAGCGGGCCGGGCGCGCCCTGGCGCAGGCCTACGGACGCGCCGATTCCCGGACGCGCCTCGCCATCGCCTCCGCCCTCCACGCCCTCGGGACCTCCCTGCGCGAGGCGGTCGAGGTGGAGGCCCGCCAGCTCTGGGAGCAGAACGCGCGGGAGCTCCGGGGCGGCTCCCCCACTGCGCGGGCCGGGGCGGCCGAGGAACTGGGCCGGAGCGGCCGCGCGGATGCGGTCAAGCTCCTCGTCGAGCTGCTCGAGGACGAGGCGTCGCCCCCCCTTCTCGCAGCGGCAGCCGCGCACGGCCTGGGCATGGCCGGGGACCGCACCGCCGTCGCGCCGCTGGAGACGGCGCTCTTCGGCCGGCCGGCCTCGGTCTCGGAGGCAGCGGCCTGGGCTCTCGGTCGGATCGGCGATGCGCAGGCGGCGGGTTCCCTCGCCGACCTGGGGAGCCGCGCGCCGTCGCGGCTCGCTGCGAGCGCGGTGGCCGCACTCGACGGCTTTCCTCCCGCACCCGCGGTGGGCGTGGCCCTGTGCGAGGTCGCGGTCCGCGCAATGGACCCGGCCGTCACCGGCGCCGCCGCGGCCGCGGCGCGCGACAGGGCCGCCGACTGCCCCGAGCGCCCCCTCGTGCAGAGGATCGGCCGGGGAGGGGACGAGGCCATCGCGGGGCTCGCCGCTCTCGGCGCCCTCCGCCTCCCGCCCGACAGGCTCCGGGCGCCCGCCGAGAAGGCGGTCGTGCTGCTCTCCGGCAGCACCGACGGCGCCGTTCGCAGCTCGGCCGCGCGTGCCCTGGGGGTCGCTCCGTTCCCGCCGGCCGTCCCCGCCCTGCAGCGGCGCCTCGCCGCGCTGAAGCCCTCCGACGTCGAGGAGCAGGCCGAGATCGCCGTGGCCCTGGCCAGGCTCGCGCCGGAGAAGTCCGGTTCGATCGCGGCCAGGCTCGGGAGCGAGACCGACCCCCGCCTGCGCGTGGCCGCGTGCCGGGCGCTCTCCGCCGCGCGGCAGAGGGGGACGGCCGCGGCGCTCGCGCTCCTGTCGGCGGACCCGGACCCGGATGTCCGTCGGGCCGCCTATCTCGGGCTCGGGCAACTCGGGGATGCCGCGGTCGCGCCTCTCGCCGCGGCGCTCACCAGCCGATCGGGAGATCCCGGGGAGGTCGAGGCCATCGTCCAGGCCCTCGGCGCCACCGGGGCCCCGTCGTCGCTGCCGCTCCTCTCGCCGCTCCTCGGCGGGGCCCTGGCCCCGGCGGCGGCGAGCGCCATCGGGCGGCTGGGAGCACCGGCCGGTGTCCCCGTCCTGCTCGCCGCCCTCCAGGGGGATGGGGCGATCGGCAGCCTCGAGATCGTGGAGGGGCTCGCGGCGCTCGGGTCGGTGGACGCGGGGGAGGCGCTCTCGGCGGAGCTCCTCTCCGACCGGCCCACGGTTCGCGCGGCGGCGGCCCGCGCGGTCGGCCGGCTCCGGTACGAGCCGGCGTCGCCGAGGCTGGAGGCGCTCCGCTCCGACTACGACGCCGAGGTACGGCGCGCGGCGCGCGAGGCGCTGGCGCGGCTTCCGGTGCGGGTGCCCCGGAAGCCTTGACGACCACCGACGGCGTGCGTCAGGGGAGGACGGCGATCAAGGCCAGCACGAGCTGGGGCATGGGCGGCTCGCCCAGGTTGGCTGCGGAACCGGTCAGTTGCAGCGTTCCCATCCGGATGTTTCCGCCGCAGCCGACGCCTCCGCTCCAGTAGCCGGGAGCCTTGGCGGGGTTCAAGTCGAAGGAGCATCTCCCGCCGTCGGTGGTGCCCTGGATCTCGCCGGCCTTCAGCGTGAGCCAGACCTGGCGCTGGAAGTACATGCCCTGGATGCTCACGGCCGGGACCGTCCCCGGCTTCTTCACCACGTAGAGGTCCACCCCGTCGCCGCTGATGCGCCCCGGCTGGACCTTCAGGATCATGTCCCTGTCGCCCACGTTGCCGCGCCAGCTGCCGTCGTCGGCCCGGGTCATGTTCACCCGCGGTCCGACCATGCGGAAGTCGCTGAAGGCCACGCTCGTGCCCGAGCCCTGCGCGTCGAAGAAGACCTCCCCGGTGGCCTCGAAGCCCGGCGGCCTGGTCTCCCCGACCGCGGGGGTGGTCACCGGCACGGGCGCCCCGGACGGCGTGGCGCAGGCCAGGACGGCGGAGGACGCGGCGAGAGCTGCGAGTCGGCAGAGGTTCATCCCGGCAGTACCCCACCGAAAGGCCGTTTGCTCAAGAACCCCCCGGGGGTGCAGCCTGCGGGGGACCGGCTCAAGTTCCCGGGCTCGGTGCGACGGGGGCGGTGGGGATGGGCGCGATCGGGGAGGGCTGCCCGCCGCGGGACCGGAGCACGGCCCCGAAGACGAGCAGCCAGGCCGACAGCATCGCGAGAACGCCCACGAACGGGATCTCGCTCACGAGCACCACGATCCCGGTCCCGATGGCGAGCTGGATGACCCCGTCGGCCCTTCGCTCGCCGATGGGGATGGCCCGGCCGATGAGGAGCGCCAGCGCCGTGTAGCCGAGGATGGCGGCGATGATGATCGCGATGACCTGGACCGGGATGAGCAGGATCCCGACGATCGTGACCGCCAGGAGGACCGTCAGCACCGGCATGGCGATGGTTCCGAGCAGGCCGTACAGCACGTCGCGGAACGGCGCCCGGGTGAGGCTCGCGGTCACCCGGTCGAGCCGGGCCGGGGCGACGGCCCGCAGCAGCAGGGCGAGGAGGAAGAAGACCACGAACTTGGCGATCGCCTGGCCGATCTGGAGGCCAGCCGAGATCCCCTTGGAGGTGGCGGGACTGGGAGAGGCGAGGCCGAGGAGCCCGGCGAATCCCGGAACGCTCACCGACACCTCCTGCCCCTCCACGACACCGCCCTGATCGATGGACACCTCGCCTCCGACGCTCACCACGTCTGCGCCGACGTGCGCCCCGGAAGCGACGTGGACGTTTCCACCCACGGCGACCACCTCGCGGTCCACCGTGGCGCCGGGCTCGAGTTCCACCGATCCCAGCACGGCCGTGACCTGCCGGGCCGACGACCCGGCGCCCATGCGCACGTTGCCGCGCAGCGCGACCACGTCCCTCCAGCGCTCGCCGGGTCCGATCGTCACGTCGCCGGTGACCACCTTGTCACGCCCGCCCTTCTCGCCGTCCTCGGCGCCGCCGGCGTGCTGCTCCACCTGCACGTCGCTCTGGGCGTCCCGCATGGCCTCGGCGGCGGCCTGGCGCGCCTCCTCGGCGATGCCGCGAATGTCATCCGTGAGCACCTCGCCGTCGCCGTCGAAGACGATGCGGCGCTTGTCGCCCCGGACGATCACCCGGGGACCCGACTCGCGGGTCACGGTCACGATGGCGCCGTCCCGGGCCGCGGACAGTCCGGCCTGGGAGAGGACCGCCTTCAGGGCGTCCTCCGCCGGGCTGGCCCGGAAGTTCGCGTTCACGGCGCCGCGGAGGCCGGGGGGGAGCACGATGGACCACCCGGCTGCCTCGGCGATCTGCCGCAGCGCCTTGTCCACCGGGGCATCCGTGAAGTTCGCAGTGACCTTCTTTCCAGAGGGGGTCTCGAACCCGGAGAGAACGGGCGTCTCGGCCACGCGCGTGGCACGCGGAGCCACGGTGATGGTGTCGCCACGCCGGATGGCGGAGAGGGGCGTGCCCTCGAGGACGGCCACGAGCGCGTCCTCCACCGGGACGTCGCGCAGGTCGAGGACGAGCAACCGGTCGCCGGCCCGACCGGTGTTGGCGACCATGCTCCAGCCAGCGCTGTCGGCGATCTTCCGGAGCGCCTTGTCCACGCTGATCTTGCCGTCCCGGAGGGTGACCCTGGCCGGGTTTGGCTTCTCCGGCCAGTCTCCCTGGAGACGCGCGTCGCGGCCCGGGGTGGCGAAGGCGCGCGGCGCGGGCGGCGCGGGCGGCGGGGGCGGAGCCGGAAGGCCCGGAGGGGCGGCGAGGGCGAAGGCGAGGAGGAGTGCGGAGAGCATGGCGTGTCCCGGGTCAGGCGGCCTGGCCTTGGCGAGGAGCCGCCAGGCGGGAGAGTGCGAGGGTGAGCGGGATGCCGACGGCCGCGGCCACCACGATGATCTGGAGGCGCAGCGCCGAGATGAGCGGCGAGACGACGTCGGAGGTGATGCGGAAGGCGTAGAGGGCCTTCACCGCCCCGGTGGAGACCGCGGAGAGCGCCGGGGCCCAGGCGGCCTGGCCGGCGAACGCCAGCGCCACCACCAGCGAGACGGCCACCGCCCCGAGGACGGCCAGGGTGGCCCGGCGCTCGCTGGCCCGCGCGAGCTCGCGCTCGTCGATGCGGGCCATGACGACGGCGGTGAAGTCGGCGGGGGGCTCGGCGACCGGCATCGACGTGAGCGCCTCGGAGAGGGCCTGGAAGGACGACACGAGCGCACGGCAGGACGGGCACCCGGCCAGGTGGGTCTCCACCCGGGCGCCCTCCGGCGCGGACAGGCCGGACTCGAGGTGAAGCTGGGCCTCGTCGTCGGTGAGGTGACGGTGGTCGATCACGGCGAGACCTCCTGTCCTTCGAGCAGGTTCCTGAGCTGGGCGCGGGCCCGGTGCAGCCACGTCATCACGGTTCCGAGGGGGACGCCCATGGTGGAGGCGATCTCCTTGTAGGAGAGCTGCTCGACGTGGAAGAGGTGCACCACCTCGCGGTAGTTGGGAGGCAGCGCGGCCACGGCGCGCTCCAGCGCCTCCCGCACCTGGGCCTTCTCGATGGCGTCGTCGGCCCGCTCGGACGTGGTGTCGGGGAGCTCGTGCGGAGGCCCGTCCTCGTCGACGGCGTCGAGCTCGACCCGGGCGCGCGCCGGGATGCGGCGGCGGAGCATGTCGAGGCAGTGGTTGCGGGCGATGCGGAGGACCCAGGGAGCGAAGGCCTGCTCGAGGTCGTAGCTCTCCAGCGAGGCGTAGGCGCGCGTGAAGGACTCCTGGGCGGCGTCACGGGCCTCCTCCGGGTCGGATAGAAGGCGGAGGCACAGGCCGTAGACCGACCGCTTGTTCTCCTCGACGAGCCGAGCGAAGGCCCGGCGGTCGCCGGCGGCCGCGGAGAGGGCGAGGCTTGCATCGTGGGATGGGGGCGCCAAGAGGAACCGTTCGACCTGCTTCGTCGTGGGCCAGGAGAGGCGGGAACCTATCCCCGGGAGTGCGTGGGCTGCAACCATGCAAACCCCTACGGCCGGGGGAACGGTCTATTTCAGCGAGATCAGGCGCCTTGACGGGAGGCGCCACCGGGTTCTAGATGGCCGGACGTGGACCCCCGGGACCCCATCGAGCTCGACGGCGGGATGGGTGAGGGAGGCGGCCAGATCCTCCGGACCGCGCTCAGCCTCTCGGCCGTTACGGGCCATCCCTTCCGCATCTCCCGGATCCGGCACGGCCGCATGAAGCCCGGCCTCCGCCCGCAGCACCTCGCCGCGGCGCGCGCCACCGCGGCCATCTGCGGTGGAAGCCTGGCCGGAGACTCGGTGGGCTCGTCCGAGATTTCCATGGAACCTCGGGCGGTTGCGCCGAAGCCGTCCTGGCGGTTCGACATCGGGACGGCCGGCTCGGCCCCGCTCCTCTTCCAGACCCTTTGCTGGCCGCTCGCCCTGGCCGGGACCCCGACCCAGGTCTCCCTCCTCGGCGGCACCCACCAGGACCACAGCCCATCCTTCCACTACCTGGCGCTCGTCTGGGCGCCGGCGGTCGCCCGGCTGGGGTTCCCGTGCGAGCTCACGCTCCAGCGGGCCGGGTTCTACCCGGAAGGGGGTGGGGAGTTCGGCGCCTCCGTGCAGCCAGCCCGCGCCATGCCCCCGCTCGACCTCCGGCACCGGGGCACTCTCCTCGAGGCGGACGTGTTGTCCCTCGTGTCGGGGGTGGATTTTTCGGTGGGCGAGCGGCAGGCCGACCGCGCGGAGCGCCGGATGCGCGAGGCGGGGGTCTCCTGCCAGCCACGGGCCGTTCCCATGCCGGGCGGCCCGTCCCGCGGGAGCCACCTCCTGGTGGTGGCGCGCTTCGAGCGGGTCCGCTCCGGACACTCCGCCACGAGCGAGGGCGGGAGGGAGCCCGATCGGACCGCCGACGCGGCCGTGTCGGGATTTTCCAGGTTCCTCGACGGGCATGGCGCGGTGGACCGCCACCTCGCCGACCAGCTCCTCGTGCCTGCCGCGCTCGTCGCGGCGGGGAGGGTGCCCCGGCCGGCCGCCGTGGACCTCGCCACCACTTTCACTGTAAGTGACATCACCCGCCACCTGCTCACCAACGCCGAGGTGGTCAGGCGGTTCCTGCCGGTGGACGTCGAGGTGGCGGGAGCCGAGGGCGGGGAGGGCACCGTGACGGTCCGGCCGGCGCCGCGGAACGCTAGAACCAGCCCCGCCTCTTGAAGAGCAGGAACATCGCGGGAGGCAGGACGAGCGTCGTCGCGCCCACCAGCCACCAGCCGACGAGCCGGTCGGTCCCGGGCAGGTTCATCCCGAAGACGCTGGTGATGAAGGTGAGCGGCAGGAAGATGGTGGACACGAGCGCCATGCGGGCCATGACCGAGGAGATCCGGTTGTTCACCGTGGAGAGGTAGATCTCCATGGTCTGCGAGGCCAGGTCGCGCGACACGTCGAGCTGCTCGGTGATGCGCACGACGTGGTCCTGCACGTCGCGGAAGTAGAAGACCGCCCGCTCGCGGACCACGGACTGCCCGGGGCGGGAGAGCGCGGCCAGCACCTCCCGCTGCGGCGCCAGCCGGCGGCGCAGGTGCGCCAGCCGGTGACGGAGCGCGGCGATGCGGCCGACCATCTCGCGTTCCCGGGGGTTCTCGAGAACCTCCTCGTTCAGCACCTCGACCTCGTCGGAGAGCTCGTCGGCGATGTGGAAGTGCGCGTCGGTGATGGCGTCGTAGACCAGGTAGAGGACGAAGTCGGGGCCGCGCCCCAGGACGGCCCGGTCGCCCATCACCCGGTCGAAGACGGCGTCGAGCTCGACGATCCGGTCCACGTGAACGGTGACCAGCGCGTCGGCGGTGAGGAAGGCGTGCAGTTCCTGGTCGGCGACGTCCTCACCGGCGGGATGGCTCGCCAGC
Organism: uncultured delta proteobacterium; assembly: GCA_963828255.1. GTDB lineage: Bacteria > Myxococcota > Myxococcia > Myxococcales > Anaeromyxobacteraceae > CAIOAK01. The sequence continues at coordinate 9,767 of CAWHDZ010000011.1, read as the reverse complement.
CGGTGGAGCACGATGAAGTCGGTCCCCGGGTAGTCCTCGAACTTGGAGCGCTGGTCGGCGTGGGCCGCGTCCTCCAGCGCGAGAGGGTGGAAGCCGAACCGGGAGGCGAGCCAGTCGAGGTTCTCCGGTTCGGGCGAGCAGTCCACCCAGATCGGGCTCCCCGGCGCGGCGAGCTCCCGCCCTCCGTTCCTGACCGCCTCCCCCTCGAGCCGAAGCACGCGCAGCACGAAGGCCATCTTGCCACGGCGGGGGCGTCCCGCTATAGCCCCGCCACGATGGGACTGACGCTCGACGGCGCGATGGCGGCACTTCGCAAGGTGATGGACCCCGAGCTCCACCGGGATCTGGTGGGGCTGGGGATGGTGAAGGACCTCAAGGTGGAGGGGGACGCCGCGTCCCTCGAGGTGGAGCTGACCACTCCGGCCTGCCCCCTCAAGGACACGATCGCCAGGGACGTCGAGGCCGCCCTGCGGGGCGCCGGCGCGACGCGCGTGGAGCTCCGCTTCTCGGCCCGGGTCCGCTCCGCTCCCGGCGTGGCCCAGTCCTCCATGACCCCGGGCGTGAAGAACATCGTCCTCGTGGGGGCCGGCAAGGGTGGGGTCGGAAAGTCAACGGTGACCATCAACCTGGCCATGTCCCTGGCCCGGGCAGGCGCGAAGGTGGGCGTCCTCGACGCCGACATCTACGGGCCGTCGCTGCCGCTGCTCACCGGGGTCACCGAGCGCCCGAACACGGTCGGCGGCAACCGGCTCGACCCCATCGAGGCCCACGGCCTCAAGCTCATGTCCATCGGCTTCCTCGTCGACCCCGACCAGGCCATGATCTGGCGCGGCCCCATGGTCACCGGGGCGCTCCTCCAGCTCATGCGCGACGTGAACTGGGGCGAGCTCGACTACCTGCTCCTCGACCTGCCCCCGGGGACGGGCGACGTCCCGCTCACCCTCGCACAGAACGTGAAGGCGGCCGGCGTGGTGCTGGTGTCCACCCCGCAGGACATGGCGCTCGCCGACGTGATCCGGGCCAAGCTCATGTTCGACAAGGTGGGCATCCCGGTCCTGGGCATCGTCGAGAACATGTCCACCTTCGTCTGCCCCCACTGCCGGCAGGAGACCCCCATCTTCGACCACGGCGGGGCCCGAGCCGCGGCCGAGCGAATGGGCATGCGCTTCCTGGGGGAGATCCCGCTCGACCTGGCCGTCCGTCAGGGCGGGGACGCCGGGGTCCCGGTGGTCGAGGCCCTCCCCGACGGGCCCCAGGCCCGGGCCTTCCAGGCCATGGCGGGGCAGGTGGCGGCCGCCATCAGCGTCCAGGTCATGAAGGCGCCGCGCCTTCCGGTCATCGGGGCCCAGCCACGGGCCTGATGGGGTAGGCTTCCCCCATGGCCGACCCGGACATCCCCGACGACCCCGCCTCCCAGCCCGACCCGACCGGAGAAGGACCCGGAACCGTCGGCTTCGTGGCCGACGTGGTTCGCAAGGCCGTGCTCACCGGGGTGGGGGCGCTCTTCCTCACCGAGGAAGGGGCGCGCAAGGTGGCCCGGGAGTGGAAGCTCCCCAAGGACCTGGCCACCTACCTGGTCTCGCAGGCCTCCGGCGCCAAGGACGAGGTCCTCCGGGTCCTCGGCCAGGAACTGCGCCGTCTCCTCGACTCGGAGACCTTCCGCAAGGAGATCCTCAAGTCGGTGGAGAACATGACCGTGGAGATCCACGCCGAGATGCGGCTCAAGGCCTCCGACGGCGAGCCCACCCCTCCCGTGAAGGTGAAGGTGAAGCGCCGGGCCAGGCCCGCCGGCGAAGGGGACGCCGGGGAGTGAAGGGCGCACTGCGCCTCCTCCTGCTGCTGGGCTTCGCGGCGATCGGACTCTTCTTCCTCCGCGCCGCGCCCAGGAGCGTGACGCTCGTGTACGACCTCGGCGAGGCGGCCGACGTCCGGGCCCTCGAGGTCGAGGTGCGCGGCGGGGAGGGCGCCCTGCGCCGGACCGCGTTCCGGTTCCCCGGCGGCGCCCCGCGCCAGGTCGTCCAGGAGGTGAAGCTCCCGGACGGCTCCTACCATGTCGAGGTGAGGGTCACGGGCGCGAGCGGCCCGGTCCGGAGGAGCGTGCTCCCCATCGTGATCTCGGAAGGCGGTCCCATCGTCCTCGCCATCGGCGATCGGGCTCCACGCGCCGATTGACAAGTCGGCCGGATTCTCCGTATCACGGACCGTCCCTCTTTCCAGGAGTGTCCATGGCGATCCAGCGCATCGCAGTCGTCGGCGCAGGGCAGATGGGCAGCGGCATCGCCCAGGTTGCGGCGCAATCCGGCCTCACCGTCACGCTCCTCGACGCCGTCCCCGGACTGGCGGTGAAAGCCCACGGCAAGCTGGGCGCATCCCTCCAGAAGCTCGTCGAGAAGGGGAAGATCACCGCCGAGGCGCGACAGGGGATCCTCGACCGGATCCACCCGGCCGACGCGGTGGACGCCGCAGCCGGATCCGACCTGGCCATCGAGGCCATCGTCGAGAGGGTGGAGCCCAAGGTGGAGCTCCTCCGGAGGCTCGACGCGCTGCTCCCGCCCCACGCCATCCTGGCCTCCAACACCAGCTCCATCTCCATCACCCAGCTGGCCGCCGCGACGAAGCGTCCCGGCCAGTTCATCGGCATGCACTTCATGAACCCGCCGCCTGTGATGCAGCTCATCGAGATCATCCGCGGCCTGCAGACCAGCGACGGGACCTGGACCACCGTGGTGGACCTGGCCACGAAGACCTTCGGCAAGACCACCGTGACCTCGAAGGACGTCCCCGGGTTCATCGTGAACCGCGTCCTCATCCCGCTCATCAACGAGGCCTGCTTCGCCCTCCAGGAGGGGCTGGCCACGCCGGAGGACATCGACACCGGTGTGAAGTTGGGCCTGAACCACCCCATGGGGCCGCTCACCCTGGCCGACTTCATCGGCCTCGACACCTGCCTCTTCATCGCCGACGTCCTTCACCGGGAACTCGGCGAGGACAAGTACCGCCCGGCCGCCCTCCTGCGGCAGTACGTGGCGGCGGGCTGGCTCGGCCGGAAGTCGGGTCGCGGATTCCACAAGTACGCCTGAGCCGCCCACGGGGCGGAGGGAGAACGTGATGCAGCTCGAGAACATCCTGTGGCGGATCGAGGACGGGGTCGGCATCGCCACGATGAACCGGCCCAAGGCGCTCAACGCCCTCGACACCAGGACCGTGCGGGAGCTCGGCGAGATGCTCTCCGAGGTGGAGGCCGATCGGACGCTCCGGGCCCTCATCCTCACCGGCGGTGGCGAGAAGGCCTTCGTGGCCGGCGCCGACATCGCCGAGATGGCGAAGCTGACCCCGCTCGAGGCCCGGCGCTTCGCCGAGGCCGGGCAGCGGACCTTCGAGCGGCTGGAGGCGCTCTCCATCCCCACCATCGCCGCCGTGAACGGCTTCGCGCTGGGCGGCGGGTGCGAGCTGGCCATGGCCTGCGATCTCGTCTACGCGAGCGAGAAGGCCCGCTTCGGCCAGCCCGAGGTCAACCTGGGGATCATCCCCGCCTTCGGAGGCACCCAGCGGCTGCAGCGCCGGGTCGGTCCGGCCCGCGCCATGGAGATGATCCTCACCGGCGACATGGCCGACGCGGCAACCGCCAGGGCCTGGGGGCTCGCCCTCGAGGTGCTGCCTCCGGAGAAGCTCCTGGAGTACGCGCTGTCCCAGGCCCGCAAGATCGGGTCCAGGGGGCCGGGGGCCATCGCGGCCGCCAGGCGCATCCTCCGGGCCACGGCCCAGCCGCAGCTCGCCGCCGGGCAGGAGATGGAGGCGGTCGCCTTCGGCATGCTCTTCGGGACGGCCGACGGGAAGGAAGGGTTGCAGGCATTCGTCGAGAAGCGCCCCGCCCGGTTCCAGGGCGCCTGACCGGGAGGGGAGATCGATGGACACCCAGCTCAACGACGAGCAGCGCCAGGTCCGGGAGCTCTGCAGGCAGTTCGCCGACTCCGAGCTCCGCCCCAACGCCCGGCGCTGGGACGTGGCCCACCAGTTCCCGGCCGACGCGGTGAGGAAGCTCGCCGACATGGGGCTCCTCGGGGTCGCCATCCCCACCGAGCTGGGCGGCGCCGGCATGGACAACGTCAGCTACGCGGTGGCCATGGAGGAGATCTCGCGCGGCTGCGCCGGCACCGGCGTGATCCTGAGCGTCAACAACTCCCTCTACTGCGATCCGGTCTACAAGTTCGGCACCCCCGACCAGAAGCTCGACTTCCTGATCCCCTTCGCCCGCGGGGAGCGGCTGGGAGCCTTCGCCCTCACCGAGCCCACCAGCGGATCCGACGCGGCCGAGATGCGCACCGTCGCCGAGAAGAAGGGAAACGAGTACGTCCTGAACGGCACCAAGAACTTCATCACCAACGGACCGCAGGCGGACGTGGTCCTGGTCTTCGCGGTGACCGACCGCTCGAAGGGGTCCAAGGGGGTGAGCGCCTTCCTGGTTCCCGGATCGGTGAAGGGCTTCACCCGCGGCAAGCCGGACGAGAAGGTGGGCATCCGGGCCTCGGGCTCCTGCACCCTCTTCTTCGAGGACGTGGTCCTGCCCGAGCGCTTCCGGCTGGGCGGGGAGGGGGAGGGGTTCAAGGTGGCCATGCAGACCCTCGACGGCGGCCGGATCGGCATCGCCGCCCAGGCGCTGGGAATCGCCCAGGCGGCCTACGAGGAGGCGGTGGCCTACGCCAGGGAGCGCAAGGCCTTCGGCCAGCCCATCACCCAGTTCCAGGCCATCCAGTTCATGCTGGCCGACATGGCCACCGAGATCGACGCCGCCCGGCTGCTGGTGTGGCGGGCCGCCTGGCTCAAGGACCGGGGTGTGCGCCACAGCGCGGAGAGCGCCATGGCCAAGCTCTACGCGTCGGAGATGTGCGAGCGGGTCACCTCCAAGGCCATCCAGGTTCACGGCGGGTACGGCTACGTGAAGGAGTACGACGTGGAGCGCCACTGGCGCGACAGCCGCATCACCGCGATCTACGAGGGGACGAGCGAGATCCAGCGGCTGGTGATCGCCTCGAGCGTCCTCAGGGGCTAGCCCGTTGGACTTCGACGGGACCGAGGTCCAGCAGGCCGTCGCGGCTGCGGCCCGCACGTTCGCCACCGAGCGCGCCGAGCCCGCCGCCGCCGCGGCAGACCGCACCGGACGCTTCCCGGAGGGGCTGGTGCGCGAGCTCGGCCAGCTGGGCCTCCTCGCGGTGAACGTCCCCTCCGCCTTCGGGGGCTCGGAGGCGGGAGCGGTGGCCTACGCCATGGCCGTGATGGAGGTGGCGCGGGCCGACTGCTCGCTCGCCGTGACCATGGCGGTCACCAACATGGTGGGCGAGACCATCGCCCGGTTCGGCACCGACGACCAGAAGGGCCGCTGCCTGCCGCTCCTCGCCTCCGGGGAGTGGCTGGCCGGGTCGTTCGGCCTCTCCGAGCCACAGGCCGGCAGCGACCCCAACTCGATGACCACCCGGGCCGACCTCCGGGGAGACCGCTTCGTCCTGAACGGAACGAAGCAGTGGATCACCAGCGGCGATCGGGCCGGGGTGATCATCGTCTGGGCCCGCACCGACGTGGGGGCCGGGAACCGCGGCATCACCGCCTTCCTCGTCGAGGGCGGGACGCCGGGCCTCGTGGTGGGGCGCCTCGAGGAGAAGATGGGCATCCGCTCCTCGAGCACCGTCTCGCTCACCTTCGAGGACTGCGCGATCCCGGCGTCGGCGGTGCTGGGGCAGGTCGGCCACGGCCTCCGGGTGGCGCTGGCGGCGCTCGACGGGGGGCGCATCGGCATCGCCTCCCAGGCCACCGGGACCATCCGTGCCGCGCTCGACGCCTCGGCCCGCTACGCCCGGGAGCGGAAGGCCTTCGGGCAGCCCATCGCGGCGTTCCAGGCGGTGGCCTTCGCCATCGCCGACATGCGCACGGCCCACGACGCCTCCCGGCTCATGGCCCTGCGCGCCGCCGCGCTCAAGGAGGCCGGCCAGCCCTTCGGCCAGGAGGCGGCCATGGCCAAGCTCTTCGCCAGCGAGGCGGCGCAGGTGGCCGTGTCCAGGGCCGTTCAGATTCACGGAGGGTATGGGTACATCGGCGAGTTCCCGGTGGAGCGGCTCTTCCGGGACGCCCGGGTCCAGACCATCTACGAGGGAACCAGCGAGATCCAGCGGATGGTCATCGCCCGGCACCTGCTCTCCCAGGGCTGACCGCGACGCCAGCGGGCGTCAACGATCGTTGCATCCAGACCACCGCGCCATTAGCAAATCCTGCATGGAGCGCGTGTTCACCTCTGGAGACCTGGCCCGGGCGACGGGAGAGACCGTCCGCACGGTGCGTTTCTACGAGGAGCAGGGGCTCCTGCACCCCATCGCCGTGAGCGAGGGTGGCCACCGCCGGTACGACCGGGCGACGCTCGAGCAGCTCCAGCTCATCCTCGACTTCCGCGAGCTCGGCCTGTCCATCCCCGATATCCGGGCCATGCTGGCGATGCGGGCAGGGTGCCGCAACGCCGTCGAGTTCCGGAAGCTGCTCCGCGACCGGCTTCCAGCCCATGTGGCCCAGGCCCGCAACCGCATCGAGCGGCTCCGCCGGCTCGAGGCGGAGATGCGGCAGGCGCTCTCGTCGGTGGCGGAGGAGGTCTCCGATCCTTCCACCGTCCCGTGCCCGTGCACGGTGGCTTCCCGCGACGGCTCACCGCGCATCGTCCGGGTCCTGGCCCGAACCGGTGAGTGCGGGGGAGTGCACCTCGCGCGCTCGTCGGGGGCGGCCAACCAGCCCCCGCGGGACGTCGAAGAGGCGAGCCGTTCGCACGCATGACCGTCCCCGGTCTCAGTTTACATAATATACATTATCGGACTCTGGCTGGCCTGCTTGGGCTCCTGATTTCCGGCTGCACGAGGCCGAGCCCACAGACCAGCACGGCGACGCCCCCCGCCGCCGCACCCAGCGCACCCGCCGCAGGCAGCGGTCCAGCCGCGCCGGCCGAGCCGGCCATTCCGCTCCCGCCCCAGGGCCTTCCCGTCACCGCGGTCGAGGCACGCTTCGGCGTCACGGCGATGCCGCTCCAGGGCGCCGGCTCCGCGCCGCCCCTGGTGGACCCCGGCTCCACCTTCGAGGTCCGCCTTCCCTTCGCCGCCCGCGGCGCGCGCCTGGTGCTCCTCGACGCACGCGACGCCATGGTTCCGTCGAGCGCCGACGCCGAGGTCGGGACGACCTCCCGGTTCACCCTGGTCCCGCTCGAGCCGCTCCCTCCCGGAAGCCGCCACGTCCTCCGGCTCGAGGGTCTGGAGAACCGGCTGGTGATATCGGATGACGGGCGCACCTTCGAGCCCCTGGTCGCGCCGTTCCGGGTCGCCGGCGAGCCTGCTCCCGCACCCCCCAGGAAGGCCAAGAAGAAACGGGGCGGCTGACGCGTCCGAATGGCAATCGTCGGCCCACTTCCCCGGCGATACACTTTCCCGATGCGCAAGGCCGCACTGGCAGCACTCCTCCTCGCCTCCGCGATCCAGGCCTTCGCCCAGGCGCCTCCGCCGCCGCCACCCGACGCGAGCCAGGAGGAGGGCTTCCCGGGAGACTGGCCCCGCACCCTCCAGATCGGCGCCGGGGTCCTGGAGATCTTCCAGCCCCAGGTCGAGAAGTTCGAGGGCGTGACCATGGCCGGGCGCAGCGCCGTCTCCTGGTCGGAGAAGGGAGGCGCCCCGGTCTTCGGCGTCCTCTGGTTCACCACCACCTCCTCGATCGACCGCGACGCCCGGACCGCCACGGTGGAGACCATCCGGGTGGACAGGGTCCGCTTCCCGAACATCACCAGGGAGGAGGAGCGGCAGCTGGCCACCATCCTGGAGGCCGAGGTACCGAGGTGGGATCTCACGGTGGGGCTCGACGCCATCCAGGCCAGCCTGGCGGTCTCCCAGGCCGAGAAGCGCTCCTCGGAGGGGCTCCGGTCCACTCCGCCGAAGATGCGCTTCTCCAACGTTCCGGCGGTGCTGCTCCTCTACGCCGGCAAGCCCGTCGAGCAGCCCATCCCGGGCTCCTCCCTCCGGCGCGTGGTCAACACCCCCATGTTCGTGGTGGAGGACCCGGCGACACGCCGCTGGTACCTCTCCGGCGGCACGTTCTGGTACGAGGCGCAGGCCGCCACCGGCCCCTTCGCCCCCGTCGCCGCACCGTCACCCGCGGTGAAGCAGTTCTTCGACGCCCATCCGCCCCCCGCCGACAGGGCCGGCGACGACACGGCCCTGAAGGACGCCGAGCGGGAGATCGAGGAGCCCACTGCCCCGCCGGCGGTGCTCGTCGCCACGGAGCCGACCGAGCTCTTCGTCTTCGACGGACCGCCCCGGTACGTCCCGGTCGGCGACGACGCCGACCTGCTCTACGCCGAGAACACCCAGCGCGACGTGCTGGTCCACGTTCCCACCGGCGAGACCTACGTGCTGGCCTCCGGGCGCTGGTTCCGGTCGAAGTCGCTCTCCGGGCCCTGGACCTTCGTCCGGCCCGACCAGCTTCCCGGCGGGTTCTCGAACCTCCCCCCCGACTCCCCGGTGGGCCAGGTCCGAACCTTCGTGTCCGGCACCGAGGAGGCCAACGACGCGCTGGCCGACAGCCAGATCCCCCAGACCACCGCGGTGAGGCGTGACCAGCAGTTCCAGGTGACCTACGACGGCGAACCTCGCTTCAAGTCGATCGAGGGCACCCCGCTGGCCTTCGCCGTGAACACACCCACCTCGGTCATCCGGGACGCGGGGATGTACTGGGCCTGCGAGCAGGCGGTCTGGTACGTGGCGCCGACTCCCCGGGGCCCCTGGACCGTCAGTGACAAGCGCCCGCCCGACATCGACCAGGTCCCGCCCAGCGCGCCGGTCTACAACACGCGGTACGTGTACGTGTACCAGTCCACCCCGGAGACGGTGTACGTCGGCTACCTGCCGGGCTACACCGGGATGTACCCGTATTACGGCACCGTGGTGTACGGCACGGGCTTCTCCTATCCGCCGTACATCGGACCCAGCGTGTACTACCCGCGCCCCGTGACCTACGGCTTCAACGTGGTCTTCAACCCCTGGGTCGGCTTCGGCTTCGGGTACGGCTACGGTTCCCCCTTCTTCTACTCGGGCATGCGCTTCGGTCCGTCCTACGGCCCGGGATGGTGGGGCCCACCGGGCTACCGCCCGTTTCCGCCCCCTTACCCGGGGGGTTGGTACCGGCCGCCTCCCGGGTACCGTCCTCCGTACCCGGGACACGGGTATCGCCCCCCGCCTCCCGGCGGCCGTCCGCCCGTCGGGGGTGGAGCCCGCCCTCCCCCTCCTCGACCCTCCGGGCAGGGCGGCGGATGGAGCAACAACATCTACGCCCGTCCCGAGAACAGGGCCCGCAACGTGGACCGGGTCGCGCCGGTGTCGACCCGGCCCGCGCCCCGTCCCGCCAACCGGCCCAACAACGTCTACGCCGACAGGAAGGGCAACGTGTACCGGAAGAACGACGGCGGCTCGTGGGACCGCAACACCTCGCAGGGGTGGAAGCAGCAGCCGACGCTCGCGCCCGTCGCAGGCGCAGCAGCCGATGACCCGCCCGGCTCCGCAGCAGTCGGCGCGTCCGGCCACCCGCCCCTCCTACCCGAGCGCGCCCGCCGGGCTGGGGCGGGACGCGGCCGCCAGGCAGCGGAGCGCCGCCCCTCCGTCCCGGGCAGGCCCTCCTCCGTCACGGGCGGCCCCACCCGGCCGGGCCCCTGCCCCGTCTCGCGGCGGAGGAGGAGGGCACGGCGGAGGGCGTTAGGC